>NZ_JAFKFX010000013.1 GCF_017308075.1 Allobosea sp.
CGCACGACGGACGTGACCGGCGTGGTGCACCTGCCGGAAGGCACGGAGATGGTGATGCCGGGCGACAACATCTCGATGGAAGTGCACCTGATCGTGCCGATCGCGATGGAAGAGAAGCTGCGCTTCGCCATCCGTGAAGGCGGCCGCACGGTTGGAGCAGGGGTTGTTGCTTCGATCCTCGCCTGATCGAGGCAACAACGACGTTCGCGGAAACCGCAAACTTTGCGGTGCAGGCGTCGCCGCTACGATCCTCGCGTACGCGCAGGACATCGCCCCGGCCCTTCCGGCCGGGACAGAATCCAGGAAGGGCGGTGGCGACACCGCCCTTTTCCTTTATGCATGCGCGGCCCGGGCAGGGCCCCGTCGCAAACGCCGCTGCACGCGCGGCGCGCCCCATGCTCAATGGGGCTGAAACGGCGGGACAGCCCGCACGAATCTCAGGGAGGAATTCGAGATGGCCTTCAAGCCGCCCTTCACCGGCATTCATGCCATCGCCTTCGCGCTGTTCGACGCGCAGGAGCGGCTCGACCGGGCGGCGATGAAGCGCCAGACGGAAATCTGCCTCGGGCTCGGCGTTCACGGCATGGCGGCGCTCGGGCTTGCGACCGAGGTCTCGAAGCTCAGCCTGGCCGAGCGCCGGACGGTGATCGACTGGGTGGCGGAGGACGTTGCCGGCAAGGTGCCGCTCGCCTTCACCATGTTCGGCGGCTCGGTCGCCGAGCAGGTCGAGCAGGTCAAGGCGGCCGAAGCGGCCAAGGCCGACTGGGTGATTCTGCAGCCGCCGATGGTCGGCTCCTTTGGCGCGGCCGAATATATCCGCTTCTTCGGGCGAATCGCCGAGGCGACCTCGCTGCCGGTCGCGATCCAGAACGCGCCGGCCTATATGGGCCGCGGGCTCTCCTCGGAGGATATTCGCGAGCTGGTGCGCCAGCACCCGAATATCTGCCTGATCAAGGGCGAGGGGCCGGCCACCGATATCCAGCAGCTGATCTCGGTGACCGAGGGCCGCCTGCCGGTGATGAACGGCCGCGGCGGGCTGGAACTCGCCGACAATCTGCGGGCGGGCTGCGTCGGCCTGCTGCTGGCGCCCGATACGATCGACTACGCGCTGCGCGCCTATAATCGATTCCTCGCCGGCGATGCCGAGGGCGCCGAAGAGGCCTATCGCGAGGTGCTGCCGGCGATCGTCTTCATCATGCAGTCGATCGAGAGCCTGCTCTGCTACGGAAAGCGCATTTTCGGGGCCCGCGCCGGCATCGAGATCCATGATCGCAGCCCGGCGCAGCGGCCGAGCGCCTTCGGGCTGGAGCTGGTCAAGCGCTATGCCGAGCAGCTCGGGCCCTATGCCGCCTGAGCGAGCCTGTGAACTTTCCACGGCGCCGTGTGTTTTCGACTTGAAATGCCGGCGTCGTTCGGGCTAAGCAACCCGCGACTACAGGGGTGTAGCTCAGTTGGTAGAGTACCGGTCTCCAAAACCGGGTGTCGCAGGTTCGAGCCCTGCCGCCCCTGCCAGGACTTCATCGCGATGAGCGATCGAAAAGGGCGGTTCCACTGCGGTGGAGCCGCCCTTTCTCGTTGCGGGGCTGCGGCGTCGCGCGACTGTCATGGGCGAGGGCTACCGGGACGGGCAATCTCCGGACCCGAGCCATGCATCATCTGCCGCCAGACGCCATCGCCAGCCTTTCGCTCTTCGCCCTGTCCGCCATGGGCATCCTGACCTGGCTCTGCATCGTCTAGATCACCGCGCGTCCGTTGGGACGCGGTCACGGTGATCCATCTCACTGCCATAGGCAGTCGGCCTTGCCTCTTCCCCGGCATGCAAAGGCACGCTGCGGGAGGATCGTCTCGAGCGGGCTCCCGACCCGGCTTTCGGGCGCTGCCGCGAAAGCGCTTGGCTAGCGCGCCATAGCGTTGTAAGAAGCGGCTCACGACGGCGCGCGGCTCCCTGAGCCCCGCGCCGCGAATCTTTCAGGACGTACCGAATCGTCGCTTGCGCGCTTGGTCGCGGCGGCGTTCCGGAACCTTAAGGTGACGGCCCGATGGCGAAGACGAACCCGTTCAGCTTCCTGCAGCAGGTGCGCAGCGAAGCCTCCAAGGTGACCTGGCCCTCGCGCCGCGAGACCCTGATCACCACCGGGATGGTGCTGGTCATGGTGCTGGTCTTCAGCCTGTTTTTCCTCTTTGCCGATACGATGATCCGCTGGGGTCTCGGCCTCATCCTCGGCGCGCGCTGAACGGAACCCACGAACGTGAACACTCGCTGGTACATCGTCCACGCCTATTCGAACTTCGAGAACAAGGTCGCCCAGTCGATCAAGGACCAGGCGGCGCAGCGCAATCTCGCCGACAAGTTCGAAGAGGTGCTGGTCCCGACCGAGAAGGTCGTCGAGGTCCGCCGCGGCCGCAAGGTTGACGCCGAGCGCAAATTCTTCCCCGGCTATGTGCTGGTGAAGTGCGAGATGACCGACGAGGTCTACCACCTCATCAAGAACACGCCGAAGGTCACCGGCTTCCTCGGGGCTGACAAGGCCAAGCCGATGCCGATCCCCGAGAACGAGGCGCTGCGCATCAAGGGTCAGGTCGCCGAGGGCATCGAGCGTCCGAAGCCGACGGTGGTCTTCGAGGTCGGCGAGCAGGTCAAGGTCGCCGACGGCCCCTTCGCCTCCTTCAACGGCGTCGTCGAGGATGTCGACCATGGTCGCGCCCGCCTCAAGGTCGCGGTCTCGATTTTCGGCCGCGCCACGCCGGTCGAGCTCGAATACGGCCAGGTCGAGAAGCTCTGAGGTCGATTCGGGGCAGGCAGCCCGGACGGGCGCCTCTCGCCATCGAACATGAGGGCCCGCGCCGCATACCGGCGCGGGCCTTCGCATTTGCGGGCATTCCCGGGCGCGTCGAGCCGGAAAGGGCGGTCCGCCGCCGCATGCTGGCGGGGCTTCCCTTTCCGGCCGGGTTGTGCGATAGGGCGCCCCTCACATGCGTGGGAGGTCGGCCGGCCGCCAACCGGGATTCCCTGCCGTACCACGCTCTGCAACCACCCCGTTCCGGAACGAACTCGGTTTCCGGATGGGGCGTCGTCGTTCCGGTAGGCGCCGGGATGGACGGCAGGAGCAGCCATCATGGCAAAGAAGATCACGGGCTACGTGAAGCTTCAGGTTCCGGCGGGCGCGGCCAATCCGTCGCCGCCGATCGGTCCCGCGCTCGGTCAGCGCGGCCTCAACATCATGGAATTCTGCAAGGCCTTCAATGCGAAGACCGCGCAGATGGAAAAGGGCATGCCGATCCCGGTGATCATCACCGCGTATCAGGACCGCTCCTTCACCTTCGAGATGAAGCAGCCGCCCGTGTCCTACTTCCTGAAGAAGGCCGCCGGCCTGACCTCGGGTTCGAAGACCCCGGGCAAGGGTGGCGCCGCCGGCAAGGTCACCGCCGCGCAGGTCCAGGAGATCGCCGAGAAGAAGATGGCCGATCTCAACTGCAACGACGTCGATGCCGCCATGACCATGATCCGCGGCTCCGCCCGGTCCATGGGCCTGGAAGTCGTGGGCTGAGGGGGGACTGAACATGGCTCATGTTGGAAAGCGCGTCGTCAAGGCCCGTGAGGGCATCGACCGGACCAAGCTCTACCCGCTCGCCGAAGCCGTCGCGATGATCAAGGATCGCGCCAGCGCCAAGTTCGACGAGACCGTCGAGGTCGCGATGAATCTCGGTGTCGACCCGCGTCATGCCGACCAGATGGTTCGCGGCGTCTGCAACCTGCCGAACGGTTCGGGCCGCACCCTGCGCGTCGCGGTGTTCGCCCGTGGCGCCAAGGCCGAGGAGGCCAAGAAGGCCGGTGCCGACATCGTCGGCGCCGAGGACCTGGTCGAGGCCGTGCAGAAGGGCGAGATCAATTTCGACCGCTGCATCGCCACCCCGGACATGATGGGTCTGGTCGGTCGTCTCGGTAAGGTGCTCGGCCCGCGCGGCCTGATGCCGAACCCGCGCGTCGGCACGGTCACCATGGACCTGGTCAACGCCGTCGCCGCCTCGAAGGGCGGTTCGGTCGAGTTCCGCGTCGAGAAGGCTGGCATCGTGCATGCCGCCGTCGGCAAGGTCTCGTTCGACGCCGAGAAGCTCTCGGAGAACATCAAGGCGTTCGTCGATTCGGTCTCGAAGGCCAAGCCGGCCGGCGCCAAGGGCACCTACATCCAGCGCGTCGCGATCTCCTCGACCATGGGTCCGGGCGTCAAGATCGAGCCGAACACGGTGATGGGCGGCTGAAGCCGTCCTGGGGCGGGGCGCGAAGGGCCGATTTCCGCGCTTCGCATCCTGCTTTCGCGGCCGCCTCATGCGGCCGCTGCCCCACCTTGCGAAAGCTCGCAAGGATTGCCACTTGGCAGAAGCCGGGGGAGAGGCTATGAACTTCCCCGTGTTTCCATAAGTGTCGGGGCTTCCGCGTGCTTTGCACGAGGGGGTCCGTTTCGCGTTTTTCGGTGGTTCGCCGCCGAAGAATGGATGCCGGGAGCGAGGAAAGCGATTTCCTGGGGCCTGGCGTCCAGTCCTGTCTGAGACTGCAGGTGCTCCCGGTTCGTCCGAGGGCATAATTTCGCCAAGAGGCCTGCATAGACGGTGCAAGAACTCTGCCGGAGCCGAAAGGCGCCGAACGAGGTTCGAACCATCTCGCCCGATCACGGCTTCGGCCATGGCTGGGGACAGGGCACTGAGCGTCGCTCTGGCGAGGGGTCGGTGTCAACCGGCTCTCGCGAAGAGCGGCACGTGCAACTGGCGACGGGTGTGAAAGCCTGTCGCCTACCGGAGAGAGCCCAGTGGATAGAGCGGCAAAATCTGATGCCGTCGCGACGCTGAACGATGTCTTCTCGAAGACGTCGGTCGTCGTCGTGGCCCACTATGCGGGCTTGACGGTGGCCCAGTTCCAGAAGCTTCGTCGCGAGATGAAGGCCAATGGCGCCACCGTGAAGGTCGCAAAGAACCGGCTTGCCAAGATCGCTCTTGAAGGCACCGACGTCGCGTCCATCAGCCCGCTGCTGAAGGGACCCACCCTGATCGCTTATTCCAGCGATCCGGTCGCGGCGCCGAAGGTCGCCGTCGCCTTCGCCAAGGATCACGACAAGCTCGTGATCCTGGGCGGCGCGATGGGCACGACCGCCCTGAACCCCGATGGTGTCAAGGCCCTGGCCACGATGCCCTCGCTCGATGAACTGCGTGCCAAGATCGTCGGCCTCGTCCAGGCCCCGGCGACCAAGCTCGCGCAGCTCACGAACGCGCCTGCCGGGAAGCTGGCGCGCGTGGTCAAGGCCTACGCCGACAAGAACGCTGCCTGAGCAGCCGTCACACCCTAATCGTTCGAACCTCTTACATCAGGAAGCTGAAAAATGGCCGATCTCGCCAAGCTCGTCGACGAACTCTCGTCGCTCACCGTTCTCGAGGCCGCTGACCTCGCCAAGATGCTCGAAGAGAAGTGGGGCGTCTCCGCCGCCGCCGCCGTCGCCGTTGCGGCTGGCCCGGCCGCTGGCGCTGCCGCCGCCGCCGTCGAAGAGCAGACCGAGTTCACCGTTGTCCTGGCCTCGGCCGGCGACAAGAAGATCGAGGTGATCAAGGAAGTCCGCGCCATCACCGGCCTGGGCCTCAAGGAAGCCAAGGATCTGGTCGAAGCCGCTCCGAAGCCGGTCAAGGAAGCCGTCGCCAAGGACGAGGCCGAGAAGCTCAAGAAGCAGCTCGAGGCCGTCGGCGCCAAGGTCGAGCTCAAGTGAGCAGGGCCGGCTGATGCCGGTCCGAAACTAGTCGACAAGCACAGTCCCGGGGCGGCTCGCCGCCTCCGGGGCTGTTGCGTCGTTTCCGCGGGGCGGGGCGACGTGTGCAGGGATCATCGCGCAGCGGCGTGACGGTTCATCCAGTTGAAAGTCGGCGCCGAGGCGCCGAACGGCTCACCCGGCGGCCCGACCGCCAGAACCCGGACCGCCGGGTGAGCCGTCCGAGATTGCGAGGAACACCATGGTCAATTCTCTCCAGGGCCGCAGGCGCGTCCGGAAGTTCTTCGGCAAGCTCAAGGAAGTGGCGGAGATGCCGAACCTCATCGAGGTTCAGAAGGCGTCCTATGACCAGTTCCTGATGATCGACGAGCCGAAGGGCGGCCGCAGCGACGAAGGCCTGCAGTCGGTCTTCAAGTCGGTGTTCCCGATCGGCGACTTCTCGGGCGCCTCGCTGCTCGAATTCGTGAAGTACACCTTCGAGCCGCCGAAATACGACGTCGACGAGTGCCGCCAGCGCGGCATGACCTTCTCGGCGCCGCTCAAGGTGACCCTGCGCCTGATCGTGTTCGATATCGACCCGGACACCCAGGCCAAGTCGGTCAAGGACATCAAGGAGCAGGACGTCTACATGGGCGAGATGCCGCTCATGACCGACAACGGCACCTTCATCGTCAATGGCACCGAGCGCGTCATCGTCTCGCAGATGCACCGTTCGCCGGGCGTGTTCTTCGATCACGACAAGGGCAAGACCCATTCCTCGGGCAAGCTGCTCTTCGCCGCCCGCATCATCCCCTATCGCGGCTCCTGGCTCGACATCGAGTTCGACGCCAAGGACATCGTCTACGCGCGCATCGACCGCAAGCGTAAGATCCCGGTGACCTCGCTGCTGTTCGCGCTCGGCATGGACGGTGAGGAGATCCTCAACCGCTTCTACAACCACATCTCCTACACCCGCGACGGCGATGGCTGGCGCGTGCCCTACGACGCCGAGCGCATGAAGGGCTTCAAGGCGAGCGTCGACCTGATCGACGCCGACACCGGCGAGGTCGTGGTCGAGGCCGGCAAGAAGCTCGTCGCGCGTACCGCGCGCCAGCTCGCCGAGAAGGGCCTGAAGTTCCTGCGCGCCAGCGATGACGATCTCTACGGCCAGTATATCGCCGAGGACCTCGTCAACCCGCAGACCGGCGAGGTCTTCGCCGAGGCCGGCGACGAGATCGACGAGAAGAGCCTCAAGGCCCTGCTCGATGCGGGCTTCGAGGAGCTGCCGGTGCTCGACATCGACCACATCACGGTCGGCCCCTATATCCGCAACACCCTCAAGGTCGACAAGAACTCGCGCCGCGAGGAAGCGCTGTTCGACATCTACCGGGTGATGCGTCCGGGCGAGCCGCCGACGCTCGAGACGGCCGAGAACATGTTCCAGTCGCTGTTCTTCGACGCCGAGCGCTACGACCTCTCGGCCGTCGGCCGCGTCAAGATGAACATGCGCCTCGACCTCGACGCCGAGGACACCGTGCGCATCCTGCGCAAGGAAGACATCTTCGCCGTGGTCAAGGCGCTGGTCGACCTGCGTGACGGCAAGGGCGAGATCGACGACATCGACCATCTTGGCAACCGGCGCGTGCGCTCGGTCGGCGAGCTCATGGAGAACCAGTATCGCCTGGGTCTGCTGCGCATGGAGCGCGCCATCAAGGAGCGCATGTCCTCGGTCGACATCGACACCGTGATGCCGCAGGACCTGATCAACGCGAAGCCCGCGGCCGCCGCGGTGCGCGAGTTCTTCGGCTCCTCGCAGCTCTCGCAGTTCATGGACCAGACGAACCCGCTCTCGGAAGTCACTCACAAGCGTCGTCTTTCGGCGCTTGGACCGGGTGGTCTGACCCGCGAGCGCGCCGGCTTCGAGGTGCGCGACGTGCACACCACGCATTACGGCCGCATCTGCCCGATCGAGACGCCGGAAGGCCCGAACATCGGCCTGATCAACTCGCTCGCGACCTTCGCCCGCGTCAATAAGTACGGCTTCATCGAGAGCCCGTACCGCCGCATCCGCGACGGCAAGCAGACCGACGAGATCATCTATCTCTCGGCGATGGAGGAGGCGAAGTACAACGTCGCCCAGGCGAATGCCGCGGTCGACGCTGAAGGCCGCCTGACCGATGATCTGATCGTTTGCCGCCGCGCCGGCGAAGTCATCGTCACGCCGGTCGACAAGGTCGACTTCATGGACGTCTCGCCGAAGCAGGTCGTCTCCGTCGCCGCCGCGCTGATCCCGTTCCTCGAGAACGACGACGCGAACCGCGCGCTGATGGGCTCGAACATGCAGCGCCAGGCGGTGCCGCTGGTCCGCGCCGACGCGCCCTTCGTCGGCACCGGCATGGAGGCCGCGGTCGCCCGCGACTCCGGCGCCGCCATCGCGGCCCGCCGCGCCGGTATCGTCGACCAGGTCGACGCGACCCGTATCGTCATCCGCGCTTCCGACGAGATGGACCCGACCAAGCCGGGCGTCGACATCTATCGTCTGCAGAAGTTCCAGCGCTCGAACCAGTCGACCTGCATCACGCAGCGCCCGCTGGTCCGTGTCGGCGACATCGTCAAGAAGGGCGACATCGTCGCGGACGGCCCGTCGACCGAGTTCGGCGAGCTCGCTCTCGGCCGCAACGTGCTCGTCGCGTTCATGCCGTGGAACGGCTACAACTTCGAGGACTCGATCCTGCTCTCGGAGAAGATCGTCTCGGAAGACATCTTCACCTCGATCCATATCGAGGAATTCGAGGTCATGGCCCGCGACACCAAGCTCGGCCCTGAGGAAATCACGCGCGACATTCCGAACGTCTCGGAAGAGGCGCTGAAGAACCTCGACGAAGCCGGCATCGTCTATATCGGTGCGGAAGTCGCCGCCGGCGACATCCTGGTCGGCAAGATCACGCCGAAGGGCGAGAGCCCGATGACGCCGGAAGAGAAGCTGCTGCGCGCCATCTTCGGCGAGAAGGCTTCCGATGTCCGCGACACCTCGCTGCGCGTCCCGCCGGGCGTGCAGGGCACGATCGTCGAAGTGCGCGTCTTCAACCGCCATGGCGTCGACAAGGACGAGCGCGCCCAGGCGATCGAGCGCGAGGAGATCGAGCGTCTCGCCAAGGACCGCGACGACGAGCAGGCGATCCTCGACCGCAACACCTTCGCGCGTCTGGCCGAGATCCTGACCGGCAAGACCGGTCTTGCCGGTCCGAAGGGCTTCAAGAAGGACACGGTCATCACCCGCGAGGCGATGAGCGAGTTCCCGCGTTCGCAGTGGTGGCTGTTCGCCACGGCGGACGACGCCCTGATGACCGAAATCGAGGCGATGCGGAAGCAGTACGACGAGTCGAAGAAGCGCCTCGAGCAGCGCTTCCTCGACAAGGTCGAGAAGCTGCAGCGCGGCGACGAGCTGCCTCCGGGCGTGATGAAGATGGTCAAGGTCTTCGTCGCGGTGAAGCGCAAGATCCAGCCGGGCGACAAGATGGCCGGCCGCCACGGCAACAAGGGCGTGGTCTCGCGCATCGTGCCGGCGGAGGACATGCCGTTCCTCGAGGATGGTACCCATGCCGACATCGTGTTGAACCCGCTCGGCGTGCCCTCGCGCATGAACGTCGGACAGATCCTGGAGACCCATCTGGGCTGGGCCGCCGCAGGCCTCGGCAAGCAGATCGGCAAGGCGCTCGACGCCTATCGCAAGGCGCATGATTCCAAGGCGCTGAGGGCCTCGTTCGAAGCGGTCTACGAGGACAACGAGATCGTTGCCTCGATGAACGACGACGAGCTGGTCGAGATGGGCCAGAACCTGCGTCGCGGCGTGCCGATGGCGACGCCGGTGTTCAACGGCGCCAAGGAGGCCGATATCGAGCGGCTCCTGGAGCAGGCCGGGCTGCACAGCTCTGGGCAGTCCACGCTGTACGATGGCAGGACCGGCGAGCCTTTCGACCGCAAGGTGACGATGGGCTACATCTACATGCTGAAGCTGCACCACCTGGTCGACGACAAGATCCATGCGCGCTCGATCGGCCCGTACTCGCTCGTCACCCAGCAGCCGCTCGGCGGCAAGGCGCAGTTCGGCGGCCAGCGCTTCGGCGAGATGGAGGTCTGGGCCCTCGAAGCCTACGGCGCCGCCTACACGCTGCAGGAAATGCTGACCGTGAAGTCGGACGACGTCGCGGGCCGCACCAAGGTCTACGAGTCGATCGTGCGTGGCGAAGACAATTTCGAGGCCGGCATCCCGGAGAGCTTCAACGTGCTCGTCAAGGAAATGCGTTCGCTCGGTCTCAATGTCGAGCTGATCAGCAACAAGCCGAGGCCGGGCGAGCTGCCCCCGGCCGAGGCGGCCGAGTAAGCCGCCGCGCCCCGAGGGGCACGGCAGCGTTCGTTACTCATGCCGGCGGCACTCACGCCGCCGGCCGATGGATCAAAGGCCGGGCAGGGCGGTTTCCCTTGAAACCCCACCGGCCATAGGAGACAGGCTATGAAGCAAGAGGTCATGAACCTTTTCGGCCAGCAGCCGGTGCAGCAGGCGTTCGATGCGATCAAGATCTCGATCGCCAGCCCGGAAAAGATCGCGTCCTGGTCGTTCGGCGAGATCAAGAAGCCCGAGACCATCAACTACCGGACCTTCAAGCCGGAGCGCGACGGGCTGTTCTGCGCCCGCATCTTCGGGCCGATCAAGGACTATGAGTGCCTGTGCGGCAAGTACAAGCGCATGAAGTTCAAGGGCGTGATCTGCGAGAAGTGCGGCGTCGAGGTGACGCTGGCACGCGTCCGGCGCGAGCGCATGGGCCATATCGAGCTCGCGGCGCCGGTCGCCCATATCTGGTTCCTGAAGTCGCTGCCCTCGCGCATCGGCCTGCTGATGGACATGCCGCTCAAGGACCTCGAGCGCATCCTCTATTTCGAGTCGTATGTGGTGCTGGAGCCGGGCCTGACCCCGCTCAAGGACCGCCAGCTGCTCTCCGAGGAGGAGTATGTCCGCTGCCAGGAGGAGTATGGCGCGGATACCTTCACGGCGATGATCGGCGCGGAAGCGATCCGCGAGATGCTGCGCGCGCTCGATCTCGACCAGATCAACGCCGATCTGAAGCATGAGATCGCGACGACGACGTCCGAGCTCAAGCCGAAGAAGCTGATGAAGCGCCTCAAGATCATCGAGGCCTTCCAGGAGTCCGGCAACAAGCCGGAATGGATGGTGATGACCATGATCCCGGTCATCCCGCCGGATCTGCGTCCGCTGGTGCCGCTCGATGGCGGCCGTTTCGCGACCTCCGACCTGAACGACCTCTATCGCCGCGTCATCAACCGCAACAACCGCCTGAAGCGGCTGATCGAGCTGCGCGCGCCGGACATCATCATCCGCAACGAGAAGCGGATGCTGCAGGAATCGGTCGACGCCCTGTTCGACAACGGCCGTCGCGGCCGCGTCATCACCGGCGCCAACAAGCGTCCGCTGAAGTCGCTCGCCGACATGCTGAAGGGCAAGCAGGGGCGTTTCCGCCAGAACCTGCTCGGCAAGCGCGTCGACTATTCCGGCCGTTCGGTCATCGTGGTCGGCCCGGAGATGAAGCTGCACCAGTGCGGCCTGCCGAAGAAGATGGCGCTCGAGCTGTTCAAGCCGTTCTTCTATGCGCGCCTCGACGCCAAGGGCTACTCGACCACGGTCAAGCAGGCCAAGAAGCTCGTCGAGAAGGAGAAGCCCGAGGTCTGGGATATCCTGGACGAGGTCATCCGCGAGCATCCGGTGC
>NZ_JAFKFX010000041.1 GCF_017308075.1 Allobosea sp.
ATCCTCCAAGGCTCGAAAGCCTACTTCAGGGAGGGCCACTTTTCAGGGGGCAGGCCATGTGCGGTGGCCGCGAGCAACGATGCCAGTGGCAGCCTCTGAAGCGCGAGGCTGGCAGGCGCCTCGAGAGTGAGCTCGCTGTCGAGGTCGAGCGCGCCGACGCTGCTCAGATCGAGACTGAATCGCGCGCGGCCGAAGCCGGCGGAGATATCGGCCTCTTCGACAACCGCCAATGTCGAGGTCAGCGGAAAATCCCGCGCTGCGAGCACGATGCTCAGATCGGGGCGCGGCGCTCCGTAGACAGAGCCGACCAAACGCCCCGCATCGAATGCAAGGCGTCCCCACCGCAAGCCCGGGGTTGCGTCGGCCACGAAGGCTTTGCGGAAGCGCGCCAGCTCTATCGGCCCGGTATCGGTGTGTGCCTCCACGACTGCGATGCGCGTCTGGCCGTCGACGAAAAGCCGGGGCGGCGTGAAATGGAAGGCAACCGCATCGGTGCCGGCGAGGCTCTTGGGCTGGAGATAGGCGGATCCCGCCAGCGCGCCGTCAAGCTTCAGCGAGATACTCGACAGGCGCTCGAAAGGCACTGCGAACCAGCCCCGGACGCTGCCGGCGAGATCCGCGTCGACGAAGGCCTCGCCCGCGCCCGGTGCATCGCTTCCAGTGGACATATCGCCGCCCGGTATGGCGAGCGGTGTGCCATCCTCGAGAAGCGCCTCGACCGGCGTGCCGATCTCGATGTCTTCGGGCAGCTCAATCTGAAAGCCATCGAAGCTGCCTGATACTGTCGAAAAATGGCAGGCGAGCCCCGCGATCTGTCGCCCCCCGCTTTTGACGACGACTTTGGCCGGGCGTTCCCCGGCCATGTCGCGCGCGCGCCCGACGATGACACGGCCGTTACGGAGGCCGTCGACGCTTCCGGAGAAACGCTGCGGCGCAGGGCGCTCCTTGCGCGTATCCGAGTTCTCATTGGCGCTGGGCTGTGCTTCCATCTCGCGCGTCGGCTCGGCATGTGGCGCTTCAGGCTTCTGGCCGCGCCTGGCGGCGGCCCTCAGAACGAGGATTTGCAGCTCCTCATCCGTTTCGGCGAGGATGCGGGGGTCCTTCGACAAGGCCTTGACGGCCTCGAACGCCTCGCGCGTGCCGGGGTCGTCGAGCCGCTTGAGCAGATGCGCCAGATGAACCCAGGGATCAGCATCTTCTGGCGCGAGCTCCGCGGCGCGTCGATAGGCGGTGGCGGCCTCTCCCAGCTGTCCGCTCTCCTTCAGCGCATGGGCGTATTGCACCCACAGACCCGCTTCACCGGCCGCTACCGCCACAACTTGAGCATACGTCTCGGCGGCTTCGCGCCATGCGTGTGCGTCACGAAGACCATCGGCCTTGGTAATCAGATCACGAATGAACTTGTCGTCCTTGCCGCCCGCTGAGAATGCCTCGTCAGCCGGCAAAGGCTTCTTTGACGAAGGTCTAAACTTCCGAGTAAGGCGCATCAAATTCATATCGCAGACCTTCCTCACGTCGAACAGCCACGCGTCGCCTGAGCAGACGAGTATTATGAAATGCCGAAATTGTTGCGGGGAGCTCTACCCAATTAAAGCTTTATATGCGAGGGCAAAAAACGATAAGGATTACCTATGACTATCTCCTGGTTGCGTTTCGTCAGATGGTTCTCCACTGCCCCGGACGGCGACGCCCAGATCCTTTCCGTCAGCGATGCGTTTCTGGCCGAGGCCGACGCGCTGCGTGATGGCGGCCGTTGGGTGGAGGCTGCGGCTGCCTATGCGCGTTTCCTGCAGATCAATGATTCACAGCCGGCGATCCATGTCCAGCACGCGCATGCGCTCAAGGAAGCTGGCCGGCACCGGGAGGCCCTCGCGGCCTATGCCCGCGCCATCGCGCTCGCTCCGGACGATCCGGAGGCGATTCTTCATCAGGCCCATCTGCTGAAACGAATCGGTGATCCGGCGGCCCTTCAAAGCTTCCGTCGCCTTGCCGTGCTCGATGCCACCGCCGTCTCGACAGAAGAGCTGTCGCGGCTCGAGGCGCTGTTCGGCGATTCGGACCCTGACGTCGAGCCCGAGGCGCCGGTGTCGCCCACCGCCGAGATCCCGCCGCCACGCCCCGCAACCCGCATCGTCGAGCCTCTGCCGCTCGGGCTGCATCCGCGACGACGGGCGGTTCGCTTCGTCGCAGACGTCGATGTCGAGGCTCCTGCTCCGAAGCTGCGCGTCATGCTCGATGGCGACATCTGGTGGAGCGGCGACATCGAGACGCGACCGGGATCGCGGTCCCGCCGGATCGACAGCATTTTTTCCTTCCCCGAGCCCGATGGCCCGACGGATCGTCGCGAAGTGCGGATCGAGGCGCTCTCGGGCGGCATCGCCCCGGCCCAGGCCTCGCTCGCCTTGCCCTACGCCGCACGGTTCGAGGGCGAGTTCACGCTTGGGCCGCCCGGATCCGATGGCGACCGCATCGGAACTGCCCGTTTTGTCGACCATGAGGGGCTGACGATCGCGCCGGCCTTGCGGGCGACGGATGCGGATGGTGCGTTCGTCCCGATAGTCCTCACGAGCTGGCGGCGCGAAGGCACGGGATTCGAGATCGTCTTCTCGACCGTTCGCGCCGGGGCTTTGCAGCTCTATCCGATGTGGAGCACGCAAGCGCTCTTGGAATGCGAGGCCGGCGAGGCGGATACGGGCACCTTCGCAGCGGCTTCCACGGTCGAAGCAACCGAGGTCGTCGGCCGCATCCTCGGCGTCGCCGACGGGCATGTCGAGGGCTGGGCGCTGCGCCCTGGCCAGCGCGATCGCGCGGTGATCGTCGATATCTTCGCCGTGGGAATGCTGGTGGGTTGCGGCCGGGCCGATCGACCGCGATCGGACCTGGCCGAGACGATCGGTGATGGCGGTGCCCATGGCTTCCGGATCGTCCTGCCCTGCGGCCTGCGGGAGAACACGCCGCTTACGGCGCGCGCACGCGGCTCCATGACCGATTTCGCCACGGGCCGCGTCCCGGCGCGAGCCGCCGGCGTCCTGGCCGCACCGGCGCGGTACGCGGTCTCTGTGGCTGCCGCGGCGGCGACGGCAGAGACCGCGCGATCGATCGCAGCGCTGCTGCTATGTGACGGCGATACGGCCTGGTGCGACGAGACGAGCCGCGTCCTGATCGAGCAGGGCCTGCCTGTTCACCGGATCATCCGCGGCAGTGGGGGGGTCCCCGAGAGCCTCGATGCTGCATTCACCGGGATCGAGCAGGATCTCGTGCTGGTTCTCGGCGAGGCCGCGCTCTGGAACGAGGCGGCGCTGGCTCCCATGGCGCAGGCGCTGGCCGCCTCCGGTGCCGTGGTGGCCGTGCCGATCCTGCAACCGTCCCGGTCCTCGAATCTTGCCGGCGCACCGGATCAGTGGGGCTGGTCGCTCGACCTGTCATGCGGCGAGGCGGTCCTGCGGCCGTCGCCGCCATCACCCTGGCTCGCGCAGGCCGCGGCGGCATCTCCCTTCGTGACCGTGGCCGGGGCGGACTGGACGACTGCAAGCCTGATCGACCGGCGACGCTGGCTGGAAGGAGGCGGGCTCGTTCTTCGATCGTCGACAGAGGCGACGGCTTCGCCGCACAGCCCTGCCGCACCCATCGCGGCTCTCGCCGAGACCGAAACGATCTTGGCGACGCAGGCGGTGATCCCGTTGCGCGGCACGCCGTCGGAGGCGCCTGTCCCGCTGCCCGCGGCCTCCGCTGACAGGCTGGCGCGGGCGCAGAGGCAGAGCCCGCTCCTGGCAGGAGCGCTTTTCGCGAGGCCGTCCGTCATTGCGCTGCTGGTCACGTCGACGCGGACCGATGCGCTCGAGGGCGATGCGATCGTCGCGCGCGAATTCGCTTCGGCGCTCTCGGCGGTGCTGCCCTCAGCCGAGTTTCGGCTGATTCCGCGCGAGCCCGATGGCGGGGCGGATCTGGCCGGCATCGATGCTGTGATCTCCCTTCGCGAAGATTGCGATCCGCGGCGTTTCCGCCATCTCTCGCCGTCCTGCCGTGTCGTGTTCTGGATCCGCAACTGTTTCGACGCCTTCCTGGAGAACGAGAACTGGCGGCGTGCCGACGAGGTGTGGATGTCGTCCGAGCATGAATGCAGGCGGTTCAGCCGGCATACTGGGCTTCCGGCTCGTCTCCTTAGGATCGCGACCAATCTGCAGCTGTTCGGGGCTGCGAGGCCCGATCCCGACCTCGCCTGCGATATCTGCTTCACCGGTTCCTATTGGGGCGTCCATCGCGAGATCGCGACCAGCCTCGCGCCCGAGATCCTGGATGCCACGGTGCGCATCTTCGGCGCCGGCTGGGAGGCGGTGCCGGAGCTCGCCGCGGTGGCACAGGGGCCGGCGCCCTATGCCTGGATGCCGGCGATCTATGCGAGCGCCAAGCTCGTGATCGACGACGCCAACCATGTGACGATCGACAGCGGTTCGGTGAATAGCCGGGTCTATGACGCGATCGCCGCCGGCGCCCTGCCGATTACCAACGGCGTCGCGGGGGCGCAGGAGACCTTCGGCGACCTGCTGCCGACCTATCGGGATGCTCATGGTCTGACGGGGCAGATCCGCCGGTGGCTGGCGGATGAGCCGGGCCGCCTCGAGCGCATCGCTGCGCTTCGGCGTCTGGTCATGGAAAAACACGGATTCGAGCACCGTGCCCGGGACGCCGTGCGCTTCCTGTCGGAGCCGGCGCAGATCCCGTTCGCCGCCGTGACCGGAGACGGGCCGGAGGCGGGAGCGACGGCGGATGCCCGGCCTACCGGGCTCGCACCGCTCATGACGGCGCTGGCCCGCGCCGGCTGGCGCGCCGACTGGATCGGGCCGTCGCACTGGGACGGGCGCCTGGCGGCGAGCGCCGATCTGCGCCTGCATGTCGGCGCCGCGCCGCCTCCCGCCACGCGAGCCGGCCAGGGGTCCGTCGCCTGGGTCCTGTCCGAGGCCGACAGCTTGTCGGCGCGTATCGTCGGGCGCGAGAACGCCGTCTTCGTCCCTGCGGCGACGAGGCAGGCCGTGCCGGACCTGCCGCGAGCGGTCCGGACGCTGGACTGGCCGACGCGGGATGAGGAATTCGAGGCGATCGTGGCGCGTTTCGCAGGCCTGCGATGATGGAGCTCCGACCAAGACCGGCGCCGTTGAACAGGCGGCTGCATCGCTGTAACGATGCAGCCGCCCGGAGAGGTCCTACGCAACCTGGGATATCGCGCAGCCTGATGCCTTCCTATCACGGTCAGTTTCGGGCGATCGCGCCATGATGTCGGCGGCGTCCTTGCTCTATCCCGCCCCACCGACGATCGAAGAGCGCAGCGGTAGCGAATTCATCCCCGCTCACCCCATGCCCCTGCGGCGTGATCCCAATCTGCTTCAGATCGTCATCGGCGCCCGCCGCAGCCTGATCGAGGGCTGGACCGAGAGCTATTACCGGTCAGGGATCGACAGCTTCCGCATTCTGCGTCGCCAGATCGTCTTCGTGAACAGCCCGGAGCTCATCCGATACGTCGTGGTGACGCGGCACGGCAATTTCGAGCGCAAGAGCCCGCAGATGCGGCGCGCGCTGGAAGCGCTCCTCGGAGACGGGCTCTTCATCAGTGACGGCGAGACCTGGAAGAGGCGGCGCCCGCTGGTGGCGGACATCGTCCACAAACGCCGGCTGCCCGAATTCGGACAGACGATGGAGGATGCGGCGCTCGCCGTCGCAGAGGAATGGGGCGCGTTGCCGGCGCGCTCCGAGGTCGAGCTGACCGAGGAGATGGGGCGCCTGACCGCCACGATCATCTCCCGGGCCGTCTTCGGCAAGAACATCCCGCGCGACGCGGCCCAGCGGGTCATCGACGGTTTCAGTGCCTATCAGCGCCAGACCGATGCGTTCAATCTCGGCTATTTCCTCGGCGCCGATGACGGCTGGCCGGCCTTCGGCGGCAAGCGGCGGCGCCGTGCGATGGCGATGGTTCACGACGTCATCGAGAGCGTGGTCAACGCTCACCTGGCCGGCGAGGGGGATGCGGGCTCGATGGTCGACCTGCTGATCCGCCGCAACCAGAAGAGCGGGGGCGAGCCGCTGGATCTCGCGGCGCTGCGCAACGAGGCGGCGACCATCTTCATGGCTGGGCACGAGACGACGGCAACGACGCTGGCCTGGGCCTGGTATCTGCTGGCCAACGCGCCCTGGGTGGCGCGCCATGTCCACGAGGAGATCGAGACGGCCTGCGGAACGCGTGCCCCGACCCTGGCCGACCTGCCGCGATTGCGCTGGTGCCGCGCCGTCATCCAGGAGACGCTCCGGCTCTATCCGCCGGTCCCGCTGCTGCCGAGGCAGGCTCTGGAGGCCGACCGCATCGGGCCTGTCGACGTCGAGAAATCGGCCCTGGTCATGATCGCGCCCTGGCTGCTGCACCGCTCCGTCGATCTCTGGGAGAAGCCGAACCATTTTCTGCCGGAGCGCTTCCTGTCCGGCACGCGGATCGACCCCTTCGCCTATATTCCCTTCGCGGTCGGCCCGCGGATCTGCCCCGGCATGAATTTCGGACTGGACGAGGCGACTCTGTGCCTGGCGATCCTGGCGCAGCGCTTCGAGGTGCGCCCCCGGGAGGGCTACAAGGTCGAGCCGGTCTGCCGCCTGACGCTGCGCCCGAAAGGCGGCCTGCCCGCCCGCATCGTCGCGCGCTCTTCCCGCCCACCCCTCTGAGACGGACCGCCACAGCCATGCAGAGCCTGGAGAGAATGGCGCATCGGGCTCTACGGCGCCTGCCCATCCCGATGGTGTCGAATCTGGGCGCCCGGCTAGCTTGGCTCAAGATCCGCTTCATCGATCCTGACGTCGCCCGCAAGGCCCGGGCCAATGTCCGGCGGCATCATCCGGAGATGCCGGAGGCGGAGGTCGAGAAGCTCGTCTGGCGTTTCGTCGAGAATGTCGGTCGGCTGATGGCCGAGTTCTCGATCGTGCATCGCTTCGCCTCGGCCGACCGGATGGAATTCGTTGGCGTGGAGGCGCCGCGCGCCAATGTCGGCAAGATCCCGACCATCGCGCTCTGCCTGCATCTCGGCAATTGGGAGGTGCTGGCTTCGGCAATGCAGATGATCGGCGTTCCGATCGCTTCGATCTCGGAGATCCCCGACAATGCGGCGCATCGCGACATCGCCGATGCGACGCGCGGCGGCTTCGACGTCAATGTGCTCGCCCCCGATCGGAACGGCCTGCGCCGTGCGCTGTCGATTCTCGCCGGGAACGGCGTCCTTGCCATCTTTCCGGATGAAAAGCGCGGCGACACGATGATGGCGCCCCTGTTCGGACGCCCGCCTCACCTCAAGGGCAATCTGGCCATGGCGGCGAAACTCGCCCGGCGCAGCGGGGCGCAGCTCGTCGTCGTCTATTGCGAGCGGATCATGGAGACGCGCTTCAGGCTGCATTTCGAGGGACCGTTCTACATGGATCCGGCGCAGACCGACCCGCTCGCCGATGTCGCCTATCTCAACGGCCGGATCGAGCCCGCCATCCTGCGCCATCTCGACCAGTGGTATTATCTGGACGATTCGATCGGGCCGATCGCATAAGGGACCGACCTCGTGACGGCCCGTTCGGAGAATGCTCGCGTGCCAAGCAGCGATCCGCTGAAGGTTGCCGTCGTCTCGGGCGGCTCGAGCGGCATCGGGCTGGCATGCGCGCGCGTCCTGCTGCAGCGCGGCCATCGCGTCGTCCTGCTGGCCCGAGACGCGGATCGCCTCGCCAGAGCCGCCGCGGCGCTCGATCCGGCGCAGGAAGGCCGTGTCGATGTTCTGGCCTTCGACGTCGCCGAGGCCGGAGGTGCGCAGGAGGCGATCGCCAAGGTGGAGGCCCGCCATGGCCGTATCGACTGGCTCATCACGGCCGCGGGGATCGTCGAGCCGGGACTGTTTCGCGATCTCGACCTGGCGGACCACCGGGCGCAGATGGAGATCAATTATTTCGGGACGCTTCACCTGATCCGGGCAGCGCTTCCCGTCATGCGCCGCCATGGCGGGCGGATCACGCTCGTCTCCTCGGGGGCGGCCTTCATCGGCATCGCCGGCTATAGCGGCTATGCGCCGGGAAAGTTCGCGGTGCGGGCGCTCGCGGAGATCCTGCGCGTGGAGCTGGCCTGCGAAAGCATCTCGGTCAGCGTCGCCTTTCCGCCCGATACCGAGACGCCGCAACTGGATGGGGAGAGGCCGAAGCGGCCGCTCGTGACGCGGCTCGTCTCCGAGCAGGGCGGGGTGATGACGGCGCAGCGGGTCGCCGAGAGCATGATCGCCCAGGCCGAGAGGGGGGCCTTCGTGCTGGCTCCTTCCAGGACGATCGCGCTGCTGGCCCGGTTCCACAGCCTGTACAGACCGGTGCTGGCATGGCAGCAACGGCGTATCCTGGCACGAGATTCCGGTCGGCGCCCGGAGTCGTGAGAGGGGGATAGCGGTCCATCGTCCTGCGGCGGCAGGCGTTCCCGGCAAGGCAAGGCATGATCTATATCTGCTACGGCATCACGAAATCGGCCAGCACCTTCCTCTATCAGTTGACGGAGGAGGTCTTCAGAGCGGCCGGTCGGCCGGTCGCCAGGCTGGGCAAACCGTTCAGGAAGCTCGATTCCGTCGAAAACTACTTCAACTTCATCGACCACGAACTGCTCGGGGAGATCGAGCGCCATATCGACGGCGCGGATGTCGTCCTCAAGACGCATGGGCCGCCGCGCGGCGATGTCGCGGCGCTGGTGACCGCGGGCCGGGTCCTGGCGAGTGCGTCGATCAGGGATCCGCGCGAGATCGCGCTTTCGATGCTCGATCACGGCACTCGTTCGCGGCGCTGGCGGAACAAGCCGTTCTCGGAATTCGTGACCGTGGCGGACACGTTGAACTCGCTCGACATCCAGCTCGGCTGCTTTCGCGAATGGGCCGCGGCCGAAAAGGTCGCGATCTTCAACTACAACGAGGTCTGCTACGATAGCGGCGCCGTAGTCCGTGCCATCGCAAGCCAGATCGGCGTGAGCGTCGATGTCGACGGCGTTCTGGGGAAATTTCGCGACAAGGGCGTCATCGGGCAGTTCAGCAAGGGCAAGGCGCTGCGCTATTCCGAGATGAGCGAGGCCGACCAGGCGACGTTCCTCGAACGCTATGCCGAGCTCTACGCCGCCCATGTCTTCGATACCGAGAATGCCCGCCGGGTGGCTGCGGAACAGTCCTCGCTCGAAATGCGGGCCTCGGGCGAGCTCGCCCAGCACATCACCAATCTCAGGCGCCGCCTGCGCATCTGAGGGAAGCGGAGCCCGGCCGAGCCGGTGTCAGCCCAGGACCTTGTCGTAAACGGCCTTGACCCGCTCGGCGTGCCGCTCTGGCGAGAAGAATGCGGCCCGGCTGCGCCCGCGGCTCGCCAATTCCGCGCGTAGATCGGCATCGGCATCGAGGGTCCGGATCGAATCGCGGATCGCCTCGATCTCGTAGGGGTTCACCAGCATGGCGGCATCGCCCGCGACCTCGGGCAGGGAACTGGTCGTCGAGGTGATGACGGGCGTTCCCAGCAGCATCGCCTCGAGGATGGGCAGGCCGAAGCCCTCGTAGAGCGAGGGAAACAGCACGGCCCGCGCGCCCCTGATCAGCGATATCAGCGATCCTCGCGGCACATAGGGCAGGCGCTGGACGCGGCGCTCCGGCCGGATATGCGAGCCGTCGAAGCGCCAGCTCAGCAGGCGCTCGTCCTGGAGCGTCTCGAGATCCTTGTCGTATTGCCAGCCGAGGCCACCGACGAGAATGAGCGGCCGCGTCGATCCGGAAGCTGCATAGGCTTCGACCAATCGCGAGATGTTCTTCTTCGGCTCGACGGCGCCGAGGAACAGAAAGTACTCCTTGAAGGCGAGGCCATAGCGGTTCTCGATATCGCGGGCCACCACATCATCCGAGGTGGAGACGAGGGCTTCGTCCAGCGAGACGGACTGCCATGTGTTGGTGATCCGATTGTCCGGAATGTCGAAGAATTCCTGTACGTCACGACGCGTATGCTCGGATACGGTGACGATATGATCGGCCTCTTTCACGAGATGCCGGATCATCGTGTAGAAATACTTCTTGTTGTCCAAAGTCGCGTAGGGCAGGCGCAGCGGAACGATATCGTGGATGGTATAGATATTGGCCGCGCCCTTCACGAAGGCCGGGGTCGGGCGGGTCACGTGGAACAGATCGTGACGCCCCTCGGATTTCACCGCCATTCGCCGCCCGAAGCGATTGAAGTGGAGAAATGCGCGCTCCCAGAACCGGACGGCCCCATGCGTCGGATGGCGCCTCTGCGCGGTGGTACCGGAACCAGGGTCGAGAACGATGCGCGGCGCCGGCAGGCGCTGGGTCCGGGCGCCCGCAGGCACGCCGATCGTCCAGTCGACCGCACGGCCGATCATCTTGAGCGGATCGATGGTCTTCGGAGCGGCCGCCTCGTTGAGAACGACTTCGGACAGGAGAGCCTCGCGCCGGTTGATGGCGCGTTCGATGCCGATCAACAGCTCGACGTCATGACCGAGGCCGGTCGCGGTGCTCGCGAGATTGCGGGCATAGGTCGCGATTCCCGTGCCCTGCTTGAGCGTCATCGCATGGGCTTCGAGAAGGATGTTCTTCGGCACCGGCTGGGTCCCTGTTGGCGATGTGTCGTCGAAAGCCGCCGATGACGGAGTGGGCGCAGCCTCGCGTGCCACGGGACGAGGAGAGGTCATTCGGCCCCGCCGCGCAGAATCTGCTTCAGCGAGGCGTCGCCGAGGTTCCGCACTTCCCGGACCAGACAATCGACGGCGTCGTCGATCTGGGCGTCGCTATGGGTGGCGTTGATGAAGAAGCGCAGACGCGCCGCCTTCTCCGGCACCCCCGGCGGCACGATCGGAAAAGCGTTGACGCCCTGATCGAGCAGGCGCTCGGCCAGCATGACGGTCGGAACTGTCTCGCCGATGACGATCGGAACGACGCCGAAGCCCCAGCTCTCGCCGGTGTCGAGGCCGGCCTGCCGCGCCCGCTCGCGGAAGCGCTGCGATTGCCGCTGCAGGCGCAGGACACGCTCCGGCTCGCGCCGCATGAGATCGAGCGCCACGGTGGCGGCGACCGCGTTGGTCGCCGGCATCCCGACGCTGTAGACGAAGCCCGGAGCCTGATGCTTCAGCAAATCGACCGCTGCGGCGCAGCCCGCGACATATCCGCCGCAACTGACGAGCGACTTCGACAATGTTCCGAGCCAGAGGTCGACGCCCTGCGGGGCGATGTCCTGATGCTCGAAGATGCCTCGTCCGCTCCGCCCGAGGACACCTAGACCATGGGCATCGTCGATCATCAGCCAGGCGGAGAAGTCCGTCTTGATCTCGATCAACCGCGCGAGGTCGGGGCCGTCGCCATCCATCGAGAACAGACCCTCGCTGACGATCAGCACCCGCTCGAACTGGTGCCGGTCCGCCTCGAGCATGGCCTGGAGGGCATCGAGATCATTGTGGGGGAAGATTCGTCGGGTCGAGCCGGCGAGCTGAGCGCCGACCACGACACAATTGTGGATCAGCGCGTCGTGAAGGATCAGATCGCGCGGCCCGAGCAGCGTGGCGATCGCCGATACCGCGCCGGCATGGCCGGACACGAAGGCCACGCAATCATCGGTCTCGTAATTGCGGGCGAGCGCACTCTCAAGGTCCCGATGGACCCGGCGCTCGCCTGCGGTGATCCGGCTGGCCGAAACGGAGCTGCCGTATTCCGCTACCGCCTTTGCGATCGCATCGGCGATCTCCGGGTGACCGTTCAGACCGAGATAGTCATAGGAGGCGAAGTTGGTGACCTGCCTGCCTTCGACGACGGAGGTCGCGCCCGCCCTGGCCTCGTGGAGGCGATAATACGGGCTCTCCAACTTTGCGAAGTCGGCAAAGCTCCTCTGGAACGCCATCTGCTGATAAAGCGGATGATCCTCGAAAGCCATGCTGACGCGCGGCAGATTCCGAACGCCGCGACCGGCCAGGGCCGGTGCGGCTTGCGGAATCTCCTCCATCTGCACCAGGAGTTTCGCCAGGGCGCCGTCTGAAAGGGGGCGGTTGTCGTGGCTCATTCGGCGGCGGCGCGGCGAGGCTGACGAACCATCGTCTCGATCTGGCTCGCCTGTTCGGGTGAGATATCCATCTTCGAATGCACGTTCGCCAGCCTGATGATGGTCGCCTGCATGCTCTCCGCCGAGGCCGGATCGGTCTCCTCCTCGGCCTGATCCAGCTGGTCGACGATGGAGCCCGCCATGTCGAGGAGGCTGCGGTCGCCGGCACCCACCACCGTGATCTGGACGTCGATCGCCGCCTCGAGTGCCATATGCAGCTCCAGAGCCATCAGCGAGTCGAGCCCGAAATCGGCGAGCGGCCGCGTGAGGTCGACATTGCTTTCCGCCATGCGCAGGATCTCGGCCACCTCTCGGCGCAGGACGCCCGTCACAATCCCGATGGCCTCCTCGCGGCTCTTCCCTCGCAGGCTGGAGCCGAGGTCTTCGGCATGGGCCGCGCGCGCCTCGCCGCCGGGATTGCCGAGATCGATGAAGGCCGCGCTCTTGAGCAGGTTGAGTTTCTCGGCCCCTGCACCCGGTGTGATGCCCGCGAAGAACTGCACGGGATCGACGGCGTTGCCGAGTCTCAGGAGCCGGCCGAGATGTGCCAGAGCCTCGAAAGACCGCATCGGCACCACACCGGTCGCCCGGCGCAGCCGCTGCCCGAGGCGCTTGTCGCGGGCGATGAGGCCGACATCGGAGATGGCGCCCCAGCCGATGGCGAGGCCGGGCTTCCCCAGGCTCCGGCGGCCGCGCATGAAGCCTTCGAGGAAGCCGTTCGCCGCGACATAGGCGCTCTACCCGGGACTGCCGATCAGCGTCGTCGCTGACGAATAGGCGACGAAGAAATCGAGCTGATGGTCCGCGGTCGCCTCTGACAGGTTGATGATGCCGTCGACCTTGGTGCGCAACACCGCCTCGAGCCGTTCCGGCGCGAGATTGGCGATCAAGCCGTCGTCGAGATGCACCGCCGCATGGATCACGCCGCGAAGCGGGCCATGGTCGCGGGCGAGACGCGCGACGGTCTCCCTGACGGCAGCTCCATCGCAGATGTCGAGCGCTTCGACGATGACCTGCGTACCAGCGGTCCGCATCTCGGCGAGCTGCGATGCGAGCTCCTCGTCCACGGCGCCGCGGCGGGAGAGCAGCGCGACATGCGAGGCGCCCTTGCGTGCGAGCCATTGGGCGGTGGCGAAGCCGAGGCCTGCCGTGCCGCCGACGACGATATGGAGTCCGGGCGGAACCGTGTAGTCCAAAGACGCGAGATCGGTCCGCGCCGTCCGAGGCGGACGGATGACGATCTTGCCGACATGCTCGGACGCCTGCATGGTCCGGAATGCCGCACCGACTTCGTAGGCTTCGAAGCTGCGATAGGTCAGCGGCCGCAGACCCTGCGTCCGGAAAGCCTCCGACAGCTCGGTCATCATCCCGCGCACCAGATCGGGATCGACGGCGAGCAGTTCGTCGAGGTCGACACCGCTATAGGCGATGTTGCGCAGGAAAGGCCGCAAGGCCAGCTGCGTATTGTCGAGAAAGTCGCGCTTTCCAAGTTCCAGGAAACGCCCGAACGGCTTGAGCAGGCGGAAGCTGGCCAGCATGGCCGGGCCGGCCAGTGAATTGAGCACGACGTCGACGGGGCCGAATTGCCTGCGGATCTCGCCGGCGAAACGTTCCTGACGCGAATCGAAGACCGCGTCGGCGCCGGCCGCCGTGGCGATGGCGCGTCGCGCCTCGTTGCTCGCCGTCCCGAAGACACGCGCCCCGTGCAGCTTGGCGATCTGGATCGCGGCGAGGCCGACGCCGCCGGCCGCACCGTGGACGAGGACGTCTTCGCCGGCGCGGACATGGCCCCGCGCGACCAGGGCATACCACGCCGTCGAAAAGGCGACGGGGATCGTGGCCGCGGCTTCGAGGTCGAGCCCGTCAGGCGCCGGGAAGAAATGCCAGTCGGGGCAGGTGATGTGGGAGGCGAACGCGCCGGCGGCGAAGCCCATCACCGGATCGCCCGGCCGCAGCCGCGTCACGCCCGGGCCGACCCGGCTCACGCGCCCCGCGCATTCGAAGCCGAGTGCCGCGCGGGTCAATCCGGCGCCGAGCAGATCGTCGTCGAGGAGACCGAGGCCGACCATCACGTCGCGATAGTTCAGCCCGGAAGCGACGATCTCGACCTCGATCTCGCCATCCCGCGGGGCCTCACGCGGCTGGCGTTGCCATTCGAAGCCGTCGAGACCGACGCCATCGGCGAAATGGAGGACGGCACGTTCATGCGGACCGAGCGGCGTGTCGAGCGCGATGCCGCGCCGAATACGGCTGACCTCGACGCCCGAATCTGTGATCCGAATGTCGCGCTCGGCATTGTCGAGCGCGAGAATTCCGGTGAGATCGACGCCGGCCGCATCAGAGATATCGACGAGGCGCAGGTCGATCTCGGGAAACTCGTTGATCGCGACGCGTGTGAAGGCCGAGACGCCGGCATCCTCGCCCAGGCGAGCGCCGTCGCCGGTATGGGCGTTCTGGGTCAGGACCAGCATGCGGCAAGGCCGCCCTGCTTCGGCGAGCAGCTTCAGCAGCGCCGCCAGGGTCTCGATGCGCGCAGCCAGTCGGCTGGTGGGCGGCGCGTCCGGGGCCTCGGGCGCGACGACGACCGTTGCGCGCTCGCCGGGCGGCAGCGCCGCCAGCCAGGTGCCGAGCGCCTCGATGTGGTCGCGATCGACGATCTCGGGATTCGCCAGGCCGTAGCGTGCTTCGTGAGCGCCGACGATCGCGACATGGTCGGATGCAGCGGGCGCGATGTCGGAGCGGACGGCGCGAGCGCTGGCCAAAGCCAGAACGCGATCCGCGTCGTGGCCGGTTTCGACGGCGACGACACGTGCCGACTCCAGACGCCGCCGTAAACCGTCCGTCCCGCCCAGCGACGGGTTGCCACGATCCTGCCAGATGGACTGGGTCGAGCTCCCGAGCAGGAAGGCGAGGTGCAGATCGTCGACGGGCGCGGCGAGCAGGATCGGCGCACCGTCTTCCAGGAGGTCGATGGCGCTGCGCTGCGCCGCCTCGTTCGTCTCCTGGAACGGCGAGAGCGGCATGCCGAAGCTGATGAGCGCATCGAAGCGCCACGGGGCCGATTTCTCGCTCCCGTCGAGGACCAGCATGTCGAACAGGCTGCCGACGCCCGGCCAATGCCGCTGCTCGTCGGCCCTCGCGGCGTTGGCGACAGCGAGCATGACCTTGATGCGCCCTTCGCGGGTCGCGGTCGCCAGCGCTTCCGCCAGTCCGCTGTTCCAGTCGCCGGCGACGAGCACCCGCAGCGGCCGCGTGGCGGCCGCAGTCCAGAGGTCAAGCGTGTGGCCGACCGTATCGCGCAGCGGCCCGGAAAGCCCGAGCAGGCTCCACTGGTCATGAGCGAAGCCGGCGGGACGCGTATCGATCTCGCCGGTGCGGAGGAACGGCCCGGCTTGGGTCAATGCCTGCGCCGCCAGGCGCAATTCGCGGTTCGCCGCCGGGAAACGCTGCATCAGCGTGCCGAGCAGGGCTTCCGGCGAAGGCATGGCGAAGGTCGCGGAGAGCCGTGTGCCGGCCTCGGTGCTCTCCAGCCCTCCCGCCATGGCGAGAATGTCGCGCGCCATCCCGAAAAGCGGCTGGGCGGCTGTAGCAATCACACCACTGGTCGCGGCGCTCTCGAAGCTGTCGCCGCTCTCCGGCGGCAAGAGATCGCAACAGAGCTTTCGCGCCAGGGAAACGGCGAAGGCCTTCAGCAGCAGCGAAAGCTGCTTCGCCTCGCCGGGTTGGCCCCGACCGGGGTCGGCCGCAGCGAGCGGAGGCGGCGGCAGGGCGACGGGAGCGACCGCCAGACGCTCCTCCCGAAAAGTCCGCTCGACCATGAAGGGCTTGACCAGATGGACGGAGCGCAGGACCGCCGCCTCGATCGAGGCGACGAGTTCGCCCCGATCACACATGAGGGAGACGGAGAGCGTCTTGAAGCGGTCGGTTTCCCGCAGCAGCTTGGTCACCGAATGCGTGATCTTCGCCCCCGGCTTCCAGACGCGGATCTGCCGGAAACGGATCGGGAGATGCGCCTTGCGCTCCCCGTCCCGCTGCGGCCGCGCGAGGAAAAGCCCGTGGAAGCTTCCGTCCAGCGAGACGGGGTGCAGCACATGCAGGTCGTCATAGGCTCCGACGCCGCCATCAGGCACGGAGAGGCGGCTTTCGCCAACGGTGTCGTCGCGCCGTGTCGAGAGTACGACCTGGAAGCGCGGTCCATAGTCGAGACCTGCGCGCTCAGCCGCAGCGTAGATTTCCGCGCCCTCGTTCAGGATCGGGTTCTCGACCGCGGGGATCTCGGGCGTCTGCGCCGCAGAGGCGGTGTGCAGCGGCCCGAGTACGCCGCGGGCGTGCAGTATCCAGTCGCTGCCGGCGAAACGGCGCCGGCTCCAGATCTCGATCGTCCCGGTATGCTCGAAATGGCGGGTCGAGATCTCGCGCGTTTCGTCATCGGCGAAGGTCATCGCCTTGGTGATGTCGAATTCCGCGATCTCCAGGGGCACTGCCCCGAACAGCTCCCGGCTGGCCGCCAGGGCCAGCTCGATCAGCGCCGCCGCGGGCATCACCACGCCGCCATCGACCCTGTGATCGCCGAGATAGGGCAGCAAGACCGGGTCGAGCAGATTGCGCCATTCCGGCGAACCGTTTGAAACGCGCGCTCCGAGCAAAGGGTGTAGCGGCAGGCTTGCTATCAGGCGACCATGGGCGTTGAGCGCTTCGCTCGTGCCGTCGAAGTGATACTGCTCCGGCTGGAACGGATATGGCGGCAAGGCTTCAACCGCAGCCGGCGGCTCGCCGAAAACGGCCTGCTGCTCGTGCCGGACGCCATTGACCACCATGCGAGCGACCACGCCGCGGATCGGATCCCGATCCGCAGGGTCGCTTGCCGACAGCGTCGACAGGATCGGGTTCTGGGCCTGGCTCGCCCGCAGGATATCGGCGATCGGTCCGACCAGGATCGGGCGCGGGGCGATTTCGACGAAGGCAGCTTCGGGATGGGCCGCCAATGCCGCCTCGATCGCCTCCGCGAAGCGCACGGGGCGGCGGATATTGTGCCACCAATACGACGCGTCCAACATGGCGGGAGCCAGCGAATGCCCGGTCACCGTCGAATAGAACGGGATCTGCGGCTCCTGGCCGGCTATCCCGCCGAGGTCGCGCAGAAGGCCCTCGCGCACGACCTCGAGCGCCCGCGAGTGGAAGGGATAATCGACCGCCAGGGGCACGCTGGCGATCCGGCTTCTGCGCGCCAGCCGGGCCAGGACGTCGAGCTGCTCAGCGGGCCCCGACACCGTCGTCGAGGACGCGCTGTTGTAGGCCGCTATATCGACCTCCGACGTGCCGGCCTGCCGAATGAGATCCTCGACATTGGCCGGGTTGCTCGCCAGAACCAGCATACGGCCTTTGCCGCGCACCGTTTCCTGATGCCGGCTTCGCTTGTGCATGACCCGCAAGGCGTCGCGACGCGACAGCAGCCCGCAGCATTCCGCCGCCGCGACCTCGCCGACGCTGTGGCCGAGCGCGCCGAGGGGGCGGACACCATACTCTGCGAGAACAGCGGCGAGAGCCGACTGGATCGCGAAGATCAGCGGTTGTGCCACCGAGGTGAGCTCGAGCTGCTCGTCCGGGACCCCGTCGCGCAGATGGTCGGCGATCGACCAGCCGGCGATTTCGGCATAGAGGCGATCAATGTCGTCGATCTCGCGCCGGAAGGACGGATTGGTCCGATAGGCCGCGACGCCCATCTGCGCGAATTGCGCACCATTGCCGCTGAATACGAAGACTGCGCCGCGTTCCGCCCCGTGAACGACCGCGGCCGCGCCGCGCCCCTGCAAATCGGAACCCTGGCCGAATGCGCGCAGGCTCGCGGCCACATCCGCCGCTGCGGTAGAGCCATCCGGGACGGCAATGGCCAGTCGATGCGGCAGCAATTCGCGCTGATGCGCGAGGGCGCTCGCGACGCGCGCGACGGCGCGTCCATCCGCAACCGTCTCGGCGATCTGCAGCGAGCGGGTCTTCAATGCGTCGGCCGTGCCGCCGGAGACGAGCAGCACCTCGGCCTGGCGCGCGCCTGATCCGTTCGTTCCGGCAGGTTCAGGTTTGTGATCGCGCGCCGCGCGCAGGATCGCGTGTCCGTTCGTGCCGCCGAAACCGTAATTGCAGACGCCGGCGAAAAGATCCCCGTCATCGGAGGTCAGTGTGAGCGGCTGCGTCAGTGGCGACAGATTGAGCTCATCGAAGGCGATCGCCGTGTTTCGCTCTTCGGTGAACAGCGAGCGGGGTGCGAGGCGATGCTCCAGCGCCAGGCTCGCCTTGAGCAGACTGGCCAGCCCGGACGCCGCTTCCAGATGGCCGATATTCGATTTGACCGATCCGATCGGCAGCGGCGCACTGCGTCGCCGACCCAGCCCCTCGCCGATGGCGGCGGCCTCGATGGGGTCGCCGATCTTCGTGCCCGTCCCGTGCGCTTCGACGAATGCGAGCGCTTCGGGCGCGATCCCCGCTGACCGGTAGACCGTCTCGATCAGATTCTGCTGCGATTCCTGCGAAGGCAGCGAGATGCCGTTCGTCCGGCCGTCCGCATTCGTGCCGGCGGCAACCACCACGCTGCGGATACGGCGGCCGGCAGCGACCGCTTCCGGCTCCCTTTGAAGCAGCAGCACCACGGCCCCTTCGGAACGGACATAGCCGTCCGCAGCCTCGGAAAAAGGCCGGCACAACCCGGTGGACGAGAGCATGCGTGCCTGAGAGAAGCCGATGAAGGGCACGGGCGAGAGCAGCATGTTCACACCGCCGACGATCGCCAGCTCGATGTCGCCGGCACGCAGCGCCGAGACCGCCTGTGTCAGCGCGACGAACGAGGACGAGCACGCCGCGTCGACCGTGAAGCTCGGGCCCTTGAGGTCGAAGACATAGGACAGCCGGTTGGCGAGAACCGACAGCGCATTGCCGGTCATGAAGTGGCTGCCGATCACGGCGGGATCGAGCGCCCCAACGCTCTGGTAGTCGGCCAGGGAGGCGCCGACATAGACGCCGATATTGCGGCCAGCGAGCGAGGAGGGCGGCAGACCGGCATCCTCGCAGGCGCGCCAGGCTGCCGTCAGCAGCAGACGCTGCTGCGGGTCCATCTGCTGCGCTTCTCGCGGCGAGATGTTGAACGGTGTCGGATCGAAGCCGAACGCGTCGTCGAGATAGCCCCCGGCGAAGGTGTAGGAGAAGCCGGGAGCAGGGTCGCCCGGACGAAGGAAACGCTCCACATTCCAGCGCCCATGAGGGCGGGCCGAAACGACGTTACGGCCGGCCGTCAGCAGCTCCCAGAAGGATTCGAGACTATTCGCACCCGGAAGGATGCACGAAGCGCCGATAATCGCGGCTTCGGTGGGAATTGACTGCTGTCGGAGCGACATGGACTTAGACAATCCTAGCGAAATGATACGACCCGCCCGGCGCTTCTCGGCACTATTGTCCCACCATATGCTCCCTGCTGATAAGGGGGCTTCAGGCAAAAAACAATCCGAGTCACGTCCGGGCCGCCTGATCGGTCAGGATCGTGTGAATGAAATGTGACAGTGACGAAAAGTAATCCGACCAGGTGAGCTCGGCATAGCCGGGAGACGGGGCCAGACGGCGGGGCTCCCCGGACAGCAGCGCGGCGATGGCGGCCTCCCAGCCCGGGCCGTCGATCGGATCGACGAATGTCGTCCCCGGATGTCCCACTTCGCGATGCGCAGGGATGTCGGAGGCGATGACCGGCGTGCCGAGGACAGCCGCTTCCACGACCGGCAGGCCGAAGCCCTCGATGAAGGACGGCATCAGCAATGCGCGCGCGCCGCTGATCAGCCGCTTGAGCGCCGGGGTCGAGAGGCCGTGAAGCACATGGATGTAGTCGCTCACCTGGCCGGAGCGCCGCAGGCGATCGAGAATCAGGTCGCCCTGCCAGCCCTTGGCGCCCGCGATCACGAGATGCGGCGTGGCTGGACCATGCTTGCGATACAGGCGCTTCCAGACCTCGAGAAGCAGAAGATGATTCTTTCTCAGCTCTACCGCGCCGCAGATCACGAAATACGGGACGCCGGTCAGGGTCGGATCCGGGTCGGGTGCCCCGCGAAAGATCGAGGGGACGGGCAAGGGCAGCGCAAGTGTCGGCAGTGCCTTGGCGCCGCGGCGCTCCAGCTCCGTTTCGATCGCCTTCTGGGCCGTTCGTGTGGTGACGATCAGACCGGCGGCATAGCGCGCGGTCTGATCGACCATGGTCGCGTGCGCCTTGACGGCGTGCGGGGCGACGTATTCCGGTGTCTCCAGCGGAATGACGTCGTGCAGCATGAAGAGCGGCCGGATATCGGGCCGCCGGTTCAGCCAGCGCAGAAGGAACGGCACCGTCAGACCGACCTGGCCGACATTGACGTAGACCGTGTCGCGCCCGAGGCTCGCAACCGCATCCTCGCCAAGGCCGATGCCCGTCGCCTTGAGCAGGGCGGTCATGCGCGCCGTGAGGGTGAGAGCGCCGTTTGAGGGTAGGTACCAGGAGGATTTGCCGGCCTGGATCGTCGGAGCGAGCGATGTCCAGGCGCCGTCGATCGCGGGCTGCCTGTTCTCCGCCCAAAGTTCCTCGAGACGCGTGAGGCCACGCAGGACGCGCTCGCGCGAGAAGGTCCGGGTGCCCCATGCCGTGGGCAGGATCGCGCAGCAATCTTCCGTCGAGTGCTCAAAGAAATGGCGCGCATAGGCCAGATCGACGCGGTCGATGCCCCGTGGCGTCAGGGACAGCGGCCCCAGCAGAAGGCGTGTCGCGTCATAGGCAATAGGCACTAAAGATCCTAAAATTCGTTTAGTTGTGACGGTCGGCCATCGTCGCCTGCTTGCCAAGACAGCCGAGTAGAACGGACTTCATGTCGAAAATCAATCCGATCTATACGCCCGGCGATACTTGCAACCAGCGATCCGTTCGGCGATAGCTGGTTCCACGATTGGCATCAAGCAGTCACCGCCTTTGATACGCATACACAACAGCCTGGTCCGCTCCCTTGAGAGGAAGGCGCTGGACTGGCTCGTCGGGCGCGCGCCCGCGCGCGTCACGCCCGATTTCCTGACGGCTTTCGGGATCATCGGCGCCGGGATCACGCTCGTCGGCTATGTGCTGGCCAGCTGGTCTCCCGGCTTCCTGTGGCTGGCCACATTGGGCCTCGTGCTTCACTGGCTCGGCGATTCGCTCGATGGCAGCCTCGCGCGCTTCAGGAAGATCGAGCGCCCGCGATACGGCTATTTTCTCGACCAGTCGATCGATGTCGTCGGGAACCTGCTGATCTGCGTCGGCATGGGCCTGTCGCCCTATGTACGCATGGATGTGGCGCTATTCGCGCTCGCCGGCTACCACGCCTTGTCGATCTATTCCCAGGTCAGGGCCTGCGTGTCCGGCGAATTCCACGTCTCCCTGGCCGGCTGGGGCCCAACGGAGATGCGCCTGCTCATCATACTGATGAATACCATGGTCTTCTTCTTCGGCGCGCCGATCTTCGAGGTGGGTGGTCTGGCGATGACCTGGTGCGACGTCTCCGTCCTGCTGATGGCAGCCGGCTTCTTCGTGACCTTCGTGCACTTGCTCGCGAGCTATGCCCGGCAGCTGGCTCGCGAGGAGGGCGACACCGGCAAATAGCGACGCATCGCCACCCGAAACGGCGTTGGATGGCTATCCGTAATAGGCGATGTATTTCCGGAAATACGCCTCCCAGGTCAGCCATTCGCCCCGAACCAGGTACGTCCGACGAGCGTCCGCCCAGCCCATTCCCAGCGCCGCCGCGACTTTCGGGTGGATAGGCACCTGCAGGCGACGCAGCGAGTTCAGCGAGCCGGGCAGCAGGAAATGCAGGGGCAGTCCGAGCTCGCGCGCAACCTGCCGGACCAGCATTTTCATGATTCGGCCATTGGGGTGGGCCGTCGTATAGAAGGTCTGCTTGCTCCTGAAATTCTCGAGGATGTAGGCCCCGATCCCGGCCGCGAATTTTCGGTCCATGTCCTCGAGGCGCGCCTGCTCGAAACGGTGCAGGCGGTTGAAGTCGACGACCCGCTCGATATCGAGCGACTCATAAGCCCGGAAGCGTTGCTCGTGATCGGGGATTTCCTTGCGCAGCCGCGCCAGGAGGCCGTCGAAATAGGTGAACTCGAAATTCGGGAAGTCGCGATTGCGGGCCAGCTTGTCGTCCGGCCCGTTGAAGGCGTCGAAGGGCCAGGGCGAGGCGAAGCGCACGCAGGGGTAACGCAGCGTCGGCAGGTCGCTCGGCACATGCGCGCGCAGCGGATACTGGTCCCATTCCCGAATGTCCTGGACGAGGAGGAGATCGCATTCCTCCAAATCGCGCCGGCCCTGCTCGTGCAGATTGGCAGGCAGCTCCATATAGTGGTGCTTGACCGAGAAATGGCGCGAAAAGCCGGAATGATGACGAAGCGCCTCGGCGAGAAGATTGCCCTGGCAGTTCCCGAAGATGACGATCTGCTTCCTGACGCCTCGGCGGGCGGCCGGCCTCCCGGAGGATTGCTGCGATGGTGGAGCGAGGGGTTCTGCGGAGAACCGGTGCAGATCAAGCGCGGTGAGGAGGATGTCCGCATTGCGGAAGTGGCTCAGGCGGATATCGATCGAGCGCGGCACGCCGGCATCCAGGCCCAGATCCCGCGGCACGGTGAATTCGAAGGAAACGCGGCCGGATTCCAACTCGCTCGTCCCGAACCGGCCTTCCCCGAGCGGAATGCCGTCCCGCGTCCTGACCGTGACTGCGAGTGCCTCGTCGGAGATGTTGCGGGCGCGCCTGAGAACGCAGCCGATTTCTGCGCGATAGCTGCCCGCCGGCAGCCGCAGGATCGCCGAGCTGCGGCCGAGCTTGAGGCGTGTGACGGACAAGGGCGAAAGGCGCACCGCGCCGGGGGCGGGAAGGGTTCGCAGCCGGCCGAGTAGCCGCCATGGCGCGAGTTCGGCCGGCGCTTTGGCAGCGCAGTCTGCGGACGCCTCGCGATGCAGCGTCACTTCGAGCATGGTCAAGAAGGCATTGCCGAAATGCGTGAAGCGGAACTCGAAAGGGGCGTCGGCGCCGCTTTCGATGCTCAGATCTGCTGGAACCGTGAATGTCAGGCTCTGCTCGCCGTCGCGAAGCTCGGCTGCGCTGTAGTCGCGCCAGCCCCGCAGGATCCGATTCTGCGCGATGACCTCGAGACCCATGACGGGGTGCTCGCCCTGCAGCGGCATCTTCACCCGACAGCGGAAGGACAGGCGGTATCGCCCTGCCTCGAGGCGCAGGAAGGGGCCGTAGAGAAAGGCCTGGGCCGGGATCAGGAACACGACCGATACGGTGCCGTCGGCCCAGCGCCTCGCTGGTTCGCGAACCTCCATCACGGGCAGGAGCGGCCGGGCCTCGTCATCGCGAGACTGCCGAGGCGCCCCCGGCGTCGTCTTGACTTGATCTAGAGCATCCATCCTCTGTTCCAACAGGTCGGGCCCGGCTCCTCTGCGTGATCCGCGACGATCCTGCAGAACGGCCCGCCTCGCAAGCCGACCCGGTCCAGCTCTAACATCACTGACGCGGCCATGCAGCCATGGCGCGTCGGCTTTCCAGGTTGATCTGGTGGGAGGTGCGCTCCATAGAAGGCTACGGGCTCCTTCCAGGTCCTCTCCATGGCAGAGAAGACGGCAGTATACTATTCGAAGATCGCTGACGGCGCTCGTTCCACAGATGGATCGCTATGAGTCATTTTTCGTCCCTGGCAGAGGTCTTGCAACATCAGGCCATGACGAGGCCGGAGATCGCCGCCGTGACGGTCTATTCCGACCGCCCGGGTGAGCCTTCGAAACTCAGCTTCGCCGAGCTCTACGCGCAGGCGGCGCATCTGGCCCGGCAGCTCGCGGCCGAGACGGTGCCGGGCGATCGCGCCCTGCTGGTCTTTCCGTCCTGTCTCGAATTCGTCGTCGCCTATTTCGCCTGCCTGATCGCCGGGGTGGCGGCGGTGCCGATGATGCCGCCGCGCCGCAATGCGAACCATGATGCCAGCGCCGCCATCATCGCCGACTGCGCGCCGCGCCTGGCGCTGAGCCCGGCATCGGATCCTGATCCGCGCGGCCTGCTGCGCGAGCGTCTGGCCGCGCGCGGCATCCGCCATCTCCCGGTCGCCCTGGCATCCCGGCCGAACCAGGCCGGAGAACGCCGGAGCAACCCGACGGGCCTCGCCTTCCTGCAATACACCTCGGGTTCCACCTCCGCCCCGAAGGGGGTCATGGTCAGCCATCGCAATCTCCTGGCCAATCTGGAGATGATGCGGCAGCGTCTGGGGAACCATACGGGCTCGGCGCATGTGAGCTGGATTCCGCTCTATCACGATCTCGGCCTGATCATGAACCTGCTGCAGCCGATCTATCTCGGCGCGCCTTGCGTTCTCATGACGCCATCGGGCTTCATGCATCGCCCGCTCAACTGGCTGAGGGCCATTCACGAGCATCGTGCCGAGGTCGCTGCGGCGCCAAATTTCGCCTTCGATCTCTGCGTCGACCGTTTCCGGCCCGAGCAGATGGAGGGCATCGACCTCGGCGGATGGAAGATCGCGCTCAACGGCGCCGAGCCGGTGCGCGCGGCGACGCTGGAACGGTTCAGCGCCACCTTCGCCGCCTATGGCTTCGCGCCCGAAGCGATGCGGCCGGCCTACGGGCTGGCAGAGGCGACATTGCTGGTGAGCGCCGCGGAGCGGGGCAGCCTGCCCCGGACGCGCGAGGTCAGCGCCCGGGCGCTGAAGGCCGCGCGAATCGCCTCGCCGGAGGGGGAGGGCGACTGCCAGAGAATAGTCAGCTGCGGCTCGCCGATGACGGGGCTATCCATCGCCATCGTCGACCCGGACACGTTGCATCCGGTGCAGCCGGGCCGGATCGGCGAGATCTGGATCCGGGCCGACAGCGTCGCCGACGGCTATTGGCTGCGTCCGGAAGAGAGCGAGCGGGTTTTCGAGGCCCGGCCACAGCGGGCGGGGACAGAAGCCGAAGATAACTGGCTCAGGACCGGCGATCTCGGCCATCTCGACGAGGCTGGCGAACTCTATGTCGTCGGCCGGATCAAGGACGTCATGATCATCCGCGGCGTCAACCATTACCCGCAGGACATCGAGGCTACGGTCGCGGCGAGCCATCCCGCCCTGCGGCGGGATCACGGCGCGGCCTTCACTATCACGGACGAGCATGGCATCGAGCGCATCGTCGTCGTCCAGGAAATCGAGCGCAGCCGGCGCCACGCCGTCGTCGAGGCGGAGGTGGTCGCGGCGATCCAGGCGGCGGTGGTGAACAATCACGACGTCGCCGCCGACCGGATCGTTCTGATCCGGACCGGCTCGCTGCCGAAGACCACGAGCGGCAAGGTCCAGCGCGATCTGACCCGGCGCCGCTTGTCGGAGGGAACGCTCGAACGATGGAATCTGCCCGAGCGGCCGGGGGAAACCATCCCCGCCTGACACGGACCCGTTCCGCTTCGCTTGAAATTGCTCTCGCTCCCCACCCGACGGATCGCCATGCCACCCACTTCCGAGATTGAACGCTTCTGCACCGCCCGGCTTGCCGCCATGTTGGAGATCGACGAGGCCGGCATCGCGCCGATGACGAGCTTCGCCAGCCTGGGGCTCGATTCGGCCGCCGCTGTCCATTTCGTCCTGGAGGTCGAGCAGGAATACGGCGTCGAGCTCTATCCGGGCGTCACGCAGGATTATCCGACGATTGCGCAGTTCGCCGAGCACCTCGCTGGCGCGGCAGCCCCCTAGGCTGCTGCCGATCCGTTTGCGCATGCGGGCGGGGTTTTGCGTCTGGCTCCGCCATTGCCGTGCGATGCAACCTCGACGGGTTGCGCTGTTAACGATAGGTAGTCGCCTGCCGACGAACCGATGCGGCAGGGGACCCACCGGGATGGACCAGAGCTGATGGCACATGCTCCGAACGCGGCCGGCGGCCAGCACATGGCGAATGCCGAAGACATCATCCCGCGCGACATCCGGTTCGGTATCCTCGACAACGCCCAGCGCCATTGGCTCGAGGACGACATCATCAAGACGGTGCTGATCGACGGGCTCTCGATCTTCCTGCCCGAGGGCGAGCGCTTCTTCATCCGCTCGCTGAAGCATTACGGGCCGAAGCTGCAGGACCGCGAGCTCGCGGCCGAGATCAACGGCTACTCCGTGCAGGAGGCCTATCACACGCGCGAGCACGAGGAATACAACCGCGCCATGGCCAGGCTCGGCTACGACGTCGAGAAGATGGAGGCGCCGATCCGTCGGGGGTTCGACATCGTCAAGAACCCGCTGCACCGGCTGTCGATCACCTGCGCGATCGAGCACATGACGGCGACGCTGTCGACGCTGACCTTGCGCCATCCGGAGCTGATGGACAGGGCCGCGCCGGCCTATCGGCGGCTGTGGATGTGGCATGCGCTGGAGGAACTCGAGCACAAGGCCGTGGCGCTGGACGTGCTCAAGGCGGCGACACCGGAAATGTCGAGCTGGCAGCGCTATTTCGTCCGCGTCCTCGGGATGAACGGGACGCTGTTTCCCTTCCTCGTGCTCTTCCTGCGCAACGTCCCGATCTATGCCAAGACGGACGGGGTGAAGACCGGGTTGCGCTTCTGGCTGCGCTTCTTCTGGGTGACGATGGTCTATCCCGGCTATTGGCGGCGCTGCTTGCCGAACGTGCTGCGCTACTACCTGCCGGGTTTCGACCCGCGCAACAGCGATGACCAGGAGCTGATGCGCAAGGGGCGCGACTGGCTAGCCGCCAATCTCCCGCCGGCGCCCGGCGCCTCGCCGCAGTCGGCCTCCTGAGCATCGGACATGGCGAGCCAAGCCTTCTCCGGCCTGCTGGAAGCCATCGATCGGGGCGCCTTCCCCAAGACCCGCAAATGGCTATGGCGCGGCCTCTACAACATCCTGTCCCGGCGCTGGCGCGACGACGACTGGCGTTTCATGAACTACGGCTTCCTGCCGCCCGCGCCCGGCATTCCGCTGGAGCAGGAGGACGAGGCGGACCGGCCCTTCATCGGGCTCTATGCGCAGGCGGTCGCCGGATTGCCGATGAAGGGCGCGCGCGTGCTCGAGATCGGCTCGGGACGCGGGGGCGGGGCGCGCTACATCGCCCGCTATTGCGAGCCGGATTCCGTCATCGGGCTCGATTATTCTCCCGCGACGGTCGCTCTCGCCCGCCGTCTCAATCGCGACACGCCGAGGCTGGCCTTCGAGGTCGGCGACGCCGAGAAGCTGCCTTTCGCAGACGGCGCCTTCGACGTGGTGATCAACATCGAGTCCTCGCATTGCTATGGGGATGTGGCGGCCTTCGCGCGGGAGGCGGCCCGCGTCCTGGCTCCCGGCGGCTGGTTCAGTTTCGCCGACATGCGCGGCAGGGCGACACTCCCGCTGCTGCGGCAGCAGCTGGCGGTGCCAGGGCTGGTCCTGCGCGGCGAGACCGACCTCTCGCAGGGCGTCATCACCGCGCTCGACGCAGCCGAGCAGCGCAAGCGGGCTCGCATCGGCAAGATCCGCTTCATGCGCGGCTTCATCAGCGAGTTCGCAGGCTCGCAGGGCTCGATTCTCTACCGGGAGCTGAGCGAGGGCGGAGTCGTCTACCTCGCGCAGCGCTATCGGAAGGAAGACGATTTCCGCGAACTGCCTCCTCCGACGATCAGCGACGCTCCGAAGGCGTAGGTGGGGCTGGCTCCGTCGCCTCGCCGCCGGACGGCTCGAAGCTCTTCAGCGTGTCGTCGTAGCGCGGATGCAGCGTGCCCATCCAGCGGTCCCACAGCGAGAAGGTGTGGCCGTAGTTGAAGCGGAACGTGCCGTGATGCTGGTCATGGAACACGGTGCTGGCGAGCGGCCAGGGCGAACGCCCGGCGGGCGAGGCGAAATGCTCGAAGCCGGCATGCCCGAGCATGCCGCTGATCTGATCGTAGAGCTTCTGCAGCACGAGCATCTGCCACGGGATCGGCAGGATGAAGACGATGATCGCGTAATAGGCCTGGTTGAGCAGCGCCTCGACGAAGCTTTCGTGATGATTGCTCCACACGGTCGGCGCCACGCTCTTATGGTGGAGCGCGTGAAAACGATAGAAGACGCGGCCGTGGAGCAGCCGATGGACCCAGTAGAACCACGCATCGTAGAGAACGACCGAGAGCAGCAGCATCAGCGGCCCGGACCACCAGCCGAGTTCGAGCGGGGTGAGAGACCAGCCCTGTTCCTGTGCGAACAGGCCGAAGGCGAAGCAGGCCGACAGCGTCAGGATCGAGATCGGGGCCTGCCGCAGCTCCTTCCATTTGCGCCGGTTGACACGGTCCTTCTGGATGCGGCGTTCGGGATGCCGACGATTCATGACCTCGAAGAAGAGGCCGGTGAGCAGCATCACCAGCACGACGGCAGCCACCACCAGACCGAAGAGGCGGAGGAAGTCGTTCAGCAGCGCCACGGTCGCAATCCCATCATCGATCCGGTTCAGGCGGCGCCGTCCAGATAGAGCAGGCGATCTTCCTGGTTGCCCGGGTCGAGCAATTCCTCATCCGTGACGGGCGTGACTTGCGCATCGTAGCCGAGGCATCGCAGCACCGGATAAGGGCCGCGCAACCGCGCGAGCAGGCCTCGGGGATCCCGGCAGCGCCCCGGGTTGAATTCGAGGATGATTCGCGGCCGCCAGCGTTCGATGGTCCGACCCAGCCCGAGCGCGATGTCCTCTTCCGCCCCTTCCGCGTCGATCTTCAGAAAATCGACGCGGGGGAAGCCGGCGAAAAGCGTGTCGAGGCTGTGGATCGGCACGGCGACCAGCGAGGCGTCGCTGCGCGCTTCCGCCGCGCCGACGAGGGTGGCATTCTTGGGTTCGCCCGCCGGGACGAACAGGCATCCCTGTCCGTCGCCCGCGCCGGCAGCCGCAGCCGTGATGGTGCTGCGGCCCGCGAAGCCGTTGAGCTCGAGCGTTCGCTTCAGCATCTCGACGACGGGAGGGTTGGGCTCGACGGCCAGAAGACGGCCCGTCGGCCCGATCAGATCGGCCATCAGCAGCGAGTAGTAGCCGAAATTCGCGCCGACATCGGCGACATGCATACCGGGCGCGACCACGCGGGCGATGAACTGCGTCAGCCACATCTCCCAATAGCCGTCGAGCATGACATGCGCGGCAAAGCCGCGATCCCGCGTGTCGAGAAACGCCTTGTAGCGTCCCAGGACCCGCGACAGCACGGTATGCTCGCCCAGATAGACGCTTTGGGTCGTCGCGCGGCAGATGCATTCGACTCGGTAACGGTCGGGGCCTCGCAGTTCATCGAGGGACAGGATGCTTCCGGGCAGGATCTGCGCCTGCATGTGCGGATGCTCCGCGATATGCGTCTTGTTCATCAACCCGTCCACTCCGACCGGACATCGATGCGCACCGCGGCGCGCTCGAGCCGGATCCGGTCACGCCACAGCGACCCGACCGTGAATACGCTTCTAAACTATTGATAGAGAACGTTTTGCCGAACCGACTGCATGTGCACTCTTATCGGAACGCGCTCTAGGTGGCGATACCCCGTTCGATCAACGCCCTCACGACGCGATCGGCCAGTTCGTCGGCCTCGTATCGGCTGCTGTCAAGGTGAAGATCCGGGGCGATGGGGCGCTCATAGACGGAGTCGATGCCGGTGAAGTTGCGGATCTCGCCGCGGCGCGCCTTTGCGTAGAGGCCCTTTGGATCCCTGTGCTCGCAGATTTCGAGGGGAGCATCGATGAAGACCTCCAGGAAGGGACAGCCGGCGAGGCGCTCGCGCACCATGGCCCGGTCGGCCGCGAAGGGGGATATGAAGCCGCACAGCACGATCAAGCCGGCATCGACCATGAGCTTGGCGACTTCCGCGACGCGACGCAGGTTTTCGACGCGGTCGCCTTCGGCGAAGCCGAGGTCGCGATTGAGCCCCAGGCGGATATTGTCGCCGTCGAGCAGGATCGTCAGCTTGCGCCGCGCATGCAGCCGGCGCTCGACGGCGTCTGCTATCGTCGACTTGCCGGCGCCGGACAGGCCGGTGAACCAGAGGACCGCGCCCTTCTGGCCCAGCAGGCTCTCGCGCGCCTGCCGATCGACCGTCAACTTCTGCGCGAACAGATTGCTGCCGCGCTCAAGCGCGTTCCGCACCATTCCGGCTGCGACGGTCTCGCCGCTGACGCGGTCGACCAGCAGGAACCCGCCGGTGGCCGGACAGCGGGAATAGCTGTCGAATGCGATCATTCCGGGCGTCGCGAGGTGGCAGATCGCGATCTCGTCGCGTTCGATCTGCGTGCCCGCCACCAAGGCGCCGCCGACGATGTCGAGCTTGCCCCGGATCGCCGTCACGGTCACCGGGGAGGTCAGGGTGCCGAGGCGCAGTTCGTAGTCGCGGCCGGCGAACAGCGCCCGCTCGCCGAACCAGACCACATGTGCCGCAAAGTGGTTCGCGCATGCCGGCGCATCGCCGCCGGCATGCAGCAGGTCGCCGCGGCCGAGGTCGATCTCCGGTGTCAGCGTGACGGCGACGGCCTCTCCCGGCCCGGCCCGCTCGGCCGGTCCGTCCGCCCCGATCAGTTCCCGTATGGTGGCTTCAGTGCCGCCTATGGCGGTCCTGACCCGCGCGCCTGAGGACAGCGTCCCGGCGGCGATGGTCCCCGCATAGAGGCGCTCGCCCCCGGCCGTGCGCCAGATGCCCTGGATCGGCAGGCGCAGGTCGCCGACCGGCTTCGGCCTTTCGATCACGAGGCGTTCGAGATGGTCGAGGAGTGTCGGCCCTCGATACCAGGGCATGGAGGGGCTGGCGGTCACGACATTGTCGCCCAGGCGCGCGGAGACCGGAATGGCGACGACCTCGAGATCGAGATGCTTCGCGACCGGGGCGAAGCTCTCGACGATCCGGTCCAGGCTATCCGCCTCGAACCCGACGGCATCCATCTTGTTCACGGCCAGGACGATGTGCCGGATGCCGAGCATGCCGCAGATCGCTGCGTGCCGGAAGGTCTGCGTCCGCAATCCGCGGACGGCGTCGGCCAGAATGATACCGACCTCGCATTGCGAAGCGCCGGTCGCCATGTTGGCGGTGTATTGTTCGTGGCCGGGTGTGTCGGCGATGATGAAATCGCGCCGGGGGGTCGACATGTAGCGATAGGCGACATCGATGGTGATGTTGCGCTCGCGCTCGGCCGCCAGGCCATCGGTCAGCAGCGAATAGTCGATCTCGCCTTGCCGGGTGCCGTAACGGCGCGAATCGGCATCGAGGGCTGCCAGTTGGTCGTCGGGGACGGCGCCGGCCTCATGGAGGAGGCGCCCGATGAGGGTGGACTTGCCGTCATCCACGGCGCCGCACGCCAGGATGCGCAATGCCGGCGGGCGTTCGGGTGGTGTCTCCCGTTCGGTCTCGCCGAAGACCGCGCGATAGGTTGCTGAAACGGGGTTCAAAAATAGCCCTCCCGCTTCTTCGCTTCCATGGACGCCGCGCCGGTGCCGTCGATCAGCCGGCCATGGCGTTCCGAGGTGGTGGTGGCTTCCAGCTCGGCCACGACCTCCGCCACGGTAGCGGCTTCGGATTCGACTGCCGCGCTGAGCGGATAGCAGCCGAGCGAGCGAAAGCGGACGGATCGTAGCTCCGCGACCTCGCCGGGCTGCAACGGAAAGCGCTCGTCATCCACGACGATGAGCGAGCCGCCTCGGTCGACCACCGGGCGCGGGCGTGCCAGATAGAGCGGCACGATCGGAATGCCTTCCGCCAGGGTGTAGCGCCAGACGTCCCGCTCGCTCCAGTTCGACAGCGGAAAGACCCGCATCGTCTCGCCCGGCCGCAGATGCGGGTTCACAAGGCGCCAGAATTCCGGTCTCTGGCTGCGCGGTTCCCAGCCATGTCCGGGGCTGCGCAGCGAGAAGACGCGCTCCTTGGCGCGGCTCTTCTCCTCGTCCCGGCGCGCGCCTCCGATGGCCACGTCGAAGCCTGCCTGCACGAGTGCCTGCTTGAGGGCTTCGGTCTTCATGACGCGGGTATAGGCGTTCGCGTCGGCGGAGAAGGGCGAGACGCCGCGCTCCAGCCCCTCGCGGTTGACATGCACCCTGAGCTCGTAGCCCAACGCCCGGGCAAGCCGGTCGCGAAAAGCGATCATGTCGCGGAACTTCCACGTCGTGTCGACGTGCAGCAGCGGAAATGGTGGCCTGGCCGGCCAGAAGGCCTTGGCCGCCAGATGGGCGAGAACCGTCGAATCCTTGCCGATCGAATACAGCATCACCGGCCGCTGGAAGAGAGCGGCCGTCTCCCGCAGCAGGAAGATCGCCTCTTCTTCCAGCCTCCTGAGGTGGTTCACGCCATTATTCGTCCGGTTCGGCGGGAGGGGGCCCCATTTGCGGGGCTTGGACCCTGTCGGCGCCTCGTTTGCGAGAATGCGCGCCTAGTAGAAGCGGCCCGCGACACTGGCGCCTTGAACCACCGGCGAGGACAGGCTCTGGAAGACGGAGAAGGCCTTCTGCAGATCCGTCAGCGGCGCATTCGAGACATAGAGGATATCGCCCCTCTGCATGCGCAGACCCTGGGCGATGAACAATCCGTTGGGGTCGCGCAGGTTCACGCGATAGACCACCGGAATCCGCCCGCCACGACCGAGGAGCGGGCTGTCCGGCTTGACCCGGCGCAGCAGTTCGGCGGATTCGAAGCGATACAGGAACACGCCTTCCGGGTCCGCGCGGAAGTCGAGGAGGCCGCCGGACTTGGCGATCGCCTGTGCCAGGTTCATGGCGTCGGCGTCGAACGGAATGTCGGTGTTGCGTCCGGTCGCGCCGGCGGCGATGAAGGTTCTGGGGTTCCGGACCAGCGTCAGGGTATCGCCGCCACGCAGATAGATGTTCTCGCGCGGGTTGTTGACGACGGTGATCATCGGAACCGCGACGGAACGCGAGCCGCGCATGAGACGGATCTCGGTCTCGTTGACGGGCGCGCGGATGCCGCCGGCTGCGGCGATGACGTCGAGAATGCGATCGCCCCGGTTGGAAAGAGGGATGCGCCCGCCCGTCGCCACTTCGCCGGTGACGGCCACCGTGCTGCTGACCGGACGGCTGACCGTCACCAGGATCTGCGGCTGGATCGCCTTGCCGGCGAGGCGTTCCTCGATCGTGCTCTGGACCTCGGCCGCCGTTTTGCCGGCCACTTTGACGCGCCCGGCGTAGGGCACCGAAATCGTTCCGTCACGGGCGACGGCCTGCTCCGGGATCGTGGCGGTCCGCGAACCGGGCGAGAAGCGATCCGTGGTCAGAGGTGCCGAGAAGAGGCCGCCTGCTCCAGCCTCCCAGATCGTCACCGCGACGAAGTCGCCGATCCCGATCCGGGTCTCGACCGCCCCGCTGCGATCGCCGAAGCTGCCGCTGAAGCTGTCGACCGCCCGGCTGTTCAGCGCGGCGAGCGAGGCCGGAGTGAGATCGATCAGCTCGAAGTTGAAGTTCGCGTTCTCGGCCGATGGGGACACGATATCTGAAGTGGACGGACCACTGGCAGGGAGATTGGAGCAACCCGCCAAAGTCATGGCGGACAGAATCACGAATAGGCCTACCCGCACAGATCTCGTCTCCTACGCCACTCTGCGACTACCACTGATTGTCCCGCTTTGAAAACGAAACGAAACCGAGGGAGCGCATTCCCTTTCGGAGTGTGGACTTCTTGCATCGCGAAACGGTTACGCGCTGCGCGGTGAACGGAAACATGCTTACCGAAACGTGAAGGGAGCGAGGCGGCCGGCGGTCCGCGGCGCCTATTTCATCTTGATGGCGTGTTCACGCACGCCGGCGAGGACCAGCCAGCCGACCAGGAACAGCAGGAGGCTTGCGGCGAAGGTCACCACCACCCCCCGCAGCCGGCGGGGCTGTTCGGCGAAGTCGGCGATCCGGGGTTCTACCACCCGCTCGAGATAGAGCTGCTGGCGACGCGCTTCGTTCCGTGCGACTTCGAGGCTGGTCATGGCGGAGGCGAGCGCCTTGACCGCGAATTCCCGCTGAAGATTGAGTCTTTCATAGCCAGCGATCTTTTCCGCCAGGCCGTCCGACGCATTCGAAACGCGCTGGCGCTCCAGCGTGATCTGCGCCTCGAGAGCAGCGATCCGGCGCCGCAGTCCCGGAATCTGCGGGGAGCTTGGCGAAGAAGCCTCGATCTCCCGCAGCTGAGCCGTCACTGCGGCCAGTTCGTCCGACAGGCGGCCGATGAGCGCGGCGATGACGAGCGAGCTCTGCGATGGGTCGAGCATCAGCTCGCGATTCCGGAATTCGGTGATCGCGAGCTGCGTCTCGACCAGGCGTTCCTCACCCCGCTTGACCTCGGCTTCGGCGAAGCGGATGGCGTCGGCACGGATTCTCTCGTTCATGCGATTGACCAGTGCCTCGCCCAGATTGAGCAATGTCCGGTTGATCTCGACCGAATCCTCGGGTCGGAAAGCCTCGACGGTCAGGGTCGTCAGCCCGGTCGTCGCGCCGTGGAGCACGCTGACGAACGATTTGTAGTGCTGGAACAGCTCCTCATCGCTCGAGCCGCGCAGCAGATTGGGATAGCGCGCCACGAAATCTGCGCCGGGGCGATCGAACATATCGCGCAGGGGCAGGCGCTCCGAGAGCGCAGTCACCGCATCACGCGACAGCAGATATTCCTGGACCGAATAGCTGTCGTCCTGTGACCGGGTGACGCCGACGATTTGCAGCAGCCCGCCAAGGCCGCCGGCAAGCGGCGCCTTGGCGGAGCGAACCACGAAAGTGGATTCGGACACGAACCGGTCCGAGGCGATCAGGCCGAAATAAATCGCCGAGAGCGCCGTGGGCAGCGCGACGAACAGAAGAAACGCCGCCTTGCTCCAGCTCAGGCGGATGCTCGGGCGCGGACGCAGCTCGGCATCGGGCGCCACGTCGGGAGCGCGATCTGTTCCGGGGAGCGGCAGGCGAAAATGCTTGGCGGCGAGCGGCCGTGCCACATGGGCGATCGGACGCAGCCGCCGAGAGAGTTTCTCGAAGCGCTGCCTCATGCCGGGACCTCGCTCCCCTCGCCGATTCGCAGAGAAGCGTTCATGTCAGGTCGATGTCGCGAGTGTCCGGAACCATTGGTTCGGCATTCCTATCGAAGAGGCGGCCTGCTATCTAGCACTCAAGTGTCGGGATCAGAAGTCGACGATGTCTCAAGGTATAATGCAGGAAAGTGCCACCGACTATGTTGAGCTCGTTCCCTTGCGGGTCAACGAGGCCGGTGTCGGCTTGCCCGCCAAGAAGCCTCTGCCCGGTTGGCTGGCTGCGCTGTCCCGGCACGCGCTGATCCTCGTAACCTTCGTCCTGCCCTGTTTCCTCGCCGTGCTTTATTACGGGCTGATCGTCGCTGACCGCTATACTTCCGAGGCGCAGTTCGTGGTCAGAAGCCCGAGCCGGGCAGGCCTCGACCAGCTGACGGGCATGATCCCGGTCACGGGTGGGGAGCGAGCCTCCGACGAGGCCAGTTCCGTTCACGAGTTCGTACGCTCGCGCGATGCCGTCGAATTGCTCGTGCAGAAGGCCGATCTGCGGGCGATCCTGTCGCGACCGGAGGGCGATGTCTTCTGGCGCTTCCCCGGATGGTTCTCCAGGGATCTGCGAGAAAAGCTCTTCGAGCGTTATCTGGATTTCGTCTCGATCAAGCCGGACGGCAGCACGGGCATCAGCACGCTGGTCGTGCAGAGCTTCCGGCCGGAGGATTCGGTGAAGATGGCCGAGGTCCTGCTCCAGGGATCGGAGGCGCTGATCAACCGGCTGAACGAACGCGCGCGCGCCGACACGATCCGGGCCGCCACGCGTGAAGTCGAAACGGCTAAGGCGCGTGCCTTCGAGCGGCGCGAGGAACTCACCACCTTCCGGACGCGCGCGGGGACAGTCGATCCGGCGAAATCCTCCCAGAACCTCCTGGAGACGATCGGGAAGCTGTCTTTCGAGGTCGCGCAGCTCAATGCGCAACTCGCCGAAGCGCAACGGAACTCGCCCCAGGGGCCGCAGATCACGAATCTGCGCAACCGCATCCAGGCGGTCGAGCAGCAGATCGTCGAGGAGAAGCGGCAGATCGGCGGGTCGGCCCAGGCGCTGGCCCCGATCATCGCCGAATATGAGCGCCTGGTGCTCGAGCGCGAATTCGCGGACCGCGCGCTCGCCTCCGCGCTCGCCTCGCTGGAAAACGCCCGGGCCGAATCCCAGCGCCAGCAGCTCTATCTCGAACGCGTCGTGGCGCCGCACGCCGCCGATTATCCGAGCCAGCCGAGGCGCTTGCTCTGGATCGGCATTGTTTTCCTGCTCAGCCTCTCGGTCTATTCGATCTGCCGTTCGCTGCGGGACTATCTTCGTCAGCGCGAGCATTGAGATGACGTCGCCTGCCGCCCTTTCGTCTCGGCCCGACACCGCCCCTGAAGCCGGCGCGGAGCGGGTGGTGCGTGCCGACGACATCGTGAAGGAATTCCATACCGAGCACGGTCCCCGACGTGTGCTGGACGGAATCTCGTTCAGCGTCGGGGCCGGCGAACGGATGGCGATCCTGGGCCGCAACGGTGCCGGCAAGTCGACCCTGATCAAGATTCTCGCAGGCGTCGAGCGGCCGACCTATGGCAAGATCCATCGCGGCCTGAACATGTCGTGGCCCTTGGCCATCGGCGGCGGTTTTGAAGGGCAGATGACTGGCTACGATGCCTGCCGGTTCGTTTCCGCCCTGTATGGCGCGCCGCTCAAGGACACCGTCGAGTTCGTCGCCGATTTCACCGAGCTGGGCAGCCAGCTCTTCACGCAAGCGCGTTTCTATTCAGACGGCATGCGGGCACGCCTGGCCTTCGGGCTCTCCCTGGCCATCGACTTCGAATGCTACCTCATCGACGAGGTCATCCTGGTCGGCGACCGGCGCTTCCAGCAACGCTGCCATGACGAGCTTCTCGTCAAGCGCAAGGACCGGGCCATGCTCATGGCGATCCATTCGATGGAATTCGCCCGAGAGTTCTGCAGCTCGGCGCTGGTTCTGAAGCAGGGGCGCGGCCGCGTCTTCTACGATCTCGATCTGGCCTGTTCGATCTATGCGACATTGTGAACCGTCACGCGGACCTATCTCTCGCCCGGTGACCTTCCGGGCATGACCACCATCGTTCTGGGCATCCCCAGCGCCTTCTCCGCCTGGGGTTTCGAGGTTGTGCGCCGCTTGGTCAAGGCGTCGCGGCCTGCGACTGAGCTGCGTCTCGTCGATCGTTACGATCAGTTCGACGAGGATCCGGATGCCGAGGTGATCGTCTGCTCGCAGTTCCCTTCGCGCTCGCTGCGCGAGGCGGCGCAGAAACCTCGGGCGCGCCTTGTCGTCTTCGCTGCCGACAGCCTGGCTGCCGTCAGCTTCCAGCGGCGCCGGCAGCCGAAACTGGTCGAGGCCTTGCGGACTGTCGGTGCCAGTGCCGCTCTGATCAGTGACTGCCGGCCGCAGAAGCGGGCGCTCTTCCTCGACGCCGCCGGCCTGACCTCGGCCGAGTTGGCGACGCAGCTCATCGCCGATCACATCGATTGCCCCATTCCCGCGGATTTCGCCGAGACATTGGCTTCCCTCGGGCCGATCCCGACGGAGGACGCGACCGGCTCTTCGCTGACGGAAGCGGATAAGGGGATCATCGCTCTCGTTCTCGACAATGCCACGGCCCATCTGCGTGATGCCGGCGTTCCGCTGAAATCCATTTGGCCGCATCGGGTGTTCTTTTCGGGCGATCGGCCAAACGAAGAGGCTCCGCTCGTGGTGGATGCCACAGGGGGTTCGCGGGTCCTGTATTACGGCCCGTATTTCCATCTTTCCGAAGGACGCTGGCGCGCCAAGCTCACGGTGGGCTTCACCAAGGAAGCGGCAGGATTGCCGTTCAAGATCTCCGCCTTCGGGCCGGAGCTGCTGGGAGAGGCCCGCCTGAGGCCGCGCCAGGAAGGGATTTTTTCAGCGCAGTTCAGTTTTCTGGTCTCCGAGCCGGAACGTCCGGTCGAGTTCCATATCCGCACCGAGGAAGGCGCCATCGAAGGACGGGTCGCACTGGCGCAGGCGGAACTCTCCCATCTCGGCGACAAGCGCCCGGCGGATTGATTCCGGCGGAGCGTGCCAGGAAGCTAAGGCGCTGGCGCTCGAAACGGATACGCTAATAGTGGAACGTCCAGAGCAGGCTTTCGCTCAGGCCCTTCAGCGCCTCGACGGCGTCGGGCCGCTCGCGCGCCAGGGTCGCGATCAGCGCGTCGGCCACGGCGAAGGCCGCGGTTGGCGAGTTCGGCAGGAAGCTGTTGCGGGCCGGGGCGAAGAGCGTCATGTCGGCCAGCGGCACCAAGGGCGATGACGGTCCGTCGGTGAGGGCGAGCAGCACGGCGTTGCGTTTCTTGGCGAATCTGGCGAGCTCGAGCGTCGCGCGCGAATAGCGCGGCAGCGAGATCGCGATGACGGCATCCTCAGGCCCGGCCGAGAGCATGTGGCGCACGGCGCGCTCCGGCCCGCCGCGCGAGGAGGCGAAGACCACGTCGGCGTCGAGATAGAGCGCCAGCCCGTCCTCGAGGAAGGCGCCGACATGATGGCTTGCGCCGGAGCCGACGATGAAGATTCGGCGCGCCTTCAGCAGAAGGGCGATGGCGCGGTTGACGGTCTCCTCTTCCAGCGTCGCGATCGCCTCGTCGAGATTGGCGGCCTCGCCCTTCAGCGTCGTCGCCATGGTGGCGAAGACCGAGCCGGCTGCCGCGCGCGCATCGGCGAGGCCTTCGACCGGCGCGAGAGCGACCTTCAGTGCCGTCGACAATGCGGCGCGGAAATCGCCGTAATTGCGATAGCCCAGGGCCCGGACGAAGCGGGTGACCGTCGCGGTCGAGGTGCCGCTCTTTTCGGCCAGGCCCTCGATCGTCACCGTCGCGGAATCGAGCGGGCTCTGCAGCACGAAATCCGCCGCCTTGCGATGGCCCTCGCTGAGCGAGGGGTAGATCCGGGCAATGCGGTTGGCGAGGTCCGTCGTCGGCTTCAGGGCGCGTGACATGGCTTTTCCGCTGATTGACGTCGGATCATTTTCATGTTTGCTACCGCGTGAAAATAAAACTGTCAAAAACGCTCACCTATGGGAACGGAGAAGGACCGATGCGGCAGCGCGCACTGATGACCATCCTGCTCGGCGCAAGCATGCTGAGCGCGCCCGCCATGGCGCAGACCCTGCGCGTCGCGCTTTCCTCGGAGCCGACCGCGGTCGATCCGCATTATCACGACCTCACCCCCAATAATGCGCTCGCCCTGCACATCTTCGACCATCTCGTGCTCCAGGACGAGAAGCAGGCGCTGAAGCCCGGCCTCGCCACCGCCTGGGAGAATGACGGCAAGAACCGCTGGACCTTCAAGCTCCGCCAGGGCGTCAAGTTCTCGAACGGCCAGCCCTTCGGCGCGCAGGACGTGGTCTTCACCTTCTGCCGCACCCTGAAGAACGAGACCAAGGTCTCCGGTTCCTTCGCCGACATCACCGGCAATTTCGCCAAGGTCGAGATCCCCGACGCCAGCACGCTGGTGATCGAGACCAAGACGCCGGAGCCGCTGCTGCCGACCCTGCTCTCGGGCCTGCCGATCCTCTCCGCCTCGATCGTCCAGCACGGCGATATCACCTATGACGTCGAGAAGAATTGCGGCGTCACCGGTCCCTGGCCGACCGTCAACAACTTCAACGACGGCTCGATGGCGATCGGCACCGGGCCCTACAAGCTGAAGTCCTATGTCCGAGGCTCGGCGATCGAGCTCGAGCGCAACCCCAATTACTGGGGTGCGGCCGAGCCCTGGGAGAGCGTGCGCTTCCTGCCGGTGACCAATGCCGGCCCGCGCCTCGCCGGCCTGCTCGCAGGCGATTATGACGTGATCGAAAGCCCGGCGGCGCGCGACCTCAACCGCATCAAGGGCGACAAGCGCTTCAGCCATGTCATCACGCCCTCGACCCGCATCATCTATTTCCAGCTCGACGTCGCCCGCGACGACAGCCCCTTCGTCAAGTCGCCCGACGGCAAGAACCCGCTGAAGGATGCTCGTGTGCGCAAGGCGATGTCGATCGCCATCGACCGTGACGCGATCGCCAAGCGCATCATGGACGGCGCCGCCGAGCCGGCCTACCAGTTCCTGCCGACCGGCATGTTCGGCACGCTGGCGAACCCGGCGAAGATCCCCTACGACCCCGCCGCGGCCAAGAAGCTGCTCGCCGAGGCCGGCTATCCCAACGGCTTCCAGCTGACATTGTCGGCGACCAATGACCGCTACATCAACGACAGCCAGATCACCCAGGCGGTCGCCCAGTACCTGACCCAGATCGGCATCAAGGCCGAGGTCGACGCGATGACCCGCGCGATCTATTTCCCGCGCCGCGCCAAGAAGGAATTCAGCGTCGCGATCGGTGGCTGGGGCTCGAACACCGGCGAGGCCTCGTCCTTCCTGCGGCAGTGGCCGCCGACTCCGAACGAGGACAAGACGATCGGCGGCTCGAACTATGGCGGCTACAAGAACGACGAATACGACAAGGTGATCCGCGCCGCGATCTCGACGCTCGACGACAAGAAGCGCGAGGAACTGCTGCAGCAGGCGATGACCATCGTCCTCGCCGACGGCGCCTTCATCCCGCTGCACTTCGAGAGCGGCATCTGGGCGGGCAAGGCCGATCTCAAGATCACCGGTCGCGCCGACCAGTTCACCCTCGCCATGTCGGTGAAGCCGGCGAAGTGAGCCGCGCTTAGCCCGCTGGCGACAGCAAGCAACATCGTCATTCCGGGCCTGCGCCCAGCGCCGAGCCCGGAATGACCTTTCGAACGGTCGAGTATTCCAGATGACCGCCTATGTCCTGCAACGGCTGATCCAGAGCGTGCTCGTGCTGCTCGCGGTCTCGGTCGTGGTCTTCTTCGCCGTCTACGGCATCGGCGACCCGATCGAGCTTCTGGTCTCGCCGCAGGTCAGCGATGCCGAGCGGCAGGCGCTGATCCGGCGCCTCGGGCTCGACCTGCCGGTCTGGCAGCAATACCTGACCTTCATGGGCAATGCGCTGAAGGGCGATCTCGGCCGCTCCTTCGTGCATGGCGTGCCGGCGGTGCAGCTCATCCTGGCCCGCCTGCCGGCGACCTTCGAGCTCGTGCTGCTGGCGATGACACTGGCACTCGTCTTCGGCATCCCGCTCGGACTGATGGCGGGGCTCAACCCGGACAGCCGCCGCGCCCGCATCGTCATGGCCGGCACGGTGCTCGGCTTCTCGCTGCCGAGCTTCTGGAAGGGCATGATGCTGATCCTGCTCTTCGCCGTGCTGCTCGGCTGGCTGCCGACGGCAGGCCGAGGCGAGACGGTCTCGGTCCTCGGCGTCCAGACCAGCCTGCTGACCCTGGACGGGCTGCAGCACATCGCCCTGCCGGCGCTCAATCTCGCCATCCCCAATCTCGCGCTGATCGTGCGGCTCGTCGCCGCCGGCACCACCGAAACGATGACCCAGGACTATGTGAAATATGCTCGCGCCAAGGGGGTGCGGCCGCGCCGCATCGTCAACCGGCATGTGCTGCGCAACATCCTGATCCCCGTGGTCACCGTGGTCGGCGTCGAGTTCGGCAGCCTCGTGGCCTTTTCGACCATCACCGAGACGGTCTTCGCCTGGCCGGGCATGGGCAAGCTGCTGATCGACTCGGTCTACCAGCTCGATCGTCCGGTGGTCGTCGCCTATGTCCTGCTCGCGACCCTGCTCTTCGTCACCGTCAATTTCATCGTCGACGTGCTCTATGCCGCGCTCGACCCGCGGGTGAAGCTCGCCGGAGAACAGGCATGAGCATGGACGCTTCCCGCCTCGCCGGGCCGGCCAAGGCCGACACGCCCCTGCGCGAGAAGGTGCTGCGCCGGCTGCGCAACCGCCCGACGACCCGCGGCGCCATGATCCTGCTCGGCATCATGGTGGTGCTCGCCCTGTTCGCACCGGTGATCGCGCCGCAGAACCCGCATGATCTCGGCTCGCTCAGCGTGATGGACAACAGGCTCGCGCCCGGTGAGCAGGGCATGAGCGGCTTCACCTTCTGGCTCGGCAGCGACGCGCAGGGACGCGACATGCTGAGCGCCATCCTCTATGGGCTGCGCACCAGCCTGCTCGTCGGCCTCGCCTCGACGATCGGCGCGCTCGCCATCGGCATCATGGCCGGGCTCGCCGCGGCGCAGTTCGGCGGCACCATCGACGCCCTCATCATGCGCATCGTCGACTTCATGCTCGGCTTCCCCTCGATCCTGGTCGCGCTCGTGCTGCTGGCCTCGATCGGCCGCGGCGTCGACAAGGTCATCCTCGCCATCGTGCTGGTGCAATGGGCGCAATATGCCCGGCTGATGCGGGCTGCGGCCATGGTCGAGCGCCGCAAGGAATATATCGAGGCGGCGGTGAATTTCGGCCTGCCGACCCGCCACATCATGCTGGCCCATCTCTTGCCGAACTCGGTCGGCTCGGTGCTGGTCGTCGCCTCGATCAGCATCGCCTCGGCGATCACGCTGGAGGCGACGCTTTCATTCCTCGGCGTCGGCGTACCGGTGACGCAGCCCTCGCTCGGCCTGCTGATCGCCAACGGCTTCGAGTTCCTGCTCTCCGGCGAGTACTGGATCGCCGTTTTCCCCGGCATCGCGCTGGTGCTTTTGATCATGTCCCTCAATCTCGTCGGCGATCGTCTGCGCCGCAGCTTCAACGTGCGCGCATGACCGACGCTCCCCTCCTTTCCGTGCGCGGTCTCAAGACCGTGTTCCATGCGCAGGACGGCGCCTGGCCGGCGGTCGACGGCGTCGATTTCAGCGTCGCCAAGGGCGAGGTGCTCGGCCTCGTCGGCGAATCCGGCTCGGGCAAGTCGGTGACCGGCTTCTCGCTGGTGCAGCTGATCGACCCGCCGGGCGAGGTCGTCGCCGGCGAGGTCATGTTCGACGGCACCGATCTGCGCGCCGCCTCCCAGGAGCAGCTGCGCCAACTCCGCGGCGACCGGATCGCGATGATCTTCCAGGACCCGCTGATGACCCTGAACCCGGTGCTCAGCATCGGCGAGCAGATGGCGGAGGCGATCCTCGAACACCGCGCCTGCAGTCGTGAGGAAGCGCTCGCCAAGGCGGCCAAGGCGCTGGCGCGGGTCGGCATCTCGTCGCCCGAGGCCCGTCTCAAGCAGTATCCGCACGAATTCTCCGGCGGCATGCGCCAACGCGTCGCGATCGCGACCGCGCTGCTGAACGACCCCGATCTGATCATCGCCGACGAGCCGACCACCGCGCTCGACGTCACCATCCAGGCGCAGATCCTCTACGAGGTGCAGAAGCTCTCGCGCGAAAGCGGCGCCGCCGTGATCTGGATCACCCACGACCTCGCCGTCGTCGCCGAGCTCGCCGACCGCGTGGCGGTGATGTATGCTGGCCGCATCGTCGAGATCGGCGATGTCGAGACCGTGCTCGACCGGCCGCGCCACCCCTACACGCTCGGCCTGCTTAACTCCTCGGCTGCGATGGTCGAGCCCGGCGAGCGTCTGCACCAGATCGACGGCATGGCGCCGCGCATCGACTCGCGCCCCTCCGGCTGTCCGTTCCGGCCGCGCTGCGAGCGGGCTTTGCCCGTCTGCGCCGAAAGCGATCCGCAGCCACAGGCCCATGACGGCCGCACGCTGCGCTGCCACAACCCCGTACCTGACCGGGTAGCGGCATGAGCGAGACCCTTTTCGAGCTGCGCGGCGTCCGCAAGTATTTCCGCGGCAAGGCCAACATCGCCGAGCGCATCCTGACGGCGATCGGCCGGCATGCGCCGCCCTCGACCCTGAAGGCGGTCGACGGTGTCGATCTCAGCGTCAGGAAGGGCGAGGTGCTCGGCCTCGTCGGCGAATCCGGTTGCGGAAAGTCGACCCTGGCGCGCATCGCCACCGGCATCCTGCCGCCGACCGAAGGCGAGGTTTTCTACAAGGGCCGCTCGGCCGCGGTGCTGAAGGGCAAGGACCGGCTCGATTATCTGCTCAAGGTGCAGATGATCTTCCAGGACCCTTATGCCTCACTCGACCCGCGCATGCGCGTGAACCGCATCGTCGGCGAGGCGCTTTCGGTCCACAAGCTCGTGCCGAAGGCCGAGCTCGACGGCGCGGTAAACCGGGCGCTCAGCGAGGTCGGGCTCGATCTCGCCTATCGCGAACGCTATCCGCACCAGTTCTCCGGCGGCCAGCGCCAGCGTATCGGCATCGCCCGGGCGCTCGCGGTGAAGCCCGAATTCCTGGTCTGCGACGAGCCGGTCTCGGCGCTCGACGTCTCGATCCAGGCGCAGGTGATCAACCTGTTCATGGATGTGCGCGAGCGGCACGGGCTGACCTATCTCTTCGTCAGCCATGATCTCGGCCTGGTCCGCCATATCAGCGACCGGGTCGCGATCATGTATCTCGGCCGCATCGTCGAGATCGGCAGCGCGACCGCGATTTTCGCCGAGCCGGCGCACCCCTACAGCGCGGCGCTGATCAAGGCGATTCCCTCCGCAGAACGCCGCAAGAGCAGCTTCCAGCCGCTGAAGGGCGAACTGCCCTCGCCGCTTTCGCCGCCCTCGGGCTGTCCCTTCCACCCGCGCTGCGAGCACGCCATGGCGGTCTGCCGCGAGGTCCGTCCGGAACTCGCCGAGATTGCCCCAGGTCGCAGCGCCGCCTGCCACCTGCACACGACACCGAAGGCCGCATGACTACGCTCACGCTCGATCCGCCGCAGGGGCGCAGCACCCTGCCATTCACCGATGCGCGCCATCCGCAGCGGCCGCTGGAGGTCAATCTCTATCGCCCGGCCGCGCACGGCCCGGATGACGAGGTCGTCTTCGTCCAGCACGGCATGCTGCGCAATGGCGACGAGTATCGCGATTTCTGGATCGAGGCAGCCGAGAAGCATAATCTGCTGATCGTCGCTCCGACCTTCGGCAATGCGCATTTCCCGCAGCCCGAGAGCTATAATAACGGCCTCGTCGTCGGCGAGGACGGCGTGGTCGCCGCGCAGGACGACTGGCTCTATGCGGTGCCCGGGCGCGTTCTGGCGGCCCTGCGCCAGGCCGGCGTCACCCGGCGCGACAAGGTGAGGCTGTTCGGCCATTCCGCCGGTGGCCAGTTCGCCCACCGCCTGCTGGCGACGCAGGCCGAAACGCCGTTCTCGGTCGTCTTCGCCGCCAATTCCGGCTGGTACACGCTGCCGACGCTGGAGCGGCGCTTTCCGGAAGGATTAGGCGGGCTCGGCTTCGGTGAGGCGGAGCTGGCGCGCTGGCTCGCCCTGCCGATGGTGATCTTCGCCGGCGATCAGGACATCGTGACGGGCGATCCCAGCCTGCCTTCCCAGTCCGAGGCGCTGGCCCAGGGGCCGATGCGCTATGCCCGCGCCCATTTCATGCTCGACTTCGCCAGCAAGGAAGCCGCCCGGCTCGGCCTGACCTGCAACTGGTCGCTGCTTACCGTGCCGGGCATCGGCCATGACGGGGCGGCGATGTCGCGCGCCGCGGCCGCCTATTGGTATGAGGGGCGGATTCCCTCGGTCGAGGAATTGAAGCCGGAGGCGATGGCGGTCGCCTGACCTGCGACCGAGCCCGGCCCGTTCCGCCGCACTGCAGCCAGCTATGGCGGCTGCGATCGGTGCGTGACGTTCAGGTGATCCGGCGCACGCTTGCGCGGATCTCCTCCGGTTCGAACAGGCGCTTCCAGTCCGGCTTCAGGATGGTGTCCTTGCCGAAGACGATCGCCTTGTTGCAGGCGTCGGAGAACACGCCCTGAACCTCGCCGAAGGTCACGGCGGCGAGGATGTTCATGTGGCCGAGCAGGAAGTCGCGGGCCGCCTCGCGCGGCACGCCGCGCGCGATCGCCTCCTCCATCGCCTCGCGCATGGCGTCGAGCAGCGTGGCGCAGACCGTTTCCGACAGGCCGGGCTCGAGGATCGCGATCTGCTCGACCGTGACCCGGTGCGAGCGCATCACCGGCGCCCAGATCGTGCGGGCCACCTCCTCGCCGAGGGCATAATGCTCCTCCGGCCCCTGCATCAGCGCGTTGACGATGTGCTGCTTGGCGGCGATGCCGCCGAAATGATCGGCCTTGGCCGCCGGGTCGGTCTCGTCGTTGAAGATCGGCGGATGGCAGGGATGGGTGATGAAATAGGTGATGTCGGCCCGTTCGGGCAGATGTCCGGCATGCGGCGCGGCGGCGTCGAGAATCACGACGATGCTGCCCGCGGCGAGCTTCGGCAGCAGATCCTTGGCGACTGCGCCGACATGGGTGTCCGGAACCGCCAGGATCACCACCTCGGCGCCGGCGATCGCCTCCTCGGCCGGCACGCAGTCGACGCCATGGGCGTCCTTCACGCGCTGCTGCCCGGCGGGGCTGACCTCGACATGGCGGGTCTGGAAGCGTGAGCCGGCGAGGTTGCGGCCGAGGCGCATCCCCATCTTCCCGCCGGCGCCGAAGAGCGCAACCGTGGTCATTCCTCACTCCCCTGATATGGCACTGGCTGGGCGAACCTCTTGATCGGGTCGTTCCCATGGAGGCGCTTCGGCCGCCAATCCGGGATGATGACCATATGGTGATCCTTTTGCCAACATTGCGCGGGAGCGCGCCTGCTGACGGCGTGTCCGCGCCGAAGCCGGGCGATACGCACCAAGGCGCCGCGTGCTCGCGCTTGCGTGGAAAGGCGGTCGAACGGGCCGACACGCCAAGGATAGCGCCGCTGGCCAACGTCTCGAAGCGCAGCGGCAGGTCGATCTTCGTCGCGCCAGCGGATATGCCAACCGAGAGCCCATGACCGTGATGGCTCGCCCGCAAATCGGGACTTGGTGACTAGCTTTGGGATTCCCTGCTGATCCGCCTTTTGGACAGGGCAGGCATAATCAGCGATGGGTCGCATGCGTGGTCGGTCGCTGCTACCGGTATCGTTGGATCCGCGGCGCGGTGGTACCGGCCCGGCAGGATAGATGGTGCAAATCATGGCGCAGCATTCAAGCAACAATTCCAGCCACAGCCTCGCCCGACTGGTTTCGGGCAAGCTGATCGCGCTGGGCATCGTCCTCATCGTCGCCGGGATCGCCGCGATCGCGAGCCCGGCGCTGTCGACCATGGCCGTGACCCTGTTCCTCGGCCTGCTGCTCGCCATCGTCGGGGCGCTGAAGCTGTTCCATGCCTTCTCCATCAAGGAATGGGGCGGTTTTCTCTGGCAGCTGCTGATCGGGCTGGTCGAACTCCTCGGCGGACTTCTGGTCTATTTCAACCCGATGAAGGGGGCGATCGCCATCACTCTGGTGATTGCGCTGGTGCTGATGGCGGAGGGCATCGCCCAGCTCGGCCTCGCGGTCAGGATGCGGGCGCAGAGCGGCGTCGTCTGGATGTTCCTGTCGAGCATCGTCACCATCATCGTCGGCGTCGCCCTGGCGATGCGGCTCCCTGCCGGCGGCATCTACACGCCCGGCACGCTGGTCGGCGTCTCGCTTCTCTTTGCCGGCTGGGCCTATATCGCGATCGCGCTCGCCACCAGGCGGGCGGCGGCCTGAGCTCAGATCGCCGAGCGTTCTGCCGGACGCGAGCTGGCGATCCATCCCTTTGTTCAGTCATCGGGTCTGCCCGAAAAGTGGATTCCACTTTTCGGGCAGACCCGATGCTCTAGCGCTCGGTCGGCAGCGGCAAGGTCTCGAAGGTTCAGGGCATGCGTAGTTTCATCGGCAAGACGTTGAAGCGCGGGGGCGCCGTTCTCGTGATCGTCGCGCTGTCCCTGTTGGGCCTGCGCATTTACGACACCCAGAGGGGCGCGCCGCTGGAGCCCTGGCACACCTTCGTGCCGGAGGAACTCTCGATCAAGGAACTCGACCGCGCCGGCTGGGCCGACTATCTCAAGGCCGAGGACAAGGCCTTCGCCAGCGTGCGGGCCGAAGTCACGCAGAAGCTCGACCCGGAGGAGCGGGTCCCGGTCAACCGCTATTTCGACGGCAGCGCGATCCACCCGGCCCATTTCAAGCAGGACTGGAACCGCTCCTATGTGATGGAGCCGGAAGGCAAGCCGGTCGGCGTCGCCGTCTTCCTGCACGGGCTGACGGATTCGCCCTACAGCCTGCGCCATGTCGCGCGGCAATATCGCGAGCGCGGCTTCGTCGCCATCGCCATCCGGTTGCCCGGGCACGGCACGGTTCCGGCGGGGCTGACCGAGGTCGAATGGCAGGACTGGCTGGCGGCGACGCGCCTTGCCGTCAGGGAGGCGCGCAAGCGCGTCGATGCGGCCGCGCCGCTGCATCTGGTCGGCTTCTCCAATGGCGGGGCGCTCGCCCTGATGTACGCGCTGGAAGCGCTCGAGAACAAGGAGCTGGCGCGGCCGGAGCGGCTCGTGCTGATCTCGCCGATGGTCGGGATCACCGCCTTTGCGCGCTTCGCCGGGCTGGCGGGCCTGCCGGCGATCCTTCCGGCCTTCGCCAAGGCGGCCTGGCTCGGCGTGCTGCCGGAGTTCAACCCGTTCAAATACAACTCCTTCCCGGTCAACGGGGCACGGCAGTCGCATCTCCTGACCCAGGCGTTGCAGCAGAAGATCGTCCGGCTGGCGCGCGAAGGGCGGTTGACGGAGCTCGCGCCGACGCTGACCTTCCAGTCGGTCATGGACTTCACCGTGAGCACGCGGGCGATCATCACCTCGCTCTATGCGCATCTCCCGGCCAATGGCAGCGAGCTCGTGCTGTTCGACCTCAACCGCTCGGCCAAGTTCGGGCCGCTCTTGAGCACCACTTCGGACACGCTGCTGACCCGAATCCTGCCGGCCTCGCCGCGGAACTTCCGGCTCACGGTGATCACCAATGCCAACGAGGCTTCCAGTGATGTCGTCGAGCGCGTGACGGAAGCCGGCGCCTCGACCGAGACCGTGCGCGATCTCGGCCTGTCCTATCCCTTCGACGTGTTCTCGCTGTCCCATGTCGCGCTGCCGTTCCCGGTCACCGACTCGCTCTATGGGCTGAAGCCCGATCCGACGGAGGATTTCGGCATCAAGCTCGGCGCGGTCGCGGCGCGTGGCGAGCGCGGCACGCTGATCGTCAACCTGGATTCGCTGCTGCGGATGTCGTCCAATCCGTTCTTCCCCTATCTGATCGACAGGGTCGACGAAAAGCTGCGGGCGGGCTCTTCCGCAGCCACGGCGGTGCCGGCGAAGAACTAGAGCCAGTTTCGCTCGGGTTTGCTCGTCGTTCCGGACAAGCCGCGAAGCGCGCCCGGCTCCGGAAACCATCGTAGATCATCGATCCCCACGATGGATTCCGGTGTTCCGCTTCGCTCCAGCCGGAAGGACGGTGCCAGCTGATTGGAACCTGCTGCAGCCTTCAGAAGCGCCAGACCAGCGGGACGTAGAAGACCGCGATGACGAAGAACCAGATCATCAGCGGCGTGCCGAGCTTCCAGTAGCTGTTGAAGCTGTAGCCGCCTGGGCCCATCACCATCATGTTGGTCGAGGTCGCGATCGGCGTCAGGAAGGAGGCCGCGCCGGCGACGCACAGGCTCATCAGGATCGGGCGCGGCGAGACGCCCATGCCGGATGCCGCCGCCATGGCGATCGGGATGACCAGCATTGTCGTCGCGGTATTGCTCATGATCTGGCCGAGGCTGGCGGTCAGCACGAAGAGCCCGGCGAGGAAAACGGCCGGGCCGGCGCCGCCGGTCAGCGCGACGAGATGGTCGGCGACGAGTTGTGCCGCGCCGGACTGCACCATGGCGGTCGAGAGCGGCATCATCGCCCCGACCAGGATCACGGTCGTCCAGTTGATGGCACGATAGGACTGCTCGACCGTGATCGTGCCAGCGAGGATCAGCAGGCCGGCGCTGACCAGCCCCGCCACGGCGGGCGGCACGATGCCGGTGGCGAGCATGACGACGAGGCCGGCCAGCACCGTGACGGCGACGCCGGCGCCGGCGCCCATCGGTACGGCCTGGCGTCGGACGAGGTCGGGCGAGTTGACGACGAGCACGTCGGGATCTTCGAGATGCAGGTCGAGCGCCTTCCAGCTGCCTTCCAGCAGGATGGTGTCGCCGGCCTGCAGCACGTCTCCCGTTTCGAGATCGACACCGCCGCGCTGCACCGCCAGCACCACGAGGTCGCCGCTATCGGTGATCATGCCCGGGAACATCGGCCGGCCGATCAGGGCGGAGCGCGGCGGGATGACGACCTCGGCGAGGCCGGAGCGGCGGTTGAACAGGCTCGGCCCGGTTTCGTCCTCGGCCCCCTCCTCGCGCAGGGCGAGATGCTTCTCGGCGGCGAGATTGGCGATCGCCTCGGCCTCGCCCTTCACCAGGAGATAGTCGCCGACGGAAATGGTGGGTGCGCGCAAGGGCTTGCCGGTGGCGCCTTCCTGGACGGCGATCAGCTGGAGACGCGGATCGCCGGTGAGATCGAGCTCGGTGGGCGCCTTGCCGTGATAGAGCGAGGTCGCGCGCACGCGCAGGCGGAAGACGCCGTCGCTGAGCCCGTAATGCTCGACCAGTGTCTGGGCGTGACGGCTGAAATCGGCGGGCAGCCGGGCGCTGCTCTGGGCCGGCAGCAGGTATTTTCCGAGCAGGAGGATGATCAGCATCGTGCCGGCGAGCAGCGGCAGGCCGACCAGCGCGAACTCGGCGAAGGCGAAGCCTTTCATGCCGGCATCCTCGAGCGCTTCCGAGACGAGGATGTTCTTCGGGGCGCCGGTCAGCAGCAGGTTCGAGCCGGCATGGGCGGCGAAGGCGAGCGGCATCAGGAGCTGCGAGGGCGACTGGCGCAGGCGGATCGCCGCCATCACCACGACCGGCATCAGAGCCGCGACTGCCCCGCCGCCGCTGATCAGCGCGCTGAGACAGCCGACCGCCGCCATGATGATGATCAGCAGGCGAGTACGCTTGTTCTCGCCGGCCTTGGCGATGAGGAGCTGCCCGGCCCAGGCGGTGACGCCGGTCTTCTCCAACGCGGCGCTGACGATGAACAGGCTGGCGATGAAGAGCACGGCGCGATCGCCGAAGCCGGCCATCGCCTGTTCGAGCGTCACCGCGCCGGTCGCCCAGAGCGCCAGCGCGGCACCGATGGCGACGATAATCACCGGCAGCCTGTTCCAGGCGAACAGGGCGATCGTGATCGCGGTGACGACGGCTGTGCTCTCGATCGGGGTCAAATCGGGTCCAGTTCTGTACTTGCTCTGCGCGGTCCGTCAGGCCTGGAGCATCAAGGCGCCGCCGATGAGGATGGCGAGCGCCAGCAACAACAGCCCGGCCACCGGCCAGCGGCGCAGATGAGCATCGGCCCGCTCGACGAAAGCGGCAAGACGGGCAATGGCGGGCGTCCCCGCTTCGGCGAGGACGACGATATCGCCTTCCGGGATGGCTCCCTGCAGGCGCTCAAAGCGCCTGACCAGCAGCAAGGCGAGGGTGCCGAGCAGCATCGGCCAGAGCAGCTTCCAGAGCGCGTCGGGCTGGATCAGGCTCGCCAGCGGCTCTCCGGAAATCGCCGGGTAGAGCGACCAGGGCAGGATCAGCGAGGCGGCGGCGACCGCGAGCCAGGGGACGAGCTGTCCAGCCGGTGCGATGGAGGCGGGATTGTCCCTGACATCGCGGGCGACAATCAGGGTGAAATGCAGCATCAGCATCGTGCTGCCGGCGCCGGCCAGCGCCATGGCGTGGCTGACGAGCCCGTATCCGAGCATCGGCTTGCTAGCGAGCTTGGCCAGCGCGCCACTGGTCAGCGGCATGCCGCCGAGGCTGAGCGCGAGGACGGCGGTCAGCAGGAGCATCGGCCTCAGCCGCTGCCCGCCGGTCGCGGCGAGGACACCGACCGCGAGGAAGAGCGCGCCCTTCACCAGCGTGTGATGAACGGCGTAATAGGCGACGAGGCTGGTCGCGCCCGGGTCGGCGTTCTCCAGCCCGGTGCCGAGCAGTACGGCGAGCAGGCCCATCTGGCTGACCGTGGAGTAGGCCAGGATGGTCTTGGCGCGGGTCTGGGTGACGCCGACGATCGCCGCGTAATAGGCGGTGACGAAGCCGGCGCCGATCAGCAGCGTGCCCCAGAAGGGCAGGCCGGCCTCGAAGGGCAGGAAGCGGATCAGCCCGATCGCGCCGGCCTTGACCACGACGCCGCTGAGCACCGCCGAAGCCGGCATCGGCGCCGCCGGATGGGCGAGCGGCAGCCAGACATGCAGCGGGACGAGGCCGAGCTTCAGGGCGAAGCCGAGCACCAGCAGGGTGACGATCGCATCGCGCAGCGGCGCGGCGGGCAAGGTTGCGACCACGTCCCGGATCGCCGGGTTGGGGTCGGGATGGCCGGCGGCGAGCATAACGAAGGCGAGCAGCAGGAAGGCCTCGGCGAGCAGCGCCAGCACGACATAGACGGTTCCGGCCCGGTGGGCCCGCGCGGTCTGCTCATGGACGATCAGCCCGTAGGCAGCGAGGCTCGCCAGGGTGAAGAGCAGGTAGAAATTGGCGATGTCGCGGACGATGAACAGGCCGAGGCTGCCGGCGAGGGTCAAGAGCCACCAGACCGCGAACCCGGCCCTGGCCGGATCGCTGCGCATATAGGAGGCGGCGAAGGCGCCGGCGGCGCTCCACAGCAAGGCGGCGCCGCCGAGCAGGATGGCGCCAGGGCGGTCGAGCATCAGCGACAGGCGCAAGGGCGGCGGGAACAGGGCCGAGGTCCCATCCGGCACCAGAAGCGCGGCGAGCAGCGCGGGGAGCGGTGCGAAGACGAGCAGGGACGGCGCCCGCGCCCGGAAACGGCTGGACAAGCAAAGGGCCGCTATGGCCAGCGGCAGCAGGATGGTCGCGGCGAGGAGCGAGCCGGAGGCGGTCATGGCGCCACCGCCGTCGCAAGGCCGGAGCGGCCGATCTGCAGGAGACCGAAGGGCTCGAGCGGGATGAAGCCGAGCAGGACTGCCGCCACGGCGAGGGCGAGCGCCGTCATCTCGAGACGTCGCGGGATCGGCCTTTGCACGGCGAGCGGCGTGGCGGGGCTGGCGAGGGCGGTGTTGATCACCCGGAAGACATAGCCGCCGGCGAGCAGGCCGCCGGCCAGGATGGTGGCGGCCAGCCAGGGATGGCCGTTGATCACGGCCGCGGTCAGCAGCAGGCATTTGGCGATGAAGCCGCCGCTCGGCGGAATGCCCATCAGCGAGAGGCCGGCGAGGCCGAAGGCGGCGGCGCTGAGCGGCAGGGCGCGGCCGAAACCGCCGAGACCGGCGATGCGGTCATGGCCGAAAGCCTCGGCGACGACGCCTGCCGCCAGGAACATCGCGGCCTTGGCGAGCGCATGCGAGACGAGCTGCAGCGTGCCGCCGGTCCAGGCGATGGTCTCCCAGGGCGGTGTCCCTTCCGGGCCCGAGGCGAGCGGGAAGACGATGAACAGATAGCCGATCTGCGCCACCGTCGAATAGGCGATCATCAGCTTCAGCCGCGCCTGCCTGAGCGCCATGACGCTGCAGAACAGGATGGAGGAGGCTCCGAGCACGGCGAGGAGCTGTCCGGCGAAGGCGGCCGCCTCAGGCGGCGCGACATCGAGCACGAGACGCAGGATCAGGAAGACCGGCGCCTTGATCACCAGCGCCGAGAGCACGGCGCTCGCGGCCGCCGGAGCCCCCGCATGGGCGGGCGGCAGCCACAGATGCAGCGGGAACAGCGCCGCCTTGGCGAGCAGCCCGGCGATCATCAGCGCCAGCGCGACCGACAGGGCCGGGCCGCCATCGCCCAGCCCGGACAGGATCCTGATGTCGAGCGTGCCGAAGGCGCCATAGATCAGGCCGACGCCGAGCAGATAGAGCAGCGATCCGAGCAGCGCGAACATCAGATAGCGCAGCGCCGCCGCCATGGTCTCGGCCCGGCCATCGAGGCAGACCAGCGGCACGGCGGCGAAGGTCAGCAGCTCCAGCGCGACATAGAGGTTGAACAGGTCCTCGCCGAGGAAGACGGTGTTCAGCGCGCTCCAGGTCGCGAGCAGCAGGGCCCAGAAGGTCGTCGCCGCCCGGCCATCGCGGGTCTCGGGCGAAAGATCCTGCATACCTCGCGCGAACAGGCCGGTTGCCGAGATCACCAGCGCGGTCATCGCGATCAGCGCGGCGGAAAGCCCGTCGGCGCGCAGGGCGATGCCGAGCGGGGGCTGCCAGCCGCCGACGACATAGGTCAGCGCATCGCCGGTGCGCAGGAGTTCGGCGAGGATCGCGATAGCGACGGCAAGGCCCGCGGCCATGCTGGCGAGGGCAACCTGCCTCGCGCGGCGCGGCGCGAACGCCAGGATCGCCAGCACGCCGATGACCGGCAAGGTCAGCGCCAGCACGAGCAGATAGCCGCCCGGGGTCGCGACATGGACAGGGGCGAGGGCGAGCGGCGTCATGACTCGGCTCGCGGTGTTTCGCCGGCCGCCGGCGGCTCCAGGCTTTCGCGGCCGGTCAGATCGAACAGACGCCGCAGCAGCGCCACGGCGAGCGCGCTCGCCGAGAAGGCGACGACGATGCCGGTGATCACCATGGCCTGCGGGACGGGGTCGCCCGGCAGGCCGGCCGCGGCGCCGCGGCGTGCCACCGCCCCGAAGACCATGAAGATGCCGGCGCCGAGGATGTTGAAGCCGACCAGCCGGCGCAGCAGGCCGGGATGGGCGATCACGACGAACAGGCCGATGCCGGCGAGCGCCGCGCCGCACAGGCCGAACAGGGTGGCGGTGTCGGAGATGGCGGAGCTCACGGTGCCGGCGCCTTGCTGGACGGCCCGGCAACGAGCAGGCCGAGCGCCAAAGCGATCGCGACCGTCAGGGCGGCTTCGATGCCGACGATCAGCGCCTTGGCCAGGGGCTCGGGATAGGCGAGGAAGCCGCCCGCGACGGCAAAGCCGAGGAAGCCGATGGCGAAGAACAGGGCCGGTCCGCCGACAAGGAGGAGCCGCAGCAATCTGCTGCGCGTTTCGGGCGCCGGTCTGAGCCCGGCCAGCATGACGAGCAGCCACATCGCCGCCAAGATGCTGCCGGCCTGGAAGGTGCCGCCCGGCGCGTCGGCGCCGACCCAGACCATGTAGACCGCGATCAGCACCCCGAAGGGCGGCAGGGTGCGGGCGAGATAGAGCAGCGGCTGCGGCGGGTTCGCTTCCTTCAGCGCCGGCGCGCCGCCCCAGAGATGATCGGGGGTGAGCGCCCAGACGCCGAGCAAGGCGAGCAGGACGACGACCTTTTCGAGCAGCGTGTCCAGTGCCCGGTAGGCGAGCAGCACCGCCGTCACCGGGTTGCCGAGCCCGGTCGCGTCGATCGCCGCGAGCGCCGGCGGCGCCAGTGTCGGTGCCGGCGAGGGAAAGGCGAGCACGGCGAGGCCAAGGCCGAGGGCGATCGCGGCGCTGGCCAACGCTGCGACGATTGACGTGGCTCCGCTGGCTTTGCGTGGGGCGCTGCCTGCCTGCCTGCCGCGGCGCAGATGCGCTTCGGCGCGCAGCAGCAGCAGGCCGGTGATGCCGCCGCCGATCGCCGCCTCGGTCAGTGCGACGTCGATCGCCCCGAGGCGGGTCCAGGCCAGGCCGAGCAGCAGCCCGAAGGCGATGAAGGCGATGATCGCATTGCGGTCGTCGCCGGTGCGGGCGACATGGATGGCCAGCACGATGAGCCAGGCGACGAGCGCGAGGTCGAGGAGCAGGTTCATCGGCCGGACTTGCGGCGATGGAGGGCGCCGGCGATCAGCTGGCTCGCGGTCGCTGCCGAAAGCTGGGCGAGCAGCCAGACGCAGACCAGTTTCAGCCCGCCGGCGATGCTGTCGACCTGGGGCAAGAGCCCGAGCACGATCAGGCCGAGGCCGAGATTATCGGCCTTGCTGAGCGCGTGCAGCCGGCTCAGCGTGTCGGGAAAGCGTAGCAGGCCGAGCGTTCCGGCGAGGAAGAGCAGCGCGCCGCCGGCAACCATGGCGAGGGTAAAGAGATCGGCGAGCGTGCTCATGGCTCGTCGCCCTTCGGCGCGGCAGCGTCGGCGGCCTCATCCGATTGGCCGAGGGTGAAGGCGGCGCAGGAGAAGGCGGCAAGCAGCATCAGCAGCAGCGCGACATCGGTCATCGCCGGGGTATTCGAGGCGGCGCCGAGCAGGAGCAAAGCAGCGGCGGCGCCGGTTCCGAGCAATTGCACCGCCATCATGCGTTCGACCGCGAGTTCCGAGCGCAGCACTCTGAACAGGCCAAGCGCCGTGACGGCCAGGATGAAGAGCGCCGCCCCGGTGAGGAACTCAGCCATTGCGGCCTCCGTCCTGCAAGGTCTCGCAGAAGGCAGCTTCGTCGGCGGCGAGCTGTTCGGCCACAGGCTCGCGCAGATCAAGGCAGTGGATGTGGAGCGTGCCGTCGGCCTCGGCCGCGACCGGCAGCTTGCCGGGTTGCAGGCTCATCACGGCGCAGCACGCCTGGCGCGCCATGCCGGCGGGCAGGGCGGTCCGGTAGGTGACGAAGCCCGGCTGCAGCGGGGGCACGGGTGCGAAGGCGCGGTGCGCGACATCGATGCCGGCCGCAACCGATTGGGGCAGGAAGCGGACGAGGAAGCGCAGCACGCCGGGAAAGGATAGACTGCCACGCGCCGGCCAGAGAACCGTGCTCGTCCAGGCTGCCGCCGCGGCTGCGACGACCCCGACCGGGAGGTCCTTCATGGCGGGGCCCATCAGGACCAGCCACAGCGCGAGAAAGCCGGCCCCGCGGGTCAAGAACACATGCCTCGGGGTGGAGTTCTCGGGCATCGATGCCGTTTCTCGCGAGCCGTCATGCCGGCGCGTTGCCATGTCGGGGGCGACGGCGTCCGACCGAAGGCATGTCGACGCTGCGCCAATCCGTGGTTCACGGGCCGGAATCGGCCTGATGATCCGCGGTCAAGGTACCGTTCGGTCATGCCATCGGCATCAGCCCCCTGTCTCAATCCTGTGCCCGGCGTCCCATTCTCGCCTTCTGCCGCCCGGACTGGCTGCCGGGAGGTGCAAGGCCGTGCGCGGGCGGCTATCCCTTGGCAAGGGCCGATCGGAACGACGGGTAGGCCGGGGGAGCGGACGATGCGGACCAGACAGCGAGGCACATCGGCAACAACCGATCGTGGGCGGAGCGTATGAGCATGGCACCGCTGATCGAGCCGCGCGCCGGCGACGCCGAGGATGATTTCAGCAGCACCAAGAAGCGTTCGCTGCTGGCGATCGCGGGCAGCCTGCTCGGCGAGATCAATCTGCCGAAGCTGGCGCTGGCCTGGGTCATCCTGGCACTGGTGCCCGGGGTGCTGCTGGGGCTGGCGCCGCTGGTCGCGACCGCGTGGTTTGCCTCGGTCGCCGATCGGCTCTTCGCGCTCGCCGGCATCGGCTCGCTGCTGCTGCTGGCGCTGATCGCGGTGGCCGGCTGGTATGGCTTCAGGCCGCTCTTGCGTCTGGTCGAACGCAGCTTCTGGTCACTGAACTCGCTCGCCGTGCAGCCGGTCTACGCATTGTGCCGCGAAGGGCTGCGCCATCTCGCCGAACGTTTCCTGACGGTCGGCGCGAGCGAGGACAAGCGGGCCGCCCTGCGCGCCGCGACCGCTATCGGCGCTGGCCTGCTCGCCAGCGCCGGCGCTGCCACCGTGGTGGGCCTGGTCTGGCCGGCGACGCGCTGGTCCGGCGAGTTCGCCGATCTCGTCCATCCCCTGCGTCTGCTCGTGCCGGCGCTCGCCAATACGGTCGCGGTCATGGCGGCCTATCTCGCGCTCGCCTCGCTCGCCTGGGGCCTGGCCGACGGGCTGATGGACCAGCCGCGCGATCTCGGCGGCTTCGACGAGGCTCCCGAGCAGGCGCGGCGCTGGCGGGTGGTGCACCTGTCCGACATCCATATCGTCGGCGAGCGCTACGGCTTCCGGATCGAGAGCGGCCGCGCGGGGCCGCGCGGCAATGAGCGCCTGGGCCAGGTGCTCGACAGGCTGGACGAGATCCATGCCGCGGAGCCGCTCGACCTCCTGCTGATCACCGGCGACATGACCGATGCCGGGCGCTCGGCCGAATGGGCGGAATTCCTCGATCTGATGGCGCGCCATCCGGCGCTGGCGGAGCGCTGCCTGATCCTCCCCGGCAACCATGATCTCAACATCGTCGATCGGGCCAATCCGGCCCGGCTCGAACTGCCGACGAGCCCGGGCAAGCGTCTGCGCCAGATGCGGACGCTCTCGGCCATGGCGGCGATCCAGGGCGAGCGCGTCCAGGTGCTCGATCGCGAGCGGGCGGGGCTGGCGGGCACCCTGGCGGCGGCGCTGGAGCCGCATCGCGAGGCGATCGGCGTCTTCGCCGATGCCGGCACGCTGCGGCTGTCGGCCGGGCTTTCCACGGTCTGGGCCGATGTCTTCCCGATGGTGCTGCCGCCCGCCGAGGCGGACGGGCTCGGCGTAATCCTGCTCAACTCCAATGCCGAGACGCATTTCTCCTTCACCAATGCGCTCGGCCTGGTGGCGGAGGAGGATCTGCAGGCGATGCTCGCCGTGCTGCGGCGCTTCCCGAAGGCGCGCTGGATCATCGGCCTGCACCATCACCCGGTCGAATACCCGCAGCCCGCCAAGGCCTTCTCAGAGCGGATCGGCACCGCACTGATCAATGGCAGCCGCTTCGTGCGCCAGCTCAAGCCGATGGCGCATCGGCTGGTGGCGATGCACGGGCATCGCCATGTCGACTGGATCGGGCGCTGCGGGCCGCTGAAGATCGTCTCGGCCCCGTCCCCGGTGATGGAGGCGACGGACGACATGCCGACGGGCTTCTACATCCACACTCTGGCGGCCGCCGCCGATGGCGGGCTTGCCTTGCTCGCGCCGGAGCGGATCGAGATCGCGCCCCGGCCGCCGGCCGCTCTCAGTTCCTGAGGGCGGCGGCAGCTTCTTCCGGCACCGCGTCCTTCTCCGGCGATCCGAACAGCTCGGCGAGCCAGAGGCTCGAGGGATGCTGGGCGCAGAAGGTCAGGAAGGCGATGGTGATCGGCACGCCGATGAAGGCGCCGAAGACGCCCCAGAGATAGCTCCAGAAGAACACCGAGAACAGCACCATCGCCGGCGAGATCGAGAGCGCGCTGCCGGCGACGCGCGGCTCGATATAGCTGCCGACGGTGAACTGGATCAGGTTGAGGCAGGCGAAGACGCCGATCATCGCCTGCCAGGAGCCGAACTGCGTCATCGCGAACAGGGTCGGGAAGACCGTGGCGACGAGCGGGCCGAGGAAGGGGATGTAGTTCAGCAGGAAGGCGATGAAGCCCCATTCCTCGGCGAGCTGCAGACCGATGAGCTTGGCGAAGGCCCAGACCAGGACGCCGGTGATCAGGCTCATCCAGGTCCGAACCAGCATGTAGCGGCGGATCTTGCGGGCGGTCGCCATGGCGCCGCCGAGCAGGACCTGGCTGGTTTCGCGGTTGCGCATGCCGCGCAGCTTGCGTCCGAAATCGTCGACCTCGAGCAGGCCGAGGATCACATAGACCATCACGACGATCCAGAAGCTCATCGTGGTGTTGAGGCGCCCGGTGATCGTCTGGGCGGTGCGCAGCATCCAGGAGACGTTGAAGTTCTCCGACCAGACGCCGGCGACCGCGATGCCGTGGCCTTCGAGCCAGACCACGCCCTGGTCGTAGAACATCTGGAAACGCGCGGCGTCGTTGACGATCCAGCGGCCGACGCGGCCGAAGGCCCAGGCGATCAGCCAGCCGAAGGCGAAGAAGACGACGACCATGACGGCGATGCTGATCACCAGCGCCAGCATCCGCGGCAGCACGGATTGCAGGCGCTTCTGCAGCGGCCAGACCAGCGCGATGATGAAGAGCGCGAAGGCGACCGGGGCGAAGACCGAGCTCGCGATCGAGAGCGCGGCGACCGCCAGTATCGTGGCGATCAGGATCTGCGAACCGTGAAAGATCTTGCCGGTCGTCATCTCTTGTCCTGGTCAGGCTGGGCGTTGAGGCGGGAGGGCGGTTCTGTTGGCGAGGCGTGTTGTCTCAGACGCCGTCGGTCAGCTCGTCGAGATCGAGCGTCGAACTCTTGCCGATAGCATCGCGATGCTCGCGATAGAAGGCTTCGGCGGAATGCCGGCCTTCATTGTGGAGCATGGTCAGGAACTCCCATTCGGCGTTCAGCTTGGAGGAGTAGCCGAGCTCCGCCATGGCGGAGCTGGTGATGCGGTGCAGGCGCATCCGGGCCCAGCGCGCGCTCTCGCCGGTCGCGGCCTGGGCGCTCTGGCGCAGCAGCGCCATCATCCGCAGCTCTTTCAGCAGCACGGCGTTGAACGAGACCTCGTTGAGCCGGTTCAGGATGTCGCGGGCGGTGCGCGGCGTGCCGGGACGCTCGACCGGGTTGATCTGGACCAGGATGGTGTCGAGCGCGTCGCTCTCCCTGATCAGCGGAGTCATGGTCGGATTGCCGGAATAGCCGCCGTCCCAATAGCTCTCGCCATCGATCTCGACGGCCTGGAACAGGGTCGGCAGGCAGGCCGAGGCGAGCAATACGTCGGGCGTGATCTCGGCATTGCGGAAGACGCGCCCGCGGCCGGTGCGCACATTGGTGGCGGTGATGAAGAGCTTGATCGGGCTTTTCGCGAGGCCGTCGAAATCGATGACCTCGGCGAGGATGTCGGTCAGCGGATTGGTCCCGGCCGGATTGAGGCTGTAGGGTGAAACCACCCTCGACATCATGTCCATGGCGACGAAGAGCGGCGAATTGTCGAGCGTCCAGCGGCCGAGCAGGATGTCGAGCGGGCTGCGCTGGAAGGGGCTGAAGCGCGCCGCCTCCGAGACCTTGCGCCAGAACAGGTCGAGCGCCTCGCGCGCGCCGGGCCGGCCTCCTCTGGCGAAGCCGGAAGCCAGCACCGCCGCATTCATGGCGCCGGCCGAGGTGCCCGAGATCGCCTCGATCTCGAGCCATTCCTCCTCGAGAATGCGGCAGAGCACGCCCCAGGTGAAGGCGCCATGTGCTCCGCCACCCTGGAGAGCGAGGTCGATGCGCAGCGAGGGGCGCTCCGCGGGCTTGCCGTTCTTGCCGGCGCGTAGCGGTGAAGGGGTGCTGGTCACGTCGTAGCCATCCTGATTGCGAGGCGTGCCGGGGACGTCATGCCGACTTCACCAGGCCGGAGAACCCGGCGACGGCGAGCAGGCTCAACGCCCAGCCGACCAGCGACTGGAAGTAGAAATAGGTGATCGCGACGCGCCCGCCCGGCTTGGCGGGGTTCGGCCGCCAGAAGGTCCGCTGGCCCATGTCGAGCACGGGCAGCAGCGTGTCGAGCGAATACATCCACGGGCTGAAGGCCGGATAGCTCGAGGCCTCCCAGCGTTCGCGGAAACAGGCGAGCTGGGTCTGGCCGGGGGCGGCCAGCCCCTGCGACTGGTTGCTGGCGAGGAGCGTGCGCTGCTCGCTGGTCTCGATGCCGCAGAGCGTCCATTCGGGGGCGCGCAGCACCACGGCGCTGTTCGGCATCACGGCGCCCTGTCGTTCGGCATAGGCGAAGATGCCGACGCCGAGGACCCAGAACAGCAGGAGCCAGACGAAGGCGAGCAGCGGCTGGCGGCCATAGGCCAGGGTCATGCCGAGAATGCCGTCGGTCGCGGTCAGGAGTGCGCGCAGGACCGGCTTTTTGGCGCGCTTGCGCCTGGCCTGGCGCTGCAGGCGCTCCTTGACGATGAGCACGGCGCGAGCGTCCTCGCCATGGCCCATTTCGCGGAAGACCGAGGCCAGTTGCTCATAGGGTTGCGGCCAGAAATCCTCGCCCCAGCGCTCGGGCTCCTGGCGCGCCAGCCAGTCGAGCCGGCTTGCGGCATCGACCGGTCCATCGATGAAGGCGCCGTAGCGGCAGCGATTCAGCAGCAGGTCGCCGGGCGCCGGCCAGCAAGCGGCTTCGTCATGGATGGTGCCGATGGTGGCGCCGGTCAGGGCCAGCGTGCCGTTCACCTTGGCGCCCCGGCGCAGGAAGAAGGCGCCCTTGATCACGCTGCGTGCCAATTCGAGCGCAATGCCGCCGGGCACGCCGAGGACCGCACCGGATGCGTCGACATCGCCGCCGATCTGTGCGGCGCTGAGGCGTGCTTCGCCTTCGAGCCGAGCGCTGCGGAGCACGACGCTGCCGCGAATTTCGGCCTCGCTGGCCTCGATCGCCGTCCCTTCATCACGGGTGATCGCGGCGCCGGCGCAGTCGAGATCGGCCGTCAGGACCGCGCCGGAGAGATTGATCCCGCCGCGCATCGTCGTGCCGCGGGCAAGGACATTGCGGACTTCGAGGCTCGGCGCGAGCAGGGCATAGCCGTCGGAGACGCGCAGGGTCGCGCCATCGCATTCGAGATTGCCGCCGAGGCGCGCCTGGACGAGATTGACCTCGCCGCCGATCTCGGCGCCACGCAGATAGATGCCGCCGCGCGCTTCCAGACGCTCGGCCTGCAGGCCGGGCAGCTGCGAGCCGTCGAGGAACAGCCGGTTGATGATCGCCGCCCTCAGGACCGGCGTTTCCTCGAAATGACAGTCGTTCAGGCCGATGTCGCGGAAGACGCGGCAGGCCTCGAGATCGAGAATGCCGCTGATCCAGGCGCCGCTGATCCGGACGCCCTTCTCATGCGGCCGGCAGCCCTCCTCGCCGCCCAGCATGAGGAAGCGCAGGAAACCGGCGCGGACGACCCGCGCCGGAGCGGGCTCGGGCGGGCGCGAGCCGTCGCCCAGCCGGTCGAAATTGCCGGAAAGCAGCTTGGCGACGACTTCCTCCTCCGCCGGGAGGAGTGGCCGGAAGTCGTCGAGGCGCGCGGTCGGATTGGCCCATTGGGCCAGTTCGCCTCCCGCTCCGGCGCCCCATTCCAGCGTCATGGGGTGGCGGGCGCGGCCGTCTCGGTCGCGGCATGCGCGGACAGCGCCTCGCGCAGCGCCGCTTCCTTGGTCTCGTCGAAGGAGGTGCGCATCAGCGTGCCGCCGACGCCCTTGAGATCGGCGAGGACCTTGTCGGTGGTCATCTTGCGGATCAGGAGGAAGAGCCCGGCCGAGTTCGGCTGCAGCGCGCCGGCGGCATCCTTCATGAACTGGTCGTTGATGCCGACATCGCTGAGCTTGCCGCCGAGCGCGCCCGAGGCGGCGCCGATCGCGGTGCCGAGCAGGGGCGCCAGGAAGATGAAGCCGATCAGCGTGCCCCAGAGCGCGCCCGAAGCGGCGCCCGCGGTGGTGAGGTTGAGCATCTGGTTGAGCTTGACCTGGCCTTTCTCGTCCTTGGTGACGACGACGGCGTCGCCGAGCTCGATCAGATATTCGCGCTGGAGGGAGAGGACCTTCTGGCGGACCTCCTCGGCCTTCTGCTCGGAGGGGAAGGCGATGAAGACGAGATCGCTCATCAGTGCAGCTCCATGTTTGCACGGGGGGCTCGGCCTTGCGTCGCCACTCCGGCGCGGCCAATGAGAAATTCCGCCAGCAGCGGGACGGGGCGACCGGTGGAAGCCTTGGCGGCGCCCGCGGTCGAGGCGGTGCCGGCAATGTCGAGATGCGCCCAGGGATAGGCCCTGGCGAAGCGGGAGAGGAAACAGGCCGCGGTGATCGCGCCCGCCGCGCGTCCGCCGAGACTGCCGGCGTCGGGCAGACTGCCGCCGGGCTGGCCGAAATAATCGTCCCAGAGCGGAAGCTGCCAAGCGCGATCGCCGGACATGCCTCCGCAGTGCAGCAGTTCGGCGGCCAGGGTCTCGTCATTGGCGAACAGGCCGCTCGCATGCGAACCCAGCGCCGCGACGCAGGCCTCGGTCAGGGTGGCGACGTCGATCACGCAGGCCGGCTTGAAGCGCTCGGCATAGGTCAGCACGTCACAGAGCAGCAGCCGGCCTTCGGTGTCATCGGACCCCATCTCGATGGTCTGGCCGGACATCGAAGTCACCACGTCGCCGGGTCTGCCGCCATGGCCGCCGGGCATGTTCTCGGCTGCAGCGATCAGGCCGACGACGTCGAGCGGCAGACCAAGCCGGGCGACCGTGCGCAGCGCGCCGAGCACGCTGCCGGCACCGCTCATGTTGAACCGCGCATCCGCGCCCTCGGCGCCCGGCGGCGGGGAGAGGTGGGCGGGACCAGCACTCATGCCCTTGCCGACGAGCACGATCGGCTTGCGTGAGGCCTTGCGGCCCTGGGGCTGCATCACGATGAGCTTGCAGGGATTGGCGGCGCCCGTGCCGGCCTGGAGGAAGGCTTCCATTCCGAGGGCTTCGAGGGCCTGGCGCTCCAGAACTTCGACCGCGAAGCCGAATTCTTCGCCCATGTCGCGGGCGGTCCTGGCCAGGAAGTCCGGGGTGCAGACATCGCTCGGCAGGTTGCCGAGCTCCTTTGCCAGGGCGACTCCTTCGGCGACGGCGATGCCTTGCCGCAGGGCCAGGACGAGTTCCAGGGTCAGGGTCTGCGGGAGGAGCAGCATGATGCTGCGCATCGGCCGGCTCCGCGCCTTTCGAGCCTGAGCCGAGGCCGGAGGGAAGAAGTTGTAGCTGCCAGAGGCGAGGTGCTGGCCGGCCTGCCGGACGCGCCAGCTCAGCGAGCGTCCGGGCACTTCATTCTCGGCCAGCGTCACGACTGCTTCCGAAACGGCGCCCTCGGCGATGGCTTTCGCCGTCGCGGCCAGAGCCCGCCAATAGGCGCTGTCGGAAAAGGCCTCGCGCTGGCCGAGGCTGACCAGCAGCGTCCGGGGTGCGGGCGAGCCTGGCAGATGATGCAGCAGGACGGTGGCGCCGGGCATCTCGGCGAGCTCGCCATGCGCCATGATCTGGGAGAGTCGGCCTGCGGTGCTGGCATCGAGGCGAGCGGCGGAGCCGCTCACCGGCCCGGTGCTGAACAGGCCGATGACGAGCAACTCGGTCCGGAGTCTTTCGGCATCGCCGACCACCGGCATGATTTCCAGAGAATGTCTCCAGGAAGGCATCGTCGCATCGCTTGGTTGAGGAGGATTCTGCCGGATGGCGGGCGGAATACAGCTCTCCACGAGCCGCGGAGCGAAGGACGCTCCGCTTATGAGGGGGGTAAGGTCGGGCGGCCCTCCGGGCTTCCAAGCGCGGCGGTACGGTCAGGAGCCGTCGGCAACTGGCGGATGCGCTGTCCCGGCAGCAGCGCCTGGATCCCGCCGCTGACCACGATTTCGCCGGGGGTGAGGCCCTGCGAGACGATGACCTGGTTCGGGTCGAAGCGCATCACGTCGATGTTGCGCAGGGAGACGGTCGATTTTGCGGGATCGACGACCCAGACCGCCGGCGAGGAGCCTTGCTGGGTCAGGGCGCTCGCCGGAACGGCGATGATCGCGGCAGACGCGGTCTCGACTGTGCCGACGACGGTCGATCCGAGCCGCATCGCCTCCGGCGGGTCACTCAGCCCGACCCGGATGGCGAAGGTGCGCGTGACGGGGTCGGCCTGCGGCGCAATCTCGCGGACGCGGCCGAGCGCGGTGACACCGGGAGCATCGGCAAGAGCGACGCGGACCATGGTCTCGCCCGACTTCTTCTCGAGCAGGCTGGCGGGAATGTTGAAGACGGCGTCGCGGCCGTCATCGCGGGCGAGCTGGGCGATGACCTGGCCGGGCTGAACGACCTCGCCGGGCTCGACATTGCGGACGGTCACCGTGCCGGCGACTGAGGCCCGCAGCTCGGTGAAGCCGAGCCGGTCCTGCGCCAGTTCGAGCTGGGCCTCGGCATTCTCGAGCTGGGCCTGGGCCGCCTCCTGCGCCTTGAGCGCCTGGTCGAAGCGCGGCCGGGTGGTGAAGCCCTGGGCCATCAGCCGTTCCTGGCGCTCGAAAGTGCTGCGCGCGGTGCTGACCTCGCCCCTGGCCGCATCCAGCGCCGCCTTGGCCGCGGTCAAGGCGTTGCGCTCCAGCGTCGGGTCGAGGCGGGCGACGAGCTGCCCGGCGGCGACGCGATCGCCGACATTGACCGGCCGTTCGGTGACGCGGCCGCCGATGCGGAAGGCGAGGCCGACATTCTTCTCGGCCTGGATCTCGCCGCTGAGCTGGATTTCGTTGGCGAGCTTGCCGGCCTCGACGGTGACGACGCGGACGAAGCGCCCTTCCGCCGGCGCGGCCGGCTCGTTCTGGCAGGCGGCCAGTGCGAGCAGCAGTAGCGCTGCGGCCGCGGGACGAAGGCGAAATGCCGAAGGATGGGTCATGGCGCAGCAGCTCCCGCGACAGCCTTGGCACCGGGCTCGGCCGCCTTGGGCGCGGCGGAGCCACGGGCGAAGACGGTGACATAGAGGACCGGCAGCAGGATCAGGGTCAGCACGGTCGCGACCAGCAGCCCGCCCATGATGGCGAAGGCCATCGGTCCCCAGAACACCGTCGGCGCGATCGGGATCATGCCCAGAACCGTCGAGACGGCGGTCAGCATGATCGGCCGGAAGCGGGTCGAGGCTGCATCGAGCGCCGCATCTGTGATGCTCTTGCCACTCTCGCGCTCGCTCTCGATCTGGCCAATCAGGATAACCGCGTTCTTGGTGATGATGCCGATCAGCGCGAGGATGCCGAGCAGGGCGACGAAGCCGAGCGGCATGCGCGAGAGCAGCAGGGCGCTGACCACGCCGATCATGCCGAGAGGCGCGATGCTGAGCACGATCGCCAACAGGCGGAAGCTGCGGAGCTGCAGCATCAGCACCGTGAACATGATCAGCAGCATCACCGGCACGACCGCGATGACCGAAGCCTGCGAGATCGCGCTTTCCTCGACCGTGCCGCCGAGCGCGATGCCGTAGCCGGCGGGCAGGGTCTTGCGCAGCTCCTCGATGCCGGAGGCGAGCCCGCTGACGACGGTTTCGGGCAGGACGCCCGGCTTGACGTCGGCGGCGACCGTCAGGGTCGGGATGCGATCGCGCCGCCAGATCAGCGGCGAATCGAGCCCGTAGCTAAAGGTCGCGAACTGCGAGAGCGGCACCTGCCGCCCGCTCGGCAGCGCGACCTGCATGGTCCGCAGCGTGTCGAGCGAGAGGCGGTCGGCGTCCTGGGCCCGCACGACCACGTCGACGAGATAGATGCCGTCGCGGATCTGGGTCACCACCGTGCCGGAGACGACCGCGTTGACGATGCTCGCCAGGGCCTGCGAGCTCAGGCCGAGCCGACGGGCCTCGTCCTGGTCGACCCGCAGGCGCAGCTCGCGCATCGGCTCGATCCAGTTGAAGTTGACCATCTCGGTCTTCGGATTGGCGGCGATGACCTGCCCGACCTTCATCGCGATATTGCGAACTTCGGCGAGGTCCGGGCCGCTGACACGGTACTGCACCGGCCAGCCGACGGGGGGGCCGAGCTCGAGCGGATAGACGCGCGAGACGACGTTCGGGAAATCCTTGGCGAGCAGCGCCTCCAGCTTCTTATGCAGGCGTTCGCGTGCGGCGATGTCCTTGGCGACGACGACGGCCTGGCTGAAGAATTCATTCGGCAGCTGGGCGTTGAGCGGCAGGTAGAAGCGGATCGCGCCACGCCCGACATAGGTGCTCCAGCGCTCCACATCGGGATCGCCCTTGAGCGCGGCGTCGAGCCGGTGCGCGATGGTCTCGCTGGCATAGATCGAGGCGTTCTGCGGCGCGGTGAGATCGACCAGAAGCTCGGGCCGGTCCGAAGCGGGGAAAAACTGGCGCGGCACCAGAGCCAGCGCCAGGATCGAGGCGGCGAAGAGCCCGATGGTGACGGCGATGGTGAGCCAGCGCAGGCGGATCGCTCCTGCGAGCAGGCTGCGGAAGCCGCGTTCGACACGGCCGGGCCCCGGGGCCGCGGCCTTTGGTGCCTTCAGCATGGCGAGGCCGAGGACCGGGGCGAAGACGACCGCGATGAAGAATGAGACGATGAGTGCGATCGTCACCACCGCGAAGAGCGAGAAGGTGTACTCGCCGGCCGAGCTCGCGGCGAAGCCGATCGGCACGAAGCCGGCGATCGTGACGAGCGTGCCCGCCGCCATGGCGGTGGCGTAGCGCTCGAAGGCGAAGGTCGCCGCCTTCGCTTTGTCCTCGCCGGCTGCGAGCCGTGTCACCATCGCGTCGGTCGTCGTCATGGCGTCGTCGACGAGGAGTGCCAGCGCGATGATCAGCGCGCCCAGCGAGATGCGCTGCATGTCGATGCCGATGATCAGCATGCAGGCGAAGACGACGGCGAGGGTCAGCGGAATCGAAAGCGCGACGACGAGGCCCGGCCTGACGCCGAGGCTGATGAAGCTCACGACGAGGATGATCGCGATCGACTGCCAGAGCGACGTCATGAAGTCGTGGATGGCCTCGTCGACCGTGACGGCCTGATCTGCGACCAGATGCGGCTCGATGCCGTGCGGTAGGTCGGCGGTGATCTTCGCCATCGCCGTCTTGATGTTGGCGCCCAGCGCCAGGATGTCGCCGCCCTCGCGCATGGCGATGCCCAGGCCGATCGCCTCCTGGCCGTTGACGCGGAACATCGGCTGCGGCGGGTCGGCATGGCCGCGGCGCACGGTCGCTATGTCGGCGAGGCGGACCATGCGGTCGCCGACCGGGAAATTGACCTGGAGCAGGTCGGCCTCTGACTGGAAGGCACCCGAGACGCGCAGCGAAATTCGCTCCTCCGGCGTCTGGATCATGCCCGAGGGACGCACGATGTTCTGGGCCTGCAGCGCGGCCAGGAGCGCGCCGCGGTCGACGCCGAGATTGGCGAGCTCGCGCACCGAGAATTCGACGAAGATGCGCTCGTCCTGCGCGCCGATGATCTCGATCTTGGAGACGTCCGGCACCAAGAGCAGACGCGAGCGCGCCGCCTCGACATGGTCGCGCAATTCACGGCCGGTGAAGCCGTCGGCCGTGAAGCCGTAGATGATGCCGAAAGTGTCGCCGAAACGGTCGTTGAAGACCGGTCCGAGCGTGCCGGCCGGCAGGGTATGGCGCATGTCGGCGACGAGATTGCGCACACGGTACCAGGTGTCCTGCACCTCGTGACCGGGCACGGACTGCTTCAGATTGACGAAGATCGTGGTGACGCCCGGCGTTGTGTAGCTGCGGACGTTGTCGAGCCCGGGGGTCTCCTCGATCTGCCGTTCCAGGCGCTCGGTCACTTGGCTCAGCATGTCTTCCATCGTCGCGCCGGGCCAGGCTGCGGAGACGACCATGGACTTGATGACGAAGGACGGGTCCTCGTTACGGCCGAGGCGGATGAAGGCGAAGATGCCGGCCAGCACCGAGACGATCATGAGGTAGATCACGACCGAGCGGTTCTTGAGCGCCCATTCCGAGAGGTTGAAGCTCATCGCGATTCCGTCCCGGCCAGCCGCACCTGCTGGCCTTCCTTCAACTGGCTCACCCCGGCGGTGACGACGATGTCCCCGAGTGCGAGGCCCTTGCCGACCAGTGCCGTGGCGGGGTCGGCGCTGATCACTTCGAGCTTGCGCAGCGACACGGTGAACTTGGTGGGGTCGACCACCCAGACGCCCGAATCCTGCCCTTGCCGCGCCAGCGCCGTGGCCGGAATGGCGATGGCCGAGGTCTCGGCGCTGCGGATCGCGCCCGAAACCGCCGTGCCCAGCCGGAAGGATTGCGGCGGTTCGGCAAGGCCGACCCTGACCCTGAAGGTCCGCGTCACCGGATCGGCCTGGGGCGCGACCTCGCGGACGCGGCCGGTGGCGGTCACGGCCGGATCGCCGGCGAGCGCGATATGGACGCGCGCATCGGGCGGCAGAGCGCGCACGACATCCGCCGGCACCTCGAAGACGGCATCGCGTCCCTCGCGCCGGGCGAGCTGGACGATCATGCGGGCGGGAGCGACGACCTCGCCGGGCTCCGCGCCGATGCGGGTGACCACGCCCGGCGCATCGGCCTTCAGGTTGGTGAAGCCGACGATGTCCTGCGCCGAGCGGACGCTTGCCTGGGCCGCGTCGACCTGGGCCCGGGCGGCGGTGCGGCCCTGCTCCGCCGCCTCGAAATCGGCGCGCGTGGTGACGTTGCGCTCGAGCAGATGGCTCTGGCGTTCGAACTGGTTCTCGGCCTTGCGCAGCAGGCCCTGGGCCGCGGTGAGGGCGGCGCGGGCCGAGCGCAGCTCGTTGAGCTCGTTCTCCGGATCGAGCCGGGCGACGATCTCGCCCTCGCGCACGGTCGCGCCGACGCCGACGCTCCGCTCGGCCAGTCGCCCGCCGATCCGGAAGGACAGGGCGGCCTGGTCCTGCGCCTCGATATGCCCGGTGAAACTGATGTCACGGGTCTCGCGCGGCGTCTCGACCGTGATTGTGCGCACGGTCCGGACCGGCGGTGCCGGGGCGGCCTCCTCGCTCCGGCAGCCCGCGACGGCGAGCGCGATCGCAGCGAGCGCCGCGCCTTGCAGCGAGCGGGCCGTGCGGAACCTGTCGGGCTTGCCCATGCTAACCACCCGTGTGCCGAAACGGCCGCACGCTGCGCAAGAATCGCATCGGCGTCAGCGCGCAAGCAGACTGGATGTCCTGCAAGCCGTTCAAAGGCATGATCTCAATCCTCTGGCAACCGCAAGGCGACGGCGCGGAACCTTGCGCCGAGCAAAATCCGCCGCACCGTACGCTTCGGGTGACGGCAGGAACGCTACCAACAGACCGGCGGAGGCGGATGAGCTCAGAATCCCAACTCTGCGCTGGTCATCCCAATCTTTGGAGGGGCTGCTCGGCTTCGCTCGCGAGGGCCTGTGCGAGCGAGGACCTGCCCCTGAAGCCGAGCGCGACCGGGATCAGCAGCAGGAAGCCGGCCGCCGAGACGGTGGCCATCAGGCAGTAAACATGTTCGCCCCATTCACCATAGAGATGGCCCGCCAGCGTGGTCAGGACAGCCATGATCCCGGCCCAGCTCGCCGCCAGCCAGGCCTGCCCCTGGGCCAGCAGCCCGGCAGGCGCGATCCGTGCGAGCAGGAAGACGCTGCTCAGATGCGTCGCTCCGAAGGTCAGCCCGTGGGTGAACTGGAGCAGGACCAGGAAGCCGATCTGCGGATCCTGCGCCATCCCGACCCAGCGCAGGGTCGCGATCACCGCGCTGGCGGCGAGCAGAGCGGCGGCGCCGGCAGAGCCCCTCACGACATAGCCGAGCAGGCTGAAGAAGGCCATTTCCGAGACGATGCCCGCGGCCCAGAGCGCGCCCATGGTTCCGCCGGACATGCCGAGGCTCTGCCAGTGCAAGGTGCTGAAGCCGTAGACCGCGGCATGGCTGGCCTGGACGAGCGCGGCGCCGGCGATGGTGAGGACGAGCAGATGCGGCGAAGCGAGCTTCCCGGCCGGTCGCGTGGCGGCGGCGGGGCGTTCCGGGACGCGAATGACCGCCACGGCCCACGCCGCAAGCGTGGTCGCAAGGGCCGACAGAAGCAGCATTCCGATGATCGAGCTGGCAGGGAGCCAGTCCAGCATCCAGCCGGCGGAGAGGTTCGCGATCGCGAAACCCGCCGAGCCCCAGAGGCGGATACGGCCATAGCGCAATTCCGGGGTCCGCAGTTCGTTCAGGCTTCGCAAGGTGACGGCGTCGGTGAGGGCGATCAGCGGCCCCTGGGCGAGCGCGATGGCGACGACCAGCAGGAGGATCGGCAGGAAGCCGCCGGCGAAGGCGAGCAGCCCCGTGCCGATGGTGACCGCGGCCGAGCAGATGACGAGCGCCGCCCTCGCGCCTCCGCTGCGGTCGGCCAGCGCGCCGACGACCGGGTTCGCGATGATGCGGGCCAGGAGCGGCGCGGCCAGTATGATCCCGATGGCTTCGTCGCTGAGCGACTGTGCGCGCAGCCAGAGCGGAAAAAACGGCAGGTTGACGCCGAGCTCGAAGAACAGGGCGGCGTAGAGAAAGGAAAGCCGCCCGGTCGGCGCCTTCATGCCTCATGCCCGGCGTCGGCCGGGCCGGCTTCGGGCGTGCGGAGGTCGAAAGGGGCTGCTGAGAGCTGCGCCAGGCTGCGCTCGCGCGCTTCGCTCGGGCTGTGACCGAATTCGCGCCGGAAGGCCCGGCTGAAGGTGGAGTGGTCGACGAAGCCGACCTCGTTGCCGATGATGTGGATCGACGGGGAAACGCGATGCGAGCTCAGGCGGCGGTAGGCCTCGCGCAATCTTTCGCGGTTGATGAAATGGGCGACGCCGCCAGTGCTCTCGAACAGGCGGTAGAGCTTGGAGCGTGACATCGCCATCAGACGGGCCAGTTGCTCGGGGCCGAATTCGGGGGAGGCCATGTTCTGCCGGACCACCAGGCGGGCCCGGTCGATCAGCAGGGAGGCCAGAGAGGCTTCCGCCGCTTCCGCGCGGGCGGCGCGCGGGACGACGCAGGCGGCGACGAGGGCGCGCGTCGCCGCAGCGAGATCCTGAGCATGGGCCGGCGGGATATGGGGCAGTTGCCGGGCCAGGTTGTCCATATAGCCTGCGAGCAAGGCGCCAAGCTGGGGATTGATGTCGAGCGCATGCGCCTGTTCGAAATCGTCGCGCTCGTTGCGGCAGAAATCCCTCGGCAGGAACAGGGTCAGGACCTCGGTATCCTCGGCCTGGCCTTCGAATGGCAGGGCGAGCGACCGAAAGCTGATGTTCGGCCGCGCGGCCGCGAGATAGTCGCCGCCCCGTCTCGGATAGGAACGTGCGGACACCACGCACCAATGGTCCAGGAAGGAGCGGGGGCGGTGCCGCCAGTGTCGGGCCGGCGTGTTGGAATACAAGGTTCGCGTGAGGATGATGTTGCCGAAGGTCCAGGAGGAGAATTCGACGGCGAAGGATTCCGAGGTTGCGGGTGTCGGCAGGAGGTCGATCGTGTCAGAAAGCAGCGAGCGCCACGCTTCGAACTGATCGCGCGCAGGCAGATCCCTCGTCGAGAAACTCTGGACGAAGACGGGCCCGGTCGGCGCATGCGGAGTGCTGTGAGTGGAAGTTGTCACGCCGCCTTCCTTTTTAATGGTGCCAGTTGGGACTTCCAGGATTGCAGTCAACGTGCGCCCGATTCCAGTTCATCTTGGATGATTTCGTCAACCTGTATTCGGTCTGATTAGATTTCTTTTGTTTTGGATCAATTCTGAATTTCGATCTGAAGGTCTGATCCGGCTTTGCGCTTTCCGGGCCGGACGTTTCCTCTAGCGCAGGGATGCGGCATCGAAGATGCGGATCGGGGCGGTGACGAAGAGGCTGGCCGCCGAACCGAGCGCATCCGCAGCCGCCAGCGGCGGGGATATGTCCGTGTCCGTGATGACCTGGCCCTGCAGCAGCCGGTCTCCGATCAGACGGACGGCATCGGGGCTGGCGGCATAGAGATCGTGGTTGATGCGGTCGCCGGCGTTGATGGCGCTGAGATCTAGCACGGTGATGCCCGACAGTCCGGCAAACTGCTGCTGGTACTCGTCGCGGGTCAGGTCGATGCCGCCGAGGCGCGTCGCCCCCCTGGAGATGAAGCGCGAGAGCTGCAGCGCCCGATCATGCTGGGCGACGAACAGGGTGATCTGCGGCCGGCGCTTGCCCATATCCTCGACCTGGCGCCGGAACACGCCGACATCGAGGTCGGGCGAGGCGAGGATCAGATTGCTGATCTTGCGCGGCACGCCGCCCTGCTCGAGCGCGAGCTGGCGGACAGCCTCGACGGCCGGCCAGCTGCCCATGGAATGGGCGAGGATGACGATGTCGCTGACGGACGGGCTGTTCGCCGCGGCCTTCAAGAGATAGGCGAGGTCCGAGCGCGAATAGGAGGCGTTGTCGAAATCGCGGGCATAGTCGAGCAAATGGCCGCGCGATGGCCAGGAGAACAGGGCCGGCAGCGCATTCGCATCGGCATCGTGTGCGAGTTGCGCAAAGCGGAAGACCGCCCGGTCGAACGGCGTGTTGAAGCCGTGCACGAAGACGAAGACGCGACGCTTCCGGCCATTCGCCTTGTTGAACCAGGACGCCAGCTGCGGCTTGGCGATCGGCGTCACCGAGCTGACGGTGAAATCCGTCTCCGGATTGCCGGGGACAGAACGCGGCAATTGGATGGTGCCGACCTCGCGGTCGCGCGGGATCGAGACGACGATGTTGGAGAAGGAGACGGCGTCTCCGCGATCGCCGCTGAACAGGACGCCCGGCTCGGCCGAAGGCGCGCGCGTCGTCGCGGTGAGCATGTCGACCCGGTCGGTGCCCGGAACAGCGGGCACAATCTGCAGCATGCCGGTCGGTGCGGAGGCGCAGGCGCCGAGGCCGAGCGCGCAGGCCAGCGCCATGACGGCATGTCGCCAAGGACCGCGGTTTCGATTCGCAGTCACCACCGGACTCCAGAATGTGAACGCCGGGCCGCCGGAGCGTGAGATGGACAGCACAAGAGAGATTCGCTTCGATTTCCGCGCAATCGGTGTCACTTTGGCCATCCGCGCTGCGGCTGTGAATCGGAGGCTCACTCAAGGTCATGACAGGATAAAGAAGCCACCCGGTAGCAGCAAGCTCGCGGTCGCCGGGCTTTGATAGGCTTCGGAGGTAACTTTGGGACAGGCGGCCCACTTTTTGGGATTCTGTGCCGATGCCCATTCCGCAAGGCGATCTAAGTTTCCGAGAATACGCACCGGCTCTGTGCCCGGTCATCACATTTGTACCGACGCAGTCCTTCCAGGGTGCGCCAATGCCAGGCTCGGGGGAGAAGGCACTATGACTGTCGAGAGCACGGCGCCGAAGACGACGATGCAGCGATTTCTCGATACCGTCGAGAAAGTCGGGAACATGGTTCCCCATCCGGTCATCATCTTCCTGATCCTGATCGGTATCGTCATCGTCCTTTCCGCCGTGCTGAGCCTGTTCGGCGCAGCCGTCACCTTCGAGCGGATCAATCCCGACACGCACAAGGTCGAGACGGCCTCCACGGCGATCCGGAGCCTTCTGAACGTCGAAGGCATCCGCTTCATGTATTCCTCGCTGATCCCCAACTTCATGAGCTTCACCGCGGTGGGGCTGATGATCGTCGCGATGATCGGCGCCGGCGTCGCCGAGGAATCGGGGCTCGTCACCGCGCTGATCCGCAAGCTCGTGATCGTCTCGCCGGCCTGGGCGCTGACCTATATCCTCGCCTTCGTCGGCATCCTCGCCTCGATCGCCGCCGATGCGGGCTATCTCGTGCTGATTCCGCTCGCCGGCATCGCCTATCTCGCGGTCGGGCGGAATCCGCTGGCGGGCCTGGCACTCGGCTTCGCGGCGGTCGCCGGCGCCTTCACCGTCAACATGCTGATCAAGCCGCTGGACGCGGTGCTGGTCGAGTTCACCAATGACGCTGCGCGCCTCGTCGATCCCAATCGCTCGATCGGCCTCGCCTCCAATCTCTGGTTCTCGATCGCCTCGGTGATCTTCCTTACCGTCGTCGTCGCCTTCATCACCGACAAGATGATCGCGCCGCGCCTGGGCGCCTACGACCCGTCCAAGGCGGCAGAGGGCACCACCACCGAGCAGGGCGCCGTGCTGTCGGAATCGGAGACGCGCGGGCTGCGCTATGCCGGGTTCGGCATGCTCGGGCTGATCGCTGTCTTCCTCGTGCTCACCGTCCCGTCCTGGGCGCCGTTGCGCAATCCGACCACCGGTGAGCTGATCGGCAACTCGCCCTTCATGAACGGGCTGATCGCCCTGATCATGCTGATGTTCCTGGTCAGCGGCTGGTGCTACGGCATCGGCGCCGGGACGCTGCGGACTCTGACCGAGGTGATCGCGGCGATCGAGAAGTCGATCAAGAGCATGGGCGGCACGATCTTCCTGTTCTTCGTGCTCAGCCAGTTCGTCGCCTATTTCACCTATACCAATATCGGCACGGTGATGGCGCTCAGCCTGTCGGGCGTCCTGCAGGCGGCCAATATCGGCGCGCTGCCGCTGCTGCTCGGCTTCATCGTGGTGGTCGCGATCATCGACCTCCTGCTCACCGGCGCCATCGCAAAATGGGCGATCTTCGCCCCGGTCTTCGTGCCGCTGCTGATGAAGCTCGGCGTCGAGCCCGAGGCGGTGCTGGCAGCCTATCGCGTCGGCGATTCCCCGATGAACGCGATCACCCCGCTCAACGCCTATTTCGCCCTCGTCGTCGGCTTCGCCCAGAAATACGACCGCAATGCCGGCGTCGGCACCATCGTCTCGCTGATGCTGCCCTATGTCGTGTGGATGTTCGTGCTGTGGACCGCGCTCTTCGCGGTCTGGAAGATGCTGGGCCTGCCTTGGGGCCTCTGATCGACCGCCGGATCCACATTTAAAATCAATCCAGACCCAACCCTCGGATGGATGTCATGAGCACTGCCAATATCCCCCTCGATGTCGAAGGCGCGATCGACCACCTGATGAACTTCCTCTCGGTCGAGGGCGTCACCGGCGAGGAGGCTGCGATCGCTGCCGCGGTCAGCGAAGCCCTGAAGAAGGCCGGCGTGCCCGCTTCCGCGATCCGCTTCGACGATGCCAATGCGCGCATCCCGGTGCCGACCCAGACCGGCAACCTGATCGTCGACCTGCCCGGCACCAAGCCCGGCCCGCGGCTGATGTTCTCGACCCATCTCGACACGGTGCCGCTTTGCGCCGGCGCCAAGCCGAAGCGCGAGGGCGACCGGATCGTCTCCGACGGCACGACCGCGCTCGGCGGCGATGCCCGCACCGGTGTCGCGCTGCTCGTGGTGCTGGCCGAGACGCTGCTCAAGCACAAGCTGCCGCATCCGCCGATCACGCTGCTCTTCACGGTTCGCGAGGAGAGCGGCCTGCACGGTGCCCGCGAGCTCAACCCGGCCGAACTCGGCAGGCCGGTGATGTGCATCAATGTCGACGGTCAGCTCGCCTCCGAGCTGATCATCGGCGCGGTCGGCCAGGAGAACTGGGAAGTCGAGATCAAGGGCAAGGCCTCCCATGCCGGCGTCGCGCCGGATAGAGGCATCTCGGCGACCCTGGTCGGCGCGCTCGGCCTCGCCGAGGCGAAGCGCACCGGCTGGTTCGGCAAGGTCGTCAAGGGCGACGAGTTCGGCACCAGCAATATCGGCATCTTCGGCGGCAAGAACGGCAAGCCGGCCGGCGACGCCACCAATGTCGTCACCGACTACGCCTTCCTGAAGGGCGAGGCGCGCAGCCCCGAGCTGAGCTTCGCCACCAAGATCGTCGATGGCTACGAGGCGGCCTTCGCCAAGGCCAAGGCCGAGGTCACGGACCATGAGGGCGAGACCGCGGAGGTGACCTTCCGCCGGGCCGCCGCCTATCCGCCCTTCAAGCTCGCCGACGACGCCAAGGTCGTAAAGCGTGCGACCAAGGCGCTCGAGCTGCTCGGCATCAAGCCGACCTATCTGTTCTCGAATGGCGGGCTCGATGCGAACTGGCTCGACAGGGCCGGCATCCCGACCATCACCATCGGCGCCGGCCAGGCCGAGATCCATACGATCAAAGAGTTCGTGAAGCTCGACGAATATGAGAAGGGCTGCCGGCTCGGCATCCTGATGGCGACGCTCGAAGACTAAAGACAAAATCGAGCGGGCGGTGACGGCCCGAGCAGACGCAACAAGGAGCTGAGCGTGAGCCCGATAGCCTATACCGCCCTCATCATCGCAGTCGCGGTCGTCCTGTTCGTCACGAACAAGGTGCCCGTTGTGCTGGTGGCGATGGGCACGGCGCTCTCGCTTTGGGCGACCGGCGTGCTCACTCTGCCGCAATCGCTCGGCGGGCTCGGCGATCCCGCCGTGATCTTCATCGCCTCGCTGTTCATCATCAGCTCGGCGCTCGAGGTCACCGGCGTCACGGCCTGGGCGGGGCAACTGCTGATCAAGGGCGCGGGCGAGGAGAGCCGCACGCGCCTGCTCCTGCTGACCATGACGCTCGTCGCCTTGCTGACCGCCCTGATCAGCGTCAACGGCGCCGTCGCGGCGCTGATGCCTGTCGTCGTGGTGATCGCGGTGCGGCTGCGGCGGAACTCGTCGCAGCTCTTGATGCCGCTGGTCTTCGCGGCCCATGCCGGCTCGCTGCTGGCGCTGACCGGCACGCCCGTCAACGTGCTCGTCTCCGAGGCGGCGGCGGATGCCGGCGTCGGCGGTTTCGGCTTCTTCGAGTTCGCGCTCGCGGGCATTCCGCTGCTGCTCGGCTCGATGGCGATCATGATCCTGTTCGGCGAGAAGCTGCTGCCCCAGCGCAACGGCGCGACCATGCCAGCCGATTTCAGCCGGCATGCGCGAACGCTGGTCGAGCAGTATGGGCTCGCCAGCGGCGTCTTCCAGCTGCGCGTGCGTCCGACCTGTCCTTATATCGGCCAGCCTGCGACCGCGGTCGATGTCAGCGGCTATCCGGGCCTGCAATTCGTCGCGATCCAGGAGGGCGAGAGCGGCGGCCCGCTGCGCCGCGGGACGATCGCCGAGGGCGACTACATCCTCCTGCGTGGCGAGGCCGAGGCGGCCGCGAACCTGTCGGTCAAGATGCATCTCGCCTTCCGCGACGAGGGCGCCGCGGCCGGCGAGGGCGAGGAGACGCTGTTTAACCGCCGCTCCGGTCTCGCCGAGGTGGTGATCCCGCCGCGCTCCGGCCTGATCGGCCAGAGCGTGTTCCCGGGCATGGTCACCGAAAGCGGCGACCTGATCATCCTCGCCGTCCAGCGCGCCGGCAATGAGGTCGCCGCCGCGAGCGCGACCAGCGATGGCGGCGGCATCGTGCTGCAGACCGGCGACACCATGCTGCTGCAGGGCACCTGGAAGGCGCTCGACACGCATCTCGATGATCCCGACGTGCTGGTCGTCAGCTCGCCCGAACTCGTCCGGCGCCAGGCGGTGCCGATGGGGCCGGGGGCGAAGCAGGCGATCGTCATCCTGTTCGCGATGGTGCTGATGCTGGCGACCGGCATCGTGCCGCCGGCGGTGGCCGGGCTGCTCGCGGCGGGCGCCGTCATCCTCTGCGGCATCATGAATGTCGAGCAGTCCTACCGCGCGATCTCGTGGACGACGGTGATCCTGGTCGGCGCGATGATGCCGCTCTCGACCGCGATGGTCGAGACCGGCGCCGCCAAGATGCTGGCTGAGCGGCTGGTCTACATGGTCGGCGATGCCGGGCCGATGGCGCTGCTCGCCGGGCTGTTCGTGCTGACCGCGGTCATGGGCCAGCTGATCAGCAATACCGCGACCGCGCTGATAGTCATCCCGATCGGCGTCGCAGCGGCGGCCAGCATGGGCATCTCGCCGCGTCCGGTGCTGATGAGCACGGCGGTGGCGGCCGCCGGCGCCTTCCTGACGCCGATCGCGACGCCGACCAATCTGATGGTGATGGGGCCGGGCGGCTACGCCTTCAGCGATTACTGGAAGCTCGGTTTGCCGCTGTTGATCTGGTTCTTCGTGGTCGCGGTCTTCATCGTGCCCCTGATCTGGCGCTTCTGACGCGCCGCCACCGCGGCATTCGCGATCTGTTTTCGGTACCGGTCGGCGCGGACCATCGCGCCGGCCTTTTTGCCGTCTGACGTAGGACCATGAAGTTGACCTTCGGCTCGTTCCCATTCGACAATCTTCGTCGTGCGGAAATGCGCATAGCGCATCGCGTATCGCTGTTGCTTACTCGTGAGTAAGGTCATGAACAGCGAGTACGAACGCTGGAGATACCGCGACGATCAATGATCGCGGGCTCGACGGGAGGATCAGATGAACGAAGCCGGGGCTCCTGTGCTCCTGGCGGTCGAGGGGGCCGTTGCGGTCATCACCCTCAATCGCCCGCAAGTGCTCAACGCGATCGACGCGGCGACCGCGCGCGCCTTTGGCGAGGCCGTGGCTGATATCGCCGGCAATCCCGCCGTGCGCTGCGTGTTGTTGCGCGGCGAGGGCCGGGCCTTCTGCGCCGGCGGCGATGTCTCCCGTTTCGTCGATGGTGACCCGCTCGGTGCGGTCGAGGCGATCATCGATCCGCTCCACGCCGCGTTGAAGCAGCTCGATTCCCTCTCCGTGCCCACGGTCGCGGCGGTGCAGGGCGCCGCCGCTGGCGCCGGCTTCAGCCTCGCCCTGGCCTGCGATCTCGCGCTCGCCGCCGACGATGCGGTGTTCACCCTGGCCTATGCCCGCATCGGGGCGAGCCCGGACGGCTCGGCGACCTACCGGTTGCCGCGGTTGGTCGGGCCGCGCAAGGCGCTCGAACTCGCCATGCTGGCCGAGCCGGTCAGGGCGCCCGAGGCGCTCGCGCTCGGTCTGGTCAATCGCGTCGTGCCCGCAGCGGCGCTGCAGGACGAGGCGCTGGTGCTGGCGAAGCGGCTCGCCGCCGGTCCGACCGGAGCCTATGGCCGGATCAAGGACCTGATCGGCCATTCGCTCGACAACGCGCTCCCCGCGCAGCTCGATCGCGAGCGCGAAGCGTTTCTCGCCGGTGTGCGCACCGCCGACTTCAAGGAGGGCGCCAGCGCCTTCCTGGCGAAGCGGCCGGCCCGGTTCGAGGGGCGCTGAGATGGCGGCAGCGATGCCCGCCGGTGTGCCGGCCCGGCCGATCCTGGAGGTCGCGGGTGTCTCGCTCGCCTTTGGCGGCGTGCGCGCTTTGACCGACGTCTCCTTCGAGGTGCCGGAAGGCTCGATCACCGCGGTGATCGGGCCCAATGGCGCCGGCAAGACCTCGCTGTTCAACACGATCTCCGGCTTCTACCGGCCGCAGGCCGGGAAGATCAGCTTTGCCAGCGAGAGCCTGACCGGTGTGCGTGCGCCGGAACGGGCGGCGCGGGGCCTCGCCCGTACCTTCCAGAACATCGCCCTGTTCCGCGGCATGACCGTGCTCGACAACATCAAGCTCGGCCGCCACGCGCATCTGCGCACCGGCGTACTCGACGCTCTGTTTTACTGGGGCAGGGCGCAGAAGGAGGAGCTGGAGCTGCGGGCCGAGATCGAGGAGCGGATCATTGACTTCCTCGAGATCCAGCACATCCGCAACGCCTCGGTCGCGACCCTGTCCTATGGCCTGCAGAAGCGCGTCGAGCTCGCCCGGGCGCTGGCCATGCGCCCGCGCATCCTGATGCTCGACGAACCGGTCGCCGGTATGAACCGCGAAGAGACCGAGGACATGGCCCGCTTCATCCTCGATGTGAAGGAGGAATGGGGCGTCACCATCCTGATGGTCGAGCACGACATGGGCATGGTTATGGACATCTCCGACCATGTCGTCGTGCTGAATTTTGGCCAGGTCATCGCCAGCGGCACGCCGCGGGAGGTCCAGGGCAACGAGGCGGTGATCGCGGCCTATCTCGGTGCCGGCGATGTCGGCGAGCTCTCGCGCCGGATCAAGGCGGAGGCGGTGTGATGGACGCGCTCTTCCTCTTCGAAGTCACCCTGGCCGGGCTCGGTGCCGGCGCGCTCTATTCGCTGACCGGCGTCGCCTTCGTGCTGATCTACAAGGCGACCCGCGTGGTCAATCTCGCCATCGGCGAGATCCTGATGCTGGGCGGTTATGCCTTTCTCGGCTTCGCCGCCGGGCTCGGCCTCTCGCCCTGGCTTGCTTTGCCGCTCGCGGTCGCGGCTGGCGGCGTGCTCGGCTGGCTGGTCGAGCGCACCATGATCCGGCCGATGCTGGGCGAGAGCCCGATCTCGGTGTTCATGGTGACGATCGGGCTCGGCTCGATCCTCGCCGGCGTCGTGCAGCTCGGCTGGGGCGCCGATCCGCTACGCCTGCCCGAATTCATGCCGTCGACACCGGTTTTCATCGGCGAGGCCTATCTCGCGCCGAAGGTCGCGATCGGCTTCGTGGCGGCGGCCGTGGTGATCGGGCTCTTTCTCGCCCTGTTCCGGTTCTCGCGCGGTGGCGTCGCGCTGAAAGCGACGGCGGCCGACCAGGGCGCCGCCTATTCGGTCGGCATCGACGTGCCGCGTGTCTTCTCCGTCGCCTGGATCCTCGCCTGTGCCACCGCCGCGGGCGCGGGCGTTCTGGTCGGGGCGATCGGCGGGATCTCTCCGACCATGGGTGTGTTCGGCCTTTCGGTGCTGGTCGTCGTGATCATCGGCGGGCTCGATTCGATCGCCGGGGCGCTGGTCGGCGGCCTCTTGATCGGGCTGGTTGAGGCGCTGGCCGGGGCCTTTCTCGGCGGCGAGTTCAAGCTCGTCGTCACCTTCGCTTTGCTGCTCGTGCTGCTGATGGTCCGGCCCTACGGCCTGTTCGGCACCCACGAGATCGAGAGGCTTTAGAGCCATGCGGATCGGCACGCTCAAGACCAGCTACGCCGCCGACGAGGCGCTGTTCGATAGCTCCGTGCAGCGCACGCTGCTGGTGCTGCTCGCACTCGCTGCGGTCGCCTTCCCCTTCGTGGCGAGTCCGTACTGGCTCTTCCTCGCCTGCCTCTGTGCCATCAATGTCGCGAGCGCGACGGGGCTGAACCTGCTCACCGGCTATACCGGGCTGGTCAGCCTCGGCCAGGCCGCGTTCATGAGCGTCGGCGCCTATACCGTCGCGGTGCTGGAGATCCGGCTCGGCACGCCCTTCCTGCTCAACCTGCTGAGCGGCGCCGGCCTCGCCGCGATGATCGGCATCCTCGTCGGCATTCCCAGTCTCAAGGTGAAGGGGCTCTATCTCGCCATCGCGACGATCGCGGCCTCGGTCATCCTGCACTTCCTGTTCTCGCACTGGTCGCTGACCGGCGAGGCGCGGGGCCTGTCGATGCCGCCGGCACGGCTGTTCGGGATCAGCCTCGACCAGCCCTTCTCGCTCTACTGGCTGATCATGCCGGTGACCTGCCTGATGGTGCTTGGCGCCGCCAACCTGCTGCGCACCCGCATCGGGCGCGCCTTCATCGCGATCCGCGACCGCGACATCTCGGCCGAGGTGCTCGGCATCCCGCTGCTCCGCTACAAGCTGACCAGCTTTGCGATCTCGTCCTTCTATGCCGGCCTCGCCGGCGGGCTCTGGGCCTATTTCTTCCGAGTCGTGACGCCGGAGAGCTTTCCGCTGGTCAACTCGATCTTCTACCTCGCCGCGATCATCGTCGGCGGCATGGGGACGATCCTCGGCGGCATCCTCGGCGCGGTCTTCATGACACTCGTCCCCGAACTCCTGAAATTCGTCGCGAACTGGGCGACGCCGATCTATCCGGACGCACTCGCGGCGCTGGCGCCGGTACGCACCATCGTCTTCGGTGGGCTGATTGTCGGCTTCCTGATCTTCGAACCGCGCGGCCTCGCCGAGATCTGGCGGCGGGTGCGGCGCTTCTTCCATCTCTGGCCCTTCAGGACATGAAGGCGCACGGGACACGTGCCTTTGACGAAACGGCCGTCGCCAAGAGCGGCCATATCAGCGGGAGGACGAGCATGAGCAAGATGAGGTTGAACCGGCGGGAGCTTCTGGCCGGGACGGCGGCAACCGCCGCGATGGCGTTCGGGATGGGGCCGCTCGCGGCGCAGGAAGGCGGCGACATCGTGCTCGGCGGCTCGATCCCGCTGACCGGCGTCTTCGCCTTCGCGGGCGTCGGCATCCATGCCGGCATCCAGGACTATCTCAAGATCCTGAACGATGGCGGCGGCATCAAGGGCCGCAAGATCAAATATGTCGCCGAGGATACCGCCTACAAGGTCGACGCCTCGGTCGCCGCCTTCAACAAGATCACCAGCCAGGAGAAGGTTTCGCTCTACTATGGCGATTCGACCGGCTTCTCGAAAACGATCAATCCCGAGCTCGAGCGCCGCGGCACCATGATCATGGCCGGCGCCTCCTTCGCGACCGAGCTTAACGACCCCAAGAAGTTCCCGCTGCAGTTCATGGCGGGGCCGGACTATACCGAGATGTTCGGCATCCTCCTGCGCTACATCGCCAAGGAGAAGCCGGGCGCGCGCGTCGCCTTCGTCTATTCCGACACCGAATTTGGCCGCGACCCGATCGTACCGGGCGAGGCGGTCGCCAAGGAGCTGAAGCTCAACGTCGTCGAGAAGATCGTGACCCCGCCCGGCAGCGTCGACGTCTCGACCGAGGTGCTGAAGCTGCGCCGCGCCAATCCCGACTTCACGATCTTCCACGGCTATGTGCTGGCGCCGATCCCGGAATTCGTCACGCAGGCGAAGCAGATGGGCATGAAGAGCCAGTTCATGGGCACGTTCTGGACCATGGACAATTCGACGGTGCAGCGCATGGGCGACGCCGCCGACGGCTTCATGGGCGTGATGCCGTACCGCTACTATTACGACAAGGACGGTACCGCGCCGATGCTGGAGAAGATCCGGCAGATGCGCACCGAGTACCAGTCGACCGGCTACCTGCAAGGCTTCGTCACCGCCATGCTGATGGCCGAGGCGGTGAAGCGGACGCTCGATGCCGGCAAGGAGCTGACCGGCGCCAATCTCAAGGCCGGGCTAAACAGCATCAAGGACTTCGACACCGGCGGCCTGTTCGGCGTGCCGATCTCGATCCCCGGCAATTCCGTGCCGGTCGGCCGGATCTATCGCTTCGACAGCAAGGCCAAGCAGATGCTGCCGGCCTCCGACTGGATCAAGCTTTGATCCTCAGGCGCAGGGCGAGGGGCTGAAGGCATGGCCGGGACCGCGGTGCTCGACGTCAACAATGTCGAGGTCGTCTACAACAGGACGGTGCAGGTGCTGCGCGGCCTGTCGCTGCGCGTGCCGCAGGGGCAGATCGTCGCCCTGCTCGGCTCGAACGGTGCCGGCAAGTCGACGCTGCTCAAGGCCGTCTCGAACCTGCTCGCGCTCGAGGATGGCGCCGTCACTGGCGGCGCCATCCATTTCCAGGGCGACGATATCGCGAGCCTTGCCCCGCACGGCCTCGTCCGGCGCGGCCTGTTCCATGTCATGGAGGGGCGGCGCATCTTCGAGGACCTGACGGTCGAGGAGAACCTGACCGCCGCGACCTTCGCGCTGACCGGGCGCAAGCTGCCGGCGGCGGATTTCGATCTGGTCTACAGCTATTTCCCGCGCCTGCACGAGCGCCGCAAGGGGCTGGCGGGCTATCTCTCCGGCGGAGAGCAGCAGATGCTCGCCATCGGGCGGGCGCTGATCGCGCGACCCTCGTTGATCCTGCTCGACGAGCCCTCGCTCGGCCTCGCGCCGAAGCTGGTCGAGGAGATCTTCACGATCATCGCCAGGATCAATGCCGAGCAGGGCGTCTCGATGCTGCTCGTCGAGCAGAACGCCGCGGTCGCCTTCGCGGTCGCCAATTACGGCTACATCCTCGAAATGGGCAAGGTGGTGATCGACGGCCCGGTCGAGAAGCTGGTCCGCGACCAGGACGTGCGCGAATTCTATCTCGGCCTCGGCGGCGCCGGGGGCGAGCGCAGCTATCGCGACATCAAGCACTACAAGCGCCGCAAGCGCTGGCTTTCGTGAGGTCGGCAACGATGCGCGAGCTTCCCAATCTCACCCTGCCGCAGATGCTGCGCGAGAATGCGCGGACGATGCCCGAGCGCGTCGCCCTGAGGCAGAAGGATTTCGGCATCTGGCTGCCGATCAGCTGGGCCGAGTATGATCGCCGCGCCCGGCATTTCGGCCTCGGTCTGCGGGCGCTCGGCCTCGGCGAAGGCGGGCATGTCGGTATCCTCTCCGAGAACCGCGCCGAATGGGTGGTCGCCCAGCTCGGTGCCGGCATGGTCGGGGCGGTGGCGATCGGCGTCTATGCGACCAGCCCGGCCAATGAGGTCGCCTATGTGCTCGGGCATGCGGAAGTCGAGATCGTGGTCTGCGAGGACCAGGAGCAGGCCGACAAGGTGCTGGAGCGCATCGCCGAACTGCCGCGGCTGAAGCGGATCGTGGTGATCGATCCCAAGGGCCTGCGGCACTACGGTCCGGAGCTGATCATCTCCTTCGCCGATGTGCTGAAGAGCGGCGCCGAATACGAGCTCGCGCATCCCGGCCTGGTCGAGGGCTGCCTCGCCGCCCAGATCCCGGCCGATATCGGCCTGATGGTCTACACCTCCGGCTCGACCGGCAAGCCCAAGGGCGCGATGCTGAGCTATCGCAACATGCGGGCCCAGGCGGCCGGCGTGATCGAACGGCTCGGCTACGACGCCGACACCACCAACCTGTCCTATCTGCCGCTCTGCCATGTCGCCGAGCAGATGCTGAGCACCATGGCGCCGATCTATGTCGGTTCCTGCGTCTCCTTCGGCGAGTCGATCCGCACCGTGCAGGAAGATCTGCGCGAGATCGCGCCGACGCTTTTCCTCGGCGTGCCGCGGATCTGGGAGAAGCTGCACGCCGCGATCCACATCAAGCTGATGGAGGCCGGCGGCTGGCGCCGGCGTCTGTTCGAGGCGGGTCTCGCCGCCTGCGAGCCCTTCGCCACCAAGCCACCGGCGGCGCGCAGCCTGCGCGAGAAGGCAGTCGCCGGCTTCTACCATCTCGTCATCTTCCGGGCGCTGCAGAACTTCATCGGCCTGCGCAAGGTCAAGGTCGCGCTTACCGGTGCAGCCCCGATCCCGCCGCGCATCGTGCAGTTCTTCCGCACGCTCGGCGTGCCTCTCGTCGAGGTCTACGGCCTCACCGAGACCTCCGGAATGTCCGTCGGTCAGCGTCTCCAGCGCCTGCTGCCTGCTTCAGTCGGCGAGGCTGTCGCCGGCGCCGAGCTCAAGCTGGGCGCCCAGGGCGAGCTCCTGCTGCGCGGCGACATCGTCTTCGAGGGCTATTTCCGCAATCCCGAGGCGACGGCGGCCGTGCTGCGCGATGGCTGGCTGCACACCGGCGACGTTGCCGCGATCGAGGATGGTCAGACAAGGATCGTCGACCGGCTGAAGGACATCATGATCACGGCCGGGGGCAAGAATCTCAGCCCCTCCGAGATCGAGAACACGGTGAAGGGCAGCGCCTTCATCAAGGAGTGCATCGTCGTCGCCGATGGCCGGCGCTATCCCTCGGCACTGATCCAGATCGATGCCGAGACCGTCGGCAAATGGGCCGAGGAGAACCGCATCGCCTTCACCCATTTCCGCAGCCTCGCCGAGCACAGCCGCGTGCGCGAGCTGGTCGCCGCCGAGATCGAGCGAGCCAATGCCCAGCTCGCCCCCGTCGCGCAGCTCAAGCGCTTCCACCTCCTCGTCAAGGAACTCGACCATGACGATGACGAGGTCACCGCGACGATGAAGGTGCGCCGGGCCAACATCGCAAAGAAATACGCCGCCGAGATCGAAGGGCTGTACAAGCCCGAGCGGCAGGCCGAATCCGCCTGAAGGAGCAGTTTCATGAGCCGACATGTCGTCATCACCGCGGGCGTCCGCACTGCCATCGGCACCTTTGGCGGGGCGCTGTCCGGCCACGCGCCGTCGGAGCTCGGGGCGCTCGTCGTCGGCGAGGCGCTGAGCCGCGCCGGCTTGCCCGCTGCCGAGGTTGGCCATGTCGTCTTCGGCAATGTCATCCTGACCGAGTCGAAAGATGCCTATCTCGCCCGCGTCGCGGCGATCGAGGCCGGGATTCCGGTTGAGGTGCCCGCGATGACGCTGAACCGGCTCTGCGGTTCCGGCGTGCAGGCGATCGTCTCGGCGGCGCAGGCGATCATGCTCGGCGATTGCGACACCGCGGTCGCCGGCGGCGCCGAGACGATGAGCCGCGCGCCGCATCTGCTCGCCACGGCCCGCTTCGGCCAGCGCATGGGCGATGCCGTCGTCGCCGACCATCTGACCGGCGTACTGACCGACCCGTTCGGCAACGGCATCATGGGCATCACCGCCGAGAACGTCGCCGAGCGCTATGGCATCGACCGCGAGGCGCAGGACGCCTTCGCCGCCGAGAGCCAGCGCCGCGCCGCCGAGGCGATCGCCGCCGGCCGCTTCAAGGAGCAGATTCTGCCGGTCGATGTCCGCAAGGGCCGCGACACCAACAGCTTCGATACCGACGAGCACCCCAAGCCGGCGACGACGGCGGAGACGCTGAAGGGCCTGCGCCCGACCTTCAAGAAGGACGGAACGGTCACGCCCGGCAACGCCTCCGGCATCAATGACGGCGCCGCCGCCATGGTGCTGATGGAGGAAGGCCGTGCCAGCCGCGAGGGCAAGCCGATGCTGGCGCGCCTCGTCGGCTACGCCCATGCCGGCGTCGAGCCCGGCGTGATGGGCATCGGCCCGGTGCCGGCTGTGCAGGCTCTGCTCAAGCGCACCGGGCTCTCGCTCGGCGATTTCGACGTGATCGAGTCGAACGAGGCCTTTGCCGCCCAGGCCTGCGCGGTCGCCAAGGAACTCGGCTTCGATCCGGCCAGGGTCAATCCGAATGGCGGGGCGATCGCGCTCGGCCATCCCGTCGGCGCGACGGGCGCGATCATCACCCTCAAGGCGGCCTATGAGCTTCAGCGCAGCGGTGGCCGCTACGGGCTCATCACGATGTGCATCGGCGGCGGTCAGGGCATCGCGCTCGCGATCGAGCGGGCCTGAGCCGGATGGCGGCGCCACTCTGGAAGACGCAGGCGCAGCGCGAGCAGGAGCGCGCGCTGAAGCGCGAGGCCGTGCTGCGGGCTGCGGCGCGCGCCTTCAGCGAGCAGGGCTTTCACCGGACCTCGCTCGACGATGTCGCGGAACGGCTGAATGTCACCAAGCCGACGATCTACCACTATGTCCGCAGCAAGGACGAGATCCTGTTCGAATGCGTGCGGATCGGACTGGAGCGGCTCGATTCGGCGTCAGCCCAGGCCGAGGCGCAGCGCGGTCGCGGGCGCGGTCTCGAGCGGCTGATCGTGCTCTGGACCGAATATGCGCGGATCGTCACCGAGGATTTCGGGCGCTGCCTCATCCTGGTCGGCGAGGACCCCTTGCCGGCGGAGACGCGCAAGGAGCTGCGTGCCCTCAAGGGCAAGATCGACAAGCGCTTCCGCGGCCTGATCGAGCAGGGCATCGCCGACGGCTCGATCCAGCCCTGCGACCCCAAGCTGCTCGCCTTCGCGGCCGCCGGCGCGCTGAGCTGGATCGCGCGCTGGCATGACCCGGCGGGCTCGCTGCCGGTCGACGAGATCGCCCGGCAGACGATCGGCTTCTTCGTCCACGGCATCGGAGCGAATGGCGCAGGAGCAGGGGACAGTCGCCATGCCGGAGAGCATGTGAGCGCGGTGTAAGCCGGTCCTCCCGCCTGTCGGAATCGCGGATTTTCCGAACCGCGCGCAGGCCGAGGCAGCGACACGCGCGCCCGGCTGCTAAAATTTGCGATTGATTGACATCAATTACGCGTGTTCCCGAACACCGCATTGAGGCGGGCAGCGGCCAGGGTCGTTGCTAAAGCGTCTTACGCTGGCGATAGTGCAGTGCGGCAAGCCGCTGCGACGCTCCGACGTACAAGCCCCGTGGCGTGTAGGGAAAAGCGATATGATCGGTCCCTTCTCGGTGAACCCATCCGCCGGTGCAAAGGCGGAAGCCCTGTTTCGCAGTGATCTCGGCGATTATCTGGTCGATGTCGCGCAGCGCAATCTGCTGATGCTCGACGTGCTGCGCCGGCGCGGCGACAATTATCTTGAGCATATGGCGATGATCGCCCCGCATGTCCTGGGCTTCAGCTTCGAGCCCGTGATGAGCGGCCGCAGCCTGCCGCGCCCGGTGAACTACTGGCTGGTCCGGATCATTCCACCGGAGGGCGTCGTCACCAACGAGGCAGCGCGCCCCTTCATCGTCGTCGATCCGCGCGCCGGCCATGGCCCGGGAATCGGCGGGATGAAGCCGGACAGCGAGATCGGCGCGGCGCTCGCCGCCGGCCATCCCTGCTATTTCATCGGCTTCCTCCCCGATCCGGTGCCGGGGCAGACGATCGAGGATGTCGGCTGTGCCGAGGCCGCCTTCATCGAAGCCGTGATCAAGCGCCATCCCGACTACCCCGGCAAACCCTGCGTGATCGGCAATTGCCAGGCCGGCTGGGCCGTGCTCGGGCTCGCCGCCGCAAGACCCGATCTGATGGGGCCGATCATGGCGGCGGGTGCGCCGCTGGCCTATTGGAACGGCAAGGACGGCCTCAACCCGATGCGCTATTCGGGCGGCATGCTCGGCGGCTCCTGGCTGGCCTCGCTGACGGGCGATCTCGGCGCCGGCATCTTCGACGGGGCCTATCTCGTCCAGAATTTCGAGAAGCTGAACCCGGCCAATACCTGGTGGGGCAAGCTCTACGATGTCTGGTCTCAGGTCGACACGGAAGCCGAGCGCTTCCTCTCCTTCGAGAAATGGTGGGGCGGGCATGTGCTGCTCAACCGCGAGGAGATCGAGTTCATCGTCGAGGAGCTCTTCGTCGGCAACAAGCTGACCAAGGGCGAGGTCAGGCTGTCCTCCGGCAAGGCGATCGATCTGCGCGAGGTCACCTCGCCGATCGTGGTGTTCTGCTCCTGGGGCGACAACATCACCCCGCCGCAGCAGGCGCTGGGCTGGATCACCGATCTCTATGCCAGCGATCTCGCTCTGATCGCGGCCGAGCAGACCATCGTCTACTGCATTCATCCGCAGGCCGGCCATCTCGGCGTGTTCGTCTCGAGTTCGGTGGCAAAGAAGGAGCACACTGAACTCACCGAGAACATGGACCTGATCGACATCCTGCCTCCCGGCCTGTGGGAAGCGGTGATCACGCCGCGCGAGCCGGGGCAGGACTATGCCGACCTCGCCGCCGGCAAGCATGTGCTGCGCTTCGAGCCGCGCAAGCTCGACGACATCCGGGCGCTCGGGCTGAACAGCGCCGAGGACGACCGGCGTTTCGCGACCGTCGCCAGGCTTTCCGAGATCAATTCCGATCTCTACAAGACTTGGCTACGTCCCTGGGTGAACGCCGTCGCCAATGCACCCGTCGCGGAATTGTCGCGCCGGCTCAATCCGCTGCGCTCGCAATTCGAAGCGTTCTCGCACAATAACCCGTTTCTGCGTGGCGTGCCGGTCTTGGCGGAGCAGGTTCGCCGTAACCGCCGCCCGGCAGCCCCGGGCAATCCGTTCCTGGCCTGGCAGCAGATGGCTTCGCAGAACATCGCCGCCTCGCTCGACCTGTTCCGCGACATTCGCGATTCCGCCACCGAACTCCTGTTCAAGCAGGTCTATGGCTCTCCTGCGCTGCAGCAGGCGCTCGGCGTCACCGATGAGACGGCGCGCCCCGTACCCGCCGATCGTGAGCGTGGAGTCGCCGAGCTGGAGGCCGGGCTCGCCGGTCTGCGCCAGCGGGTCAGCGAGATCAACGCGAACATCGCCGTGCTGCGAGCCTTCATGTTCGTCCTGGCAGCAGGCAAGAGCCTCGACGAGCGCATCTTCGCTGCGCTCCGGCGGCTGCAGAAAAAGCATCAGAGCCTCGAAGGCACGACGCTCTGGCAATTCAAGGCCAAGGTCCGGGAGCAGCTCTTCATGCTGCGCTTCGACCGGGACGAGGCCGTCGCCGCGATCGAGCGTGTTCTGCAAACGCAGGCGCCGCCGATCTCGCTGGAGGAGTTCCACGGCATCCTGACCGCGGCCGGCCCGCTCGAAGGCGAGGCGCTCACCCGCTACGAACGCGTCAGCAGGATGTTCCCGGATCATGCGCCGGAGCGCGAGCCGCCGGCGCCGGGCGTCGGGACGTCCGCTGCGACTGTCCGCGCAGCCACGCCCAAGCCGGCAGCGCAGCGGCGCCTGCCCGGCGCCGGAACGCGCCGCCGCACCGCCCCGCAGAAGTGACCCCGAACATGGCTCAGACCTCCACGCTCGCCGCCGAAATCGGCCATCCTCGGCGTACCGCTGCCAATGGCGACAAATATGAGCGCCTGATCGCCAAGGCCCGCGAAATCCCGCCGGCGCTGACGGCGGTCGCGCATCCCTGTGACGAATCCTCGCTGAGGGGCGCGCTCGACGCGGCGGCGCAAGGCTTGATCACGCCGATCCTGGTCGGCCCCAGCGCTCGGATCGTCGCGACGGCGAAGCAGGCCGGGCTCGACATTGCCGGGCTGGAGATCGTCGATACCCCGCACAGCCATGCCTCGGCGGCCAAGGCGGTCGAGCTGGTGCATGCCGGCAAGGCGGCGCTGCTGATGAAGGGCAGCCTGCACACCGACGAATTGCTGGCCGAGGTCACCAACAAGGAGACCGGGCTGCGCACCGGCCGGCGCGTCAGCCATGTCTTCATCATGGACGTGCCGACCTATCCCGAGCCGCTGTTCATCACCGATGCCGCGGTCAACATCTTCCCCGACCTCGAAGCCAAGCGCGACATCATCCAGAATGCGATCGACCTTCATATCGGGCTCGGCCTGGGCACGCCGCGGGTCGCGATCCTCTCGGCGGTCGAGACCGTGACGACCAAGATCCCGAGCACATTGGAGGCGGCGGCGCTCTGCAAGATGGCCGATCGTGGCCAGATCTGCGGCGGCCTGCTGGACGGGCCGCTGGCGCTCGACAATGCGATCAGCCCGGAAGCCGCCAGCATCAAGGGCATCGTCTCGCCGGTCGCGGGCAGGGCGCAGATCCTGGTGGTACCGGATCTCGAAGCCGGCAACATGCTGGCGAAGAACCTGACCTTCCTGTCGGGCGCCGATGCCGCCGGCATCGTGCTCGGCGCGCGCGTGCCGATCATCCTGACCAGCCGCGCCGACAATGTCCGCACGCGGCTTGCCTCCTGCGCCGTCGCCGGGCTCTATGCCCATGCGCTGGCCCAGTCGCGCCCGATCGGAGGCTAGGCGGTGAGCGAGGTCCTGTTCGTCGTCAATGCCGGCAGTTCGAGCATCAAGTTCAAGCTCTATCGCGTCGTCGGCGAGGATATCGCGTTGATCTTCGGCGGCGCCGTCGACGGCATCGGCACAAGGCCGCGGCTCAAGGCGAAGGACCATGCCGGCGAGACGCTGATCGAGCGCAGTTTCGGCGCGGAGGAGGTCGCGAATTCCTCACAGGCGCAGCGCATCATCGCCGACTGGGTCGGCGGGCAGATGAAGGACGCGCAGCTCATCGGCATCGGCCATCGTGTCGTCCATGGCGGGCCGGTCTATTCGGCTCCGGTCCTGGTCGACGACGCGGTGATGCGGACGCTCGAGACCTTCATCCCGCTGGCGCCGCTGCACCAGCTCAGCAATCTCGACCCGATCCGCGTGCTGCGCGAGCGCCGGCCCGATCTGCCGCAGATCGCCTGTTTCGACACCGCCTTCCATCGCGGCCATCCCGAATTGTCGGACCGCTTCGCCCTGCCGCGCGAACTCTATGACGAGGGCGTCCGGCGCTACGGCTTCCACGGCCTGTCCTATGAATATGTTTCGCAGGCGCTGCGCGGCATCGCGCCGGAGATCGCCGAGAAGCGCGTGATCATCGCCCATCTCGGCTCCGGCGCCTCGGTCTGCGCCCTGGAAGGCGGCCGCAGCATCGAGACGACCATGGGCTTCACCGCGCTGGACGGGCTGCCGATGGGGACACGCTCCGGCTCGCTCGACCCGGGCGTCGTGCTGCACCTGATCGAGCAGAAGGGCATGAGTCCGGCCAAGGTCGGGCATATGCTCTATCATGAGAGCGGGCTGCGCGGCCTGTCCGGGATCAGCAACGATGTCCGGGCCCTGCTGGAGAGCGACAGGCCCGAGGCTGCGATGGCGATCGACTTCTTCAGCCTGCGCGTGGCGCAGGCTTTTGCCAGCCTGTCGGTCTCGCTCGGCGGGCTGGATGCTCTCGTCTTCACCGCCGGCGTCGGCGAGAATGCCCATCAGGTCCGGCGCAATGTGGTCGATCGCCTGCGCTGGGCCGGGTTCGCGCTCGATGAAGAGGCCAACAGCCGCAATGACCGCCGGATCGAGGCACCCGGCAGCCGCGTACCGATCCTCGTCGTGCCCACGGATGAGGAACGCATGATCGGCCAGCACACGCTGCGCCTGCTGCGCCGGCCACAGGATTGCATCGCGAAGCAGGCCGGGGCCCCGCACCGGCCCGAGCTCGGAGAAAGATGATGAATTTCGCCCGCTTATCGACCGCGACGGCCCTGGCGGCGACGCTCCTGACCTTCGGCAGCGTCATGACCCCGGTCTCTCGCGACGTTTCGCTCAGCACTCCGGCGCAGGCCCAGTCGCGGATCAAGGAATTCCTGCAGCGCCTGCGCAGTGGCAACCTGCCCGCCGGCATCGCCAAATCGAACGGACGGATCGAGGCGACGCAGATCGATGTCGCGGCGAAATATGCCGGGCGGCTGTCGCAGGTCCTGGTCAATGAGGGCGACGATGTCACGGCCGGGCAGGTCATCGCGAAGATCTCCTCGCCGGAATACGAGGCGCAATTGCGCGGCGCCCAGTCTCAGGTCCTCAAGGCCAAGCAGGGGCTCGCCGAGGCGAACGCCCTGATCGTCCAGCGCAAGAGCGAGATCACCCTGACCCAGGCCGAGCTGGAGCGCGGCCAACAGCTCGTCGACAAGGGCTATCTGACCCGCCAGACCTTCGATCAGCGCGTCGCCAAGGCCGATACGGCGAAGGCCGCGCTGGTCGCCGCCGAGGCCCAGCGCGAGCAGGCTGCTTTCGCCATCAAGAGCGCCGAGGCCGAGGTCGATCGGATCGAGGCCGTGCTGGTCGACATGACCCTGGTCGCGCCCCGCAGCGGGCGGGTGCAGTATCAGCTCGCCCGGGCAGGCGAGGTCGTCGGCGCCGGCTCGCGCATCCTGACGCTGCTCGATCTCAGCGATGTCTACATGACGATCTATCTGCCGGCCGCCCAGGCCGGGCTGCTGGCGCTCGGCGACGAGGCGCGGATCACCGTCGACCCGCTGCCGAACTACGTCATTCCCGCCAATGTCAGCTTCGTCGCAGCCGATGCCCAGTTCACGCCGAAGAGCGTCGAAACCGCTGATGAGCGCGAGAAGCTGATGTTCCGCGTCAAGCTGCAGATCGACCCGCGCGTCCTGAAGAAATACCACCGCCAGGCCAAGACCGGCGTGCGCGGCATGGGCTTCGTGCGCACCAGCGCCTCGATCCAGTGGCCCGAAGACCTCAGCGTAAAGCTCCCCTGATGAGCGACGGTTACATTGCCAGGGTCGAGAACGTCTCGCACCGCTACGGCAAGACGGTCGCGCTCGACGACGTCTCGATCGCGTTCCCGGCGCGCCGGATGGTCGGGGTGATCGGTCCGGACGGGGTCGGCAAATCGGCCCTGCTCGCTCTGGTCGCCGGGGTCCGCCAGATCCAGACCGGCGTGGTCACGGTCTTCGATGGCGACATGGCCGACAAGGCGCATCGCGAGAAGCATGGCGCCCGCATCGCCTATATGCCGCAGGGGCTCGGCCGCAATCTCTACCCGACGCTGAGCGTCTTCGAGAATATCGACTTTCACGGGCGGCTGTTCGGTCAGGGCGAGGCCGAGCGGCGACGGCGCATCGACGAATTGCTGCAGGCGACGGGGCTCGACCCGTTCGAGGACCGCCCGGCCGGCAAGCTCTCGGGCGGCATGAAGCAGAAGCTCAGCCTGTGCTGCGCCCTGATCCACGACCCCGATCTCCTGATCCTCGACGAGCCGACGACGGGCGTCGATCCGCTCTCGCGCGGCCAGTTCTGGGATTTGATCAACACGATCCGCAGCCGGCGCCCGCAGATGAGCGTCATCGTCGCCACCGCCTACATGGATGAGGCGGAGCGCTTCGACTGGCTCGCCGCCATGGATGACGGCAAGGTGATCGCCTCCGGGCCGGTCGCCGAAATCCTGGCGAAGACCGGGCAGAGATCGCTGGAGGCGGCGTTCATCGCGCTGCTGCCGGAAGCCAAGCGGGCGCACCATCAGGAGGTGGTCGTGCGGCCGCGCCCGGCCAGCGACAGCGCCGTGCCGGCGATCGAGGCCGAGGGGCTGACCCGCCGCTTCGGCAATTTCACCGCCGTCGACCATGTCAGCTTCCGCATCGAGCGCGGCGAGATCTTCGGCTTCCTCGGTTCGAATGGCTGCGGCAAGTCGACGGTGATGAAGATGCTCACCGGCCTGCTGCCGGCGAGCGAGGGCACGGCCAAATTGTTCGGCAAGCCGATGGGCTCGAACGACATGGAGACGCGCCGCAATGTCGGCTACATGTCGCAGGCCTTCTCGCTCTATACCGAGCTGACCGTCCGGCAGAACCTCGAGCTGCACGCCAAGCTCTATCATCTGCCGAGCGAGGAGATCGAAGGTCGCATCGCCGAGCTGCTCGAGCGCTACGATCTGAAGGACGTGGTCGATGCCCGTCCCGACAGCCTGCCGCTCGGCATCAAGCAACGCCTGCAGCTTGCTGTCGCGGTGCTGCACCGGCCGGCCATGCTGATCCTCGACGAGCCGACCTCGGGCGTCGACCCGATCGCGCGCGACGCCTTCTGGCGCACGCTGATCGATCTCTCGCGCGATGACGGCGTCACGATCTTCCTCTCGACCCATTTCATGAACGAGGCGGAGCGCTGCGACCGGATCTCGCTGATGCATGCGGGCAAGGTGCTCGCCGTCGGCACACCGGAGGAACTGGTCAAGGAACGGGGCAGCGCCTCGCTGGAGGACACCTTCGTCGACTATCTCGCTGAGGCGGCCGGGATCGACCGCGAGGCCAGGACCGAGGCGCCCGATCCGAACGCGGCGGCGCCGGCCCCGGAGCCGATCCGCCCGCCGCGCCGCTTCGACCCGAAGCGGCTCTGGGCCTATTCGCGGCGTGAGACGATGGAGCTGCTGCGCGACCCGATCCGGCTCGCCTTCGCCTTTCTCGGCCCGCTGGTGCTGATGATCGCTTTCGGCTTCGGCATCTCCTTCGACGTCGAGAATCTGCGCTTCTCGGCGCTCGACCACGACAACACGCCCGAAAGCCGGCAATTGGTCGAAGCCTTCTCGGGCTCGCGCTATTTCGAGGAGCGCCCGCCGTTGCGAAGTTCCGGCGAACTCGACCAGCGCCTGCGCACCGGCGAACTCCAGCTCGCCATCGAGATCCCGCCGGGCTTCGGCCGCGACCTGCAATCGGGCCGGAAGCCCGAGGTCGCGGTCTGGCTCGACGGTGCCATGCCGTTCCGCGCCGAGACGACCAAGGGCTATGTCACCGGGCTCGCTGCGCAATACGCCAAGGAATGGCTGGTCCAGAACAGCACCGGCACGAGCGCCGCCAGCCTGATCAATATCGAGACGCGCTTCCGTTACAATCAGGCCTTCAAGAGCGTCAACGCCATGGTGCCGAGCGTGATCATGCTGATGCTGATCCTGATTCCGGCGATCATGTCGGCGATTGCCGTCGTGCGCGAGAAGGAGACCGGCTCTATCGCCAATTTCCAGTCGACGCCGATCACCAAATTCGAGTTCCTGTTCGGCAAGCAGTTGCCCTATATCGCGATCGCGATGATCAGCTTCGTGCTGCTGGTGCTGCTGGCGCTTTTCCTGTTCGGCGTGCCGATCAAGGGCTCGGCGGCGCTGCTGGCCCTGGGAACCCTGCTCTATGTCACGGCGACGACCGGCTTCGGCCAGCTGATCTCGACCTTCACCAAGACGCAGGTCTCGGCGGTGTTCGCCACCGCGATCCTCTCGATCATCCCGGCGGTGAACTTCTCCGGACTGCTCGTTCCGGTCGCCTCGCTCTCCGGCGGCGCGCGCTTGATCGGGCTCGGCTTTCCCACGGCCTGGTACCAGCCGATCAGCGTCGGCACTTTCACCAAGGGGCTCGGCTTCGACGATCTTTCCTTCAACCTCGTGATGCTCGCCGGCTTTTCACTGCTCTTCCTCGCCCTGGCGCAGCTTCTGCTGCGCAAGCAGGAACTCTGAGATGAGCGCCGAGACTTCTGCCACCACTCAGGGCCGTTCAGGCCAACGCCTGTCCGGGCTGCGCATCCATCTGCAGAACATCGTCCAGCTCGTGATCAAGGAGCTGCGCAGCATCCGCGCCGATCCGGTGATGCTGATCCTGCTGGTCTACTCCTTCTCGATCGCCGTCTACACGGTGGCGACAGGCGCCTCGACCGAAGCCAAGAACCTCTCGGTCGGTATCGTCGACGAGGACCGCTCGGACCTGTCCCGTCAGATCCGGAACGCGCTGAACCCGCCGCTGTTCAAGAGCGCGGTGCCGATCAACGCCGGCGAGATCGACGAGGAGATGGACCATGGCAGGCTGGTCTTCGTGCTGGAGATCCCGCCTTCCTTCCAGGCCGACCTGCTCTCCGGCCGGCGCGCTTCGGTGCAGCTCAATGTCGACGCCACCGCGATGACGCAGGCCGGCAATGGCGCGGTCTATATCCAGTCGATCATCGCGCAGGAGGTGACGAATTTCCTGGCCGGCCGCGAGACGGTGACCAGCGCCCCGGTCAATGTGGTGATCCGCGCCAAGTTCAATCCGAACTTGGATTCGGCCTGGTTCACCTCGGTGATGCAGGTGATCAACAGCATCACCCTGCTGACGGTGATCCTGACCGGCGCAGCCCTGATCCGCGAGCGCGAGCAGGGCACGGTCGAGCATCTCCTGGTGATGCCGGTGGTGCCGACCGAGATCATGCTGGCCAAGATCATCGCCAACGGGCTCGTCATTCTGGTCGCGGCCGGGCTGTCGCTGGCGCTCGTCGTGCAATGGTGGCTGCAGGTGCCGATCGCCGGCTCGCTGGTGCTCTTCCTCGCCGGAGCAGGGCTCTATGTCTTCGCCGTCGCGGCGCTCGGCATCATGCTCGGCACGCTCGCCACCACCATGGGGCAGTTCGGGCTCCTCGCCATTCCGATCCTGGTGCTGATGCAGCTGCTCTCGGGTTCGAGCACGCCGATGGAGAGCATGCCGGTCTGGCTGCAATACACCATGCAGGTGATCAGCCCGACGCCGCATTTCGTGGCTTTCGCGCAGGCGGTGCTCTATCGCGGCGCCGGATTTTCGGTGGTCTGGCTGCAACTCGTCGCGCTGATCGTCATCGGTGGCGTCTATTTCAGCTACGCCCTCAGCCGCTTCCGCCGCGTGATCTTCGGAGATTGACCCCATGACGCCGATCGGTGAACTCGTCCGTGGCAAGAAGGGTTTGATCGTCGGTATCGCCAATGAAGGCAGCATCGCCTTCGGCTGCGGAAGGGTGCTGCACCGGCTCGGCGCGGAACTGGCCGTGACCTATCTCAACGCCAAGGCCGAGAAATGGGTGCGCCCGCTCGCCGAGGAGCTCGCCAGTCCGATCATCATGCCGCTCGATGTCGAGGTCCCCGGCGAGCTCGAAGCGGTGTTCGCGGCGATCGCCCGGCACTGGGGCAAGCTCGACTTCGTTATCCATTCGATCGCCTTCGCGCCGCGCGACGATCTGCATGGCCGCGTCGTCGACGTCTCGCGCGAGGGCTTCGAGCAGGCGATGCGGGTGTCCTGCTACTCGCTGATCGAGATGACGCGCGCCGCCGAGCCGCTGATGGCGGAAGGCGGCACGATCCTGACCATGAGCTATTACGGCGCCGAGAAGGTGCTCGATAACTACAACATCATGGGGCCGGTGAAGGCGGCGCTCGAGAGCACGACGCGCTATCTCGCCCATGAACTCGGCCAGAAAGGTATCCGCTTGCACGCGCTTTCGCCGGGCCCGCTGAAGACGCGGGCTGCCGGCGGCATCGCCGGTTTCGACGAATTGCTGTCACAGGCCGCCGCGCGGGCGCCGCAGGGACGCGTTGTCACCATCGACGAGGTCGGGCAGGTCGCCGCCTTCCTGATCAGCGACGCGGCCACGGGCATGACCGGCAACACGATCTATGTCGATGCCGGCTACCATATCATGGGGTAGGACGCCGGGCTGGAGGTTCAGCCGAGCCGGTAGGGCAGGATGCCGCGCTCCCAGGGGTCGACGATCACGGCGCGGTCGAGCGGCGGCACGGCACGCTGCGGGCAGTCCGGCCGCTCGCAGAGCCGACAATTGATCCCGATCTCGGCGATCTTGCCGCTGCTGCGGATGGCGTCGGCGTAGATCAGCTCGTCGGCATAGGCCATCTCGCAACCGATGCCGATGGCATAGCGCGAGCGCACGGCGTCGAAGCGCGACTCGCCCTTGCTGATCGCCCGCGCGATTGAGAGGTACTGCCGGCCATCCGGCATTTCCGCCCGCTGCACCAGGAAGCGGTCCGGCATCTCGAAGGCCTCGTGGATGTTCCAGATCGGGCAGGCGCCGCCATAGCGGGCGAACTGAAAGCGCGTCGCGCTATGACGCTTGGTGATGTTGCCGGCGCGGTCGACGCGCAGGAAGTACATCGGCACGCCTTCCTGCCCGGAGCGCTGCAAGGTCGAGAGCCGGTGGCAGACCTGTTCAAGGCTGGCACCGAAGCGGATGGCGAGGCGCTCGACATCGTGCCGCATCCGGCGTGCCTCGTCGCGAAAAGCGCCATAAGGCATGGTCAGCGCGCCGGCGAAATAGTTCGAGAGCGCGGCCGAGCAGAGGAGCGCGCTGTCGCGGTTGAGGAAGCCGGCTTGCGCCACGATCGCGTCGGCCGTTTCGCCATGGGTGAGCCGGGCGACATGGCGGGCGAGGGCGAAGACCTGGCTGGAGACCGGCAGCGCCTCGTTCAGCGTGATCCTGCCGGCCGCGCGCTCCAGCCGGCTCTGGGCGGGATGGCTGTCGGGCGGGCATTCGACGACGCTAAGCCCGTGCTCGCTGGCGAGATAGATTTCCATGCGCTGGCGGGGGTCGCCGGGGATTTCCGAGATGCGCGTCGCCAGGGCTTCGGCGGCGAGGTCGAGTTCATCGACGTAATTGCCGATGAAATGGAAGAAGTCGCGGACCTCGTCGAAGGCCGAGATCGGCCGGCGCGGCTGCGAGGGCTCGGGATGGACGGCCTCGTCGAGGGCGCGATAGCGCGCCTCGAGGCTCTGATATTGCGCGTGCAGGTCGAGCAGCGCCCGGCCGATCTGCGGCATCTGGACGGCGGCGGTGCGCAATTCGCGCGGATTGACCTCGATCGTCCCGAACAGCGGATCGGCGAGGGTCTCGCGCAGATTGGCGGCGAGGCGGTCGCCGAGATCGTCGGTGAAGATCGAGAGATTGACCCGGAAGACGCGGGCGAGATCGACCACCATCGTGCCCGAAAGGCTGCGCTGACTCGCCTCGATCTGGCTGAGATAGCTCGGCGAGATATTGAGGCGCCGCGCCAGTTCGAGCTGGGTCCAGTCGCGTTCCTCGCGCAATCTGCGAATGGTCGCGCCGGCGAAGAGCTTGCGTCTCAACTTTTCTGTTGGCGAATTTGTTAATTTTGCCATTTTGCAATTTTGCACAAAATCCCTTGCCGCCACAAGGCGCGCGGCGGATAGGGCAGGCGAGGGAGACGGCCATGCAAGACATCCTGAACGATCTCGAATCGCGTCGCGCGGGTGCTCGGCTCGGCGGTGGCGAGCGGCGGATTTCGGCGCAGCATGGGCGCGGCAAGCTCACGGCGCGCGAGCGGATCGAGCTGCTGCTCGACAAGGACTCCTTCGAGGAGTTCGACATGTTCGTGCAGCATCGCTGCGTCGATTTCGGCATGGACAAGGCCGAGAAGATCCCCGGCGACGGCGTCGTCACCGGCTGGGGCACGGTCAATGGCCGCACCGTCTTCGTCTTCTCCAAGGATTTCACCGTCTTCGGCGGCTCGCTCTCCGAGACCCATGCCCAGAAGAT
>NZ_JAFKFX010000014.1 GCF_017308075.1 Allobosea sp.
GGCGGGTCGCTCGCCGGATGTCCTTCACGACCTGCTCTGCCGGTGCTTTCTCCGGCCCGGAGTTCGCTGCCGCGGTCCTTCGGTTCTGTCTCATCTGCGCTCCTGAATGGCTGCGATGATCCAGAAATCCTCCCTTCCCGAAAACCCCTGAACCGTCTCAAGGGCGCTGACGGCGGACAGTCAACGGGGGTGGATCAAAGAACAGAAGGTGGAAAAATACATTTGTGTCACATAACATTCATTTGTATGGTCCACGACATAATCACTGCCTCGCACCTGACGACGGCAGGGCGTTTCCTTCCGAGGAGGCGCGGTTGGGAGGGGAAGGCATGCGTCGAGTCGTACAAATTTCGGATACCCATCTCAGTCCGACCAAGCCGCATTTTGCCTGCAACTGGGAGCCGCTAAAGGGCTGGTTAGCGATCCATCAGCCCGATCTCGTCATTCATACAGGCGACGTGACGGTCGATGGTGCGGATCTGGACGAGGACATGAGCCATTGCCGGCAGCTCCTGGCGGAGATCGCCGCGCCGGTGCTGAGCGTTCCCGGTAATCACGATGTCGGCGAGGCCTATCACCCGCACCAGCCCGTCGACGAGCTGCGGCTTGCGCGCTGGCGCCGCCATATCGGGCCGGATTTCTGGACGAGCGACATCGAAGGCTGGCGGTTGATCGGCCTGAACGCCATGCTGTTCGGCAGCGACGAGGGCGAGGAGGCCCGCCAGCTCGCCTGGCTCGAGCAGGAGATCGCGCAGGCCGGCGGACGGCGCCTCGGCTGGTTCCTGCACCGGCCGCTGTTCATCGAAAGCCCCGACGAGGGCGATATGGGCTACTGGAGCGTGCCGCCGCGGCCGCGGGCGCGCCTGCTCGAGCTCGTCCGCAAGAACGAGGTGGCCTTCGTCGCCAGCGGCCATCTGCACCGCGCCCACGACTTTTCGGTCGATGGCACGCGCTACATCTGGGGGCCGTCTTCCGGCTTCGTGGTCGGGCCCGAGCTCCAGCCCGGCATGGCCGGCAGCACGACGCTGGGCGCGGTTACCTACACTTTCGACGGCAGCGACTACTCGGCCACCGTCCACGAGATCGCGGCGCTGAAGACGCTCTGGATCGACGACGTGATCCACGAAGTCTACCCGCCGCGCGCCGCCTAGCCGGCCTTCGCCCGAGACTTCACCGGTACCGGCGCCAGCTGGCGAGCCGGTCCCGACCAGACAGCAGAGCAAGCGAACGACATGGCAACAGTCGCACTGTCCTCCATCGCCAAATCCTTCGGGCCGACCCGCGTCCTCGGCGGTGTCGATCTCGACATCGCCGACGGCGAATTCCTGACGCTGGTCGGGCCCTCCGGCTGCGGCAAGTCGACGATGATCCGCATCATCGCCGGGCTCGAGCATCAAGACAGCGGCAGCGTCGCGATCGGCGGGCAAGGCGTCGACCATTTGCGGCCGCATGAGCGACGTGTGGCGATGGTGTTCCAGTCCTATGCGCTCTATCCGCATATGAGCGTGCGCCAGAACATCGCGCTGCCGCTGACGATGTCGCGGCTGCGGCTCTGGCAGCGGCTGCCGCTGCTCAGGCAGCTTTCGCCGGGGCGCCGTGAAGCGATGCGGGCGATCCAGGCGGATGTCGCGGCAGTCGCGGCACAGCTCCAGCTCGAACAGCTGCTTGATCGCAAGCCGGCTCAGCTTTCCGGCGGCCAGCGCCAGCGCGTCGCGCTCGGCCGCGCCATGGTGCGCAGCCCCGACGTCTTCCTGATGGACGAGCCGCTCTCCAATCTCGACGCCAAGCTGCGCGTGCACATGCGCACCGAGCTCGCCGAACTGCACAAGCGCCTCGGCGCCACCTTCGTCTACGTCACCCATGACCAAGTCGAAGCGATGACGATGTCGGACCGCGTCGCGATGATGGATTCGGGCATGATCCTGCAGCTCGGCACGCCGTCGCAGCTCTACGAGAAGCCGGCCTCGCTCAAGGTCGCCCAGTTCATCGGGAGTCCGGCGATCAATCTCCTGCCGGCGACGGTCGCTGCCGGCGGCCGCCTCGAACTGTTCGGCAGGCCGCTCGCGCTCTCGGTCGCGCCAGAGGCGGGGCAGGCGGTTACGCTTGGCGTCCGGCCAGAAGCGTTGGCGCTGGTCCAGGGCGAGCCGGGTGGAACCGGCAGCGCCTGGTTCTCCGCCCGTCTGCGGCGCAAGGAGAATCTCGGCTCCGAATACATCCTGCATTTCGAACTGGCCGGCCGCGACGCCAGTGGCGTCAGCATGCGCGTGAGCCCCGCCATCGCGGCGAGCGTCAGCGAAGCGGCCGAGCTTGCGCTCGGCTTCGACGAGGCGGCCTGCCACGTCTTCGATGCGCAGGGGCAGCGGATCGAGCCGCGCGGGCAGGGTTCGGCGACCGCTTCCGTCGTTCCGCTGAGGGCGTGAGATGACGCTCGTCCTGCCATCTCCCGCGCGCGTCGCCCCGGCCGCTGGCCGGCGGCTCCTGCTCGAACGGTTCACCGGCCTCGGCTTCGCCCTGCCGGCGCTCGCGCTGCTCGTACTGACGATTTTGGCGCCGCTCGCCGTGCTCGTCGTGCTCAGCGCCACGAACTACGAATTCGGCGCCGTCGACATGGACTGGGTCGGCCTCGGCAATTTCCAGAAGGCCCTGGCCGACCCGATCATCCGCCGCTCGCTGCTGAACACGCTGATCTATGTCGCGATCGTCGTCCCCGGCGGCGTCCTCGGCGGGCTTCTGATCGCGGTGCTGGTGCACCGGCGCGGCAAGATGCGCTCGGTCTACGAGGTCATCTACTTCCTGCCGGTCACCTCGACGCTGATCGCGATGGCGACCGTCTGGCAGTTCCTGCTGCATCCCTCGCTCGGCCCGATCAACGGGCTGATCAAATGGCTCGGCTTCGCACCCGTCGCCTTCCTCAGCGAGCCCACGACCGCGCTCGCGACGCTCGCCGTGATCGGCGTCTGGCAGATCCTCGGCTTCAACATGATCCTGTTCCTGGCCGGGCTGACCGCGATCCCGCGCGATCTCTACGAGGCGGCCGACATCGACGGTTGCTCCGGCGGCATCGACCGCTTCCTGACCATCACCTGGCCGCTGCTCGGGCCGACCACGATGTTCGTGGTGATCACGACGATGATCACCGCCTTCAAGATCTTCGACACTGTCGCGGTGATGACGCGCGGCGGGCCGGTCGGCTCGACGGAAGTGCTGCTCTACAACATCTATCTCGAGGGCTTCCAGTACTTCCACACTGGCTATGCCGCGGCGCTGACCTTCATCTTTCTCGCCGTCATCCTCCTCTTCTCGGCCGCCCAGACCTTCAGCCTCGACAAGAAGGTGCATTACTGATGTCCGGCGCCCCCCTGCCAGCCCAGGCCGTCACGCCCGCCCATTCGGTGCTGCGCCGCTTTGTCTCGATGGCGCTCGTCCATGGCGTGCTGGTCGCCGGCGCGATCTTCATGCTCGCCCCCTTCGTCTGGATGCTGGTGACCTCGATCAAGCCGCCGGCCGAGATCTTCAGCGGCGAGATCGCGCTCTGGCCGAAGCGGTTCTACGGCGTCGAGAACTACAGCCTGGCCATGGAGAAGGCGCCGCTGCTGCGCTTCGCGCTGAACGGCGTCATCATCTGCGTCGGCATCCTGGCGGTACAGCTGCTCGTCGCGATCCCCTGCGCCTATGCGCTGGCGAAGCTGCGCTTTCCCGGCCGCAACCTGCTGTTCGTCCTGATCCTGCTCGGGCTGTGCATCCCAGTCCAGGTGCCGGCGATGCCGCTCTACATCGCGCTCGCCCATCTCGGGGTGCTCAACACCTATTTCTCGATGATGGTGCCGTTCTTCCTGTCGGTCTTCGCCATCTTCCTGTTCCGCCAGTTCTTCCGCAGCTTTCCGGACGATATCATCAACGCCGCCCGCCTCGACGGCATGAGCGAGTTCGAGATCGTCTGGCGGATCGTCACCCCGAGCGCCTGGCCGGCCATCGCCGCCTTCTCGGTGTTCTCGGCGGTGGCGCACTGGAACGACCTGTACTGGCCGCTGATCGTCATCTCCGACGCCAAGCTCGCGCCGCCGCCGCTCGGGATGATGTTCTTCGCCGATGCGGAGAGCGGCTCTAACTACGGCGCGCTGACCGCCGCGGCGACGATCCTGACGGCGCCCCTCGTCATCGCCTTCCTGATCGCAAGAAGAAGATTCATCGACGGCATTACAATGACCGGCGTGAAATAACCCGACCTAGAAACGCCTAAGCCTCTCGAAAACTTATTTTCTCAAGGAGATACCTGATGAAAGCTTTCGGCAGAACGCTGGCCGCAGCGGCGTTTGCTCTGGCTGCCTCGACGGCGGCCCGGGCCCAGGAGGTCACGCTCGACGTCCTCTATGCCTTCCCCGCCTTCGCGAAGTTCCACGAGCCGATCGCCGCGGAGTTCATGAAGAAGAACCCCGGCATCAAGATCAATTTCCGCGCTCCGGCGGCAAGCTATGACGAAGGCCACCAGGCGATGCTGCGCCAGTCGGTGACCAACCAGCTGCCCGACGTCTACTATTCCGGCTTCCACCTGCTCACCGAGCTGGTCGAGACGCTCGACAAGCGCAAGCAGGTCGTCGACCTCGGCGCGCTGCTCAAGGCTGAGCCGGAAGCCTGGCGCAAGGCCAACTATTCCGATGCGCTGCTTTCCCTCGGCCAGGCCAATGGCAAGCAGGCGGGCCTCGCCTTCAACGCCTCGACCCCGCTGATGTACTTCAACGCCGACCTGGTGAAGAAGGCCGGCGGTGATCCCGAGAAGATGCCCGACAACTGGGCGGACGTCGTCGCCCTCGCCAAGAAGATCCGCACCGCCGACGTCGCCGGCCTCGCCTACAACATCCACGACTGGCCGGATGACTGGCTGTGGCGCGGCATCGTCCAGCAGGGCGGCCACACCCTGCTCGACGCGTCCGGCAAGAAGGTCGCCTTCGGGGGCGATGTCGGCCTGAAGGCGCTGGAGACGCTGCGCAGCCTCGTCACCGAGAACGGCATGCCGCTGATCGACTGGGACCAGTCGCGCCAGCAGTTCATCGCCGGCAAGATCGGCATCTTCTTCGACACGCCGGCCCGCCTGCGCCAGGTGACCGATCTGATCGGTGACCGCTTCACGCTGAAGACCGCGCTGTTCCCGATCGACGACAAAGCCAAGGGCACGCTGCCGACCGGCGGCAATGCCGCGCTGATCACCGCCAAGGACCCGGCCAAGCAGCAGGCGGCCTGGGAATTCGTTAAGTTCGTGACCGGTCCGGAGGCGCAGAAGATCGTCGTCGAGACCTCGGGCTACATGCCGACCAATCTGCGCGCCGGTGAGGACGCCTTCCTCGGCCCGTTCTACAAGGCCAACGGCAACTTTCGCACCATCAACGGCCAGGTCAACCGCGCCTCGCCCTGGCAGGGCTATCCGGGTGGCAACTCGGTCCGCATCTGGCGCCAGCAGCGCGAGGTCATCGCCGGCGTGATGCGCGGCGAGATCGCCCCGAAGGCCGGCCTCGAGCGCATGGTCTCCGAGACCGAAGCGCTGATGAAGTGAGCCGTCGCTCCTGAAATGAAAGCGCCGCCGCCCGGCCGTTCTGGCCGGGCGGCGATCCATTTTCGCCGCCCGGAATCCCTTTGATGATCATCGCCCAGCTCAGCGACTTCCATGCCCGCCCACATGGCCGCCCGGCCTATGGCATCGTCGACACCAATGCCGCGATCCGCGCCGCGGTCGATGCGGTGCTGGCGATGGATCCAAGGCCCGACTGCGTGCTCGTCACCGGCGATCTCTCGGATTGCGGCCTTGTCGAGGAATACGAGATCGTGCGCGCGACGCTGCGCGAGCTGCCGATGCCGGTCTATGCCGTGCCGGGCAATCACGATCGCCGTGAGACCTTCGCCGAAATCCTCGGCGCTGACCTTTCCTGCCTGCCGAGGGCCGGTTTCCTGCACTACACGGTCGAGGATTTTCCTGTCCGGCTGATCGGGCTCGACACCGTCGTCGCCGGCCAGGACGGCGGCGCGATCTGCGCCGAGCGCGAGGCCTGGCTCGCCGACAGGCTGCGCGAAGGCCGGGGCCGGCCGGCCCTGATCTTCATGCACCATCCGCCCTTCCGGGTCGGCATCGACGGCATGGACATCATGCCCTGCCGGGTCTCGCCGGATTTCGTCGAATTGATCGCGCGGCATCCGGAGATCGAGCGGGTCGTCTGTGGCCATTATCATCGGCCGATCCAGCTACGCTTTGCCGGCACGATCGGCTATGTCGCCCCGGGGACGGCACATCAGGTGGCGCTCGACCTGCGTCCGGGCGAAGAAAATCGCTTCATCATGGAACCGCCGGCCTTTGCGGTGCATGTCTGGCGGCCCGAGACGGGCATCGTCAGCCATCTCCAGCCGATCGGCGATTTCGGCCCGCGCCGCGACTTCGTCCTCGATCCCGCCTATCCGGGCCTGGCCCGGCCGGAGCCCAGCCATGCATGACCAGCGTCTCTCCCTTCTGCTCGAACGGACCGGCGTCCTGGCGCAGGACGTCGGCGCCCTGCTGGTGCGCATGCAGGGCCAAAGGCTCGACGTCATCCGCAAGGAGCTGCGCGACGTCGTGACCGCGGCCGACCTTGCCTCCGAGCGCATGGTGATCGACGGTCTGCGCGGGCTGACGCCCGACGCCGCGATCCTCTCCGAGGAAGCCGGCTTCTCCGGCCCGGCCGAGGGGCCGCGCTGGATCATCGATCCGCTCGACGGCACCGTGAACTATGCCAGCGGCCTGCCCTGGTTCTCGGTGACCATGGCCTATCAGGAAGAGGGGCGCACGGTGCTCGGGCTGACCCATGCCCCGCTCGCCGGCCTCGTCGCGCATTATGCGGATGGCGGCATCGCGACGGTCAACGGCGCCGCCGCTGCCGTCTCGGGGACGAGAAGCCTCGGCGACGCCGTGGTCTCGATCTGCCTGACTTCGCATTACGACACCCAGGAAGTGCAGCGCACGGTCGATGTCATCCGCTGCCTGTCGGAGCTCTGCCGCGGCGTGCGGGTCATGGTCTCCGGCGGCTTCGAGATGTCGCTGGTCGCGGCCGGCCAACTCGACGCCTTCATCGGGCTGAAGGCCGACATCGTCTCGCATGCCGCCGCGATGCCATTGGTGCGGGCGGCCGGCGGGCGGGTGACGACCGTCGCCGGCGTCGACTCGGTCGATGCCGATCTGGAGAAGATCGTCTCGAACGGGATGATCCATGAGGAACTGCTCGAGGCGATCCGGCGCGCCTGAGCCTTCAGCGCAGGGCGAGGTGGGCCGCGAAGCGCTGCCGCTTGCCGGCGAGCGCTTCCGTCATTGCCGGCAGCGGGGCGATCTCCTCCTCGCTCCCGGCAGCACCTGCGACCAGCGGCCCGCCGATGCCGTGGCGCGCCAGCCTTGCCGCGCCGAGCGCGGGGCCGACGCTGGCGCTCGGGGCGCGGCGCAGCGGCATGCCGATTGCGCTCGCCACCAGCTCCGACCACAGCCGGCTGCCGGCGCCGCCGCCGACCAGCGAGACCTGCGCGATCGCGGCTCCGGTCTCGTGCAGGGCGCGATGGCAGTCACCGAGCGCCATGGCGACACCCTCGAGCACCGACTGGACGAGATGCAGCCGGGTCGTCGCCATGCCGAGGCCCGAGAAGGTGCCGGTCAGGCCGCCATCGTCATGCGGGGTGCGCTCGCCCGACAGATAGGGCGTGAAGACCGGCGTCTCGTCGATCGGCAGGGAGGCCGCCTCGACCTCGCGCACCAGGGCCGGCACGTCGCCCGCGCCGACCAGCGCCGCGACCCAGGTCAGCGCCGCGCCGGCGCTGAGGATGCAGCCGTTCTGGGCAAAGAGCCCGGCGACGGCATGACGATGCGTGTGCATGCCCTGGCCGCGCGCCGGGAGGAAGCGGTCATTGGCGAGGAAATAGACGCCGGAGGTTCCGAGGCTGATCGAGGCCTGGCCGGCGGCGACGATGCCGGCACCGACGCCGCCGCTCATATTGTCGCCGGCGCCGCCGACGACCGGCGTGTCGCCCGGTATGCCCCAGCGCGCCGCCAGTCCGGTGCGCAAGGTCCCGCTGATCGCGTGCGAGGCGACGAGAGCAGGCAGCTGATCGCGCGAGAGGCCGCAGGCGGCGAGGAGTTCGTCCGACCAATGCCCGGCCTTGGTGTCCATCAACAGGGTCGCGCTCGCCTCAGTGAGGTCGCTCGCGGCGACGCCGGTGAGTTGCAGGCGCAGATAGTCCTTGGGCATCAGGACGCGCCGTGTCCGCGCCAGCGTCCCGGGCTCGTTCCGGGCGAGCCAGCGGAGCTTGGGCAGCGGGAAGCCGACCATGGCCCGGCAGCCGACCAGCCCGGCGAAATCTGGCACGGCGGCCTCGGCCTCGGCGCATTCGGCGCGGGCCCGCCCGTCATTCCAGAGGATGGCCGGCCGCAGCGGTTGGTCGGCTTCGTCGAGGCAGGTGACGCCGAGCATCTGGCCGGAGAGGCCGATCGCCCCGATCGCGGCCATGCGCGCCGGCTCGCGCGCTGCCAGAGTGTCGAGGGTCGCTTCGGCTGCCCGCCACCAGTCCTGCGGGGCCTGCTCGCACCAGAGCGGCTTTGGCCGCGAGATCTGCAGCGGCGCGCTCGCCTCGGCGACGATCGCATCCTGTTCGTCGACGAGAACGGATTTGACGCCGGAAGTGCCGAGATCGATGCCGAGGACGAGCGTCATCGCGCTTCAACCCCGGTGCAGCGCCAGCGCGGCGGCGGCGGCGTCTTCGTCGGTGATCAGCACGGAGGCGAGCCTCGCACGCAGCGCAGCGGCGATGATCGCGGCCTTGTTGGTGCCGCCGGAAGCGAGGATCACGGTCGGCAGGGAGCGCAGCGCCTCGAGCGGCAGGGCGATGGCGCGGCGGTTGATCGGATGGTCGATTGCCTCACCGTGCCGGTCGATGAACTGGCCGAGCATGTCGCCGACCGCCCCGTGCCGTGCCAATTCGTCGACGCCTACATCGCGCGGCAGCCCGTAGCGGACCAGGAGCGAGCGTTCGCTGAGATCGCCGGCGCTCAGGATCGCGATATCGGTGGCGCGGATGCGCTCGAAGGCGGCCTTGAACACGTCCTGGGCGAGGATGGTGTCGCGCGATTGCGGCGTGCCGGCATAGATCGGCGCCGCGAGGTAGTGGCATTCGGCCTGCCAGAGCCCGGCGAAAAGACTCGCGATCTCAAAGGTGTTGAGCTCGATGCCGTAGGTCAGCCCGCCCATCATCGAGGTGACGGAGAGCCCGGGATGCTGGCCCGGGCGGACATGCCGGATCGTCTCGCGCAGGGTGCCGCCCCAGCCGACGCCGAAGACGCCCTTGGGATCGTCCTCGATCAGCCGCGAGACGAATTCGCCGGCCGCCTTGCCGATCTGCGGGGCGATCTGCTCGCCATTGGCCGGTGTCGGGACCACCACCGCATCCTTCAGCCCGAAGGCGTCGACGAGGGTGCGTTCGAGCCGGACGCAGCTCTCCAGCCGGGAGTTGATGGTGATGTTGACGAGGCCGTTGCCGCGGGCCTCGACCAGCAGGCGATTGACCCTGAGGCGAGTCATCTTCAGGCGGTCGGCGATCTCACCCTGCGTCAGCCCTTCCATGTAGTAGAGCCAGGCGGCTCTGACCTCGGTCTGGGGATCCTCCGGCATTACGGCATCCTGATCGGCGGGCGGGAACTCAGCGGGCCGGTACGGCCCGCCGCGGGCGGGGCAGTCACTTCTCTGCGTGGCTTACATCGCCTGCGCGCAACTCGACAATCCAAGCCGTTCCGGACGCGGGGTCCATTTCGCCTTGACCGAGACTAATGTAATTGACAAAATACATTTGTTGAAGAGCCTTGCCGAGCCGGAGTGCCCGCCCAAAATGTCCCACGCCGTCTTCATCCATGCCGCTGGCGATGCGCGCGTCGCGCCCTTCAACCTGCGCGAGGGCGCGCCGGGGGAGACGCTCCTCGATGTTGCCGCGGTCGGCCTGTGCGGTAGCGACCTGCACTACTACAAGGATGGCGGCATCGGCTCAGCCGTCATCGCCCAGCCCTTCGTGCCGGGGCATGAATTCAGCGGCTGGCTGACCGAGGACCTGCCGGCGCTCGGTCTGGCGCGGGGTTCGCTCGTCGCCGTCGATCCCAACCAGGCCTGCGGTGTCTGCGAGCATTGCCGGAGCGGCCATCCCAATCTCTGCCCGCAGGTGGTGTTCATCGGAGCGCCGCCGCATGACGGGGCGATGACGGAACGGATCTGGGTGCCGAGCTCGCAGATCGTCGCCGTGCCCCAGCATTTCTCGCCGAGCGATGCGGTGATGCTCGAGCCGCTCGGCGTGGCCATCCATGCGGTCGACCTCGCCAAGCCGCGCCTGCTCGAGCGCGTGGCGCTGCTCGGCTGCGGGCCGATCGGGCTTTTGATCCTGCAGGTGCTGAAGGCGGTCGGGGTTGGCGAGATCCTGGCTTGCGATCCGCAGCCGCACAGGCGCGATCTGGCGCTGAAGCTCGGCGCGAGCAAGGCCGGCGAGAGCGTCGCCGACATTGCGGAATGGACCGGCGGCGAGGGGATGCCGCTGGTGATCGAAGCGACCAACGCACCGGAAGGCTTCAGGGACGCGATCCGCGCCGCACGGATCGGCGGGCGCGTCGTTCTGGTCGGCATACCCGACGGCGACAGCTATGTGATCCCAGCCGCCGAGGCGCGCCGCCGCGGCCTTACCATCAAGTTTTCGCGCCGGATGGGCCATGTCTATCCGCGCGCCATCGAGCTCGTCGCGCTCGGCAAGGTCGATGTCGAGGCGGTGGTCTCGCATCGCTTCTCGCTCAAGGAGGGCCCGGAGGCCTTCCGTCGTCACGCCAACAACGAGCCCGGTCTGATCAAGAGCCTGATCTACCCCAGCCGGTTTGATGATGAAGGTCTAAACTAGCGGGGTTGGCGGGTCGTGCGCTCGCCAATCGCCCATCGGCGCCCGATGTGTAATGAGCGATGCGTGGCGTGTCGGATCAATTGGGCCTGAATGCAAACGGAGGATTTTTTGGATCATCGCAGCCATTCAGTGATCCACTCCCGTTGAATTGGTCCACCCTGAAGTATGATGATGTGGAACGGCTCCGCTTTGCGGCATCGCTGATCCGGATTTGTGTTCCGGAGTGATGGTCATCGCGGAGGGGATTTTCCATGTCGCAGATTCAAGTTGTTGGCCTC
>NZ_JAFKFX010000015.1 GCF_017308075.1 Allobosea sp.
CTCCTCGCTCGGCTACAAGCCGCCAGCACCGGTCGCTGTGGTCTGGCCGGCTGCGCAAACCCAACCCGCTTCGCCGGCCATCTCAACCGTGGCCGCCAAGCCCACCATGCACTAGATTAGAACCGGGCCACCTAACGGGGGCGGGCCATGACGCCATCGGGCTTTCCGCATAGTTCCGTCCGAGCTCTTCCAGAAACTGCTGCTGGTAGCCGAACACGAACAACTGGTCGTTTTGCGTGTGCCTGAGATCGTGCACGCAAATCCCGCCCGCCGTGCTTTCACAGAGGCTGGCGATCGTTCGGCAAGCCGCCGGCCATTTCAGCGGATCGAGCGCGCAGTCGTAGATCGCGCCGATCGCATCGGAAAGCACCGCGGCAGAGCTTCCATTCGAACCGGTCACGCTCAGCCCTTTCCCAACCGAATGATTGCCGGCCGGAAAACCGTGGCTCGACCAAGCAAGCCCGGCCCCGCAAATGGAGGAAATGTATTATGCTTTTGAATTTCAAGCGAAAATTGACAATAAGTAAAAGATTGAGACGCGACGGCAAGTAAATGATCTCCAGTATCAAACCAGACCGCAGACCACTTGACAGAAGCCCCCCGCCTGCGACGCTACGTCACTTAAATTGTTCGCCTGCACCAAGCTCATCCGGGTCGTGTCATGCGTGGGAGGGAAGTGCGATGGCAGAGATCCCCGCCGACGATCCGGCATTGAATGCCCCTGCCAGGCGGCCCGTGGCTGACAGGGAAGAGGGCGGCTCCTCGCCCACGCTGCAAGCGTTCGACGGCAATCCCCAGGGCGAATTCGGACCGCAGTTCTGGCAGAGGTTTCGTGGCACCGTCGCGCACATCTACACATTGTCGCTGCCGAATCCGTCCGAGCAAGCTCGCTTCACCCTCTCCAGCCGCACCTATCCTTTGCCCCGCGCGCTGCTGGTGCGCTCGCAGGGTACGGCGTTCATCATGACGCGGGGGCCCGCGCTGGTCGCGCGCAGCCCCGATCAGTTGCTGATCTATCTCGAGCTCGAAGGATCCTGTGACAATGACTGGGCCGGGCAGCGCGGACGGGTCGAGGCGGGCGATGTGCAAATTGTCGACTATGCCCAGCCATTCCACAGCGTGACGAGCGACTATGAGAACCTGATCCTCGTCCTCGCGCGCGACAGCGTGCCGGCGGCGCTGCTGGCCATGGAGCCGCACGGCCTGGTCTTTCGGCGCGGAAGCGGCGCCGCGCGGCTGATCGGCGCAGCGATGCAGGAACTCTACGCGCAGGCCGGTACCCTCACGGTAAGCGAAGCCGAGGCGGCCATCGAGGGCATCGTGGCACTGACGACCGCCTGTGCCCGCGCAAGGCTGGCGAGCGACGAAGCGGAGCATGTGAAATCGCGGAGAAAGGCGGCGCTCGACTATATCGACGCGCATCTTGCGAACGCGCAGCTCGGACCCGATGAGATCGCCGATGCGGTGCATCTCTCGCGGGCATCGCTCTACCGGCTCCTGGCGGCGGAAGGCGGCATTCGCGCCGTGCTGTTGCAGCGCCGGCTCGACCAGGCCCTGCGTCTCCTGCTGGCCGACAACCGGGACGAGTACTCGCTGGCGGACGTCGCCAAACGCTGCGGCTTTGGCGGCTTGAGCCAGTTCAGCCGGGCGTTCCGCGCGCGCTTCGACTTGCCGCCACGGCAATACCGCGCGCTCATCCGCCAGCAGGACGGCGATTGGCACGAGGTCCGCCTGAGGGCGGATGGCTTCGGTTCGTAGGCCCTGCCCTGGCGGCGGCGTGGATCGGCTATTGGTTGTCCGCGCCGCGCAGCAACAGGCACGCCATGGCCCCGGCGGGGGCGACCGGCACCGCCGCGAACGCCACGGCTGGCCAGCCGTAATGCGCTGCGAGCGCTCCCAGCATCATCGGCCCGGCGAATTGGCCCAGATTGCTCGCTTGCTGAAGCAAGCCGATCATCGTCGGAAGATTGGCGGGGGCCGGCGAAGTATGGGGCGCACTCGCATAGAGCGCTCCCGGCGCCAAGCCGCCGATGCCGAGCGAAATCGCGGCGAGAACCAGCACCGCCGGCGCGAAAAGGGCCATGCTGTAGATGAACGTGCTGACGACCGAAAATGTCAGCAGCGCCGTCGCGACGCAGATCCAGAGCCGCGTCGACCGGATAGACCTTCTGGCACGCTCCTATGCCGACGGCTCAGGTGAGGCCACGCTCGCTCAGACCTGCCGGAACGGCGCGGAGAGGCCATAATCGGCATCCGCCAGCGCACAGCCAAAGCGCAGGCCGGCCGTGCGCGCCCGATCGATCTCGGCGAGCGCGATCTCGGGCTTGGTCCGATAGTCTCCATGACCGTCCGGCATGCCGGTCCGGGCCAGTCGTGTGGGATCGCTCGTCCAGCGCTCGGGCAGGAACAGCCGGAACCCCACCATGATCGGCACCTCGCTGGAAGCCAGCGTCAGCGACACCAATGTCTGGCAGTTCGCGCTTGCCCAGGGTCGAGGCGTATTGCAGCGCGACACCGACCGAGCGCTCGCCCTTCTTAGGGAGGGCCGTATCGTCAACGATCAGCCAGGCCTCGGCGAGCAGGGCCTTCTCCAACGGCACCACGTCCCAAACACCGCCGGCGATAAAGTGATGAAGCTGGTCGTAACCGACGCCACCGTCGCGCGCCGCCATCGGCTGGATGCTCTTGCGATCGCCGGCTCCGATCAGCCCCGCCACATAGGCCGGACAGATCCGCGCCCGCACCTTGCGCCTCAGTGCGCCGAGAAAGGGCGCAAGCCAGCCCTCAAGATCGGACTTCCAGTTCTCGTCCATGGCCGGCCCTCCAGAAAGCCGGCCATCCATGAATCACGCAAACCCCGCCGCGGAAATCCCGAAAACCCGCGCCGCTCAAAAATCTGCCGAAGTAGTGATAGGCGTTCAACCGCCTTCAAATCTCAAGCCCGATCAGTGCGCTGGAACTCGCCAGTGAGCATCTGAGCGCTCTCTATGCAGCATCCGCACTGAGCCGACCGTGCAACCGGCCGACGATCGCGCGAAGAAGCGATCATCCACGGCCAGCGGTCGGCCAGGTATGCGCCATCGCTGCAAGAGTTCGCACCAGCCGCGGCAAGGCTGCCGGCCGATGGCGCGTCGGGTTCCAGATTGCGGAAACCTGGCGGCTGATTGCGGCACCAGACAGCGTCAAAGGGACCGGATTGAAATTGTGAATACCCTTTGAGGCCGCCGACGACAGCATGGCTATGCCGTGTCCCTGCGCGACCATCGCCACGAGAGCGTGAGGGCTGTCGCTTTCCAAGACGATGCGCGGCCGGATTCCGGCCTTCCGGAAACTTTCATCGACGAGATCCCGGGTCATGAAGCCCCTGCGGAGAAGCAGAACGGGGGCATCGGCGAGAGCTTCCAACGGAAGCTGCGCTTGCTCCCGGCGCGAATCCTTCGGCGGTAGATATGCGAGCAACCGTGCGACGAAGAGAGGAGCGGAGCCGAAATCCGCCGGATCACTGGGGGTGGCAATGGCCATGTGGACGGTGCCGCGCTCGACCATTTCGATCAGGGATCGGTTCGGCCCCTCGGCCAGAGTGATCTCGATGCCGGGGTTTTCCGCCCGGAAGCCCGTCAGCGCCGGCGCGATGAGGGATGCGATCGTCTGAGCGGTGGCACCGACGCGAAGATGTCCGACCTCGCCGTTCACTATGGATTTGCCCCGGACCGAAAGCGCGTTGGCCTGCTCGATCAATCGGGCTGCGCGCGGTAGGAGGTCCTCTCCCTCAGCAGTCAAGCTCAGACGCTTGCCGATCCTGTCGAACAGGCGAAAGCCGAGCTCGTCTTCAAGGGACTGGATTTGCCGGGAAAGTGCGGATTGGCTGATGTTCAGCGCCTCCGCCGCCCTCGAGAGGTGCATGCCCTCGGCGATAGCGACAAAGAAATGCAGCTTTTTCAGATCTATCAAAGCTTATGCACGTTTCGCATGAGGAGAGCATTCAAGTTTGCATTGGACACTGGATCGCTGTCGTTGCGCAATAGGTTCATGGCCGGCAAACGGTCAGGGGATTTGGACGTCGAACAGGGTATCGGGAGATCAACATGCGTATGCGACTGGCCATTGCAGGGGCCGCGATTCTCGGCCTGATGCAGACCTCCGCCCTGGCCGCCTGGCCGGAGAAGCCCGTCACGGTCACGGTCGGATTCGGAGCCGGCGGCACCACCGACGTGGTGGCGCGTGCCGTCGCAGAACTGGTGTCGAAGAAGCTCGGCCAGCCGGTCGTGATCGAGAACAAGGCCGGGGCAGGCGGAGCAGTTGCGGTCACGGCGCTGAGCAAGCAGCCGGCTGACGGCTACAACATCGTGGCGACGACCTCGACGACGATCACCCTCGATCCGCAGGTCACCAAGCTGGCCTTCGGGCTCGACGATTTCACCTATGTCGCGGCGACCGGCGAATTCCCGGAAGCCTTCATCGCGCTGCCCAAGAGCGGCTGGAAGACCCTCAAGGACGCGATCGACGCCAGCAAGGGCGCCGGGAAGACGACCTATGCGTCGAGCACCTCCCTCGATCGCATGATCACCGCCGCCCTCGGCAAGCAGACCGGCGTCCAGTTCGTGCCGGTTCCGACCCGCAGCGGCGCCGAGGTCGTGACGCAGGTCATCGGCGGCCATACGCCGCTGGGCTACTCTTCCGGCGCCTATTATCCGCAGGCCAAGAGCGGGGAGCTCTCCGTTCTCGCGGTGCTCGGCGAGCAGCGACTGAAGGGTCTGCCTAACGTGCCGACGCTGAAGGAGCTGGGCTACGGCCTGTCGAGCGTGAACCTGATCCTCTTCGTCGCGCCCAAGGGATTGCCGGCCGACGTCGCCAAGACGCTCTACGATGCGTTCGCCGCCGCTGCGGCCGATCCCTCCATCGTCGATCTGATGGAAAAGCGCAGCCTCAATCCGTTCGTCGCGACCGGCGAGGCGCTCGCCAAGACGATCGCGGGCCAGAGCGAGGGCTTCAAGAAGCTCATCGAGGCCTCGAAGTAAGAGCGGACGGTAGAGGGGCACCGCCGCATGCGCTCGCGTATATCTCTGATCGCGGAGACGCTGTTGCTTGCGGGCTTCTGCGTCGCCCTGCTGGTCTGGATTATCCCGGCCCAGACCAGCGAGGGCGGCTTCGGGCTCTCGCCGGCCTTCCTGCCCACGGCTCTGACCGCGGCCCTCCTCGCCCTGCTCGTCCTCGATGGCGGGCGGCGGCTCGTCTCGCGCCGCGCCGAACCCGCTTACCCGACCGGGATCGGCGCGCTCGGCCGGATTATCGGGCTCGCGGTCCTGGGGGCGCTGATCCTCCGCTTCGGCGGCATCGTGCCCGCCGGTGCCGTGACCAGCGCCGCCGGCATGGTGATCCTGGGAGAACGCCGCGCCCTTCCGGTCCTGGGGACCGCGATCATCTGCGGCGCCACGCTCTGGCTCGCTTTCGGCTGAGGCTCCATGCAAGACGCGCTTCTGGGATTCGGCGACGCTCTCTCGCCCGATACAATCGCCTTCGTGCTGATCGGTGTCCTGCTGGGCTATGTGATCGGCGTCCTGCCCGGCCTCAACCGCCCTGCGGCGCTCGCGATCGCCATCCCGCTCAGCTACTATATGAGCCCGGTCAGCGCCGTCGGCTTCCTCATCGGCATCGCGAAGGCGAGCGGTGCGGGAGGCGCGACTACCGCAGTGCTGATCAACGTGCCCGGCGAACCGAATGCGGCGGTCACCTGCCTCGACGGTTATCCGCTCGCACGCTCCGGCAAGGCGCGTCAGGCGCTGCAGACGGCGCTGTACGGCTCCGTTATCGGCGACGTCGTCGGCACGCTCGCCTTGATCCTGCTGGCGCTGCCGCTCGCACGCTTCGCGTTGAAGATCGGCCCGGTCGAAATGACGGCGCTGATGATGCTGGCGCTCACTTTCATCGCCGCGCTGTCGGGCTCGTCTCTCCTGCGCGGGCTGATCGCCGGAATCTTCGGCATGCTGGTCGCGACCATCGGTCTCGACATCGAGAGCGGCACGCCGCGAATGACCTTCGATCAGGTCGACCTGATGGATGGTGTCCCGCTCCTGGCGGTCACCGTCGGCATGCTCGCGCTGACCGAGATGGTGATCCAGGCCGAGGAACTGCTCGGGCGTCGCGGTAGCGACCCCACGCCGGTCGTCACCAGCGGGAAGGACGACCGTTTCGGCTGGCCGGAATTCCGCCACGTGCTTCCGACCTTCCTGCGATCGAGCCTGGTCGGTACCGTGATCGGCATCATCCCGGGGCTCGGCCCGAGCGTCGCGTCCTTCGCCTCCTACGGTATCGCCAAGCGCTTTGCCCGCCCGGGCGAGCGCTATGGCGAGGGCGAGCTGAAAGGCGTGGCCGCCGCCGAGACCGCGGACAACGCCGTCGTCCCCGCCAGCTTCATCCCGCTCTTCGCGCTCGGACTCCCGGGCAGCGTGTCGGCGGCCATCCTGATCGCGGCCTTGACGATCCACGGCGTCGTGCCCGGCCCGCGGCTGTTCGAGGAGCATGCCCGGCTGGTCTACGGGATCTATGGCACGATGCTCGTCGCGGCCGTGCTGATGCTGATTGTCGGCAGGGTCGGCCTCGTCGCCTTCGCGCAGCTCACCCGGGTGCCGGCGATCATCATCATTCCCGTGGTCGTCATGCTGTGCGTCGTCGGCTCCTATCTGGAGAGCCGCTCGCTCTTCGCGGTGCAGGTCATGATCGGCTTCGCGGTGCTCGGCTATCTGATGCACCGTTTCGACTATTCCCGCGTCACCTTCCTGATCGGTTTCGTCATCGGCCCCCAGTTCGAGCTGTCATTGCGACAGGCGCTGATCATCACCGATCGCGACCCGGCCGCCCTGCTGTCCCATCCAATCGCATTGGCGATCCTCGCAACCGCGCTCATCGGCGGTCTGCTTTCCATGCGGGCACGCGATCGTGCCCCGACGACCGGAGACATCACGTGAAGATCAACATCAACGCCGATATCGGCGAGGGCTACGGCAAGTATTCGATCGGCAACGACGCCGCGCTGATGCCGCTCATCGGCTCGGCCAATGTTGCCTGCGGCATGCATGCCGGCGACCCGACGATCATGGTCAGGACGGTGAAACTCGCCCTCGACCACGGCGTCTCGATCGGCGCCCATCCCGGCTTCAACGACATCTGGGGCTTTGGCCGGCGCCAGATCCGTATGCGCCCGCAGGATCTCGAATACTTGGTCACCTACCAGATCGGCGCCCTGCTCGCGCTCGCGCTCGCGCAGGGGGCGAAGGTCACGCATGTCAAGCCTCACGGCGCATTGAACAACATGGCGCATGGCGACCTGGACTATGCGCTCGCCATTGGCCGCGGCATCAAGGCCGCGGACCGCGAGCTCATCTATGTCGCAAATGCAGGCTCCCAGATGACGCTGGCCGCCCAGCAACTCGGGCTGAGAGTCGCGAACGAGGCCTATGTCGACCGGGTCTACGACGACAACGGCATGATGGCCTCGCGCGAGCGCGAGGATGCCGTGATCCGCGACCCCGAGCAGGCCGCGCGGCAAGTTCTCGACATCATCCAGAACAAGGCGCTGATCAGCACCTCGGGGAAACGCATCCCGGCGGAGATCCACACCTTCTGCATACATGGGGACGAGCCGACGGCGGTCGACGTGATGCGGGTGGTGCGGTCGCGACTCGCAGAGGCGGGAGTGGAGGTGGTCCCGCTTCCGGTTCTGCTCGGCTAGATCGCCGCGCATCCGTTCGGATGCGGTCACAGTGACCTATCTCATTGTTATCCTATCGGAGTTTTCTGAAAAGTGGATTCCACTTTTCGGTCTGATGTTATAAAAAGCCGCGGCTGGCGCTCTTCCGGCGACGATCGCCCCGCGCAAGACTGCTCGCGGTTTGCGCTACAGCCACCGGCGCGCCACAACCATGGCGCGCCCGACAGGTTTCGAACGAGTGACCTTTGCCGCTTCGGGCTCTGCTCAATCGCAAAATCCCTCGTTGCCGAAGCGGCCGCGATCGGCTATCCACCTTCCACGGATTGCGCCCGTAGCTCAGCTGGATAGAGCGTTGCCCTCCGAAGCTGGGAATCGCTTCGGCCAACGCCCCAGAAAACCCTTTGTCTACAAGATCTTGGCCTCCTCCGATGCCGATCCGGTGCGCCGACGTCTGGATGCGGCACGACCTCGCCGCATCTGTTCGTTGCCGCGTCTGCGAGATCGCCACTGACGCCGCTTGACCTGGGCACCTGGTCACCTGAAACAGGCAGGGAGCGGGGTGAGATCACGTGAGCGCTATCGAAGTTGGACCGGACGGCACTCTGTCCCGTCTGGAGCGAGTTAGTCTGGGAACCGATGGCGGTTTCAGCGAACGCTGGATCCAGGACCACGTCCACGAGCACCCAGATCTGATCCCCCTCGATCGCATTGAGCCCGGCGCAGGGCCGATGATCCCGATAGCTCGCGAGTTCGCGCTGTCTCGTTCCGGTGGACCTGTCTATCTCGACTGTCTGGGCGTCACCCGTGCCGGCCGACTGGTGCTGGTGGAATGCAAGATGTGGCGGAATCCGCAAGCTCGGCGAGAGGTCGTTGCACAGATCATCGAATACGCTGCGCTCCTGAAGGGGCTAGGCTACGCGGATCTCACGGCGAAATTGAAAGCATTCTCGCCTGGCCGAGGCGCCAATCCCCTCTACGAGCACGCTCGCAGCCATGGGACGGTTCTCGACGAAGCCGCCTTCGTCGATGCGGTTTCCCGGTCACTTGAGTTCGGAGACTTTCACCTGGTTATCGTCGGCGACGGGATCCGCTCGGATCTTCATGCGATCGGCGCCTACATCAACGAGACGCTGGCAGCGTTCAGCAGACTTTCCCTTGTTGAACTGCAGGTATGGAAGGGTGCTGCCGGCAACCTCGTGGTGCTGCCACAACTCCCGTTGAGAACCGAGATCGTGAAGCAGCGCCTGGTCGTCGATCAAGCCGGCGCACCCGTCCAACTCGCGCTAGAGCAGGCTGGGGACATCGGCGCCGAAACCCGCGAAGTTGTGCGAACTGACCAGGTGGGCCAGCGCGCTGCCAACCGTGTGTTCTGGCAGGCCGTCATCGACAGCGTGCGTCTCGATCACCCGGACCAGCCACCGCCGCGGCACGGCGGCGACAACTGGATCCGGTTCAGTCTACCAGCGGGCTTGTGGCTCACCGCATACCGTTGGGGTAAAGGCCCCGCCGAGATCGGGATCTTCCTGCCACTTTCTGGCTCGGAGGGCGCATCCATATTTTCAGCGCTGTCCGACGAAGCAGGCGCAATCCTGTCCGAGACCGGCTTGAACATAGCTTTCCGCGAAGAGCGGGACGACCCATTCCAGGCGAAACTGATCGTAAAGAGTGTCAGCGACGGACCGCGTGACACAGCGGCAGACATTCAATGGCTTGCCGGAGCTGCAAACAGCCTCGTGAACAGCTTACGACCTCGCCTGGCTCAACTTGCGCGCGGCAGCGACGTCGAGGAAACTACAAACTGACTGGGTCCGGTATTCGTTTTCGAGGTCCCATGTTCGACGAGCTTGATCGTTTGCAAAAGCACCGAGGCCATGTCGTGGTCGCTCATCGCGAAATGATATCCTTGCTTCCGAATCGACGACATAGGCGCGGAGGGTCCAACCTTGAATAGCATTCCAAGCGGACGCTTTGTCGTGCTGGATTTCGAGACGACCGGCCTCAGCCCCGCGATGGGCGCGCGGGTGATTGAGGTGTCAGCTCGCGAAGTGGTGGATGGCCGCGCAGGCCACGAATTTCTTACCTTCGTCGATCCAGGCGTCCGCGTGCCGGCCGAGATAACGCAGATCACCGGCATAACCACTGCGATGCTAAGCGGCGCACCGACCTCGTCCGTAGCCATGCATCAATTGACGTCTTTCATCGGATCATCGCCGATCGTTTGTCACAACGCCGGCTTTGATCGGCGATTTTACGAACACGAGGCGAGCGCGTTTCTCGATGGGCAGCCTGTTCGCGCTTTCTGCACTTTGCTGTTGGCTCGGCGCATATTTCCAGGCCGGAAAAGTTATCGACTAGGTGGCCTTATCGACGAGATGGGCATCGCGTCGCCTGGTCGCCTGCATAGGGCGAGCGCAGATACGTTTGTTACCGCCCACCTGTTTGATCGCATCTGCGCCGACGCACGCTCTCGCTGTCGCGCCGAAACCTTTGATCACGACGTGTTGCACCGGCTGCAGCGGATTCGGATTGCGGGAGCACATGACTGGCTGGCGACGTTGGGGAGCCCTACTGCACCGCGCGGCAAACCTGGATCACTCGAGCGCGGCACGCCGAACACAAGCTCGTTGAACTACCCCCAATGACCTCCTGCTCCTGACGATCGTCAGCTTCGACTCGGCCTGGACAGATAAGCTCACAGCACCTGGAGCCGCCTGCGCTATTCGACGAATGCTCGCTGCGGGCCGCTGTCCCCTCGTTCCAACTGGACGGCTCGAACAGCTTCCAGCGCGACCAACGCTGCGGCGACCTTTGCGCGTGCTTCCTCGATGTCAGCCATGACCAAGCAGTCGCTCCGGTGTATGGCCGCCAGGAAAGCCGCAAGAACCGCAGGGCAATTCGCAGCCAGTCCCAGGAAGTGATCGCCACTGGGAGCGCGCTCGCCGGAGAGCCAGTTCTTCACAGTTCGGTCGTTCGCACCAGTCCAGAGCGCCACCGTTTTGATCTTGGACGACTGCCCCTTGAGCGAAGTCCGTAGGGCTGTCGCCACCAAGCGGGCGAATGACGGCGCACGACGCCTGGGCAAGATGTTGCCCGTCTGAGGAAAGGACATTCCACCACCTCCACGCTGTAATGCCGGGCGAACGCGCCGGCACGGCGCAGAGTGTGGAGCGAATGCGTTTGAGCGGGTGTCAACGGCGGTCGGATTCCAGGCCAGGGTGGCGGAGCAAAAGTAGGCCACTGGCGTCGTGGAGCGGCGGATATGGCAAGGGCCCCGATCGGGGCCCTTGCCATATCCGCTGCCGGGATTGATCAGGCGATGATCTCGCCGGTTTCA
>NZ_JAFKFX010000016.1 GCF_017308075.1 Allobosea sp.
GACCCGAAGAAGGCGGTGGTCGCCCTGAAATGGGCGGTGCGCGAGATGGAGGAGCGCTACAAGAAGATGTCGAAGCTCGGTGTGCGCAACATCGACGGCTTCAATGTCCGCGTGGCGGAGGCAGCCGCGGCCGGAGAGGTGATCACCCGTACGGTGCAGACCGGCTTCGACCGCCATACCGGCGAGGCGATCTACGAGGAAGAGGCGATGGCGCTCGAGCCCTTGCCCTATATCGTGGTGATCGTCGACGAGATGGCCGATCTGATGATGGTCGCCGGCAAGGAGATCGAGGGCACGATCCAGCGCCTCGCCCAGATGGCGCGCGCGGCCGGCATCCATGTCGTGCTGGCGACGCAGCGTCCCTCGGTCGACGTCATCACCGGCACGATCAAGGCGAACTTCCCGACGAGGATCTCCTTCCAGGTCACCTCGAAGATCGATAGCCGCACCATTTTGGGCGAGATGGGCGCCGAGCAGCTGCTCGGCCAGGGCGACATGCTCTACATGGCCGGCGGCGGGCGGATCACCCGCGTGCACGGCCCCTTCGTCTCGGATGCCGAGGTCGAGAAGGTGGTCGCGCATCTGAAGACGCAAGGCCGCCCGGACTATCTCGACGCCGTCCTCGCCGAGGAGGAGGAGGGTGCCGGGGCCGAGGAGGACGGCGCCGTCTTCGACAAGACCGGCATGGGCCAGGCCGAGAGCGAGGATCCATACGACCAGGCGGTCGCCGTCGTGCTGCGCGACAAGAAGGCCTCGACCTCCTACATCCAGCGCCGCCTGCAGATCGGCTACAACCGCGCGGCCTCGATCATGGAGCGCATGGAGAACGAGGGCATCGTCGGCCCCGCAAACCACGCAGGTAAACGCGAAATCCTGGTGGAAAGCCTGCCCGAGCGCGAGGGCTAGCTCTCGCGGCCTTCCCGCAGCGCCTCGGCGAGGAAGCTGCTGAGCGCGCGAGCCGCGGCGCCGGGGCGTCCCGGGGCGAGATGCAGCGCGATCTCGGAAGCGGGCAGGGCGGGAAGCCCGTGCTCGGTGCCGAGCAGGCGCAGGCCGGGCCGTGCGGTGCCGGCCTTGACCACGGTCAGCGCGGCGCCAGCCGCCGCCATCGCCTCGACGGCGCCGATGCTGGAGCTGGAGAACAGGATGCGCCAGCCGAGCCCGGCCTCGTTCAGCGCCTCCAGCGCCCATTCGCGATACATGTTCGGCGCCTTCAACAAGGCGAGCGGCAGCGGGCCGGCGAGCGAGAGATCATGCCGGTCGGAGGCCGCCCAGGCGGTGCGCTCGGTGCGCAGCACCTCGCCGCGCCCGTCGCCGGCGCGCTGGGTGGCGAGTACGAGGTCGAACTCCTCGCCAAGCGCATTCATCAGATCGCGGGTGAAGCCGGTGGTGACCTCGAGCTCGACCTCCGTATGCGAGCGGGCGAAGCGGGCGAGGGTTTCGGGCAGGACGATGGTGGCGTAGTCGTCCATCACGGCAAGACGGACGCGTCCCGACACGCCCTGTGCCCTGACCACGTCGAGCGCCTCGTCATGCAGTGCGACGATGCGGCGGGCATAGCCGAGGAAATCCTCGCCGGCGCGGGTCAGCAGCACCTCCTGCGGCGAGCGCCGCAGCAGGGTCTGGCCGGCGATCTCCTCGAGCCGGCGCACTTGCGTCGAGATGGTCGACTGCGTCCGTGACAGGGCGGCGGCGGCACGGGTGAAGGAGCGCAATTCGGCGATGGTGACGAAGGAGCGCAGCAGGTCGATGTCGATGTTGCGGAGCGCCGTCACACCATTCCCTTTTCCAGCCCTCATCCTGCTTCGCGCCCGCAGCATGGACCGCGCCGATGGTCAAAATCGAATAATTCAATTTTGGCTGGTCAGGCGCGGTCGCTAGCCTTAGTCCCAAACTCTCTGTTTGAGCGTATGGGCGAAGAGGTCAAGCATGCCGAGGTTGAGATCCGCCACCACCACCCATGGCCGCAACATGGCCGGCGCCCGTGGGCTCTGGCGCGCCACCGGCATGAAGGATTCGGATTTCGGCAAGCCGATCATCGCGGTGGTGAACTCGTTCACCCAGTTCGTGCCGGGCCATGTGCATCTGAAAGATCTCGGCCAGCTCGTCGCGCGCGAGATCGAGAAGGCCGGTGGCGTCGCCAAGGAATTCAATACCATCGCGGTCGATGATGGCATCGCCATGGGCCATGACGGCATGCTCTATTCGCTGCCCTCGCGTGAGCTGATCGCCGACAGCGTCGAGTACATGGTCAACGCCCATTGTGCCGACGCCATGGTCTGCATCTCGAACTGCGACAAGATCACGCCAGGCATGCTGATGGCGGCGATGCGCCTCAACATCCCGACCGTCTTCGTCTCGGGCGGCCCGATGGAGGCCGGCAAGTTCATCGCCGAGGGCGTGCTGAAGAAGGTCGATCTGGTCGATGCCATGGTCGCGGCCGCCGACAGCAACCTCAGCGACAGCGAAGTCGAGGTGATCGAGCGCTCGGCCTGCCCGACCTGCGGCTCCTGCTCGGGCATGTTCACCGCGAATTCGATGAACTGCCTGACCGAGGCGCTCGGCCTCGCACTCCCGGGCAATGGCTCGACGCTGGCGACCCATGCCGACCGCAAGCGCCTCTTCGTCGAGGCCGGCCATCTGATCGTCGACATCGCCAAGCGCTGGTACGAGCAGGACGACGCCTCGGTGCTGCCGCGCAATGTCGCGAGCTTCAAGGCCTTCGAGAACGCGATGACGCTCGACATCTCGATGGGTGGCTCGACCAACACGGTGCTGCACCTGCTGGCAGCGGCGCATGAGGCCGAGATCGACTTCACCATGGCCGATATCGACCGGCTGTCGCGCAATGTCCCGGTGCTCTGCAAGGTCGCGCCCTCGGTCGCCAATGTCCATATGGAGGACGTGCACCGCGCCGGCGGCATCATGGCGATCCTCGGCGAGCTCGATCGCGCCGGGCTGATCGACACCTCGCTGCCGACCGTGCATGCCGCGACGATGGCCGAGGCGCTCGAGCGCTGGGACATCAGGCAGACCGCCAGCGAGGCGGTGAAGAGCTTCTACAGCGCCGCGCCGGGCGGCGTGCCGACGCAGACCGCCTTCAGCCAGGACCGGCGTTATGCCGAACTCGATCTCGACCGCGAAGGCGGCGTTATCCGCGACAAGGCGCATGCCCATTCGCAGGATGGCGGTCTTGCCGTGCTCTACGGCAACATCGCGCTCGATGGCTGCATCGTGAAGACGGCGGGCGTCGACGCCTCGATCCTGACTTTCTCGGGCGCCGCGGTGATCTTCGAGAGCCAGGATGCGGCGGTCGAGGGCATCCTCAACAACAAGGTCAAACCCGGCGAGATCGTGCTGATCCGCTATGAGGGGCCGCGCGGCGGGCCGGGCATGCAGGAAATGCTCTATCCGACGAGCTATCTGAAGTCGAAAGGGCTCGGAAAGGCCTGCGCTCTGGTCACCGACGGGCGCTTCTCGGGCGGCTCCTCCGGCCTCTCCATCGGCCATGTCTCGCCGGAAGCGGCGGAAGGGGGCGCGATCGGCCTGGTCGAGGGCGGCGACGTCATCGAGATCGACATCCCGAACCGCAGCATCAACCTGAAGATCTCCGACGAGGAGCTGGCGCGCCGCCGTGCCGCGATGGAGGCCAAGGGCAGGGATGCCTGGAAGCCGGCGGCGCCGCGCAAGCGCAAGATCTCGACCGCGCTGAAGGCCTATGCGGCGCTGGCGACCAGCGCGGCGAAGGGGGCGGTCCGCGCCATCGACTGAGCGCGTCGCCCGGGCTTTTTCCGGTCATCCCGGGCGAGCGCAGCCCGACCCAGGATCCATGCCGGAGCCTGTTCCGGCGAAGTTCAGGCTGGGATCCCGGCTCTGCGCCGCCTCGCGGCGCCGGCCGGGATGAGCCACCAGGAAGCGGTGCCGAAATCGCCCGCTTGCCTTCCGCGCGGCGCTCGGCCACCTAAGAGGCATGCACCGCCGTCTCGTCTTCGAGGAACCGGTTTCGCGTGCGGCGATCTGGAGCCGCCGGCTGGCTCTGTTCGGTCTGACGGTCGTCGTGCTCGCGGTGCTGATCTTCCGCTTCGGGCAGCCTTCGGTGGAAAGGCTGGCGCCGATCGCCGGAGCCTATGTCTTCGTCCTGCTGGCCCTGCTGCTGTCGCTCGCCGCCTTCGTGCGGATCTGGCAGGACGGGCATCGCGGCATCGGCATCGCCGCCTTCGCCTTCATGCTCAGCCTGCTCCTGCTGCTGCCGGTGGCCTATGCCGGATTCCAGCTCGCGACCCTGCCGCTGCTCAGCGACGTCTCGACCGATATCGAGGAGCCGCCGGCCTTCAGCCGCTCGCGCGTCGCGCTCGCGGCACGCCAGGGGCTGGTGCCGCCGGACGTGCCGGCCGAGCGGCGCAAGGCGCAGCGCCAAGGCTATCCGCGCGCTTTGCCGATCGTGCTCGAGCTGCCGGCCGAGGTCGCCTATGACATCGCCCGCAAAGCCTCCGTCAATCTCGGCTGGCGGGTGCTGGAGGGCGCGGCGCCGGGTGGGCGCAGCGGCGCGGGGCGGCTCGATGCGGTGGCGCATTCGCGCGTGCTGCGCCTGGTCGATGATATCACCATCCGGATCCGGCCGCGCGCCGATGGCAGCCGGATCGACATCCGTTCAGCCTCGCGGCTCGGCGGTTTCGATTTCGGCGGCAATGCCAGGCGCATCGCCGCCTTCGAGGAGGAGGTGAAGCTGCTGGTGGAGTTGCGCTGAGGCTCCGCTCTCAAGCCAATTGGTAGCGGCTCGCCAGCGCGGGCAGGGCGTCGTCGCAGAGCACGATGCCGCGCGCGACCAGATCCTCGAGCTGTGCGAGGACCGAGAGCGAGGCGGCGCCATGCAGCGCCGGTGCCAGATCCAGATAGATCATCGGCACCATGGCCGAGATCGTCTCGTCGCCGGCCCGCAGCCGGTTGAGAATCGCCGCTTCGCGCTGGCGCCGGTGCTGCACCAGCCCGCGCAGGAAACGCTGCGGCTCGCGCACCGGCCCGCCATGGCCCGGCCAGTAGAGGCGATGGTCCGCGCCGCGCAGCTTCTCGATCGAGGCCATATAGGCGACCATCGAGCCGTCGGGCGGCGCGACGATCGAGGTCGACCAGGCCATGACATGGTCGCCGGAGAACAGCGTCTCCTCCTCGTCGAGGGCGAAGGCGAGATGGTTGGCGGTGTGGCCGGGCGTCTCGACCGCGCGCAGGCTCCAGCCCTGGCCGGAAACGGCGTCGCCATCGCCCATCACCAGATCCGGCGCGTAGTCTCTGTCGGCTGCGGCGTCGAGCGGGTTGATCTCGCCGAGCGCGAGCTCGCGGGCGGGGCGGTGCGGGCTGCAACCGACGATCGCGGCGCCGGTCGCGGCCTTGATGGCGCGGCTCGCCGGAGAATGGTCGCGATGGGTGTGGGTGATGACGATCTGCTCGACGCTCTCGCCCGCGACTGCCGCGAGCAGGCTGGCGACATGGGCGGGGTCGTCGGGGCCGGGGTCGATGATCGCGACCTTGCCGTGGCCGATTATGTAGCTGCAGGTGCCGGTGAAGGTCATCGGCCCGCCATTGCCGGCGACGATGCGGCGGACCAGCGGCGAAAGCTGCACCACAGTACCAGAGCTCAGCGCCTCGCGGTCGAAGGTGAGCGGCTCGGCCATCTCGTTGCCCGTCCTCTGTTCGCGGCTCTGGTTCATGACTGCATCCGGGGCCGGCCGGCCTGTGCCGCGCGCGGCCGTTCTAGAGCATCATGCCGAGAAGTGGAAACCGCTTTTCGGGCGAATCGGACGCTTTCACAAAGAGATAGATCGCCAATCGGCATCCACCGGCAGGCTCGGAGGTCCGGCCGCCGGGGCGCAGGGCGCCATGCATCGGCGGCACCCTCGCCGAGGGGATGTCGGCGAGCTCAGCCGCCGGGCTTGCTGTCGGTGCAGACCTTCTTCACCGGCTGGAGGAACATGTCGAGCTCCAGCAGCTTACCGCAACGGTCGCAGCCGGCGAGCGTAAGCGCCAGGCCGAGGATTGCAGCGATTCGAACGATGCGCGTCATTGCCGGCCCTGCTCCGCTTGCCGGGACATAGCCTAGCGAAAGCCGGTCGGGGGCGCCAAGGGGCGAAAGTGCTGGAGCCGGCGCAATCTGCAGTCGAGAAATGCCGGGCCGATTTCTGTGCCCACAGGCTACTCGCCCCTCGCGATCCTATCCGTCCTCGTGATCGCTGATCGCGTCGCTTTCGGGCACGGCGCCGGGGCGACGCGGCCGGCACGGAACGGGAGGTGACGGCGAGCGCCCCGAGCGAATGGCCGCCGATCTGTCGGGCGGCCATTCGCTCGCTGGCCTGATCGGCAAAAAAAGAAAGGGCGCCCTGAGGCGCCCTCTTAACCAGTTGATTTAACTGGAAATTTTGGTCGGAGTGGCAGGATTTGAACCTGCGACCCCCTCGTCCCGAACGAGGTGCTCTACCAGGCTGAGCCACACTCCGATCAACTGGTGGCCGGCTTATAGCCAGCCGCTTGATGCTGCGCAACAGGCAACCGACAGGAAAACGCAAACTTCTGCAGAAAGCTGCGATGGCGCCTGTCAGGGCCAAGACATCTTGTGATCGACGCCGATCCGATATTGCGCGCTTCGCTGCTGCGCTCTAGAAGGCAAGCCGCATTGGGGCGTCGCCAAGTGGTAAGGCAGCGGTTTTTGGTACCGCCATTCGGAGGTTCGAATCCTCCCGCCCCAGCCACCTAGTCTCGCGATCCGAGACTTTCGCCCGGTATCAAAAATTCTGCCACAGTGTCGAGGGTTAGCGGCGATCTCGGCCCCACAGAGACCGTGACGGTCTGCGAGGCGGCGGTTTGCGGGGCTATTCTCGCCCCGGTCTGCGTCCCCCACTTCCGTGATTCCGCGGTCATCGGGCAGCACCGTCTGTAGACTGGTTCGACTGTGCCTCGACCTGGCGCTACTCCCGCGACAAAAAGCTCGCCGCAGATCACCACGACGAGCTTCCCAATCGGTGCTGGTGTTGGCGAGCTCAGCCGATCAGGAGCCTCTGCTCCTGCCGAGCCCAAGTATGCGGCAGTGCGGCTGTGAGCTGCCGGATCGTGAGATCTGCCGGCGCCGAACCGTCGGCGATGGCTCGGATCACATTCGGCGAGAGACAGGCGAGCGGCAGAAGCTTGCGAACATTGCGCTCGCCCATGTTCTCGCGAAGCGCGATGGCGTCGGTCGAGATCATTTTGCCCTCGACGAGCTCGTTCATCCAGCGACGCGCCTTGGCGATGGCGATCAACAAAGCTTCAGCCGCATTGTGATCGAGACGCTGCTGCTGCGCCGGTTCATGGACGACGCCCTTCCTTCGCCCTTGGGACTGCCAGGCGAACGGGACCGAGAACGGCGCAGGTTCAGGGGCGGTGTCCGTCGGTCGCATCAGGATCGTTATCCTATCGTGATGCAGCGTAACGCGGTCTATGTCGGTGACATCTTGATCGGCGACCGCCTCCCGGAGCACCGCCTCGATCTCCGGCGCCGAGACGCGCGAGATCGAGCCGGCGCCGGCGCGATCGTGCTGGAGCAGCGCTCGCGAAACATAGTAGCGATAGCGCACACCGTTCTTGCAACTATGGCTCGGGCTCATCCGGTTGCCGGCATCGTCAAACAATACCCCGGCGAGGATCGCGACGCGGCTGCCGGCGATGCGGCGTCGGTTGACGGCGGCACCCTTGATGCGTGACTGCACGGCTTCGAACAGCTCGCGCTCGACGAGCGCCGGGTGCTCGCCCTTGTGAACCTGTCCCTTCCAGACGATCTCGCCGAGATAGAAGCGGTTCTTCAGCATGGCGGCGATGGGACCTGGCCCAAAGCGAAAGCCCTTGCGGGTTCGCACGCCATCGGCAGCGAGCTGCTCGACCACGGCGCGGACCGAGCCGCGATCGCGATAGAGCTCAAAGATGCGGCGCACGAGCGCGGCCTCAGCATCATCGACGCGGAGCAGCTTTTTCTCACTGCGATAGCCGAGGGGAACGGGGCCGCCGACCCACAGACCTTTCTGCTTGGATGCCGAGATCTTGTCACGCACACGCTCGCCGATGACCTCGCGCTCGAACTGGGCAAAGGAGAGCAGCACGTTGAGCGTCAGCCGCCCCATCGAGCTTGTCGTGTTGAAGCTCTGGGTCACCGAAACGAAGGAGACGCCATGCTCGTCGAAGAGTTCGACCAGCTTGGCGAAATCGGCGAGCGAGCGGGTCAGACGATCGACCTTGTAGACGACGATGATGTCGATGCCGCCTTGCTTTACCGCGTCGAGAAGCTGTTGCAGGGCAGGGCGCACCAGCGAAGCTCCTGACAAGCCGCCATCGTCGTAGCATTCGGGTAGCAGCCGCCAGCCCTCATGCGCCTGGCTCTTCACATAAGCCTCGCAGGCCTCACGCTGGGCGTGCAGCGAGTTGAAGGCCAGGTCGAGGTTATGTTCGGTCGATTTGCGCGTATAGATCGCGCAGCGCTGAGGTTTCATCGGAGCATCACGCATGAGCGTCTGCCTTCGTGGCCGAGGAGCGGTTCGATCGCAGTCCGAAGAAGCGTGGCCCGTTCCAGCTGGTCCCGGTGATCCGCTTGGCGATGATCGACAGGCTCTTGAAAGTCTCGGCGTTCCAGAGATACCCACCCGGCACGATGACGACCTCGTGCATCGTACCTTCGTGCTCCCGGACCAGCACCGTTCCAGACTTCAGCCGACGCCCCGGCGGCAGTCCCTGGACGAGGCGATCGAGCCTGACGCGGAGCTCGCGATCGAGAGCGCCGAGCCGCCGCTCCTGGATGCGATGAGCAAGGAGACGCGCGATCAGGTCGCGCGACAGGCTCTCGGGACCAGGGCGCTGATAGAACCGTCGAAACTGCGCCTGGAGTTCCACGATGCTCGCCGACTGCAGCACCGCGAGTTCGTGTGCGAGGCTCCGATCAGGAGCCTCGCCCTTGCTGTGCACTTGCGCTGCGATCTTACGCGGCATCGACGCGGCTCCGGTAGACTGAGCTAGGCGCATCGGAGCCACGCTGCAGCTCGATCTGGAAGCCTCGCTTGCGCAGACCGGTCAGCGCCGCCCGGGTCGTATGTGGCAGCCAGCCAGTCACCTCGGTAAGCTTGGTAAGCGAGGCACCCGCCGGCTCTTCGAGCAGCCCGAGCACAATGCCGAGCTTGGTATTCGCCTTCGGTCGGAGGCGCGCATTGTCGACTGGATGAGCTGCCGCCTCGCTGGCTGCCGACGTAGCTGGTGCGTCTAAAGCGTCGTCGGCGGGCACACGGCAATCAGAAGGATTCGAGGCCAGCACTTTGCGGGTGTTGCGGCCGTGGTTCTTGGTCTCACGGGGCTTCGGGGACATTGGCGATCTCCTGGAGGGGCAAGACGGGATCAGCCCCGTCACCAGCGCGACCCTGCCTGGCGCTACAGCCGGCAGGGACCCTCAGGATATCTGGCGCGCCAGGCGCCGCTCACACCGACACCAATGCTCGAAGCCACCCGCTAAGTCCAGTCCCATCCCTGATGACGGCTTGAACTGATGGGGTGGATGCCCCCTCCGTCCGGCATCGTAAGGTGCCAGCGAGCGCCATCGGGGCGCGTTCGAAGGAGGAGCGCATGTCCGACGTCCATGCTCTGACGATCGATCTCGCCAAGCGAAGCTTCCAGGTCTGCGGGACGGCTCTAGCACTACTTTGGCAGATTTTTAGGACGGCTGGCGTTTTTGGGATTCCCGGGGCGCGGTTTGCGTGATTCATGGGTGGTCGGCTTATGGAGGGCCGGCCATGGAAGAGAGCTGGAAGTCCGACCTCGAGCGCTGGCTTGCGCCGTTT
>NZ_JAFKFX010000017.1 GCF_017308075.1 Allobosea sp.
AAGCTCGATCCGGAACTGGTCGATCTCGCCACCCACATCATCGACAAGAAGCAGGCGAAGTTCGATCCGAGCGGCTTCGAGGATCACTACGAGGAGGCGCTGCTCGCGCTGATCGAGGCCAAGCGCAAGGGCAAGAAGCCGCCGGTCGCGAAGCCGGCCGAGCGTCCCACCAATGTCGTCAACCTGTTCGAGGCGCTGAAGAAGAGCCTCGGTGAGGAGGACTCGCCGCGCGAGCCGCCGCGCAAGAGCTCTTCGCAGCGCAAGGCTTCGCCCGGGGCCGGCAAGCCGACGAAGAAACCTGCCGCTGCCAAGACCAGGAAGAGTGCCTGACCCGCCACGGAGGGCGCCATGGCCAATCTCGATCTCTACCGTTCGAAACGCGACTTTTCACGGACGCGGGAGCCGAAAGGCGCGGCGAAACGCCGGAGCAGGGCGGAACAGGCCGGCGGCGCCTTCGTCGTCCACAAGCATGCTGCCCGCCGCCTGCATTACGATCTCCGGCTCGAGCATGGCGGCGTGCTCTGGTCCTGGGCGGTGACGCGCGGCCCGAGCCTCGACCCCGCCGAGAAGCGTCTCGCGGTCCATGTCGAGGATCACCCCCTCGAATATGGCGGCTTCGAGGGCACGATTCCCGAGGGCGAATACGGCGCCGGCTCGGTCATCATCTGGGACGAGGGCAAGTGGATCCCCGAGGGCAACCCCGCCGGCGGCATGGAGAAAGGCCATCTCGCCTTCACGCTCGAAGGCCACAAGCTCGGCGGCCGCTGGAAACTGGTGCGGCTGAAGTCCCGCCGTGGCGAGAAGCGCGACAACTGGCTGCTGATCAAGGTCGACGACGATTTTGCCCGTGATGATGAGGATATTCTCAAAACCGCGCCGGACTCGGTGGTTTCGGGCAAGAGCGTCGAAGAGGTTGGCGACGATCCCGCAGGCGACGTCTGGTCCACCGACGAGAAGCCCGCTAAAGGGCGTAAGCCCCGAGGCACCAAGTCCAGCACAGCAAGATCCAAGGTATCCGGCCGCCCGGCCAAGATTGAAGCCGAGCCGCTGCCGCGCTTCGTCGAGCCATGCCTCGCGACCCTGGAGGACAAGCCCCCAGCCGGCGAGCATTGGCTGCACGAGGTCAAGTTCGACGGTTACAGGCTGCAGGCGCGGATATCCGGGGGAAAGGTCAGGCTGCACACTCGTACCGGCCTCGACTGGACCGATCGCTTCCGAGACCAGATTGCCGCTGCCTTCGCGGCACTTCCCTGCGACACTGCGCTGATCGACGGTGAAGTCGTGGCGCTGGGCAAGGACGGCATCTCCTCATTTTCAGCGTTGCAGGCGGCCCTATCGGACGGCGAGGCCACTGACCTCGTCTTCTATGCCTTCGACCTGCTCCATCTCGACGGTGAGGATCTGCGGGCGGAACCGCTGCTCGCGCGCAAGGAAAGGCTGGAGGAGCTGCTGCAGGCTACGAAACCCGACGCCGCCCTGCGCTATAGCGAGCACTTCGTCGAGCCTGGCCAGACCATGCTCCGCCATGCCTGCCGCATGGGGCTCGAAGGCGTGATCTCGAAGCGGGTCGACGCGCCGTATCGCAGTGGCCGGGGTCGCGACTGGATCAAGTCGAAATGCACGCAGCGCCAGGAATTCGTGATCGCCGGCTATGTCCCGTGCAAGGCCTCGCGCAACCAGCTCGGCTCGCTCGTCCTCGGTTATCATGAAGGCGGGGAACTGAAGCCGGCAGGCCGCGTCGGCACCGGCTTCACCCGCAAATCGGCCGCAAACCTGAAGCGGCGGCTCGACGCGATCGCCGCTGAAACCGCGCCTTTCGAGGGGGCGGCGGGGCGCGAGCGTGGTATCGTCTGGGTCAAGCCTGAACTCGTCGCCGAAATCGCCTTCGGCTCCTGGACGGCCTCGAAGACGCTGCGGCATTCGGCCTTCCTCGGCCTGCGCGAGGACAAGCCGGCTGATGAAGTGATCGAGGAGAAGCCGGTCAAGGCTGCGGCGAGCAGGACGCGATCAGCGGCAAAGCTGATGCCGCCGAGGGCATCCCGGCGGGAGACCACAGTGACGTTGAGCAATCCCGACAAGCCGCTCTGGCCCGATATCGGCTTCACCAAGCAGAACCTGCTCGACTACTACGCCAGTGTCTGGGAGCGCATGGCGCCCTTCGTCGTCGAACGACCCCTGAGTCTGCTGCGCGCGCCGGACGGGATCGGCGGCCAGGTCTTCTTCCAGAAGCACGCCGGCGCCGGGCTGCACAAATCCGTCTCCCGGATGAAGGACAAGGATGGCGAGGAGCTGCTCTTCATCCGCGATTTCGATGGTCTTGCGGCGCTCGTTCAGCTCGGCACGGTCGAGATCCATCTCTGGAACGCGAAGGTGGATGCCGTCGAAACCCCGGATCAGGTGATCTTCGACCTCGACCCGGACAAGGGCGTGCCCATGGAGCGGGTGCGCGCGGCGGCGCTGACGGTCCGCGCTCGCCTTGATGAGCTCGGTTTTGCGAGCTTCCTCAAGACCTCCGGCGGCAAGGGTTTCCATGTTGTGATGCCGCTGAAGCCCAAGGCCGGCTGGGACGAGATCAAGGCATTCGCCCGCGGTTTCGCCAAGGCGATGGAGCAGGCGCAGCCGAAGCTCTACACGGCGACCCTGTCGAAACAGGCGCGCAAGGGTCGGATCTTCGTCGACTATCTCCGCAATGGCCGCGGTGCGACTGCGATCGCCCCCTATTCGACGCGGGCGCGGCCGGGTGCACCAGTAGCAATGCCGGTTGCGTGGGCTAGATTGGGCCAGCTCGCGCCGGACGCGTTCAAAGCCGGCACTATAGGTGCAGGCGAAAGTGAAGACGAAGCTTGGCGCGGCTTCTTCGAATTAGCGAGAACACTTACCGGGCGTCGCGATGCCGAGTAGCGTCCTCCATGGCGTCGCTGAAGGCGTCGGCTGCAGGTGTTCGGGCGGATCACTGTTGAGGGTGATGTTTGGATTGCTCCTGAGCGGCGCGAGCGAGCAGAGCTTCCAGCTGAGCGAGCGCCGCCGGCGACAGGATTAGTTCGACGTCCGCGTCAGCTTCTGTTTCAAATTTGACCAAGGCCCCTTCGCCTGGGTCACCGCTGACGGTGATCTTTGAGACGCTGACGACGGGGATTTCGACAACGGGCTTTTCTGGCATGTGGCTATTGAGCTCCAGACCGATTTTCAAGGCAAGTGCTCGAGAGCAAGGAACCTGCACCGTTCTCCGATGTTGCGAGGAGGACGCGGAGGTTCTGACATGCGAATCGAGAGCAAGGAAGAGTTTGCTGCCGCAGCTGCCCGCGCCAACGCGCTGAGTGACGCAGCTGAGGGCACGCCGGCGGCTGATGAGCTCGCGGCGCTGGTTTCAGCGATCCGAAACTGGGAGGCGCGTCGAAAGACCGAAGGTCACGGCGCCGAAGAGAATCCCGAGCCGGGCACGAACCGCAGTCCCGATGACCTCCCGTTTTCAGGACTGCCGGGCAACCTCGGCAAGCTTCGAGAGTAACCGTCCGGTCCCAGTCTGGAGCACGAGGGAGGCATCGATGGGCAAGACAACGATCGAATCTGAAAAGACCGGCGGGCAAGCTCGCAGGAGCGCAGATAGTCGCCCACGGCCAGGAACTGACATTCCCGAAGCCAAACCGAAAGGCGGGAGCGTGCGAACCTCGAGGGAGGAGGCCTCCAAGGGCGAACGGAAGCCATCGGAGTCGTGGAGCCCGATCGATCCAGGCCGGCCGACGCAGGACGATTAAGTGGCTTCATCCCCCCAGGGTCGATAGAGCGCCTTCATATTTCGCGATCAACCTTTCACGCGTATCTGAGGGCAGCTGGGCCAGCCGGGTACGGCTTAGATTGTCTTTGAGATCCTCGACCGTAACAGGGCGAGCGAGTACGTTCGCCGCGGCTCGGTGAATGAAATCGCCGTAGGGCTCGTCCTCTGGCACGGCTCCCCATTCGAGCCAGCCGTTGGGCTTTCCGATGGGAATGTAAGGTGAACTCGAGCTTGCTCTTGCCGGTCAACCAGAACGCTTCCTGCGATTGATTTTGGCGCGCCTGCTGGGATGCTGGCGCTGAACGTGATTAGGCGCAAGGCGACTGGTAGACCCCTTAGCGCACTTTCATTCGCGCCCGCAAAGGGAAGTTGCAGCCGCCCCTGGTTGCCGCCAACATTGCTGTTTCGTCAGGAACCAATTGGCGTCAGATGCGTTGACAGAGATCAAGGAGTAAAAGGGATGCGGCGAGCCTCACCGCGAACTAGCGCCAGATCGAACTGTGAGGGCGTCGTCTCTCATCTGGATCGGTGGCGTGCTTCTTGGCTGCCTCCCCCCAATGTTCTTGGTGTTGAACGCCAATATGCATGCCCGCTATCCGCATGGATGGCGGGTTTTTCTTTGCCAATCTTAGCGCGATCGCTTGGACGATCGTTGTCGATGGAACGCTGATCGTGGAAACCGCGATCAAACTGCTTCTGATTTCTGCAGGGATGCTGGGTGTTGCCGGTGCAACTTGGTTAATCGCCGAAAAATGGAAACTCTGATCGGCGGCCACATTAACTACATGCCGCATGGGCTCGGGACCATCTGGCAGGAAATGCCGGTCATCAGGATTCCGTCATTGCGCCGTCGCTCGGCATGGAGCGACGGGAAGTCTGTCGGAGGGATTTCAGTAGCGATGAGTCAACGATGCGGCAGTCAGTTCCGCGCTGGCGCCGGCATCCTGCAATCGATTCCATCTCGGCTTCCCGAATAGAGCGCACTCGCGCTTTCCAAGCACATGCGCCGTTCCTGCCCAAAGCGAAGGCTTTCGGGCCTGCCTGAATATCATACCGAGCGTAATGGTCCTGACATTTGTACCCCATGCCGCGCGGCATGGCGCTTGCTGACGTGCTCAGCGCTAACAAAGCAATCCCCCCGACTGCCAAAGCCACAATTGTCACGCGTGATCTCCACATTTTGGCCGCACTTCGTACTTGGCTGGAGCTAAGCTCCTGCGTCAAGTCGGCTCGTCTCGTACCGCGATGCTAGAGGAACGATGGGCCGACTGCGGACCGGCAGCGCGCAAATCGCTGTGCTAACCCGCCACCAGCAGCCCGCAGTCGCCTGGTCCTCGCAAGGGCTGCCCTCCTTGGGCGTTTCTCCCTGACTGGCCCGGTCTCGCTCGCGCCAGCGGGGCTTTTTTGTTTGGAGATGCCGCCCTCCGTGCAGCCCCTGTCCATGGTCTGCATGTCATTTGACATAGTGTGCAGCTCGAAGTGCGATTAAGCGCGAGGAATGCGAGAAATTGCTTCCGACCTGGTCCCGGTCCTAGCGGATCGATATGCCGCTTTGGCAAAAGAGGCTTTTGAAGCTCAGGCTTCGCTTGGCCGAGGCGGGGACGCCGAGCGGAAATGCGACTGGATGGCGTTTGCGGTGGCCCAGAAAAAGGTCTGGGAACTCATGATTGAGATTCGCGCCATTCAAGATCGAACGGCTGACGAAGCATAGATCTCGTCTCGCTTGGACTAAGGGCGATTATATTCGTCGGCAGGGGAGGGTAAAATGCCATTTCGATCATTGACCGACCCGGTCGATCTGGCCCGCGCATTTGCAGCCGTCGAGGAAGCCTGGGCAGAAATCCGATCGTCTTCACATGATCGAATGGGCACCGAGGAGCAGGAGCGCGAGCGCCTCAAGTTCATTGTCGCAAGCCTCGTTCCTATGGTGCTTGACGAGCAGGAGTTGGTGGCGCGAGCCGTTGAGCAATTTACCCGCACAGTCCGAACAAGCAGCGTTCTGTCCGGGCCTGAGAACGAGGAACCGCGCGCGCGGTAGTGCGTTACGACGATGGCGCTCTGAAGTCTCTTTCGTGCGCCAGGCCTGCGGCCCTCTTTCTTTTGAGCGGAGGCGCTCCGTGTTGCGTTGGGAAGCGTGTCATGGAAACAGATCGCGTCGAAAACATCGCTAGGGCGCTTTGCCGATCGGCAGGCTTTGATCCAGACGCCCTTCTTCCTCCTGAAATGAACTATGCATTGATGTCTCCGGCCCGAGAGCGGCTACCCGCGTGGCAGCGCTTTCGACGCGCTGCGGAAGTCTATTGTCAGGCCGGCGGTTATGAACATGCGGGCGAGCCGCAAAAACGTCCCGCCAGGATGCCTTCGATTTAGGGCTTCTGGGACGTATAGGATCGCAAATCCCTCGAGGACAGGCTGTGACGCATTGCCACCGTTCTGCTTCGACTGTTGATCTGACGCAAGGCCCCCTGTTAACGCCTGATCGAACTCTAGACAGAGGGCAAAAATCTGGACAGGTCTAGTGGTTACGGGCGGAATGCTAAGCGTTGCTGCCGTTACCTGGTGGGCCACTCGGCACTGGTCTCTTTAACCGCGCATGCAATCTCATTCTGGCGCCCGGTCCCGTTCACATCGGGGCCGGGCGCCTTTTTGCGTTAACGGGCGCCGTACGAGCTTCCGCGCCGGCTGCTCACGAAAGCGGTAACGTCGGGTGCGAGGATGTCGCGGCGTTCCGCCCATGAAGCGAAGAGCCCTCGTGCGGTCTCGATTTCGATTTCTCCACGGACCGCTGCAAGGCAGCCTTTCAACGCCAAGGGATGGGTTGCATCACGCTGCGCGACCGGCCAGTCGGTGAGAAACATATAGGCCTCCATAGCAGAGGAAACCGCCGTAGGGACGCCGAACCGGGTCAAGATGACGACCGGGCGTGCGAATTGGTCTGACAGGAGTGCCAAAGCCATATCCTCCTAGAGCAACATGGTTTTAGAGTCGCAGCGGAGCGAGAGCTGCGCGCTGGCGGCGCAGATAGATTTATTGCCCGAGGGGACCAGTTCAAGACGGCGAGGCCGCGCTCCTTTCTCGCGCATATGTCGAGCGCCTGGGCGGCGCTTGCAGGCTTGGTACGTTGCTCTACATCTGCCCTGGGATATGCCTATGGGAGACGCAGATGCCATTCAGTTCGTTGACGGATCCGGTCGATCTGGCGCGAGCGGGCGCAGCTCTGGAAGCGGCCTGGACCGCGATCAAGGTGCAGCAACCTGAGATTGACGAAAAGGAGCGGGAGCGGCTGGCATTCATCGTCGCCAGCCTCGCGCCGCTTGCAATGGATGAGGAAGACCTTGCGAAGCGGGCGGCCGAGAAGTTCCGTTCTTGAAATCCCTTGCCCGAGTGTGACGAAGAAGAGCCCCGCCAGCGCACGCCAGCGGGGCTTTTGCTTTTCGTGCTCAGGCGGCCTCGAGATGGCCGATGCCGTCCACCAGCATGTTGCAGCCGCGGCTGGCGAGACCCCACTGACGGGTGACGACGCCGGTCGCGGTGGTCAGGACGCCGCCCGTGGTGAGGGCGATGCCCAGGATCTTCTGGCCGATGCCGGCGCCGGCCACGGTGTCGAGCTCGTCATCGGTCAGGGCGATGGAGGTGTCGCGGGCGGTGTCGAAGGCGTTGGTGGCGGTCATGGTCGGTTTCCTCTCACTTCCGGCCGGCAACTGCTTCGTCCGGCCTGATGAGAGGCATTTGACCGTCTTGCGCTTACACGCACCTTACAGCCGCCGCGGGCATGGCTTGGAAGAGATCGGTCCGGTTGATGGCAAGGCTAGAGCGGTAAAGCTGGCGGTCGGTGGCGCCGTCTGCAGTGCCCGCCTGCCAGGGGTTAGGGATACCGCAGAGGATGAAGCCGATCGTGAGGATCACCAGACCGACGGCAAGCAGCCATAGGGCCGTTGGAGAAGACATCTCTAGCGTCTCCGGTCGAGAATGCGAAACACATTCGATATTGCGATCTGTGCTCAACGGCCGCCCCCGCTTCAGCCGATTCTCTCCGCACAAAAATTGGCCCCACTGGCTCGCGCGCCCGCAGGGCCTATTTGCAAGTTTAGCGGGCGGTTTTTCTGCTCCGATGCGCCCGATACAACCAAGCAGGGCGTTTTATGGCGCCGAGGATCCGACGGTCGGTCGAACGTACGGAGTTGCGTTGGCATCGAACTGCGTCCAGCCCTCCCGCTCATAGTCGGCCCGGCGCTGGACCATATCGATCGGGGTTGCACGGTCCATGATCGCCTCCGCTTCGGCGACGCGACCGTCAGCGGCACGAACCGACACAACCGATCCACCACGCCGAACGCTTTCTGCGTAGACGTGGGCTTCGCGCTCGTCGACGCCGGCACTGGTCATCGCACCGATAATGCCCCCCGCAGCCGCGCCCGCTGCGGCACCGGCGGCGGTCGCCGCTAGCCATCCGGCCGCTACAACGGGTCCGATACCGGGAATGGCGATCATCCCGAGGCCCGCGAGCAAACCGGCGGCTCCGCCGACACCAGCGCCAATTCCAGCACCTTCCCCTGCGTTGCTGTCATCGCCGTCATCGTTGCGAGGCCCGATCACGCTGATTTCAGAATCCGAGAAGCCGGCCCTTCCCAGGTCCTCCACGACTGCGGTCGCCACTGCGTAATCATCGTAAGACCGAGTGATTGTGCGAGTCATTGCAGATCTCCTTACAGAATAAACGGTCAATGGCGGGTGATGTTGCCGCGATAATCCACGCTCACGGTGACCGGCTGGCCGCCATGCGTGGCCGTGCCCTTCCAGACGCCGTTGTCGTCCTTCTTGAGCTCGCTGATGGCGCTGTATCCGTTGGCCTCAAGGCGGCTCTTGGCCTGGCCTTCGGTGAAGCTGTTCGCTCCCGGAAGCGGAGCATTCGCATCCGCCGGGGCTGGCGCCGGAGCAGGCGATGTCGTTGGTGTCTGGGCGTAAGCTCCGAGAGCGAAAAGCGATGCGACGATCGAGGCACTGAGTTGCCTTTTCATAGCGTCCTCCCACAGAATTCAGGCCAGATGGCCGATGCTAGGGGAACGGAGCTTGTGGGAAGATGTTCCCGGCAATCTGGTGGGCGCTTGGTTCTTTGAGCCGCGATGCCCCGGCACACTATGGCTTCAACCGGCATGAACCGCGGCTGACGATCTCGATCGCGCGCAGCGCATGATCGAGATTCTCGAATGTTTGCGCGACCATGTCCCCTAGAAGATAGGAAACGCGTTCGGTCGGCACTATTCGAACTTGGCCGGGACCTAGGGCCCAGACTCATAACCAGTAGCTGACGATCGCTGCGATGCAGACGGCGGCGAGGAAGTTGACGGCGTTTCGGTCGTATCGGGTTGCGACACGGCGGAAGTCCTTGAGGCGGCAGAACATACGCTCGATAGCGTTGCGGTCGCGAT
>NZ_JAFKFX010000042.1 GCF_017308075.1 Allobosea sp.
GAAATCGCGAACCGCCGCGTAGACCTCCACAGCGAACATCCTCGCCGACCCCAAAGGGGCCAGCCTATCCAGTGGACGACTTTTACACCGCCCGCGCCCGCACAAGCGCCGGCGCTTCACTGGATGGTTTTCTCACCGCCGTGCACACATTCGAGCGTCGCGAAGAAGCTCTCGCACATGGCATTGTCGTAGGCATCGCCGACCGAGCCGGTCGAGGGCCTGACGCCGGCGTCCTTGCAGCGATTGCCGAACGCCAGCGAGGTATATTGGGCGGATTCAACCGGTCGTCGCAACACCGGCATCATACTGCTGAGCGAGGAACTGATTGAGCATTTCGATCGGTGTTTTCCATCCGAGCGTTTTGCGAGGCCGCGTGTTCATCGCGTAAGCGACGGCAGCCAGCTCCCCGGTTGAGTGCCGGCTGAGATCGGTGCCTTTCGGGAAGTATTGGCGCAAAAGGCCGTTGGTGTTTTCGTTTGAGCCGCGCTGCCACGGGCTTTGCGGATCGCAGAAGTAGACTTCCAGCCCGCTCTCGATGCGGAGCCGTGCATGCTGAGCCATCTCGGCTCCCTGGTCCCAGGTCAGCGATTGACGAAGCGTCGCCGGCAGTTCGCTCATGGACTGGACGATCGCCGTGCGAACAGCTTCAGCACCGTGTCCGGCCAGTGGCGGGCCGTTCTTGACCCTCTGTCCCCGCTGATATCCCTCTTGGCGCGGCAGGTGCAGCAGCATCGTGAAGCGCGAGCTGCGTTCGACGAGCGTGCCGATCGCCGAGCTGTGCAGGCCCAGGATGAGATCACCTTCCCAATGCCCCGGTATCGCCCGGTCTTCGACCGCCGGTGGTCGTTCACTGATCATGATGGCGTCGCCCGCGCCGATGCGGGCCTGCCACGCCAGGCGTAATAGCCTGACGCGGAGACCTTGAAGACGCGGGCCATGGTCTTGATCGGGAAGATGGCCTGATGCGCGCTCATGAACCGGAAAACCCGTTCGGGTTCGCCTTGCTCTCCCGCGCGAACCAGGCCGCCGCCTTTGACAGGATATCGCGCTCCTGACGCAGGCGCTGGTTCTCGCGGCGGAGCCGGATCAACTCCTCTCGCTCGGCCGATGTGGGGCCGTCGGTTCGCTTGCCGGCATCGCGCTCGGCCTGACGGAACCAGTTCATGATGGATTGTGCTGTCGGCTCGAACTCGCGCGACAGCTCTTCAGGCGTTCGTCCTGATCGGACCAACTCGACCAGTTGCCGCCGGAACTCCGGCGGGTAGGCGCTTCGAAAACGCGGCATGGGACACTCCAGAAAATGACTTCAAGGGTGTCCACAAAACCGGGTCAACTCCAGGTCGGTTCGAATTCCAATGTCGGGGAGAACGGCATGACGGAGGAGGAACGCAGGGCGGCCGTCCTGGAGATCGATACGACGACGGGCGCGACGCAAGTCTTCGCTAGCGGCTTACGTAACCCGGTCGGCATCGACTGGAACCCAGTCACCAAGGAGCTTTGGGTCGCGGTCAACGAGCGCGATGAGATCGGCGACGACCTTGTTCCCGACTACATGACGTCGGTCAAACCCGGCGGCTTCTATGGCTGGCCCTATAGCTATTTTGGCCAGATCGTCGATAAGCGCGTCGAGCCGCAAAAGCCGGATCTCGTCGCCAAGGCGATCAAGCCTGATTACGCCCTCGGGTCGCATACGGCATCGCTCGGAATGACATTGGTCAAGAGCGAGGGGCTCGGGCCGAGGTATCTGGGGGGTGCCTTTATTGGCCAGCACGGTTCCTGGAACCGCAAGAATCCAGTTGGCTATCGCGTGATCTTCGTCCCGTTCGCCAATGGCAAGCCTTCGGGCATGCCAATCCCTGTCCTGACCGGCTTTCTGAACGACAAGGGGCAGGCTCGGGGGCGTCCCGTCGGCGTAATCGTGGATCGCCGCAATGGCCTGCTCGTCGCCGATGATGTTGGAAATGTCATTTGGCGTCTAACCGTGCCCCCGACTTGACTATCACGCCGTCCGGCGAGACCTCGATCACTCCGAAGGCGGGCAAACACGACCTCGATGAAAGGGGCCGCGCGATAAATCGCGAAACCCTGTCATTTGCTATTGCGCGTTTCTCAGGGCATCGCCATGCACCCTTGGCCGCTGGGTTTTGTCGATGCCTATCTCTCAATCGCAGTTTCTAAGATCCAACCTCATCCTGCTTGCAGGAGGGGCGCTGGTGCTGCTCGCGATTGTCTTCGCGTCCTTCTGGCTCACCCGGATTTCGGAGCGCCAGTTCGACGAGGTGGTCGCGGCGCGCGAGATCCGAAGTGCAGCCGCCGACCTGCTTTCGCTTGCCCAGGATGCCGAGACCGGCCAGCGCGGCTATCTGCTTTCGCGCGACGTTGCCTATCTTGGTCCCTATACGAACGCAGTCTCCAGGTTCGACACGACCCTCCAGCGTTTGAAGGAAACGGCCGGCGCCACTGACGTTACGCGGGCAGAGTTCAACCGTCTCGAGGGTGCGTTGCGCAGCAAGCTGGCGGAACTTGCCCAGGTCGTCACCCTGGCTGAACGGGGCGGCTGGGAGGAGGCAATCGCTGCGGTTCGGCAAGGACCTGGCCGTAATCTGATGGACGAGGCACGCGCCGGACTCAGTGCAATTGTCTCGCAATCGGAGCAACGATTGCAGCACGCCATTGCAGGGCAGGAGGCGGCGTCGGCTCGATTGCGCTGGACCATCGCGGCCGGCGCGGTTGCCCTCATCCTTTTGGCTGCAGCGGCGTTCTGGACGATTGCACACTACACGCGCGAGATCAGTGCCGCCCGAAACGAGGTCGCCGCCCTCAATCTCGGGCTCGAACAGCGGGTCCAGCAGCGGACCGAGGCTCTCACCAGGGCCAATGAAGAGATCCAGCGCTTCGCCTATATCGTGACCCACGATCTGCGAGCGCCACTCGTGAACATCATGGGCTTTACGAGCGAACTCGAAGCGACAGCAGCTCCGATCAAGGCGTATTTCGAGGCCGGTTCGTCGGCGGCCCCGGCGGCGCTGGAGGAGGCCAGCACTGCGGTCAACGTCGATCTTCCGGAAGCGATCAGCTTCATTCGCTCCTCGACGCGCAAGATGGATGGGCTGATCAACGCGATCCTGAAGATATCGAGGGAAGGCAAGCGCGTCCTGCGTGCCGAGGCGATCGATCTACCAGCGACGCTGGAAGCCGCGGCAGCGGCCGTACATCACCAGGCGACCGAGAGTTCCGAGAGCGGTGGTGGCGTAATTGTCGAGTGCCAGCCGCTCAAGATCCGCACCGATCGTCTTTCCATGGAGCAGGTGCTCGGAAACCTGCTCGACAATGCCATCAAGTATCGGTCATCGAGGCGACCGCTCAAGGTGGTCATGCGCGGCAAACGTGAGAAGTCGGGCTGGGTGGTTGTCGAGATCGAAGACAACGGCAGAGGTATTTCGCCTGCCGATCACGAACGGATTTTTGAGCTTTTTCGACGATCAGGGACGCAGGATATGCCGGGCGAGGGCATCGGTCTCGCACATGTCCGGACGATCGTTCGCAACCTCGGTGGCGATATCACCGTCAGCTCCGAGCTGGACGTCGGCACCACCTTCACCATTCTATTGCCGCCCGACCTCGGCGCGGTTCAGCGGAGTTCCACGACGTGAGCAACGGGAAGCCGGTTTCGATCGTGATGATCGAGGATGACGAAGGTCATGCTCGTCTCATCGAGAAGAATATCCGCCGCGCGGGGGTCAACAACGATATCATCCCGTTCAGGAACGGCACCGACGCGCTGAGTTTCCTGCTCGGCGAGGACGGTACGGGCGAGGCCAGCTCGGGGAGGCAGTTGCTGATCCTGCTCGACCTCAACCTGCCGGACATGGCCGGCGTCGACATCCTGGAGAGGGTCAAGGCGAATCCGCATACCAAGCGCTCGCCGGTTATCGTCCTGACGACGACTGACGACAGCCGCGAGATCCAGCGCTGCTACGATCTTGGCGCCAATGTCTACATCACCAAGCCGGTCGACTATGACGGGTTCGCGAACGCCATCCGGCAGCTGGGACTGTTCTTCTCGGTGATGCAGGTCCCGGAAACCGAATGATGCAGTCGGCGAAGACGCGGTAATGCCCAACCGCATAATCCAGGCTGTCTATATCGACGACGATGCCGCACTCGGGCGGCTCGTCCAGCGCATCCTCGGCCGCCGCGGTTACGAGGTCGAGCACGTCACGACCGCAGAATCCGGGCTCGCCCGTATTGCTGATGGCGATGTCGATGTCGTGATCCTCGATCATGACCTCGGAACGAGTTCCGGTGTCGCCGTTCTCGAAGCGCTCCGGGTACGAGAGCAAAGCCCACCGGTCGTTTACGTCACTGCCTCGACGGAACTCTCCATCGCCGTCCAGGCGCTGAAGGCGGGGGCCGTCGACTATGTCGTGAAAACGGTCGGAGATGATTTCGAAGTTCTGCTCGTTGCTGCACTGGAGCAGTCGGTCGAGCGCGCCCGGCTGATGCGGGCAAAGGAAGAAGCGGAGCGCCAGGTCCGGCAGGCAAAGGATCGGGCAGAGATGCTTCTTGCGGAGGTCAATCATCGCGTGGCCAACAGTCTGGCGCTCGTCGGCTCGCTCGTTCGGATGCAAGCGTCGGCCGTGGTCGATCCCGGTGCCAAGGCCGCTCTGGCGGAAACGCAGGCGCGGATAACCGCGATCGCGAACCTGCATCGCAGCCTCTACACATCGACGGATGTTCAGCAGGTCGATCTCGCCGCCTATCTGGAAACGCTGGTCGGCGAGTTGGGCAATTCCATCACGGCTTCAGGCCGGACGCCTACGATCAAACTTCACGCCGAGCCGGTCTCGATCAAGACCGATCGCGCCGTGTCCGTGGGCATGATCGCGACCGAGCTCGTCACAAACGCTTTGAAGTATGCCTATCCCGTTGGCGAGGGCGAAGTTCGCGTTAGTCTGTCCCGAACTCCGCCCAATCAGGTTACCCTGAGCGTTAGTGACGATGGCATCGGCTGGAACGGCAACGGGACGGCGAAAGGGAGTGGTCTCGGCAGCAAGATCATCGCTGCAATGTCGAAGAGCCTGGGTGCGCAGCTCGAGTATCACGATCGGCCGATCGGTACGCTGGCTTCGATCACGTTCGACGAGATGGCAAGCTAGCGACGGTGCCGACCTCCGCTAACGGAGCTCGCGTGCCCCATTCAGAGATTTATCGCCAGAGAGAGCGCGAGATTGAGGACCAGGGCAAGGAAGAGCCAGAATTCAACTGAAACGCCGTACCGCATCGAACAGTCCCTCGCTGGTCGCTTAGCAATTCGCAGTGAGGGCGATCGTTCCGATTTAGTTCAAATGCTGCCGACGATGGTTAACTGTCGGTTGCGCCCGGCCTCACTGCGCAACAAGCGCTTGGGATCCGCGTCTGATAGGGCGTGCAGGAACGGGAACCTAGGCGTCCTGGCGGGCAAAGAGGAAAGCGATGGATTGGATCCGCACGACCCAGAACCTCATTCCGAAGAGGGCCGATGGATAAAGAACAATATCTGCAAGGACTGGTTCGGAAGCTCGAGACCAGCTCCCCCCTTCCGTTAGAAGAGCGCGAACAGCTGCATCGCCTGCCGTTGACCCTGAAGCGTTTCGAGGGCGGCCAGGACATCGTCAGCGAAGGTGAGCGCACCAAGCAGTGCTGCCTCGTCTCGGAAGGCCTAGTCTGCCGCTACAAGATTGTCGGCGACGGACAGCGCCAGATCCTGTCTCTGCACCTTCCAGGCGACATTCCGGATATTCATTCTCTGCTCGTCGAGCAGATGGATCACAATCTGGGAACGTTAACTCCGGCGACCGTCGGCTTCATCCCGCATGAGGCGGTCAAGGCCTTGACGCGTTCCTATTACCGGATCGCCGAAGCATTCTGGCGCGAGACCCTTGTTGAGGCCTCCATCTATCGCGAGTGGATGGTCGGGATTGGCCGACGTTCTGCCCCGAGCCGTATCGCTCATCTATTTTGCGAGTTCATCACCAAGATGACCGCGATTGGACTATCTGACGGCGTCACATGCGAGCTGCCTCTCACACAGTCAGAAATTGCCGACGCGCTCGGACTGTCCACCGTCCACATGAACAAGAAACTGCGCGAAATCCGGCAGGCTGGGCTGGTTCGGGTCCGTTCAAGCCGACTGACCATTCTCGACTGGAATGGCCTGTGCGAACTGGCTGAATTCGATCCCGACTATCTGCACCTTCGACGCAGCTCCAAAATTTGAGATGGCGTCGGAACACCGGGCTGTGAATCGCATTTCACAAACATGCCCAAGTACTTCTTCCACACCCGAGACGGCGGACATGTCGAGCTGGACGACGAGGGCACTGACCTGCCCGACGATCAGGCCGCGAAGAACGCCGCCAAGGAACTCCTATCCGGGTTGAACCTCGAAAAGCTCCCGAACGGAGATCATATGGAACTAGCGGTCACCGTGAAAAACTCAGCCGGCGCGGAAGTGTATTCGGTGACCCTGAACCTTGATGGGCATTAGGGCGCCGCCCACTCGACAACCGTGTCGCTCAGTCCTTTCGGTCTGCGGCGTCGGCCCCGCGCAGGCCGATAGGCATTGCCGGCCCCTTCGTCGTGTCTCGATCTGTCTGCCGCTCGGCCTCGGAGTTCAATTCCGCTCCAATCAGCAGGATTGTCGCGGAGAGCCAGATCCACGTCAGCAAGCCGATCACCGCGCCGATCGTGCCGTAAGTCTTGTTGTAGTCGGCGAAATTGGCGACGTACCAGGAAAATGCGATCGAGCCCGCGATCCAGGAAATTGCGGCGAAGAGGGCGCCTGGGCTGACCCAGCGCCATTGAGCATCGTCGCGGCTCGGGCCAAGCCGATAGAGGATGGCGAGAGCGGCCATGAGGACAATGAATAGCACCGGCCAGCGCCCGACCGAGATCAGCCATTCGCTGAAGGTGCCGAGATAGAGATAGTCGAGAACCACGGGAATCACCGCGATCGCTCCCAGGGCCGTCAGGAGGAACAGCAGGATTCCGACGGTGAAGGCGAGCGAGATTGCATTGAGCTTGAAGAAGCCTCGCTTCTCATCTTCGCCATAGGCCACGTTCAGTGCGTCGAACAAGGCCTTCACGCCGGCATTGGCGCTCCAGATCGCAACGGCGAGACTGATGAAGAATGCCACGCCAAGCGTTGCGCCGCCGCTGCCGCGAATTCGAGCAACCTCATCGCGGAGGAAGTCGAGAGCGCCCGCCGGCAGGAAGCCATCCAACAGGGCGAAGTGGCCGGCGATGGTTCCGGGATCGGCCGCGAGGCCATAGAGCGACACGAAAGCCGTCAGTGCCGGGAAAAGTGCCAAGAGGCCATAGAAGGTCACGCCAGCAGCGACAGCCAGGACGCGGTCGCGCCCGACTTCGAAGTAAGTGCGCCGAAAAATCTCCTTCCAGCCTGGGAAAGGTATTTCGGTGGGAGCGGACGCTTGGTTTCCCTGGTCGCTTCGCGAGACCGCCTTACCGTCATAATGCCGATCGCGTGCGCTTCGGGCTCCAACACCCGTCGCCAGGAGAAATGCGAGCAGCAGGCCGAGCGAGCCAGCCAGGGCAGCCATCACGCTGGTTGAACCTCTATCGCGATCCGCCGGCACTGGATTGGTCGAGCGCTTCCGCCTGATCGACGCAATGGAGTGGGCGTTACGCCGATGCCGCTTGAAAGCACCTTGCCAGAGTGAGGTGAGATCAATCTGAGCGGCCATGCTTGCTCCTGCGCTGCTTCATTCCCAACAGCGGGAGAACCGATGGGTTCCCACCGAGCAGATCGCGCGTGGCGACACTCGTTCCAACCGCTGGCAAAGGCGGGCCTGCGGTCTCTCACCCCGTGCGCGAAGTCGTCCAGGACGCGGACTGGCGGTGGTCGTCGCTGAAGTTGGACTGAGCCGCCGCCAAGGATGCTGCCGCTCTACTGCAATGGGACGCGATCGGATCGGGCGAGGAGAGAGATAGCAGGCTGGAAAAATGCGATTGTTCGGCAGTCGTGGCCAAGATCGGACTACGCCGGTACGACAACTGTGGCAGTGCTTGGATCCGGAAGACGCTACGCTTCTGGCTCGCCGAGCGCCTCGATCTTCTCGATGACGAAGTCAAAAGACTTCGTTTCTTCCATCAACGCCATGTTGAGGTCGCCGCTTTTGAGGGCCGAAAGCAGCTTGGCCTTAAAATCGACGGCTGCCTGGGCCCCTTCATGTTTTGCGATATGTGTCATTGCGAAGGCGATGCATAGATAGAGCGTGTTCAAAACGATCTTGATCTGCTCCATGTCGGTTCCGTCGACACTTTCGGGTCCGTCCGCCATTTGCTCGGCTCCTTCCTTGGCTGCCCTCCTAACCCGCTATCGCTCTGACGGTTCCTAGGTCGGCAACGGACGACGCGGCAAAGGCTCACGCTGGTGTCCGAAATGCGGCTCGTTCAACGGGCGGTGACATCCCGTGCGCACGGCAAGATCACGCGGAATTGGGGGCGAAGCATGAAGAAGCTGTCCACCGTGATGTGCTGCCTGCTGTTGGCGGGATGTGCGGGCATTAGCAGGGGCTCCGGGCGTGGATCCTATGCAAAGCGATGGGCACAGCTATGTGCCGGTCGGAGCAGGAACCTATGATCCGCCGCCCGATGAACATCGTCCTGTCAGTACCTGCACGATGAGAGGGCAGAACGTCGTTTGCCGCTGAACACATGTCTCCGACCGGATTGGTGCTTCTCACTGTCGCGAGCTGAGCTTCCTGCCACGCAGCTCGGAAAGTACGACGACCTGTGTGCGCCCGCTATTTGCGGCTGCTGGATGGAATGCAAGGACGGTGAAACTGCTGGCCGAGCAAGCGCGCACAGTTGACCAAAGTGACCTTCAGCGCGCCGCCGGGCCGGCGGTCATCGGCAGGCGTCGAGCAGCAGCGCTGCGAGGCCGGCCCAGCAGACGCCGATAAGGCTCAGACCGTCGAGTGCAAGCGCCGTCAACCGTATGAACCGTTCGGCCTCGCAGCTTCCGCTCGTGTCGGTATTTCGGACGGTTCTGTGGGCGTGCAACAGGATCGCGGCAATCGCGAAGAAGGTCGAACCGGCAACGATCGCATCATGGGCCGCCGGCTCACTCCAGCGGCAGGCCAGCGATTCCGAGGCATAGACCGCGAGAAAATGGGCGGCCCAGATGACCGGCCCGGTCAAGGCAAAGCCGGCCCGGCGCAAGGGGGCGGTGTTGCTCATGTCTGCGCAACCAGCCGCGGGAAGCCATGGGTCAGCAGGAGCCCGAAAGCTGCCTGGCCGAGCGTGTAGAGCCAGAGGAGCATCAGGACATCGAAGACCGCCCGCCGGTTGCGGTCGAGCCGGTGGGCGAGAAGGCGTGCGACGGTGAACAGGGCCGTGACGAGGACGGCTGCTGCCATCTGCGCCTGCAGGGCGGCATTCGCGTAGACCATCGCGGTATAGCCGCTGGATTGCGGGCGAAGGCCGCTACGCCAATGGCTGGCGACATCGATGAAGAGCGCGCCGGCAAGCGCCGCTCCCCCGGCGATGAGAAGACTGGCTACGAGACCGGGGCGGGGTACATCACGACCAAGGACGAAACGGGTGCCGGCAAGAAGCGCTCCGCTGGCGCCCAGGGTCGCCAGGGACACCCATGCGCTGACTGCCGATGGCAGGTCGGTTTGCCGGGGCCATCCCTCGGGACCGACCGTCCAGAGGTAGAGGTAGCCGAACAGGTAGGAGAGATAGAGCGCCGCGGCGACCAGCAGCAGGATGATCGTCGCCCACCAGCTGTGTGAGATCGGCCCCGACGCATAGGTCGGGAGCATGATGCCGCCGCCGATATCGACATTCCCCGCCGACGGCGGATCACTGTTCCACATCCAGACCAGGATCGACGCCACGGCGAGAACGCCGCAGGTCGCTGCGAGCATCACGGCCTTGACGGTCAGCAGCAGGAAGAAGGCGGCGGTGAACAATGCGGCGCATAGATGCGCGTAGCCGGGGCGGCTGAGGCGCATGACGTATTGCGGCTCAGCCTCGATCGGCGAGGTCACGATCGTCTCGCGCGCGCCGGTCGCCGTTCCCGGCAGGTAGTATGCGCCGGCCTCCACATGTCCTGCGAGGTCGGGCTGCTGCCAGAGCGGCTCTCGACCGCGGACGCGCGGTATGCTGCGCGTGGCATAGGCGTGGTTCGGTAGCCATTCGAGCGTGCCCGCACGCCAGATGTCGCCAGCCCCGCGCTCGCCCGTCAGGCGCATGTTGCTGATGACGTCGATCAGGAAGACGAGGATGCCGGTGGCGAGGATGAAGGCGCCTATCGTCGAGACCAGGTTCAGCCCGTCCCAGCCCATCCCGGCCGGATAGGTGTAGACGCGCCGCGGCATGCCGATCAGCCCGGTCAGGTGCATCGGCAGGAAGGCGATATTGAATCCCGCGAATATCAGGCCGAAAGCCCAGCGGCCGAGCCGTTCGGACAGCGGCCGGGTACTGAAGGCCGGCGTCCAGTAGTAGATCGCGGCAAAGAGCGGGAAGACCATGCCGCCGAACAGCACATAGTGGAGATGGGCGACGACGAAATAGGTGTCGTGCGCCTGGCGATCGAACGGGACCATCGCGACCATGACCCCGGTCAGTCCTCCCAGCGTGAAGATCAGAAGGAAGCCGATCACGAAGAGCGACGCCACGGTCAGCCTGAGACGTCCGGCGGCGATCGTCGCGATCCAGGCGAAGACCTGGATGCCGCTCGGGATCGCGACTGCCATGCTCGCCGCCGAGAAGAAACCGAGCGAGCGGGCCGGGATGCCCGTGGTGAACATGTGGTGGACCCAAAGGCCGAAGGAGAAGAAGCCGACGGCGATCAGCGCCACCACGATCAGCCGGTAACCGACCAGTGGCGTGCCGGCCATGGTCGGGACGATCATCGAGACCATGCCGGCCGCCGGCAGGAAGATGATGTAGACCTCCGGATGGCCGAAGAACCAGAACAAGTGTTGCCAGAGCAGGGGATCGCCGCCGCGCTCGGCGATGAAGAAGGGCCAGTCGAAGGCGCGCTCGAGTTCGAGCAGAATCGTCGCCAGGATCACCGCCGGGAAGGCGAAGACGATCATCCCGGCGAAAATCAGCATGGTCCAGGCAAAGATCGGCATGCGTGCGAGCGTCATGCCGGGAGCACGAGTACGCAGCACGCCGACGATGATCTCGATCGCGCCCGCTATGGCCGAGATTTCGATAAAGCCGATTCCCAACAGCCACCAATCGGCGCCGACGCCGGGTGAGAAGCGGGCTCCGGTCAGCGGCGGGTACATGAACCAGCCGCCCGAGGGAGCGACCCCGAAGAACAGCGTGCAGAAGAACACCGACCCGCCGACGAAATAGGCCCAGAAGGCGAAGGCGCCGAGCCGCGGAAACGGCAGATCGCGGGCGCCGAGCATTTGCGGCAGCAGCAGGATGCCGACTGCCTCGACGGCAGGTACGGCGAACAGGAACATCATCACCGTGCCGTGCATGGTGAAAATCTGGTTGTAGGTCTCCTGAGAGAGGAAGTCGTTCCCGGGCGCCGCGAGCTGGAGGCGGATGAGCAGACCGAGCACGCCGGCGAGCAGAAAGAACAGGAACGCGGCGGCGATGTAGAAGTAGCCGATTATGGTGTTGTTGACTTCGCTGACGATGCGCCAGCCGCGCGGCCCCTTCCAGACCGCTTCCAATCTTTCGAGCTCGCCCTCCGGCCGCGGCAAGGTCGAGGGCAGCTCGGCCGCGGTTGCCGGGCCCATTTGCGGGCCGGCACTCATCGCAGGCTTCCGAGGTAGGCGGTCAAGGCGTCCATCTCCTCGCTCGTGAAGATCGCGAACGGCGGCATCAGCGCACCCGGCTTCGCGACCTGCGGATCGGTCATGAAGCCTGCAAGGTTCTCGGCGGTGTTGCGCAGGGTCGCGGCGGCGAGGAAGCGCCGGCCGCCGACCCGGCTGAGATCGGGGCCGACCATGCCTGCGGCCTGGGTGCCGCGAACCGCATGGCAGGCTCCGCAGCCGGTCGAGAGGAAGAGCTTTTCTCCCGCAGCGACCTTGGGTTCGGCCGGTTCGTTTCGAGCATCAGCAGCAGCCAGCCATGCCTGAAATTCGGCCTCTGGCACGGCGACGATCTCCAGGGCCATCAGTGCATGCGGTCCGCCGCAGTATTCGGCGCATTGGCCGCGATAGATGCCGGGCCGCTCGGCTTTCAGGCGAAGCGTGTTGGTCCGGCCGGGGATCATGTCGAGCTTGCCGCCGAGGCTCGGCACCCAGAAGGAATGGATCACATCGTTGGAGCGCAGCGCGAAATCGATCTCGCGGCCGACCGGAATCCTGATCTCGTTCGCCTCGCGAACGGGCGCGGCGCCGTCGCGCTGATAGTGGACGCGCCACCACCATTGTTCGCCGGTCACCGCGATACGAAGCGCCGGCGTCGTCTGCGCCGCTATGGTCTCGCGCATCAGCCAGAGGCCGTAGCCGAGCAACAGGGTCAGCACGACCGATGGAAAGACGATGCCGCCCCATCTGATCGCGCCTTCGCTGCCGATGACACGCCGCACGGGCTCCGCACCACGGATCGCTAGCGCCAGGGCGGCGATCACGATCAGCAGGATCGCCGTTGCCCCCACGAACAGGATCCAGCTCAGCAAAGCGATGCGCTCGGCCTCATCGCCGGCAGGAGAGAGGGCTGACTGCGGCGCCCAGCCGGGGAGGGCGGCCAGGATGAGGATCGCCGCCAGTCTGCGTCCGCGCACTGTCATCGGGGGGCCTCGCGGGGCGCAGCGAGGCTTGCGAAATAGGCTGCCAGATCACGCGACTGCGCCTCGCTGAGCCGGCGCGCGATCGGCGCCATGATCCGGCCCGTTGCACTGCGATCGTTGAGACCCTTTCGCCAGACCGCAAGCTGCCCTTCGAGGTAACGCGCCGGTTGGCCGGCGAGGTGGGGGTAGCCGGGAGCAGCGCTTTGCCCGTGGCAGCCGAGGCAGGACGGCACGCCATGCGAGGGGACGCCGTCGCGCGCAATCGCCTCACCGCGTGCCGCCGCGGCTTGATCGCTTGTCTCGATGCTGGCTGGCGGGCGGGGCAATGAGGCGTAGTAGGCCGCGAGGTGCCTGACCGTGCTGTCCGGCAGGCCGATGGCTGCTGTCTGCATCACGCCGCTGTCGCGCTCGCCCTTGGCATAGGCGCGCAGAGCGTTTTCGAGCATGGCGGCGGGTTGACCGTGCAGGATCGGCACAAGCCGGCTCGGCGGTCCCTGCCGCGCGCCGTGGCAACGGGCACAGGCGCCGATCGCATCCGGCTCGCTCTGCCCCGTGGCGACGTCCATGCCGCGCTGCGGCTCGGGTTCCACCTCGCCGAGCGCGAGGGCGCGATAGCCAGGGCGGTCCAGGCTCGGCAAGCGGCGCAGGAAGGCGATGACGGCCCAGATCTCGTCGTCGCGGTGCAGCGAGGGAAAGCCCGGCATGCCGGCATATTTCAGCCCGTGCTTGACGATCCAGAAAAGCTCTCCGTCGCTCCAACGGCCGACCCTTTCGGTGAGAATCGGTGGCGGCGGCAGCATGCTCGCGGCGACCGGACTGATCGGCGTCCCCGGTGAGCCATGGCAGTAGGCGCAGCCGGCATGGAAATGACCGGCGCCCAGGCGCACAAGGCTCTCGTCGATACCGGGCGGAAGGCTTGTCGAAGGAGCGCGCGCCCGAACCGAATTCTCCATGCCGAAGCGCAGGAAGTGGTCGACGACGCGGAAATGGCCGGTGCTCGCCGCGACATTGTAGACGCCGCTCCAGGCGAACAGCACGGCACCGGCCAATACCAACACCAGGGCCGAAATGGCCGCGACCAAAACGCGGGACGGCGCCGCAAGAAGCCACGCCGCTGTCCGCCTAGCGTGCGCGAGCGGTTGCATCGTCGGATCTGGGATTGTCGTCGAGGCGACCAAGCAGCCTGGCAGCGAGCGCCACGCCCGTGACGAGATAACTCAGCGGACAGGCGGTGATCATCAGCAGGCCGGCGAGGTGCTGGTCGGCGATCGTCGAGGGCCCGGTCGCGCAAAGCGAGAGGGCAAGCCCCGGCAGTTCGTAGAGATCGCGCGGGGCAAAAACCATCAGTGCCCCCAGCAGGCAGGCAAGCTTGCCTGTCAGCAGCAAGGCGGCGAGGGCTCGCCAATCGGCAGCCGCGATCACGGCCGACCAGAACCAGATGGCTGTGGCGCCCAGCGCTGCGATGAGAGCGAATTGCGCGAGCCCCGAACTCGCCGCCAGCTGCTGAATCATCGGGGCGTGCCACGCCCAAAGGGCAACTATTTGCGCAAGGCCTGCGGGAAGGATCGAGGTGCTGGCGTCGAAGCGATGGCGGAGCAGGACTGCGATGACGGGGGCGACGATGTTCATCAACCCGAGATGCAGCATCATCTGCACGGATAGCGGACCGGGTTCGACCAGTGGCAGCGTCACCCCTCCGGCGACGAGCAATGCAGACGCCCCGGCCAGGACCGGAACGGTGCTCGAGCTTGGCCGATGGACGTGATGCAAGCGCTCTCCCCCCGGTATGACAACCGGTGGATGCGGTCTGGGTTCCCCGCCAATCGCTCAAAGAGGGCGCCGGCCGACTCCCTACTACGCGGTGGCGCACAGCCTTGGCGCGGCGATTATCATTCCTACCGGACCGCGTAGTGAAGGATCACCCAGGCCAGCCCGGCCAACAGAAGTCCCCCGATCAGAACAGCCAAAACGGGTCTGCCGAGGAAGCCTTGCCGGCTTTCAACGGGCGTCGCCACAGCAGGGTCTTCGCTGGAATGGTCGTCGGCGCGCATGGGTGCCACCACTGAACCGCCGGGAAACTCGCTCTGCCTCTCGGCGCGGGCGGTCGCCTGCTTGATGTCGCTGTCGTTTGCATTGCTCATTGCACCACACCTCGATCAGGCCGCGCGTTTAGCCGTCGCAACCGATAGGGAGACCGTTGGGCTGCACGATTGTTCCACACGATGCTCTAGGCAGCACGCACACTGGCTCGTCGACTATCGGCGTTGCTTCTGACGGCGGTTCTGACGAAGTGCTGCCTGTTCTGACGCATCAAGGGGCAGGGAACATCAGACACCGCGACGCGTTCTCCGCGTGCCGACGACAGGAGCCTTGTCCGCTGGCCGAGTGAGCCGCGGAGGTTCATGGCAACTGGGTTGCGGGTTTGAGTCTCGCGTGGGAGACACTGCCATGGACGAATCCCGCGTCCGAGCGATCGCTAGGGCTCTTTGCCGATCCGCACGCGTCGATCCAGACTCCCTACTTTCAACCGATGCGGCGTGTTCGTTGCCCGAGCCGTGCGTTTCGCCAATTGCGTCCACACCCGCTTGGGAACGCTTCCGCGCAGCAGCTCAAAAATACTGCGAAACGGCCACTGTCCAAACCGAGGTTTTGCCGGCACGATCCGCTTCCAGGTGCACGATGGCGGGATAGCCGCTGAGGTACGATCCGGTTACAAGCTGTGGCGCGCTAAGAGGCCGAGGGTGCGGTTCTCATTTCCTCACAGTCACGCCTTCCCTGGCGCCCGTGTCATCGTTGCCGACGACGGTCTGGCCGAAGGAGAATGCCTGGTCGAGTTTGGGGATGGAGGTATGGTCCTTGCCTCGTTTCGAAGATGCGGTGGCGCGCTCCTTCTGAAAGTGCCGACCTATCGGACCGTCAGAGGCTCCGAAGTCGGAACGCGGCAATGGCTGATCGAGCTCCTGAACGGCGAGAGCTGGCGGGCGAGAGAGGCATAGCCGCGCTCTAAGCGGAACAATGCCTCCCGCCTGAACGGGCTCAGACGAGTGGGAGAGCAATCAGGGTCCCCAACCCCACCACGATAGCCGCCCTAATCCAGGCGCCACGAACGTCGGATGAAATAACGCGCCGCAACATGCCACATATCTCCGCCCTCCCTAGGCTGGGGAGGCCGAGGCATCGAGTCAAGTTGGATCAATCTTGTCGGCAACCGCGTCCTTTTTCTCCTGTGGTAGAAGCGTCATGGCCAGGATGAACAAGGCGAGCAGGAAGCAGACACTGTTTGTGAGGATCAGGGGCCACTCTCCGAGCCCAACTCCATACATGGTCCAGAGCAAGAAGCCTGAAACGGTGAAGCCATACGTCGTTGGAGAAATCGAGCTGGTATCTCTGCTCCTGACGATGCGCCAGGCTTGTGGAACGAAACTGATCATTGAGCACATGGCGGCTAGCGCGCCAGCGACAGTGATCCAGTTCACGGACAAGCTCCCCCAGTAAATCGGCGGCCGTGCTGGCCTCACGCGGAGAACGACCGACCTAATCTACGGTTCCGTCGTTGGGTAGTTCATCGCACCAACGAGTTTCGTAAGGCATGAGGCGCTCATCATTGACGCCACATGCAGGACGAGTTCGTAGCGCGCAGCCGATCACTCCACGAACCGAACGAGCGTCCTGGGCTTGACCATCTGCGCCAATTCCTCGGCATCCCAATTCGTCAGCCGGATGCAGCCATGGGAAGATGCCTTGCTGATCCGCGACGGCTCGGGGGTGCCATGAATGCCGAAAGTGGGCTTCGAGAGTTCGATCCAGATCGTTCCAACGGGGTTGTTGGGTCCCTTTGGCAAAACCAGCCGGCGCTTGTTCTTCCCCTGCTGGAAATTTTTGCCCGGATCGTAATGGTATGTGGGGTTCTTCACCACGCGAACCACCTGATGCTCGCCTTCCGGCGATGGCGTATCTTCGCTGCCTATGGTCGCCGGGTAGCTAGCTATGACCTTTCCAGTAGCATCCAGAGCACTCAGCGTGCCGCGGGTCTTATCAGCCTGGATCAGCGTGACTTCATCGGTCGGTCGTGTGCGGTCGGACGCAACAACATAAAGGGTTTCGCCGCGGCGCCGAAGGCGTGCGTCCGGGCTAAGCGCGATAAATAGCTTCTCGCTCATGTGAAATCGTTCGGCGAACATTTCGACCGGCTTTTTGTAGGCAAGTCGCTTCATACGGGCCTGACGGGCGTAATCGTGCGGTATTCGTCTGACGTAGCTGTACCGTGCATCCTCCTTGGTGATGCTGTATTCGGTGATGATGTCGCTGCTGCTTGCTTCAAGCAGAGCCTGCCATGTTGCAGCGTCGATAACGTCGCCACTGCCGAGATTCGCACGGCTTCGGAAGTTCGCGACCGCTTTCCGATAATTCTCGCCATCGATGCCGTCGATCTCGCCAGGTGAGATGCCTTGGCGCGCCAACAGCACCTGCGCTTTCACAATCGATGATGTGGGTCGGGTCACCTTGCTCCGTCCTGGAACGGGAGGCCCGGCCTTGTTGATCTCATCCAAGGTAAGGGCTTCGGCACTTCCGATCGCAAGCGCCAGGCAGTACATCCAGGCCGCTTGGCGTTTTAGAGTATTGAGGATGCGCATAAGAAGGGACCGTTGCTGCGAAAATATCTGTCGCTAACGCTGCGCCGCAGCTGACAGTTCCCTCCTACTCATTGCTGGAGCTAGCGAGATTTCAGAATCCGATCGGCAGCTGCTGCCGAGCCGAGCTCGCGCATCCGGGGGAGAGGCAGGGGTAATGACCGCGATGGCGGTTCAAAGCGGTCATCCCCAGAAGTCGTCAGGCTGCCCGACGACTGTGCTTCCCTTCCTGAAGCTCCTCGATGATCTTGGCGATGAAGGCTGGCAGATCATCAGGCATGCGCGAGGTTATCACGCCGTTGTCGGTTACCACCGCGGCATCTTCCCATTGGGCGCCGGCGTTGATGAGATCCTGCTTGATCGTCTTATAGGACGTCACCTTTCGAGCCTTTGCGATTCCCGTATCGATCAATAGCCACGGCGCATGGCAAACGGCCGCAACGACCTTGCCCTGATCAAAAAAGGCCTTGATCAACGCGAGAGCGTTTTCGTCGCCGCGCAACGTATCCGGATTCATCTGGCCGCCAGGAAGAACGAGAGCGTCGTAGGAGGCGACGTCGACCTCGTCCAGGGTCTTGTCGACATTCACGGCGCGCCCCCAGTTCTTGTTGTCCCAGCCCTTGATCCCTCCGGGCTCCAGCGAGGCGACGTGCACGTCCGCTCCCGCTTCCTTCAATCTCGTCTGCGGCAGCTCGAGCTCCGACTGCTCGAAGCCGTTCGTTGCGAGAATCAGAATGGCCTTGCCGTTCAGGGCGCTCATGGCGTGCTCCTCACTGATTGGGTTCGAAGACCAACCAAGGAAGCGATGAAGCGTTCCCACAAAGCTCGCCAATCAAAATCCGTCCCACAGCTGGAGCATCGGACCATCCCGCCCAAAGACCGGGTCCATCAAAGGTCTGGCGAGCTTGCTGATAGCGGCTCGGATTTCTGCAGTGGGCGCGTCGCGCAGAATGTCGCCGCTTTGGCCTGGCGGGTAGGCGCCGACAACCAGCAAGTCCGCGGTGGCCGTCAGCCGTCGGTGACCTGTGCCGGCGGGGAGCAGGATCACGTCACCGACCGACACTTGGAGTTCTCGTCCTCCTGCGCCGCCAATCATCAACTCGGCCGAGCCGTGCGCAATGCCGAGGACCTCGTGGCCTTTGGAGTGATAATGGTGGAAGTCGTAGATGCCGTTACGCCAAGCTGGCGGCCAGCCGTTATGATCGAAGCGCTCTTCCATCAAGCTCGCGAGATCAGAGATATGGCGCCCGAATGCCGCCCGATAGACGAGTGCTGGGAAGCGCTGGTTGTTGGGGATGCTGCCCCGCTCTTCGAAAGGCAGCGCCAGAATGGTTGGCGTCGACATCGCTTCGCCTTTCATTCGCGCCCTGCCAGGCTGGAGCCGGGTAGGGCTTTCAATCCATTATTCGCGGTCAGATACCTGGCCTGACATAGGGCGTCGCATTGGCATCGAACTGAGTCCAGCCTTCGCGCTCATAGTCGGCTCGGCGCACCGCCATGTCGATCGGTGTCGCGCGATCCATGATCGCCTCCGCTTCTGGCGCTCGCTCCTCAGCAGTGCGAAGCGAAACTACGGATCCGCCGCGCCGGACGCTCTCGGCGTAGACGTGCGCGTCCCGCTCGTCGACGCCGGCGCTTGTCATGGCACCGATGATGCCTCCTGCAGCCGCCCCGGCCGCCGCCCCGGCGGCTGTTGCCGCGAGCCATCCTGCCGCCACGACTGGTCCGATCCCGGGGATGGCAATCATGCCCAGGCCTGCGAGAAGCCCGGCCGCTCCGTCGACGCCTGCTCCGATGCCTGCACCTTCCCCGGCATTGCTGTCCTCGTGATCCTCGCGGTGCCCGATGACGCTAATGTCGCTGTCCGAGAAGCCAGCATTTCCCAGCTCCTCCACGACCGCGGCCGCAGTGGCGTAGTCCTCATACGATCGGGTAATTGTGAGGGGCATTTCAAATCTCCTTTCAGCGACCTTGGTCAGTGACGGGTAATGTTGCCGCGATAGTCCACGCTTACGGTGACCGGCTGACCGCCATGCGTGGCAGTGCCCTTCCAGACGCCATTGTCATCCTTCTTGAGCTCGCCGATGGCGGTATAGCCGTTGGCCTCAAGGCGGCTCTTGGCCTGGCCTTCGGTGAAGCTGTTCGCTCCCGGAAGCGGAGCATTCGCATCCGCCGGAGCAGGCGACGTCGTCGACGTCTGTGCAAACGCCCCTAGCGACGTGAACGACGCGACTATCGCGGTGATGACGAGCTTTTTCATGTGTTCCTCCCGAGAACGCAGGCCTGAAGGCCGATGCCGCAGAGAACGGGGGCAGCCAAAATTAGTTCCAGTTCGGAGGTGGTTTAGACGCCGTCGGACGACGCGGAGGAAACGCTTTCCGGAGGCTTTGACGCGATCGCGTCTTCAAGGGCCTTGCCAAATCCCGATGTCTGGAATGCCACGGAACAATTGCGACCAGGCAGGATTGGATCACTGCCAGATCACGGTGGCCGCCCAGGGCTCCTGGGTGCAAATCGAACTCTCGAGGTTTCCCATGCGCATGACCGTTGCAACCCTTGGCCTGTCGCTGCTGACGAGCGCCGCTTTTGCGCAGTCGGCGCCGACATTGGCTCAGCCGCCCATGTTCACGGAGGTTAATCAGGCTTCAGCGCTTGGGAGCAGTCTCAAGGGCCTGAACGTGAAGAATGCCGGCGACGAAACCGTAGGCGAGATCGAGGATCTCGTTGTCGTCGGCAACACGCTCGCGTCGTACATTCTTTCCGTCGGCGGTTTCCTCGGAATGGGAACCCACTATGTCGCGGTCAGCCCGAACTCCATCGCCATTACGTGGAATGAAGCCGACAAAAAGTGGAATGCCCGGATCAACGCAACGAAGGATCAGCTGAAGGCTGCGCCCCAGTTCAAATACGAAGGCCGCTTCGCCAGATAGCGCTCTGCTAGTTGCTCATCATGGCCCCGCTGACTCCGGTTGGCGGGGCTCTCTCTTCGGCTCGCCACGGGCCAAAGCCCGCAGTCGATCGCGTCGGATTAATACCGGGAAGGTGTGCCACCCAGGGTGGCCGTCACGGATCACATTAGACAGAAGAGAGCCCGTTCGGCAGCGATCGCCCAGAGGGCGTCGTGAGACCGTCGCAGCAAAAGCCCTAGGTCGGCGGTATTCGGGCCAAGGGACGGGCGTCGGGGAGGAACTGGCCTGTTTCACTGGGAGCGCTGAACGAAGGCGGAGCGTCGATTAGACGCCCCGGGAACGGCAGGCGTCGCGCAGCGTTGAATTGGCCAATGAGCGCGGTGCCGCTTCTGGCGCCGCCGAGCCGGGCAATTCAGGGAGATTGGCTGATGAAGGGGACCAAGCAATCCAAACCGGGAAATGCCGGTGAAACACATCAGACCGCAACGGGGCGAGAACAGCGGATCACGACGAACCATGGCGTACCGGTCAGCGACAACCAGAACTCGCTCCGGGCCGGCTCACGAGGTCCTAGCCTCCTTGAAGACTTTGTGCTGCGCGAAAAAATCCAGCACTTCGATCACGAGCGCATCCCCGAGAGGATCGTGCACGCACGGGGTTCGGCGGCCCATGGGTTTTTCGAGCTCACGGATTCGCTTGAGGAATTCACTCGCGCCAGGATCCTGACCGAAGTCGGAGCGAAGACCGAGGTTTTCACCCGCTTTTCGACCGTGGCGGGTGGCGCCGGATCGGTCGACACCCCACGAGACGTTCGGGGTTTCGCGGTCAAATTCTATACGAAGGAAGGCAACTGGGACCTCGTTGGCAACAACATCCCGGTGTTCTTCATCCAGGACGCGATCAAATTCCCTGACCTAATTCACGCGGTCAAAATGGAAGCCGATCGGGGCTATCCGCAGGCCGCGAGCGCCCATGACACTTTCTGGGATTTCGTCAGCCTCATGCCTGAAGCAACGCACATGATCATGTGGGCGATGTCGGACCGCGCGATCCCCCGATCCTACCGCATGATGGAGGGTTTCGGGGTCAACACCTTCCGCCTGCTGAACGACCGTGACGAAGCTACGTTCGTCAAGTTCCATTGGCGTCCCAAGCTTGGGACGCAATCGACCTGCTGGGATGAGGCAGTCAAGATTGCAGGTGCCGACCCCGACTATCATCGTCGCGATCTATATGAAGCGATCGCTGCGGGCGACTTCCCTGAATGGGAATTCGGGGTCCAGCTCCTAAGTCAGAAGGATGCTGATGCATTGCCCTTCGACATCCTGGACGCAACGAAGCTGATCCCGGAAGAGCTCGTGCCAGTCCGGATGGTGGGCCGAATGGTTCTCAATCGGAACCCCGAAAACTTCTTCGCCGAAACCGAGCAAGCCGCATTTCTTCCGACCAATATGCCGCCCGGCATCGACGTTTCGGAGGACCCCTTGCTGCAGGGGAGGTTGTTTTCCTATCAGGACACGCAGCTATCGCGTTTGGGTACGGTGAATTTCCACCAGATCCCGATCAATCGGGCGAAGGGGTGCCCTTTCCAGAACCTCCAGCGCGATGGCCAGATGCAGACGCAGGTCTTCGCCGGCCGCGCCAACTACGAGCCTAACAGCCTGAATGAAGCGGGCGAGGAGGGCGGGCCTCGTGAAGACCCACGCGGTGGCTTTCGAACGTTTGCCAAGGATCTCGATGGAGCGAAGGTTCGGCTCCGCGCCGAGAGCTTCGCCGACCACTATTCACAAGCTCGGCTATTTTTCCGCTCACAGACGGAGATTGAACAGGCCCACATCGCCAGCGCTCTGGCTTTCGAGTTGTCGAAGGTCGCTCTGGAGCACGTCCGAGTGTGCATGCTTTCCAATTTGCGGAATGTCGACGAAACCCTGGCCAAGCGAGTTGCCGACGCTTTGGGCATGCCGCTGCCGACGGCTTCTCAACCCGCTCTCGCCCCGCAGGACATGGAGGCGTCGCCGGCCCTTCGTATCATCGGAAAGTATCCGCAGACCCTGGAGGGCCGAACCATCGGCATCCTGGTTACCGATGGCGCCGATGGCGAGATGATCAATGCTCTCAAGACAGCAGTCGAAACGGAGGGTGGCAAGACTAAGATCGTCGCGCCCAGGATAGGCGGCGTTTCGTTGAAGAAGGGCGGGAAGCTGAAGGCAGATGGTCAACTGGCCGGGAGCCCTTCGGTGATTTTCGACGCAGTCGCGCTCGTCCTGTCCGAAGAAGGCTGTATCGGCCTGCTTGATGATGCCGCCGCGGTCGACTTCACCAAGGACGCCTTCGGTCATCTCAAAGCGATGGGCTTTAGCCCCCAAGCAAGGCCGCTGCTGCAAAAGGCTGGTGTATTCGTCGATGCAGGTATCGTTGCGTTGAGTGATGACCCAGCTGCCTTTGTGGAAGCTGCTCGCACGCGGCAATGGGACCGAGAAGCCCAAGTTCGCTCACTCGCCTGAAGCAGTGAGCCGGCGACTGCGATGAGCTTGCTCTCGGCCATCGCCTCTAAGCTTCCTCCTCGAGGCGCTTGGTTTTTGTCCCTGCTGCGCTTCGCCGCCGCAGCCGAACAGGAACCAGCGCTCTGGCAGCCGGTTATGTCGCCGTGAAGTCGGAGTTTGCACCATGACCACAGATGCGGCTTTCGAAACGCTTCGACGGTTCGGCCAAGCGCCATCCACCGCACAGTTCTGGATGTCATCGACCCCGGCGAGAAATTTCAGCACCCTGAATGAATGCCTGCTGTTTCTCGCCGATGCGACTGAAGGCGAGCCCCTTCCGGATGTGCGCGTCCACTCTGAAACTGGCGACATCGCCTTAAACGGCCCAGAGCTGGAAAAGCTGATCTCAGCTGCCAGGCTGCTCCGCTCTCCCGCGTAGGGTCTTTAATCGACAATTACCGGCTGGCCGTCGGGGAGTAGCTTTGGATGCCGTCTATAACTGGAAAGCCCATTATTGAGATCCCGGTCGTGAATGTCTCGGAGGTCGTCGTCACTACGGATATGGGGGAAGGCGCGATGATCAAGCTAGAGACGGAAGCCGACGCAGATCTTTGGCTTGTCCTCTCGCCGACGGTGCTTGTCCAATTGGAAGTCATGCTCGCGCGCGCAGCGCAGGAGCAGGCCAAAAAAGTGCCAAGGCAGTAGTCTAACCGTGCCGAGGACGGCACTGGCCCGCTGCAAGCTCAGCCGCAAGCGGAGCACCATCTGGGATCGCGCGCGCAGTGACCTGAAAGGAACCTGCTGCGGGTTGGGCGGTTGCTCCGTGGGGGGCGATGGAGGAACCCATGCGTGACGGTCACGGCAACAAGCTCTCGCCCGAAGAGCAAGAGCGGGCAAAGTCGATCCAGGGTGCCCCTGACAAGGACTCCTTGAACAAGGTTTCGATCGATCCGCACGCCGACAAGGATACTGGCGAAGCGGACAAGCCCGATGTGAAATCGGAAGACAAGCCGGCCGCCGGGCCAGGTGAATAAGGTGGGCCATCGGTTGGGCATCAATTGCTTGAGGGGTCAGGCCGGCTTTGAAGCAAGGAACGGAATTGGCTGAGCGAGCAAGGCAGCCGGGAGCTTGCTTTCTTCTCCGCGATCGGCCGCCATTTCCCGAAGATCGATGAGCCGGCCAGGACTACGACCCGCTAGCTCCGCGTTTCCGCTTGCCCGGATTGTCGGAGACCACCGCAGAACTGTGTCTTCAGATCGCTTTAGCCAAGATGACCTGGCGTATCAGTTGGCAGGGCTTGTCGGTCGTCAGGAATGCAAGGTCTGCGGCATCTCGCCCGTGCACGATACGGACCAGCCCCTCGATCGGAGCGAGCCTGGTCGGATCGACGAGCCACCATCGATTATCCAGAAAGACCTCCATGACCGCGTGAAAGTCAGGCGGTTGCAGGTCGACTGCGTAGGCACTGACCGCTCGTGATGGAATGGACAGCGCCCGGCAAAGCGTAATGCCTAGGTGGGTGAAATCTCTGCAAACGCCGGCGCGAACCGTGAATGTGTGCGCGGCGTCGGTCTCGGCGGTGCTGACGCCGGACACATAATCTACGTTTCGATTTATCCATTCCATGATCGACATGACCCGAGCGACCCCGTCCTCCGCCTGACCAAACTCGCGCAATGCGAAGCGCTGGAACTGGTCGCTGGGGCAAAAGCGGCTTGGAAGCAGATAGGGCAGAACGTCGGCTGGAAGTTCGCTCCAGAGGTGCTGCCGGGCGGCCGAGGGCAGGAGCGCGCGCGTGCCGTTGTCGACCACGGCGTCGTAGGAGATTGTCACTTCCCCGGACAGACAGGCCCGGAAGCCCCGCTCGCCGTCGGGACCGGTATCGCATGCCAGTTCTGTCGAGGGCATCGCCGAGAGTGCTTCGGACAGCACCGTTTGATCCGAGGACCGGGCTGCCTCGATCTTGCCAATCACCTGGGTTGGAAAGGCAAAGCCGTAGACCAGGGTTGTAGTCGTTCGGACTTGCATTCTGTCGCCTCGAATAGTGTCGCGCGATCAATCGTGACCGCCGACCAGCGTTCAATCGGTATTGGCTCGATGAGGATTTTGTCGCGCGTGCGGATTTCAGCGTCGCTGCAAATCACTGGCTCCGACCGCTGCCTCTCTCGAAAAGGAGGTCGCTCCCGTCATGTAGAGCGCTTCTTCCTACGGGCGTGCGATGAGGTTGGCGTCGCGGCCGACTTCGATCGCCGTTTGGGCGTGACGTCCTTCGCTCGTCGGGCTCGGGCCTCGATATTCAAGCGATAGACCCCATAAGCTATAGTACCGGCAACGAGAACGGGTGTCGGCAGACGAGATGCGAGCAACGTCAATGGCACTGCCATGTTCTCAGGGATTTCGCCGTGAGCAACATCGTGCGCTATCCACGCACCCGCTAGGCTAGAGAACGAAGCTTTGATCATTGCTTATCCTCTGTGCCGCCTGGTATGACGGGAACCTGTTCGGCAACCGGGTCGCTCGCTGGAAAGGTGTCCTTCAAAGCCTTCTCCAGCTTTTGGTCGACCGTCATTTCGCGTTCTTCCTTGCGCTGAGCCTTCTGTTCCTGCTCGAGGCTTTTCACCGCGGGACTCTTCTTTTCGGTCACGTCGCCCTCCTGGGTGCTCGATCTTAGAGGTAGCAACGCGAGGCGCGCGTCTGCGTTCCCGCGCCGGCCGATCGATAAACTGCTCCAGGGCGGCAGCTAGCGACGTAGATTGGGTGCCCGCATTGCCGGAGTCACGAGCTTCTGGCCGTCCCGAGGCGGCTGAGCTGGCGCGTTGCGATCGGCTGGCCCGGCTGCTGGCCGGGGAAGAGCCAGCCGAGGGGCCGCTTCACCCGCCACCACTGCCGCAGGAGGCGAGCATGACATAGCGGTCCTTGCGGCCCTTGCGGCGCCCAGCCCGCCTCGATCTAGCGGCCTATCCGCACCTGCCGAAGACGGCAGTGAAGACGACCTCGGCCGCCGATTATGCCGTTCTCCTGCCTGGAGCGGCGGCATGACGGGCCCGGCGAAGGAGGTGATGCCGGCGGGCACCACCGCGGGAACGCCGCAGGTGCTGCTGGCCCATCACCTCAAGCATCTGAAGCTGCCGACGGTCCTGCGCGAATACGACAAGGTCGCGCGGGAATGCGCCCGGGACGGCGTCGATCATCCCCGCTACCTGCTGCGGCTGGTCGAGCTCGAACTGATCGACCGGGAACGGCGCATGGTCGAGCGGCGGATCCGGGCGGCGCGGGTCCCGGCGGTGAAGAGCTTCGACACCTTCGACTTCACGGCGATCCCGAGCATCAACAAGATGCTCGTGCTGGAACTGGCGCGCTGCGGCTACATCCTGCGCCAGGAGAACATCATCGCGCTCGGCAACAGCGGCACGGGCAAGACCCATGTCGCGATCGCGCTCGGGCTGGCCGCCTGCCAGAAGGGCTTCTCCGTCGCCTTCACCACGGCGGCTTCGCTGGTCAGCCAGCTCCTCGAGGCCCGCGACGAGAAGCGCCTGCTCAGCCTCCAGCGCGAGTTGCAGGCGGTCAAGCTGCTGATCGTTGACGAGCTCGGCTATGTGCCGCTGTCGCCGACCGGCGCCGAGCTTCTGTTCGAGGTCTTCTCGCAGCGCTACGAGCGCGGCTCGACCATCGTCACCTCGAACCTGCCCTTCGAGGACTGGACCTCGGTCCTCGGGTCCGAGCGGCTGACCGGTGCGCTTCTCGACCGGCTGACCCACCACGTCAGCATCCTGGCCGTGAACGGCAACAGCTACCGCCTCAGGCAATCCGCCGGCCGTCGCCGCGCCACCGCCGCGGCGGAGCAAAACCAGGCCACCGCCGACGAAGCCGATCCCGAAACCGGCGAGATCATCGCCTGAGCAATCCCGGCAGCGCGATATGGCGAGGGCCCCGATCGGGGCCCTCGCCATAGCCGCCGCACGCTGGCCTGGAATCCGACCGTCGTTGACACAGTGGCCTTTGATCGGAGAACGTTCAACGCCCCAAAAACAAGTAGCTACCTTATGGTATGAATTATGGTAGGAATGATGGTATGAATTGAAATCAGATGGCATTGTAAATATTTGATTTTATTTACTTATTGTCGTTATAGGTGCGTATCCCCTAGGGAGCGCCATTGCGGCCAAATGAGCCTGTTTTGTAAGGCTTTTTTCCTCCTCTTGTCCCACCTCGGAATCCGGTGGGACAATGATAGATCCAGCCTGAAGCTTCATCATCGCTGAATCCGCCATCTGCGGTTTGCGTGCTGCTCGGGTGTAGCGTTCCACCTCCTCAAGGGTCCTGTGGCCGGTAACGGACATCAGCTCGTGGGCGGTCGCCTGGCTCTCTGCCAGCCTTGCCGCGATTGCCTTGCGCAGGCCGTGGGCGCGGCCAGGAACGCCGGCATCCTTGCATCGCTCGCGGAACCAATTGCCGAAGCCATTCGGTGTGAACGGCTCGCCATACTGCGTCTCTAGGAACGTTTCCTCACCGCACGGGCCGGCGGCGATAGCCTCGAGCAAGTGAGGATCTGCTGGGATATCGATATCTACCGGCGAGCGGTGCTCGTTCTTCGCCTGTGTGAAGCGAAGCCGGCCGTTCTGAATGTGCGAAGGTCCGAGCCGCACAGCATCCTCTCGGCGGCCTGCAGAGAAGTAGATCAACATCATTGCGAGCCGCGGCTTTGTGCCTAGCGGCCAACGCTTCTCAAAGCGCAAGACCTCCTCGACGGTCCACGAGTGATGGCCATTCGTCTTGTACTTCACAAGCTTTACGTCGCGGGCCGGATTGGCGGCGGCCTCCTCAGCTTCGACGGCCCAGCTGAAAAGTGCCTTGAGTGCTTTCAGGCGCTGATTGGCCGCCCCCTTCTCGAGTTCGTCGCGCAGACGCCTGACGTGCTTGGATTCCATGCGATCGACGGGGAGGCTGCCCTTAGTCTCGCAGACGAGATCCAGCGCCCGCTTGCGCCAAGCCCGAGTACTGGCATCTAAGGCCTTGAATTCCGGGCTGGCGTAGTACTTCCCGCAAAGCTCGTGAAAGCTGCCCTTCACGGCCTTTTCAGTCGCGGAAGCCCTGCTTGGTGACTTGCCGGCGAGGGTGTCGCGGTACGCTTCCCAGAACGCGTCGGAGCCGTACTCATGTGCCAACCGAACCTTCGGTTTCCCAGGCACGCGGACATACCACCGCACATTGCCGTGCCGGTCCACATCCTTGCTGAGCCGAGGAGGGTTTGGACGGGGCATTAGGCGACATCATCCCATGGGTTAGTGTCAGGCGGAGCGCTCCGGTAGGGCAGGCATTCAAACGCGGCGTCCAAGTCGCGCGCGTCCCAAATCGTGCGCTTGTTGATCACGCGAGGAGAGGGCGCGCGGCCATCGCGCACAAGTTCGTCGAAGAGGGACGCTGAGATGCCGAAGTAGAACGCCGCTTCCACGCGCGAGAGCCCCCGCGGCATGAAGCCGTGACTGCGTCGATTGTCATTGGCTGGCTGCATTCGAGGTTCCACGGCGGGCGAATGCCCTCTAAAGGGGGAGTGGTTACATGGCGAAGTCAAGCGCTGGCTGCCTATGACCCGGTTCACACAATTGATTGTCAAGCAGCAGCAGTATCTGCCGCTCGGATTTTGCGCGCCGCCTATCCCGGTCTCGCCGGAACCTCATCGCCGCATCCAAGTTGCTTCATCGAGCACGCAACTTGGGAGATCGGTCATGAAAAAACTCGCTTTCGCGTTTGCGTTAGTCGCACTGCCCGCCATGGCGTTCGCACAGAATTCCGGTGTCGTCGTCCGTGATCCAACTGGCGGCTCAACGCGCGATCCAGCGCTCGGCGTCGGCACTGTTGAGGCTCCCCTGAGGCGCGATCCAGCGGGCGGGGTGATGATCGACGACACGCCGCGATTCCGAGCCTACATAGTTGAGCAGCGCGTCCCGTCCTACACGTACGCCGAGCCGATGGCGGTCGGCGCCGTGCTGCCGCAGCAGGGCGTAGTCTATCGCGACTTACCTGCCGAGTTCGGCCCGCAGGGTTATAGCTACACGGTGGTGAACGGCCGCACCGTTCTGGTGGAGCCTGGCACCCGGCGCATCGTCCAGATCATCAACTGATCCCGCTCCGGCGTTACAGGGGGCGGACGGGGCGGCCGAGCACAATCCTCGCTTTGTTCGCTCCGTCCACGCTAGGCAGGCGCCATTGCTAACCCACCTTGCGATGACGGGCGTTCGCGGCACTGCGGCAATGGTGTTCGAACGGACGCTGGCCGCGAATCTCAGGCGGCGCCGCAATTCAGCCGGAATCGGGGAGCCCGCTAGCGGGCGCCACAGTGATGCGGCAGCGGACGCCGGGTCGTGCAAGTGCCCCCAGCCCCCATGCGACCCGGCGTCTATCAAGCCGCAGCCGGCTTGTCGTCCCGCTCGAATAGGTACTGTTTGACGACGTTCCGCGGCTCGCCAATGGCCTTGTGGGCCTGCACCCCGATCTTCACGCGGAACGGCTTGAAATGGAGGTCCGTGCTCCACTCCGGCGCCAGCACGCCCGTCGCGCGTCGCAAGCCCGCGAAATCGCGCTGGCCGATCTCCTGCGCCGTCTCGTTCTGGTTCTCCAGATTGTAGTTCAGATAGTAGGGCTGCCCGTCGTACTCGCCGCCAACGAACTGAGCCTTGCAGGCTAGAAGCATGCCGGTGCCATTAGCGTTCGGCCGGTAATCGCTCTCTACGATCTCGAGGGTGTATTCACCTGCCGGAAGCGGCATGTAGCCGCTGCTGGGGACGGCGTTGGGGTTGAAGCTGTATGCGATGCTGGCCATGGCGGCGCTCCTTGAGTGAACCAAATGCGTTCGCCTGAGCAAAATGAATTCACCATGGTCCCATGTCAACCAAAATAGTTCGCCTTGTTTGATTCAGTTCTGCTATAAACGCGGCATGATCACGAGAGAGCAATGTCGGGCCGCGCGCGGCCTCCTTGATTGGTCGCAAAGCCGGCTCGCAGAGGCGGCCAGCGTAGGCCTGTCGACCATCAGACAGTTTGAGGGCGGAACCCGTCAGCCGATCCCAAACAACCTCGCCGCCATTCGAGCCGCTATTGAGGCCGCAGGCGTCCAGTTCCTGGCTGGCGGCCAAGCGGCTACGGGCAACGGAGTCGCTCTGCGCACATCCCCACGACACGTGGCCACCCAAGGCGAAATGCAGGCCAGCGCGGACCATGCCCGATTTCAGGCTGCAGAGGCCGTAGACGAAGCTCTAATCGGCTCGGACGCCACCGCGGAACAGAAGGCCGAGCGCCGTGGAGCGCTTACGGACGAGTCCGAGATGATCGGGCAGGCTCGCGGCAAGCCCAGCTCCGACAAATAGTGAGGATTGATGGAGGCTACTTGGGCTTTAGCAGGCGGTTGAACATCTCGGTAATCGGGTTGTGAGGGCTTCGGGGACGGGCGGAGAGTTCGGCCTGCCCGGCCAATCAATCTGCGCCTCGCCTATAACCCGCTCCCGGTCGTCCATGCCGCGAACTCGATATTGCGGATCACGCCTGCTGTTTTCAGCTGGTTTAAGATGCCGGTGTACGTGTCCGCGTACCTCCGAATGTCGTTCAGCGCCGAGCCGACAGCTACGCCGGCGAAAACGCCTGCGACGCGTTTGCCAAGCGCGCTGAGCGAGCCGCCGACGGACTTTTCCATCGCCGAAGCGCGATCTTCTAATTGTTTAAAGAGGCGAAACGCCTGGGAGTTTTGCTTCTTGAGGGCGTTGCTGAACTGGGTAGCCTGGACCTCTAAGAGGAGGCTCAATTTTTCTACGTCGACTGCCATGAATTTTCCCGCGCCGCGGCGCTAATCAAGACCGATCGGCGCCCGGCCGGCGGGCCTTCCGGTTGCAGTGCCAGGCTGCGGGCCAGATCTTGAGGCCTAAAGGCCAATAAAGGTTGTTAACCAATGAGTTTATCGATAGCATAAAGGCTCCCGCGTTCAGTACAGGAGAGCCAGATGCATCCGATTTTAGTGAAATGTCCCCAGACGGGACGTTCGGTCGAGACCGGCCTCCGCACGACAAAAGCCAGCTTCGACGCACTCAGCATTCGACGAGTACTGACATGCCCGGACTGTGGGCGCGATCATGCTTGGTCATGTGAGGAAGCATTTCTTGGCGAGGAGGAGTTGCGAGGACGCGGAGCCCTGAAGGCGGCTTAGTTCCCGCGCGGCTAAGCCGGCGCGGCTGTCTTGGAACGCGCCGGCTTTTTATCGAAACGTCGCCTCTTGCCACGGCTCGGGCAGTCCGAGCCGGCTGGCTTCAGCCAGCGCCCATAGGCGGTGACGAAGCCAGAATTCGCGCCGGTCCTCGAAGCGCTGATCTCCGCCGATCCAGCCGGCCTCGGCGCAATGGCCGAGCAGGCCCCAGAAACTGGGCTCGCCGCGCAACCAGCGCCGGGCCAATTGTGACAGTTCGGCACCCCTGCGGCGCGTTCGCCGTGCTCTCACCGGCATCGCCTGCGCCTCCCAACAGCAGGTCCGAACTCACGTTCTGCCCAGATGGGACGCTCGGGTGGCGCGAATCCGCGATGGACCGAGTCGATGTGCGCGATCACCGCCTCGCCGATCTCGCGCCAAACTTGCGCAGCGATGGGTGCTGCCGTCTCTTCCGTCAGGCCGATGGCAGCCAGTTCATCGAAATAGTCAGCCCCGCATTGGAAATAGTCGGACCAAGCCGCAACGTCGCTGGCCCTAGCCTTTGATCTGCGCCTACGTACCGGCATCAGCGCCTCCCGCCGTAATCTGCCGTCCGCGCCATGCGGGGGGCTTCGGGGGCATCCACGCCGTCCAAACTGATCTCTCTCAAGAGCCTCGCTAGAACGATCTTATGGTCACGCTCGATCGCGATTTCCGGCCGTGCTTTCGGCTGGTCAAATCGATCAAGGTACGTCATTCCCTGCGCATCGATGATCTCACGCGCCGCGCACACTCGGTCCCAGCTTTCTGCCGCCAAAACCAGCAATTTAAAGTGATGTTCTTCGAGATCGAAGTCTTTCAGAACGGATTTTACCCATGTTTGAGTGGGCTTTCGCAGGTGTTTTGGCACCCGGAACGCCGGTGAATCCTTGTCTGACAAGGGTTACTCCAGATTTTTATTTGAACCGGGGCAGAGCGGTTGCGCGTTGTGGAGCCCGACCGTTCCAAGGACCGGTCGGGCTGAGACTTCGGAGGCACCCCCGCCCCGGTCACCCGAGCACCCGGCGGGCCTCCGCCTGCTCCACCGTCAGTGCGCGGAGGTTCCGGGCAGACGTGCGTCCGTCGCGGTCCGTCATCACGTCGTACACGAACTCATCACCCAGCATCGGCTCGCGCCGGTCAGGCATGTTGTTCAGGTGGACAAAGTTTCCGCGACACTCTCGGTTCGCGTGATCAGAAATGCGGCCAAAGCCACGCTGATAGTTCCAATATGTAATCTGGCCAGTTGCCACTAAGTACCTCAATTCAAATGCATAACCGCCGCCACTGCATGCCGAAGCACGGGGTCTCAGCGGCGGCGGGCTCAGCGGTCGCGTCGGCTAACAGGAGCCAGGGGGCACCGACGCGACCTTGTCCGACTGAGCTAGCCGGTCTTTCACGCCCCCAAACTGTAGGGGCGCCCGAAGGCGCCCCATTGCGTCAGGCCACCAGATCGCCATGAATAAAGGCGTCGGGCCGGAACACAGCGAGGGCCAGCCGCTCTTCGATCCGGATCACGTAGCGGGCCGGTTGGGTGCCCAGCAGGTCCGCGAAGTGCGCGTTGCTGACCGCCACGTCCTCATCCGTCATATCCGAGCCGCCCAGCGCGACGTCGGTTTCCTCTCGCGTGCCGAGCATCGCACCGGCTCGCATGCGGCGCCGATATACCTCGACCTTCGTGGTGCTGCCGGGCTGGAGGCGCTGAGTCCATTCCGTCTGCGTTCCGTCCGAGAAGCGCAGCTTGCCGATGCGGACGATCTGGCCTTTGGCGTTGCGCTCGACGTCGTCCGCCTCAACCTGCTCCATCATGTACTTGACGGACGGCGTGACGAGGACCTTCCGCTCGTGGCGCAGCGCTCTGACCTCGTCGGTATTGGCGTTCGTATTCGCGGCTATGGTCGTCCAGTTCGATCCAACAGGCTGATACGGCCCTTCCGGGCGATTGCGATACGCCCAAAGCGCCTTGAAATTGGTGTTCATGTCGTTCCCTAAGCAGATTAAAGACGGCGCTTGCTGCGCTCTTGGTATTGAATGCATTTTCTCGGCCCAGAGCGGGCCGCTGGCGGCTATTTGGAAGTATTTGGTAGGCAGATAGCCAAACTAGGCAGAAGCCGCACAGCGGCTTGCTAAGCCCTGATGTCAGAAGGGTGCGTTTCGATGCCCTGCGGCCGTCTTACAAAATTTAGTCCCGCGGAGCGGAGAGCGTCAAGGATTGGTGTATGCGCCTGACCGCAGCACGACATCTGGTAGGTAGATGTGGCTTTCGTAGGGAATTTTCACGCGATCCGGCAAACTTATTTCTACTGTCGCTGCATTGCCACAGAGGCCTTCCCCGCGATCGAATTCAAAAAATCAAAGCCACGAATTTAGTTGCGCGTGCGAACAGGGCAGGTTCGGCGGTTTGGCCGTTGAGCTAGCGATGATCGACGCCCCCGCCCGGCTGCCCTACGAATATCCTTGCTATTCGCCATGAAAGGGCGCCTCCTATAAAGGCAGTTGTCTCCTTGCTTATGGATATGACCGCGTGCGGCATCAGTTGATGTCGCCAAGCGGAGACACTTAATGATCACCGGAAATGGCTACTTAAACCTGCCTGATGGGCGCGGCGCTGATGTATCTTATCAGTTCTCCAGCGAATACGACGATCAACGAGCCGGTTATTTGTTTTTTGAGACAGAAGAATTTGACGACGGCCTGTTTGGCCATCGAATGAGACTGGACTGCGATGACGGCACTACCGTCCTTGTTGTCGTGGTCAGCCGAAGCGATCGGCATCTGGCCGTCGCGGGACGCATGATACCTGCAGAGGAAGCTCTGGCGGCCTAGTCTGACTGCGCCTGCATTCTCCAAAAGCCAGTATTGGCAACGAGGGTATGATGTTCAAACGTGTGGATAGATTACGATATCTCAGTATTAGGGCGCGTGCGGATGAAAGGCGAAAGCGAGCAAAGAGAGACGCTCGTGATCTGGTGCTTCAGAATGCGAAGATCGTTCTTGCCGCAGAGAACGATAATGCGCCTGCGACGCCTCCACTCCGAACGCTTATTTGACATTTCGGAAGTCAGTCAACGCCCCGACATCGCACTGCGGTCCGGAGATGGTGGCAACGACAACGTTTGGGGCGTCGACGGTGTGCAATGTTGTGCGCCGTTGCCGCTGACTCGTTGGGTACCTCCGGTCCGGTTCGGAATTTTACGAACGAGCTTTCTTACTACCGGGCCGGTGCGGCCGTGTGAGGGCGGGAACCCGAGGGTTACTCCTGTTGGGTATGTCATTTGACGGTCCAGCGGCGCTATTTTTGCGCTTCCCTGATTTGCTTTGCCTATGCCGTGTCGTTCCGAAACGCTGTGTATCGCGCGGGGCCAACATGCCGACGAGAGGCCGACCCACTTCAAATCATGCTGAGGCGACAGTTCACTTGCTATCGGCTTTTTTCTGCCTGGATGGTCAAACCCGGCAGGGTCAGCGACTTCGGGCAGCTATCGAAGGCCTGCTAGCAGAGCTTGCGTATGCTGAGCAGCCGGCGCCCCCCTCGAATGTCATTCCGTTCTGCCGGCGAGTATCTGAATAGTTCGGGCTGGAACCAATTGATCCGCCGCGCGTAGGCTGCCCGGGAGGGGCAGCTATGCTTATAACTGAACGCGTGTGGGGCGTCCTGCTCAGGGTCGCGATCGTTGCTGTACTGGGTGTTGGCGTTCTCCTGCCATTGGTGTTTTTGCGGTAGCCCTCGCGCGCTGTGCGTGATCGCGCGCGTGAGACGCAATTTCCCATGTTAGCGCAAAAGCTCGTATACGCGGCCGTTCCTGCGGGCGAGCGCTCCATGCCCTGACTCACCCCCAGCCGCGCAGTTGCGCAAGATCAAAGCTCCCGCCCCGCAGGTGCGCTTTATTTTAGGCGTTATGCCTGCGCCTGCCGATCTGAAGCACATTGTGTCGAATTGAACGGGGCTTGGGATGTCAAGAAGAGCAATGCGACCGCGCTTCGCGGTGCTATTGGAACGTGCCAGAGCCCGGCGCCGGAGGGCAAAGCCGGCCACTGTGCAGGTGTTGCAGCAGCAAGAACCTGACGAAAGCCCCAACGATGACCTGAACGGAGGCCAGTTGACTGAAGCTGACTCCCTCGCGCGCTTGCGCGCGCATGAGGAAAAACTGTATTTGGACTAGTGCTCGATTACGCGACCGTTCCTGTGGTGGGCGGGCGGGAGAGATAGAGGCGCCCCCTCTGGGAACCACCTCGTGCTACCCGCGTTGCAGAATCGCATTTCGCCACGCGGGATTTCAGATGCGCTACAGCTCGATCATTGCCCTCACCACTGGCCTGCTCCTCGGAGCCTGCAATCCCCTCGACAATGCACCTGTCGGCAACGCCCGCGTACCTGAGCCTGCCAAGTCGGTCGAACTCGAGCGCTACCTGGGTAAGTGGTATGAACTGGCCAGGTACGAGGCCAGCTTTCAGCGCGGCTGTGAAGCGGTGACCGCGAAATACTCGCTCCGGCCCGACGGTGACGTGAGAGTCATCAACACCTGCCGTCAGGATTCGCCTAAAGGTCCTGCGCGATCTGCTGAGGCTGTGGCCAAGCCGGTTGAAGGATCCAACGGGGCCAAACTCAGGGTCTCGTTCTTCCAACCAATATACGGCGACTACTGGGTCCTGGACCGCGCTAATGACTACTCGTGGGCGATCGTCGGCGAGCCGTCTGGCAAGAACTTGTGGATCCTGTCACGCACTCCGAACGTCTCCGAGAGGCAATATCAGCGCCTCGTTCAGCGGGCAGCAGGGCTTGGCTACGACGTGTCCATGCTTCGCCGGACAAAGTTCTAGAGCGGCATTGGAAGCGCCAACCGGTTCCAACCGGTGCCAGGTGCTTCCAACTGGCGGGGGGTTATAGGGGGTATACACACACACGGCGTTGGAAGCCTTGGAAGCCAGTTGGAAGGCCAGTTGGAAGCTGGTGAGTTTAGCTCATTCGAACACGACCAGGCGGCTTCGTTTGCGCGAGGCTGAGCCCTCCGTGACCATCCGGATCCGGCCCTCGTCCATGAGCCGACGCATGGCATCGACGAGGTTGTCCCGCTTCAGCCCCTTGGCTTCAGAATGTTTCAGGAAGACTGTCGGCGCATATGTTGAGCACGGCGTCGCAGTGACGTTGACGCCCTGATCGGTGAGCTTCTGCAGGAGTGCCAGGAAGATCTCCTCATGGCGTTTCTCGACGAACGCCAGTGCCTCGGGAGGCAACCCATCGTCCAGAACGAAAGCACCGGCGCGCCAGCGCAGCTTCATCTCATCGCCGGCGGCGCCATAATTGGCCTTCATCGTCTTCAAAACACGAATGTCAGGATCGACGTCCTTCCCCTCGGGTCGCGTCAGATAGATCCGACTCCGCACCGAGTTATTCCAGGCCGTAGAGCCGGACGTGCCCGAACCGGTTTGCATGCCGGACACCGACGGGTGCGAGAGCAGGAGCACAGCGCAGTTCCATTTGATGGCCAGGCCGCGAAGCATCGCGACGAACTGCCGGACCTGGCCACGCTTGATCTCGTCGCCGCCAAACAAGTCGGCGCTCGTATCGAGTACGACCAACCCTGGCTGGTGGCGGGCAACATGATTGTCGAGGCTGAAGAAGTTACTGGTCGGCTGCATGACGCCCTTGGGATCAGGCGTCGCAAGTAGCGCGTCACGATCGGCCAGAGGAATAAGCCGGAAGTCGGCTAGATCGGCGAGCGTCCGGTCATGCGCCGCGACGATGTCAGCAAGCCTGCGGTGGAACTCGTCTGCCTCATCTTCCGCGCCCAGATAGACAACCCGGCACGGGGCTGGGGTGAGCCCTAGCGTCTCGACGCCGAGGCAGGCTGCAGCGGCAATCTGAACGCCAAGCAAGCTCTTACCGACGCCGCCATCCCCGGCGAGGATTGTCACCTGACGGGTTGGGATAAGGCCTTCAATAAACCACTCGCGCTGCGGAACCGGCACGCCGTGCCAGTCGGCCGGATTGACGAAGGGAAGTGGTGCGCCCTTTGGGCCTGAAGGGTCGTTGTCGTTGTCGGCTTTCGGGCGGGCCGCCAGTGCCGCCTCACGGGTTTCGAACTCAAGTTCGAGTTCTTCGCGCTCATCTCGGAGGATGGCGGTGCGCACTGCCACGTACTCGGCGACGATGGCCTCAATTTGCTCCGGCGTCTCGTCTCCACCAAAAATCAGGCGAGGACGGTCGGTTTCAGGCGCAGTTTCGGTCAAGGGCGTGAAGCCTCCGGTAGGCCGCTTCAGCGGCGTTGTTGATTTTGGCGAAGAGGTCCGGCGAGAAGTTCGCGACTCGCTGGCCAAAAGCTGCCGGCGGCGCGGCGATGAACGTGCCGTTGGGGCGCAGCCGAAGGCGAAAGCCCGAGAGCTTCATGTCGTCGAACGATATTGAGAAGCGCGCGACAGTGCGCGCCGTGCTGCCACCTGGATCAGGCAGCGGCACGAAGTCGATGATCTGCATCTAGCAGTCTCCGATGTGTGGAATGACCCGCCGGCGAACGCGGGCGGGGTAGGGGAGTTGTCCAAAAATCAGTGGGACAGTGACGAAAGAAAACGTAGCGATTACATGGGAAGAAATTTCGTCCCACTTTCCGCTAACTACTTGTCATCACTTGGCTCTTTGGCTCCCCTAGGGAGCGCCAGCAAAATCAGCGACTTAGCGTCGATTTTGCTTCGGCTGTTGAATATTCATCAAATAGCCTAGTCCAGTTCAAAATGCGCGGTGACGCGCATTAACGCCTCTGCTTGATTGGCGTGAGCAGGCGAGCGTGCTCTCGTTTGTTCGGTGCCACGTCCACAGGGCGGGTAAGCGAGGGTGGGATGATTGTTCACGTCTCGATCGCTGCTGCGTTATTCGCGTGCTTCGCATGCGTGCCCGGCATGGCCCGGGCAAAAGATACTGATGGCTGGACCGACGTCTACGCGTGCGGCGCATCGACCGGCCATAGCTTTATGATGAATGGGGATGGATGGTCCTCTGACGGCATCAGCAAAGGCGTCATCGTTCTGCGCAAGCGAAACGCTGATTACGATCTCCTCATCGGCGATGCGACCGGAGCGAAATTCTCGGCTTTAGAAGATGGCGCCACGATCGCTTCCAGAGAACAAGAGGGGGTCCTTCAGGTACTGGTCGTCTATCCAACTTTGACCATCGAAACGTTTCTCTTCGCCGCCCCAGAGCGCGGTCGGACGACCGTTGCCTGGACTAGCAGTAAGCGCGCCGGTGTGGCGGACCGGGTTTCAGCCTTCGTTAGCTCTTGCATCGTGCGCTAAGACGCCTGCCATGAAGAATGTTGCGATTGTCATCGTGGGAGAAATAGTAATATTATTTTAAAAATAACACTTTAATACAGTATATTTATTATATTTCTTATCTAACAAATCTTTAACATCATAAGCTCTCTGCGTGCTCTGCTTGGTCAGGAACAGTCCAAGACGCCTGATTTGGAGCGCATCATGATGGATCAGAGATATCGCTCTGTAATTCAAAATTTTGCGTCAAATCATCTTTCTAGGCCGCGAGATGACAATGACGGAAGGTATCGCCATTCTCATCGAATGGATTTATATAGTCCGGACCATGTTTTACGGGTTTCTGCTCGTGAGCTGTTTGGTGGCAGGGCTGCGCGTAGGGCTATAGCGATCGTCTCGCGCGTTAAAGAAACTGTGTCCGGACTATCGCGAGCCTACGCGACCGGTCCGCGCCGGTGGGGCTGGGGCTTCCCGATGCCTCGCTCCATCCCGATGAACATCGACCGACGGTCTTGTTCACCTCCCGTTGACCTGTGCCGGCGTCCAATGCCGGGAGAGAAGGAGAAGTCATGCATAAACTTTTCGCGCTGGCGGCCTTTACGGTCGGCGCTGCCTTTATCACCCCCATTCAGGCTTCCGAGGCGATTTCTCAGAGTCTGGCGCAACGGCTGGACGGCACCGCGGCCGCGTACAGCATGACCGAGGCCAAGCGGCGCCGGCTCTACATGATGGATCAGGCCAATCGGCAGCAGCGCTATGGTCGCGGTGGGCCAGGGTATAATCGTGGTTACGGGCCGCCGCCGCGCTATGGATACGGCCCGGGGTACGGCTACGGCCCGCGTCCGGGTTATGGTCGTGGTCCGGGCTATTATGGTCCCCGTCCGGGATATCGTCCGCCTCCGCGGTGGTGATGTTGGAGAGCGACGGGCAACCGTCGCTCTTTTCTTTGCGCGCTGGTTCATGAGAGCGCTCCGCTCCCGACGCGGACGGCCTGGACCTCGGCTACGCCAATATTCTCCAAACACCTAAGGTGTGCATACGGTTGCTCTCCGGGCTCTGCCGGTGGGCTGGGAGGCGACTCGTCCTCCGTCTCGGGCCTCAGGGGCGCGGTAAAGCATCTCGCCCGGACGCCCTCCGGACTCGTCAGCCGATATCCGCCGCCGTTTCCCAGTCGGAATAATTTCATCTCCGAGCAGACCTGCGTCGAGCATAGTAAGTGCTGACAGTGCGGGATTTTGAATAAATATACTTATTCTCCCGATGCTATTGATCAAGCATTCGATCCAGGTACGAATATCGATGACGACCGCCTGCCGAAGTCGGAGTGCAGTCATAGCTGCCTCAAATCTTATCGAGAGCGTATCATGGCATCTGGACACGATCATTTCGCGGCGCTGGTCGGCGATACGCCGCTGCTCGAACTCAACCGCTTCGCCGAGGGACTTAAGCTCGGCGCGCGGATCCTTGCCAAGATCGAGTATCTGAATCCTGCCGGCAGCATCAAGGACCGGACGGCCTGGGGCCTCATTCGCGACGCCGAGGAAAGCGGCCAGCTGAAGGCGGGCCAGCGTATCGTCGACCTCACCAGCGGGAATACGGGGATCGGGCTCGCCGCGCTGGCAGCCGCGCGCGGCTATCCCTCGAAGTTCTATCTGCGCAACACGATCAGCGACGACAAGCTCAAGCTGCTCCAGCATTATGGCGCCGAGATCGTTCTGATCGACAACAGCGTCTTCCTCGAACCGGGCGCCATTCACGCGATCATCGACCGGGTCCGTCGCGAGAACCCGGATGCCTACTACACCAATCAACGGGCGAACCCTGCCAATCCGCGTATCCATTTCGAAACGACCGGCCCCGAGATCTGGCGCGGGACGGAAGGCCAGATCGACATTTTCGTGGCAGCGGTCGGAACCGGAGGCACGATCTCCGGCACGGGGCGCTTCCTGAAGGCGCATAATCCCGAGGTGAAGGTCGTCGTCGTCGAGCCCGGGCCGGCCTCCGTGCCCTCGCTCGAAACCCCTTATCCGGACGCCATCGAGGGCGTTCACAAGGTCACGGATGTCGAACCCGGCTACTTGCCGGAGAATTTCGACGCATCCGTCGTCGACGAGGTGATCGTGACGGAGACGGCGCAGGCGCGGGAGTTCGTCCGGATTCTGGCGCAGCGGGAAGGTATCCTGGCCGGAACCTCGTCCGGCGCGGTGCTGTTCGCCGCCTCTGCGCTCGCGCGGCGGCCCGAGAACGCCGGCAAGACCATCGTCGCCATCGTCGCCGACAGCGGCGAGCGCTATCTCAGCCCGCCAAAGCTCGGCCCCGCTCTTGCCGAGAAGTCAGCGCGAGCGCCCTTTTCGGACGCTCCTGCGTAGCCGAGAAGCAGGGCCATCGCCGTGCAGCGACCAATCGTCTCGCGTTCCGGTCGCTCAGAAACAAATCCTCGCCTCATCTGAGGAAAAACGCATGTTTTGTTTCATTGCAATAAATAATAATCCAAGCAACAATCCTAAATGCGTTGATGCTTCGAACGTCTTCGCCGCGGGATTTGCTGGAGCAGCTTGCGCCGCGTCAACAACGCTAAAAGCACCACGATGTCTCGTGGGCTCCTTCTATTTTGGAGGCGCGAATGTCTATGACGTTCAGTACAGCAAAATCGGCCATGGGCTCGGTCTTCCATCGAAGGCCCTGACCTTCTGAGCCGTCGCCAGGAGCGGCTCGGGCCGCGATCCTGCACTCCCTTCGATTCAGTCACAGCCCTGGATCGGCGCAGTCCCATGCGGGCCGCAAGCGCGGCTGCGCAATCGAACCCGCGCGTCCATCCAGTCCAGACAGGCCGCTTCCATGTCCGATCTCAAGGAATATCTCGCCCAGAAGCGCGACGCCGTGCTGCGGCGCAGGGCTCATGCCCGCTCGGAAGGCGCGCACCCGCTGCGCCTGCAGGCGCAAGCTCAGGCAGAAGGGCGCAGCGGCGTCCGGCGTATCCGCATCCGTGACTTCCAGGTGATCAGCGACAGCCTGCCGGATTTCGCCGGCTACGATCTCGGGCCGAGCTCGCCGGAGCTGCTGCTCGGCGCGCTGTCGAGCTGCTTGACCCACACCTATCTCATCCAGGCCGCCGACCTGCAGATCGCGCTGGAGGATGTTTCGGTCGAGGTTCTCGGTCAGCTCGATCCGCGTGCCGGAGCGCCCGGCCACGAGACCACGCCGATCTATCCGCACGATCTGTCCTACACGGTGAGGCTGACGACGGATGTGACCGAGCTCGCTGCCCTCCACGCCGCCGTCGAGCGCTTCTGCCCGATCCTCAACCTGCTTCGGCAGGGCGTCGCTGTACGCGGCACCGTCGAGCGCATTCCCGCCAGCCGCGCCGCGGCCTGACCTTTCCCGACCCAGCATGCCGCCGCGACCGGAGCGGCAAGGAGCGACCATGACCCAGACCAGCTTCCCCTCCCGCCGTACCCTGCTGCGCGGTGCCGCCGCGCTGGCTGCCGCGCCGCTCGCCGGACTGGCCGGGCACCACGCCTTCGCCCAGGTCACGCCGCTGAAGCAGCGCCAGACGATCAAGCTCGCCTGGGGCCAGACCGCCGTCTGCCAGTCGCCGATCTCGGTCGCGCTGAAGCAGGGGTTGTTCGAGAAGTACAATCTCGCGGTGGAACCGGTGAATTTCAGCGGCCCGACCGACGCCCTGCTGCAGGCGATCGCGACCGGCCATGCCGATGGCGGCATCGGTATGGCGCTACGCTGGCTGAAACCGCTGGAGCAGGGTTTCGATGTCGGCCTCACGGTCGGCACGCATGGCGGCTGCATGCGCCTGCTGGTGCCGGAGGCCGCCAATATCCGCAGCCTCAAGGACCTCAAGGGCAAGGCGGTCGCCGTCACCGACCCGGCGAGCCCGGTGCGCAACTTCTTCGCCATCCGGCTGGCCCAGATCGGACTCGACCCCGAAAAGGACGTCAGCTGGGTGCAGTATCCGCAGGACCTGTTCGGCGAGGCGCTGAAGAAGGGCGAGGTCCAGGCACTGGCCGGCGACGATCCGCATCTCTACCTGATCCGCGAGCGCGACAAGCTCGTCGAGCTCGCCACCAATCTCGAAGGCGAGTACGCGAAATCCACGTGCTGCGTGCTGGGTTTGCGCGGCGCCCTGATCCGCGACCAGCCTGAGGTCGCCGGCGCTATCTCCCGTGCGATCGTCGAGGCGCAGGCCTGGACTGCCGCCAACCCCGACAAGACGGCCGAGATCTTCGCGCCCTTCGTCCCGGCCAAGGTCACGCCCGAGACGGTGGCCGCGATCCTGCGCAGCCATACCCATGACCACCATTCCACCGGCGCGGCCCTGCGCGACGACGTCGCGCTGTTCACCGAGCAGCTCAAGCTCGTCAACGTGATCCGCAAGAACACCGACGCCAAGGCCTTCGCGCAGAAGATCGTGCCCCATGTCCCCGTTTGAACAGACCGGCGCCGTATCGGCCTTCGCCCAGCCGCGCCTACAGGTCGATGGCTCGGTACTGGCGCGGGGCGCGCTGGCCACGGCGGCGTGGACCGCGGTCGCGGCCTCCGTCACCCTGCTCGCGAACAGGAAGGTCGGCTTTGCCGACCCTCTCTATGTCGCCGAAACCAACGCCGGCTTTGTCGGCTGGGCCGTCGCCCTGGCTTTGGCGACGGTCGTGGGCGCGCTCTGGCCTCCGCTGGGCCAGCGCCTTGGCCGGGCGGCGCCCTGGCTCGTCGTCCTCGCGCTCCTCGTCGGGGTCTGGGATCTGCTGACGGCCAAGCTCGGCCTGCTGCCCGTGCCCTTCTTCGCCCCGCCATCCTCGCTGGTCGAGGTCTATGCCGAGGATTGGCCACGGCTGGGCGAAAGCGTGCTGCATTCGCTGCGCCTCCTGGCGCTCGGCTTCCTGTTCGGGACGGTCTCCGGCTTCGTCACCGGCGTCGCGATCGGCTGGTCGCGGGGGCTCGGCTACTGGGTCCATCCGGTGCTGCGCTTCCTCGGCCCGATCCCCTCGACCGCACTGCTGCCGATGGCGTTCTTCTTCTTCCCGTCGAGTTTCTCGGCGGCGATCTTCCTGATCGCGCTCGCCACATGGTTCCCGGTCACGGTGCTGACCTGGTCCGGCGTCGCCAGCGTCGACAAGGCCTATTACGACGTCGCCCGGACGCTGGGTGCCGGCCGCGCCTTCCTGATCTTCAAGGTCGCGATCCCTGCTGCGCTGCCGCATGTCTTCGTCGGGTTGTTCATGGGGCTCGGCGCCTCGTTCTCGGTGCTCGTCGCGGCCGAGATGATGGGCGTCAAGTCAGGCCTGGGCTATTATCTGCAATGGGCACAGGGCTGGGCGGCCTATTCCAACATGTATGGCGCGCTGATCGTGATGGCGCTGATCTTCTCGAGCCTGATCACGCTGCTCTTCACGCTGCGCGACCGCCTCCTCGGCTGGCAGAAGGATGTGGTGAAATGGTAGCGGCCCAGTTCGCCCTCTCGCCGCAGCCCGGCGCGCCCGCGTCCAGCGGCGCCGAGCTCACGATCGCCGGGGTCTCGCATGCCTTCGATCTCGAAGGCCGCCCGCTACCGGTGCTCGACGACATCGATCTCGACATCAAGGCCGGCGAGTTCGTCGCTCTGCTCGGGCCGAGCGGTTGCGGCAAGTCGACCCTGCTCAGGCTGGTCGCCGGTCTCGAACAGCCCTCGCAGGGCCGGATCGCGGCGGCGGGCGAAGAGATCACCGCGCCCGATCCGTCCCGCGTCGTCGTCTTCCAGGATCCGACGCTCTATCCTTGGCGCACGGTCTGGAAGAATGTCGCGCTTGGGCTCGAGGCGCGGGGCCTGCTGGGCAGCCAGAAGGGCCGTGTCGACGAGGCGCTCAAGACCGTCGGCCTCGCCGGTTTCGAGCGAGCCTTCCCGCGCCAGCTGTCCGGCGGGATGGCCCAGCGCGCGGCGCTGGCCCGCGCCCTCGTCAACGATCCCAGCGTGCTCATCCTCGACGAGCCGCTCGGCAAGCTGGATTCGCTGACGCGGATCGCCATGCAGGCCGAGCTCGCCGAGCTCTGGCGCCAGCGCGGCTTCACCACCCTTCTCGTCACCCACGATGTCGAGGAGGCGCTGTTCCTGGCCCAGCGCGTCATCGTGCTGAGCGAGCGCCCGGCCCGGATCAAGGCCGAGATCGTCAACGACCTGCCCTATCCGCGCCATCGCGGCGACCCGCGCCTGGCGGAACTGCGCGGACAGGCGCTCGCCCATCTCGGTCTCGGCGCGAGCTGGTGAGCAAAACCCTTCCTTCTCTCCTCACAGGATGATCTCCATGTCTCGCCGTTTCGGGCTGGCGCTTGCCTTCGCCCTCGTTGCTTCGCAGGCTTTCGCGCATGCTCATCTCAAGACCGCATCTCCCGCCGACGGTGCGACGGTGGCTCCTCCGGGCGAGATCATTCTCGGCTTCACGGAGGAACTGGAGGTCAAGCTGAGCAGCATCACCGTCAAGGATGCGCGCGGCGCGACCGTCAGTCTGGCGCCGGTCGAGGCGGTGCCCGGAGACCGCAAGGCTCTGAAGGTTCGGCTGAAGCCGGTTTCGGCTGGCGCTTACAGCGTTGAATGGGCTGCGACTTCGGTCGATACCCACCGCGTCACCGGGCAGTATCGCTTCAACGTCAGGCCCTGATGTGGACGCGCTGATCGGGCCGGCTCTGCCGGCTGTCCGCTTGCTCCACCTCCTCGCCCTGTTGTCAGGGCTCGGCATCGAGGCCTTTCGTCTCCTGTCGCATCGCCTGCTCGCCAGCACGCCGGAAGGCCGGAAGCTTCTGCGCGGGTTCGCCGCCTGCAGCCGCCTGATGGTCATCCTGGCGCTCGCCAGCGGCGCGGTCTGGTTCTGGCTGCAGGGCAGCGCCATGCTGGGCCGGCCGCTGGGCAGCATCGAGGCGGGCGCAGTGGTGGCGGGGACCCGTTTCGGCGAGGCTCTGCTGCTGCGTGCCGGCCTTCTCTTGCTGGCGGTCCTGCTTCTGCGCGGCAAGGAGTCTATGCGGGCGGCGGGGCTGATCCTGTTGGCGGCTGCGGCCTTGCTGCAAGGTCAGCTGGGACATGGCGCCGCGGTCGATCTCTGGACGGCGGTCGCTCTCGGCCTGCATGTCCTGGCGGCCGGCCTTTGGCTAGGAGCCTTGCCGCCGCTCCTGGCCGTCTGTCTTCGTCGGCCTGTGCAAGCCCCCGCGATCGCCCGGCGCTTCACGCCGCTCGGCTTCGGCTGCGTCGTCGTGCTCGCCGCGACCTCCGTCCTTCAGGTGCAGACTCTGGTCGGCGGGCTGCCGGCGCTGCTCGGCACCGATTATGGCAAGCTTGCACTCGCGAAGCTCGCCATCTTCGGCGGGCTCCTCTTGCTGGCGCTCGCAAACCGCTTCCGCTTCGTGCCCTCGGCCGAAACCGGCGGCTCGGTGCGGAGCCTTGCCCTGTCGATCGCCACGGAGACCGGGCTGGGTCTGGCGATCGTGGCAGTCGCGGCCGCGCTCGCCAGCGAACCGCCCGCGATCCACGTGCCGCCGGCCTGGCCTTTCGCCCTGAGGCCGGTTCCGGCGTTTTGGGAGGATGCCTATCTGCGCGACGGGCTCCGGCGCCTGCTGAGCCCGGTTGCCATCGCCATCGCTCTCTTCGCCCTGGCCATGGCAGTTCGCAGGCTGCGTTGGCCGGCCTTTCTCGCCGGAGCCGTCAGCCTGGCTTTCGTCCAGCTCCCGCCCTGGCGCCCCTATGTCGTGGCTGCGGTGCCGACGAGTTTCCAGCCATCCCCGACCGGTTATGGCGCGCGCTCGATCGCGAACGGTCGGGACCTGTTCCAGCGTGGCTGCGCGAGCTGCCATGGTGGGGATGCGCGTGGCCGCGGAGCCCTTGCGATCGCCCAGTCCGTCTGGCCGCCGGATCTCTCCGCGCCCCTGATCGCAGGGCGGCCGGGCGGCGAATTGTTCTGGTCGATCAGGCACGGCATCGGTGCGATGCCGCCGGCGGCAAGACTCGACGATGCGGCGATCTGGTCCCTGGTCGATTTCATCCGGCTGCGTGCCGGTGCGCGCATCTTCTCCCCTGACGAGATGCGCTGGTCCGGTGCCGCGCGTATGCCGGGCTTCGTCGCGCGCTGCGCCGACGGTGCCATCGTCGCGCCCGGAAATGGCAGGCCGCTGCGGATCTGGACAGGGCGCGATGAACATGGCGCGAGCGGGCGGGTCCAGGTCGATGGCCTTGGCGAGCGTTGCGTGATCGAGGATGCCGAGCCGTTGGCGGCGGCTTTGGCCGAGCTGGCGGGTGCTTCCGTGCCGCCGGCGCAAATCCTCGTCGACGCCAATGGCTGGCTGCGGCGCGCCTTCGGTACGGACGGCGATGCTTCGCAAGACACCGTCGCATCGGATCTCGCGCTCATCCGCGAACGCCCCCTCGACGGCGCAGCGCGACATCACTGATCGCCTCTCTGGCTTCGCCGCAGGTCATCGGGGAGAGGTGCTGGCGATGACGCTGACCTGCAAGGCTTGAAGCGATACGGCAAGGCTTGGCCGCCTCCAACGGCATCCCGCGCTAGCGGCCGGCCTACCAAGGTCTGCAGTCGCCATGAAGCCGCCGATCCGCGCTGAGCGGCCCGAACGGGAATGCTCTCGGCCGATCGCAGCCAAGCTAGGAACGACAGGCTCGCTCCGGCGCGTGTCGCCCTTCCGATCGGTGCTCAGGCGGCAAGGACGCCATGGGCGGCCAGCCGCGCCAGGATCAGGGCTTCCTGCTGATGCTTCAGCGCGGTGACGCGCGCCGTCGCAGCTTCGAGGGATGCGGCCGGTTCGTAGATCGGCGAGGTCCCGGATTGCCCGGTCTCGGCGCCGATGCGCTTTTCGAATGGCAGCGAGCGGTAGAGCGCCGGATCGGCGGTCACGTCGAATAGCGGCCGATAGCCCAGCTTGATATAGAGCGCCGTCGCCTCGGGCTGGCGGAAGCCCGTCGTGAGATAGGCCCGCCTGTAGCCCTGTGCGGCGGCCCGCGCTTCCAATTCGGCGACGATGCGCTCTGCCAGCCCCTGACGGCGAAATCCGTCATCCGTCCAGATGCGCTTGAATTCGGCCGTCTCGTCGTCATGGCTCATGAAGGCGCCGCCGGCGATGGTCCGGCCGGACCGCTGCAGCAGGATGAAGTCGCCTAGCGGTGGCGAAAAGGCTTCGGCCGGATAGCGGAACAGCTCCGAGCGCGCCCCGCCGGGCCGGCTGTTCGCGCCATAGCGCCCGTCATATTCGAGGATGAGCCCTTCGACGAGCGGCCGCGCCGCCTCGCAATGATGCGACGATCTGAGGATGACGTCGCTCATGGAAGCAGCCTCTCGGCCGGGCCATTCGATGAGAGCCACCCGTCCGGGGCGACGGCAGATGCAGGAGGCAATGTCGGCATGGTGCTCGGCTTCCGACCTGGCGCATCGGCTGGAGAAGCCGGGTCAAGCCTTGAAAATGCAGTAAATCGGGCTCTCTAAGCCGTTTGGCTGCTATGAATAAGGCAATTCTTTCGTGTTGGGTCAAATTAAATGATCGAATAAGCTTTTTCGTCAATCGAATATTGAGTTTGCGTAAGAAGTATATTTTTCGTGCGCAGATTATAATTGAGCTTCGTTTTATTTTTTATCGATAGATTGGATTTTCTATATTCAGGAATGGCGTATGCCGGGCTTCAGGTCGGCACTGTGCCGATGGCTCTGCTCACGATGCCCGCCTCGAGCTCCGGCCTGCACAGTTCGATGAAGCGATGGGCGTAGCCGGGCAGGAAGCGCCCGCGCGGCGCTGCGATATAGGATGTCGCTATTGGGAAAAGGCCGTCGGCGATCTTGACCAGGCCAGGATCGCATTCCGGATCAAAGGCGACCTCGGCGACGATGCCCAAGCCCAGCCCCAATGCGACATAGGACTTGATCACGTCGGAATCGATGGCAGAGACGACGATATCGGGCCTCAACCCGCGATCATGGAACGCCGCATCGATCAGCGGGCGCCCGGTGAAGCCCTGGCCGTAAGTTACGATCGGCCGCTCCGCGATCTCGGACAGGCCGACATCGCTGCGGCTGGCGAGCGAGTCGTTCCGGCCGGCGATGACGATGTGGCGCCAGCTGTAGTAGGGGAAGGCGACCAGATCCGCCGCCTGGGCAAGGCTTTCGGTGGCTATGCCGATATGGGCGCTTCCTTCGCGCAAGCGGGCAACGATCTCGGTGGGCTCGCTCTGCCGGATCGAGAGACGCACGCGGGGAAACTCGTCCCGGAATTGCTTGATGATGCGAGGCAGCGCATAGCGCGCTTGGGTGTGCGTCGTGGCGATCACGAATTCACCGGAAGCGGGATCGCGCAACTGGTCAGTGACGCGCTTGATGCTCATCGCGTCGGCAAGGATGCGCTCGACATAGCTGATGACGGAGCGGCCCGCTTCGGTGAGGCCGATCATGCGTTTGCCGCGTCGCTCGAACAGCTCGACGCCGAGTTCCAGCTCAAGGTCCCGGATGTGCTTCGACACGCCGGATTGCGAGGTATTCAGCGCCGCCGCAGCCTCGGTGAAGTTGTAGCCGCTGCGGACGGCTTCCTGGAGAATGCGAAACTGCTGCAGATTCATCTGGTTGGCGGCGTTTGTCCGGGCCTGGTGGCTCTTCGGCCATGATAGGGCCCGCCCGCGAGTGGGTCTTTGCGAAATCGGCCGCTTCCGGAGAACGAAACGACGCTGTCACGGCCTGACACGCATGGGTTTTTCCAGGCGCGGCATCGAAGCGGCAATCCGGCCGGAACCGGCTCTGCAAAGAGCAGCATCGCCCCGGCGTTTGGCCCCATCGGTTCCGGCACCGTTCAGGCCCGGGGCGGCAGCTTATTCATCGCAAAGTTTGCGAGAAACGGAGAATAGCCTTGCCGCTGGAAAGCGGGTGAAGGGAATATACGTATTGTTTCTTCGCCTTATGATCTATTTCGATAAGTAAAGATGAAATACTTGTTTCACTCCGCCTGCCGGTCGACGCGTAATTTATCGCATGTCGCTTTCCACGGCGCCGGCGGAGCCGAACATGACCTATTTTCTGAGCCTTCTCGACAAGAGCCCGATTCCCGGGGGCTCCAACCCTGAACGTGCCCTGGCCGATACCGTCGCCTATGCACGCCATGCGGAGAAGCTCGGCTATCATCGCTTCTGGCTGGCCGAGCATCATGGCAGCGCGGAGGTCGCCGGCGTGGCGCCGGAAATCCTGGCCGCGTGGGTTCTGGCATCGACGGAACGTATTCGCGTCGGATCCGGCGGCGTCATGCTGCAGCATTACAGCCCCTTCAAGGTCGCCGAGACCTTCAGGCTTCTGGCTGCGCTCGCGCCCGATCGGGTCGACCTCGGGATCGGCAGGGCGCCCGGCGGATTGCCGCAGACCACCCAGGCGCTTCAAGCCCGCCTCGACAAGTCGGCTCCGCCCGATTTCGCCGCTCTGGCCGAGGAGCTGGACGGACATCTGAACGGCGAACTCGCACGCCCGCTGCCGCGCGTCGCGCCGCGGCGGGTTCTGCTCGGCGGCTCCCCGGACAGCGGTGCGCTTGCCGCCCGACTCGGCTGGGATTTCGTCTTCGCCGGCCATTTCAATGGCGATGCGGCTTTGATCGAGGCCAGCCTCGGCGCTTATCGCACCGGCGGCGGCCGCGCACCGGCGCTGGCCGTACATGCCTTCGCGGCAACTTCGGCAGCTTCGGCGCGGGACGCGGTGCGCGAAACGCGCATCTTTCGCGTCACGCTGTCGGATGGACGTGCGCTCAATCTGCGCAGCCGCGAGCAGGCCGAGAGCTTCGCGCGGCAGGCGGGCGACAGCGGTTTCACCATCCGCGAGACGCAGCCCCACGTCATCGCCGGCTCGGGCGAGGATGTGCGCGCCGCACTCGATGCGCTCGCGGAGCGCTTCGACGTGAACGAACTCGTGCTCGACAACCCGGTTCCCGATGGTGCCGCGCGCCGGCTCTCCATCGAGTTGATCGCCACCGGCACCCGCCGCGCCGCGGCCTGACCGCTGACCTGAAAGGAATGAGGCGCCCCATGACCGCGACCGACAAGAAGCCCGTGAAGTTCGGCATCATGCTGCATGGTGCGGGCGGGCACATGAATTCCTGGCGCCATCCCTCCGGCCGGGCCGATGCCAGCGTCAATCTCGACTTCTACATCGACACGGCACGGAAGGCCGAGGCGGCAGGCGTTACCTTCGCCTTCGTGGCAGACGGCCTCTACATCAACGAGAAGTCGATCCCGCATTTCCTCAACCGTTTCGAGCCGCTGACGATCCTGTCGGCGCTGGCGGTCGCGACGACGAAGATCGGTCTCGCAGGCACGGTCTCGACCTCCTATTCCGATCCTTTCACGATCGCCCGGCAGTTCGCCTCGCTCGACCTCATCTCCAAGGGACGGGCCGGCTGGAACGTCGTCACCACGCCGCTCGAGGGCTCGGCCAACAACTACAGCCGCCAGCATCCCGAGCATGCGCTGCGCTACGAGATCGCCGACGAATATCTCGAGGTCACGCAGGGCCTCTGGGATTCATGGGATGACGACGCAGTCTTGCGCGACCGCGCGACCGGCCGCTTCTTCGATCCCGCCAAGCTGCATCGGCTCGATCACAAGGGGCGCTTCTTCCAGGTCGAAGGTCCGCTGAACATCGGCCGTTCGAAGCAGGGCCAGCCGGTGATCTTCCAGGCCGGCTCATCGGAGGCCGGCATCAAGCTGGCCGGCAAATACGCAGATGCCGTCTTCACCCATTCGCCCTCCGTCGCCGAGACGAAGACCTTCCGTGATCAGGTGCGCGCGGCGGCCGTCGCGCATGGACGACGCGCCGACGACGTGAAGATCTTCCCCGGCATCGGCCCGATCGTCGGCCGCACGGCGCAAGAGGCGCAGGCGAAGTACGAGGTCATCCGGAACCTCTTGTCGATCGACGACGCGCTGGCCTATCTCGGCCGCTATTTCGACCATCACGACTTCACGCAGTACCCGCTCGACGCGCCATTCCCGGAACTGGGCGAGATCGGCAGGAACAGCTTCCGCTCGACCACGGACCGCATCAAGAAGAACGCACGGGAAAAAGGCCAGACGCTGCGCGAGGTCGCGCTCGAGGCCGCGACGCCCAAGCCGAACTTCATCGGCACCGGCGCGCATGTGGCGGATGAGATCATCCGCTGGATCGATGCGGGCGCAGCCGACGGCTTCATTCTCGGCTTCTCGGTGACGGCTGAGGGGCTGGACGACTTCGTCGAGCTGGTGATCCCCGAACTCGAGTCGCGCGGGCGCTACAGCCGCGATCTTTCCGGCGAAACCCTGCGGGACCATCTCGGCCTGCCCTTCAAGCCGAGCCGCTACGCCGAGAACGAGGCGCCTGCGCTGCGGGCGACGGCGCGATGAACGCTCCGTTTCGAGCCCCGCCGCTCACCACGCGGGAAGTCGCGGCGGAGCTCGACCGCTTCGTCGCGCTGCGGCGCCATTTCCACCAGAATCCGGAGCTTTCGACCAAGGAGCGGCAGACGGCGGGGCGGATCGCGGAGCTGCTCGTCGAATGGGGCTACGAGGTCGAGACGGGCATTGGCGGAGAGGGCGTCGTCGCCTCCCTGCGCAATGGGGCCGGCCAGCGCGCCATTGGCATCCGTGCCGATTTCGACGCGCTGCCCATCGCCGAGGCGACGGGCCTGCCCTATGCGAGCCGGAGCGCGGGCGTGATGCATGCCTGTGGTCATGACGGGCATACCACGATCCTGCTGGCGGCCGCCCGTGCGCTCGCCCTGAGAAAGTCCTTCGACGGCACGCTGCGGCTGATCTTCCAGCCGGCCGAGGAAATCAGTGCCGGCGCCCGGGCGATGATCCGTGACGGGCTGTTCGAGCGCTTCCCCGTGGATGGGATCTTCGGCCTGCATAACTGGCCCGGCGTGCCCGAGGGCGTCTTCGGCTTCGTCGACGGGCCGGCCATGGCGGCGGTCGACAAGGCGGTCATCACGGTGGCCGGCAAGGGCGGGCATGGCGCCGCGCCGCACGAGACCGTCGATCCGGTGCTGGCAGCCGCCCATCTGGTCACGGCGCTGCAGAGCCTCGTTTCGCGCAATATCGATCCGCTGGACGCGGCCGTCGTCACGGTGGGCTCGATCCATGGCGGCACGGCGTCGAATGTCATCCCGGATTCGGTCGAGCTTCAGGCGACGATCCGCAGCTTCACGCCCGAGGTCCGCGCGTTGCTGGCCGAGCGGCTGCCGGCGCTGGCGCAAGCCCAGGCCGCCGCCTTCGGCGCGAAGGCCGACGTCGATTACCGGCTCGGCATGCCGGCCGTGGTCAACCACGCCGCCGAAACCCGCTTCGCGCGGGAGGCCGCGCTGTCCACCTTCGGCGCAGCCGGGGTGATCGAGCATCTGCGGCCACGCTCGGCGAGCGAGGATTTCGCTTATTTCCTGGAGCAACGCCCCGGCGCCTTCCTCTTCATCGGGGCTGGGGAGGGCCCGCCGCTCCATTCTCCCCGATACGATTTCAACGACGCGCTGATCGCGCCGGGCGCGACCTATTGGACGCGTCTCGCCGAGCGATTTCTGGCCTGAGCGAGGGAGATCCGATGGCCGATCAGTTCTTTTCGACCAGCCCGGCCGATCCGCTGGCGCAACCGTTGATCCAGGACCTCATCCGTGAATATGACGGCCGCTATGGTGACATTCCCGGTCGCGACCCGGCGGTCGTCGAGCTGCACCGCTATCCGCCCGAGCTCTTCCTGCCGCCCCGCGGCCGCTTCCTGCTCGTGCTGCGTGCCGGCGAGGCGATCGCCGGTGGCGCCTTCATGCCGCATGCCGAGGAGGCGACGGCCGAGGTCAAGCGGGTCTGGGCGCGGCCCGATCTGAGGCGGCAGGGGCTCGCGGCGCGAGTCGTCATGGAACTCGAACGGCTCGCGCGGCTGCAGGGCTACACGGACCTCTACCTGACGACCGGCAGCCGCCAGCCGGAAGCCGTGCGGCTCTACCGGTCGCTCGCCTACGAGCCGCAATTCGACCTGAACGTCGATGCCACGAAGTTCAGCCTTCTGTCGTTCCGCAAGCGGCTCGCCACGCCCTTGAGCGCGCTGGCCGATGCGGCCGCCCTCCCGGCCTGAGCCCAAATCCCGAAGAGGAACCTGACATGTCTCTCGCCGTCGACGGCTCTGCGGCCGCCGTACCCCTGTCCCAGCCGCGCCTCGACGCGGCCGGCCTGCGCATCGTGCCGGCCCGTCATCCCTGGCGCTTCGTCGGCGGAGCCTTCGCGCTCGTCCTCGTCTTCTCGGTCGTGAACTCCGTGCTCGGCAATCCGCGCTGGGGCTGGGACGTCTTTGCCGAATGGTTCTTCTCCGAGCCGGTGATCGCTGGGCTCGGCCGCACCTTGCTGCTGACGCTGCTTGGTGCGCTCTTCGGCTTCTCCATCGGGGCTCTCCTGGCGCTGGCACGGCTATCCGGCTCGGTGCCTCTGGCCGCGGTGTCCTGGACCTTCGTATGGCTGTTCCGTTCAATCCCGCTGATCGTGCTCCTGCTGATCCTCAATAATCTCGGCTATCTCTACGAGACGGTTTCGCTCGGCGTGCCCTTCACGGGTTGGAACTTCTTTTCCTATCCCACCACGCAGCTCATCAGCCCCTTCATGGCGGCAGTGCTGGGCCTCACGTTGAACCAGGCCGCCTTTTCGGCCGAGTTCATCCGCGGCGGGCTGCTCTCCGTCGACCAGGGCCAGCATGAGGCCGCCGCGGCCCTCGGCCTACCGCGGCAGCGGCAATTCTTCCGCATCGTGCTGCCGCAGGCGATGCGTTCGATCATCCCGACGGCCTTCAACGACATTATCGGCCTCGCGAAGGGCACCTCCAACGTCTACATCCTGGCGTTGCCGGAACTGTTCTACACCGTACAGGTGATCTACCGCCGCAACCTGGAGGTGATCCCGCTGCTGATGGTGGCGACGGTCTGGTATCTCGTCATCCTGACCGTGCTCTCCGTGGTCCAGGCGCAGATCGAGCGCTACTATGCCCGCGGCGCGCTCCGGCATCTCCCGCCCTCGATCTTCGATCCGTTGCTGCGCCGTCTCGCGCGCAGGGCCGCGCCCGCCGTGCCGCCGGCCGCCGCCTCCGCCGCGCCGGTGGTTCCCGCTCCGCTGGTCTGGCGTCGCGGGGGCGAGATCACCATCCGCAACGTCTCGAAAAGCTTCGGCGAGCTGAAGGTCCTGGACGACGTCTCGCTCACCTTGCCGTCCGGATCGGTCACCGCGATCATCGGCCCCTCCGGGTCCGGCAAGTCGACGCTGCTGCGTTCGATCAACCATCTCGAACGCCTCGACCGCGGCGTGATCACGCTGGACGGCCAGCTCATCGGCTATCGGCAGGAGGGCGAGCTCCTCTACGAGCTGAAGGAGAGAGAGGTGCTCCGCCGGCGCGTCGATGTCGGCATGGTGTTCCAGAACTTCAACCTGTTCCCGCATCTGACGGCGCTCGAGAACATCGTCGAGGCGCCGGTCAATGCGCGCGGCGTCGCCCGCGCCGAAGCGGAAGCCGCCGCAAGCGAACTGCTTGCCCGCGTCGGCCTCTTCGACAAGGTGAACGCCTATCCGCGCCAGCTCTCGGGCGGCCAGCAGCAGCGCGTCGCGATTGCCCGCGCCCTGGCGCTGAAGCCCAAGGCGCTGCTTTTCGACGAGCCGACATCCGCGCTCGATCCGGAACTGGTCGGCGAAGTGCTCGCCGTCATCAAGGAACTCGCCCGCTCCGGCGCGACGCTGGTCATCGTCACCCATGAGATCGGTTTCGCCCGCGAAGTCGCCGACACGGTCGTCTTCATGGATGCCGGCCGGATCGTCGAGGTCGGCGCGCCCGAAAAGGTGCTCGGCGCACCCGAGCATCCGCGTACGGCGGAATTCCTCGCGAAGGTCCTTTGATCCCCTTCCAACACGCGTTCTCTCCGAAGATTGAAAGGCTGATGCTCATGACGCATTCCCTCGCCATGCCGCGCCGCGTTGCGCTCGGCTTCGTTGCGCTTGTCGCGCTCGCCCCCTCGCTGGCTTTCGCCCAGCAGCAGTTCGATCTGACCTCCGTGCAGAAGGCGCAGCCGCGCGCCGAGGTCGTGCCGGAAGCGGTGAAGTTGCTCGGCAAGGACGTGAAGCTCGCCAAGCCCGGCACCTTCACCATCGCGACGACCGGACAGCGCCTGCCGTTCGGCATCAATGCGACCGACAATCAGAGGATCATCGTCGGGTCCGAGCCCGATATCGGGCGGCTGATCGCCGACGGGCTGGGTCTCGAACTGGAGGTGGTGCAGGTGGCCTGGGCCGACTGGCCGTTGGGTGTCACCTCGGGCAAGTATGACGCGGCGATCTCTAACGTCACCGTCACCGAACAGCGCAAGGAGCGGTTCGACTTCTCGACCTACCGCAAGGACCAACTCGGCTTCTATGTCGGCAGCAAGAGCGCGATCAAGGAGATCGCCAAGCCGGAGGACGTCGCCGGCCTCAAGGTCATCGTCGGCTCCGGCACCAATCAGGAGCAGATCCTGCTGCGCTGGATCAAGGCCAACGAGGCCAAGGGCCTCAAGACCACCGAAGTGCAGTATTTCGACGATGACGTCGTGCTCTATCTGGCCTTGGAATCCGGCCGTGCGGACGCTTATTTCGGTCCCAATGGCACGCTCGGCTTCAAATCCGCGCAGACCGGGACCACGCGCCTCGTCGGCTCCTTCTCGGGGGGGTGGCCAGAGATCGCCGAGATCGCGGTGACGACGAAGAAGGGCGCCGGTCTCGCCGAAGCGATCACCGCCGTGCTCAACGCGCAGATCAAGAACGGCAACTACCAGAAGTCGCTGGCGCGCTGGGGGCTCGCGCCGGAGGCAATCGAGGTCTCGCGCACCAACCCGCCAGGGCTCCCCAGGAGCTAACGCGAACCGCGAAACCGCGATGCGGGACGCCGAAAGCCGGCGGCCCGCTCCTTTCAGGAGCAAACCAATGTTCATCCGCAAGGCGGCCCTTGCCGCCGCCGCCATGGTTGCGTTCGCCACGCTCGCCTCGGCGCAGAGCGTCTATGATCTGAGCCCGCAACAGCCTGGCCGGCCTCGTACGCAGCCCAATCCCGCGGCGATCGCCGCCATCGCCGGCGACGCCAGGCTCGTCGAGCCCGGCGTCCTGACCGTGGCGACCAATGCGAGCACGCCGCCGCTGGCGACCTATGCGACGGATTCCGCGACCCTTGTCGGCGCCGATCCCGATGTCGCGCAGCTCATCGCCGACAGCCTCGGCCTCAGGCTCAAGCTCATTCCCACGCCCTGGGCAGACTGGCCGCTGGGAGTCGCATCCAGAAAATACGATGCGGCGATCTCCAACATCGGCGTCACGGAGCAGCGCAAGGAGAAGTTCGATTTCTCGAGCTATCGCGCGGGCTTGCACGGTTTCTTCGTCAAGGCGGACAGCAAGGTCGGGAAGATCGCCGAGCCAAAGGACGTCGCGGGGCTGCGCGTCGTGCTGGGTGGCGGCACCAATCAGGAGCGCATCCTGCTCGAATGGAGCAAGCAGAACCTCGCGGCGGGGCTGAAGCCGATCGAGCTCATCACCTTCGACGACGAGGCCAATCGCCTGTTGGCGTTGTCTTCGGGCCGCGCCGACGTGATCGTGCAGCCGCATGCGCAGCTGCTCTTCATCCAACAGCGCGACCGGAACATCAGGCGCGTGGGCGTGCTGAGCGCGGGCTGGCCGGAAAGGTCGGACGTCGCCGTGGCGACGCGCAAGGGCGCGGGGCTGGCCCAGGCGATCACGCTCGCCCTGGAAGGCGCCTATCGGGACGGCACCTTCGATGCGGCGCTCAGGCGCTGGGGTGTCGAGGAGGAGCGCCTCGAAAAGCCCGAGACAAATCCCCGCGGCCTGCCGAAATATTGAGGGCGCGATCATGAGCTCTCAAATGGCGGACATCGTCGTCCTCGGCCTCGGCGCCATGGGGTCGGCCGCCCTGTTTCAGCTTGCATCGCGCGGCGCCGACGTCCTCGGGGTCGATCAGTTCCATCCGCCGCACGAGAACGGCTCGAGCCATGGCGAGACGCGCGTCACGCGCCTCGGCGTGGCCGAAGGCACGGCACTGGCGCCACTGGTGAAGCGCTCGCATGAGATCTGGAAGGAGCTGGAGGGCCGGACTGGCGAAAGCCTGTTCGGGCAGGTCGGCTTCCTGGCGATATCGAGCGAGCCTTTGCAGCACGGTGCGGCCGATTATGTCGAGCGTACGCTCGCCGTCGCCCGGCGCAGCGGCACACGACACGAGCTGATCGCCCCCGACGAGGCGCGCCGCCGCTATCCCTGGCTGAACGTCGCCGACGGAGACCGGGTCTATTTCGAGCCGGAAGGCGGATATCTGCGTCCCGAGCGCTGCGTCGCGGCGCAGCTTCGGCTCGCCGCCGCAGCCGGCGCGCGGCTGGTGCTCGACACGCGGGTCGAGGCGATCGTCCCGCACGCCGGTCATGTCGAGATCAGGACCGGCAAGGGCAGGATCCTCGCGGGCCGCGTCGTGGTCAGCGCCGGCGCCTGGGCTGGCCGGCTGCTGGGGCCGCAGGTCTCCGGGCTGCTGCGCCCCACGCGCGAAATCCTGCACTGGTATGCGCTCGAGCCGTCTGCTCCGGCCGGATGGGGCGAGGCGCCGGTCTATATCTGGTCCTACGGGCACGGCGTGGAAGAGGGCTTTTACGGCTTTCCCGCCTTCGACGGCTCGGTGAAGCTGGCCCATGGCGAGAAGACCCGCAGCGTCGACCCGGATGGTTTTGATCGATCGAGCGAGGAGGAGGAGTCGCGTGACTTCTATGCGCGTTCCATCGCCGGGCGGCTGAAAGGCCTGCGCGTCGACCAATCGCGCCGCAAGACCTGCCTCTACACGGTTTCTCCGGATAACGGCTTCATCATCGACCAATGGCCGCAATGTGAGCGTGTGCTCGTCGTCTCGCCCTGCTCGGGGCATGGCTTCAAGCACTCGGCTGCGATCGGTGAGGCCGTCAGCCAGCGGCTTCTGGATGGCGCAAGCCGCATCGATCTCGCGGCTTTCGGACTGGCGCGGTTCGGCCATGCGCCGCTTCCTGACGTTGCTGCCTAGCCGACATATCGCCGAGCCGAGGCCGGAAGAGCATCCGGCCTGGTGCTCGATCACGATAGGCAGAGCCTCGCGGCCTTCGCCCGGTCCAGGGTGCCGGAGATAGAGCATGGCCGGCCGCCGCCAACCTTTCACAGAGAGCATCGATCCCGTGTACGACTTCGACCTCGCGCCAGACCGCCTCGAGACCGGCAGTACGAAATGGAGCCGCTATCCGGCCGACGTCCTGCCCATGTGGATCGCCGACATGGATTTCGCCGTCGCTCCTGAAATCGTCTCGGCGCTGAAGCGGCGGCTCGACCATCCGGTATTCGGCTATGCCGTCGCCAAATCCCAGCTTCGCGAGCAGATCGTGGCCGATCTCGACAGGCGGTTCGGATGGCGGATCGCGCCCGATGACATCGTGTTCCTGCCGGGTATCGAGCCCGGCTTCAACATGGCCCTGAAGGCGAGCCTCTCGCCCGGCGAAAAGATCCTGATCCAGACGCCGATGTACAAGCCCATCCTGGATGCGCCGAGCCATTGGGGCCTCGAGGCGCTTCATGTGCCGCTCGTCCGTGGCGAGAAGGGCTACGGGCTGGATCGCGGCGCGCTGGCGGAAAAGCTGGCCGGGGCTGGCGCGTTCCTCCTGTGCAACCCGCACAACCCGACGGGCCATGTCTACGCGCGGGACGATCTCGCCTTCATCGCCGCGGCCTGCGAGGCCGGGGACACATTGATCATCTCCGACGAAATCCATTGCGATCTCGTCTTCGACGGCCGGTCGCATGTTCCGATCGCGAGCCTCGCTCCGGAGATCGCGAAGCGGACCATCACGCTCATGTCCGCCAGCAAGACCTACAACATCCCGGGACTCAAGACCGGCTTTGCCATCATCACCGACCGCGAGCTCCGCGATGCCTTCAACGCGGCCCGCAGCGGCATGGTCGACAGTGTCAATCTGATGGGGCTCGAAGCCACATTGGCGGCTTATCGCGACGCCGGCCCGTGGCGCGCGGCGCTTCTCGACTATCTGCAGGAGAACCGCGATCACCTGGGCCGCGCGCTTTGGCGGCTGATCCCGGACATCCGCTACCATCCTCCCGAGGCCTCTTTCCTGGCCTGGCTCGACTGCAGCGCGCTGGGCCTGAAGCAGAGGCCGCATCTCTTCTTTCTCGAGGAAGCGAAGCTCGGGCTCTATGCCGGGGAGGTTTTCGGGACGGGATACGAGCAGTTCGTCCGCCTGAATTTCGGCTGCACGCGAGCAACGCTGACGCAGGCGGTCGAGCGCATGGCTGCTGCCCTCTCGCGGAATGCCGGGAACTGAGTTCCCTCACGGCGGGGCGGCGGTATTCCGGCCGCCTCCGATCTTGCGGCTGCGCGGCGGCCTTAAGCCGGCGCTTGGCTGGCGAATATCAGTCGGAACGCAGGCCGAGCGCGGCCGAGGCCTCCTCCGGCAACCAGCCCAGCCGCTCGTAATTGCCGCGCCAATAGGCCAGCGCGGCGTTTTCGCCGCCGAGCCGGATCTCGCGGACGCGGCCGATGACGATCGCATGGGAGTGCCGCTCGATCAGATCCTCCACCTCGCAGTCGAGAGCGGCCAGCGCACCGACGAGGAGCGGAGCTCCGGTCGGGCCTTCGCTCCACTCCACCCCGGCATAGCGGGCCGCGCCCTTTTCGCCGCCACGGCCAGCGAAGCGATCCGCGACCTTGGCCTGGGCTGCGGTCAGGAAGTTGACGCCGAAGGCGCGGTGTCGGCCGAGCAAGGGAAAGCTCGACGATGCGAGGTTGAGCCCGAACATCACCGTCGGCGGTTCGGCCGAAAGGGACGACACCGAGGTTGCGGTCAGGCCGGTGCGGTCCTCGCCACGCCCGACGGTGACGACGCTGACGCCACCGACGAGCCGACGCAGCGCCGTGCGAAACGTGGCGGTATCGGGCGAGGCAGGTTGCTGCCGGAGAGCTGCCCTGGTGTGGAGCGGGATGATGGTCAAAAGGCTAGCTCCGTTTCAGCGCGCCATGCCGAATGCCGACGGCGCGCTTGATCGAGTAATCGACCGGCGGAAGGCCACGCCGTTTCTGGCTGGCGTCTCGTCAAAGTCGGTAAAAAACTCGCTCAGACAAGTTATAACGTCAACAAGAATGTTCTTTTTAAAGAATCAAATGTCGAAACAATGTATTCTACTGATTGGGATTACGGTAGAAAATATACGTTTGCGCTGGTGTTGAATGGCGATATGCCTGATTGGCAGGAATTATGGTTCTATAAAGAAAACAACTTGTCGTTCTCTGCGTGTCGTTCCAAGCGCGCAATGGGCATCAACCGGACGGGCGCTCCTGCAGCGCGCCGTCGAGCGGTCGATCTTCAAGGCCAGGCACGCCCGACGCGGCTTGCCGCATGCACCGTGCAGGCAGGAGCCACCGCCTTCCGCCTTCGTCTAGTCCGCCTCCTTGATTGACGGCCTCGGCTCAAATCCGGAGGCAAATCAGGGTCTCGGCTCAGCGACAATCTCCCGAGAGTCCCGGGTCGTCTTCTCGCCGCCATGAACCCTACGAGCTTGCCACGATCTTGTCGGCCAGCAGGCGAATGCGGATGGGATCTCGAGCCGCCCATGGATGGATCTGATGGGGAGCGTCGGGAAGATCGAGGTGATCGAGCATGGCCGAGGGGATGGCTCGGCGATAGGCTTCGATCACGCTAGCGGGAATTACGTGATCCTGCCCGGCGGTGACGAGGAGCACTTTTCCACGGAATGTGCGGAGGAGTGGGAGAGGGCGGGCATTCGCGAAATCCCGGCTCTGCCGCAGAACCTCAGTGAAATGATGATCGAAGTGCACATCGAATGCCTCCGCCACGTAAAGGGCAGGGCAGGAGAGCACCAGCGAACGCGGCTGCAGGAACGCGAGCAACTCGGCTGCCACATAGCCGCCCATGCTGTTGCCCATGACGATGCTGGGCTCGCTTTCGCCCATGAACGCAGCCGCGGCACGCGCCTGGTCGAGCCGCAGCCTGAGGCTGGACCCGGAGAGTTGTCCGGAACTCTCGCCATGGCCGGAGAAGTCGAAGGCGAAGGTCGAGACGCCCCGCTCCGCCAAGGCCCGGGCAAGATAGCCGATACGCTTGCGGTTCCCCGAGCCGCCGCCGTGCAGATACAGCATGTGCCCGGTCGCGCTGCCGCTGGGCGCTACCCAGGTGTAGCGCAGCGTCTCGCCCGTGGCCTCGAAGCTGCCGTCCTGGCAGCGGATCAAGCGAGCCTCCCCAGGCTGGCTAGCGATGGAGGATTTGCCCGAGGAAGGCCTTCGTCCTCTCGTTTCGCGGATTGGTGAAGAACGCTTCCGGAGGCGCCTCTTCGACGATCTCCCCCTTGTCCATGAACAGGATGCGGTCGGCGACGGTGCGCGCAAAAGCCATCTCGTGGGTGACGCAGACCATGGTCATGCCCTGACCGGCGAGCTCGACGATCACGTCGAGGACCTCCTTGATCATTTCCGGGTCGAGGGCCGAGGTCGGCTCGTCGAACAACATGGCCGTCGGCTTCATGCACAGCGCCCGTGCGATCGCCACGCGCTGCTGCTGTCCGCCGGAGAGTTCGCCAGGGTATTTGTGCGCCTGCTCTCCAATGCGGACACGCAGCAGGTATTCGCGCGCCGTCGCCTCCGCTTCGTCCTTGCTGACGCCCTTGATCTTCATGGGCGCGATCATGAGGTTTTGCAGGACGGTGAGGTGCGGGAAGAGATTGAATTGCTGGAACACCATGCCGACGTCCTGCCGGACGGCGGCAACACTGCGCATGCTGTGGTCCAGGGTGACGCCGTTGACGAGGATCTCACCGTCGCGATGGTCCTCGAGCCGGTTGATACAACGGATCAGGGTCGATTTTCCTGATCCGGACGGCCCGCAGATCACCACGCGCTCGCCGCGCGCGACCTCGAAGTCGATTTTCTTCAGAACCTGAAAGTCGCCATACCATTTGCTCACGCCGCGGAGGCGGATCATCGGAGCGGTGTCGGCTGCCGCCAGCGTCGATGTCGTCATCGTTTCGTTCCTTAGAAGCCTAGCTCGCCATCCAGCCGCCGTCGACGAGGAGATTCTCCCCGGTGATGAAGTTCGCCTCGTCCGAGGCCAGGAACAGCGCGGCGCTCGCAACATCGTCCGGCCTGCCGAAGCGCGGCCAGGGCGTCCGGTTGCGGGAGTATTCGAGCCAGCGCTCTTCGACTGCACGGCCGGTCTTGCCCGTCAGGATCTTGCCGGGAGCCACGGCGTTGCAGATGATGCCGTGTCTGGCATAGTCGGCGGCGATCTGCCGGGTCATGTAGACGACCCCGGATTTCGAGGTTCCGTAGGCGATATCCTCCGGAGCGGCGATCATGCCGTGCTGCGAGGAAATATTGACGATCCGGCCGCGAGCCTCGTTGCGGATCTCCTGGGTCATCATCTGCCTGACGGCGGCGCGCGCCATCAGGAACGGCCCCGTCAGATTGACCGCCAGAACCCTGTTCCATTCGGCGAGGCTGGTCTCGACGAGCGGCTTGCCGACGCCGATCGCGGCATTGTTCACGAGGACGTCGAGCCGGCCGAAACGGCGGGTCGCTTCGTCGACCACCCTTTCGACATCCTCTTCGTTGGCGACATCGGCCTTCAGAAAGGCAATGTCGTGTCCTTCGCGGCGAAGCACCGTTTCGATCGGCTCGCCACCCTCGCGGACCTCTTCCGTCCGATCGACGAGCACGAGACGTGCGCCTTCCGATGCGAAGCGCAGGGCGATGGCCCGCCCGATGCCGGATGAAGCCCCGGTGATGATCGTCACCTTGCCCGAAAGCCTGGTCATGGCCGTGCCTCCCCGAGCGCCGCAAGCCGGCGCGTCCAGTCGAGATATTCGCTCGCCGCCGCAGCGAGCTCGCGCCGGGCGGAGAACCCGGTGTCGGCCGCGAGGGCGGCGGTGCTCAGGGCAGGGCGATCCTGCTTGAGATTGTAGGCGACGCTCGCCGGCTCGCCGGCCTCCGCGAGGCGGTAGCGAAGGCCCGTGTGCCGGGCGATATGGCTGCACCATTCGAGCAGGTCGGTCGTGCTGCCTGCGCCGAGATTGTAGATCCGCCGCTGCAAGCTCTGGCCGAAGAGAACCGTGACGATGCCGGAGGCCGCATCGCGCGAGTAGATCCAATCCGCGGCCATCGGGCGCGGCAGCACGACCTCTTGCCCGGCAAGAGCCTGATCGAGGATCTGCAGATGCGGGCTCATCGCGTCGCGCGCGCCAGAGCGATGTTCCCAAGGACCAAAGACGGGCCCCAGGCGCACCACCCGGACATCGATGTCATACAGGCCGCCGAGATGCAGGGCAGCCTGTTCGGAAGCGAGCTTGGTGATGCCGTACAGCGAAGCGGGCGAAGGGCAGGAGCTTTGCTCCTCATAGCTGCCCGACGGGCCCGGAGCGGAGGAGCCGTAGACGGCGACGGAGCTGAGCATCGTCAGGCGCCGTATCCCGCCGTGCTCGTGCGCCTGCTCCAGAACGTTCAGAGTCCCGTTCAGGTTGACGTCGACGATGCTGCGCGCGTCGGTCCTTTCCCTTTGCGGCCCGGCGGTGATCGCCGCCGTATGCACGATGCGGTCTATCGAGCAGCCGGCAAGCGCCCGACGGATATCGTCGGCGCAGGTCACGTCTCCAACTACGGGCCTTGCCGCCTGCCCGAACTGCTTCAGGGCGTGGGGCGGGGGCTGGCGGGTATCGAAGAGGACGATGTCCTCGCCATGGGCGAGCAGTTGCTCGGCGATCGCAAGGCCGACGAAGCCTGCGCCTCCGGTGATAAGAACGGTCATGGCAGATCCCTCAGCGGACGATCATGGTGCGCCGCTCGAGCTTCGCGACCCAGCGGGCAAACGGCCAAAGCAGGACGAAGAAGATCAGCGCCGCGGCCGTGAGCGGAGTCGGATTGTAGGTTTGTTCCTGTGCCACACGGGCGGAGCGCAGCAATTCGGGCAGGGCGACGAGGGCGGCGATCGAGGTGGTTTTCACGAGCTCGAGCGAGTTGCTCGCCAGGGGCGCCAGGACGTTTCGGATCGCTTGCGGCAGGATGATGTAGACCACTGTGCGGATCGGGCCGAAACCGAGGGCGTGGGCGGCTTCCCTCTGGCCCTTGGGTACGGATTCGACGCCTGCGCGCAGAATCTCGCCATAATAGCCGGAGTTGTTGACGGTTATGGCCATCACCACGGCGGCAAAGCTGCCGAGCTTGAGACCCAGGAACGGCAGTCCGTAGAAGATCAGCACCAGCAGGACGATGACTGGAAACGAGCGCAGCACATCGACGTAGATCAGCAGCAGGATATTGAGCCAGCGAATGTGGAAGCTGTACAGGATCGCGATGAGCAGGCCGCAGAGCACGGCGAGCGGCAGAGTGACGATGGCCAGCAGGAGCGTCAGCTCCAGGCCCTGAACCAGAAGCGGGTATATCTGGATCAGAGAATCGATGTTGAAGAAGTTCTCGAGAAAGATGTCCATCGTGCCTGTACCTCAGCGGCTGCGCGGGCTGAACTTGCGTTCGACCCAGCGACTGGCGATGACCAGCGGGATGAAGAAGGTGAGGTAGAAGGCGGCCGCCAGCGTCAGGGGGGAGGGGTTGGCGACGATCGCCATCACGCTTTGCGCCTGCCCAAGGGTTTCCGGCAGGGCGACGGCCGTGCCCAGCGCAGTTCCCTTGCTGATCGCGATCGCACGGTTGGTCAGGAGCGGAATCGCCAGGCGGATGGCCTGTGGCAGCACGATGAGGAACAGTGCCCGAAAATAGGTGAATCCGAGCGCTTCGGAAGCTTCCCATTGCCCGCGCGGCACCGCCCTGATGGCCGAATGGAAAATCTCGGTGGCGAAGGCGGAGAGCACCAACGCGAGGGCGACGACCGTGGTGGCGAATGGCGACAAGGCCAGGCCGGCATAGGGTAGGCCGAAATAGACGAAGATGATGACGACGAGCTGGGGCAGAGTCCGGAAAAGATCGACATAGACGACGATCGCCGCGCTCAGGGCCCTGCTATTCATGCAATGCAGTACGGCGAAGCCCAGCCCGACGCCGATGCCGAGTATGATCACCAGAATGGAGACCAGCACCGTCAAGCCAAATCCGCCGAGGACCGTCGGGAAGGCCTCGACCATGACCTGAAGATTGAAGTAGTTCTCGACGATCTTATCCATGACAGATGTCCGCCCAAGGTCCGTCGCAGCCGGAACGGAGCCCGGCCGCGGTGGATTTTGCGTGCTTCACGCCAGGATTACTTGCAGTTGAGCGCGCTGGGCGTGGCTTCGAAGCCCTTGAAGCCGGGGGCGCCGTAGCCGAAATAGACGGTATCGATCGCGGAGCCGTCGTCCGGCTTGCCGTACCATTTCTCGTGCATTTTCCGCATCGTGCCGTCGAGCTTCATGCATTGCAGGATGTCTTCGACCTTGTTGCGATATGCGTTGCTTTCATTCCGGAACGCATATCCGAAATTGCGGCCGTTATAGTCTTTGAATGCGACCTTGATCGCCTTGTTCTGCTTGGCAGCGTAGACGGCCGTCGGGATCTCGTTGAGCGCCGCGAAGGCGCGCCGCGTAATGAGCGCCTGGACGGTGTCGGGGAAAGCATCGTAGCGCTGGACCTCGAAGCCGTATTTCTCGGCATTTGCCGTGGCCCAGGTGTCGGAAATCGTGCCGCGATTGACGGCGATCGCCTTGCCCTTCAGGTCTTCGAAGCCTTTCATTTCATCGCTGGTGCGAACGAGAAAGCCGTTGCCGGTCGCAAACAGAGGCTCGGTGAAGAGCATCCGCTCGGATCGTTCCGCTGTGATGTTCAATGGGTTGACCGTGAACTCGATCCGCTTTGCGAACAGGGCGGCGAACAGGCCTGAGAAGGGAATGTCGACGATCTCGACCTTGGGGCGACCGAGGCGCTTGCCGACTTCGTTGATCAGGTCGGCGCCAAAGCCCTCGGGGCCGCTTGCGCCGCGGACCATCCAGGGGGCCACGCCAAAATCGGTGCCGACGACCAGTGGCGCATTTGCCGGGTGATCGGCTTCCTGCGCCAGGGAGGCGCTGCCGGCGAAGAGCGTCGCGCCAAGCAGGGCCGCCGCCGCGACTGTCAGGTTCTTGAAGTGTTTCATGGGGTTCCTCCTCAATTGTTGTTCTGTGTCGGGATCAGGGCCTCGCCGGATGGGTGGCCAGCCAGTGGCGCGCGATGTCGGCGCGCCGGCAGACCCAGACATCCGGATGGCTGGCGACGTGGTCGAGAAAGCGCTCGAGCCCGGCCGCTCGGCCGGGGTGGCCGACGAGGCGAAGATGCAGTCCGACGGACATCATCTTGGGCGCCTGCGCGCCCTCCCGGTAGAGCATGTCGAAGGTATCGCGCAGATATTCGAAGAGCTGGCTTCCGGTCGACATGCCGCCGCGAATGAATTTCGCGTCATTGTTGACCAGGCCATAGGGCACGACGAGGTGAGATTTGCCGTCTACTTCGGTCCAGTACGGCAATTCGTCGTTGTAGGCGTCCGAGTCGTACAGAAACCCGCCATGTTCGACGAGGAGGCGACGTGTATTGGTGCTCGATCCGTATCGGCAGTACCAGCCGAGCGGCGCCTCGCCAAAGAGGTGCGTCAGCTTCGCGGTGGCGTTGCGGATGCGCTCGCGTTCTTCCGCCTCGCTCATCCCCTGATGATGTTCCCAGCGCAGCCCATGGGAGCACACATCGTATCCGCGAGCGCGGATGCGCGCGCACACTTCCGGGTTGCGTTCCAGTGCCAAGGCGCATCCGAGGATCGTCGCGGTCATGCCGCGTTCCGCGAGCAACCGGTCGACGCGCCAGAAACCCACCCGGCTGCCGTATTCGAACATAGACTCGGCAGCGAGGTCGCGCCCCTTGTAGCCGGAGCTTCCGCCCTCGGTCAGACCGCTCTCGCTGGTGGCGTCGCCGTCCGGAACGGAGGGCTCGCCGCCTTCTTCGTAGTTGACGCAGATGTTCAGCGCGAGGCGGGCATTGCCGGGCCATTGCGGATGGGGCGGCTCGGCGCCATAGCCGCGAAAGTCGCGACGCAGATGATCAAGGCTGGACATGGCTTGCTCCCACGAGGGCAGGCGCCGGGCTACGGATCTCGACCGGGCGATCGAGATCGAGGAAGACGTCGTCATCGTTCCGGCCGGTCAGCGACATGACCACGGCGTATTCGGCGGGCTTGTCGAGCGCGGTGAAGCCGTGGTGCCAGACGTCGCGGCCATAGGTCACGCCATGGTCCTGGGGGACCAGGAACGCCCGCAGCGTCCCGAGATCGGGCCGACCCTCGGCATCGGAATGGCAAACCACCGCGAGATGCTCCACGCCGCGCAGCGGCAGGAAGGTTTGTGCGGAGAAGGGATGGCGCTCCAGGTGGCGGACGATCAGGGGTAGGGTCACGGCGGCCGCCACCTGGCTGACCCATAGGGTCGGCTGTCCGGCCTCGTCGGTGCGTTCGAAAGCGCGCGGGACGTAGTGGCGGCGGGCCGTCCCGGAATGCAGGACAACGGTTCCGAAGGGGGCGAAGCCTTCGGCCGTGAGAGGCGCGACCTCGATCTGTATCGGACCGGCCGCCATCATAGGGCTCCCCGTCCGAAGGCAGCCAGAAACCCTTCACGGATATTCTCGAGATGGCGGAACATCGCCTCCCGCGCGGCCTTGCCGTCGCCGGCGCCGAGCGCGTCGATGATGGCGAGATGCTCTTCGCGCGCATGGCTTGTGCGGCCCGGCACCCGTTCGATATGCGACAGGCGGATGCGCCTGCGGGCCTCGCCGATCATTAGGGCGAGCGAGCGGTTGCCGCAGTGCTTCGCGATGAGGTCATGGACCTCGTCGCCCTTCAGCCAGGTATTGGTGTCGTTGTGATCGGCCGCGGGATCGTCGACATGGTCGCGTGCGGCCTGCAAGGCAGCGGCAGGAATCCGACCCGCGGCCATGGCCGCGGCCTCTGGTTCCAGCAGGCGGCGCACCAGGAGCAGCTCAAGCACCTCGCCGGCGCCGATATCCCTGACGACCATCGTGCCGTTCGCCAGGCGCACGAGATATCCCTCGCCTTGCAGTCGGCTCAGAACGTTGCGCAGCGGCGTTCTTGACACCTCCAGCGCCTCCGAGATGCGCCGCTCGTCGAGCACGGATCCCGCGCCGATCTCCCGGTTCTCGATCCAGCGAAGGATCGTTTCATAGGTGCGTTCGGTCACGCTCGAGGCGGCGGGCGGGGCTGGAGGCTTTGGGATGGGAGGCACTCGATCCTCTATGGCATTCATGGATTATTCTCTTGGGATACCAAGAGAGCGCCAGATCGCGCCGCTGTCAAGTTCCTGAGTGAGGCGCTGCCGTCAGGCTGGTGTGAGCGCCGGCGTCAGCAAGCCTTCGGCGCGGACGTCACGCCTCCCGGGCTTGGACATGGGTGTGATGAGACGTCGCCGATCCCCAGTGTGCGACACTCAGGTGAAGCGGATGCGGCGCCGAGATGATGTGGTTCCGATCGCGATTGTGGCGAACGTCTCGGCCGTTGTCCTGAACAGCACGCAGTGGCGAGCCAGGGGGGAGCGCCTCAGCCTAGCTCGACCTGGAACCCTGCTGTCTTTCACCATCTGGGTTCGCCTGGAGCTCCGCGAGCAGCCAACTGATAAATGCCGCAACGATCGGCGCTTCCTGGGTGCCGCTCGGGCAGGCGAGATACAGTGATCGGTTCGCAGGAACGCTGGCGGCGAACGGGGCGACGAGCCGCCCGGTATCGAGGGCGTGCCGCGCCGTGAGATCGTCTCCCAGGGCGACGCCCTGACCGTAGATGGCCACTTCGAGAGAGAGTTGGGCATCCGGAAGATATTGCCGGGCGTAAGGTCTTCCCCGCACGCCCGAGGATTGCAGCCATCTCTGCCATTCCGCCCCGTCATCGGCGTGCAGGAGCACGTGCCGGTCGAGATCGCGGATCGATCGGAGCGGAAGCCGGCCAGCGAGATGCGGGCTGATCACCGGGAAGAGGTTCAGGCCCGCGAGCAGATGAACCCACATGTCCGGCCAGTCGCCGTCCCCGTACAGGATGTTGACGTCGCCTTTTCCGACATCCGGGCCCGAGGAGCTCGTGGAAACGAACCGGACCTCGACATCAGGCAGATGCGCTCGGATCGCCTCGAGCTTCGGCATCAGCCAGTAGGACAGGAAGGCCGGAACGCAGCCCACGCAGAGCTTTCCGTGCGATATCGGCTTTTCGATCTTCGTTATCGAGCCGGACAGGATATCGAAGGCTGCGGCGCTGTCGGCATAGAGCTGTTCGCCCGCTCGCGTGAGGCTGACTTTCCGCTTTCCCTTTTCGAGCAGGCTTATCCGTAGGCCGGCCTCGAGCGCCCGCAACTGATGGCTCACCGCGCTCGGCGTGACATGCAGCTCCCCGGCTGCGCCGGTGAGGCTTCCATGCCTGGCAACGGCCTCGAAGGTTCTGAGCGCGTTGAGAAGGAGTGGTCGACGACGCATCGGATCTGCCAATTTTTCTCATCATAGGCCTGCTGATATTCTCAATTGCAATAGAATTCCTCGCAGGCAATCTGTCTGGACCACTCGCCATCGTCATGGATGCAGGGAGCCAGCGACAATGTGGAACTCCGATGATCTTGCGGCGCTCCGGAGCCGGTTCGGAACGGCCTCAGGCGGGGCAATGGAGACGCCGGCCTATCAGCGGATCGCCGACCTGATCTTCAAGGACGGAGACCGGCGCGAATTCCCCTATGCGGGTTTTCCGACCCTGCTGGATGCGCCCGCATTGAACCTCGTCGAAAGCCCGGAGCGCCTCGGCGCGTTGCAGGTCGCGCTTCTGGGTATCCCGATGGACCTCGCCGTGACCAACCGGGCCGGCTCGCGGTTCGGCCCGCGCGCCTTGCGGACGGTCGAGCGGATCGGGCCTTACAACGACGCGCTCGCATGCGCCCCGGTCCACGAAATGCGCGTGGCCGATATCGGGGACGTGCCGTTTCGCAGCAGGTTCGACCTGGCGATGAGCCATGAGGACATCGAGCGCCATATCGGCAGGATCGTCGATGCCGGCGTCATCCCGCTCTCGGTCGGTGGAGACCACTCGATCAGCCATCCCATCCTGAAGGTTCTCGGCCGCCACGGCCCTGTCGGCATGATCCATATCGACGCCCATTGCGACACCGGTGGCGTCTATGAGGGCGAGCGCTTTCACCATGGCGGCCCGTTCCGGAACGCCGTGCTCGACGGCGTGCTCGACCCCACCCGGACGATTCAGATCGGGATTCGGGGGGCGGCCGAGTACATCTGGGAGTTCTCCCGGATATCGGGGATGACGGTGATCCCTGCCCGGGAGATTTCCGGGCTCGGCCTGCCGGCGATCATCGAGAAGGCGAGAGCTGTCGTGGGGGATGGGCCGACATACCTCTCCTTCGATATCGACAGCCTCGATCCGGCCTTCGCCCCGGGCACCGGCACGCCGGAGGTGGGCGGGCTCACAAACCGCGAAGCCCTCGAGATCCTGCGCGGGATGAAGGGCGTCAATCTGGTCGGCGGCGATGTCGTCGAGGTCGCGCCTGCCTATGACGCGACGAGCAACACGGCCCATAACGCGGCCCAGATGCTGTTCGAGATTCTGAGCCTCATCTTGTTCAGCCCCTCGCTCTGCGAGGCGGATCGCGCTTGATCAGTTTCCGGCAAGCAAGGCTTGAAGGCCGGCCTGTGCTTCCTTCCGCCTACGGGGGGCGGCATCGGCCGGGCGAGGTGGCCCGGCCTGCCGCCGGCGCTGGGGATTAGTCTGGCCGCGAAAGGGTAAGTCGCCCGGATTTCATCAGCTTTCCCGGGAGATCATGCCCGATCGATGTCTCCGCCAGATGGGTCGCGCTGATCAATGCCTCCAGCACTGCGGCCTCGTTCTCGGCATCGAGCGCGGCGCCGGCCTCGTCGAGCCGGATGACCGGCGCAGCCTTGTGGGTTTCGCGATCGGCGGCGCAAGGGCATGTCAGGCCGGTGTCGCCTGATCGCTATTCGTGTCCACGGCGACTTGCCCACCGAGCAGGGCGCGGTGCGGTGCTGAGGCCGGCCTGTTTCCGGTCGTCTGCGCTCCGGCCCGCGAAACAACCCGGATCGGATCGTTCAGCAGCCGCAGGCCGTTGAGAACGACGAGAACCGTCCCGCCCTCGTGCCCGAGCACTGCGAATGGCAGAGGCAGGTTGAAAAAGGCGGCGCCGGTGACGAGAAGCAGCATCGCGCCGATCGCGAACATCAGGTTCTGGCGAATGATCCGTGCGGCTCGCTGCGACAGTCTGTGCGCCGCCGCGAGCCGCTCCATGTCTTCCGAGAGGAGGGCGACGTCGGCTGCCTGAAGGGCCACCTCGGAGCCGGCCGCGCCCATGGCGATGCCGACATCGGCACGCGCCAGCGCGGCCGCATCGTTCACGCCGTCGCCGACGAACGCGATTTTCCGTCGTTTCGCTGCCGCGGCTACCAGCCTGACCTTGTCCTCGGGCAGCATCTCCGCATGGACCTCGTCGCCGCTCAGGCCCAGCTCCGCACCGATCCGCAGCGCGACGGAACGTCTGTCGCCCGTCATCATGAGAATTGTTTCGACGCCGCTTCGCCGCAGCGCGGCGAGCGCGGCCGCGGAGGTTTCGCGCGGCTTGTCGGCGACGCTTGCGGCGCCGAGGAGGCGGTTGCCACGCCCCAGATAGACCACGGTCTCGGCTGCGTTGTGCAGTGCGCTTAGCGCTTCGTGATCCAGTGCTGCGCCCATGGCCTCTGCCATCCGGCGGTTCCCTGCCCAGAGCGGGCCGGCATCGTCTTCTCCCGTGATCCCCCTGCTGGGCAGCGCTTTCACGTTCCGCACTTCACGGATCGGCAGCCCGCGCCGCGCGACTTCGCGGCGCAGGGCATCGGCAATATGATGCTCGGAATGGGCCTCAAGGCTGGCGAGAGTCGACAGGAGGTCGCGCTCGTTCCCGTCAAGAGCGACGACGTTCGTCACGCTGGCCCGTCCTGCCGTCAAAGTTCCGGTCTTATCGAACGCAAAGACCTTGACATCGGCCAGGGTCTCCAGTGCCGCGCCGCCCTTGAAGAGAACGCCTCCGCGAGCTGCCGCCGCAAGCGCCGAAAGGACTGCGGCCGGCACGGAGATGACGACTGCGCAAGGACTTGCCGCGACCAGCATGGTCGCGGCGCGATAAAGGGCGATCTCCCAGCTGTTTCCGAGCCAGAGGAAGACAGCGAGCGCGGCGGCGGAGCCGGCGAGCACCGCGATCGTGTAGCGCTGTCCGAACCACGCGCTGAACCGTTCGGAGGGCGCCTTCGCCGCCTGAGCCTGCGTGACCAGCGCGATCATCCGGGCGACCGTGCTCTGCGCCAGCGTCTTGGTGACCCTTAGCTCGAGCACGCCATCGAGATTGACGGTCGCCTCGAATAGCGGCTGGCCCGGCTCCTTGCTGACGGGCATCGACTCGCCGGTGATCGTGGATTCGTCCAGCGCACTCCGGCCGGAGACGACCACGCCGTCCGCCGGAACCCGTGAGCCCGGGCGAAGGATCAGCACATCGCCGATCCGCAGATCGGTCGCGGGCACTTCCTCGACCCCGCCATGCGGCATCTTGCGGAAGGCCGTTTCCGGCCGCAGCGCCATCAAGGCCTCGATGGCACGCTTGGCGCGCCCCATGGCCCGCTCCTCGAGCGTCGTCGACAGGCTGAACAGCGTCAGCAGGATCGCGCCTTCGAGCGAGGCGCCGACGGCTGCCGCGGCGATCGCCGCGACGATCATCAGGAGATCGATATCGAGGACATGGTCGCGTGAGAGTGCCGCCAGGGCCCGCCAGCCGGCCGGCACGCCGCCGGCCAGGTAGACGAGGGCCGTGCCGGCCAGGGCTGCTCGTGCCCCAGTCTCGCCCCCGAGGATCCAGTGGCCCGATACGGCCAGCACGAGGCCAATCACCGTGGCCATGGTGAGAACGACCGGGAGATTCAATCGGAAACGCGGCAACACCCCCTCCAATGCGTGATCGGTGCCAGGTGGTCTTGGGACGTGGCATAGATTAGAATTATTCTAATCTATGCCTGATGCACTCTTCGCGCAACTGCCGGGCCGTCCAGAAGGGATCATCCCAGCCGGCCGATCCGGAGGTGGACCTCGAAGCCGTCTTGGTGTCCCTCTCTCGGGGAGATCAGCTCGAGGCTGCTGCCGGTACCGGCGGCGATCGCCTTCGCGATGGCCAGCCCGAGCCCGGCGCCTTTCGCCTGCGTGCGGCCGCGCTCGAACGGGTCGAGCAGGCGGGCGAGCAGATCCTGCGGCACGGCCGGCCCGGCATTGGCGATGCGCAGCAGGCCGTCCATCGACAGCGTCACGCGGACCGGTTCGGCCTGCGAGCCGTGCTTCAGCGCATTCTCGATCAGGTTCCGCATCAGGATCGCGAAGGCATCGGGGTCGATGCGGGAGAGTACCGGGGCATCGGGCAGGGCCAGCTCGATCGGCCCGGCTGCGCCGGCGTTGGCGGTCAGTTCATCCACGATCAACCGGAGTAGGGCGCCGATGTCGACCGGCTCGGCGCCATGCAGGCTGCCGCCTTCCGCCCTGGCCAGCTGCATCAGTTTTTCCGAGAGAGCCGAGAGCCGCCGCAATGCGGTTTCAATGTCGCGAGCGCGGTTGCGTGCGGCTGCGTCGGTCGTTTCAACGATCAGTCTCTGTGCCTGCGCGAGCGCGGCGGCCACCGGCGTGCGTAACTCATGCGCGGAGTTGGCGGCAAAGCTGCGCTCGGCTTCCAGAGTGCGCCTGAGCCGTTCCAGCAGCTGGTTCACCGCCCGGGCGACGGGTCGGATTTCCGAGGGCAGGTCGTCGGCGGCGACGGCGGTCAGATCGCCGGCGCCGCGAAGTTCGATCTCGGAGCGGAAGCGCCGCAGGCTCATCGTCGACAGGCGTATGACGGCCCACACGCCGATCAGGCTGATCGGAACGATCAGGGCGAGCGGGCGGGCCAGTCCGACAAGCACTTCCCACGCCACGGCGCGACGGCGGATCTGCGGCTCGGCGACCGTGATGGTGATCGTGCCCTGCAGCGCGGCATCCGAGTAGAGACGGTGGGTCGGCGTATCGGAGAAGCCCATGCCGCTGAATGGCGGAAAGATCGCCGGGTCGGCTTTATGCGAGCGCAGCAGCACCTGGCCTTCGGCGTTTCGCACCACATAGGTGAAGTGCTCGTCATGCTCGCGCATCGTCGCGACGCTCTGGCTGGCGGCGTCGTCGCTGTCGCGCCCGATGATGTCGCGCACGGCCAGAGGCAGCAGGCGCTGCCCGGTTTCGGCAAGCGCGCTGTCGAAGACCTCCTCCATTTCGTGACGCAGATTCTGGGCGGTCACCGCAGCGGCCAGTGCCCAGACGAGCGCAATGGCCAGGCCCAGCCAGAGCGACAGGCGCCATTGCAGGCTTTTCGGCGCGGTCATCGCGCGCTTCCGAGCCGGTAGCCTATACCGCGCAGGGTGTGGACGATCTCGGGTCCGAGCTTCTTGCGCAGGCGGCTTATATAGACCTCGATCGTGTTGCTCTCGACCTCGGTACCGAAGGCATAGAGCCGATCTTCCAGCTGCGCCTTGGAGATCACCAGGCCCGGGCGCTGGACGAAGGCCTCGAAAAGCGCCCATTCGCGCGCGGTGAGATCGACGAGCCGCCCGCTTTTCACGACCGTTCGCGCCGCGAGATCGATCTGCAGGTGGCCGATCTCGACGAGCGGGTTGGGATTGCCACTGTAGCGGCGGGCCACCGCGTTCAGCCTTGCCGAGAGTTCCGAGAGGTCGAACGGCTTGGTCATGTAGTCGTCTGCTCCCGCATTCAGCCCGGCGATGCGGTCGGATATCTGGTCCAGCGCGGTCAGGATGATGACCGGCGTGGCGCAGCCCTTCCTGCGCAGCTCGCGCAGGAAGGCGAGCCCACGCCCGTCGGGAAGCATCAGGTCCAGCAGGACCAGATCATAGGCGGCGCTGTCGAGATGCTCGGCGGCGCGATCGAGGCGGCCGACCCAGTCCACCGAATGGCTGTCGCCGACGATCTGGTCGCGTACCGCGGCCCCGAGGATCGTGTCGTCCTCGATCAGAAGAACTCTCATGAAGGCGCAATCCCATCTGTCGCAGACCAGTTGCCTGCGGAACCTGTCAGCTTGCTGAAAGGGCGGGCTCTGCCCGCTTCAGCTGCGCGTCAGGAAAGATTGCCATCATTCCGGCTTGTGGAGACTGATCAGGGACAAATGCCATGATGAAGCAGTTCGTGGCGGGCTTGCTGCTCCTTGCCGTCGCTGGATCGGGCGCCGCGCGGGCCGATGACGATTGCGACGTGCCCCTGGGGCAGTGGCAGCCCCGGGAGGCCGTGCAGGCGATGGCGCAGGCCCGTGGCTGGCAGGTAGACCGGCTCAGGATCGATGACGGCTGCTACCAGATCAGGGGCACCGACGAGACGGGGCGGCCTTTCAAGGCCAAGATCGACCCCGCCACTCTGGCGATCGTCAAGATGAAGCACCGGTCCCGGAGCGGCGGACACCGGCATGAACGGGCTCCGTCGGCCCCGACGGAGACGGCCGAGCCATCCGGCCCTGTATCCCCGAAATCCCTGTTCGACCGCGGCGAACCGCCGAAGGCCAGGGTGAACTGAGCGGGCCGGACACCGTGTCCCGGGACGCCGCATCCTTTCGTCCAACGCTGGAGAAATGGCCATGTCCGTCGCAACCGCGCGCTATTCGAGAAGCCTGGTCGTCATTCACTGGATGACGGCCCTCGCCGTGCTCGGCGCATGGCTGACGGCGGAAGGCGGCCGTGAAGTGGTCCGGAATCCGCCTGTGCTGCATTTCTGGCTGGGCCTCGCGGTCCTGGTTCTGGTCGTTCCCCGCCTGATCCTGAGGCTGGCCGAGCCCGCTCCCGAGGCCGGCCTGCGGCATGGCTGGCTCGCCATCGGTGCCACGCTCGGCCATGGGCTGCTCTATCTGCTGCTGATCGCCTTGCCGCTCACCGGCTGGTATGCCGCCTCGCGTATGGGCGTGTCCGTCCCCATTTTCGGCCTGCATCTGCCGGCTATCGCTGCCCCGGTGCAGGGCCGCCCCGGTCTGATCGCCGAACTCCACGAGAATGGCGGCACCTTCATCCTCATCCTCGCCGGCCTGCACGCCCTGATGGCGATCTGGCACCAGTTCGTTCTGCACGATGGGACGCTGCGGCGGATGAGCCTGCGCTGAGAAGGCCGGCGGCCTGCGCCCTCCGCCTCTCCCGCCCGGCCTGCATCGGTCGCGGCGGGGAGGGCCGGAGAGGCGCGGCATTTCCCACGATCCCGGCTCTTCCTGACGCCCGGCTGAAGCCGAAACCGTCACGGCGTCAGGAGGCCGTCAGCGCAGGGTCCCAGGTTGATCGTGCCGGATGGCGGGGCGCTGGCCTCGCCGGTGCGGCTCGATGCTCGCCGGCCGGGACATGCCGTTCTCGGGGCCGGGCAAAGGAGGTCCAGCTACCATGAAGACGATCCTGCCGGCCATCGCGTTGGCCACCGCGCTCACGCTGCCCGCTCTTGCCGAGGCGCGACCGCTCAAGCTCACAACCACGCTGGCCAATTATGGCGGCGACGGTGCCTATCTCGCATTCTATGTCACGAATGCGCAGGGGGCCTATGCCGGCAGCCTGTGGCTGGCTGGCCGCAAGTCGAAATACTATTCGCACCTGTCGGGTTGGCACCGCGCAACCGGCGGCAACCCCGCCGAGATCAACGGTATCACGGGCGCCAGTGTCGGCGCGGGCCGCACGCTCGAGATTTCGCTCGATCTGGCCGATGCGCTCTTCGACGCAGGCTATGTTCTGCATGTCGATGCTGCCGTGGAAGACATGCGCGACAGTCCGAACGAGATCGTAATCCCGCTGACGAGCGCGGGCGCGAAAACGCCGGTCCGTGGTCGGCGCTATGTCTCGAGCCTGGCTTATTCTTTCTGAGCGGTGGCCGGCATGATCCGTGTTGTCCACCGCTGGCCGGGTCTTCTCGCCGGCCTTCTTCTGCTGGTGCTCAGCCTGAGCGGCGCGCTTCTCTCGCTATTCCCGGCCATTGAGCGCCTCTCCTCGGTGCAGCCGGCGGCGCTTTCGACGGCGGAGCTCGCGGAGCGCATCCAGGCGGTTCATCCCGAGGTCGAGCAGATAAGGCGCAGGCCCTCGGGCCGCATTACCGCCTACTGGTCCGAGAGCGGCGTGCCGCGGGCGGCGGTCATGGATCCCGCGAACGGCCGGGAGATCGCCTCCGCCGATCCGAATCCGTTCGAGCGCTGGTTGACCAGGCTGCATCGTTCCCTCCTCTTCGATGATGCCGGCCGCATACTGACGGCGGTCGGTGCGGCCGCCATGCTGGTGCTGGCCGTTTCCGGGGCCGTGCTCGTCGCGCGGCGGGCTGGCGGCTGGCGGCGCTGGCTCTCGCCGTTGCGGGGGCCGTTCGCGGCACGCCTGCATGTCGAGATCGCGCGGATCGCCGTCGCCGGCCTGCTGCTGTCATCTGCCACGGCCCTGTGGATGTCGGCCTCGAGCTTCGACCTCCTGCCCGACGGGGCGCCTTCGGCCGTGACCGAGGCCGAGGGAAGCGGCCGGACGGGAATGCCTGTCGCAGATATGGACATGCTGAAACGGACACCGGTTTCCGAGCTGCGCAGCCTGTCCTTTCCCGATCCGGCGGATGCGGCCGATGTCTTCACGCTCAAGACGGATCGCGGCATTGGCCATCTCGATCAGGGAACCGGCGCGCTTCTGACCTGGAGCGAACCGAGCGCATGGCAGCGCGTCTCGGCAACCCTCTACATGCTGCACACCGGACGGGGCGCCGCCGTCCTGGGGCTGATCCTCGGCATCATGGCGCTCGGCGTGCCCGCGATGGCCGGGACGGGCTTCGTCCTGTGGTTCGCGGGCCGGCCTGCCCGTCCGCGCATTCGCGGCAATGTCGCCGCCGGGCGCGCCGAGACGATCCTGCTCGTCGGCTCCGAGGGCGGCAGCACATGGGGCTTCGCCGCGACGCTGCATGCGGCGCTCTCTGCATCCGGGCAGGCCGTTCATGCCGCGCCGATGTCGTCCTTCGAGCCGGCCCGCTACCGGCAGGCGCGGCGCATCCTGATCCTGACCGCGACCTATGGCGATGGCGATGCACCGGCCTCCGCGCGCGGATTTCTCGACCGGCTGAAGTCCGTGCCGGTGGCTGCGCCGGTCGCGCTCGCGGTTCTCGGCTTCGGCGATCGCAGCTTTCCCGGTTATTGCGCTTTCGGGCGCGCCGTCGCCGAGATGGCCGAGGCGCGGGGCTCGTGCATGCTGGTTCCGTTCATGGCGGTGAACCGCCAGTCACCGCAGGATTTCGCCCGCTGGGGCCGGTCGCTGGGGGCTGCGATGGGGATGACTCTGGACCTCGTCCATCATCCGGTCCTGCCGGCGGTTTTCCCGCTGAGGCTGGTTTCGCGCCGCGATCATGGGGCCGAGGTGCAGGCTCCGACCGCGATCCTGCGCTTTGCGCTGCCGACGCCGCCATTCTGGCTGCGGCTCACCGGCCGCGGTTTCGGGCGCTTCGTGGCCGGAGATCTCCTCGGTGTCCTGCCGGAAGGCTCTGCCGTTCCCCGGTTCTACTCGCTGGCCTCCGGGTGTCGCGACGGTTTCATCGAGATCGTCGTTAGAAAGCACCCTGCCGGCCTGTGCTCCGGCCAGCTCTTCGAGCTGCAACCCGGCGATATGGTCAACGCCTTCATGCGGCAGAATCCCGGCTTCCATGCCGGCCGTGACACCGCGCCCCTCATTCTCATCGGAGCGGGGACGGGCATCGGGCCGCTGGCAGGCTTCATCAGGGCCAATGCCCGGCGCCGCCCCATCCGTCTGTTCTTCGGGATGCGGCATCCCGACAGCGATTTTCTCTATGGCGATGAGCTGAAGGGCTGGCGGCGGAGCGGGCAACTGCAACGGCTCGCCACGGCGTGCTCGCGCACGCAGCAGCCCAGCTATGTGCAGGATGTTCTGCGCGAAGAGGGAGCCGAGATCGCACGCATGGTTCGCGAGGGGGCGCGGGTCATGGTCTGCGGCGGGCGCGACATGGCAGCCGGCGTCTCCGCGGCGCTCGCCGACATTCTCGCGCCCACGGGGCTGACCCCGGCGCGGCTCCGGGCGGAGGGACGCTATGTCGAAGACGTCTTCTGACCGAGGTCGCCGGGCACTGAGCGGGCCGACCATGGGTACGCGCTGGTCGGCGCTGTTCCACACGATCTCGGCCTTCGACCCCGCGCCGGTTCGGAGCGCGCTTCAGGCTGCGGTGGACGAGGTGGACGAACAGATGTCCGGCTGGAAGCCGGATAGCGATCTGATGCGCCTCAATGCCGGGCCGGTGGGGCGATGGATGGCGGTGCCGGAACAGCTGATGAAGGTGCTCGGGCTCTCGCTCGAAATCGGTCGCGCCTCGGCCGGAGCGTTCGACATCGGCATGGGCGACGCCGTGGGCGCCTGGGGGTTCGGTCCGTCCGGCGCCGACCGGGCCCTGATCCGGGAGGCGCTCGAAGCTCCGCGGCAGGCCGCCCATGAGGTGCTGGAGCTGAATGTCGAGGGCGGAGAAATGCGCAAACGCGCTCCCATCGTCCTCGATCTCAACGGCATCGCCAAGGGCCATGGCGCCGACCGGCTGGCCGAGACGCTGCGTGGCTTCGGCATCGTTTCCGGGCTGGTGGGCATCGATGGCGAGATGCGAGCCCTTGGCCTGCGCCCGGATGGCGAGCCGTGGATGATCGCCGTCGAGAAGCCCGATTTCGCCTCCCGTGCGCCGCATTCGATGCTTGCTCTGCAGGATGCCGCGGTGGCGACTTCGGGCGACTATCGGCACTGGGTGGACGTCGCTGGCCGTCGCCTGTCGCACACGATGGACCCGCGCCGCGGCACGCCGCTGGCGACGTCGCCCGCCTCGGTCACCGTAGTGGCGCGAACCTGCGCCGAAGCCGACGCCTGGGCGACTGCGCTGATGGTTCTGGGCCCTGGAGAGGGGGAAAGGCTGGCGCGGCGGCTCCGGCTCGACGTGCTGTTCCTGATGCGCGAGGGCGAAACCGTCCGGTCCCGGGCGGTCGGGGCCTTGTTCGCAGATGGCCCGTGCAGCCAGGCCGCGTTCTGAAGTTCGCGAGGCAGCCCTATCGCCACGACCGCAGCATGCTGCGGCACTTGCCTTGCTGTCGATATACATTATATGTAACTGTATATTGATCCCTGATGAGGATGCCAGGATGATCAGCGAGAAGATCGTCGAAGCCGGGACCGTCACGGCGCATCGCGCGGCAGGGCAGGGCTTCTGCCGGCTGAGCGAAGGGAAGGGCCGCGCCGCCGTTCGCAGCGCTCACGCCATCCACAGAGAACCGGAAGCGCGACCATGAGTGTCTATTGGCCTGTCTCGATGAGGCTCGGCCCGGCTCTCCCGTTCGTCGCGGCGATGACGACAGGGACGCTGCCGCAATGACCTCGACCCTCATTCCCGCGCTCGCGTCCGGCGGCCTCGTCGGCTTCAGCCTCGGCCTGGTCGGCGGCGGCGGCTCGATCCTTGCCACGCCGCTGCTGCTTTATGTCGTCGGTGTCGCCAGCCCGCATGTCGCGATCGGCACCAGCGCGCTGGCGGTCTCGATCAATGCCTATGCGAACCTCATTGCGCATGCCCGGAAGGGCCATGTGCGCTGGCTCTGCGCGGCCGTCTTCGCGGCGGTGGGCACGCTTGGCGCCTTGCTCGGTTCCAGCCTCGGCCTCGTCTTCGACGGAACGCGCCTTCTCCTGCTCTTCGGCGTGCTGATGGTCGTCGTCGGGCTGCTGATGCTGCGCCCACGCGGCATCGGAGGTAGCGAGGAGCGGCCGGTCGACCGGCGCACATGCGCACTCACCGCCGCCGCGGCGCTCGCGACAGGCATGGCTTCCGGCTTCTTCGGCATCGGCGGCGGCTTCCTCATCGTGCCGGCGCTGGTCCTCGCCACCGGCATGCCGATGATCAACGCCATCGGCTCCTCCTTGCTCGCGGTGGGAACCTTCGGGCTGGCGACGGCGCTGAACTATGCCCGCAACGGCCTCGTCGACTGGGGCATCGCAGCGCAGTTCATCTCCGGCGGCGTCCTGGGCGGGTTTCTCGGCATGCTGCTGGCGACGCGTCTCTCGGCGGGCAAGGCCACGCTGAACCGCATCTTCGCAGCGCTCATCCTGACCGTCGCGACCTATGTGATCTTCAAGACCCTGCCGGCGACGATCGGCTTCGGGTAGCCGCGGAGGCAGGCGTTGACTGCACCTGACCGCCGCCGGCCGGCGAACCGCCCGGGAACCCGGCGAGATCAGCGCGACCGGAGTGTCGCGTCTTGCCTGAACGGCGGCGACGCCGCGTGCATAGCCGCTATGGAGTCTGAACCAGCATGGATGCGCGATCAAAACAGCCGAGCCTGGCCGGTAGCAAGCCGAAGAAAACAAGCGTCTTCGGCCGGCGAGCCGTCCGGCGTGCCCTTGCGGGCATCGGGATCATCGTCACGCTTTTCGGTGCCGGCGTCGTCTACAGCAACCGTCCGGTCGAAGTCGAAACGGTCCGGCCCGAACGCGAGGTCCCGATCCGCGTGTTCGGGCTGGGCACGGTCGAGGCGCGGGTGACGTCGAAGGTCGGCTTCGAGGTCGGAGCCGCGCTGGCGGAACTTCACGCGGATCATGGCGACCAGGTTCGTAAGGGGCAGGTTCTGGCCCGGCTCAGTCTCGGCGAGCAGGAGGCCAAGATGGCAAAGGCACGTGCCGCACTCCGGATCGCCGAAGTCAGTATCGAGCGGGCGGACGCGAATCTGGAGAAGACGCGTGCCGTTCTGGCGCAAAGGCAGGTTGCCAATCGGCGCCGGCAGGAGCTCGCCGGACGCAGCATCGTGTCGGAGCAGTCGGCCGAAGAGTCGGCCCGCGACGAGGCCGTCGCCAAGGCGGACGTCACTGTTGCCGAAAGCGAGGTCGCGAGCAGCAGGGCACAGCTGGTGGACGCCCGGGCGCAAGTCCAGTTCGAAGAGACCTTGCTGGGACACCGGACATTGACGGCGCCCTATGATGCGATCGTCATCGAACGGCACAAGGAACTGGGCACCGTCGTCAAGGCCGGCGATCCGATCTTCACCCTGATCGCAAACGACAGCTACTGGGGGCTTGCCTATGTCGACGAGGCGCGTGCCGGCTTCATCGCCGAAGGCCAGCGGGTGCAGGCCCGCTTGCGTTCACGCCCGCAGGACGTCTTCACCGGCAAGGTGGTCCGTATCGGACTTGAAAGCGACCGCAGCACCGAGGAGCGGCGCGTGTTCATCAAAGGCGATAATCCGCCGGCCCGCGTCTTCCTGGGAGAGCAGGTGGAATTCCTGATCACGGCGGCGACGCTCGCCGAGGCGCTCCTGGTTCCGGAGGCCGCCGTCCATGGCTACAACGGGCATGAAGGCACGGTCTGGACGGTCGAGGATGGTCGGCTGAACCGGCGGCTCGTCAGGTTCCGTCACCGTGCCGAAGATTCGCGCCTCGAGATCGTCGGTGGGGTGCCTGAGCGCGCGCAGGTGGTCGCGCGACTCGCGCCGGGCCTGCGGGTCGGGCGCCAGGCACGGATCAGCGAGGTCAAGGGGCCGTGAACCTCGCCTATCGCGACATCAGACATGGCTTCGGGCGCTTCATCCTGACCTGTATCGGGCTTGGGCTCCTGCTCGGCGTCGTGCTCGCCATGATCGGTATCTATCGCGGGCTTGTCGTCGATGCACTGACCATCGCCCGGGCTCCCGCCGTCGATCTGTGGGTCGTCGAGGCCAATACGCGCGGTCCCTTCGCCGAGGCCTCGCGGATACCCGGCGACGTCCGTGACGCCGTCGCGCGCATAGCCGGTGTGAAATCGGCAGGCGGCATCACCTATCAGACGGTCGAAACCGAGCATCTGGGCGCCAAGCTCCGGCTCTATGTCATCGGCTATGAGCCGGCGCGCCCCGGGGGGCCGCCGGAGGTCGTCGCCGGGCGCGGGATCACGCGCAGCCATTACGAGATGGTGGCTGATCAAAGCACCGGCCTGACGCTCGGCGATCGCCTCCATGTCGGCCGGAACACGTATTCGGTCGTGGGGTTGACGCGCCACCAGGTCAGCTCCGGCGGCGATCCGGCCGTGTATATCACCCTGGCGGATGCCCAGAAGCTGCAGTTCGACCTCGCACCGCCCGCTATACGTATCCAGCAGGCGCGCGGTGCCATCGCAGCGAGCCGCGACACCGTGAACGCCGTCGTGGCACGGCTGCAGCCCAATGCTTCTCCCGAAGCGGTGGCAGAAGCCGTCCGCCGCTGGAAACACCAGACTGCGATCACGCAGGAGGCCCAGGAGCAGATCCTGATCCGCTCCCTGGTCGACCGCGCCAGGCGTCAGATCGGCCTCTTCACCTCGCTCCTGCTCGTCGTATCCGCCGTGATCATCGCCCTGATCATCTACACCATGACCATGGAGAAGACGAAGCAGATCGCCACGCTGAAACTGATCGGCGCCCCGGACAGAACCATCATCGGGATGATCGTTCAGCAGGCGCTGGCGCTTGGTCTCATCGGATTTTCCATCGGTGCAACGCTGATCGCCGGCATCAGCGACCATTTTCCGCGCCGCGTGATCCTCGAAGCCGACAACATGTTCGCGCTCGGCCTCGTCGTGGTGGTCGTGTGCCTGATCGCGAGTGGCCTCGGGGTTCGCGCAGCGCTCCGGGTGGACCCCGCGACCGCATTGGGGACAAGCATTTCGGCGAAGGCGAGACGCGCGTGGATGCGCTTCGCGATGTGAGCCTGGACGTCTACCCGCGCGAGGTCGTCGCCTTGCTCGGCCCTTCCGGCTCCGGGAAGACGACGCTCCTCAACATCATCGGCTGCATTCTCGATGCATCCTCGGGCGCGATGGCGCTCGACGGCGAGACGGTGCTGAGCGAGGGACGATGGCTGAAAACCAATCTCAGGCAGCTCAGGCTTCACAAGATCGGCTTCATCTTCCAGTTCCACAACCTGATCCCGTTTCTCGACGCGACCGACAATGTGGCTCTCGTGCTGCAACTGGCCGGGGAAGAAGCGGGCGTGGCCCGGGCGCGAGCGATCGAGTTGCTCGACTATCTCGAGGTCGGGCACAGGCGGAATGCGATGCCCGCCAAGCTGTCGGGCGGCGAGGCGCAGCGTGTTGCCATCGCGCGCGCCCTGGCCAATCGGCCGCGCGTCATTCTCGCCGACGAGCCGACCGCAGCACTCGACTCGAAACGCGCCGGGATCGTCATGGACCTGCTGCGCAAGGTCGCTGTCGAGCAGGAGGCCGCGATCATCGTCGTCACCCATGACGAGAAGATATTCGACTGGTTCGACCGCAAAT
>NZ_JAFKFX010000018.1 GCF_017308075.1 Allobosea sp.
CCGATGAGCAGCATCCGGATCATCAGTTCCGGATCGATCGAGGGCCGTCCCGTCTCGCTGTAGAAGGGACGCAGATGCCCGCGGATCTCCGAGAGATCGACGAACCGGTCGATGGTGCGGACCCAATGGTCGGCCGGGATGTGACGCTCTAGGCTGAACTCGTAGAACAGCGCCTCCTGCGCCACCTGCCGTTCGCCCATCATCGCGCCGCCCTCCATCCAAGGACGACTGAATCAGGACTTCATATCGGCGGCAACGACGACTTTTTCAACGGTATCCGCCAGTTCTCGACATTGGTTCAATGCCCAAAACCGGACGCTGGAATCCGCAGGCAATAGCGGGCCCACCGGATGTCCGGCGCTCGGTCGTCTGTCGAAACGGCCCCGCGGCATCCACGGTTCGTCGATCACGCCGGGACGGCTTGACCCGTGTCACGCAATGAGAGCTCGTGCGTGATCGCGACCTCGAGCGCCGCCATCAGCTCCTGAAGGTTCGCGATGTCCTGCGCCCGGGCCAGATAGACTACGGGATAGGTGATCACGTCCTGCGCCATGAAGCGGCGCTTGTCGATCAGCATCCTCTTCAGGTGGAGAAGGTTCTGGAGATGGTCTCCGGCCGGCACATGCTGGCCGAAATCATCCGCCGGACGGGCATAGCCGGCGGTGTCCTGCAAGGTGTCGTACTTGTCGAGGGACGGGGGAGCCTTGAACATGATCTTGGTCCTTTCGTGAGGGGTGGCCGCGCGATCACGCGGCCGCGGCGCCGAACTCGGCCGGGATGTTCGCTTCGAGCAGACGCCTCAACCCTGGATCGCTGAAGAAGATCTCGTTGTTCGGGTCGAGGCGTCCCGCGGTGATGCCCTCGGCGTATTTCTGGGTGAAATCGACGAGCGGGCGCAGCCTGCGCTCCCACTCGCGCAACTCGTCCTGTTGCGAGGCGCCGGCGGAGACCGAAGCGGAGAGCGCATAGGCGGTCATCATCGCGGTGTTGGCGCCCTGTCCCAATGCCGGGGTCATGCCATGCGCCGCATCGCCGATCAGCGCGCAGCGCCCGGCATGCCAAGCCGGCGGGAAGATCGAATGGTAGACGTCGTAATGTCCGCCGTTACCGATCCTCTCGAAATAGCGACGCAGCATCGGGAAGGTCGCGGACCAGAGCTCGACATCGACGGGCTGGCGCCCGGCTTCGGGGTCGCTCAGCAGATTGACCAGGATCATGTACATCAGCGTCGGTGAGCATGGCAGCAAGCCGATCCGGCGTCCGCTGGGGTCGTTGAATTCCCGTCCGACCCGCGTATTGCTATCTGGGAAATCGCCCGGCTCGATCGGGATCAGCAGCCGCAGCGCGCCCTTGCGGTGCTCGCCGAGGGGCAGATCGCCCATCACCGCCCGCCGCACCGCCGACCTGATGCCATCGGCGCCGACAACGAGATCGGCCTCGTGCCGGCTGCCGTTCTCTAGGAGGATCGCCCCCTCGGCCTCGGCCGAAACGACGCGCGAGCCCGGCGCGATCGTGACGCCGGACGCCTTCGCCGCCCCCACCAGCAGATCGACCAGCGCCTGGCGGTGGAACATAACGATCCGCCCGCCCGTCGCATCGAACGGCTTGTATTCGGTCGCCTGCTCGCCCGAGCTGCGATAAATGCGCCAGCGCTCGAGGCGGTGACCGGAGGTTTCGACGCGATCGCCGAGGCCGAGAGCCTCGAGAACGCGCAGGCCGTTTTCGAAGATCGGGAAGCCGTTGCCGTTGGCCCGCAGCGCCGGGCTTCGTTCGTGAACCGTGACCCGCCAGCCGCGGCGCGCGAAAACGATGCTGGCGACGAGGCCGGCGATGCCGCCGCCGGCGATATGGACGATCGACATCTCAGGCGTTTCCTGCAGGACGCGTGGTCCAGAGCTGTGTCAGGGGTCCGCCGGCCCCGTAGACCGGGTCGAAGGCGGGGATCGGGACGCGCTGCGAGCGCTCGACCATGCGGGCATATTCGTCGGCGTCGCCGAGACGGAAGTCATGGATGGCGTAGCCGGACGGGAAGGCTCCGGTCAGCCTGAGATCCTCAGTGATCTCCTCGCCGAAATGCCCGACGCCGGCCGGGATCACGACGATGTCGCCCGCTTCCATCGTCACCCGGACGCCGTCATGACCGCCGAAGCGGCCGATCAGCGCGCCGCGCGTCACCGCGATCAGCTCGTGCGTGTCGCTGTGGAAATGGTGCTTGGGATACATGCCGAACCCGCTGTGCCAGTCCGGCGGCCAGCCGTTCCGCCGCAGCAGCGCTTCCATCTCGGGAGGCGTGCCGTCGATCACCCCGCGATAGAGCAGCAGCGGCAGATGCGAATTCGGAACGCGACCGTTCCCACGCAGGAAATGCGTTTCGATCGTCACCGTAGTCCCTTTCCCGTAAGAGCGGTTTTGCTGAAGTATCCGGCCTCAGTCGATCAGGAGGCCGTCGAGGAAGATGTCGATACTGTTGGCGTAGACCTGCTCGCTGGTGCGCTCGTAGAGCGAGATCCGCCCGGTCGCGGCGAGATAGGCGCAGCCCATCCACTGCCCCCAGAGCGAGAGCGTCGCCGCGCGCGCATCGACCGGTCGCGCCTCCTGCCGCTCGATGCCGAGACTGATCGCGCGCTCGATCGTGGCGATGCCCTCGTCGAGCTTGGCGCGAACCTGTTCCGCCGCCTCGGGAGGCAGCGCTTCCTTGCGGCCCGGGAGATAAAAGAACGACAGCGTCCTGAAATACTCCTGATGGTCCTGGAAGAAGTTCATGTACGCGGTCGTCATCCGGAAGAGATTGTTCTTCACGGAATCGGTCTCGATCAGCGAACGCTTCAGGCCGCCGATCATGCCGTCGAGATCACGCAGCAGGAGAGCCGTGTAGATCTCCTGCTTGCTGGCGAAATACTGGTAGATCGTCGCGCGCGAGAGCCCCGAGGCGCTCGCGATGTCCTCGACGTTCACGGCGCTGAAATCGGCATCCACAAACACGGTCTTCGCCGCGTCGAGGATCTGGTTGCTGCGGTGTGCCGCCTTGAGCTCACGTTTCCGATCAGCTTGGGTCATTGTTCTTCACCGTTCTCAGACGCCGAGATAGGCGCGTCGCAAACCGTCATCCTCTAGCAGCGTCTTGCCTGCTCCCTGCATCACGCAGGCGCCGCTCTCGAGGACATAGGCGAAGTCCGCATTCCCCAGCACATGCACGACCTGCTGCTCGACGATGAGCACCGGTACGCCGGTGTCGCGGATGGAGCGGACGAGTTCGAAGACCTCCTCGACCAGCATGGGCGCGAGGCCGAGCGTCGGCTCGTCGAGTACGAGCAGGCGCGGGCAGGACATCAGGCCCCGGCCGATGGCGCACATCTGCTGCTCGCCGCCCGACAGCGTCACCGCCTGCTGCCCGCGGCGTTCCTTCAGCTTGGGCAGGAGCGAGAAGACGAAGTCGAGTTGCTGCTGTCGCTTCGGCCGGGCCGGGCGCGGATAGGCGCCGAGCTCCAGGTTCTCCTGCACCGTCATGAACGGGAACAGGCGGCGGCCCTCCGGGACATGGATCAGGCCGCGCTCGACGATCTCATGCGTCGAGAGTCGCTCGATCGCCTCGCCGTCGAAGCTGACCGAGCCGGCGCGATTGGCGATCAGCCCGGAGATCGCGGACAGCGTCGTCGTCTTGCCGGCGCCGTTGCTGCCGACGATCCCGACGACCTGGCCCGCACCGACCTCGAACGAGAAATTCTCCAGCGCCAGCACGTCGCCGAAGCGCACCGAGAGGTTTTGAACCGCCAGCATCACAGCCCCCCGTCGGCTTTGAAGTTCGGGCCGAGATAGGCCGAGAGCACCTTGGGATCGCGGGCGATCTCCTCCGGGGAGCCCTGCGCGATCGGTTCGCCGTTCTGCAGGACAAGGATTTCGTCCGAGAGACGCATGACCGCGTTCATGTGATGCTCGATCACGACCACGGCGAGCCCGCGATCGCGCAGGCCTTGGATGAAGGCAATCATGCGCTGGACCTCGATGGGAATGAGCCCGCCCATGACCTCGTCGAGGAGCAGGACCTTGGGACGCGTCGCCAGCACCTTCGCCATTTCGAGGCGCTTGCGGTCGCCGATCGGCAGGCTGCCGGCCCGCATTCCGGCCAGCCGGGACATGCCGAGATCATCGAGTACCGCGGCGGCCGCCTCCCGGGCCTCGGCGATGGAAGCGGTTCGTAGCATCGCGCCCATGACCACGTTCTCGAGAACGGTGAGCCCGCGGAAGGGCTGGACAACCTGGAAGGTCCGCGCCAGCCCGGCCCGGCAGCGATCCTCGGGGGACATGCCAGCCAGCGACCGGTCGTCGAGTTGCACGGTGCCAGCATCCGACGGGATAAAACCGGTCAGCAGGTTGAAGACCGTGGTCTTGCCGGCCCCGTTCGGCCCGATGATCGACAGGATGCGGCCCGGCCGGGCGGTGAACGAGACGTTCTGAACCGCGCGGAGCCCGCCGAAGCTCTTGCTGAGCCCGCTGCTCGTCAGGGTCGCCATCCGAACCTCCTGCTCAAGGCGTCGCGCAGCCCGGGTCCCAGCCCGCCGGGCATGGCGAGCAGGACGCTGATGACGATCGCGGAATAGGCGAGCTGCGTGAGGCCCGAGATCTGGTTGCCGAGGTAGATCTGCATCGCCAAGGAGACGCAGGTCACGACGGCGGCCCCGATGATCGGCCCGTAGGCTGTCCCCAGTCCGCCGACGATCGCCATGAGCGCGAAGTTCAGCGACAGGCTGAGGCTCATCACGCTGTCGGGATCGATATAGAGAAAGTACTGCGCATGCAGCGTCCCGCACAGGCTGGTCATCGCCGCCGACAGGGCGAAGATGCCGATGCGGATGGGCAATGTCCTTATGCCGAGCGCGCGCGCGGCATCTTGGTTCTCGCGGAAGGCGACGAGCGAGTAGCCGAGCTTGCTGCCGGCGATCAGCAGGGTCGCGGCGTAATAGGCCGCCATGAGGCCGAGTGCGAGATAGACATAGACCGCCTTGTTCGCGAAGGTCAGGTTGAGCACGCTCGGCTGCAGCGGGATCGCCAGGCCGGAGGAGCCGCCCGTCAGCTCGCGGAAATTGATGGCGCTGATGTGGATGACGGCGCCGAAGGCGAGCGTCGACATCACGAAGAACGCGCCCTTCAGCCGCAGCGTGATCATCCCCAGCACGATCGCAGCGGCGGCGCTGATCGCGGCGCCCACCAGCATGCCCAGCAGCGGGCTGATGCCGGCCTTCAGGAAAAGCAGCGTCGAGGTATAGGCGCCGATGCCGTAGAAGGCGGCGTGCCCGAGCGAGAGCTGGCCGGCATAGCCACCGGACAGGTTCCAGGCGAGCGCGGCGGCGGCCGACAGCAGCGACATCATGACCATGTTCAGCACGAACGGGTCGCTTACGAGCAACGGCAGGCTCACAAGCAGCGCGAAGGCGGCTATCGACCAGGCGTGGTGCGGCATCCGCGCGGGCGCCGCCCCGGCGGGGTTGGATGTGGAACGCTCGCTCATGTGACGTCCATTACTTCGGCGCCCTTGCGGCCGAAGAAGCCGACCGGACGGAAGGCGAGGATCGCTATGAATACGATGAAGTAGACGAACTGCTTCATCTCTCCCCCGAGGAAATAGCTGGAAAAGGACTCGATCACGCCGATCAGCAGACCCGCGAGCGTTGCGCCGGCGATGCTGCCCATGCCGCCGAGCACGACGGCGACGAACGCGACAAGGATGAGGTCGGCGCCCGTATAGGGATTCACCGGGTAGAGCGGCGCCAGAAGCACGCCGGCGGCTCCCACAAGGGCGCAGCCGATGGCGAAGGTCAGCGCATAGATACGGTCGACATTGATCCCGACCAGCCGCGCCGAGCGACGATCCTGGGCCGTCGCGCGGATGGCGGCGCCCATGTAGCTGTATTTCAGGAAGACGGCGAGCGCGACGGTCAGCGCGATCGACGCCGCAAAGGCCACCATGCGCAGCCACGAAATGTAGAACGGCCCGATCTCGAACGCCGCCGTCGCATATTCCGCCCTCACGGCGCGGAAGTCGGAGGTGAAGAGAACCAGGAAGAGGTTCTGCAGGAAGAGCGACAGCGCGAAGGTGACGAAGACCTGCACGACGTGCGGCGCCTCGAGCGTCCGCCGGACGAGCAGGCGCTCGGTGACCAGGCCGAGCACGAACAGGATCGGCACGACCACGAGGCTCGCGACGAACGGATCGAGCCCCAGCAGGTGATACATGAAGAACGTCAGGAACATTGCCAGCGTCAGGTATTCGCCATGAGCAAAGTTCACGACCCGCAGCACCCCGAAGACCAGCGTCAGACCGACGCTGATCAGGGCGTAGATGCCGCCGACAAACAGCCCCGACAATGCGAGCTGCACATAGATTTCCACGATCAATCCCTCGTGCTGGCGATACCGTCGGCGCAGGCCGGGCGGATCAGCGGGCGCCCCAGGCGGGCAGCGGCACCAGGATCGGATCCGCCAGCTTGTTCGCCTCGGGGAAGACCGAGACCATGCGGCGCGCCTGCCATTGCACGACGCTGCCGAAGGCGCGGGTATTCTGGCCCTTCGCGTCAAACTTCATGCCCCAGCCGTTGATGTAGGCGCCGTTGGGCACGTCCGCCGCCAGGGCAGCCTCGCGCAGGGCGCCCGCCTCGCCGCCCTTGGCGTTGCCGATGACGTCGCGGATCAGCGACATGCCGACCACGAAGCCGAGCGATTCCTGCACGGCGGGGACCACCTTGTACTTGCCCTGATAGCGCTTGAGGAATTCGTCGCGGTCGGCCTTCGTCGCGGGCGAGAGTGCGTCGGGATTGGCGTCGTTGGGATAGGACGACGAGAAGATGCCGTTGACGTCGTCGCCGATCGCCTCCGCGAATGACAGGGTCGAGTGGCCGGCGCTGGTGCCGATGAAGGCCGGCGGCCGATAGCGCATCTCCTTCATCTGGCGCTGCAGCAGCACGGCATCGTTGATGAACTGCGTCGCGACGATCGCGTCCGGCTTGAGCGAGCGCAGCTTCAGCACGAGCGGCGAAAGGTCGGTCGTCTTGGCAGAGTAAAGCTCGTGCAGCGCCACGGTGATGCCGAGCGCCTTCGCCTCCGCGATCGCCGCCGACGAGACATCGACGCCGAACGCGGAATCCTCGGCGATCACGGCGATCCGGATCGCCTTCGGGTCCTGCTTGAGCAGGCCGCTCAGGGCTTCGGCGATGTAGCGCGGCGCGGGGCGGCCGAGCCCCCCTGCGTCCAGCCCGACGCGGAAGACGTTTTTGAAGCCCCGTTCCGTGAAGTTGTTGGCGACCGCCATGCCTTCCCAGTAGAAGGCGCCGTTGCGCTCGGCCTCCTGGCTGGCGACCATGCCGACGGCACTGGTCGAGCTGCCGGTGAAGATGCGCACGCCCTCGCGCGCCGCGAGCCGGTTGGTCTCGCTGATCGCGGCCTGCGGCGTGTGGCCGTCGCCCTTGAACAGCGCGATCTTGCGGCCGTTGAGCCCGCCGCGGTCGTTGATCAGGTCGACCGCGATCTCGACACCCTGGAAATTCTGGTTGCCGAAGACGGAGCCGGCACCGGTCAGCGGGAAGATTCCACCGATCTTGATCGGCCCCTCATCGGCGATCACGCGGCTCGACAGCGCCGAATGCGCCGCGACCATCCCTCCAGCCAGAACCGGCATGAACTGGCGTCGCGTTATCCTCGTCATGGTGAAGATCCCCTTCGTGCTCAGCGGTCTGATGCCGCCTGAGAAACCCAACCGATCACGCTGCGCAGACCGCGCCATCGCCCTTGGTCGACAGGATGAGAAACTAAGTTCGAAAAATAGACAAGTCAAATTATTTTGTCTAAAAAACAAACTCCTTGGTTGGAGTCGTCAGAGTGAAACTGTTTTTCTCGCCGCAATCGCCCTATGTTCGGAAGGTCCTGATCGTCGCGCACGAACTCGGCTGCCTCTCGCAGATCGAAACCGTGCCCACGGCAGCGCATCCGGTGCAGCGCAATGCTGCCCTGATCGCCTCGAACCCGCTCGGCCAGATCCCCGCGCTGGAACTCGCCGACGGGCGCTTGATCTATGACAGCCGCGTCATCTGCGACTATCTGAACGAGACCTGCGGCGGCGCGATCGTTCCGGCGACAGGGCCGGCGCGCTGGCGGGCGCTGACCGAGCAAGCGCTCGGCGACGGCATGCTCGCTGCAGCACTGCTCGCGCGTTACGAGACTGCCGCGCGACCACCCGAGCTGCGATGGCCGGCCTGGCTCGAAGGGCAACTCGACAAGGCCGTGACCAGCCTAGATGCAATCGAGCGCGATGCCGCGAGCCTGGCGGATCGGGTCGATATCGGCACGATCACGATCGCCTGCGCGCTCGGTTATCTCGACCTGCGCTTTCCCGATTTCGGGTGGAGAGAGCGATTTCCTCGCGTCGCGGAATGGGAAGCTCAGTTTGCCGCGCGAGAAGCTCTCAGGACGACAGCGCCTCTCTCTTAACGCGTCGCGATTATTTGGAGAGCCAGCCGAAACTAGATGCGCGGATACCGTTGAAAAAGTCTGGCCTGCTGCCGGTTTCGTGGACGCTCAGTTAAGCTAATCCCACCTTCTTTTCGAACTCGACCGGGCTGATGTAGCCGATGGTCGAGTGCCTGCGAACGGCATTGTAGAAGCGCTCGATGTAATCGAACACGTCGGCACGGGCATCG
>NZ_JAFKFX010000019.1 GCF_017308075.1 Allobosea sp.
CATGCTGAAGGGCAAGCAGGGGCGTTTCCGCCAGAACCTGCTCGGCCAGCGCGTCGACTATTCCGGCCGTTCGGTCATCGTGGTCGGCCCGGAGATGAAGCTGCACCAGTGCGGCCTGCCGAAGAAGATGGCGCTCGAGCTGTTCAAGCCGTTCATCTATGCGCGCCTCGACGCCAAGGGCTACTCGACCACGGTCAAGCAGGCCAAGAAGCTCGTCGAGAAGGAGAAGCCCGAGGTCTGGGATATCCTGGACGAGGTCATCCGCGAGCATCCGGTGCTGCTGAACCGCGCGCCGACGCTGCACCGCCTGGGCATCCAGGCCTTCGAGCCGGTCCTGATCGAGGGCAAGGCGATCCAGCTGCACCCGCTGGTCTGCGCCGCGTTCAACGCCGACTTCGACGGCGACCAGATGGCCGTGCACGTCCCGCTGTCGCTCGAGGCGCAGCTGGAAGCGCGCGTGCTGATGATGTCGACCAACAACATCCTGCACCCGGCGAACGGCCTGCCGATCATCGTGCCGTCGCAGGACATCGTGCTCGGCCTCTACTACCTGTCGATCATCTCCGATGGTGAGCCGGGCCAGGGCAAGATCTTCGGCGATTTCGGCGAGCTCGAGCACGCGCTGCACGAGAAGGTCGTGACGCTGCACTCGAAGATCAAATATCGCTGGACCGGCGTCGGCCAGGACGGCAACCCCTATACGAAGATCTACGAGACCACGCCCGGCCGCGTGATCCTTTCGACCGCGCTGCCGGAGCATCCGGCCGTGTCCTTCGACGTCGTCAACAAGCTGATGACCAAGAAGGAGATCTCCAACATGATCGACGCCGTCTATCGCGGCTGCGGTCAGAAGGAGTCGGTGATCTTCTGCGATCGCGTCATGGGCCTCGGCTTCAAGCACGCCTTCAAGGCCGGCATCTCGTTCGGCAAGGACGACATGGTCATCCCCGAGAACAAGTGGGAGATCGTCGATACCACCCGCGTCCTCGCCAAGGATTACGAGCAGCAGTATCAGGACGGCCTGATCACGCAGGGCGAGAAGTACAACAAGGTCGTCGACGCCTGGGCGAAGTGCTCCGACAAGCTCGCCCAGGAGATGATGGCCCGCATCTCGACCGTGAAGAAGGACGAGAACGGCCGCGACAAGCCGATCAACTCGATCTACATGATGAGCCATTCGGGTGCCCGTGGCTCGCCGGCCCAGATGCGCCAGCTCGCCGCCATGCGCGGCCTGATGGCCAAGCCGTCGGGCGAGATCATCGAGAGCCCGATCATCTCGAACTTCAAGGAAGGCCTCGACGTTCTCGAGTACTTCAACTCGACCCACGGCGCCCGCAAGGGCCTCGCCGACACCGCGCTGAAGACGGCGAACTCGGGTTACCTGACCCGCCGCCTCGTCGACGTGGCGCAGGACGCGATCATCTCCGAGACGGATTGCGGCTCGGATAACGGCATCAAGATGCGCGCCATCATCGATGCCGGCCAGGTCGTGGCGTCGCTCGGCATCCGCATCCTCGGCCGCTCGGCGGCGGAGGACGTCACGGATATCGACGGCAACGTCCTCGTGGCCAAGGGCACGATGATCGAGGAAAGCCATATCGAGAAGATCAACGCCGCCGGTGTCCAGGAGGTGAAGATCCGCTCGGTGCTGACCTGCGAGACCAAGAACGGCGTCTGCGCGACCTGCTATGGCCGCGACCTCGCTCGCGGCACGCCCGTCAACATGGGCGAGGCCGTCGGCGTCATCGCGGCGCAGTCGATCGGCGAGCCGGGCACGCAGCTCACCATGCGTACCTTCCACATCGGTGGCGCCGCGACGATCGCGGACCAGTCCTTCGTCGAGTCCAACTTCGAAGGCGTCGTGAAGATGCGCAACCGCAACGTTGCGCGGAACTCCGACGGCGACCTGATCGCCATGGCGCGCAACATCGCCATCGTGATCGTCGGTCCGGACGGGGCGGAGCGCGCGGTGCACCGCGTCCAGTTCGGCTCGAAGCTGCGGGTCGACGAGGGCGACAAGGTCAAGCGCGGCCAGCGCCTGATCGAGTGGGACCCCTATTCCCGTCCGATCCTGGCGGAAGTGGACGGCAATGTCGGCTACGAGGATCTCGTGGACGGCATGTCGATCACCGAGACGACCGACGAGGCGACCGGCATCTCCAAGCGCGTCGTCATCGACTGGCGCGGCTCGGCCCGTACGTCGGACCTTAAGCCGGCGCTCACCGTGCATGGGCCGGATGGCAAGATCGCCAGGCTGGCGCGTGGCGGCGACGCCCGCTACATCCTGCCCGTCGACGGCATCATCTCGGTGGAGCCGGGGGCCTCGATCAAGGCTGGCGACGTGCTCGCCCGTGTCTCGACCGACTCGGCCAAGACCCGCGACATCACCGGCGGTCTGCCGCGGGTGGCGGAGCTGTTCGAGGCACGTCGTCCGAAGGATGCGGCGATCATCGCCGAGAAGGCCGGCGTCATCGGCTTCGGCAAGGACTACAAGAACAAGCGGCGCGTCACGCTGACGCCGCATGACGGCTCGGATGGGCTCGAATACCTGATCCCGAAGGGCAAGCACATCCATCTCCAGGACGGCGACGTCGTCGAGATGGGCGACTACATCCTCGACGGCAACCCGGCCCCGCACGACATCCTGGCGATCAAGGGCGTCGAGGAGCTGGCGGCTTATCTGGTGAACGAAATCCAGGAGGTCTATCGCCTCCAGGGCGTCGGCATCAACGACAAGCACATCGAGGTGATCGTCCGGCAGATGCTGCAGAAGGTCGAGATCACGGATGGCGGCGACACCGACATCCTGACCGGCGACCAGATCGACCGCATCGAGCTGGAAGAGGTCAATGCCAAGATGCGCGAAGAGGGCAAGAAGCCGGCTTCTGGCGTTCCGGTCCTGCTCGGCATCACCAAGGCCTCGCTGCAGACGCGCTCCTTCATCTCGGCGGCGTCCTTCCAGGAGACCACCCGCGTTCTCACCGAGGCGGCGGTCAACGGCAAGCAGGACACGCTCGAGGGCCTGAAGGAGAACGTCATCGTCGGCTCGCTGATCCCGGCCGGTACGGGCGCGCAGGTCGCCCGCATCAAGCAGGTGGCGACGCGCCGCGACGATCTGATCGTCGGACAGAAGGCGGATGCGGCGGCCAAGGCCGCGGCCGCGGTGCTGCCGGCCGCCGAGTAAGCTCGGCTCAAGGCTTCGACTTATGTGGAACGGCCGCCTTCGGGCGGCCGTTCTGCTTTGGCTTGACGCTCGGGGGACCGATCTGCCTAGATTCCAGCAGCGAAACGCGCCGGGGGGCGAGCGATGTGCTGCTGGTGGGGCTGGGGCAATGGACGAGCGTTTCCTGGAAAGCCTCTATGAGGCGGCAATCGTTCCCGAGCTCTGGCCCGGGGTCCTGAAACGGTTCCAGAGCCAGACGCGGGGGGCCGGAGCGGTCCTGGTCACGGTCGCGGCCGGCCGGGCGCGCTGGATTTCCTCCTCGCCTGAATTCGACGAGGTCGTGGCGACGCATTTCGAGCGCTTCCCCGACAATGCGCGTACGGCCCGGTTGCTCGGGCGCAATCATGCCGGCTTCCTGCGCGACGTCGACATTTTCAGCAGTGACGAGATGGCGCTGGAGCCGGTCTATGCGGATTTCCTGCTGCCGCGCGGCCTCGGCATCGGTGTCGCGACCTCGATCGTCTCGCCGAGCGGCGAGGCCTTCATCCTGCACGCCGAACGCGAATGGAAGGAAGGCCCCGTCGATGCGGCGCAGATCCGCCGGCTCGACGGGCTGCGCCCGCATCTGGCGCGGGCCATGGTGCTCTCGGCGCGGCTGGATTTCGAACGGGCTCGGAGCGCGACGCAAGCGCTCGAGACGATGGGGTTGCCGGCGGCGGTACTGGATCGCAGCGGGCGGCCCGTCGCGATGAACCCGCTGCTCGCGGCGATGCTGCCGGAGGTGGCGCAGGACCGCATCGCCCGTCTGACCTTGACCAACGCACCGGCGGACGCACTCTTCGCCGCTGCGCTCGCGGCGATCGGCTCGGCGCCGGCGGATGCGGCGGTGCGTTCGATCCCGATCGCGCAGCAGGGCGATCGTCCGCCGCTGATCCTGCATCTTTCGCCGATCCGCGGCGCGGCCCATGACATCTTCACGCGTGCCGCGACGATCCTGGTGGTGACGCCGGTCGTGCTCGGGGAGCTGCCCAGCGCCAGCGTCGTCCAGGGCCTGTTCGACCTGACTCCGTCGGAGGCGAAGCTCGCGGCCTTGATCGCCGCCGGCATCCGACCGCGCGACGCGGCCGCGACGCTCGGCGTCACCGAGTCGACGGCACGCACGACATTGAAGCGCGTCATGGCCAAGACCGGCCTGCATCGCCAGGCCGAGCTCGTCGGTCTGCTGCGTGGCGCGCGGCTCGGGCCGGCGGGCGGGCAGGCCGACTGAAGAGGCGGCGGTCACGCGGAAGCGGGCCCGCCGGACAGGCGCGCTCTGCGCAGGATCCGCAAGGCAGCAGGCATGGTCCATGGCCATGCCGGTCAAAACACGGGAGAGCGGCGCGAGAACGAAGGCGGGCCTTGCTGGCCCCGATGTTCCTGCGCTAGGGTTCCTCGGCAGGCTCCCCTCGCGAGGGGGTGCGGGATACTCCGGCGCGCCCGATGGCGCCGTAGAGGCAGGTCCGCCATGCACGGGCCGGAGACTTCGTAAATCCGGGGTTGACGCGAATCTCCGGCTGAGTCATAAGCGCGCCACTGTCGACGGTTGTCGGACACGTTTGTCGCTCATCCCTAGTATGAGCGAATTTCGCGACCGAAACTCCGTCGGAATTCCAGCGTCGATAGACGACATGGCAGGACGCATGAATGCGGGTCATCCGTGTTCCTCTGCATGGCGAACGCGCCTGAGGCCTCTTTAAAGGGCGCCGATGGCGCGGCTTCGTTTGTGTCATGGCTTCGCCGGCGCCGGAAGGACCATGAGATTTTTCAAAGCGCTCAGGGGAGCGAGAGGCCTTAAATGCCGACAATCAGCCAGCTGATCCGCAAGCCGCGTTCGCCCGTCAAGGCGCGCAACTCCGCTCCGGCACTTGAGAATTGCCCGCAGAAGCGGGGCGTTTGCACGCGCGTCTATACGACGACGCCGAAGAAGCCGAACTCGGCGCTCCGCAAGGTTGCCAAGGTGCGCCTGACCAATGGCTTCGAGGTCATCGGTTACATTCCTGGCGAGGGTCACAACCTCCAGGAGCACTCCGTCGTCATGATCCGCGGCGGCCGCGTCAAGGACCTTCCCGGCGTGCGCTACCACATCCTGCGCGGCGTGCTCGATACGCAGGGCGTCAAGAACCGTAAGCAGCGTCGTTCGAAGTACGGCGCCAAGCGTCCGAAGTGATTTGTGCCGAACCGGCGGGGCAGGGGCCCGGCCGGTTCGCAGTTTAGAGATTTGACCGGAGACTAGACGATGTCCCGCCGCCATAGCGCCGAAAAACGCGAGATCATCCCGGACGCCAAGTATGGCGACGTGATCCTGACGAAGTTCATGAACTCCGTCATGTACGAAGGTAAGAAGTCGACGGCCGAAGGCATCGTCTACGGCGCCTTCGACATCATCGAGGGCAAGATGAAGAGCGACCCGCTCGCCGTCTTCAAGAGCGCTCTCGAGAACGTCGCTCCGGCGATCGAGGTTCGCTCCCGCCGCGTCGGCGGTGCGACCTACCAGGTCCCCGTCGAGGTTCGCTCGGAGCGTCGTCAGGCGCTGGCGATCCGCTGGCTCATCGCCGCGGCCCGTGCGCGCAACGACCGTACGATGGTCGAGCGTCTCTCGGCCGAGCTGATGGATGCCGCCAACAACCGCGGCAACGCCGTGAAGAAGCGCGAAGACACGCACCGGATGGCGGAAGCCAACCGCGCCTTCTCGCACTATCGCTGGTAATCCGTCCGCGACACCCCGGAAAAACAGAGCACTTCCATGGCCCGTTCCCACCCCATCGAGAGCTATCGCAACTTCGGCATCATGGCCCACATTGATGCGGGCAAGACGACGACGACCGAGCGCATCCTGTTTTATACGGGCAAGAACCATAAGCTCGGCGAGACGCATGACGGCTCGGCGACCATGGACTGGATGACCCAGGAGCAGGAGCGCGGCATCACGATCACGTCCGCCGCGACGACCTGCTTCTGGCGCGACAATCGCCTGAACATCATCGACACCCCCGGCCACGTCGACTTCACCATCGAAGTCGAGCGTTCGCTGCGCGTGCTCGACGGTGCCGTCTGCGTGCTCGACGGCAACCAGGGTGTCGAGCCCCAGACCGAGACCGTCTGGCGCCAGGCCGACAAGTACGACGTTCCGCGCGTCGTCTTCGTCAACAAGATGGACAAGATCGGCGCCGATTTCTTCCGCTGCGTCCAGGACATCATCGACCGCGTCGCCGGCAAGCCGGTCTGCCTGCAGATCCCGATCGGGGCCGAGTCGGACTTCCAGGGCGTCGTCGACCTGATCAAGATGAAGGCGATCGTCTGGGACGGCGAGGCTCTCGGCGCGTCCTATAACGAGCGCGACATTCCGGCCGATCTCGCCGACAAGGCCGCCGAATACCGCAACAAGCTGATCGAAGCCGCCGTCGAGATGGACGATGCGGCGATGGAAGCCTATCTCGAAGGCAACGAGCCGGACGCCGACACGCTGCGCAGGCTGATCCGCACCGCGGTTCAGCGCCGTGCGTTCCACCCGGTGCTTTGCGGCTCGGCCTTCAAGAACAAGGGCGTGCAGCCGCTGCTCGACGCCGTCGTCGACTTCCTGCCGTCGCCGGTCGATCGCGGCGAGATCAAGGCCATCGACTTCAAGACCGAGGAAGAGACCGTTCGTCGTCCGACGGACGAGGATCCCTTCTCCATGCTCGCCTTCAAGATCATGGACGACCCCTTCGTCGGCACCATCACCTTCTGCCGCGTCTATTCGGGCAAGGTCGAGGCTGGCGCGAGCGTCATCAACTCGACGCGCGACAAGAAGGAACGTGTCGGCCGCATGCTGCTGATGCATGCGAACAACCGTGAGGACATCAAGGAGGCTTTCGCCGGCGACATCGTCGCCCTGGCCGGCCTCAAGGACGTCCGCACCGGCGACACGCTGTGCGATCCCGTCAAGGCGGTGATCCTGGAGCGCATGGAGTTCCCCGAGCCGGTCATCACGATCGCGATCGAGCCGAAGTCCAAGGCCGACCAGGAGAAGCTGGGCCTGGCCCTGTCGAAGCTCGCGAACGAGGATCCGTCCTTCCGCGTCTCGACCGACCAGGAGAGCGGCCAGACCATTCTCAAGGGCATGGGCGAGCTGCATCTCGACATCAAGGTCGACATCCTGCGCCGTACCTACAAGGTCGACGCCAATATCGGCGCGCCGCAGGTGGCCTATCGCGAGACCATCACCAAGAAGGTCGACGTCGACTACACCCACAAGAAGCAGACCGGCGGTACCGGCCAGTTCGCCCGTGTCAAGTTCACGGTCGAGCCGAACGAGACCGGCAAGGGCTTCGAGTTCGAGTCGAAGATCGTCGGCGGAACGGTTCCCAAGGAGTACATCCCGGGCGTCGAAAAGGGCCTCAACTCGGTCATCGGCTCCGGCGTGCTCGCCGGCTTCCCGGTGGTCGACGTCAAGGTCACCCTGACCGACGGCGCCTTCCACGAGGTCGACTCGTCGGCTCTGGCCTTCGAAATCGCCTCGCGTGCCGGTCTGCGCGAAGCGCTGCAGAAGGCTGGCGCGGTGCTGCTCGAGCCGATCATGAAGGTCGAGGTCGTGACCCCGGAGGACTACACCGGTTCGGTCATCGGCGACCTGAACTCGCGTCGCGGTCAGATCCAGGGCCAGGACATGCGTGGCAACGCCGTCGTGATCAACGCGATGGTGCCGCTCGCCAACATGTTCGGCTATGTCAACCAGCTGCGTTCGTTCAGCCAGGGGCGTGCCAACTACACCATGCAGTTCGACCACTATGAGCAGGTTCCTTCGGCGGTGGCCGCCGAGGTCCAGGCCAAGTACGCCTGAGCTGACAAAGACTTAAACCGAACACTTGAACAAGATTTGACGGACGGAGGCTGACATGGCCAAAGAGAAGTTCTCCCGCACGAAGCCGCACTGCAACATCGGCACGATTGGTCACGTTGACCATGGCAAGACGTCTTTGACGGCTGCGATCACGAAGGTTCTGGCGGAGGCTGGCGGCGCTTCGTTTACGGCTTATGACCAGATCGACAAGGCTCCTGAGGAGAAGGCGCGCGGGATCACGATCTCGACGTCGCATGTCGAGTACGAGACGCCTGCGCGTCACTATGCTCACGTCGACTGCCCCGGTCACGCCGACTATGTGAAGAACATGATCAC
>NZ_JAFKFX010000043.1 GCF_017308075.1 Allobosea sp.
CAAGGCCCATCTCAGGCGCTCTGCGGCTAGAACCTTCGACGCGCTCTGGCAGGCCGCCGGAGACATCTGCAACCTCGTCACCCCGGCCGAATCCAGAAACCTCTTCAGACATGCCGGATATGCATCCGATTAAACGTCCGAGGCTCTAATCTTGAACGCCGTGCGGTTGCAGGGAAAGGACCGTTGCCGCTGGACCGCGATCTCTGAAACGCTAATCTCCATCAGCCCCTATCCCCTTGTAAAGAAAGAGGATAGGGGCGGTGATGGGATGTTTTTTCTGCATGTTTCCGCTCAGAATAGCGCGAGTTGATCCGGATTTTTCCGGCTGCGTTTCCGGCGCTGGCCCGAGAACCTGACGATATTCTCATACTGCCGGTCGGTGAATGTCAGGATATGCACGTCGCCGCGTGCGGGCAGATGCGCCTCGATCCGCCGCAGATAGGCCTCGAACTGCTCCTTGCCGTTGCAGAAGCGGGCATAGACCGAGAACTGGCTCTTCTCGAAACCCTCGTCGAGCAGATATTCGCGAAACTTGGTCGCTGCGCGGCTCTCGACTTTGCTGGTCACGGGCAGGTCGAACATCACGAAGATCCACATGAGCCGGTAACCGCTGAGCTGGGTGAGCGTCATGGCGGGCGTTCCGCCGCGGGCATGGTCGAGGAGGGCTTGGGCTCCGACTCGGGAATCAGCCGGTCGAGGCCCGCGATCTCGATCGGCGTTGGTGGCAAGGGCGTCACCAGTGCCGAGGCGTCGTTCGTCTCGAAGGTGCGCGCCAGCGACTGCGCCAGGCGCTGGGCCGCCACGGTCACCGTGGTGACACCGTCCGCGCCCGAGAGATTGACTGCGATCAGTCCTGCGAACGCCCGCTTCGTGGCCGGGTCGACCTTGTCGAAGCCTTTTGCGGCAAGGCGCAGCGCCAGCGCGTCGACCAGGGGCCGGAAGGGCTCGACGAGATCGTCGGCGAGCGCGAAGGCATTGCCGCGATTGGCGTGATGGATGCCGATCGAGGGATGCAGGCCTGCCGCGACCACCGACCGGGCGACCAGCGAGCGCAGGATGGTATAGCCATAGTTCAGGGGCCCGTTGATGTCCTGCGCATCGCGCTCGCGGCGGAAGCCCGGCCTCATCAGCAAGGGCCAGTAGCGCCGCGCCGCCTGCGCCTCGATATTGTCGGGATCGCCCGAGCGCACCTTGCGGACGAGCATGTCGAGCGCGGCGCGCTCCTTGCCATGCGCCGCGAGAATGGCGGCCTGCCAGCGCAGCTTGGCCACGATGATCCGGCTCCAGAGCTGCTTGGCGAGCGGGCGGCCGGCTGCCCATTGCGCCCGCATGCGCGCATTCTGCCCATGATGGCCGTCGAGCGGAAGCAGGACGCCGACCGGTGCATGGTTCTGCCCGCACAGCACCAGCGGCACGCCGCGCTCGGCCAGGGCGACGGCGAGATTGGTGCTCCAGGTGACGCCATGCGCATGCACGATCACCGCCGCGATGTCGTCGAGCGGGACGCGGCCGATCTCCTGCCTGTCCTCGCTGACGAGGAGGAAGCCGCGCAGGGCGGAGAGGTGGCGGCCGTCGCTGGCGATGTCGACGACCCGCTCCATGCCCTAGCCCTTCGGACGGGGCTTGCGAGCCGGAAAACCCGGGTCGTGGATGCGGCCGAGCTCGTCGATGCGGACCTGTCGCGCCTTCCAGCGCTGCAGCGAGCTGGGCGAGCCGTAGACATAGCGGAACGGGTCGTCCTTGTCGGCGTCGCGGGCTTTCAGGCTGCCGGCTTCCTGCGGCGGTGCCAGCACGAGCGAACCGGCGGAGAACTTGACGACGCGCATCAGCTCGCGCTCACCGTCGCGCTCGATCGCGACGACGTCGTTCTGCTGGAGCGAGAGGACCTTGCGCGCCGTCGGGTTGTCGGCGCGGATCGGCGAGCTCCAACCCGGCTGGTGTGCTTCGAACATCGAGACGACCTCGTCCTTCCACCTGCCGGTCTTCAATTCCCAGACATCGAAGCGGTAATTGGAGTCGCCCTTATAGGCCTTGTAGGCGCGCCCCTCCCGGTTGCGGATCGGGATGACGGAGAGCGGCTCGACGACGCGGATGCGGCGTAGCCCTGGATAGGAGCGCGGTCCGCGCTCGGGATGGCCGAAGCTGCGCATTGCCTGCTCGAAGGCCGCCCCCTCCCTGCCGGCGGTCCAGTCCTTCAGCTTCTGTTTCAGATCCTCGTCGCGGATCGCGTCGAGATCGGCCGGTTTCTTGAATGCCGAGAGCGGCTTGCGCGTGACGACGATGTCGAGCCCGCGCGCATCCTTCTCGCCGGTGAGGCCATAGGCTGTCTCGTTGTGCAGGCGCCCGGCCGTCGTATCGCGATTCGCCGGACGTCCGGCCTTGCTCGCGCTGCCATGGTCCGGGCGATGGCTCACGGTGATGGCGCGCACTGCTTCGCCTACCGCCTCCGAGAAGCCTTGCCAGGGGTCGGGGATGCCGGCGACGAGCCGGTCGGCGGCCTCATGGCCCTGGCTGCCGGCCTCGCGGGCGATGCGATTGAGCATGGCGCGATCGGTCACCGCGACGACGATGGCGTCGATCGCGTGATGGCGGTGGTCCCGGCGGTTCTTCGGCTGGCTGGCGCCGCCGGCGAGATTGTGGTCCGGCAGATGATGGTTGAGCCCCCAATTGCGCCGCAACATCTCGGTCAATCGCCCGGGCGAGACCCAGACATGGCTCGAGCCCTGGCCGGTCTCGGGGTAGAGCGCCGAAAGATATTCCCGCGCCAGCCGCGAAAGATGCTGGGTGTCGATGAGGTGGCGGGCGAGGAAGCCGCCCTGCGCATCGAAGCGGCCGAGCGCCTCCGGTTCGAAGCGCCAGCGCTTCTCCCTGGGCAGGCGTGCGGCGCGGGCGGCGATCGCTTCCCAGTCGGCATCCGGGCCGAAATGGGCGCGCAGATCGGCCCGGGCCTCGAAGGGCGTGCGCTTGCGCTTGATGCGGTTGACCTCGCGCAGGCAGAGGACGCGATTGCCGTTGGAATCGTCGAGCGTGGCGCTGAAGGGCAGGATGTGATCGATTTCGACCGCGCCCGAGAACAGCATGTCGAGCGAGATCTGCCGGCCGCTATAGACGCAGCGCCGGTCGAGCACATTGTCGCGGTTGAGCTCCTCCCAGAGCTTGAGCAGCGCCCGGTTGCCGCCCTTGTCGGCCTGTCCGATCTCCTGGAGCTTCCGCGAGCGCTGCTCGGCCGCCTCGCGATTCTTCCTGTTCTCGACATTGATCTCGCGCTTGCGCTCCTCGTCGAGCTTGAGCTCGCGGGCGAGCTCGATCGCGATCTCCTGCGGCGGTCCAAAACGGCGGATCAGTGCGTTGACGACGCGGCGCAGCTGGTTGAGGCCGATATGCACGGTCGGGTTGGTCAGCCGTCCCGTGCGCAGCGCCTCGTCCTGCTCATCGGGATCGGCGGTGCCGGGCAGGATGTGGCGCTCCAGTACCGCGCCGTAATAGGGCAGGGCGGGATTGCCCTTGTCGTCCTGCCAGATCCGCCCATCGCGCAGATCGGAATGATGGCCGAGCCCGGCGCGCTGCACCGCCTCGCTGTAGACGACGACCTCTTTCTCCAGCTCGGCGATCAGTGCCTTCGTCGCGGTCTCGCCGAAGCGGCCATAGCCCTCGGGCAGGCGTGCGCCGGTGACGTTCGCGGCCTGCTCGCCGGAGAGTCCGTGGGTCTGCTGCAGCCAATCCTCGAATTCGGTGATCTCGGCATCGCTTTCGAGCGTCAGCAGGCGCTCGATCACCGGCCATTGCGCCTCGGGCTTGATGCCGAGCCAGGCCGGGCCGAGGCGGCTCTTATGGGCCATCTCGGCGGCGACCTCGTCGCCCTTCATCTCCTTGCGGTTCTCGCTCTCCTTGTTGAAGCGGGCATCGGGATCGAGCTTCAACCCCTTGCGCAGCGATTCATAGGTGACCGTCTTCCTCTGCCCGAGCTTCGAGAGCAGGGCGTCGCGCTGCGGCCTGTCGAGCGGGCGTGCTTCCGCCCCAGGCAGCACGATCCTCAACGCGTTGAGCTCTTCCAGCAGGCGCCGACGCTGGAACAGCGGATGCGCCTTGGGCAGGCGCGGTTCCGGTGGCAGCAAGGTGCAGAAGCCGATCTTCGGTTCCCTCAGCGGGCGCTGATGGAAGATGATCTCGTAGAACTGCTCGCGCCTTTCGGGTGTCAGCACGGCGGGGTGATGCAGCGCCTGCGCCTGCCAGATCGCAGCGAACTCCTCTTCCAGCGTCTGCCGGTCGGGATAGAAATCATAGACCTCGCCGGCCTTGCCCGCCTCGGCATCGGGGGCGACGATCCGGGTCCGCACATGCGGGATCGCGTTGGGATCGGCGGCGCCTGCCCGGCGCTTGTGCAGGAACTCGCCGAACGTCCTCGCGTCCGCTTGCGCCATCTGCTCGTGCAGCCGGGCGACGCCGATCCTGATCATCCCGGCATCGTCGTTGCGGCCGCGGTCGGTCTTGCGATTCGACTTGAAGCCGCGCCGCTGGTTCAGGTGGAACAGCGCTCGGCCGAGATGGGCTGGCGGCAAGGCTTCGTCCAGCGCCCGCGTCCGCAATTCATAGGGATCGAGCGCGGCAAGGGCCCGGCGGGTCTCGTCATCTGCGGGGAAAAAGCCGGCCAGCGTCAGATATTTGAGCAGGGCCGCCTGGCGCTGCTTGAAGCGGTCGCGTCGGCGCCGCATGGCGCGGGCGTCGCGGCGTCCGCCCGCCAAAGATGCCCCCGATTTTGGCTCGCGCCCATCGGAGAAGATGCGGGAGCCGGCGGCCTCGACACCTTCCGGAGCGCCCTGGTCGTCGAGGCGGATAACCGCCCAGCCGAGTGAATTCGTGCCGAGATCGGCCCCCAGACGCCAACGCATATCCTGCCCCCAGCGTGGCGCTTCCGCCTGGCTGTCGCAATCAGGGATTGCGTTGGGAGTTGCGCCTAAGCCGAGGGTAGTCACCGGTTCGGCGCGTCGTCAAGAAACTCTCAGGCGGCGCAAGATTTCTTCTTGTGGGGACGTAATTGACTGTTGGGCATTCCGCTGTATCTTAAAGACTTCAGAGATCGCGGTCTGGCTGTTAACAAGCAGTCATGTCTGCACCAGATAAGGGCGGCGCTCCGGCGTCGCCTTTTTTGTTTCTACCATCCGGTGGTGGTGATTTTCATGGCCGGGCCATGAACCGGCCAGCGCAGAGCTGGGATGCACGACCCGTTCGAACCATGGTCGCGCGAGGCGTTTGCTTGCACTTTTGACAAGAACAAAATAAGAACATTCTGGAATCGGAGCTGGATGAGGGCGGTTGAGATGCGGATTCGGCGAACCTGGCCGGAGATCGACCATTTGTTTCATGTCGAGGCCGAAGGCGGCGAGCGGATCGCCGTCATCACGCACGACAAATACGCGCCGCGCGGCTCGCCTCGCTGGCATTGGGCGATGTCCGGAAAGCGCCGGGCTGCCGCGGCCGGATTCGGGCGCTGCCACGACATCGAGGAGGTGAAGCGCAGGATTCGCGAGAGCCTGCCTGAAGGCGCGGCGGCCGCATCGCGCAGGGGTGGCCGCGACTGCTTGGCCTGAAGCATTTTCGCGCGAAAAGGCTCAGAGTTCGCTTTGGCGGGGGCGCGGCCCGAGATCGGGGAGCGAGGTCTCGGCGGGCGTGCGGGCCGCGGCGGCCTCCGGCGCGATCGGATTGGTCAGGATGCGCATCGCGAAATAGCTCGCGACCGCCAGCGAGAGCACGCCGATATAGAGCAGCAGACCTTGCGGCCCGACGATCTGCATCACGGCGGTCGCGACCAGCGGGCCGATCGTCGCCCCGACGCTCCACAGGAAGAGCAGCCCTGCCGAGAGGCCGACGGCCTGGTCGCGGCCGAGCCGGAAATAGGCGTGGGTCACCGCCACCGTATAGAGCGGCACGCTGCAGCCGCCGGTGAGCGCGAACAGGCCGTAGAGCCACCAGTCGCGCTGCGTCGTGCCTGACAGGAAAAGCGCGCCGAGCGTTGCAGCGGACAGGGCGGTCGCCGCGGTGGCACCGAGCAGGACGCGACGGCTGTCGACCCGGTCGGCGAGCCAGCCGATCGGCCATTGCAGCAGGAGCGCGCCGAGCTGGATCACCGCGGTCAGCAGGAGCGCGCGCTGCTGGCCGAGCCCGATCAGGATGCCATAGGCCGGAACGACATTGGTCAGCGGCCCGCTGACCAGGCCGACATAGAGGCAGCCGATCACGGCGGCCGGGGCCTGCTGCCAGAGCGTCTTGAGGCGGACCGAGACCAGTTCGGCCGATTCCGGGCCCTTCGCCCGGGTAAGGCTCACCGGAATCAGCGCGATCGAGAAGGCGACGCTGGCGATCAGGAAGACGTCATGGGTCTGGATCGCGACATAGCCGATGCCGACCTGCGAGCCGATCAGGGCCAGCCGGTTCAGAATCTGGTAGATGCCGAAGATCCGGCCGCGATGGCTCGAGCGGGCCTGGCCGCTGATCCAGCTCTCGATGCAGATGCTGTGGCCGGCCGCCGCGACGCCCATGACGAAGCGCGTCAGGCTCCACCATTCGACCGGCAGGACCGGAAAGCTGAGCGTCAGCGCCGCCTGCAGCGAGGCGAACACCGCAAAGCCGCGAATATGGCCGACGCGCCGGATCAGCGCCGGAATCCAGAAGCAGCCGAGCAGGAAGCCAACCGAATAGGCCGAGCCGACCAGGCCGATCAGCAGCAGCGGCTGCTCCTCCAGGGCCATGCGCAGCGGCACGACCGTGTTCATGATCGTGCTCGCGACCTGCAGGATCAGCGCGCCGGTGACGATGGCGCCGAGCGCCGCGACCGAGCCGGTTTGCGGTTTCGAGACGTCGCTCACGGCCGGGTCGATTCCGTGCAGGCGAACTGCCGCGAAGCGGGGCGGCGGGGCGAGAACGAATTCTGGGTCAACACGGCGTTCTCGCGAAATCGATTGCCGGCCACAGTAGCTGCCGGCAGGAATAGCATGTCCGTCCGGATAAGCCCCCAAATTTTGGCGGAACTGAGCATGCCGACCGGCCGAGTGGCGGCATCGCCGTCATGCGCTGGGCGCAGCCGCGGGCGGAGCGCCTTTCACCGGCGCGCCCTTGCGGTTTGCGCCGAGGGGCGGCTTCAGTGCGGTGAGAGGCGAGGCCGCGAGCGGGCCAGGGAGCGGGACTTGTCGGAGACTGTGAACAGGGGCGTTTCCGCACCGGCATGGACGAAGAGCCGCCGAAGCTGATGGCCGCGCCACGTTCGACCACTGCGACCGTTCTCGCGCTCGGAACCGCCCAGACCGTGGCCTGGGCATCGAGCTATTATTTGCCGGCAGTGCTGGCGACGCCGATGGCGCGCGATCTTTCGACCAGCCCGGTCGAGATTTTCGCCGCTTTTTCGGCGGCGCTGGTGGTGTCGGCGGTCATCGGCCCCTGGGGCGGAGCGGTGATCGACCGGCGCGGCGGGCGCGGTGTCCTGATCGGCTCCAATCTCATCTTCGCCGCCGGGCTCGCCTGCCTCGCCTTGGCGCAGGGGACGGTCCTGCTCTGGACCGGCTGGCTCGCCATGGGGCTCGGCATGGGGATCGGGCTCTATGAGGCGGCCTTCGCCGCGCTCGCCTGCATCTATGGCCGGGAGGCACGCTCGCCGATCACCGGCATCACCCTGATCGCCGGCTTCGCCAGCACGATCGGCTGGCCGTTATCGGCGCTGATGGAGGCGCAGATCGGCTGGCGCGGTGCCTGCCTTGGCTGGGCCGGGCTGCATCTCTTTCTGGCGCTGCCGCTCAATTGCTTGCTGCCGTCAGGCCATATAGCCATTTCCGCCCCTGCGGCTGCGGTGAAGACGGGGCAGGACGGCGACCGGGCGGAGGCCCGCAAATCGCGCTGGGTCATGGTGCTGCTGGCGCTGGTGTTCGCCATCACCTGGTTCAACAGCACGGCGATGGCGGCGCATCTGCCACGGCTGCTCGAGGCGGCCGGGGCGACGACGGCGGTGGCGGTCGCCGCAGGTGCGCTGATCGGGCCGGCCCAGGTTGCCGCCCGGCTCGCCGAGTTCACGCTGATGCGGCAGCTGCATCCCTTGATCTCGGCAAGGCTGGCGACGCTGACGCATCCCCTCGGCGCCGGCGTTCTGCTGGCGCTCGGCGCGCCCGGGGCCTATGCCTTCGCCTTCCTGCACGGGGCCGGCAACGGCGTTCTGACCATCGCCAAGGGGACCTTGCCGCTCGCGCTGTTCGGGCCGGCCGGCTACGGCTTGACGCAAGGGCTGATCGGCGGTCCCGGGCGAGCCTTGCAGGCCGCCGCACCGCTGCTGTTCGGGCTGGCGCTCGACCGCTGGGGCGTGCAGGCGATCTGGCTGACGAGCGGGCTCGCGCTCGTCGCCTTCCTGATGCTGCTCGGGGTCCGGCTGCCGAAAGGCGAGGTTCATCCCTGAAGCGGCGCTGTCGGCTCAGCGCTTGGCGACATGCTCCGGCTTGCCCTCGTGCTTGGTCGAGGCGAACTCCTCGAGCTCTTTCTCGGTCATCGACCCTTCCATCGCTTTCGAGGCGCCCTTGAGATCGCTCCTGGGGATCTCGCCCCGCTCGGCGGCCAGGGCCATTCCGGCCGCCTTCTGCTGCGCCTTGGATTTCGCAGGCATGGCTGGCCTCCTTCTCCGAATGGGCGGGGATGCCCGATCAACCGGAGGGCGGCGCGATGGTTCCGGCAGGTTTCAGCGCCGGCGCGGACCGCGCCGGGAGGAGGTACTTTCGGGCGGGCCCCGGTCGCGATCGGCGGCTGCCGCCGTCGCCAGCCAGATCACATGCCGGGCGCCGCCGCCGGAGGCATTGGCGCGGACCTTCTTCTCCTCGACCGCAAATCCGCTCATGCGCAGGCGCTCGGTGAAGGCGCGGTCCGGTCCCGCCGACCAGATGGCGAGCACGCCGCCCTTGCGCAGGGCGGATTTGGCGGCGGCGAGCCCGGCGAAATCATAGAGCCGGTCATTGGCCTCGACCATCAAGCCATCGGGGCCGTTGTCGACGTCGAGCAGGATCGCGTCATAGCCGGACTTGCCGGCACGGATCAGCGAGGCGACATCGGCCTCGCGGATACTGACGCGGGGATCGTCGAGGCAGCCAGCGAAGATCGCAGCGAGCGGGCCGCGGGCCCAGGCGACGACCTGCGGGATCAATTCGGCGACGATGATCTCGGCATCGGCCGGCAGCACGGCGAGGGCGGCGCGCAAGGTGAAGCCCATGCCGAGCCCGCCGATCAGGAAGCGCGGCCGGGCGCGCTGGCCGAGGCGCTCGGCGGCGAGCGTCGCCAGCGCTTCCTCCGAGCCGCGCAGCCGTGAATTCATCAACTCGTTATGGCCGAGCGTGATCGAGAACTCGCTATCGCCGCGCTGCAGCAGTTTCAGCGTGCCGCCGCCCGGGATCGGGGCGGCGTCGAGCTGTGTCCAATGCGCCATCGCTTCAGTCCAGTCGCGTCCGTTTGACGAAGGCCCCGGCCTTCATGATCACAGGCATGTGCCGGCCCTGGCGGGTCAGCAGCGCCAGATCCTTCAGTGGATCGCCATCGACGACGACGAGGTCGGCATGGGCGCCGGGCGCGATCATGCCGATCCTGCCTTCGCGCTTCAGCAGTTTCGCCGCGACATGGGTGGCGGCGCCGATCACCTCATGGGCGGGCAGGGCGCGGCCGCGAATGACGAACTCCTCCGACTGGTGCCGGTGCATCTCGCCGAGCAGGTCGCTGCCATAGGCCATGGGCAGGCCGGCCGATTTCATGATCGCGAGCGACTCCATGCCGGCGGCGCGGACACTCTCGACCTTGGCGACCGAGTCGGGTGGGAAGCCGAGCTTGCCGCCCTCGCTGGCGAGCTTGTCATAGGTGACGAGGGTGGGCACTGCGACGGCGCCGTTCCTGGCGGCGAGCTTCGCGGTCTCGGCCTGGATCAGGTTGCAATGCTCGAGCGAATGGACGCCGGCCTCGACGCAGCGGCGTATTGCCTCGTCGGTATAGACATGGGCGGAGACATAGGTGCCGGCCATGCGGGCCTCCTCGACCACGGCCTGCAATTCGCCGACCGAGAAGCCGAGGAAATGGATCGGGTCGGTCGGCGAGGCGCAGCCGCCATTGGCCATGATCTTGATGAAGTCGGCGCCGCCCTTCAGCTCCTCGCGGGCGGCGCGGCGCACCTCCGCCTCGCCATCACAGATGCGGCCGAGCGCGCCGAGGCGATGGCGGGTTCCGGGCGCCGTGCGGTCGTCATAGCGCCCGCGAAAATCGGCATGGCCGCCGGTCTGGCTCAGAGCCTTGCCGGAGATGACGAGGCGCGGCGTCGGGAAATCACTCTCCTCGGTCGCCTGCTTCAGGCCAAAATCGGCCCCGCCGACATCGCGCACCGTGGTGAAGCCGCGCAGCAGCATCTCGCGCATGATCACCAGCGAGCGCACCGTGACGAGCGAGTCCGGCAGCGCCGCATTGCGGCCGAGATCGGCGAGGCCGGCGATGACATGGACATGGGCGTCGATCAGCCCGGGCATCAGGGTGCGGCCCTTGAGGTCGATCGCCCTGGCCTTGTCGGCGCGCAAGGACCTGCCGACCTCGCGGATCAGCCCGTCCTCGACGAGAACGTTGACCGGCTCGCCGCGCTCGGGCGCGGTTCCGTCGACGATGCGGGCGTTCTGGAACAGGGTCGCGGCCATGATGGCGGTCCTTGGAGCGAGTGCGGGCGAAGGCGGCGGTCAGCGCGTCAACAGCGCGGTGAGATAGAGGCCGAGGCCGAAGACGACGTGGTTGACGAGGCCGATAAGCCGAATCTGGCCGGGGTTCGGCCGCTTCGAGGCGGCGACGCCGAAGCCCATGCCGGGCTGCAGGATGAACCAGCCGCAGCCGACGGTGACGATGCCGACGATCAGCGCCGGGATCAATGTCGGCGCCTTGGCCCAGCCGATGCCCCAGATCAGCAGCAGCACGGCGGCGAAGAGCACGCCGACGAGATAGTGCATGATCCAGCCGATCGAGAGTTCGCCGGAAACCGGCTCCGAGGCCGAGATCGGGTCGTGCATGAAGCGCCCCCGCGGCAGATGCGCGAACCAGCGCCCGACCATCGCCCAATTGGCGAGCGGGATGCCGAGTGTGCGGTTGAGCAGCAGGGCCCAGAGGTCGAGAATGGCGGTAGCGCCGACGCCGATCACGATCGCGCGGCCGAGAAATTCAAGCATGCTTCACCCCTCCCAGCGGTCCCGAAGGCCGCGTCCCCAAGCGAGTCTTATGGAGGGGAAAGCGGGGGACGAGGTCAACGGAAAGGGCGACCTTATCCCCCTTGCAGGCGCAGGGGCGGCATGCGCCGGGCATGGGCCATCGGTCGCAGCCGGAACCTCGGGCGGCACCGTTCGTTTCCTCGGCGACGGCAGGGGAGCGAACGATGGCGGTTGCAACGGCGGCGAAGGCGGGCACAAAGGGTGGGCATGGTGCGCAGGAACTGCCCTCGGTCACCGTCACCAGCTATAATCTCGAAATCCGCGACGGTGACGGCTTCATCGGCGACAAGGCGAGCCGCGGCGCCTTCATGGACCATCTCGCCGAATTGCGCGGCCATCTCGCCGAGAATGGCGAGGATCCGCTCGGCGACGCCGACGCGGCTCCGAGCAAGTCCGAGCTCGACGAACTGATCAGCAAGGGCGAGGCACGCGAAGCTGCGCTGGTGCTCTCCGCGGTCGAGCGCTTCGCCCAGTCGCTGTCCTTCGTGATTCGTCGCTTCCTACGGCAGAAGGCCTGGGCTCCGGTCGAGCGCATCGTGGTCGGCGGTGGCTTTCGCCAGAGCCGCGTCGGCGAGCTCGCCATCGCCCGTGCCGGCATCCTCCTGCAATCGGAGGGGCATGCGATCGAGCTCGTGCCGGTCCGGCACCATCCGGACGAGGCCGGTCTGGTCGGCAGCGCCCATCTCGCGCCGAAATGGATCTTCGAGGCCTATGACAGCCTGGTCGCCGTCGATATCGGCGGCTCGAACATCCGGGCCGGCATTGTCGAGCTGCGCCAGGATAAGGCGCACGATCTCAGCAAGGCACGGGTCTGGGAAACCGAGCTCTGGCGTCATGCCGACGAGGAGCCAAGTCGCGAGGAGGCGGTGAGCCGGCTCGGCAAGATGCTGCGCGAGCAGATCAGGCACGCCGGGAAGGAGGGCTTGCGCGTCGCGCCCTTCATCGGTGTCGGCTGTCCCGGGCTGATCGAGGCCGATGGCGCGATCGATCGCGGGGCGCAGAACCTGCCGGGCAACTGGTCGAGCAGCCGCTTCAACCTGGTCGAGAGCATCCGCGAGATGGCGCCGGAGATCGGCGAGCACGAGACCGTGGTGGTGATGCATAACGACGCCGTGGTGCAGGGGCTCAGCGAAATGCCGTTCATGCAGGATGTCGAGAACTGGGCTGTGCTGACCATCGGCACCGGGCTCGGCAATGCGAGCTACCGCAACCGGCAGAAGCCGAAGGACAAGGATAAGGACACGGACGAGATGGAGAAAGCGGGTAAGGGCAAGAAGGCTTGAGTGCTTCAATCCCGCTTCGCCGGCAGCGCCCACAGCAGCCCGCGCGTGATCACCGCCGGGAAGACGGTGAGGTGGTCCTCGCCGGGGATGATCTCGCTGGTCAGCGACAGGCCGGGATATTCGCGCGATCGCAGCGCCTTCTCGAAGTCCTGCATGTCGGCGATCATGTCTAGGTTGCGGCTGAAGCGCGGGTCGTTGGAGGCCTTGTTGATCGTCTCATAGGAGGCGATCGCCATCAGCACATTCGCCTTCAGATCCTTGTTGGCGTCGGCATAGGCCTTCTCGCGGGCGAACATCACCTTCTGGTCGAACCAAAGCGAGGGGCTGCCGAGAATGTAGTGCGAGAACATCTTCGGCTCGGTCAGAAGGATGTGGACGCCGAACAGGCCGCCATAGGAGTGGCCGGCATAGATGCTGCGGGTGGTGTCGGTACGATAGGTCGCGGCGACGAAGGGCATCAGCTCGTCGGCGAGGAAGCGGCGATAGCCTTCCGCCTCGCCGAAGAGCGGCGGGCGGCCGGATTCGTCCCTCGTCTTCTCGCCGTTCGGCGTCGGCGTATAGTCGCGCCGCCGGCTGTATTGCCTGGTATCGCCGATCGCATAGGAGAGGCCGACGAGGATGAACTCCTCCAGCCCCTGGGCGCGGTTGCCGACGCGCTGGGCGATGCTGCGGACCAGCGGGAAGGAATAGTCGCCGTCGCTGACGAACAGCACCGGGAAGCGCCGCCGCGGCGAAGAATGGTAGGATGGCGGCAGGGCGACATAGATCTCGTAATCGCGCTGCAGCGTCTTGGCGCGGATCGTCCTGACCTCGTTGTCCTTGAGGACGAAGGGGGCGGGGTTCGCAGCGAGCGGCGGCGCAGCGGCAGTTGCGGCGGCGGGATTTGCGGCAGGGCCAGCCGCGACGACCGGAGCCTGCGGTTCCGCGACCGGCTGCGCGAGCGCGGGGGTGGCGCAGATCAGCAGGACGAACAGGGCAGACAGGCGCAGCATCCGCCGCATCTCCGACAGGAATGTGCCGCCATCGTGGCGGGCTCGGCCCGCCGGGCCAAGCCAATCCGGCTGATCAGCGTCGCAGGCCGGGGCTCTCCAAGGGCAGCCCCTTGGCGCGCGCGGCGAGATAGAGTTCCAGCGCGAGATAGTCCGGGGCGCCATAGTCGAACTGCGTGGCGCGGACGCCGAGCGAGCAGGCGCGCAGGCGCCGGTGCAGCGAGCCGACGCCGTTCCATTCGAGGCGATAGGCGGGATAGCCGGTGCCGATGCCATGGCTGATCGTGTCGCCGCGCAGCTTTTCGCCGACGAGACCGTCATGGCATTGCCGGCAGGAGAGGTTGAGCTGGCCCTGCCGGCGCTCATAGAAGGCCTTGCCGGCTTCGAGATAGGGCTTGGCCGCCCCTTCGGTCGCGACGGCCATGGGCAGGCCGCGCGAGAACGAGGCGACATAGGCGGTGAGCCCCAGCAGTTCAGGGCTTTCATAGCCGAAGGCCGGCTCGTTCTGGCGTTGCGTGCGGCATTGCTCGATGCGCCCTTCGAGATTGAGCAGCTTGCCGCTGGCGGCATCGACCTGCGGATAGCGGGTCGCGGCGCCCTTCAGGCTTCGCTCCGGACCGGCATGGCAGGCGATGCAGGCCGGCGCCCCGCCGCTGCGCCGGCTGAAGAGTTCCCCGCCCTGCTCGACCCAGAGGAAGCCGGGATTGCGGGCCTCGTCGGATTGCTGCCGGAGCATCTCCGGCGAGAGGAAGGCGCTGCCCGGTTTGATCTCCTGGGCTGAGACCATAGTCGCAGCGAGCGACAAGCCGATGAACAGTGCCGCGCGTGTCGTCACTGGCTGCTCATGTCACGACGAGGCGCGCGGTGCGTGTGAAGACCACCCCGCCATCCTCGCGCCATTCGAAAAGCAGGTCTCCGGTTTCGACGGCCCGGGTGGTGAAGCTGACGAAGGGGTTGGCCGAGATGCCGGTATGCATGTCGAAGCGGAAGACCGGTTCGCCGGCATAGGTCACGGTGAGGCGGTTGAGGATCTTGCGCGGCACGATGCGGCCCTCCGCGTCGACCTGCCCGCCGCGATCCATGGGATGGCGGACGAGCACCCGGATCTCGATGATCTCGCCGGCCTTGGCCTCGGCGGGCATGGTGATGCGGGCGTTGAACGTCGACATGACATCAGCCTCCGTCGATGCAGGCGCTGAGCGTCACGACGATATCGGCGTCGGCCATGACATAGCCGCCGCTGCTCAGCGCGGCGATCGCCACGACCTTTTGCGAGGTGGCGAGACGCAGGGTGGCGCGGATGTCGGCCCTGCCGCTGCGAGGACCGAGATGGAAGCCGCCATGTCGGGATAAGGGTTCTTCTCGGCGATGACATGGATCCAGCGGACATGGTCGCTCTCGGTCATCGGAGATTCGACCTGGATCGCGACATCGACCGAATTGCCGTTCTCGACCAGCTGCGGGATGTCGAAGACGATGCCGCCGCGAGCCGGGACGGCTCCCTCGGTGATACGCCCGATCAGCTCGGCGAGGGTGGGAGGCGCGGCGGCATAAGCTGCTGCGGGCGAGATGGCCAGCGCGAAGCCGGCGGCGCCGGCCGCCATCACCTCGCGGCGCGAGGGGCGGGCTTCAGGGCGTGCGCAGGCTGACGAGATAGGCGACGACATCCTCGATCTCCTGGGCGTTGAGGGCCGGCAGACCGCGAAATTGCGGGGCGACGTCTCGTAATCCTTCGGTGCGGAAATAGGGCGGCATCACGGTTTCCGGGTTGAGCAGGCTGGTGTCGACCAGGCGCAGCCGCAACTGGCCGGCAGTAAGCCTTGCGCCGACGCCGGCGAGTGGCGGGCCGATCGTCCCCTGGAAAGGCTCGTCCGGCACCGGCACCCGGTGGCAGATCAGGCAGTTGCCGCGCGTGCGGTCGAGCACCAGCGCCCGGCCGCGCGCTGGATCGCCGATCTCGCCTCCGAGCGGCGCCGGGATCGCGTCGCCGGCGATGGTGTAGGCTTCGAGGGCGCCTGCGGGAGTAGCGAGAAGCGTTGCCAGAACAAGCGCCAGTTGTCCCGGGCGACTGCAGGTCGACCCGGGATCCATGCCTGAGCTTTTCAGGTCAGCGTTCCGGCATGGATCCCGGCTCTTCGCTTCGCTCCGGCCGGGATGATCTCGTATTTTCGCGAAAGGCAACTTGCCTCTCGCAGTGTCGCGCAACCTCACGCCTTGCGCAGATCGGCGTGGCGGAGCGGCATGGACCGCACCCGCTTGCCGGTGGCGGCGAAGATCGCGTTCAGCACGGCCGGCGCCGCGACCGCGATGGTCGGCTCGCCGACGCCGCCCCAGAAGCCGCCCGAGGGCACGATCACCGTCTCGACCGCCGGCATGTCCTCCAGCCGCATCACCGGATAGCTGTCGAAATTCTCCTCGACGATGCGCCCGTCCTTGACGGTGCATTCGCCGAACAGCGCGGCGGAGAGGCCGTAGACGAAGGAGCCCTCGACCTGGCGCTCGATCTGCGCCGGGTTCACGGCATGGCCTGGATCGGTCGCGGCAGTGATCTTGTGGACCTTGAGCTTGCCCTCGGGGCTGACCGAGACCTCGGCGACCGCCGCGACATAGGAGCCGAAGCCCATGGTCTGGCAGATGCCGCGATAAACGCCTTCGGGCGCCTTCGTGCCCCAGCCGGCCTTTTCGGCCACCGCGTTGAGCACGGCGAGGTGCTTGGGATGGCTCTTCATCAGCGCGCGACGGAATTCGAGCGGGTCCTTGCCGGTGGCATGGGCGAGCTCGTCGATGAAGCATTCGAGATAGATCGTGTTCTGGTTGAGGTTGACCCCACGCCAGAAGCCCGGCGGCACATGCGGATTGCGCATGGCGTGGTCGATCAGGAGGTTCGGGATGGTGTAGCCGATCGAGGCTTCCGGTCCCGGCGGGTTGAGGCCCTGGAAGACGGCGGGGTCGCGGCCGTTCTGGATGTTCTGCGGGAAGATGCCGGCGACGATCGACTGTCCGGAAATACGCATGTGCAGGCCGGTCAGGTTGCCGTCCTTGTCGAGCGCACCTGTCAGCTTGCACTGGGTCACCGGATGGAAGCGGCCATGCAGCATGTCCTCCTCGCGCGACCAGATCAGCTTTACCGGCGTGCCCGGGATCTGCTTGGCAATCGCGACGACCTGGCGGATCCAGTCATGCACCGCGCCGCGCCGGCCGAAGCCGCCGCCGAGATCGATCTTGTAGGCCTCGCATTTCGCCAGCGGCAGGCCAGAGGCCTCGGCGGTCGCGGCGAGTGCTGCCTCGCCGTTCTGGGTCGGCGTCCATACTTCGCAGCGCTCCGGCGTATAGAGTGCGGTCGCGTTCATCACCTCCATGCAGGCATGGTTCTGGAACGGATAGGAATAGACCTGCTCGATCGTCCGCGCCGCGCCGGCGATCGCCGCCTTGACGTCGCCGACCTGGTTGCCGACGGCTGCCTGCGGCGCGTCGAGCCCCTCCTTCAGCCAGGCGGCGATGCTCTCGCTCGAGACCTTGGCGTGCTCGCCCTCGTCCCAGACGATGGGCAGCGCGTCGAGCGCGGTCTTGGCGCGCCACCAGGTGTCGGCGACGACCGCGACGGCGCTGTCGCCGACCGGCACGACATGCTTCACGCCGGGCATGTCCTTGATCTTGGCGGCGTCGAAGCTCTTCACCTTGCCGCCGAAGACCGGGCAGTCCTTGATCGCGGCGTTGAGCATCCCCGGCAGCTTGAAGTCCATGCCGTAGATCTTCTTGCCGTTGGTCTTGTCGGCGGTGTCGAGCCGTCTCAGCGGCTTGCCGGCGATGGTCCAGTCCTTCGGATCCTTCAGTGGCACCTCGCTCGGCGGCGAGAGCTTGGCGGCGGCGGCCGCGACCTCGCCATAGCGCAGCGAACGGCCAGACGCCTTATGGGTGATCACCCCCTTGGCGACGCTGCATTCGGCGGCGGGGACCTTCCATTCGGCGGCAGCGGCCTGGACCAGCATGATCCGCGCGGCCGCGCCGCCCTTGCGGACATAGTCGTGGGATTCACGGATGCCGCGGCTGCCGCCGGTCGAGAAATTGCCCCAGACGCGGTTGCGCGCGAGGTTCTGGCCGGGCGTGGGATATTCGGTCGTCACCTTGGCCCAGTCGCATTCCAGCTCCTCGGCGACGAGCTGGGCGAGGCCGGTGAGCGTGCCCTGGCCCATTTCGGAGCGGGCGATGCGGATCACCACCTTGTCGTCGGGCTGGACGACGACCCAGGCGTTGATTTCGGGCGTTGCGCCCTGGGCCAGCGCCTCGTCGGCGAAGGGCACGGAAAAGCCGAAGCTGAAGGCACCGGCGGTGGCGGCCGAGCCGGCAAGCAGGCTGCGGCGGGAGAGCTTCATCTCGACGGCAGAGGCGGATGTCATGGCGTCCTCCAGATTCTGGTCGGCGTGGGCGAGGCGAGCGGCCATTCGGCGGATCGCGATCGAGCCCGGCGCTGTGAAGGGAAACAGGGTTCAGCCGCGGCCGAGCTCGCCGCCGGCGGCGACCTGCTGGATGGCGGCCTTGACGCGGTTATAGGTGCCGCAGCGGCAGATATTGGTCATCTCGGCCGCGATATCGGCTTCCGACGGCTTGGGATTGGCCTGGAGCATGGCTGCGGCGGCCATGATCATGCCGCTCTGGCAGAAGCCGCATTGCGGCACGTCGTGCTCGATCCAGGCCTTCTGCAGCGGATGGCTGCCATCGGGCGACAGCCCCTCGATGGTGACGATCTTCTGCTCGGCCGTGACGGCGCTCACCGGCATGGAGCAGGAGCGCGTGGCGACACCGTCGACATGCACGGTGCAGGCGCCGCATTGAGCGACGCCGCAGCCATATTTCGTGCCGGTCAGGCCGATTTGCTCGCGTATGACCCAGAGTAGCGGCGTGTCGCCGTCGACCTCCACATCGATCGTCTTGCCGTTGATGTTGAGCTTAGCCATCGCAAACCTCCCGGTTTCGATTCCAGAGCTGGCGAGAGAGCCAGCGCGCCTCGCCGTTCGGTCGTTCCGGCCGCTCCGGGCCAGATTTATATTGGATGAAATACAAACCGAGTTGGCGCGGGAGCGCCAGTACCTCTGCGGCATGGCGGCGATCACGGTCTCGCGGGGGCGGGGTAACGCCGTGGCCGGAGCGCGAAGCCGCCGCAGCGACGAGGTTCCGCCATCATGCTGTCCGGTTTCTTGCCGAAATGGCGCTGCGTGACCGCAGTATCCGGCTCGTTTTCACGGGAATGTGATGTCCTTCTCCGAACCTTGCCGGCCGGCGCGGCGTCGCCGCGAAGCCCGCCCGCAACCGCTTTTCTCCGGCATGCTTGATTTCGCCGCGCAGCGGTGGCGAGGCTGCGCAAGGACGCGAATCAGCCCGGCGAGATCGGAATGCCAGTGACGTCGAAAGCCCGTAACGCCTTCGCCGTTCTGGGCGGCCGACTCGGCGCCGCCATGTTCGGGCTCTTCCTGCTGCTGCCGCTCTCGGTACTGGCCCAGCCGGCCGACCCGGCGGCCGCGCGCGCCAGAGTCGATTCGATCAGGGGCGAGCTGACCCAGATCGAGTCGGCGCTGGGCAATCCCAATGCCTCCGATGCCGAGCTGCAGCGGCAGAGGCTGCGCCTGCAGCCCCTGCTCGACCAGATCCGCGCCCTGACCGAGGAACAGGCACCGCGCTTCGAGCAGGCGAGGGCGCGGCTCGAGCAGCTCGGGCCGAAGCCGGACGCCAAGGCGCCGCCGGAAGCCGCTGAAGTCGCCAAGGAGCGCGATGCACGCGAAAAGGGGTTCTCCGAGGCCGACGAGTCGCTCAAGCTCGCCCGGGCGACCCAGCTTCAGGCCGAGCAGCTGCAGACGGCGATCAGCGACCTCAGGCGCGAGCGCTTCGCCAAGATGCTGTTCGCACCCGGCCCCTCGCCGCTGAGCCCGGAAACCTGGGCCGCGACGGTCACGACCCTGCCGTCGGATCTCCGCGCCTCGCATCTCGTCTTGGGTGATTGGCTCTCGGTTTTCAGCGCCGCGCTGCTGAGCCCACGCGGGGTGCTCGTGCTGCTCGGCTTCATCGGCGCGATCGGCCTCTATATTGCCCGTGCGCGCTATCTGCCGCGGTTGAGCAATCGTCTCGCAGCGCATGAGACCGACAGCGAGGTCCGTTGCCTTTATGGCGCGATCATCCGCCTGTTCGCCCGTTCGGCGCCGCCGGCGCTGGCGAGCTGGCTGATCTATGCCGCGCTCAACACGGCCGGCCTGCTGCCGCCCCGCATCCAGCCGGTGATCCTCGCCATCGTCTACGGGCTCGCGCTCTTCGCCTTCGTCCAGGCACTGGCCGACGCGCTGTTCGCCCCGGGGGAGCCGCAGCGCCGGCTGGTCAGCGTGATGGAATCGACCGCGCGCACCGTGGTCTGGATGGCCGGCTGGCTCGCCATCGTCATGGCGAGCGGCAAGGTTCTCGAAGCCTGGCTGCAGGCGATCGCCGCCGGTCTGACGCTGTCGATCATCGTGCGCAGCGTCCTCGCCGCGCTTTTTGCGCTGACGCTGGTCGTCGGCCTCTACCGGCTGCGCGACAATGACGAGATCGAGCAGGAAGCCTGCCTCGGCCCTTATGTTCCGGTCGACGGGGCCAGTCTCGGTCCGGTGCGCATCCTGTCCTGGGTGGTCGGCGTCGCCATCATCCTGGCGGTGCTGCTCGGCTATGTCGTGCTCGCCACCTTCCTGACCGAGCAGGTGCTCTGGCTCGGGATCCTCGCCGGCCTCTTCGTGCTGCTGATGCAACTGATCGAACTCGGCATCGGCAATCTCCTGACCGGCGAGGGGCGCTTCGCGCTGACCCTGCGGACGGGCGTCGGCCTGCGCGCCGCCACTTTGCAGAAATTCGCGGTGGTGCTCACCGGCGTGCTCAAGATCGTGCTGATCGTCGTGACGATCATGCTGGTCCTGGCGCCCTGGGGGCTGGAATCGACCGATCTGCTGACCTCGCTGCGGGCGGCGTTCTTCGGTTTCCAGGTCGGTGGCGTCACCGTCTCGCTGTCTTCGATCTTCGTCGCCGCCGCGATGTTCGCGCTCGGTCTCGCCGCGACGCGCTCGCTGCAGGGCTGGCTCAACGACAAGTTCCTGCCGACGACCAAGCTCGACACCGGCCTGCGCAATTCGATCACCACCGCCGCCGGCTATCTCGGCTATGCAGCTGCCGTAGCGCTCGCGGTCTCGACGCTCGGCTTCAGCCTGGAGCGGCTGACGCTGGTCGCCTCGGCGCTCTCCGTCGGTATCGGTTTCGGCCTGCAATCGGTGGTGTCGAACTTCGTTTCGGGGCTGATCCTGCTCTGGGAGCGGCCGATCCGGGTCGGCGACCAGGTGCTGGTCGGCGACGCCGAGGGCATCGTCAAGCGGATCAATGTGCGCTCGACCGAGATCGAGACCTTCGACCGCTCCACGGTCGTCGTGCCGAACTCGAACCTGGTCTCCGGCGTGGTGCGCAACCGTGTCCGCTCCGACCGCACGGGGCGCGTGCTAATCTCGATCAGCGTGCCGCGCACATTCGATCCGACCGAGGTGCGTTCCCTGCTGGCGGACGCCGGCACCGAGCATGGCGACGTGCTGAAGAAGCCGCCGCCGAACGTGCTGTTCAAGAAGATCGCCCCGACGACCCTGGATTTCGACCTGATCTGCGTGGTCGGTGACGTCGACCAGGTCGGCCGCGTCACCAGCGATCTCAACTACGTCATCCACAAGCGCCTCGCCGAGCTCGAGAAGCCCGCAGCGGCCGCCGAGTTGACGGTGAAGGGGCTGGAGGGCATCGAGGAGTCGCTCGGCAGCATCGCGACCGCCGTCGCCGGCGAGCGCAAGGCTCCCGCGCGGAAGGGGGCGAGCAAAGTCAAGGCGAGCCGGTCCCGCGCGGCGAACGAAGTCGCAGCGGACGAGGCCGAGGAAGCAGCTCCCACCAGGAACGGCTCTGCGCCGGAGGCCGGCAAGGACGAGGCCGCAGGCAAGGACGACAACAAGGAATGATGCGATGCTTTCGTTTTCCGCTCGTCCCGCCCGTGGGCGCGCAATGAGCTGCCCTGCCGCGCTGGCCGGCGCCCTGGCGCTGTTCAACATCGCCGGCTGCATCGAGCCGGTACGGACCCAGCCGGCCTTCTATCGCGATCTCGGCTCGCCCTCGGCGCGCGTCGATGCGGAGGCGGCGCGCGCGACGATCTCGGCCTATCGCCTGAATGCCGGCCTCGCCACGCTGAAGCTCGATCCGGAGCTGATGCAGGCGGCCGAGCAGGAGGCGAAGGCGATGGCGGCGGCCGACAAGCCGGCGCAGGCCGAAGCGGTCAAGGCACGTCTGGCGCGCGCCGGCCAGTCCGGAGCCGAGGCCAATCTCTCGGCCGGCTACCGGCGGCTGGCAGAGGCCTTTTCCGGCTGGCGCGATTCGCCCCAGCACGACCGCGTCATGAAGGCGCCGGGCGCGACCCGGATGGGCATCGCCTCGGCCTATGCGCCAGGTTCGAAATACCAGGTCTACTGGGCGCTGATCGTCGCGCCCTGATCCCGGCCGGGGCAGGCGTCAGGGCTTGGCGCCGTTGGGCAAAGGCGGCGCGTCCGCCTTCAGCACGATGGCGACGCGGCGGTTGAAGGGCAGATAGGGATTGTCCTTGATCAGCGGCTCGGTGTCGGCCTTGCCGGCGACCGAGGCGAAGCGCTCGTCGGGCACGCCGGCAGTGCCGAGTATCTCGCGTACCGCCGAGGCGCGGCCGACCGAGAGTGCCCAGGGATTGCCGCGGAGGAATGTGCCCGGCCGCGGCGTCGCGGTATGGCCGGTGATCGCGATCTTGTTGGGCATGCGGCGCAGTGTCGGGGCGATCGCAGCGAGCAGCTTGCGCATGCGGGCATTGGGCTGGGTCGAGCCTTCGTCGAACATGGCGCGCCCGTCCTGGTCGACGAGCTGGATGTCGATGCCGGTCTCCGAGACCTCGACGAGGATGTTGCGCGAGAGCTCGCCGATCTCCGGCATCTCGCGCAGGGCCTGACGCAGCGAGGCGGCGGCGAGCGCAAAGCCGCGATCATGCGTCGCCGAGATCAGGCCGTCTTCCTTCTGCTGGTTGTGGTTGGGTGCGGTGTTGTCGGAAGCGTCCTCGATCGGCCGGACATAGGAATTCTTAATGTGGGTCTTGGTCGGGATGCCGTCGACCTCGACGATGCCGGCGAGGCGGACGTCCTTTTGCGTGCCGAAGGCGTCGCGCATCGAGCCGGCGACGATCTGGAGCTTCTGCTTGTCCTGGCTGGAATAGGCCGCGACCATGACGAAGAAGGCCATCAGCAGCGCCATCAGGTCGGCGAAGGTCACGAACCAGCCGTGACCGCCATGGCCGCCGCGCTTCTTCCTGGCCATCGTTCAGCCGCCCTTCAGCTGGCTTGCGCCATTTCGGCCCGATGATGATCGGGCAGATAGGCCAGCAGCATTTCGCGCACCAGGGTCGGGCTCTTGGCGTCGCGCATCTGCAGCACGCCGTCGATGATCAGCGTGCGCGAGATCTCCTCCTCCTCGAGCTTGATGTGCAGCTTGTCGGCGATCGGCAGGGTGAGCATGTTGGCGACCATGGCGCCGTAGAGCGTCGCCAGCAGTGCGGTCGCCATGGCCGGGCCGAGCCTGGAAGGGTCGGACATGTTGGCGAACATGGTGACCATGCCGATTATGGTGCCGATCATGCCCCAGGCCGGGGCGCAGTCGCCGATGGCGCGGTAGACCTTCGAGCCTTCGTCGAGCCGCTGCAGGAAGTTGTCGCGGTCGCGCTCCATCGTGTCGCGGATGAAATCCTTGTCGTAGCCGTCGGCGATGTAGCGCAGACCCTGGGCCAGGAACGGGTCGGAGACCTCGACGTTTTCCAGCGCCACCGGGCCGCTCTTGCGGTTGATCTCGGCGACGCGGGTGATCTCGTCGATCAGCTCGCGCGGATGGATGGCGCGCATGGTGAAGGCGAAGCGGATGCCCATGGGCAGGCCATTGGCGATTACCGAGAAAGGGAAGCGCAGCAGGGTGGCAGCCGACGCCCCGCCGAAGATGATGATCGCGGCGTGCTTGTCCCAATAGGCGGCGAAATTGCCGCCATCGATCAAGATCAGCGAGACGATCGTCGCGATGCCACCGATAATGCCGACGCCGGTTGCGAGATCCATGAAAAGGCTATCCTGATGCGCGTCGCCGCCGACGCTGCTCGCCCGGCCTCTCGCATGCTCCAAACGATAGGGCGCGCGGGTTGAAGGAAGCGTTAAGGTTGAGAAACTCCTCATGCCGGCAGGCGCTGCAGGGATCTGAAGGCGGTTTCGCCGAATCGCGATGGAGCCCGTTTGATTTCGCGCCGGATTTTCACCACAACCGGTGTCGTCTGCTCGCGCCCGTACTCTAAGGTCCTGCGATGTCCCTGTTTGCGCTCTATGCCCGCGTGCTCGGCGAACTCGGTCCGGAGAGGCGCCTCGGGCTGATCCTGGCATTGGCCAATATCGCCCTGGCGGCGGCGGCTTTCGCTGAGCCGATGCTGTTCGGTGCGCTGATCGACAAGCTGACCAGCGTCCAGAACGCCGGCAACCGGCCGAGCTGGAGCGACATCAACCTCCTGATCGCCGCCTGGGTCGGCTTCGGCCTGTTCAACATCGCCGCGGGCGTGTTCGTCGCGCTGTTCGCCGATCGTCTGGCGCATCGCCGGCGGCTCGCGGTGATGGCGAACTATTTCGAGCATGCGCTGACGCTGCCGCTCGCCTATCACACGCAGACCCATTCCGGCCGCGTCCTCAAGGTGATGCTGGAAGGCACCAGCGGCATGTGGGCGCTGTGGCTCTCCTTCTTTCGTGAGCATTGCGCGAGCTTCGTCGCGCTCTTCATCCTGCTGCCCTTCACGCTCTGGAAGAACTGGCAGCTCGGGCTCCTGCTGATCTTCCTGGTCGTGCTGTTCGGCTCGCTGACGGCCTATGTGCTGCGCAAGACCGACAAGTTGCAGAGCAATGTCGAGAGCTATCATTCGAGCCTCGCCGAGCGGGCTTCGGACGCGCTCGGCAACGTCCCGGTGATCCAGAGCTTCACCCGGATCGAGGCCGAGGTACGCGGCCTGCGCTCGACGATCACCAGCCTGCTCGAAGCGCAGATCCCGGTCCTGACCTGGTGGGCGGTGGCGACGGTGGCAACGCGCGCCTCGGCGACGCTGACCGTGCTCTCGATCTTCGTCGTCGGCACCTGGCTCCTGATGCAGGGGCAGACCACGGTCGGCGAGATCGTCACCTTCATGGGCTTCGCCACCATGCTGGTCGGCCGGCTCGAGCAGATCGTCGCCTTCGTCAACTTCATCTTCATGCAGGCGCCGAAGATGCGGGAGTTCTTCGAGGTGGTCGACACGCTGCCGGCGGTGCGCGACCTGCCGGGCGCGCCCGATGCCGGCCGGCTCGAAGGCCGCATCACCTTCGACGACGTCTCCTTCTCCTATGACGGCAAACGTGCAGCCGTGGCCGACGTCTCCTTCGAGGTCATGCCCGGCGAGACGATCGCCATCGTCGGATCGACCGGTTCGGGCAAATCGACCACGCTCGGCCTGCTGCACCGGGCCTTCGATCCGCAATCGGGCCGGATCCTCGCCGATGGCCGGGATATCCGCGAGATCTCGCTGCTCTCGCTGCGCCGGAACATCGGCGTCGTCTTCCAGGAGCCGATGCTGTTCGCCCGCTCGATCCGCGAAAACCTGACCGTCGGCAAGCCGGACGCGACCGATGCCGAGATGATGGAAGCGCTCGATCGCGCTCAGGCGACGGAGGTGATGGCGCGCCAGCCCGACGGGCTCGACACCATCGTCGGCGAGCGCGGCCGCACCCTCTCCGGCGGTGAGCGCCAGCGCCTCTCGATCGCCCGGGCGCTGCTCAAGAACCCGCCGATCCTGATCCTCGACGAGGCGACCTCGGCCCTCGACGCCGCGACCGAAGTGAAGCTGCAAAAGGCGCTCGACGAGGTGATGAAGGGCCGCACCACCTTCGTCATCGCCCACCGCCTCGCCACGATCCGCAATGCCGACCGCATCCTGGTCTTCGAGCAGGGCAGGGTGATCGAGATGGGCTCCTTCGAGGAACTCGTCGCCAAGGGCGGGCGCTTCGAGGCGCTGGCGCGGGCGCAGTATCTCGTGACCGACAAGCCCGCCGAGGCGCGGGAGTCGTCGCTTGCGGCCAAGGGCATCGTCGAAGGGTGAGCCAGGGCGGCTTCGCTTACCTGTGAGGTAATCGACCGGCCGCTCCATTGCCCGCATGGTCCCCGATATCGCGGGTCGAGGCCCGCTCCAAGGGGACCTTGCCATGACCGCCTATGCCATCGCCCATTTGCGCGACGTCGATCGCAACGCCGAGATCATCGACTACATCCTGCGCATCGACGAGACCCTCGCGCCCTTCGGTGGCCGCTTCCTGATCCATGGCGTGACGCCCGAGATTCTGGAAGGGCCCTGGGAGGGCGATCTCGTCGTCATCGCCTTTCCGGACCGTGAAGCCGCGCAGGCCTGGTACGCCTCGCCGGGCTATCAGGCGATCCTGCCGCTCCGGACGCGCAATTCGCGCAGCGCCGCCTTCATCGTCGAAGGAGCGCCGGAGGGATACCGGGCGACCGATTTCCTGGCGAAGCTCGGCTGATCCGCTTCAGGCCGCGGGAGGCGGCTCGGCCGGGCCGTTGCCCGTCGGCGTGATCCGCAGCGCGGTGACGCGGTTGCGGCTCTTGCGCATCACCTCGAAGCGGAAGCCGTGGAAGGTGAAGGCCTGGCCGGCTTCGGGAATGGCGCGCGCCTCGTGGATGACGAGCCCGGCGACAGTGGTCGCCTCCTCGTCCGGCAGGTTCCAGTCCATGGCGCGGTTGAGGTCGCGGATCGGCGCCCCGCCATCGACGATGACCGAGCCGTCCGCCTGCGGGCGCAGGCCGGGCAGGGCGATGTCGTGTTCGTCGCGGATATCGCCGACGATCTCCTCGAGGATGTCCTCCAGCGTGACCAGCCCCATGACCTCGCCATACTCGTCGACGGCGAGGGCGAAATGCGTCTTGCGGGCGAGGAAGGCCTTGAGCTGCTCGGGCAGCGAGGTCGTCACCGGCACGAACCAGGGCGAAAGCGCGATCTCGCCGACATCGAGCCTGCCGGCATCGCCACCCGCGGCGTCGAGCGCGCGCAGCAAATCCTTGGCGTGCAGGATGCCGACGATGTTCTCCGGCTTTTCGAGCCAGAGCGGCAGGCGCGTATAGGGCGAGGCGAGGACCTCGCGCACGATCGCCTCGGGGCCGAGATCGAGATTGATCGTGCGCATCTTGGTGCGGTGGATCATCACGTCGGCGACTTCGAGGTCTTTCAGGTCGAGCAGGCCGCTGACCATGTCGCCATCGGCCTTCTCGACCGTGCCCTGCTGGCGCATCAGCTCGACCTGGTCGCGCAGCACCTCGTCGGTGGCGAGCACGGGGCGCTGCGAATCGATCCGCAGCCCGAACAGGCCGATGCAGCGCCGCGCCAGCCATTGCAGCAGGCGTAGCGGCGGGCCGAGCACGGTGAGCAGGCGCGCCACCGGCCGGACGAAGAAGAGCGCCGTGCGGTCCGGCTTGGCGACCGCCACCATGCGCGGCGCGAGCTCGCCGAAAAGAATGGCGAGCAGCGCGACGGCCGCTGCGGCGCAGAGCGCGCCCGATGCGCCATAGAGGACCGCGGCGGCATAGGTGGCGAAGGCCGCCGTCGCGGTCTTGACCAAGGTGCGTGCGAGCAGGAGGACGCCGCTCAGGCGCTCGCGATTCGACAGCGCGCGCAGCGCGATCGCGGCGCGCCGGCTGCCGGCCTTCTCCTGTGCGGTGAGTCGTGCGCGGGATGTCGCGTTGAGCGCCGCCTCGCTGGCCGAGAGGAAGCCGGTCAGCAACAGGCCGAGAACGACGATCGCGACCGCCAGCCAGGGATCGATGGGGACGAGCGCGGCCATTGGCGTGCGATCAGGCCCCCGCGAGTTCGCTTTCGATGAAGCCGCGCACCTCGTCGGCGGGAACGCCCGGCGCGATGAAGCTCTTGCCGATGCCGTGGGCGAGGATGAAGGTCAGTGCGCCGCGCTTGACCTTCTTGTCCTGGGTCATGGCCTCGACGATCTCGGCGGCGCTGCCGACGCCGCCCGGCACGTCCTGCAGTCGCGAGGGCAGGCCGACCGCGCCAAGATGTGCCGCGACGCGCCCGGCATCCTGGCCCGGGCAGAGACCGAGCCGCTGCGAGAAGCGGAAAGCCAGCGCGAGGCCGATCGCGACCGCCTCGCCATGGACGAGGCGGCTGGAATCATAGGCGGTCAGCCGTTCCAGCGCATGGGCGAACGTGTGGCCGAGATTGAGCAAGGCGCGGTCGCCATCCTCGCGCTCGTCGCGCACCACGATTCCCGCCTTGGCGCGGCAGGCGGTGGCGACTGCATGGTCGCGCTCCGGCCCGCCGGCGATGACGCGCCGCCAGTTCGCCTCGCACCAGTCGAAGAAGGCGGCGTCGTCGATCAGCCCGTACTTCACCACCTCGGCATAACCGGCCTTGAATTCGCGTTCGCTGAGCGTATCGAGCAGAGCGGTGTCGCAGATCACCAGAGCCGGCTGGTGGAAGGCGCCGATCAGGTTCTTGCCATGGCCGGAATTGATGCCGGTCTTGCCGCCGACCGAGGAATCGACCTGGGCGAGCAGGCTCGTCGGAATCTGGACGAAGCGCACGCCGCGCCGCAGCACCGAGGCGGCAAAGCCCGAGAGATCGCCGACCACGCCGCCGCCGAGCGCGATGACGAGATCGTTGCGCTCGATCTTGGCGGCCAGCAGCCCGTCGCAGAGCTCGACGAAGCAGGGATAGGATTTCGAGGCCTCGCCGGGCCGGATCGTCAGGCGGGTCGTCGCGATGCCGGCCTGGTGCAGGCAGCTTTCCAGCGCCGGCGCGTGCAGCGCGGCGAGATTGTCGTCGGTGACGATGGCGGCGCGGGCACCCGGAGCGAGCTTGGCGATGACGCCAGCGGCTTCGCAGAGCTGGTGACGCCCGATCAGGATGTCATAGGCGCGCTCGCCGAGCGGAACGGGAACGAGAATGCGCTCTGCGCGCGCGGCATCTGCTGCTTGCTTGGTCATCGGCTGCTCGTTGCACGCTCGAGCTCGGCGAGCGCGGCTTCGACGACGATCTCATGCGGATCATCGCTGGAAATCACGGTGATGTCGGCCTGGGAATAGACCGGTTCGCGCTCGGCGAGGAGGCGGCGCATCGTCCCCTCCGGGTCGGCGGTACGCAGCAGCGGGCGGTTGCTACGTTTGCGCACGCGGCGCATCAGCACGTCGACATCGGCCTTGAGCCAGACCGAGATGCCGAATTCGGCGATGCGGGCGCGGGTGTCGGGATTCATATAGGCGCCGCCGCCGGTCGCCAGCACCAGGGGCGAACGGGTGGCGAGGATGCGCGCGATGACGCGGCGCTCGCCGTCGCGGAATTCGGTCTCGCCGCGCTGGGCGAAGATGTCGGGGATCGACATGCCGGCGGCCGTCTCGATCTCGGTGTCGGCATCGACGAAGGGCAGGCCGAGACGTGTGGCGAGCCGCTTGCCGACCGAGCTCTTGCCCGACCCCATCATGCCGACGAGCACGACGGAGCGCCGGCCGAGCGCGGAGCGCAGGGCGGCGACATCAAGCGTTTCGACAGTATCGGCCATCAGCATCGCAACGTTTCCTCCTTGCCGCTCTAGCATGTGCGATGCTTTGCCGCCACGTCCTCCTGATGCGCCGCGCAGGTCCTGCCGCGCCTTGACCGGCCGCGACGAGTCAGACTGCTACCGGCCGATGCAGGGACAGGAGGAAAGCGGCATGCCGAGGCCGGGAGGAGAGGTCGAGATCGCAGCTCTACGCGCGCCCTTCGTGTTGCTCGACGATCGCAGCACTGGCTCGGCTTTGCTCTACGCCGAACCAGTTGAGGTGGTGGAAGCCGAGGGGCTGTCCGAGGTCGCGGCGGCGCTGGCCCGGATCGAGGCGGGGCTTGCGGCGGGGCTGCATGCGGCGGGCTTTCTCTCCTATGAGCTCGGCTACGCCTTCGAGCCGCGCCTGGCGCCATTCCTGCCGGAGGGTCGGACCCTGCCGCTGCTCTGGATCGGATTGTTCCGCGAGGCGCAGGCGCTGGATGCCGCCGCGCTCGACCGGCAATTCGCCGGCGTCGCCGCGCCACCGCCGCTGGACGCCGTCGCGCTCGGTCTCAATGAGGCGCAGCACGCCGCCGCCGTCAGGCATGTGCTCGACTATCTGCGAGCGGGCGATGCCTATCAGGTCAATCTCACCTTTCCGATCCGCTTCCGCTATGGCGGCGATCCGCTCGCCCTCTATGCGGCGCTGCGCGCCAGCCAGCCGGTCGCCCATGGCGGCATCGTCGCGACGGGCGCGGCGACGCTCCTCTCGGTCTCGCCGGAGCTCTTCGTCGAGACGCAAGGCGGGCGGGCGACGACGCGACCGATGAAGGGTACGGTCGCACGCGGTACGGATGCGGCGGGCGATGCCGTTGCGATGGCGGCGCTACGGGCCGATCCGAAGCAGCGTGCCGAGAACCTGATGATCGTCGATCTCCTGCGCAACGATCTCGGCCGGGTCAGCGAGATCGGCTCCGTCGCCGTGCCAAAGCTCTTCAGCGTCGAGACCTATCCGACGCTGCACACCCTGACCTCGGAGGTGACGAGCCGGTTGCGGCCGGGCCTGTCGGCGGGCGAGCTGATCCGGGCGATGTTCCCCTGCGGCTCGGTGACCGGCGCGCCCAAGCTGCGCGCCATGGAGATCATCCGCGAGCTCGAGGCCTGGCCGCGCGACGCCTACACCGGATCGATCGGCGCGATCACGCCGAATGGCGATCTACGCTTCAACGTCGCGATCCGGACGGCGACGCTGCTGCCGGACGGGCGAGGCGTCTATGGGGTCGGCGGCGGCATCGTCGTCGATTCCGATCCGGCGAGCGAGTTCGCGGAATGCCGGCTGAAGGCCCGAGTGCTGACCGATCTCGCCGAGGATTACGGGCTGTTCGAGACGCTGCTCTGGTCGCGGGGGGCAGGTTATCGCCGGCTGGAGCTGCATCTCGGACGACTCGCCAGCTCGGCGGCGGAGCTGGGTTTCCGCTTCGACGGCGAGGCCTTGAGGGCGCAGCTGGCCGAATGCGCCGGCGGTTTCGGAGAGGGATGCGAACAGCGTGTCCGCTTCGAGCTGCGGCGCGACGGTTCCGTTTCGATCCGGCATGCGCCGCTGCCGAAGGAGACGGAGCGGACGCTGACGATCGGCATCGCGGCCGAGCGGAGCGATGCCGCCGATCCGTTCGCGCGGCACAAGACGACGCGCCGGGGGCGCTATGAGCGCTGCTTCGCCGCTGCCGAGGCGCAAGGCTGCGACGATGCGCTCCTGCTCAACCGCGAGGGCTTCGTCACCGAGGCCAGCCGGGCGAACGTCTTTCTCGAGCGCGACGGCGTGCTGCTGACGCCGCCCCTCGCGCATGGCCTGCTACAAGGTGTGCTACGCCGCGAGCTGCTGGAGGCGGGCCAGGCACGGGAGGCCGCCCTGCGGGTCGAGGATTTGCGGGGCGAGGCGTGCTGGTTCGTCGGCAGCAGCCTGCGCGGCCTGCGACGAGCGCGCCTGCTCCTCGACCATCCAAGGCTTGCATCGGCGGTGGCGGATCGGGAATAACCGATAAGGTTAACAAGGAAATCGCCGGCCGTGCCGACGCTGTTCAAGTTCCTGACTTTCCTCGCCGTGATCGGTGGCCTGGTGTTCGGCGGCATGGTCGCGCTCGTCACCTTCGTCAAGCCGGAGCCGCGCGAGATGGTCGAGGTCGTCCCGCCCTCGAAGCTGCAGAAATGAGTCGCCGAAGATGACCCAGCAGGCGCGCGCCTGGGTTAACGCCTTCCTCGACATGCTCGCAGCCGAGCGCGGCGCGGCGAAGAACACGATCGAGGCCTATCAGCGCGACCTCGACGACTATCTCGAATTTTCCGCCGGGCATGGTGGCCCGGCCGGCGTCGCGGCAGCCGATATCCGGGCCTTCCTGGCCGAGCTTTCGGAGCGCGGGCTCAAGGCTTCTTCCGCGGCGCGGCGGCTGTCGGCGGTGCGGCAGTTCCATCGTTTCCTCTACACCGAGGGGCTGGTCGGCAGCGACCCGACCGCGGCGATCGAGGGGCCGCGGCTCGGGCGGCCCTTGCCCAAGGTGCTTTCGGTGGCCGAGGTCGACCGGCTGATCGCGACCGCGCAGCAGGCGGCGGAGCGCGAAGGCCAGTCGCCGGCGGCGCAGGCGCGCAGCCGGCGGATGCGCTGCCTGATCGAGATGCTCTACGCCACCGGCATGCGCGTTTCCGAGTTGATCGCGCTGCCGCTCTCGGCCGCGACGACGCGCGAGCGCTTCCTGGTGGTGCGCGGCAAGGGCGACAAGGACCGGCTGGTGCCGCTCAACGAGGCGGCACGGCTGGCGGCCGCCGCGCATCTCGCCTTCCTGCGCCAGCAGGGCGATGCCGGCGGGCGCTGGCTCTTTCCGTCGGATGGCGAGAGCGGGCATCTGACCCGGCAGGCCTTCGGGCGCGATCTCAAGACGCTCGCCGCGGAGGCGGGGCTGTCGCCGGCCAAGGTCAGCCCGCATGTATTGCGACACGCCTTCGCCAGCCATCTCCTGCAGAACGGCGCGGATCTGCGCGTCGTCCAGGAATTGCTGGGGCATGCCGACATCGCGACGACGCAAATCTACACGCACATCCTCGACGAGCGGCTGAAGAGCCTGGTGCGCGACCTGCACCCGCTGATGGATGGCAAGGGGTAGAGCAGGCGCTCAGGCCTTGGTCGGCTGGTGCTCCAGCAGGATTTGGCCCTGTTTCTCGACGCCGAGGCGCAGCTTCTCGGCGAAGACGGCGAGCATCCAGGGCAGCATCACCTCGACCCGGACGAGGCTGTCCTCGATGTCGAGTTTGCCGTTCACGGTCTGGCCGAGGGCGGCGACGCCGAAATGCAGCGTGTCGCCCTGCCAGTCCTCCTGCGTGAGCTGCATGTGCAGCGTGCCGAGCTTGTCGCGGACCTTGTCGACGCCGCCCTGTAGGCGCGCCCGGGCGGCTTCTCGCCCGAGCGTATGGGAAACGGTGATGGTGACGGGGCGTTTCATCGGCGGCTCCGGCTCATGCGTTTGGCTGTCGCAGCCGCAGAGATGCGCATCGTCTCAGGCCGTTGCAACCGGCCGGGTGGTTCCGGCCAGTCGAGGACGACGACGAGGGGGGGCGCCTGATCAGTTGCTGCGGGCCTGGAGGGCCTGCTGGCCTTCCTGGGTCACGTTCCAGCGCTCGTCGCCGGGCTCGGCGAGGCCCCGTCCCTGAAGCAGGCGCAGCATCGCTTCGCCGAAGATGAAGCGCCGGGTTTCCTCGCTGATGCTCTCCAGCGCGATCCATTCGGGATCGGTCATCACGGGCGCTTGCGTGTTCGTCGCGGTTTCGGCCATTGCGGTCCTCCTCCGTGCCGTTTGTTGCGGTCAGAGGGAAAATCGCGACCAATCTTGGAAAGCATGTGGCAAGGGCAGGGTATCCCTGCGGCAAAAGCCGAGGATTTTCTCGGTTTCGGCGCTCAGCCGAGAGGCAGGCGCAAGCCGGCTTCGGCGGCGCAGGCTTTCAGCGTGAGCAGGATCGCCTCTTCATCGGTGGCGACGCCGTGGCGCTTCAGGCAAGGCACGAGGATCGCGGCCTCGGCATAGCCGGAGAGGCCGACCACCGGGCAGGCGATGTCCGTGACGGCGAGGATGTCGCGGCTCGGCGCGATGCGATGGCCTTGCTCGCGGATCTCCGCGAAGATCGCCTCGGTTTCGGGCTGGTCGAGCCGCTTGCGGAACTCCGGCTCGGCCTCGCGCATCAGCGCGCGCCGCCGTGCTTCCGACTGGAAGGCGAGGATGAGCAGGCCGGAATTGGCCTCCAGCGCCGGGCGTCCATAGCCGGGCCGGACGATCACGCTGGCGTCGAGATGGCCCGCCGTGGTCGCCAGCACCACGGTCTGCGCCCGGCTGAGGACGACGAGATGGGCCGCCTGGCCACTTTCCTCGCTGAAACGCTCCATCAGCGGCAGCACGGCCGCGGTCAGCTGCTTGCCGCCCGGCGTCCGGATGCCGAGATCGAACAGGCGACGCGACAGACCGAGCCGATCGGTCCCGGCCTCACGTTCGAGATAGCCGCGCTGCTGCAGCACGAAGACCATGCGGAAGATCTCGCTCTTCGAGCGCCGCAACTGCTCCGCGATCGTGCGGGTCGAGAGCGGTTCGCCGACCTCGGCCAGGAGTTCGAGGATATCGAGCCCTTTCTCCAGGGCCGGCGCCGCGTAGCTGGCCTTGTCGTCGGTCTCGGCTTCGACGGGGTCGCTCATGATGCCCACACCAATCTGGTTTCATATATGAAGCTTGACATCAAATAAGAAGTCAATCAGCCTCCCCGTAAAGAGGGGGAGACATGACGCCATTGCCGCAGCAAGCGTGGGCAGTCGTCGGGCACCGGACCGCCGGTCCGCGGGCCTGGTGGGCCTGACGCGATGAAGTACGGTCTCCAGTTCCGCGACGTCTTCGCCGCCTGGGAGTCGATTCTCGATGGCGTCTGGATCACCCTGCTTTTGTCCGGCGTCGCGATGGTCGGCGGTCTGGCGATCGGCGTCCTCTGCGCCGCGGCGCGCGTCTACGGCCCGGGCTGGCTGCGCCGCCTCGTCGGCGCCTATGTCGAGGTGATCCGCAACACCCCGCTCCTGGTCCAGCTCTTCCTGATCTTCTTCGGTCTGCCCAGCCTCGGCCTGCGGCTCGACGGGCTGACCGCGGCGATGATCGCGCTGGTGATCAATCTCGGCGCCTACACCACCGAGATCGTGCGCGCCGGCCTCGAAGCGGTGCCGAAGGCGCAGATCGAGGCCGGGCATTCGCTCGGGCTCTCGGGTCTGCAGGTCTTCCGCTATATCGTGGTCTTCCCGGCGCTGAAGGCGATGTTCCCGGCGCTCGCCAGCCAGTTCGTGCTGATGATGCTGGCGACCAGCGTGGTCTCGCAGATCTCGGTCGAGGATCTGTTCCATGCCGCCTCGATCGTTCAGTCGCGCACCTTCCGCGACTTCGAGGTCTATACCGTCATCGGCGTGCTCTATCTTTCGCTCGCCTTCGCCTTCCGGGGCCTCTTCGCGGTGATCTACCGCCTGGCTTTCGTGCAGCGATGATCAGAGAATTCGGCTTCATCGACGTGATGTACCTCGTCGGCGCGGCGCGCTGGACGCTGCTGCTGACCGTCACGGCCTTCGCCGGCGCATCCGTCATCGGTCTGGCGATCGCGATCGCGCGCATCCTGCCCTTCGCGCCGGTGCGTTGGCTGGCTGCCGGCTACATCCACATCGTCCAGGGCACGCCGCTGCTGGTCTGGCTGTTCCTGATCTTCTTCGGGCTGCCGCTGATCGGCATCTCGGTCAATCCCTGGCTCGCGGCGGCCGTCGCCTTCTCGGTCTATGGCAGCGCCTTCCTCGGCGAGATCTGGCGCGGCGCCCTGGTCTCGATCGCCAGGACGCAATGGGAGGCCGGTGCCTCGCTCGGGCTCTCGCTCGCCGAGCAGCTGCGCTACGTCATCATCCCGCAGTCGGTACGGGTCGCGATCCCGCCGACTGTGGGCTTCCTGGTCCAACTGATCAAGAACACCTCGCTCGCGGCGGTGATCGGGCTGGTCGAGTTGACCCGTGAGGGCCAGCTGACGGCGGCGGGCACCTACAAGCCCTTCGCGGTCTACATCACCGTCGCCTGCATTTACTTCCTGATGTGTTTCCCTCTGACCCAATGGAGCCGCTCGCTCGAGCGGAAGCTCGATGTCGCTCGTTGAAATCCGGGAAATCAGCAAGAGCTACGGCTCCAATCAGGTGCTGAAGAACGTTTCGCTCGACGTCGCCAAGGGCGAGGTCGTCGCCGTGATCGGCCGCTCCGGCTCGGGCAAGAGCACCTTGCTGCGCTGTGTCAACGGGCTGGAGGAAATCCAGGCCGGCACGATCCGCGTCGATGGCGTTCAGGTCAACGATCCCGCCACCGATCTGCGCAAGCTGCGCCAGCAGGTCGGCATCGTCTTCCAGAGCTTCAACCTGTTCCCGCATCTCTCGGTCTGCGACAACATCACGCTCGCGCCGCGGGTGGTGAAGAAGCAGGCCCCGGAAGCGGCCCGCGAGGTCGCCGCCGATGTGCTGCGCCGCGTCGGCCTCGAAGGCAAGCTTGACGCCTTTCCCTCGCAGCTATCCGGCGGCCAGCAGCAACGCGTCGCCATCGCCCGCTCGCTCGCCATGCAGCCCAAGCTGATGCTGTTCGACGAGGTCACCTCGGCGCTGGACCCGGAACTGACCGGCGAGGTGCTGAAGGTGCTGGAATCCGTGGCGCAGGAGGGGATGACCATGATCCTCGTCACCCACGAGATGGGGTTCGCCCGCCGGTTCGGCTCGCGTGTCGTGTTCATGCACGAGGGCCGGATCCACGAAGAAGGCCAGGCCGCGGCGGTGCTCGCCGAGCCGCAGACGCCCGAGCTCAAGACCTTCCTCAGCGCCGTGCTGCACTGAGGCCAAGAAACCAGTTCCGGTCCACGAGGGGAGAAAACACATGCGTAAGCTGTTTGCAGGTCTGGCGGCCATGGCCATCGCCGCCTTCGGTGCCGCGGAAGCCCGCGCCGACAAGCTCCAGGACATCCTGTCCAAGGGCGTGGTTCGCATCGGCGTGCCGCTCGATGCGCCGCCCTTCGGCTCGCAGGACGCCAACCGCAAGCCGATCGGCTTCGACATCGAGCTCGCCGAGATGGTCGCCAAGGGCCTCGGCGTGAAGCTCGAAATGCAGCAGATCACCGGCGCCAACCGCATTCCGTTCCTGCTCACCGACAAGGTCGACATCGTCATCTCGGTGATGGGCCTGTCGCCCGAGCGCGCCCGCCAGATCCAGTTCACGGCGCCTTATGCCAACACCTTCCTCGCGGTCTACGGCCCGAAATCCTCGACCGTGAACAGCGCAGCGACCCTCGGCTCGGTCCGCGTCGCCGCTGCCAAGGGCACGACCCAGGAACTCGCGATCACCGAATCGGCGCCCAAGGCCAATGTGATGCGCACCGAGGACGATGCGACCGCCGCCGCCGCCTACATCACCGGCCAGGCCGATCTGCTCGCGACCAACTCGATCGTCGCCCAGGCGCTCGCCAAGCAGAACCCGAACAAGGAATTCGAGCGCAAGTTCACCATCCGCCGCAGCCCGGCCCATATGGGCGTGCAGATGGACCAGCACAATCTGGTGCGCTGGCTCGACGGCTTCATCTTCTTCAACAGCCTGAACGGCGAGCTCGACCGGCTGCACAAGAAGTATCTCGACATGCCGATGGATCCGCTGCCGACCCTCTGAGCAGCCAGCTTTCTTCCGGCCAGGCACTTCGTGCCTGGCCTCCTTTCTTTTCCGGCGATAGCACGGGGCCCGGCCGGCCCTGATCGCCCCTTCGCGTCCGCGAGCCCCGCCATGACCAGTTCCCGCCAGAAGACCGCCCCGCGCCCGTCCTCAGCCTTCCTCACCGTCGATCCCGAGAAGAACGGCAAGCAGGTCGGCTTCCTGATGATCCCGCATTCGCCGCATGACGACGCCTGGGGCGCGACGCGCATCCCGGTCGCGGTGATCAAGAACGGCGAGGGACCGACCGCGATCCTCGAAGGCGGCAATCACGGCGACGAATATGAGGGGCCGATCGCGATCTGCGAGCTGATCCGCGATCTCGATCCCGGCCGCGTGCAGGGGCGGCTGATCCTGATGCCGGCGAACAACGTCCATGCCGTGATCGCCGGCCAGCGCACTTCGCCGGTCGACGGGCTGAACTTCAACCGCACTTTCCCGGGCGATCCGCGCGGCACCATCACCCAGCAGATCTCGGCCTTCGTCAACGACCATATCATGCCGCTCGGCGACGCCTTCCTCGACCTTCATTCCGGCGGCTCCTCGCTCGACATCATCCCGAGCGCGATCGTCGAGCCGACCGATGATCCGGCCCTGCACAAGCGCAATGTCGCGGCGGTGCAGGCCTTCGATGCGCCGATGACGGTGGTGATCTCCAATCTCGGCGAGCCGCGTACCGCCACCGCCGCCGCCTGCCGCAACGGGCTCGTCACGGTCGGCACCGAAATGGCCGGGGCCGGCACGGTCTCGCTCGAGGCGCTGAAGGTCTGCCGGCGCGGCGTCGCCAACGTCCTTGACCATCTCGGCATCGTCGCGCTCGAAAAGCGCGAACCGCGGCGCGGCGACGGCCAGGTGCTCGAACTGCCGGGCACGGCCGCCTATGTCTACGCCACCGCCGACGGCGTCTTCGAGCCCTTCCACGCCAATGGCGAGAAGGTCAGCGCCGGCCAGCCGGCCGGGCGGATCCACTGCACCTGGGATCCGACGCGCCCGCCCGAAACCTTGCACTATGCCGCCGATGGCATCCTCTATGGCCGGCGTCAGCCGGGCCGGGTCAAGCCGGGCAATTGCTGCCTGATCGTCGCGGCGCCTTACCGGGGGACGCTGTCGTGATCAGCCTCGAAGACATCCAGGATGCGCGCTGGCGCATCGCGCCGCATATCCGCAAGACGCCGCTGCTGCCCTATGCGCAGACCAGCACGGGCGAGGATTTCGGCGGCGGGGTCACGCTGAAACTCGAATTGCTGCAGGCGGCGGGCTCGTTCAAGGGGCGCGGCGCGATGAACCGCCTGCTGACGCTCTCGCCCGAGCAGCTCAAGGCCGGCGTCGTCACCGCCTCCGGTGGCAATCACGGCCTCGCCATCGCCCGCTCGGCCCATGTGCTCGGCGCCAAGGCCAAGATCTTCCTGCCGTCCAATGTCGTCGCCGACAAGGTCGCCAAGCTCAGGAAATGGGGCGCCGATGTCGAGATCGTCGGCGCGGTCTGGGACGACGCCAATGCTGCGGCGCTCGCCCATGCCCAGAAGACCGGCGCGACCTATGCCCACCCCTTCAGCGACCCGGTCGTGGTCGCAGGCCAGGGCACGCTCGGCCTCGATATCCTCGACGAGATGCCGGAGGTCGACGTCATCCTCGTCGCCATCGGTGGCGGCGGCCTGATTACGGGCCTTTCGACCGCGGTGAAGGCGCTCCGGCCGAAGACCCGCATCATCGGCATCGAGCCCTACGGCTCGCCGACCCTGCATGCCTGCCTCGCCGCGGGCAAGCTGGTGACGCTCGACAAGCTCGAAACCCGCGTCGCCACCATGTCCTGCCGCCAGACCGACCAGGCGATCTACGAGGCGGCCGCCCGCAATGTCGACGAAGTCGTGCTGGTCAGCGACGAGGAGATGGAGCAGGCGGCCCGCTCGCTCTGGTTCGAGTTCGGCATCGCAGCCGACCTGTCCGGGGCGGCTGCGGCCGCGGCGCTGCAATCGAAGCGCTTCGTTCCGGAGCCCGGAAGCAAGGTCTGCGCTTTGGTCTGCGGCGCCGGAACGGACGGCACCGGCGCCTGAGCCTCAGGGCGCGACGCTGAGCCCATCGACGCCGTGCTTGCGGATCAGCGCGGCGATGAAGCCCGAGGCTTTCGCCGCTTCGACGAAGCGGGTGAGGTAGTCCATCGCCTCGGCCTTCGGCCGGGGCACGCCGATCGCCTGCTGCACGGTCATGAAATGGCCGTCGAGCAGGCGTGTGCCGGGGATTGCGGCACGGTCGGAGATCAGGCGCGGCCGCAGGCCGGCCAAAGCTTCGAGCTTTTGAGCGACGAAGTCGACGGCCGCCTCGTCGAGCGTGCCGGAGCGGATCAGCGTCGCCTTGCGGATATGGCGGTCGAGCCAGAGCCCGTAGGCGGCGCGGCCGGTCACGGCGATGCGCACGCCATCGGCGTCGACATCTGAGATTTGGCGCAGCGGCGAGGCGTCCCGGACGAGATAGGTCGCCTCGATCTCGGCATAGGCCGGTGTGAAGCTGATCGTCTCGGCCCGCTGCGGTTCGGCGCCGATCAGCCCGACATCCCATTCGTCGCGGAGCGCCGCATCGGCGAGCAGGCCGGGATTGTCATAGGGGACATGGCGCAGGCCGGACCCAAGATGTTCGGCCAGTGCGCGCGCCAGATCGGGCGAGACGCCTTGCGGCTCGCCTTCCGGGGACCGGCTCGAAACCAGCAGGAAGTTCGAGAGGTTGATGCCGGCGCGCAGCAGGTTGCCGGGTACCAGATGCTCGCGCAGCGTCGGCGAAAGCGTGCCGATATCGGGCCGAAATTCCATGGCATTCTTCCTGCGACTGCGAGCCGGGCAGTTATGCGCCTAGCGCCGCGGCATGGGCAAGCAGGCGCTGCGTCATGCCTTCAGGACTTGCCTTGTGGGTCAATGGCCTCTACCTCGCTGGGTGATCGCTCGCTTGCCCTGCTGACCGCCCGCAGTCGCGGATCCGCGCCCGTGCGCGTCAAGGGAGTTCCGGCGCGTCAAGGAAGTCCCGGCGCGTCGAGACTGCCGAGCGTCCAACCGACGAACAGGATTTGGTATGTCCCGCAAGAAATCGAAGCCGCTCGATGCTGAATTCGTCATGTTCGACGTGTTCTACGAAGATGGCTCGCGCACCTCGAACCGGCGCGTGCCGAGCCATCTCCTCGGCGGGCTCGACGGCGATGAGCCGGCGCGTGAGGCGGTCATCGAACAGGACCGCGTGATCGCGGAGAAATCCGGCAAGCCGAGCCTGGCAATCACGTCGATCGTGCGCTCCGGCAAGCCGGCGGTCGAGAAAGCCGGCAAGGACAAGTCCGGGCGCAAGGGCTGACCCCGGCGCCCGTTCCTGGCCTCGCCTTAGCGGTTAGCGCTTGGCCGTGCGCCGCTTCGCCGGCTGCGGCGCAGTGCTGCCGGTGAAGAGCGAGCCCAGCACGTAGAGCGCGATGCCGACGCCGAGTACCGCCGCGAGCGGTTCGCGCTCGGTCCGCTGCACCAGCATGCGCCCGCCCTCGCGGGCATAGTCGCGGCCGGTATCGACATAATCGCGGCCGCGGGCCAGGTAGTCGCGGCCCTGATCGAGTTGCTCACGCCCATTGCCGAGGAGCTGGCGGCCGGCCCGCAACGCGTCGTCGCCATAATCGCGCAGCATCCGGCTCCAGCCGCTGGTGTCCGGCTGCCAGCTCGTCGAGCGCCGCCCGGTCATCGCCCAGGCGATCAGGCCGACGCTGACCGCGCCGAGCGCGAAGGCCGCCAGGGGATGACGCTCGACCGTCTCGACCGCAGCCTCGCCGGTTTCCTGAACATAACGCCCGGCATCGCGCAGGCTCTCGCGCGGATCGATCTCGGCGACCTTGTCGCGAGCCCGCTCATAGCTGCCCTTGACGGTGTCGGCTGCACGGCTGGCCAGCTCGCTCGCCCGCTCGGCGACGCCGTTGGCGGCGCGCTCGATCTCGTCCCTCGCTTCGCCGGCGCTGCGTGGCACGTCCGGTGGCATACGCTTGTCGCTGTCCATCACTTGAAACTCCATTTGCAGGGCTCCCTCTGGAAACGAGGCAGCTACGGCAGGGTTCCGTTCGAAAGGGCATAAAAGGGCGGCGTCAGCGCGATCTAGGGATCAGCGCGTGGCGCGCCTGGTGGTGCGGACGACGGTGGGAGCGCTGATCGCGCCGGCCGCTCCGCCGACGACCGCACCGACCGGTCCCGCGACGACCGCGCCGGTGCCGGCGCCGACCGCGGCGCCACCGACGCGCTGCTCGACGGTGTTGCAGGCGGCCAGGCCAAACGCGAGGCTCACGGCGGTGACGAAGACAGCAGGCCGGTTCATCTGACGCTCCCGAAATAGTGTGGCGTTGGGAACGCATCGGGGGCGCGGAAGTTCCTGCATGGCGATGACAGGATGAGGCATCGCGGCTTAATCTCGCGCTGGTGAGTGCGACTCATCGCCCGCAGGAGACTTCCCATGAGAAACCTCGTTCTTTCGACTGCGCTCGCCTGCCTGGCCGCAGGCTTTATGACTGCGCCCGCCTCGGCGCTGACGATGAAGGAATGCAGCGCGAAATATCAGGAGGCGAAGAAGGCGAATACGCTGAAGGGGCAGAAATGGAACGATTTCCGCAAGGCGCAATGCGGCGATGACGACGCCGGCGAGGCCGATGCCGCCGCCGCCGTGACCGAGACGCCCGCCGCCGCGCCTGCGAGCGCTCCGGCCAAGCCTGCTGGCAAGGCCAAGGCTGCGGTGTTCCCGAAGGCGGTCGCGCCGAAATACAGCAACGAGACGGCCGGCAAGGCACGCCTCAAGACCTGCGCTGACCAGTACAACGCCAACAAGGCGGCGAACGCCAATGGCGAGCTGAAATGGATCGAGAAGGGCGGCGGCTACTGGAGCCAGTGCAACGCCAAGCTGAAGAGCTGAGTGTCAGCGCATTCTCGGCCATCGTATCGGCAGTGATCGCACCCCCGGCGCCTTGCGTCGGGGGTGAAGCGTTCCTGGCCGGCGAGATGCCTGCGACGCTCCGGCCCGCCGGCTTCAATCCCACTGGAACCAGGGCAGCGCGAATTGCGGCGCCGGTCCTTCGCGCGCGAACAGGCGCCGGCAGCTCTCGGGATCGACCTCGCCGGCCGCCGTCCAACGTAGCGCGCCGCGGTGGATGCCACCGGCGATGAAGGCAGCGTCGATACCGGCTGCCGCCGCGCCGGCGACGTCGTGCTCGAGCGAGTCGCCGATCGCCAGCAGGCGCGCGGCAGGGATGCCCGACAGGCGCAGGCAGGTCCGGTAGATCCGCGCATGCGGCTTGCCGTGAGAATGAACCGTCCCGCCCATCGCCTCATAGGCTTGGGCGACGAGGCCCGGAGCCTCGTGGAGACGGCCATCGGCGTGGACGCGGTGGCGGTCGGGATTGGCGCAGATCATCGGGATGCCGCGGGAGGCGGCGCGCGCGAGCAGGGGCTGCCACCCGGCGACGGACTGGGCCGGCGGTTCCATGCTCATCAGCAGGATGAAGTCGGCGGCGTCCGGATCGTCGGTCGGCGTCAGCCCGAGGCCGTCGGCGAGGCGCTCCTCGCCCGGCCGCACCAGCAGCAGGCAGTTGCGGCCAAGCTCGCGATAGGCCGGCTCGCCGCCCGCCATCAGCGCGTCGCGCGCATCGTCCCCGGCCGAGACCACGTGATCGTAGAGTGCGCGGGGGAAGCCCAGCCGCGCCAGCGTCGCCTCGTTCTCGCTGCCGGGCTTGCCTGAATTCGAGAGGATGATCACCGTCTTGCCGGCCTGCCGGATGCGCTCGAGACAGGAGAGCGCTTTCGGATAGGGTGCGCTGCCGTCATGCAGCACGCCCCATTGGTCGAGCAGGAAACCGTCATAGCGCGAGACCAGAGCGCCGATGCCGGCCGGGAAATCGGGGAGGCTGCGCCGCTCAGACGATGCGTGAACGGACATAGGCGGAGAGCGCTTCGCTGATGATGACGATGCCGAGGATGGCGATCAGGATGACGATGGCCTGCGACCAGGCGAACTGGTTGATCGAGGCATAGAGCAGGAGGCCGATGCCGCCGGCGCCGACGAAGCCGAGCACGCTGGATTCCCGGACATTGATGTCCCAGCGATAGATCGTGGTGCCGATCAGAACGGGCAGGGTCTGCGGCAGGATCGCCACCGCATAGACCTGGAAGGTACGGGCGCCGGAGGCCTCGACCGCCTCGATCTGTCCGGCGTCGACCTCCTCGATCGCCTCGGCGACGAGCTTGGCGATGAAGCCGACCGAACGCGCAGCGACGGCGCAGATGCCGGCGACCGGACCCGGACCGAAGATGGCGACGAAGAGCAGGCCCCAGATCACCGTGTTGATCGAGCGCGAGAGCACCAGCATGGCGCGGCCGATCAGCCAAGTGCCCTGGTTCAGCGTGGTGTTGCGCGCGGCCAGGAAGGCGACGGGCAGCGCGAAGAGCACCGCGATCATCGTGCCGAGCGTCGCGATATGCAGCGTCTCGATCAGCGGCTGGATGATGCGCGGGAAATAGGACCAGCGCGGCGGCCACATGCGCGCGATCAGGTCCGCCGCCTGCTCATGCGCATCGGCGAAGAAGGCCCATTCGATGTCGAGCGCCGAGACCGACCAGGCGGCGGCGAACGCGATGCCGCCGAGCCAGAGCCAGTGGACGAGGCGCTCCTTGAACGAATAGCGCTCCCAGCTGTCGGGGTAGAGGCGGGCCGGCACCGGCGTGCCGCGCGGCTCGGGCTGATGCACGGTCATCTCAATCTCCGCCGTGCCCAGTCGCTGAACCATTCGCCGAAGGCGACCATGGCGGCGATGGTCAAGAGGATGGCGCTGGCGAAGTCGAAATCATAGCGCGAGAACGAGGCCGAGAGGGTCTGGCCGATGCCGCCGGCGCCGACGATGCCGATCACGGTCGAATGGCGCAGATTGGAATCGAGCCGGTAGATCAGCACGCCGAGCGTCTTGACCAGGACCTGCGGCACCACGGCGTAGCCGAAGATCTGGCCGAAGCTGGCGCCGGTCGCCCGGATCGCCTCGACCGGGCCGGGCTTCATGTTCTCGATGTCCTCGGCCAGCATCTTGCCGAGGAAGATCGCCGAGGAGAAGGCGAGCGTCAGCAGCCCGGCGACCGGGCCGAAGCCGAAGAGCTTGACGAAGAAGATCGCGATGATGACCTCGTGGAAGGTCCGGCCGACCACGATCAGCCCGCGTGCCGCGAGATAGAGCGGGCGCGGCGAGAGATTGGCCGCGGCGGCGATGCCGATCGGGATCGAGAACACCGCGCCGACGATGGTCGCGGCGATGGCGATCTGGACGCTCTCGACCATGCCGGTGAGCAAGAGCTGCCAGCGGCTGAAATCCGGCGGGACCATCCGCTCCAGGATGTTCCAGGCTCGCGGCAGGCCGGCGAGGATGCGGGCCGTGTCTACGTTCAGCGTCGACAGAGACCAGGTGAGATAGGCCGCGAGCGCGAGCCAGAAGGCGAGGCGGCGCCCCGGGCTGCCGAAGATGCTCGGCGCGCGCCACTGGCTCGGGTAGCTGGAAGCCGGAGCGCTCACGGCCGCATGCCGATCAGCGCGGGCTCGTCGTCATCCTCGCTCGGTGCGGGGGCCCAGTCCTCGGCGCCGTAGATCTCGGTCAGCGCCGCTTCGGTGAGCGCCGAAGCCTCGGCGTCGAAGACGACGATGCCGTCGCGCAGGCCGATGATCCGGTCGGCATAGGCACGGGCGAGGGCGACGTCGTGGATGTTGATGATCGCCGGCGTCTGGCGCTCGGCGACGAGCTCGCGCACCAGCCGCATGATCTGGCGCGAGGTCTTGGGGTCGAGGCTCGCGGTCGGCTCGTCGAGCAGAAGCAGGTCCGGCCGCTGCATCAAAGCGCGGGCGATGCCGACGCGCTGGCGCTGGCCGCCGGAGAGGGCATCGGCGCGCTGGTTGTGATAGCCGTCGAGCCCGACGCGGTCGAGCAGGGCGAAGGCGGCCTGGATGTCCTCCAGCGGAAAGCGCCAGCGCAGCGAGGCGATGAGCCCGACATAGCCCAGCCGCCCGGAGAGCACGTTCTGCATCACGCTCAGCCGCTCGACCAGGTTGTATTCCTGGAAGATCATGCCGATGCGGCGCCGGGCGGCGCGCAGGCCCTTGCGGTCGAGCGCGACGATGTCCTCGCCGTTGAGGAGGATGCGCCCGGCCGTCGGTTCGACCAGCCGGTTGATGCAGCGGATGAAGGTGCTCTTGCCGGCGCCGGAGGAGCCGATCACCGCGACGAGCTGCGGCCGGTCGATCACCACGTCGATGCCGCCGAGCGCCCTCTTGCCGGTCGGGTAGACCTTGGTCAGCCCTTCGACGGCGAGGAGCGGCGAGGCGCCGCCCGTCGCCGCATGGAAGCCTTGAGACATCAGTCGCCCTTCAGCTTGGCGAGGCCGTCTTGAGTATAGCTGATGCCGCTCTCGCGCTGGATGACGATGATGTCCGACCAGGCGGCCTTGTAGCTCAGCTCCTTGAAGCCCTTGGTGTCCTTGAATTCCTTGGCGAGCCCGGACTTCAGGAAGTCGAAGGAGAGGAAGGCTTCCTTGATCTTGGCCTGGAGCTCCGGGTTGAGGTCATGGGCGATGCCGAAGGCGGTGCGCGGGAAGGGCGCGGATTCGTAGACGATGCGGACGTCGTCGCGCTTGAACATGCCGCGATCGGCCATGCGCTCGAGCACGCTGGAGGCGATGGGGGCGGCGTCATAGTCCTTGTTGACCACGCCCATGATCGAATTGTCGTGCTTGCCGGAATAGAGGACCTCGTAGTCCTTGCCGGGCACGATGCCCTTTTCCTTGAACAGGATGCGCGGGGCGGTGTCGCCGGAATTCGAGGAGGGCGCGACATGGGCGACGCGCTTGCCCTTGAGGTCGGCGATCGACTGGATCGGGCTGCCCTTCGGCACGATCAGCTGCAGGGTGTAGCCGATCGAGTTGTCATGCTTTTCCATCGCCACGATCGGCCGGAAGCCGGCGAGATTGACCGCGAAGGGCGTCGGTCCGCTGGCGACGCCGGCGATATGCAGGCGGCCGGAGCGCATCGCCTCGACCTGCGCCGCATAGGATTCGGCGCCGAACCATTTGACCTTCTTACCGGTGATCTTGGAGAGATGGGCCAGGAAGTCGGCGAAGACGTTCTCGTAGACCGACGGGTCCTCGACCGGCGTATAGGAGAAGATCAGCGTGTCCGGATCCTTCTGACGCGCCTTGTCGGCCGGGATGTCGGCGAGCAGATCGCCATCGGCGTCGCAATAACGGGCATCGAGCGTACCGCGATTGGGGCAATTCTGAGCCTGTGCCGGGCTGGCCAGGCCGAAGCCGAGCGCGATCAGGCAAAGCGACGCGATCTTGGCGCGCAGCATGGCAACCTCCCTGGAGTGCAGCGCTCCGTTGGTCGGGCGCATGTAAGATTTCTTCCATCCTGATCAAAATTGGCCGGCTAAGCAAGGCTTCACGCGACCAGCCAGTGGATACCCGTGCGTTGCCAGGCGGCGCACAGACGCGCCGGCGGCTCGGCGTCGGTGACGATCATGCCGAACGCCCTGGGATCGGCGATCCGCGCCGTGCCCGTCTGGTCGAATTTGGAGCTGTCCGCCACGCCGAGGACCATGCCGGCACGGCTGATCGCGGCCTGGCGCACCGCGATCTTCTCGAGGTCGAAATCCATCGGCGCGCCATCATCGTCGAAGCCGCCAAATCCCAGCACGGCGTAGTCGAAGCGCAAGCCCATGATGCAGGCGACCGCTGCCCCGCCGACCAGCGAGCCATTGGCGCCGCGGGTGCTGCCGCCGGTGACAGCCACGTCGAAAACGCCGTGCTGGCATAGGATCTGCGCAACCGAGACGCTGGCGGTGACGATCCGCAGGTCGGGCTTGCCGACAAGGGCCCGCGCCACGGCCTCGACCGTCGTGCCGACATCGAGAAAGATCGAGGCGCCGGCCGGTACGATCCCGGCGACGGCCGTACCGATGCGCTGCTTGCCTTGCGGCGAGACCGTCAGCTTCTGGGCATAGGCCGAGCGAAAGCCGCCCGTGGCGAGACCGGCGCCGCCATGGAAGCGTTGCAGATAATTGCTGGCCTGCAATTGGATGATGTCCCGGCGCACCGTCTGGGCGGAGACGCCGAAGCGCTCGGCGAGCGTCTCGATGGTGCTGAAGCCGGCCTGCTGGACGATCGCCAGGATCTGCTGCTGGCGCGGTGTCAGCGCGCTGGTCTCGCGAATGTCTGGGCTGGTCATGGGAGCCGGCAATCCCCTTGGCTTGGGTGTCGCAGACCCGGCCGCGGCGGCCGCCGCGAGGGGAACGGCGTCATCGAGACCCGTACGACGCCCGCTTGTCCAGCCCGGGACCGCCGCGCCGGCCTGTCAGAAAGTCCAGCCGATATCCATCTGCACGAGGTGGCGGCTGAAATTGGTCAGGTCGAGCCGGCCGGGCTGGCCCCTCTCCTCGCCATAGACCTGGACGTTGTAGGCTAGCGAGATGGCGAGCTGATCGGTCGCCTGCCAGTAGATGCCCGGGCCGACGAAAGTGGCGTGCCCGGCGAGCTTGCCGAAGCCGAGCGTGTCGTGCTGGCGCATATGGCGCACTTCGCCGCTGAGATAGACATCCTCGACGACCTGCCAGGCGAGCGCGCCGCCGATGGTGAAAGTGGAGGCCCGTTCATGCGGCGAGGGGCCGGACCAGATCAGGTTGTGCGAGAGGTTGAAGGCGGCATGGAGCGTGTTGGGGATCAGGACCTTGTCGGCCAGCACGCGCATGGTGGTGTTGTAGGTCGAGAAGCGGCCTTCGCCATGGCTCTCATTGCGTTCGAGCCCGGCATCGATGCCCATGGTCAGGCCGAAGCCGTGCCGGCCATGGTTGAGCAGGCGATAGCGCGCCTCGAAGCCGCCGCCATAGGCTTTGTCCTTGAGCCCCTGGCGCTCGATCTGCGAGCGTGTCGTGCCGCCGAGCAGATAGGGACTGACCTCGAGGCAAGGCAGCAAGCCATAGGAGCCCTGCAGCATCGCGCCGCGGCCCAGGGAGCGGCCGCGGCGGACGCCGCCATCGGCATTGAGCGTCAGGCCGAGGCTGCCGCGGCCGAGATCGGCGATGCCGGAGCCGTCGGTGAAGCCGAAGGCGTCGGTGGGAGCGTCGTCGTCGCTATCGCAGACCGATCTGGCGGCTGCCGGATCGGGCCGGCCTTCGATCGCTTGCGCCGGAGCGAGCATGGAGAGAGTGATCGCGAGGCCGGTAGCCAATGCGCAAAGGGAAGATAGGAAGTTCGACAAGATTGTGCACTCGCCATGTCAGCCAGAAAGCCTGCCATGGCCGATACGTTCCTAAACCGGCGTGAAGATCACCGCGTCGGATACCGGATCGGGCCGCATTTCGCCTCATTTTGGTCGTCGAGGTTAACGGATCGCTCTCAACCTCCGCAGCCTTGTCGCGATCGCAGCTGATGCGCGCCGATCGCTTGGAGCGACCGTCCCGGGCGCGGGCACCGCCGTCCCGGGCGCATCTTCGACCAGGCTGTGCCGGCCATCCGGTCGTGGCGGTCAGGCCGCCCCGATCTCCGTCAGCCGGCTCATCTGGCTGCGGGTCCAGCGCGGGACATCGTTGCGCTGCCAGACCTGCGAGAGCGCATCCAGGAAGGCGGCCTCGTCCTCATCGGTGTGGAACGGGTTGGGCGTGACGCGCAGTCGCTCCGTTCCGCGTGGTACGGTCGGGTAGTTGATCGGCTGCACATAGATCCCGTGCTGCTCCATCAATTCGTCGGTCAGGTGCTTGGCGAGGCCGGCATCGCCGATCATGACCGGCAGGATATGGCTCGGGCTCGGCAGGACGGGAAGCTCCAAAGCCTCCAGCCCGGCCTTGACCGAACGCACCCGGCGATGAAGCGTCTCGCGCTCCACGGAGCTGGACTTCAGATGCGCGATCGCGGCGCGGACACCGGCGACGGTCGCCGGCGGCAGCGCCGTCGAGAAGATGAAGCCGGGCGCATGGCTGCGGACGAAATCGACGACCTCCGCCCCGCCGGCGATATAGCCGCCGATCGCGCCAAAACCCTTGCTGAGCGTGCCCTGGACGATGTCGATGCGGCTCATCAGGCTTTCCGCCTCGGCGATACCCCCGCCACGGGGGCCGTAGAGGCCGACGCTGTGAACCTCGTCGAGATAGGTCAGGGCGTTGTAGCGCTCGGCGAGATCGCAGATCGCCGCCATGGGCGCGAAGTCGCCATCCATGGAATAGCAGCTCTCGAAGCAGATCAGCTTCGGCCGGCCGGGCTCGATCGCCTTCAGCTTGCGCTCGAGATCCTCGACGTCATTGTGGCGGAACAGCTTCTTGGCGACGCCGGAACGGCGGATGCCCTCGATCATCGAGGCATGGTTCAGCGTGTCCGAGAGGACCACGCAATCCGGCAGCAGCCTGACGAGCGTCGAGAGGGCGGCGTCATTGGCGGCATAGCCCGAGGTGAAGACGAGGGCGGCTTCCTTGGCGTGGAGATCGGCCAAGTCTTCCTCCAGCCGGACATGCTCATGGCTGGTGCCGGAGATGTTGCGCGTGCCGCCCGCACCGGCCCCGAAGCTCGACAGGGCACTGCGGGCCGCGTCGAGCACGGCCGGATGAACGCTCATCCCGAGATAGTCGTTCGAGCACCAGATCGTCACCGGCCGCTGGACGCGGTGGTCATAGGCGCGGATCGGGTTGCCGGGCAGGCGCTCGAGATTGGCGAAGACGCGATAGCGCCTTTCGCGTTTCAGGCTGTCCAGCGCGCCGCTGAAAAAGCGGGAATAATCGAAATCCATCGTCTCGCCATATGCTTGGCGGCGCCCGTCATGACGCGGCGGGCTCCGCTTGGTTGTGCCGGCGCCCGGTGCCTGCGACCGCAGCGACCGGTGTGAAGGCATTGCGTCTCCAGCAGGCGCGGCGGCGTTCCGACCGGGCGCCGCCGGAGTTCCGACCGCCATCGGCTTTAGGTCAGGCCGTGACGGGATGGGCGTCGGTCAGACGCCGGATCTCCTCCCTGATCGCGGGCTCGTCGAGGGTCTCGCCGCGCGCGCCGCGCAGGACGGCGAGGATGAGCTCGCCGACTGCGCGGAAGGTCTCGGCGTCGAAGCCGCGCGAGGTTCCGGCGGGCGTGCCGAAGCGGATGCCGGAGGTGATGGTCGGCGGCTGGGGGTCGTAGGGCACGGTGTTCTTGTTGGCGGTCAGGCCGAACCGCTCCAGAGCCTCGATGGCGACCTTGCCGGAAATGCCGAAGGGCTGGAGGTCGACCAGGAGCAGATGGCAGTCGGTGCCGCCGGTGACGAGCCGCAGCCCGCCGGCGCTGAGCGTCTCGGCGAGGGCCCGGGCATTCTCGACGACAGCCCCGGAGTAATCCGCGAAGGAGGGCTGCAGAGCTTCGTGAAATGCTGCGGCCTTGCCGGCGATGACATGCATGAGGGGACCGCCCTGCGTGCCCGGGAAGACGGCCTTGTCGATCTTCCTGGCGATCTCGGCATCATTGGTCAGGATGAGCCCGCCGCGCGGCCCGCGCAGCGTCTTGTGCGTGGTCGAGGTCACGACATGCGCGTGCGGAACCGGATCGGGATAGAGCCCGGTCGCGATCAGCCCGGCATAATGCGCGACATCGGCGACGAGATAGGCGCCGACCTCGTCGGCGATGGCGCGCATCCGGGCAAAATCGATGGCGCGCGGATAGGCGGAGCCGCCGGCGAAGATCAGGCGCGGCCGGCTCTCCCTGGCGATGCGCGCCATCTCCTCATAGTCGATGAGCTCATCGTCCCTGCGCACTGCATAGGGCACGACCTCGAACCAGCGGCCGGACAGGCTGACCGGCGAGCCATGGGTGAGATGGCCGCCGCAGGACAGGTCCAGGCCCATGATCCGGTCGCCCGGCTTCAGCAGCGCGAAGAGAACGGCGATGTTGGCGTTGGCGCCGGAATGCGGTTGGACATTGGCGAAGGCCGCGCCAAACAGCTCGCAGATCCGCTCGATCGCGAGTTGCTCGACCTTGTCGACCGCTTCGCAGCCGCCGTAATAGCGGCGGCCCGGATAGCCCTCGGCATATTTGTTGGTCAGGAGCGAGCCCTGGGCGGCGCGGACCGCCCGGCTGACGATGTTCTCCGAGGCGATCAATTCGATATGGCGGTGTTGACGCTCAGCTTCTTCGGCCAGCGCCGCCGAAAGCGCGGGATCGGGTAGATCGTTCATTTAGACAGTCCTTCGAGCCAATCCGCCAGCATCTGCCGGGCGGCCTCGCGCAGAGCCGGGCCGAAACGCTCGGCATCCGCACGCAGATTTCGGGGAGCGATCCCGGCCGCCGCCAGCTCGACGGCATGGCCGACCAGCCAGCGCTCGATTCCGGCGCAGGCATTGACCTCGGGATGGAATTGCAGGCCGAGGACATTGCGGCCAAGCGCGAAGCCCTGCGTCGCGCAGAGCGGCGTCGCGGCGAGATTGTCCGCGCCCTCGGGGATCTCGAATGCGTCGCCGTGCCAGTGGAGCACCGGGACACCGTCGAGATGGCGCAGCGGGCCGGCGTGGCCGGCCGCCGTCAGGATCAGCTCCGAGAAGCCGATCTCCTTGACGCCGCTCGGCGCCACCTTTGCGCCGAGCGTCGCGGCGATCTGCTGGGCGCCGAGGCAGATGCCCAGGGTCGGCAGGTTCGACGCCAGGCGTGCGGCGAGAATCCGCCGCTCCTGCCTGAGGAAAGGGTAGGTCTCGTCCTCGTAGACGCCGACCGGGCCGCCGAGGACCACGAGCAGCTCGGGCAGGAGCGGGTCGAGCGTCCAAAGCTCGTTCACGTCGAGGTCGTAGTAATGGATGCGATAGCCGCGTGCCGTCAGCACCGCCTCGAAGGTGCCGAGATCCTCGAAATCGAGATGCCGGATGACGATCGCGGTCTTCAGCGTGGCTGGAACTCTCCTGGGCGCTGCGGCCATCGACAGGTCCTTCACGATCGGGATGCGCGCTTGCGGGTTCGGGCCCAGCGCTAGATCGCCGCGCGTCCGTTCGGACGCGGTCACGGTGATCTATCTTGTTGTTATTGCATCGGAGTTTCCCGAAAAGTGGATTCCACTTTTCGGTCCGATGCTATAGAGCACGCCAGGTGCTGCAGGGCGTGCCGGGTTCGCGAAGGCGGCTGGGCCGGCTCTTGGCGTTGCCGCCGGCTGGTGGCCTCGAAGGCGGGCGGGGTCAGGTGGTCCGGAACACGCGCTGCGTTTTGGCGGTGCTCAGATCCGCGAGCGGGGTCTCGCCGGCAACGGCGCGCTGGCCGACCGCGACGAGCACATCGCTGCCGACGGGCATATAGACGTCGAGCCTCGAGCCGAAGCGGATCAGGCCGAAGCGCTCGCCGACGGCGAGTTCGTCGTCCGGCGCGACCCAGTGGACGATGCGGCGCGCGATCAGGCCGGCGATCTGGACGACGGCGATCGGGCCGTGGGCCGAGGCGATCGCCAGGGCATTGCGTTCATTATGCTCGCTCGCCTTGTCGAGATCGGCGTTGACGAAACGGCCCGGCGTATAGGCGATGCGGCTGACCCGTCCGGCGATCGGCATGCGATTCACATGGCAGTCGAAAATGCTCATGAACACGGAGACCCGCAGCATCGGTTTCGCCGGAAGCTGGAGTTCGGGCGGTGGCAGGACCTCGACGATCATGCTGACGCGGCCATCTGCGGGAGAGACGATCAGCTCGGCCGATTGCGGCGTCGTGCGCGGGGGATCGCGGAAGAAGTGGATGACCCAGCCGGTGATGATGGCGGCGATCCAGGCGAGGGCGCTCGAGACGAAACCGGCGGCGATGGTGAGGATCAGGCCGATGGCGATGAAGGGGTAGCCGGCGCGATGGACCGGAACGAGGCTGCTGCGGATGGAGGCGACGATACTCACGAAAGGCGTTCCTCGAGGCAATCGAACAGTCGGGCGAGCGGCCTTGGCTGCGGGGTGCGCAGGATCAGGAATTCCATTCGGTGGTCTTTCTGAAAGTCATGAGGAGGATGTCCCAGTGGCCGGCCAGCGCCCCCTTGCGCGGGTGGATCGGCGTGATGCCGAGCCTGACGCGGCGGGGGTCGAGAATGAGGGCTTCGAGGGGCCGCCCAAGGGACAGGGCGGCGATCCTGATGCCGCCTGGCGCGACAAGCTGCGCCATGCCGCCGGCTATGCCGGAGCGTTTGACGGCGAGCACGACGATCCGCTCGTGGGCCTGGCGATGCAGGGCCCGGAGCGAAGTGCTGGTCCTGTCCGGCCCGGTTTCGACGCGGAGCTGATGCATTGCGACATGCCAGAGGCTGGCGGCGTCGGCGACGCTGAAAGTCGTTCGCGCGAGCTGCAGGAGTGCGTTGATCAGCGCGCCGCTGGTGGCATCGGCCGCCATCGGCGCCACCCCGGTTCCGATCTCACTCGGGAACCGCAAGCGCTCGCCATCCTGAGATTGCGATCTCGGCGTCCGGCGCCAGATGAAATTCTGGCCGATGAGGAAGACCGCGCCCCGTCGTCGCGCAGAGCCGCCATTGGCGGCGATGCCTTCCTCGATAGGTAGAAGCTCCCAGCTCGCTCTCAGGCGCGACCATTCGGACAGCGGTCCCGCGCCCAGCAAACCGCGCATGCGAGCGCCGGACATGCGCACGAAGCCGTGCTCGTCCAGTTCCTGTGCGAGCTGGCCGGGCATTTCCGGATCGCGCCTGCCCGCGGTTTGCGATGCGGCGGAGCCGTCTGGCCCGGGCGCGCCTCGCGATCGGGAGCGGGGTGACCGGGCCGGGCGCGTGAGGACCGGCAGAGGCGGCGGACGGGTCGCAGTCAAGCTGAACAGGCTCCATCTCCGGAGGAACACGCTCGATGGCTAGGAGCGCAGTGGCCCGGCAGACAGGTCCGGTTTGCAGAAATGCGAGGAGCCGGTCGGGCGAGCCGCCTCGGCTCCGGCACCGAACCGGCCCAGCGCCGCGTTGTGATCCGGCGCTTCAATCCGCCCGGCGCACGGTCGAATCTCGGCTTCTCCCATGAGCCCGCGGCCCGGTCGGCAGATCGTCGGGCGGAAGCGGCGCTCTGCGCCGCCCGAGCCGCTCAAAAGGCAGACACGTGTCCAATCAGCCGATCAAGCCGACCGAACGTCCGCGCAATCCGCATTTCTCGTCGGGGCCCTCCGCCAAGCGCTATGGCTGGGGGCCGGCGGTGTTGAGCGAGGCCCTCATCGGCCGCTCGCATCGATCGGTGCCCGGCAAGGCCAAGCTCGCTGAGGTGATCGGCCGGACGCGCGCCATTCTGGGCGTGCCGGAGGATTATCGCATCGCCATCGTTCCCGCCTCGGATACCGGTGCGGTCGAGATGGCGCTGTGGTCGCTGCTCGGGCCGCGCGGCGTCGATGTCCTCGCCTGGGAGAGCTTCGGGCAGGAATGGGTGAGCGACATCACCACGCAGCTTCGGATCGCGGACACCCGCGTGATGACCGCCGCCTATGGCGCATTGCCCGATCTCGGGCAGGTCGATGCCGCGCGCGACGTCGTCTTCACCTGGAACGGCACGACCTCGGGCGTGCGCGTGCCGAATGGCGACTGGATCGCCGATGATCGCGCCGGGCTGACGATCTGCGATGCGACCTCGGCTGCTTTCGCCATGGACCTACCCTGGCGCAAGCTCGATGTCGTCACCTGGTCCTGGCAGAAGGTGCTCGGCGGCGAAGGCGCCCATGGCATGCTGGTGCTCGGCCCGCGTGCGGTCGAGCGGCTCGAGAGCCATGTGCCGCCCTGGCCGATGCCCAAGCTTTTCCGCATGACCAAGGGCGGCAGGCTGATCGAGACGATCTTTGAAGGCGAGACCATCAATACGCCCTCCCTGCTGGCGGTGGAGGATGCGATCGACGGGCTGGCCTGGGCCGAGGAGCTCGGTGGACTGCCCGCGCTGATCAGGCGCTGCGAGGGCAATCTCGCCATCGTCTCGGATTGGGTGCAGCGCAGCGCATGGGCCGGGCTCCTGGCGCAGAACGCCGAGACGCGGTCCTGCACCGCGCTCTGTCTCCAGATCGTTGCGCCGGAAGTGCGGGCGCTCGACGCAGCCGAGCAGGGGCGCTTCGTGTCGAAGATGGTCGCGCTGCTCGATCGGGAGGGGGTGGCTTACGATATCGGCGCCTACCGCGCGGCGCCGCCCGGGCTGAGGCTCTGGGGCGGGGCGACGGTCGAGAATGCCGATATGAAGGCGGTGCTGCCCTGGCTCGATTGGGCTTATGAGACGGTCCGCCTCGACGGGGTGCCCGGCCGACCGGTCCCGGCAGCGGCGCTCGCCTGAGCCGATGATCGCCCTGTCCGCCACCGAGGTCGGAAGCGCCGCCGGCGAGTCCGGTCATCAGGTCGATGATGGTCGCGGCATGGTCCGGATCTCGCTTGCGGCGATCCGGGCCAATTATCGCGCGATCACCGATCGCATCGCGCCCGCGCGCTGCGGGGCGGTGCTCAAGGCCGATGCCTATGGGCTCGGCATCGGGCGGATCGCGCCGGCATTGTACGAGGCGGGGTGCCGCGAGTTCTTCGTCGCGGTGCTGGCCGAGGCGCTGGCGCTGAAGCTCCTGCTTCCCGGCGACGCCGTGATCCATGTGCTGAACGGCCTCATGCCGGGCCAGGAGGCGGCCTGTGCCGCAGCCGGCATCCGCCCGGTCCTCAACAGCCTCGCCCAGGCGAGGGCCTGGGCAGGCCATGGCGCCGTCTCCGGGAATGGCAGCGGTGCCGTCCTGCAGCTCGACAGCGGCATGTCGCGCATGGGCCTGCCCCCGGAGGAATGGCAGGCCCTTGCGGCAGATCGCCAACTGGTCGAGCGGCTCGGCCTGGCGCTGGTCATGAGCCATCTTGCGGTGGCGGACGAGCCGGAGCATCCCGGCAATGCCCTGCAGCTGGCGGCCTTCAAGGCGGCGGCCGCGCAATTCCCGGCCATGCCGCGCTCGCTGGCGAACTCGGCGGGGATCTTCCTCAGCCCGGCCTATCATTTCGAGCTTTGCCGGCCGGGCGCCGCCCTCTACGGCCTGGTCGCGTCTCCCCGGATGCCGCGGCTCGATCCCGCGGTCGCCGTCTACGGGCGGATCGTGCAGCTCCGCTCGATCGCGCCCGGCACGATGGTCGGCTATGGCTGGGCCTTCCGGGCGCGCCGCGAGACCCGCGTCGCGACGGTTTCGGTGGGCTATGCCGACGGGTTCCTGCGCTTCGCCAGCGACCGCGGCGCGGTCTGGCTCGGCGCTCACCGCCTGCCCGTCATCGGGCGCGTCTCGATGGACTGCCTGACCGTCGACGCCACTGACGTATCGGCGGACCGGATCGGACCCGGCGACTATGTCGAGATCATCGGCCCCCACCAAACGGTCGAGGGAATGGCCGGTGATGCCGGCACGATCAATTACGAGATCTTGACCAGCCTCGGATCACGCTATCGGCGGGTCCATGTCGATTAGCGGCGAGAAGGCCGAGGTCGACGCCTCGGCACACATCCCAGCCGGATCGGAGCCGCGCGCCGCGACGGCCTCGCCGACCGCCAGCCCCTCAGCCACGGATCTGAACGCCATGCACGGCATTCTCCTGTTCGATGTGAAAAAGCAGCTCTCTCTGCTGCGGCCTGAGATCGATCGGCGCATCGCCGAGGTGATCGATTCCGGGGTGTTCATCAACGGCCCGCAGGTGCGCGAATTCGAGGCCAGGCTCACGGAATTCGCCGGCTGTGCCCATGCGGTCGGGGTTTCCTCGGGCACCCACGCCCTGCAGATCGCCCTGATGGCGGAAGCGATCGGGCCGGGCGATGCGGTGTTCCTTCCGGCCTTCACCTATACCGCGACGGCGGAAGTGCCGCTCCTGCTGGGAGCGACCCCGGTCTTCGCCGATGTGGATACGGACACCTTCAACCTCAGCGTCGCCGATCTCGAACGACGGATCGCGCTGGTCAAGCAGGATGGGCGTCTTCGCCCGCGCGCCGTGATCGGGGCCGACCTGTTCGGGCTCCCGGCCGACTGGCCGGCGATCGAGGCGATCTGCGCCCGCGAGGGGATGCTCGCGCTCGACGATGCCGCGCAGTCCTTCGGGGCCGAGCTCGACGGACGCAGGATCGGCCGCCATGGCCATGCGACCACCCTGTCATTCTTTCCGACCAAGACGCTCGGGGCGTTCGGCGATGCCGGCACGCTCCTCACCGATGACGGGGCGCGGGCTGAAACCTACCGGAAAATCCGCAGTCATGGCGAGCGGGCCCGTTACGAGGTCGAGCGCATCGGGGTCAATGGGCGGATCGACACGATCCAGGCGACCATCCTCTCGGCCAAGATGACGCTGCTCGAAGCGGAGCTCGCCGAGCGCCGGCGGATCGCCGCCGTCTACGATGCGATCCTGGAAGGCAGGGTCGGCCTGCAGCGGGCTCAGCCCGGGGCGGTGAACGCCTATGGGCTCTACACCATCCGCCTGCCCGATATCGCGGTCCGTGCCACGGTCCAGGCGGCGCTGTCGGCGCAGGGCATCGGGTTCGGCGTCTATTATCCGAAGCCGATGCACCACCAACTGGCCTATGCCCGGATCCATCAGGACGCGATCAGCGGCGGCCCGCCGGCCCTGCCCAACAGCGAGGCCCTGTGCAGCCAGGTCCTGTCCTTGCCGATGAACCCCTATATGAGCGAGGGCGATGCGGAGCGGGTGGCCGCGATCGTCGGCGCCGCCGCATGATGCCGCGCCAGCCATCCCGGCGCCGATCAGGGGTACGGGGAGCGGCCTAGCGGTTTTCGCAAAACCGGTTCTCCGTCCGGGGCCACGGGGCTCTTAACCTCCTCGCAACCTCGCGCCGCCGTCCGCCGGGGCGAGAGCTTCCTCGTCGATCCCTTGGCGCGAAGACAGGTCCCGCGAAGCAATGAACCAGCCGACCCCATCCTATGACGTTGCGGCCGTGCGGGCCGGTTTCCCGATCCTTGCCCGGCAGGTCTATGGGCGCCCGCTCGTCTATCTGGACACGGCCGCCTCGGCGCAAAAGCCGCGCGAGGTGACGCAGGCGATGCTCGACCTGATCGAGAACGACTACGCCAATGTCCATCGTGGCCTGCATTTCCTGGCCAATCGCGCGACCGAGGTCTACGAGGGCGCCCGCGAAACCGCGCGGCGCTTCATCAACGCGTCGTCCGCGCAGGAGGTGATCTTCACCCGCTCCGTCACCGGAGCGCTCAATCTCGTCGCCTCCTCGCTGGGGCGCCATCTCGAGATCGGCGCGGGCGACGAGATCGTGCTCTCCGAGATGGAGCATCATTCCAATATCGTGCCCTGGCATTTCTGGCGCGAGCGTCATGGCGCCGTGATCCGCTGGGCTCCGGTCGACGAGGCCGGCGCACTCGACGTCGAAGCGCTGGAAGAGCTGCTGTCGCCGCGTACGAAGCTGGTCTCGCTCACCCATATGTCGAATGTGCTCGGCACGGTCGCGCCGATCCGGCGCATCGCGGAGCTCTGCCGCGCCCGCGGTATTCCGCTCGTCGTCGACGGCGCTCAGGGAGCGGTTCACCTGCCGCTCGACGTGCAGGCGCTCGGCGCCGATTTCTACTGCTTCACCGGTCACAAGATCTACGGGCCGACCGGCATCGGCGTGCTCTATGGACGGATGGAATGGCTCGAGCGGCTGCCGCCCTTCGAGGGCGGCGGCGAGATGGTCGAGACCGTCACCAAGGAGATGGTGACCTACAATCATCCGCCGCACCGCTTCGAGGCGGGCACGCCGCCGATCATCGAGGCGGCCGGGCTCGCGGCGGCGCTCGACTATGTCGAGCGGCTTGGGCGCGAGGCCATTCACGCCCATGAGGCGACATTGACGGACTATGCCCAGGCCCGGCTGGAGGCGTTCGGCGGTGTTGCCTTCTACGGTCGTGCCGCCGGGAAGGGCTCGATCGTCGCCTTCAATCTCGAGGGCGCGCATGCGCATGACGTCGCGACGATCCTCGACCGGGCTGGGGTCGCGGTGCGCGCCGGAACCCATTGCGCCTCGCCGCTCCTCGCCAGGTTCGGGGCGACCTCGTCCTGCCGTGCCTCATTCGGGCTCTACAGTACCAAAGACGAGGTCGACGCCCTGATCGAGGCGCTGGCGACGGCCCGGCGGCTTCTGCTGCAATGAACGCGGCAGGGCTGAACTCGCTGCGCAACGGGCCCGACGAGAACGGGCGCTTCGGGATCTATGGCGGGCGCTTCGTCTCCGAGACGCTGATGCCGCTGATCCACACCCTCCAGGACGCCTATGAGCAGGCGCGCGGCGATGCGGACTTCCTGGCCGAGATGCAGGGGCACCTCAAGAGCTTCGTCGGCCGGCCCTCGCCGCTCTACCATGCCGAGAATCTAAGCGCGCATCTCGGCGGCGCCCGGATCTATTTCAAGCGCGAGGACCTGAATCATACCGGGGCGCACAAGGTCAACAATGTGCTCGGGCAGATCATGCTGGCCCGGCGCATGGGCAAAAGACGCATCATTGCCGAGACCGGGGCGGGGATGCATGGCGTCGCTGCGGCGACGCTCTGTGCCCGGTTCGGGCTCGACTGCGTGGTCTATATGGGCGCGGTCGATGTCGGGCGCCAGGAAGCGAATGTCGCCCGGATGCGCATGCTTGGCGCGGAGATTCGCCCGGTTCAATCGGGTTCGGCGACGCTCAAGGATGCGATGAACGAAGCCCTGCGCGACTGGGTGACGAATGTCGGCGACACCTTCTACTGCATCGGCACGGTGGCCGGACCGCACCCCTATCCGATGATGGTCCGCGACTTCCAGTCGGTCATCGGCGAGGAGACGCGCCGGCAGGTGATCGAGCGCGAGGGCCGCCTGCCGGACGCGCTGCTCGCCTGCATCGGCGGCGGTTCGAACGCGATGGGGCTGTTCCATCCCTTCCTGGACGATGTCGCAGTCGAGATTTTCGGGGTCGAGGCGGCCGGGCTCGGACTCGACCGGGCCCATGCCGCCGCCATCGCCGGCGGGCGCCCCGGCGTGCTGCATGGCAATCGCACCTATCTGCTGATGGATGAGGATGGCCAGATCCAGGACGCCCATTCGCTTTCGGCGGGGCTGGATTATCCGGGCATCGGCCCCGAGCATGCCTGGCTGCACGATATCGGCCGGATCACCTATCTCGCGGCCAGCGATGAGGAAGCCGTCGAAGCCTTCGAGCTGTGTTCGCGACTCGAGGGCATCATCCCGGCGCTGGAGGCCGCGCACGCGCTGGCGCGCCTGCCGGAGATCGCGGGATCGCGGCCGAAAGACCAGATCGTCGTCCTGGGTCTGTCCGGCCGGGGCGACAAGGATCTGCCGACGGTCCTGTCCCGCCGGAAATCGTAGAGCGGGACCTCTGAACGCACCCGCCGGCCAGGAAACTCGATCATAGCCGCAACAGGCCTGCTGCAAGGCATAACGACCGTGCTAGGCTGCATGCAGCGGTCGGCTGCCTGGTCTCGTTACGGGAGTCGGGCGGGCCGCGAGAAGGGCCGGACCGGCCATGGTGGCGCAAGTGTTCCGGCCTGCCTGAAAACCTCGATCCGGCTGGTAACAGGAGCCGGCTCGGCTGCTATTCAGGATCTGGCAATGCCTCCCGGCCGGGTGGCGGAGTGGCGACGCGGCGGACTGCATATCCGCAAACCCTGGTTCAAATCCAGGCCCGGCCTCCAGCAATCAACCCCGGAAGCGCTGGGTGGAACGCCTGCGTTCCGCCCCTCTTCATTCAATGGGATTGCGATGCTCCTGATCGACGATGTCCTGGCGGGTCCGGTTGCGCCGCTGGGGCCGCAAGGGAAACCGAGCGGTATCGACAAGACGCCGGTCAGCGGCAAGATCCATGTCGGCATCGAGGGGCTCGCCAATGACGAGCAGGGCGACCGCAAACATCATGGCGGGCCTGAAAAGGCACTGCATCACTATGCTTTCGAGCACTACGCCATCTGGCGGAGGGAGATCGGCCCGAAACGCGTCCTGGCCGCTCCCGGTGCTTTCGGCGAGAATCTGACGACCACAGGGCTGACCGAGGACATGGTCGCGGTCGGCGATACCTTCCGGCTGGGGAAGATCGTCATCCAGGTCAGCCAGGGCCGCCAGCCCTGCTGGAAGCTGAACGCCAGGTTCGAGGTTCCGGATATGGCGGTGCGTGTCCAGCGTACCGGATTGACCGGCTGGTACTATCGGGTGATCGAAACCGGTCATATCGAGAAGGGCGACGAGCTTCGCCTCATCGACAGGCTCTCGCCGGACTGGACGCTGCGCAGGATCTGGCGAACCCTCTATGTCGACACCATGAATATCGACGAGCTCGCGGCGATGTCCGAGCTCGCGCATCTCCCCGAAGGCTGGCGCGGCTACGCCAAAAGGCGACTGGCAACCCGGCAGGTCGAGGATTGGTCGCGCCGCTTGACGGGCGCGTCCTGAAGACGCGTTTCGGAAAGTGGCCCGGGACTGATCATTGGCTGAGTTGTCAGCACGCCAGCTGCCGGCCGGCCGAATGGCCGGCCGGTCTTCATAACTTCAAGGGCGCAGACCGAGCGTGGCTGAAGACGACGCAGCCTCCGGCTTGCCGGGCCTGGACTGGCGGGAACCGGATTTGCCGCGCAGTGCCGTGCAGGCGGCCTGGATGCGGCGGGCCGCTTCCTTGATCTCACGCGGGCGGACTGTCAGTGGCGGCGCAAACCGGACCACACCGTCGCGTGCGGGAACCGACAGCATCCGCTCGGCATGCAAGGCATGCACGAGTTCGAGCGGATCGCCATGCAAGCGCAATCCCTGCAGGAGCCCGGCGCCGCGCACATCGCAGATCAGCTCGCCGTGCTGCCGCTGGATCCCAACCAGGAGTTCGCGGAAAAGCTCGGCCATCTCCAGGACATGCTCGAAGAACCCGGCGTCGAGAACGATGTCCAGCACGGCGTTGCCGACGGCCATGGCCAGCGGGTTGCCACCGAAGGTCGTGCCATGCGATCCCGGCAGCATGCCCTTGGCCGCCTCGCGCGTGGCCAGGCAAGCGCCCATCGGGAAGCCGCCGCCGATCCCCTTGGCCAGTGTGACGATGTCGGGCTTTATGCCGCTCCATTCATGAGCGAAGAGCTTGCCGGTTCGGCCGACGCCGGATTGGACCTCGTCCAGGATGAGCAACAGGCCGCGTTCGTCGCAGATCTGGCGCAGCCGGATCAAGATCTCCGGTTCGACCGTGCGCAAGCCGCCTTCGCCCTGCACGGGCTCGAGCATGATCGCCGCGGTCTGCGCCGACAGCAGCGCGTCGAGCCCCTGCCAGTCGCCCAGCACGGCCTGATCGAAGCCGTCGACCTTGGGGCCGAAACCCTCAAGATATTTCGCATAGCCGGTGGCGGCGATCATCGCCAGCGAGCGGCCATGAAAGGCGCCGTCGAAGGTCACGACGCGGTAGCGCTCGGGCCGGCCTGTCGCCGAATGATGTTTCCGGGCCATCTTGACCGCGGCCTCATTGGCCTCGCCGCCGGAGTTGGCGAAGAAGACGACATCCGCGAAGCTCGCCTCGGTCAGCCGCTGCGCCAGCCTTTCGGCCTCGGGCACCCGGACCAGGTTCGAGGTATGCCAAAGCTTGCCGGCCTGGGTCTTGAGCGCCCTGATCAGGCGCGGATGGCCGTGGCCGAGCGCATTGACGGCGATGCCGGAGGCGAAGTCGAGATAGCGCTCGCCGCTCTGCGAATAGAGCCAGCTTCCCCGGCCGAATTCGAAGGCGAGTTCAAAGGGCGAGGCGACGGGCAGCAGAGGACGGGTCATCCAAGGCGCCTCGCATGGGAGGATTGGTCGAATCCGGGGCATGGCGCCCCGACGTGTTTCAGATGAGACAAGAGCGAATCCTCCGGCAAGGCAGCGTCTGGAACGCCGCTCGTACCGGCCCCGGGGGCTGGCCGGCAGGTCCGGGTCGCCGAATTTCGATAGGCCGGAAGGGTCTTCGCGACAGAATGGACGCAAATCTGTGCCGAATGTCGCAGTTTCTTGCGTGTCCGGTTCTGCCGTAGGCGGTTGCCAGTCGGGCTATCCGATCGTGCAGGCGGTCTCGGAGCAGCCGTCCTTCTCGGCGCCGTTCGGATCCGCGACGAGCGAGGTATCCGGGGGCTCGCCGATCAGGGCTGCGATTTCGGCGCCGAGCTGCAGATCGGGCAAATGGCCGAAGACCTGGCGGCGCAAGCGGCCGGCCCTGTCGATGAGAAGCAGCGTCGGGGTGCCCTGCATCCGGTAGCGCTGCATGGTGATGGGCAGGGGATCGTCCGGTCCCGTCGCGCGGTCGACGCCGACAGGGTAGGCGACCCGGTATTCATGGAGAAAGGCTTCGAGCGAAACCGGCCGCATCGCCGCGTGATGCTCGAAGACCGTGTGGAGACCGATCACCTGCACATGCTTGTTCGGGAAGATCCGGTGGACCTGCGCCAATTGCGGCAGCAGATGCGAGACGCAGCCGGGGCAGAGCATCTGAAAGGCGCCTGCGACGACGACCCTGCCGCGAAGGGATGCAAGATCGACCGGGCGCGGCGTGTTGAACCAGCGCTCGATCTCCCAGTCCGGCGCAACCTGCGATTGGGGGCTCATGGGGTCTCCTATATCGGTCTCGCCTGGGTGGGAGGTCGGGCCGTCACTGCGTCCGGGGCGTGCAGGCTGAGATCAACCGCTGGCGACGTTGCAGGCGTGGGAGACGCAAGGTCGCGGCGAATGGAAGCCGATGCCGTTCATGAGGCTCTCCCGCTCATGCCTGATGATAGATCGACATGAAATATTAGGAGTGCTAATTCTATTATCGACGTCAGTCAATGATAAATTAGGAGTCCGAATTTTGGCCGCGATTTTCGATGCGATAAGCGAGCCGATCGCGCGACGGGTGACGGCTGGGCTGGCGAAGATCGGCGGAGTCTTGCGCAGCCACGCCTGGAAAGGCGCGGGTGCGGCAGGGGTGACGCCAACCCAGGGCCAGGCGCTCGGCCTGCTGCGGGAAGCGCCCGATGGCATGCGGCTGGCGGAACTCGCCGGCATGCTCGGCATCTCCGCGCCGACCGCCAGCGAAGCCGTCACCTCCCTGGTCCAGAAGGGGCTCGCGGTGAAGGCTCCGGGGCCGGACAGGCGCTCGATCGCGCTGCTTCTGACCGCGGCCGGGGAGGACCTCGCCGATCGCACGCGCGACTGGCCGGATTTCCTGGCCCAGGCGGTCGACTCGCTCGAACCCCGGGAGCAGGCGGACCTGTTGCGCTGCCTGGTCAAGGTCATCCGGGCCCTGCAGCTTCATGGCGACGTGCCGCAGCAGCGGATGTGCGTCACCTGCCGTTATTTCCATCCCTTCGCCCATGCCGACGGGGCCGCTCCCCATCACTGTGCCTATGTCGATGCGCCCTTCGGCGATCGCCATCTGCGGCTCGCCTGCGCCGAGCACGAGGAGGCGCCGGCCGATGCGCAGGCCTCGCTTTGGCAGCGCTTCGCGGGCAAGGCCGCTTAGCGGCTGCCGGCGCAAGGCAGAACGGGCCATCGTCGCTCGGCGCCGGGCGTCGAGACCAAGCGCCAAGAGTCTCCCGGTTACTCGATCCGGATGACGATCAGAACCTCGGCCTCCTCGCCGCTGAGCGATGTCAGCTTGTGTGGCATGGCGCCGTTGAACTGTACGCAATCGCCGGGCTCCAGTTCCTCGCTGCGGCTCGGTAGCTGCAAGCCGACGCGGCCCTTCAGCACGTAGAGCAACTCGTCGCCCTCGTGCTGGCTCATCGGGTGATTGGGCTCCTCGGACAAGCCCGGCCGGACGACGAAGGCGATCATCTTATGGCCGCCGCGGGTGCTGGCGATCAAACGCGGCGCGCCCATCATGTCCGCCAGCGGGCTCGCGGCCTCGCTCCGCGTGATCACGATGGCTTCCTCGGTCTTGGCGTCGCCGAAGAGATCCTCGACCGGGACGTTGAGGATTTTTGCGAGCTTGAGCGCCGAGCCGACCGAGGGCTTCACCAGACCGCGTTCGAGTTTCGAGAGATAGCCGCGCGTGACGCCCGCGGCCTGGGCCACCTCTTCGAGGGTGAGATTTGCCCGCAGCCGGAGCAACTTGAAGCTTAGTGACATTGTTGCCTACAAGAAACTTGTTGACTAAGACGCCGTAACGGCATCTGGTCCTCCTCGCTAAAACCAAAAGACCGGGGGGTCCATCATGCTCAATCGCCGAATCTTGACATTTTCGGCCGCGATGCTCGCGGCCGGCTGGCCGCGCCAGGTTCTTCCGCAGTCCGATTATCCGACGCGTCCAATCAAGCTCATCGTCCCGTTCGGCGGCGGCGGCATCACCGACGTCGTTGCGAGGCTGGTCGCCCAAGGCCTCACCGAGCGGCTCGGACAATCCGTCGTCGTCGAAAACCGTCCGGGCGCCGGCGGAAGCATCGGCGCTCAGGTCGTCGCGAGCGCCGAAGCTGACGGCTACACGCTGCTGCTCGGTACGGTCGGAACCCAGGTCGTCAACAGGATGGTCTATCCGAAGCTGTCCTATGATCCCGCCGCTTTCGTTCCGGTGTCACTGGTCAGCAATTCTCCCTATGTGCTCGCGGTCGCGCAGTCGCTCAAGCTCGACAGCCTGCCCGCGCTGATCGCGGAGGCGAAAAGCAAGCCCGGCAAGCTGAATTTCGGTTCGGCAGGACATGGCACTTCGCCGCATCTCGGGCTCGAGCTGCTGAAGCTCCTGGCCGGGCTGGATATCGTCCATGTGCCGTTCAAGAGCGGTGGCGATGCGGTCAACAGCGCCCTGAGCGGGCAGATCGACATCGTGTTCGACGCCATTCCGGTGGTCATGCCGCAGGTCGCGAATGGCGCCCTGAGGGCGATCGCGATCGCCCAGCCCAAGAGAAATCCATCCGCAGCCTCGGTGCCGACCACCGCCGAGCAGGGGCTCGAGGGCCTGCAGATCGGCTCCTGGAATGCGCTGCTCGCACCAGCCGGTACCCCACCGGCACGTGTCGCGAAGGTGGCCGACGCGCTCGGGCATGTGCTCGCCGATCCGGCCATCGCCGAAAGGCTGCGCGCCCTCGGCATCGAGCCGATGCCGCTCGGCGTCGAAGCCTATCGGGAGCATGTCGCGGCCGAGACCGAGCGTTGGTCGAAGGTCACTGCCGCAGCCAGGATCAGCCTCAAATGAATGCGCCCGTCATACGTCTCTACGACACGCAGCGCTCGGGCAATGCCTGGAAGATCAGGATCATGGCCGGCCTGCTGGGGCAGCCGCTGGAGCGGCGTACGCTCTCGATCGACCGCGGCGATCTCGGGACGCCGGCCTTCGCGAAGCTGAACCGGTTTCGCCAGGTCCCGCTCCTCGAACTCCCGGACGGGAGCGCCATCCCGGAATCGATGGCGATCCTGTTCTTCCTGTCGGCCGGCACGCCCTGGTGGCCTGCCGATCGGCTGGAGCAGGCCGAGGTGATGAGCTGGCTGTCCTTCGAGCAAAGCCGGCACATGCCGCCATTGGCCCAGCTGCGGCTGCATCTGGCGATCCACCCGGACTGGCCGCTGGCCGCCGAGCAGCGTGCCACCTGGCAGAGACAGGCCGAAGAGGCGCTCTCGATCCTGAATACACGGCTTCTGGAAAGCGGAAGCGAGGGCTGGGTCGCCGGCGCCGGCCAGCCCAGCATCGCCGATGTCGCGCTCTATCCCTATAGCCGGCTGGCGCGCATGGCGGGCCTGGATCTCCCGCGTTTCGAGGCGGTGTCCGACTGGATCGGGCGCTTCGAGGCCCTGCCCGGTTATCAGCCCCTCTTTCCGGGGCGCCCGGACCTCAACGAGCATGCGGAGGAAATTTGACCATGCAGACCGAAGACAGTTTCACGCTCGACAAGGCCAGCCTGATGGAGCGCTCGCAGGAAGCGATGCGGTCCCATCTCGACGAGGGGAATTATTCCCTGCGCGAGAAGATCGCGCTGACCTGCCGTATCCTCTTCCATAACGGCCATGATTCCGGACTCGCCGGCCAGATCACCGTGAGGCAAGCACCGGGCACTTATATCACGCAGCGGCTCGGCCTCGGCTTCGATGAAATCACGCCGGCCAATCTTCTCGTCGTCGACGAGCATTTGAAGGTGGTCGAAGGCGAGGGGATGCCCAACCCCGCCAACCGCTTCCATTCCTGGGTCTACCGGGCCCGGCCGGATGTGAACTGCATCGTGCACAGCCACGCTTTCCATACGGCCTCGCTGAGCATGCTGGAGACGCCGCTCGAGGTCTCTCACATGGACAACTGCATCCTCTATGACGATGTCGCCTTCGTGCCGAAATGGCCGGGCGTGCCGGTCGGCAATGATGAGGGCGAACTGATTTCCGGTGCGCTCGGCGACAAGCGCTCACTCCTCCTCGCCCATCACGGCCTGCTGGTGGCTGGACGGACGGTCGAGGAAGCCTGCGTGATCGCGCTCGCCTTCGAGCGGGCCGCCAAAATGCAGCTGGCTGCGATGGCGGCCGGTGCGATCCAGCCGATCAACCCGGCGCTGGCGACCGAGGCACGCGACTGGATCAATACGCCCAAGCGCAACAGCGTGGCGTTCGCCTATTACGCGCGCCGGACCATCAAGGCGCATGGCGGCTTCTAGCCGCCGGCGCGGTCGGCCGGCATCCCTCGCCCTGCGCTCATGAGGGCGACGGCCCGGCGGATCGCCGCCGCCGGGCTGTGAGGTGCGTCGTGAAATCCTCGATGGCAGAGCAGATGGCCCCGTCCGGCGGCGTTTCGCTGCCGCCGGTGGTGGGCCGGAAGCGTGCAATTCGATCGCAATCCGGCCCAGCCAAATTAGATCATCATGGCTCATTGCATCATCCGGCTGCGATGTGGCAGCGAAACGAAGCCAGGCGCATCGGGTGATGTGGGCATTGTGGTGTGATCTATGGGAAAAGGAACGACACTCGCGGTCGAGGTGAGGCCCGAGGGACGCGAGCCGATCTTCCTGGCGCTCGCCCGCGCCATTATCGAGGAAATCGATCGCGGCCGGCTCAAGCCGGGGAGCCCGCTCCCGGGAACGCGGGCGCTGGCACGGGCGCTCCAGCTCAACCGCAACACCGTCGATGCCGCCTATCATGAGCTGACCATGCAGGGCTGGCTCGCGACCGAGCCGTCGCGCGGGACCTTCGTCGCGACCGATCTTCCTGACGGTATTCGCGCGCCGCCGCCCGCTCGCCGCGTTCCGGTACCGGAGCCGGCGGCGCCCCGCCCGGCCGGACGTCCGATGCTCAAGCTCTCGGACGGCTATCCCGATGTCCGCCTGCTTCCGACGACGGCCTTCGCGCAGGCTTTCCGGCGGGCCTTGATGAGCCACGCCTTCGCCTCGGGCGGGTCTTACGGCGATCCGCGCGGCAGCGGGATGCTGCGCGAGGCGCTGTCGGCCTATCTTCGCGACGAGCGCGGGCTGGCGAGCTCGGCCGACGACATCCTCGTTGCCAGGGGCAGCCAGATGGCGTTGTTCCTCGCGGCATCCGCGGTCGCCGAACCCGGCACCGCGATCGCCGTCGAGCGGCCGGGCTATCCGCTGGCCTGGTCGGCCTTCCGCGCCGCCGGCATTTCGGTGATCGGCGTCCCCGTCGATGGCGGCGGCATCGATGTCGAGGCGCTCGAGAGGCTGGCGAACGGCAACCGCAATCTGCGCGCGGTCTATGTCACGCCGCATCACCAGTACCCGACCACGGTGACGCTGGGCGCCGCCCGGCGCCTGCGCCTGCTGGAGATCGCACGGCAGTATTCCCTGGTCGTGATCGAGGACGACTACGACAACGAGTATCGCTTCGACGGCCGGCCGATCCTCCCCCTCGCGGCGCGCGCCAGCGACGAGCTGCCGATCATCTATCTGGGTTCGCTCTCCAAGCTGCTGGCGCCGGGTATCCGCGTCGGCTATGCGGTCGCACCGCCGAAACTGCTCCGGCCGATGGCGGATCGCCGGGTTTCGCTCGACCGTCAGGGCGATCTCGCACTCGAAAACGCGCTCGCCGACCTGCTGGCGGATGGCACCATCAAGCGGCATGCGCGCAAAGCCCGCCGCATCTATCACGGTCGTCGCGACCATCTGGCGGGATTGCTGGCGGAGCGATTCTCGCAGGTCGCCGAGTTCTCGCTGCCGGCTGGCGGCTTGGCGATCTGGCTGCGCTTGCTGGGAGGGATCAGCGCCGAGACCTGGGCGACGAACGCCGCGCGGCTCGGCCTTTCCGTCCTCCCCGGGCTGAACTTCGAGCTCGAGACGGCCAGGCCCCCGGAGGCTTTCCGGCTCGGTTTCGCGAGCCTGGACGAGCGCGAACAGATGCGCGCGATCGATATCCTCGCCCGGTCCATGCCCTGAGCATTTTCGAGCGAAGCGGACACCGGTTCGCATGAAGAAAATGCGATAAAATAACGAGCTGGGGTATTTTCGCGTTTCGGGCAAACGCGGAAATACCCCAGCTGGGCGCTTGGCCGTGCCGCGGCGCTCAGACCAGCCGCAGCGCGATCAGCACCGAGGCCGGCAGGAGGACGCCGATGACGACCAGCGCAAAGGGGGTCATGGCGCGATAGGCCTCCCTTTCATGGCCGGGGGTGCCGGCCAGGCCGCAGACGATCGACATGCGCACTGGCGAGACCATGTTGAGCGACAGGGCGGCGCTATGCTGGAGCGCCGCGACCGCGGCCGTATTGAGCGCCGCTTCCTGCGCCAGGCTCACCTGCGACACCATGAAGAGGCCGTTTGCGGCATTGCCGCTGTTGGCGAGCGCCCCGAAAACGGCCGAGATCTGTGGCGTCAGGATTAGCGCCCAGCGTCCGAACAGGTGATAGAGCCCTTCCGCCAGACCGCTGGCGATCCGGGATTCCGACAGGATCTCGGCCATCATCGAGAAGGCGATGACGGAGAGGACCGCGAGCCGTCCGGTGGTCCAGGCGGCCTGCGCCTCCTTGGCCAGGGCGCCGGCCTGCCCGCGCAGCAGTCCGGTGAGGACGGCAGCGACCACGAGCCACGTCCCGGCATGGAAGAGCGGCGACCAGGACGGCGTGCCGACGAAGGGCGAGAGCCGCAGGCTGTCCTCGAGCAGGCGGTGCAGCGGCGGCGACAGCCTGGTGATCACCAGCCAGCCGATCAGCAACACGAAGGGCAGCACCTTGCGGAAGACTTCGGCCAAGCGACGCCGGTCCGGCCGTTCATCGATCAGGTAGCGCAGCGCGATGATCGGCCCATAGGCACCGAGCATCGCGGTTTCGGGGCCGATCAGCGCCGTTGCGCCGATCAGGAGCGCGACGCTGCCTGCAAGCCAGAGCGCCTCGCTCCGCTTCTCGCTGGCCTCCGCTGCGATGCCGGCCTGGGCGGCGAGGCGCCAATAGAGCGGCAGCCAGAAAAGGTTGAAGGCGACGAGGAACAGGCTGCAATGGACCGCGAGCGTGGTCGGGTCGGTCCGCGCATAGGCTGCGGCGATGATGGCGCCGCTGCCCATGCCGCCCCAGAGGATCATGGTCTGGCTGATCAGCGAGAAGCAGACCAGATGGAGCGGCGAAAGCCCGAGACGACGGATCAGCAGCAGGGTTCCGATGATGCCGATCCCGAAGCCGGTCGCGGATTCGGCGAAGGGGCCGATCAGGAAGCAGGCCCTGAACAGCAATCGGCGCCGGCCAGCTTCGCCGCCGATCCGCGCCTCCTCCGTGACGACGCTGTCGCCCGGACGCATCGCCATCTGCCAGAACAGCAGGCCTCCCAGAATATAGGGAACCACGACCCAGCCTATCCAGGCGCCGCGGAGCATGGCGATGCCGGCCTGCGCTGCTTTGAAGTCGACCGGCGCGGTGGTGAGCGCGACGATCAGGGCAAGCGCGATGCCGATCACCGAGGCCGCGAGCGTGCCGACCCGGCCGCTGGCGATTGCGCCGATCACCGCCAGGGCCGGCAAGGTCCAGATCAGATAGGTCAATTCGCGTCCGCCTCCAGCGGGCCGTTCTCGCCAGCGGCGGAGCTCGCCGATGTCTTCGCCCCGATCGCACCTGGCAAGGTCGAGCCGCCGCCCGCGTCCGGAAATGCCCGATCCTGCATACCCGCTATGAAGCGGCCGCTTCGGCGGGCTCCGGAAGCGGCCGATCGGCAAAGCGGAAGCCGGTGATCGCCATTTCGGCCGTGGCGCAGGCCTGGGTGCGCTCAAGCACCGAGAAAACCTCCATCGTGGCGCCCTCGGCAGCACGCAACAAGGCCTCACCGGCGCAGAGGCGGGCGGTCAGCAGTGCGGTGAACAGATCGCCCGTGCCGCAGGGGCGGATCGGCAGGCGTCGCACCGCGGTGCGCGACATGCCCGTCGGCGACCAGGCCACGGTTTCGACCGAGCCGGAAGCAGTATCGTTGAGCACGCAGCCGGTGACGACGGCCGCCTGGGTGCCATTCCGGCAAAGCGTCGCCATGGCGTCGGCGATGCCGTCCATCGAGCGGGCCTCGGTGCCGGCGAGCAGTTCGAGCTCGTATCGGTTGGGCGTGATCAGCGAGGCCAGCGGGACGAGGCGCTCGCGGAAGATCTCGACCAGGCCCTCCGCAACGAACACGCCGAGATCGTCGTCGCCCATCACGGGATCGCAGATATGCAGCAGCCCGGGGGCGCGCTGCCGGGCACGGGCGATGAAATCGGCGATGATTTCGGCATTCGCGACAGAGCCGAGATAGCCGGTGATGATCGCCGCCGCGCTGTCGAGCAGGCCACGTTCCTCGACGCCGCGCAGGAGACCGGCGACGAGTTCCGGGCCGAGGATCTGGCCGTGCATGGTCGGGTAATGCGGATGGTTCGAGAACAGGGCGGTGGGAACGGCGGCGACCGAGAGGCCTTTCGCCTGCATCGGAAAGACGGCCGCGCTGTTGCCGACATGGCCGTGCACGACCTGACTCTGGATTGAGATCACCAGCAAGATTGCTTCCTTTCTCGCGCCATGCCGCAGCGATCGGCGTGAAAATTTGCTGTCGGACGGCGCCTGCGTTTCGCTAGCGCAGGCCCGCTACGGTGCTTTCGACAAGCAATGTCGCGAAGAGCGCGAAGAGATAGAGGATCGACACCGCGAAGAGCCGGCCGGCGGCGCGATCGGCGCGCCGGTGCTCGACGTCGTCGCGCAAGGCCAGCGCGCAGAGCAGCATCGCCGTGCCGCCGATGCCGGCGACGGCAAGATAGGCGATGCCGCCGAAGCCGAGGAGATACGGGCTCGAGGAAACGCCGACGAGGATCAGGGTGTAGGCGAGGATCTGCCGGTGCGTCGACCTGGTGCCGGCGACGTTCGGCATCATCGGAATGCCGGCGCGCGCGTAATCATCGGCCTTGATCAGCGCCAGGGCCCAGAAATGCGGCGGCGTCCAGAAGAAGATGATGGCGAACAGACTGATCCCGATCAGGTCGATCTGGCCGGTCATGGCGACCTGGCCGATCATCGGGGGCAGGGCGCCTGCCGCGCCGCCGATGACGATGTTCTGCGGTGTCGAGCGCTTCAGCCAGAGCGTGTAGATCACGCCGTAGAAGAGAATGGTGAAGGCCAGGAGCAGCGCCGCGAGCCAGTTCGCGACCAGGCCGAGAACCATGACGGAGCCGGTGGCGAGGGTGATCGCGAAGCCCAGCGCCTCGTCGCGCGTCACCCGCCCGGCCGGGATCGGGCGCTGGCGGGTCCGGCTCATCAGAGGGTCGAGATCGGCATCGCCGACCATGTTGAGCGCGCCCGAGGCTCCGGCGCCGACCGCGATCGCCAGGAGGGAACACAATGCGACCAGCACGGGCTGGCCCTGGCGCGCCAACATCATGCCGACCAGCGCGGTGAAGATCACGAGCGACATCAGCCGCGGTTTCATCAGGGCGAAATAATCGCCGGGAAGCGCCATGGAGGGCACCGGGATCGACCGCGCCGGGACGGGCAGTTGGCGAAGATTCTTCGTGATCATGGTCTTTTCCGGGAGCATGTGCGCCGCTGCGCCGGGACGCAGCGGAGCCGATGCGAAGGAGGGCTGGGGTCGGTCGCGCCGGCGCGGCCGGCCGTCAAGGCTCGGAAGGCGCCTTCGGCAGCGTCGCGTACTGATGGAAGGGTGGCGGCGAGGGCAGGGTCCATTCCAGCGTGGTCGCGCCTTCACCATAGGGATTGGCCGGCGCCGGCTCCCGGCGGATCAGGACGACATAGAGCATGGCGAACAGGAAGAAGATCACGCCTGCGGCGAAGATATAGGAGCCGAAGGAGGAGATGCGGCTCCATCCGGCATAGGCGTCGGGGTAATCGACATAGTGGCGCGGCATGCCGGCGATGCCGGAGAAATGCATCGGGAAGAACAGCATGTTCGAGCCGATGAAGGCGATCCAGAAGTGCAGCCGGCCGATCCAGTCGGGGATCATGTAGCCGGACATCTTGGGGAACCAGTAATACCAGCCGCCAAAGATCATGAACACGGCGCCCAGCGAGAGAATGTAGTGGAAATGGGCGATGACGTAATAGGTGTTGTTCAGCGTGCGGTCGATGCCGGCATTAGCCAGAACGATGCCGGTGACGCCGCCAATGGTGAAGACGAAGATGAAGCCCAGCGCCCAGTACATCGGCGCGGTGAAACGGATCGATCCGCCCCACATCGTCGCCACCCAGGAGAAGATCTTGATGCCCGTCGGCACGGCGATGACCATGCTGGCGAAGGTGAAATAGGCCTGGGTGTTGAGGGACAAGCCGACGGTGAACATGTGGTGCGCCCAGACCACGAAGCCGACCACGCCGATCGCCACCATCGCATAGGCCATGCCGAGATAACCGAAGATCGGCTTCCTGGAGAAGGTCGAGATGATGTGGCTGACGATCCCGAAGGCCGGCAGCGCCATGATGTAGACTTCGGGGTGGCCGAAGAACCAGAACAGATGCTGGTAGAGGAGCGGGTCGCCGCCGCCGGCCGGATCATAGAAGGTCGTGCCGAAATTGCGGTCGGTGAGCAGCATGGTGATCGCGCCGGCGAGGACCGGCAGCGAGACCAGGAGCATGAAGGCGGTGACCAGCATCGACCAGGCGAAGAGCGGCATCTTGTGCATGCTCATGCCGGGCGCGCGCATGTTCAGGATCGTCGTGATGAAGTTGATCGCCCCGAGGATCGAGCTCACGCCGGCAATATGCAGCGCCAGGATGCCGAAATCGAAGGCCGGGCCGGGATGGCCGGCGACCGAGAGCGGCGGCACCATGGTCCAGCCGCCGCCGACGCCGCGGGATCCGGGCGCGCCTTCCGCGAACATCGAGATGACGAACAGGACGAAGCCGCCGACGAGCAGCCAGAACGAGATGTTGTTCATCCGCGGGAAGGCCATGTCCGGTGCGCCGATCATCAGCGGCACGAACCAGTTGCCGAAACCGCCGATCAGGGCCGGCATGAGCACGAAGAAGATCATGATCAGGCCGTGACCGGTGACGAAGACGTTGAAGGTCTGGGGGTTGCTGAACCATTGCAGGCCGGGCTCCTGCAGTTCGAGACGCATCGCCACGGAGAGGAAGCCGCCCAATAGCCCTGCGCCCAGCGAGAACAGCAGGTAGAGCGTGCCGATATCCTTGTGGTTGGTCGAGGCGAACCAGCGTCTTGCGAAGCTGGGAACCGCGTGATCCCGGTTCAGCTCCTCGGTCTTGATGGCCATGGCTTTGAACTCCGACCCTGGCGTGAGCGACGCGGCGCATCGGAGCGCCGCGACATCGCTGCCTAGGACCGTGTCCAGCGGCCGATAAGAGCCAGTTCCGGTTTGGCTTCTATGCCGGTCGCCCGGCGAGGGAGCGGCGTCAGGCCGGTTTGGCGCGCAGCATCAGGGTCAGTCGTTCGATCAGCCGCAGGCCATCCACCGCGAAGATCGGCAGCACGCCACTGCCAGCAGGTCCACGATCAGGCAAGCGTCCGATGCGTTCCTCGCTGCGCTGACATTCAAGAGCTCCCCGTGGAGCGATATCCGGCGGTTAGGAACGTATTGCACATTCATTGGGACGCTGCGCGATGGAGGTTCTGAGCGTCCGGTCTAAATAATGATCTCTCCGTAGCCGTGCTCGCACCCTGGCATCTCGAGAGGCCGTCATGATTCGAACTGTCGTTTTCCTTGGCCTCGCTATCGCCCTCGCGGGCTGCAATACCGATTCTCAATCGCAGCGGACCCTTGGCGGTGCCGCGATCGGCGCGGGCGGCGGCGCTCTCATTGGTGCAGCGGCGGGCGGGGGGCGTGGCGCCGCGATAGGCGCCGTCGCAGGCGGGGTGACCGGTGCATTGATCGGCCGCGCTACGACCCCGAACAACTGCATCTATCAAGATCGGAACGGCCGCAGGTTTACCGCGCGCTGCCCCTGACAAATCTGGTTGGGAGATGCGCTCGTCAGAGCGTCTAATGACCAGGCGCCACCGTCAGGGCGGCGCCTGAATGATCTGAAGCGTCGTTCGGCCTGCGGTAGCTAGCGGCAGATGACGTTCTGCCCCCTCATCGTGCAGGTGCTGACAGGCCGCTGCTCATCCGGTGGCGGGTCGTATGTTCCCGCTCCGACAGGCACATAGCTGTGCCCATCGCTTTGCATCGGATCGACGCCAGGAGCGCTCGACCAATTGCTGACGCTTGCGCATCCCGCCAGCAGCAGGCAGCACATCACGATGGCAAACTTCTTCATGCCCTGGCCCTCGACGGTTTGATCCTGCCGTGATGTGGAAGGGATGTCACGGCCTCTTCAGGTGGGCGTCCCTTCCCCGTTTCGTTCCGTTTTTCGGCGCCATGGCCAATCAGCGCAATGCTGCGCCGATCAAAATGCGCAATGGCCGCGGATTTGCGGGCAGGGGAGCGAGCCGGCGAGTGCGAGCTCGGCGCTCCAACTCAGAATTGGCGAAGGCAATCGCCCAATGTCCCGAACTGCGAGCTCTGAACGCTCCTGGGCCGCGCGATCGAGCCATGGCCGGCAAGCGCGGCTGCCCTCACATCACTCGGGCTGACGCCGAATTCCAGCTTGAAGGCGCGCGCGAAACTGGAACCATCCGGGAAGCAGAACGATTCAGCGATGGATCTGATGGAGCCTTCATTCGAGGCGTCCGACAGTTCGGCATGTGCCTGGAGCAGCCGCAGCCTCTGGATGTACTGCGCTATGCCGCCGTCATTCTTGAGCAGGCGATACAGCTGACTGCGAGACATGCCCAACTCGCGGCAAAGGCTCTCCGGCCCAAGAGAGGGATGTCGAAGATGCTTTACGATGGCCTGCTTCGCCTTCTCGCGCCGGCTTAGCAGGATCTGCCGGGCAGCCTGAGGATCGGCCGAAGGCGACAGGCAGGCGAGTATCATCGTCTTAACGGCTTCCATCAGCTTCGGGGCATGGGCCGTCGTCAGGTCGTGCAAGCTCCGCTCAAGCAGGCGGATATAGTCGCCGAGCAATCGCCCGAGTGGCGTGTTCAGAGGCGTTCCCTGAACCGCGTCGAGCACGCAGGCCAGATCGCTGAAGCTGTCCCTTGGCAGATAGAGCTGGAGCCGTTCATCCTGTGCCCGCTGGCTCACCAATTCCTGTCCCAGCGATGCGACGAATGGAATGCCTGCCGGAACCTCGAATGCGATGCCACCTGCACTGATGCCGAACGTCTTTCGTCCCCCCACTGTGATAACCCAATGGTCGACCGGATTTCGACGCAGCAGAGCTTTCGACCTGACGGCCCGAAGTGCTGGAGCAGCAACCCGGCTCAGTGACATGCTGCCGAACGACCAATGTACGCTCTTGGCGGCGAAACCTGGTTCCGGTTCCAAGACATGAAGGTCAAAGACCGTATCGAACCATCCTTGCCATGCATCAAGTTGCTGCGATATCGGAAGTCCGTGTGTCGAGATTTCGATCGGTTCCAAGGTAATGCCTGTGGTGACGCTCCCATTATGTCGGCGTAGGCCCTCAATTGCATCATTTCACGTGGTTGCGGCCGTGCGTCAATCTACACCTTCGTAAGGGAAGGGGCGCGTGGGCGGATCGGTCAGGCAATGGCGCGGGCCCGGCGACACATGACCCCTCCAACGCAGGCAGCGCCGTATTGCGCAGGGTGAATAGCCCCGAGTTTCGTAGACGCCGTCGTGCTACGTATTGTGCTGCCGTTCGAACTCGACGGGTGACAGCATCCCGTTCCTGACGTGCTTGCGCTTTGGGTTGTAGAACATCTCGATGTAGTCGAACACGTCCTGCCTTGCCTCCTGTCGTGGCAGTTCCCGCGCCGGCTCATCGAATGCTCAAGATTGTGGTGCTTCAGGAAAGCCGCCCAATCCATGCTGGTGAACTGGGAGCCTTGATCAGAGTGGACAAGGACCGTGGTCTTCGGCTTCCGTCGCCACACCGCCATGAGCAATGCCTGCAGCACGACATCGGTGACCTGCCGGCTCTGAAGCGACCAGCCAATGACGCGGCGGGAGAACAGGTCGATCACCACGGCCAGATAGGCGAAGCCCTCCTGGGTTCTGATGTAGGTGATGTCCGTCACCCACGCCTTGTCCTGCGCCTCGACATCGAACTGTCGGGCCAGGGTGTTGTCGACCACGACCGACGGCTTGCCGCCATGAGATCCCGGCCGGCGCCGATAGCCGATCTGGGCTTTGATCCCGGCCAGCCTTGCCAGGCGGGCGACGCGGTTGGCGCAGCTGGTCTCGCCCTGATCGAGCAGGTCGTCATGCAGCTTGCGGTAGCCATAGACCCGACCGCTTTCCTTCCAGGCCTTATCGAGAAGCTCGATCTGGCGCGCATCCTCCCGAGCTCTGCGGCTCAACGGATTCTTCAGCCAGGCATAGAAACCGCTGGGCTGGATGCGCAGGCAGCGACACATCGCCCGCACCGGGAACTGGCGGCGATACTCGGCCACAAACGCGTATCTCACTTTGCATCCTTGGCGAAATACGCGGTGGCTTTTTTTAAGATGTCGCGCTCCTCGGTGACCCGCGCCAGTTCTGCCTTCAGGCGGCGGATCTCCGCAGCCTGGTCAACGCTGGGCGACACCGGCGGCTTCGAGAACTTGCGCTTCCAGGCGTAAAGCGAGTGCGGGCTCACCCCGAGCCGCTTCGACACCTCTGCAACGGGGTAGCCCCGCTCGGTGATCTGCGCGACCGCATCACGCTTGAAATCGTCCGTAAAATGTCCGGGCCCCATCATGGCCTCCTTGCCTCAAAATTAGGGAAGAAGGCGTCCAGGAATCTAGGGGCTATTCAG
>NZ_JAFKFX010000020.1 GCF_017308075.1 Allobosea sp.
GAGGCCAACAACTTGAATCTGCGACATGGAAAATCCCCTCCGCGATGACCATCACTCCGGAACACAAATCCGGATCAGCGATGCCGCAAAGCGGAGCCGTTCCACATCATCATACTTCAGGGTGGACCAATTCAACGGGAGTGGATCACAATACCCGCATGTATGCGCCAGCCAGCCGAGGCCGACGCGCCGACCGATCAGTTCGGAGGCGACGCCCGTTCCGACCAGATCGACCCGGCCGACGACTTCATGGCCCGGAATGCGCGGGCAATGCAGACCGGGCAGTTCACCGTCGACGACATGAAGATCGGTGCGGCAGATCGCACAAGCCTCGACCTTGATCCGCAGTGTTCCGGCGCCGGGCAGGGGATCGGGGCGCGACTCTTCGACGAGCGGGCGGCCGGCAGCGTTCAGAACCATCGCCTTCATGGGGGTTTCCCGCTCTGCGCGATCAAACCTAGCGGCGCGAGACCGTATCGGCTTTGACCAAGCTCAAGGAGCGCGTGGCTTTCGGAGCGCATGCTGGCGGAAGTCTAGAAGGGAGAGGTCATGCATTCCTCGCCACCGACCGGCTTGGCCCGTAAGCTCCAGCGCCAGCAAATCGCTAGGGAAGAGACGCTCGGCGAAGAGGCGTTCTCAGCGATTGATCGCATGCGCGAAGCCGCGACTGCGAAGTTCACCGGCGGATTTTCGCCGACGGCCTTGACGCTGGCCTATCTCGACTGGGCCATCCATTTGGCGGCCGCCCCCGGCAAGCAACTTGAACTCGCCAATAAGGCCGTGCGCAAGGCCGCCCGTCTGGGAGGGCATGCCCTGTCCTGTCTCGCCCAGCCGGATGACGATCCCTGTATCAGGCCGCTGCCCGGCGATCGTCGCTTTGCCGCTTCGGAATGGCGCACCCAGCCTTTCAACTTCATGGCGCAGGCCTTCCTGCTCAATCAGCAATGGTGGCACAATGTCACGCACGAGGTGCCGGGCGTTGAACGCCATCACGAGGAGGTCGTTTCCTTCGTCGCCCGCCAGATTCTCGATGTCTTCTCTCCGTCGAACAACCCGCTCACCAATCCGGAGGTGATCGAGCGCGCCCGCGAGACCGGAGGCGCCAATTTCATCGAGGGCTGGAAGAACTGGGCCGAGGATTCGCAAAGGCTGCTTGCCGGAAGACCCCCCGTTGGCGCCGAGCATTTCGTCCCCGGGCGGAACGTGGCGGTGACCCCGGGCAAGGTCGTCTTCCGCAACCACCTGATCGAGCTGATCCAGTACGCGCCGTCGACGCCGACCGTCCACGCCGAGCCGATCCTGATCGTGCCGGCGTGGATCATGAAATACTACATCCTCGATCTGTCGCCGGAGAATTCGCTGGTGCGCTACCTCGTCGGCGAGGGGTACACGGTCTTCTGCATCTCCTGGCGAAATCCCGACGCCGATGATCGCGACCTCGCCATCGAGGATTACCGCCGTAGCGGCGTGATTGCTGCTCTGGATTGCATCGCGGCGATCTTGCCGGGGCGTCGGGTCCATGCCGCCGGATACTGCCTGGGCGGCACGCTTCTGGCCATCGCCGCAGCGGCGATGGCGCGCGACGGCGAGGATCTACTGGCCTCGCTGACCTTTCTGGCGGCCCAGACCGATTTCAGCGAGCCGGGCGAGCTCGCGCTGTTCATCGATGCGAGCGAGCTGCGCATGCTCGACAGCATGATGTGGAACCGCGGCTATCTTTCGGCCGACCAAATGGCCGCGGCCTTTCAGCTTCTGCGCTCGAATGATCTGATCTGGTCGCGACTGGTTCGCGACTACCTGATGGGCGCGCGCGCGCCGATGTTCGATCTCATGGCCTGGAATGCCGATTCCACCCGGATGCCTTACCGCATGCAGGCCGAATATCTGCGCTGCCTCTATCTCGACAACGATCTGGCGAGTGGCCGTTTCATGGTGGGAGGCCGGCCCGCCGCGCTCCAGAACATCCGCACGCCGAGCTTCGCCGTCGCGACCGAGCGCGACCATGTCGCCCCCTGGCGGTCCGTCCACAAGCTGCACTTGCTGATCGATGCCGATCTGACTTTCGTGCTGACCAGTGGCGGCCACAATGCGGGCATCGTCAGCGAGCCAGGCCATTCCGGGCGTCATTATCGGATTAAGCTGAAGAAACATGGCGATACCTGCCTCGGCCCGGACGAATGGCTCGACGCCGCTCGGACGCGCGAGGGCTCGTGGTGGACCGCCTGGGCCGCATGGCTCCACAGCCAGTCGTCGTCCGAGCAGGTCGCGCCTCCCAGCGTCGGCGATGCCGCAAAAGGCTCCGAGGCACTCTGCGATGCGCCCGGAACCTATGTGCTGCAGAGGTGAGCCGTGGTCAGGAGCCTCTCACGAACCGCCCTGCGACGGGGGCTATAGGCCAAAGAGCCTTCCTGGTCCGCATCGTCCAGGCTGCGGATATCGGGTTGCTCTGCGGCAGCGCCGGTAACATCGGCTCCTGCTCGTAATCGCTGCGTCGCAGTTGCGGCACCCGGCGGTCTAGGCCGGCCGGGCCGAGGGCGAAAGCCGGCTGGGTCAGGCTTTCGAGCGGACGTCTAGGCTGCGGCTTTTTGATCTCCGGTCCAGCTCGACGGATACTGGGAGCCGATCTCGGTCCAGGCATCCATGTTCTTCCGGGCGAGCGTCGACAGTCTCTCGGCCTCGTCGGCATAGGCTCCACCGACGCACTTGGCGAAATCCTGCTGGACATCGACGGCCTGGGCGATCTCCTTGCAACGAGCGAGCTGCGCGTACAATTCGGCCTGCGCCTGCATTCGCCGTCCCATAAAGGCCAGAACTTCCGAAACCATCGCCAGTTGGGTCTCCCAGATCTTCTGCGGCAGCACGGTCGCGGAAGCGAGCTGCGCTTTGACGATTTGCATCCCTTCGTCGACCATGGCGGTCGCTCCAACCTGGTCCTCAACGAAAGAATTCGAGACAGGCTTCGTCGTCGGCATGGCAACCTCCTGAATTGTCTCAGCCGCCTGAAGCGTGCGACGGTGGGGAGTTTCCACCCAGGGCCAGGTGCGGTCCTTGACAAACCGCAAATTCGGGCAGCGGAGGCGATATTTCAGTGACCTCGAGCAGTGTCGGCATCCTGATGTATCGGCTCACGGGCGGGAGGGGCGAGGTTCTCCTCGTTCATCCCGGCGGCCCGTTCTGGCAGCACAAGGAGTTCGGCGCCTGGTCCATTCCAAAGGGCGAGCCGCAGCCGGGCGAGGCTGCCGAGGACACCGCGCGGCGGGAGTTCTTGGAAGAACTGGGAACCATGCCCGAAGGCGTCCTGATCCCGCTCGGGCGAGTTCGGCAACGGGCGGGGAAAGTCGTCGAGGCCTTTGCGCTTGAGGGCGATTTCGACACGGAAACCATGCGTTGCAGCAGCGAGGTCGAGATCGAATGGCCGCGTGGCAGTGGACGTCGGTGGCAGTTTCCCGAAATCGACCGGGCCGGATGGTTCACGCTCGCCGACGCACGGCTTCGTATTCTGGAAACGCAATGCGAACTTCTTGAGCTTCTCGAGGAGGAGCTGATCGACAAGCATCCTTCGACGGCGCCTTGATTACCTTGGTCGATCAAGCGACGCTCAGCGGCGGTCCCGAAAAAGGCAAGTGCAGCTCGATCTCCTTTGCGATGGCTCGAACTCCAACTCATTCAGAAGGTTTCCACGGAGCGACAAGTCGCTCATGGCAATAGCTGTTTGGGGTGGGAAATTTAGCGTTTTATGTCATTTTTGATGTGATTATTTAGGCGGCCGATGTGGAATCATAGATTTTCGTCCGAAGTATCGGGTGCGACTTAATGCGACATTATGCAGGGAACGGGCGAACCGGAGAGAAGAGCTGCCGTGACGCCTCCGAAGATTCTTTCTCGCATGCGGTTGTGCCCGTAAGCGCCTGACACGATCAGGTCGCTTCCTTCCTCCAGCGCAACATCCACAATGGCATCGGAGCAGGAACCAGGGGGCGATTTGCGGACCAGCGGCCGGCTGGCGACGCCATGGCCTGCGAGATGCTCGCAGACATCTTCTGTGCCTTGGGCGCTTGCCTCCTCTCCAACGGAAAGAACGGTCACAGTCTCGGCGCGTTGGAGAAATGGCAGGGCATCGAGCACGGCACGTCGTGCTTCCCGTGTATCCTTCCAGGCTACGATAATCGATCGGGCCAGAATCTCCCGGCTGTCTTGCGGTACGACGAGCACCGGGCGGCCCAATCGCAAGACGGCGTCGCCGGGGTCGATCGTCATGAGCCGGCGGACGGAACCTGAAGCCGATCGCGCGACGACGATGAGGTCCGCCGCGCGCGCATGGCTCAAGATGAAGGAAGTCGGTGCCTCGATACCGCTGCGCCATTCAATATCCGGCAGTTGGCCGGCGCCACGTCTGAAATTCGTCTCTGCCTGCCCGAGATCGTCCAGAGCGGCGTTTCGCGCATTCTCGACTAGGATCGAACGCACTGCGACCGAGCCGTCTTCGAGATGGGGGATTGCCACTTGCTCGGCAGCTATGCCGATTAGCCGGCTCCCGAACCGGGAGGCGAGCGAGGCTGCCAGCGCCGCACGATTCTCGGCCGCGCTCGACAATCCTACACAAACCATGATGCTGGCGAAGTTGCGACTGCTCGAACCTGAAGTCATCGCAATCGACCTTCTGAATGCGCTATCACGCCTGGCCGTGCTGATGAGATATCGAAGCCAAGCGGTGCACCCGCTGCCTCGTTCGGGAGCGGGCCGGTATCGGCTTCAGCGCGGCGACCCGGAAGGGCAGCAGAACTCCGTCCTCGGCATTTCTGATCGAGATATAGTCACCTGCTGCGAAGCGATGCCCGTCGAGCCGGTAGCCGGGCTCTTCGGTGATGCTGGCGGCATCGTCGTAGTCGATGCACCAGGTCGCACCACCCGATCCGCCGGCCCTGTGCACCAGCCAGCCATAGCGATCGGGGTCGCCCGTCCAAAAACGTCTGACGCGGCACCTGCCCCGATATCGCTGCCAGGCTTTCGGGTCGAGGTGAAGCCCCGAGTCCAGTGGCGCACGAACCTCGTAACCGCAGCCGGGGTTGCCGTCCGGATATGCAGGTGTTCGTGCAAGGTGCAGCGTCACAGTGTACATCATAGGCCTTCTCCCAATTGACCCGAGAGATGCTCTAATCGCCCGACATGGTGGCCGGCGCCCGGAACTATCGCGCGACAGGCGCAGGCTGCCTTTTGCCGGTAAAGTCAGGCCGCCTTGACGGGAATGATCTCTTCCTTCGGCTGAGCCTTCGCTTGCCGCGGTACCGTGATGTTCAGAATGCCGTTGGCAAAGCTGGCTTCGATCTTGTCGGCGACGATGTCGTCGGGCAGGCGGAAGGAGCGGGTGAAGGAGCCGTAGCGACGCTCGGAGACATAAGCGTCTTCATCCTTGCGCTCCTTCTCGCTCTTCTTCTCCCCGCTGATCGTAAGCACGCCATCCGACAGTTTGACCTGCACGTCAGCCGGCGCGATGCCCGGAAGCTCCGCTGTGATGTCGTAGGCCTTGCCCGTCTTCGAGACGTCGACAGCAGGCACGCTTCCCCAGCGTTCGAGGCGGGGCAGGGACAGGTCGAAGGTCGGCCTTGCGAACGGATGCCGGCCGGAGCCGGTGCCGAAATTGTCGAAGAACCGTTCCATCTCGCTCCAGAAACGATCGAAGCCGACCGGTTCGGTCGGAGAGGTCGAAGGCGTACGCGCTTCACTCTTGGTCGGAAGTCTGGTCGCTGCTTCTGCCATGTTGGCCTCCCGTGAGACGATGGTGAGCCGCACATGTGCGGATCGTCGCGTCAGCGCAGCTCGATAGAAGCCCGGCTCATGCTCGATGAGCCGCGTTGCAGTTTGAGCATGCGTCGGCGCGGCCTGCTTTGCGAAAAATCAAAATAATGCCGCGCGCCGGAGGCGGATTTCAACCTGTCAGGCGGGGCGCTTCCGACATCGGCGAACGGTTCCAGTCACCCCATGTCCGTCTCTCGACGTTCCTGCGGCAGACACGCCGTCTGCCCGGAGCGCACCGCTTAGAATTCGGCGCTCGAAGCCCGCTTGCGCGGGGGGCTCGGAGCGGCGTCAATGGCTGGCCATCCCCTGTGTGATCCGATAAAGTGAAGCTACACCGAGGGCTCGATCATGGGGCATCTCCGGAGCTTCGTCGCAGGCGCTGTCTTCTGCTTTGTGCCGGCATGTCTGAGCGCACAGCAGTTGGGTGACCCGATACGGGGGCTGGCTTTCGCGAGGGAGGTTTGCGCAGCCTGCCACGCGGTGGAGCACAGGCAGCCGGCATCGCCCGATCCGCACGCGCCGCGCTTTGACGCGATAGCGAGTACGAATGGTATGACAGCAATGGCGCTGTATGCATTCCTTCAGACACCTCACTCCACAATGCCGAATCTGATCTTGACGCCAGATGAAACGGCAAATCTCATCGCCTATATTCTGAGTTTGAAGGAGCGATAGTCGCCGTAGAGGGCTGGCTCGGGAAAACTGGACAGTCCGGATAAGTGGAGTTTCTGCCTGAAGGCGGCATGATGGCCGCGACAGGAGAGACCAAAGCCGACGACATGCTACTCTCGATGCCGGCGGGCTCGCCGTACCTTTCAAGATAGTCGGGTGAGCCGCACACATACCACTGGCCCCCCCCCCGAGCCGGCGCACGATGAGGGTGGATGGCTGCGGCTCGCCCGCCGCTTTTCACCGACCGGATCGCTGAAGTCGAACTGCTTCAGGTGACGCTCGGCGGTTTCGATAAAGTCCTGGCCAAGCTGCTCGGCGGCAAGCAGGAGCTTGTGACGCGTGCCTGCATCGACCCGCATCTGGTACTTCGCCACCACCTCATCGACCATCGGGCCAAAATAGCGCTCCAGCAGCTCCTCGCGCGATATCTGCGGGTCGCCGTGTTTCAGGCCCCAGGCCAGCAGGGCACGTTCGCCCGGCATCTCGATGGCGGCCTCGAGTTCGGCGATTTTCTCGCTCGCGCCCTCGCTGAGGTAGTGCTGGGTCGCTTCGGCAATGGCGTCGCGATAGGCCTCGACCTCGTCGGCAACGGCGTCATCGTGATCGATGTCGCTGACGGCTTGCTTGTAGATCTCGCCGGCCAGCGCCCGCACGTCGGCCCGGCCGAGGGACTGGGGCGGGCGGCCCAGCGACTCGAAGAAGGCGTTGAGGGCATTCAGCGCGAGGGGAAAGCGCTCCTTGGCGACTTTGGGGTCTTTTGTCCTGAGCGAGAAGACGACCTTGTCACCGACGAGGACGGAGTGATGCTGGTCGCCCGCGGGCAGGCTGACCCGCTGCCCCTTGGCGAGCGGGCGAAGGGCCAGTGGCACCTTCACATTGAGATAGAAAGAACCCTGTTTGGTAGCAAAGGGTCGGGGCATTGAAAGAGCCATGGTGTCAATCCGCGGTGTCAAAGCGGATACCACCCAACTCGTTATCAATGCTTAGCTCTTTCTCCTGCTGTGGAAAAAGAGTGGTGCCCAGGAGAGGACTCGAACCTCCAGCGGAGCTGCCTAAGTACTGAATTATAAAGGCTTTTTCGGATTCCGTTTGGGTTGCTGTGTGAAAGAGAAGTGTGAACCGCAAAGGTCATTTATCATAGAGCGACGGCATCTCAAAACTAGACAAATCAGCGCTGGTTCCAGCGCCGCTTACAGTTCTCCCGTGAAGAACTGACGCGTGGTGACGCCAGCGTCCGGCGGTCATCTTTGCTGCACCGGCACGCGCTTATGACCATGATCGCCTGTGCCTTCCCTAAATCCGGGCATTTGAAACAGGCGAAGCAAAAAAGAAGAAGCCAAAGGCCGCTACCTAAAGTCGACGTTGGCACCGACCCTACTCGGCCTTCGACAACGTCACGCCTGCCGAGCTCGCCCTCAAATCCGCGCTGGAAAAACAGGCCGCCTGTGGCCAGAAATGAAACTCAAGACTCTCCCTCAGGCCGGAGGAAAAAGGAGTCTCAGGTCAAAGGCCATCGCGCAATATGCTAAGGACAATGGTCGTGTCCCATAGGGTGGTGTAGCTGCGGGTGGTCATCGGCGATTGCCGGTTAGGTTTGGGTTGCGAACGCAAACCCTGACCCGAGAGATCCCCGATGACCGACGAGATGATGAACCTGCGCGGGCTGCTGGAGAAGAGCCCTGACG
>NZ_JAFKFX010000044.1 GCF_017308075.1 Allobosea sp.
CCACGCGTATCCGTCGGTAGATGCCGCTCGATCCGTGCGAATTGCGCGTCCGTGAGCCAGAAACGATCCCGGTTCATCCGTGCTTCCTCCCGGAAGCCGTGAATCACACCGAGCCCACGACGCCAATCATTTTATGGGTCCGGACCCTACAACGCCCACCGGCCGCATACGAGCCTTGGCGGCCTCACCCCGAACGAGTTTGCAACCCGGTCCAGAACGGACCACAGCGAGAGCAGAGTCCAGTTATGAATGGAGAGCGCCCCGTGAGGCGGACAGCGTGACGGCGGGCGATTGACCGAGGAGCCGGGCTTTCGAAGGATGAAAGCCCATGGTTCGACATCGTTCCCACAGTATCGAATTCAAGCGCCAGGTGGTTCAGGATTACCTGGCGGGCGAGACGCTCCACAGCCTCGCTCGACGACACGATCTGTCGCGCAACCTGATCCGCATCTGGATCCAGAAGTTCGAGGCCGGCGCCTTCGACGACGAGGCCGACGCCGCCGATACGATCGAAGCCTACGAGGCGCGCATCGCCGCACTGGAGCGGCTGGTCGGCAGGCAGGCCCTGGAGATCGAGTTCCTAAAGGGGGCTCTGAGGCACGGACCGCGGCCGAGAAGCGCGGCTACATCCGTCGTCACCGGCCCCGCGGCCTCTCCGTCGCAGAAGGATGCCGGCTGATGGGGATCGCGCGCTCAACCTACTACGACAAGCCGGCCATCAGCATCGACGACACCGCGCTCGTCGAGACGATGGTCGCGATCTCCGACAGCTTCGAGGCCTATGGCTATCGACGGATGCAAGCGGCGCTGCGTCACCGTGGCTTCGTCGCCAATCATAAGAGGATCCGACGGCTGATGCGCGAGCATGACCTCCAGCCGCGCCGGCGCCGGCGCTATGTCGCCACCACCGATGGCGATCATGACCTGCCGATCTTTCCGAACCTGGCGAAAGACATGGTCCCGGACGGGCCGAACCAGCTCTGGGTCGCCGACATCACCTACGTCGCGATCACCACGGGCTTCGTCTACGTCGCGGTGATCCTCGATGCCTGGTCGCGCAAGGTCGTCGGCTACGCCATCGGCCGCTCAATCGATGTCAGGCTGACGCTGGCCGCTCTGCGCTCGGCCATCGAAAGCCGAAGACCGCCACCCGGCTGCGTGCATCACACGGACCGCGGGTCGCAATATGCCGCCGGGCTCTACCGGCAGACGCTTGCCGACCATGGTCTCGTCGGATCGATGGGGCGCCGCGGCAATCCTTACGATAACGCCAAGGCCGAGAGCTTCATGAAGACGCTCAAGGTCGAAGCCGTCTATCCGATGGCCTATGAAACCTTCGAGGACGTCGCCGCCGACCTTCCACGCTTCATCGATCAGGTCTACAACGCCAGCCGACTGCACTCCGCACTCGGCTATCTCAGTCCGCAGCAGTTCGAGGATCAACACGCCCGGCTCATGGTCAAATCCGCAGCCTGATCCTGTCTACCCGCAGGGGCGCACTCCAGCAGGTTTGGTCCTTACTTCAGCGCTCCTCTGGAAGGCGTCCGGGCCTGCGTGACGGCGCGCTCGACGAGGACGAGGAGTTTGCGAGCCTCGACCTCCCAGCAGAGTTCTCTGGCCGCACGCAGTGAGGCTTTTTTCGCAGCTTCGATGGTCTTGGTGTCTAAGCGGGCTAATGCGGTGGCGATCGAGGACGGATCCGTGTTTCTGATAGTCTCACCGAGGCCGTAAGCCCCAACGAGCTGAGTCATCTCCGGCAGATCGGAGACGCAAAGCGCCAGGCCGGCCATGACATACTCAAAAAATTTGTTGGGGAGGACGTAGGTATTTTGTTCTGAATGGTTGGGTATCGCGAAAATGCCGATATCGAATTCATTGGCGCGAGCTACCAGTTCGACCATGGGCACCGGGGTCGCGAAAATGATCCTGTGCGATGCACCGCAACTGCGGGCAAGGTCTTCGAGATGGGCGCGATAAGTCGGTGCGGCCGGACCGCGGATAGTCAATGTCATGCCGGCCGGGAGCAGCGCCATAGCAGTAATGCAATTCTCAAGTCCGCGTCCGGGCGAGACAAGTCCGTGGTATAATATACGATAGGGAGGCTGTGCTGGACGAAACGGCAGCGCCTCGTAAGTTGGTATATTACGAACGACAGTCGGGATGGCGGACAATGCGTGCGCTTGCATCAGGCGCTTAGCGATGCCTTCTGACACGCTCACGACAAATGCGGCCCCGCGCGCACCTTTGCGCTCGATCGCGCGTACCAATGGCCGATGGAGTAGCCGCCAACGCCTGCTATGCCCGTACTCATCGACCGCGAACTCGTGCGCGTCATAACCGTAAGGGACGCCAGCCTCCAATGCGAGGCGCTGGACAATAGGAAGGCTTGTCCAATCGCTGCCCAGCCAAAAATCCGCCATTTGCGCTCTGCCGAGTGACAGCAGTCGGCGATAGTCAGGACTGCGACGCCAATAAATGCCATCAGCGAGCGCTGGTGCGACCACTGTGAAAACTCCCTCTACACTGCTCCAAGCTCGTTTGGCGAGCCATATAGCCGCGCTCCTGTCGCTGCGGAGCAGCGAGAAGACTGCCCGGGCTGCCTGCACGATGCCGCCGCCAGCCAACATCGATTTGATCGCTGTCCGTGCGGGGGTCGTGCGGGCCTCCATTCCCGCTGGTCCGTGAATTTCGGGCTCAATGGCATGAATCGGCCAAGTTGGTTGGGGGGAAAGGGAACCGCTCAGCCCAATTGCGAAGACATCCCAGCCGGCGGCCTGAAAGAGATCGCCTTGCCGACGCACGCGAGGATCGTCCGCGATCGCCGATCGGCATACCAACCCTATGCGCGGAGGACGACCAGATCGTGCTGCAAAGGCACGAGAAAAAAAATTGAGATCGTTTTGATTGCAGAACGAAAGATCAGGGCTGGGCATATTGGTTGAAGCTATCGAGCTCAGCTGGGTGCCCAGCAACATTGCTCGCCAAATAGCGGAGAAGGAAGCTAAACGCAACGCGCTGTATCCGCGGCAGGATCACGCCTATGCTCAGGACTCATTGCTCATAGCCAAAAGATGACGGAGGCGGCGATGCAGATGGCTGAGAAGAAGGTGTGTGCGCATCGGTCATAGCGGGTCGCAATGCGCCGCTAGTCCTTGAGTTTGGCGAGGAGGTTCTCGATCCTGTGGCGCTGGCGGTAGAGGGCTTTGTCGTTGGGATAGGCGATCTTGCGAAGGGGGCTCGATGGAATGCAGGGCTCGATGCCTTTGGCGACGAGCGCCTGGCGGAACGGGGTGCTTCGTAGCCGCGATCGGCGATGACAATTATGGCCGGCGGCGGGGCAGCCAGCACGGGGCTTGCCCCCCCTATGGTCGCTCATCTGTTCTTCCGAGAGCAGCATGACGAGCGGGCGGCCCTCGCCGTCGCAGACGGTGTGGCGCTTGGAGTTCAGCCCGCCCTTCGTGCGCCCGATACGGCGCGGAACAGCCCATTTTTTGAGCAGGCTCGCCGCCGAGCGGTGCGCCTTCAAATGCGTCACGTCTATCATGATCCGCTCCGGCTTCGGCCCGTCGCCGGCCAATCCTGCAAGGATCCGATCGAACACGCCGAGCCGGCTCCAGCGGATGAAGCGGTTGTAAAGCGTCCTGAGCGGTCCGTAGCCCTTCGGCGCGTCCTTCCACTGCAGGCCGTTGCGGATCACGTAGACGATCCTGCTCACCACCCGCCGATCATCGACCCGCTGAACTCCATGCGACAGCAGAAAGTAACCCTCGATACGCGCCATCTGCCGCTCGCTCAGCAGAAGCAAATCACTCATCACGGCACCCGCCAGTGGACTTGCCGCGCGATTTTGGAGAGCTTTTTCGAGTTTACCCGGCCTGCCTCTCGAACTGAAGTGGGCTGATGAAGTTTAGCGCCGAATGGCGCCGGACGGGATTGTAGACGCCATCGATATAGCGGCCGATCGCGGCGGTCGCCTCGGCGCGGCTCTGGAAGACGGTGCGCCAGACAAGTTCGCTCTTGAGCGTCTTGAAGAACGTCTCGACTGGACTGCCCCCGGTCCGTTAGACACCGCCGACCTATCCTTTGAGCATAGGAGGTTGGTCATGAGTTCGCAGAGATTTGCACCGGAGTTCAAGGAAGAGGCGATTACTCCGTCCTGATGTCGCAGCACGTCTGGGGGTGTCAGCGCATAGTCTGTATAAATGGGTCAAGACGGCTTAACCCGACAGATCCGAGCAGCAATCGAAGGAGTTGCTGGAAGCCAGAAGCGAGATCCTCCGGCTGCGATCTGAGATGCGCAGGGTTGAAGAGGAGCGCGATCTTCTAAAAAAAGCCGCGCGGTACTTTGCCAGGCAACCCGAGTGAAGTACCGCTTCATGAACGAGAATCGGCATGAATATGCCGTTACGCTGATGTGCCGTGTCCTGCGGGTTGCCCGGGCCGGATTCTATGCATGGCTTCATGCCCCGGTGTCTGATCGCGACACCGAGGATGCCCGGTTGCTGGAGCTCATTCGGCACTCCCACGCGGCCAGCCACGAGATTTACGGGGCCCGAAGGGTGTTCGGCGACCTGCGGGAAGTGGGCGAGACCTGCGGCCTGCATCGTGTCGAGCGGCTCATGCGGCGCCACAAGATCCGGGCCGTCCGTGGCTACAGGAAGCCTCGGGCGTTGGCCGGCCGCCCGTCCCTCGTCGCGCCCAACCGTTTGCAGCAAGCCTTCACGGTGGACGCGCCCAACAAGGTCTGGGTCACCGACATCATCTACATCCGGACCTGGCAAGGCTGGCTTTACCTGGCCGTGGTGCTGGATCTGTACGCCCGCAAGGTGGTGGGCTGGTCGATGAAACCGACGCTGAGCCGCGAACTGGCCCTCGATGCCCTGCTCATGGCCGTCTGGCGCCGCAAGCCCGACGGGCGTGTCCTGGTGCATTCCGACCAGGGCAGCCAGTACGGCAGCGACGACTTCAAACGGTTCTGCGCTGCCCATTCGCTCGAAACCAGCATGAGCAGGCGCGGCAACTGCTGGGACAATGCGGTCGCCGAATCCTTCTTCAGCAGCTTGAAAAAGGAGCGGATCCAGAAACGCATCTACAAGACCCGCGCCTTGGCGCGCGCCGACGTCTTCGACTATATCGAGACGTTCTACAACCGAACTCGCCGTCACAGCCATCTCGGCGGCATCAGTCCCGAGGCGTTCGAACGCGCCTCGGCGTGAGGCTCGGCTTTGTCCACGAAACCGGGGACCGTCCAACGGCGCCGACCACCATTGTGCCAACGCCAAAACCATGACCAGACATGACTGGAAAGCCGACAATGCATTAGACTGTAAATGAGCCACCTAATAGGGGCGGACCAATGGAGCAATACTTAACATGAATTCACGATTATTTACAAAACAGCGACAATTCCAGATTTTTTTCTTAGATATTTGAATTGGATTAAGGGCGGAGTTTTCTTGGCATGGAAGCTGAACTATGGCAAAGGGGCTCCGGCAGCGGGCTTAGGCAGCGCTGCGAGCGGAGATTAGATCGTCTATGTGCGGAATTGCGGGTATCGTTGGACCAGCTGGCGAGGCACGTGCAGTGCACTCGTCCCTGGAAGCGATGGGACGAATCATCGCTCATCGTGGCCCTGACGGCGCCGGCGAATGGGTCTCACCTGATGGGAAATGCGGTCTCTGCCATCGTAGACTGACGATCATCGAGCTGTCCGTGACCGGAAGCCAGCCCATGATCGGTCAGTCTGGCAACGTCATCAGTTACAATGGCGAAATCTACAACTACCTTGAGCTGCGGACAGAGCTGTCGTCGGGCTGGACGTTTCGTTCCCACTCAGACACGGAGACGATTCTGGCCGCTTACGATGCTTTTGGCGTCGATTGCCTAAGCCGACTCCGTGGCATGTTCGCCTTTGCGATCTGGGACGGGCATCGACTGTTTGCAGCACGCGATCGTTTCGGGATTAAGCCCTTCTACTACGTCATTTCCAACGGCGTTCTACGCTTTGCGTCGGAAATGAAGGCGCTTTTGCCATTTCTGCCTGAAATCACCACGGATGCCGACGCGCTCGCCGAGTATCTGACATTCCAGCACACGATCGGTGATAAGACCTTGTTCCGCGGCGTCAGACAGCTGATGCCCGGCCACTATCTAACGTTTGAGAACGGCGTCCTCGAGATAAAGCGGTATTGGGACGTGTCCTACGAGCTGGACGAGAACCATACCGAGCGTTGGTTTGCGCAGAAATTGCGCGAAGAATTGCTCGATTCCGTGCAGCTTCATCTCCGCTCCGACGTACCGGTCGGCGCTTATGTGTCCGGCGGCTTCGATTCAAGCCTGGTCGCCTTGCTGGCTAGCCGGGAAGCGAGTTTCGCGCGGATAGGCTTTAATGGTCGCTTTACCGATCACATGGGCTATGATGAAAGCGAGTATGCACGTGCCGCCTGCGAGATGGGAGGCATGAAACTCCACGTCGCCGATATAACAAGCGATGACTTTCGCCAATCCATTGCTAAAGTCATCTACCACCTCGATGCTCCAGTGGCCGGACCTGGCTCGTTTCCGCAATACGCCGTCTCGCGACTTGCATCCCAGCATGTTAAAGTTGTGCTTGGCGGTCAAGGCGGCGACGAGCTATTCGGCGGTTATGCGCGCTATCTCGTCGCTTACCTCGAACAGTCGCTGAAAGCGGCGATCGACGGCACTTATCGTGACGGCGCCTTCGTCGTTACGCCAGAGTCCATTATCCCCAACCTCAGCGTGCTGCGCGAGTACAAGCCGCTCCTCTCCAAATTCTTTGCGAAAGGATTGTTCGGGCCGCTCGACCAACGCTATCTCGCCCTGATCGACCGCTCCGCCGACATGACCCACGAGGTCGATTGGCAGGCTCTCGATATGCGTGGAGTCGCAGAGCGCTTCGGCGCGATCTTCAACTCCGAAAAGAACGTCCGCAAGGAAGCCTATTTCGACTCGATGACGCATTTCGACTTCAAGTGCCTGCTGCCAGCCCTGCTTCAGGTGGAGGATCGTATGTCGATGGCGCACGGGCTGGAATCGCGGGTGCCTTTCCTTGACGCCTCCATTGTCGAGCTTTCGGCAACGATCCCGGCGTTGATCAAATTCAAGGGTGGGCAATTGAAGCGTTTTCTTAAAGAGGTCTTCGGCCCCGACCTGCCGCGCTCTATTGTCGAGCGCCGCGACAAGATGGGCTTCCCCGTCCCGCTCAATGAATGGTTCTCCGGACCGCTCAAGGGCTTCGTCGGCGAAATTTTCGACCAGCAGCGCTCGCGTCAGCGCGACCTCTTCAATAGCGAAGCAATTCTCGCCAATTTCGACAAAGCGCAGCCGTTCTCGCGCAAGACTTGGGGCTTGCTCTCGCTCGAACTCTGGCATCAGATGTTCCATGACCGTGCCGCCGCATGGCGGGCGCTCGCCATCGATTCCAAAGCACCAATTCCCTCGCCGTGACCCGCACCATGTCGAATCCGGTCAAAGCTGGCCCGTTCAGCCTGCTCGTCACTCAGCGCCGGGTGACTGCTGCGCTGGTGCGTCAAAGCCTGCGCGACAGGGTGGCTGGAAGCGCGTTCGGCTTCTTTTTCCTAGCACTCTATCCGCTGCTTTTTCTGGGCGTCTACACCTTCGTCTTCGTGCACGTGCTCCAAGTGCGCGTGCCCGATCTATCGCCCGAGGCCTACACACTTGCGATCTTCTGCGGTTTGGTGCCCTTCTTGGCTTTTGCCGAAGCGCTGACGGTCGGATCGGGGAGCATCGTCAGCAATGCGACCATGGTCCGCAACCTGATGTTCCCATACGAGATACTTCCGGTGCGCGATGTCGTTGCGAGCTACGTCGCCATGGCACCCGGCTTTATGATGGTGCTGGCGGCAGCGCTTTGGAAACAGGGCCCGCATCTTTCGCAACTGCTGGTTCCGATCGTTGTAGTTCTCCAGATCATGTTCTCGATTGGTTTGGTCTGGCTGCTCGCGACCCTGAACGTGTTCATGCGCGATATCCAGAAGCTTCTGCCCATCTTGGTCCTAATGCTGATGATGATTTCACCCATCGCCTATACCCGGGACATGCTGCCTGCTGGCCTCGCAACCTTGGCACTTTTCAACCCATTGGCCGGATTCATTTTCCTCTACCGGGACATGCTGTTCGAAGGAACGGTCTCCGTTCTGACCTTGTCGATTATGTCCGTAATCTCGTTGGCGGTTTTTTTTATCGGATTCTATGTGATCCGCCGCCTCCGGCCACTGGTGTTCGACTTTGTCTGAGTTTGCAATCTCGATCCGCGACCTGCGTAAGATCTACCAGCGCTACACCACCAACGGGTGGCGGGCATTGGGTCTGCTCGGCTTTCCTGTCCCGAAAGGGCGCTATGACGAGTTCTTGGCGCTTGACGGGTTGAGCTTCGACATCAGGCGCGGCGAGCGTGTTGCGCTGGTTGGGCGCAACGGCGCTGGCAAATCGACCTTATTGCGCCATGTCTCCGGAGAGTTGACGCCCACCTCCGGCGAGGTGATCGTCAATGGCCGAGTCAAGGCGCTGTTCGGTCTGGGCGAGGGCTTTCATCCCGAATTCAGCGGGCTAGACAATGTGCGTTCCTCGCTTGCGATCCAAGGCGTGCCGGCTGCCGAGATGGCCGCGGCAGTCGAAGAGGTGATCGATTTCTCGGAGCTCGACGACTTCATCCACAGGCCGATGAAGGAGTATTCCGCCGGCATGTATGCGCGCCTCGCCTTCGCCGCAGCGACGGCGCGCCCGCCGGACATCCTGATCATCGACGAGATTCTCGGCGCCGGCGACGCCTATTTCCTCGGCAAATGCCTGCAGCGCGTGCGCGATATCACAGCTCACGGTGCGACGGTACTGTTCGTCTCCCACGATATGGGCTCCGCCTTGATGCTGTGCGAGCGCGGAGTCTGGATTCACCAAGGCTGCATGCGCGCGGAGGGCAACATGACGAGTGTCGCTCGCGCCTATCAGGCCCACATCCGCGAGGAACAGGAAGTTGCATTGCAGGCCCGTGCCATGCGCCTGTCACGCCGTGCGGTCCAAGCGGGCGGCCTCAATCGTGCCCTATTTCGCCTGATCGGCGAAGGAGATATCGCCCCGAAGGAGGCATTGCATATCTCGCGCATCGGCGTAGGTGCCGGCGCAGAGACATTGGGAGAAGTTGCACTGGGCGGTCGCGACGTCGCTGGTCAGGTCGCGGTGGTAATCGAGGCCAACCGGACCAACTGGGCTGCGCCAATGACGAGAAATGGGCGCCTGGGGCGCGCATTCGGCGATTTTGGCGGCACCTTCCTGCATGCCCCGTTCACAGTCGACCGCTCGCTGATCGTTCCTGGCGCTTGGATCGAGCTCGATGTTGTTCCCGGGCGCAGCACGCGTACGCTGGTGGAGCGCTGGGATGCCGAGCTCGACGGCTATATTGCCCTGGGCGCAATCGACCCCGATCCGACTGGAGGGTGGCGCACGATCCGATTGGACCTGCCCAGCCAGCTGAATGAGGATGACAATTCAGAAGCGATCGAGAGCCCCGACGCGTTTACACCGGCTGCTGCCTCTCCCCCCCCCGACGTGGCGCTCCGGGACGGCGTGGCTCGTATCGTCGACTTCCATTTTCGCGACGCTCAAGACGTAGAGCGGCGCACGCTGGTATCCGGGCAGCCCGTCTCAGCGGTATTCGAGATCGAGTGTGGCCGCCTCGAAGACCGCCCGATCGGTGTCGTCGCCATATATCGGCCGGACGGTGCGGTCACGACCCAATTGATCAGCCCACGCGAAGCTCCGCCGGAGCCGGTACCTGGCCCTGCCCGTGTGACCATACGGCTCGACATGGGGGAGCTTCTGATCGGAGCCGGCGACTATATTGTATCGGCCGCGATTTTTCGTCTGCTCGATCCGACACGTGCACCGGAAGATGCAGCATACGATCTCCATGACCGCCGCTATCCGATCAAGGTCGTCGAGGAGGATTTCGAGCCATATCCCCGCGGCATGGTTCGCCAGAGCGGGCGCTGGTCACAGCTCGTTGAGCCGCTGGCCCGATCCGGAAAACGCCGATGAGCACTGCGCGCAAAGTCGCAATCCTCAATCTGAACGACACACGGCGTGACCCCCGCGTGCTGCGCACTGCCCGGAGCCTGCGAGCGCGCAACTTCGATGTCTGGGTGCATCACCTCGTCTCGGATGCGCCCGGGCGGGAGACGACTGCCGATGGCCTGCCATTGCTGCGCATCGACGTCCCCTCCGATTACAGCGACATGGCTATGGCACAGCTTGCGGCGGAGTCGCCGTTGGCGGGCGAAATCATCGAGCAAGCCCACCCGGCCGTAATGTCGCTTGACCGGGCGCGCGGGCTGCGCCGTCTCATCGATGAGGCTCAGGAGCAAGTCAATTCGCTACGCTGCCTCTTGGGAGGCAAGAAGGGGCCGCGCCGGCGTCTGGAGGACGAGATCGCGGCAATCCGCTCGATAGCGGTGATCAATCTCGCAATTTTCCGCGACGTTTCCAAACTGGCCCCCGACATCGTGTTCTGCAACGATCTCGACACATTGCTTGCTGGGGTGATGCTCAAGGAGGCCTGCGGGGCACGACTGATTTACGATGCCCATGAAATCTATCCCGAGCAACTCTCCAACGAGATGCGCTCGCAGTTCTGGCGCAACTATTATCACCGCCTAGAAGGGCTGCTGGCGCCGCGCAGTGACGGCATCATGACCGTCTGCGACACGATCGGGACCTATCTCTCCCAGGTGCATGGGGCGAGCGGAGCGCAAACCGTGCTCAACGTTCCCGACTCCTCGCTCCAGGTTGAGCCCTCGCTTCTTGAGAGGCGGAACTCACCTCGCCGCGTGCTGTATCACGGCGCCTACTACCCCTATCGCGGCCTTGACGAGATCATCGCAGCCATTCCACTGGTCGAGCACGCGGTGTTCGAGTTCCGCGGTGTTGGTGGTTATGAGACTAATTTACAGAAGAAGGCCGACGCCCTCGGATTAGGCGGTCGACTCGTCTTCCGGTCGCCGGAGCCGGTGCTGCGCCTCATCCCCGCCGCTAGCAACTGCGACATCGGTCTTAGTCCTTTCGTCAATTCTTGCCTCAACACCGAAGCCGCTTTACCGAACAAAATCTTCGAATACATGATGGCAGGGCTGGCGACCGCGAGTTCGGATCTGCCGGAGATGCGAGCATTGACCCGACGCGAGCGGACCGGGACACTGTTTGGCGACCTGTCGCCCCGTACCATTGCGGACGCTTTGAATACCATGCTTGCAGATGAAGGCGAGCTGGATGCCTCTCGGCGCCGCGCCTGGGAAGCGGCGCACACACGCTACAACTGGCGCGAGGAAGAGCCGATCTTTCTGCGCTTCTTCGAGAACGCCGTCGCCTGAGCGCGCCGCAAGGGATTCACGAGAATGGCTAAGGACAGCGCGGCGACCGAATACCGCTATGAGCAGGACTACTTCGACTCTGCACACTGGGGCGGGGCGCCAGATTATCTGCGTGAAGTCGTTGCCGATATTCTGGCTGTGCTGCCCGAGGATGCGACCCGGATCCTAGACGTGGGTTGTGGCGACGGTTTCATCACGGACCGGCTGCCCGCGGACCGCGATGTCATAGGCGTCGACCTCAGCCCGGTCGCGCTCGCCCATGTGAAGCGGCCAACTCAGATTGCCGACGCCACCGCATTGCCCTTCGCCGATCGCTCCTTCGATCTGGTGATGGCCAACGATATCATCGAGCATTTCGAAGCATCGCCGCGAGCCAAGGCTCTCGCCGAGATCGGGCGCGTCGCAGCTCGTTATGTGATCATCACCACCCCGTTCGCGGAATGGCTGGCGCGCGGTCAACTGCTGGTCGACGGCCTCCGCCAGCATGTGAACCGGCATTGCCACTCCTTTGATCTGGACATGATGAAGTCCCTTGTCCCGTCCTTCCGGCTGGTGCGTGCGGTATTCTCTGGCGTAGAGTGGGAGGATGAGACCCACCCCGTCGAAGAGCTTCGGCGTAGAATCCGTGAGGAAGGGACAACCCCCGCGCTGGAAGCGGCGCTCTCCGACGCCCGTCGCGAGCAGGCCCAATTGCTCTGCGAGATGCCTGAACGGATCGATGGCTATCAGCGTCGTACCGAGATAATGGCCCTTTACATGCGGTCGGAAGGCGACGATGTCGCGACTTGGCCCAGAGCTTGGGCTACGGAGACGGCTCTCGATTACAACGCAGCGCTGGCCACTGGATCGCAGCTGGATCGACTATCCCTCGCCGGTAGCCGCTTCGAGGCCCTGCAACGCTCGGATCTCCCGACCGTCTCGCCTGCTCCCTATGCCTGCCCCGAACAGGGTGTCACGCTCTCGCAGGAAGGCGCCAGCCTGATACCCGGAAGCGCTCTGCGATTCGGCTTCTTCGCCCCACTCGAGCCGGACGCCGTTCTTGCGCTGAGCTTCGCAGGGCTGGCTGCGCCGGCCACCGCCCGCGTGCTCGTTCATGAAAAGGGCGACTATCGCATTCTGGCAGAATTGAAGTTGCCAGCCGGCGACAACACGCTGAGCACGCCCCTGGAGATGATCCTCCCGTCCGAGTACGGCTACCTTTTCCATGTGAGCGTCGATGCCCCGGCCTGCCTGAAGGCAGCCGTCATCATACAGCAGCGGACAAGTGCGTCCCGCGCAGCGCCAGGAGAGGCCCGCTATCTTGTGCGCCAAGCAGGCGATATAGAGATAGCCACCTCGCTGCGCGGCCCGGAGCGGCGGATTCCGGACTGGTTCGCGCAAGCTGAGCATTATCCCGCTCGCGAGGGCGCCCTCGATCAGCCGCCTCGCACTCTTAAGCAACTCCTTTTCAGTTTCAGCGAGGCCCAAGCCAATCAGCGCCGGCTCGAGGCCCGGGCCGCTCGTGATCGCTGGGCCACCGCTGCGCTCAAAGCCCGCCTGCAGGAGATTTCCGCGTCCGCACTGCCCCAGGGAAGCGCCCCCATCGCTTGGGCTGAGGAGCGTAATGCGGCGATGGCGGCTCACGAATCCCGCATGCAGCAGATGTCCGCAGCGGTGGAGGCGCAGGCGCTCGAAACTGTCGCTGTAGTGGAGAAGCGCCTGCAGAATCTCGGCGAAGCGCTCGATACGCAAGCCGGCATTCTATCGAATTGTGAACTCGCAGCGGCCCGCCTCACCTTCAAGCTGAAGTCCATTACCGATCGTTTGGACACTTTGGAACAGTCGACCTTCCATCTGCGCAAGGTTATGGACCGAACGCGGCTGTTTCTGCGCCCCATGGTGCATGGCCTGCGCAACCTCTCGCGCCGCCGCGGCCCGCCGATTCTAGTGCCGGCCCCGGAGTTGCCTGCGCCGTTAGAGACGCCCGCGAATTTGGAACCTTTGGGCGGCTCGCCAGCCGAGCTGGCGCCGGTGCCGCGCGCCAGCCCTCGCTATGGCGAGTTGCCACGAACCGTGACGATGATAGTGCCGGACGACCGCATCGACCGGCGCGTGCTGCTCGAGGCGCGCACGCTGACTCAGGCCGGAGCCAAGGTACTGGTCGTCGCCGCGCCCTATCCCGAGCCGATAGATCTGGATCGATTGCAGTTTCCGGAAGTCGATATCATCCGCATCGACACGATGCGGCCTCCCGAATTCCGTCGAGACGTCTCGCAGACTCGGCTCGGCCGCTTCGACTTCAATTGGGAAGAGGTCTATTTCTACACGCACCAGTTCCTGAATGCAGCGCTCACCCGTCCGGCTGAACTTGTCGTGGCCCACGACCTGCCTGTCTTGCCCGCCGCCATCGCGGCTGCCGACATGATGGGCGCTCGTATCATCTACGACGCGCACGAGCTCTATCCCGAGCAGCAGTATTTCGGCCCCGAGCGCATCGAGCTGTACCGCCGCGCCGAAAAGGCGCTAGCCTCGCTTCCCGATGGCGTGTTGACGGTGAACAAGTCGATCGCAGAGGAAATGGCCCTGCGCTACGACATTCCTGAGCCGACCGTGCTGATCAACGCGCCCGACGCCTCCACACTAACCTTGCCGCTTCCCCGTACGTCCAAGCTGCGCGAAACCTTCGGCTTCGGCGACAACATCAAACTCTTCCTCTATCAAGGCGGGCTGTCCCTCAACCGCAATCTCGAGGCGCTTGCGGTCTCGCTAGCGTATGTACGCGACCCGAATGTCGTCCTTGTTTTCATGGGTCCGGGCGACGAGAAGCGGCGGGAGCTCGAGGCGCTTGCCAGTGAGCGCGACCTGCTCGGCAAGCGAGTGTTTTTCCATCCGGCCGTGCCCCAGGATGTCCTGCTCAGCTACACGAGTTCGGCCGATGTCGGCATCATTCCTTATCCGGGCATCGATGTGAACACGACGCTTTGCACGCCCAACAAAATGTTCGAGTTCCTGGTCGCAGGCCTACCGATCCTGGCCAATGACCTGCCCGAACTGCGACGCTACGTGGTTGATCAAGGAGCCGGCATTGCCCATGCCATGACGAGCCCGCAAGCCATCGCCGCCGGCATTGACCGCATGGCCGAGATGGATTTGGCTCGCTACCGCAGTGGCGCGCAGGCTGCTGCCCCGCGCATGGTATGGGCGGCGCAGGAGCCGATATTCCTCGACGCCTGCCTGCGCTCGATGGCGCCGCGGTGAGTGGGCGACACGACGTCGCCCCGCAAACCGGTATCGTAGATCCGCCGAAGGCAGGTGCGCCGGACGCTCTGGATCAACGTCGGTATGTCGGATAAGCGTCCAGCCAGAAGCAATTCCCGAACGAGGAAGGTTGATCCATGTGCGGCGTCTCCGGTCTTGTGTGGCGCGACCCGTCTCGGCCCGCCGGCTTAGCCGAGGTCGAGGCGATGAATGCTGCGATCTTCCATCGCGGCCCCGATGACGGCGGCGTTCATGTCCACGGAACCGCTACGCTCGGCCATCGTCGCCTGTCGATTATCGATCTGTCTGAAGGCGGCCATCAGCCGATGATCAGCCAAGACGGCGCTCTCGCGATCGTCTTCAATGGCGAGATATACAATTACATTGAGCTGCGCGAGGAACTAAAGGCGCACGGCCGGCGATTCCTGACGGCTTCCGACACAGAAGTCTTGCTGCAGGCCTTTGAGCAATGGGGACCCGATTGTCTCCACAAGCTGAACGGCATGTGGGCCTTCGTCGTCTTCGACCAGCGTACGAAGCGCCTGTTTGCCGCGCGCGATCGTTTCGGCATCAAGCCTCTGCACTATGTCTTCGACGAACGACGCTTTGCCTTCGCCTCCGAAGCGAAGGCCCTGCTCGCCGCCTTTCCCGATCTGCGCCGCGCTGATCACGCTATGCTTGCCCATTTCCTTCCGTCGGGAGCGGTCGACGACGGGCCGGAGACTTTTTTCAAGAATGTGTTCCAGCTCGAGCCTGGGCGAAGCCTGACGCTGGACGTATCGCGCTGGAGCATGTCCATCGACCGCTACTGGCATGTCGATCCGGCCGCCTTCGCAGATCGCTGGGTGCAGGGCGACCCCGTCGAGCGGATGCGTGAACTGCTCGACAGCGCCGTGGCTCTGCACATGCGCGCCGACGTACCGGTCGGTACCTGCCTTTCAGGCGGCATCGATTCAAGCACGCTAGTCGGCCTGATGAGTCGGCTGCATCCGGAGCCGATCCGCGCCTTCTCCGGCCTCTACAAGGGCAAGGAGTATGACGAGGAGGAATTCGTTCAGGCCGTGCGGGACCATACCGGCTGCCAGGGCTACGATATCCGCCGCACTCCGAACGGCGACCTGCTCGACGATCTGGCGACGATCACCTGGCACCAGGACATGCCGACGGCCGGCCCCGGCCTTTACACGCAGTTCAATGTGATGGAAATGGCGTCGCGCCATGTCAAAGTCATCCTCGATGGCCAGGGCGCTGACGAGCTGTTCGCAGGATATCTGCCCTACTACGCGCTCCGCGTGAACGACCTGCTCGCCTCCGGCCGCAAGGCCTCCGCTGCGGCGCTCGTCCTGCAGGTGATGCGCCATCATGGCGGGGCCTGGATCGCGGGAGTCCAAGGCTCGTCGCTGCTCGACACCGGCCGACGCGCCTGGCGAAAATTCCAGGCCCGGCGGGCCGCCGCGAGCGGCGCTGCGCTGGCCCCATCGGAGCCGCCCTTCTTCCATCCGTCGTTGACTGAGCGGGTCGGCACGGCGCGCATCGAGCGTCAGCTCGAGAGCCACTATCCTGACAGCCTGTCAAACGCGCTATGCAATCACGTGCTCACGCAGTCCATTCCGGCACTGCTGCACTATGAGGATCGGAACTCGATGGCCTATTCCATCGAGGCGCGCGTGCCGCTGCTCGACTACCGCATCGTCGAATTCGCGCTCGGGCTCGGCGCCGAATGGAAGATCCGGGATTCTTGGACCAAATGGGTCCTGCGCAAGGCGGCTGAGCCGATCTTGCCCGCCAAGGTGGCTTGGAGGCGCAGCAAGATGGGCTATCCAACCCCCGCCGCCCGCTGGATTCGCGAAGGCCGCGACAAAGACGCCGCGCACGAGCTGCTGTTCTCACAGCGCTTCCTCGAGCGCGGCATCGTCTCGCGCGACAGCGTCCAGTATTACTGGGATCAGCATCAGTCTGGTGCGGTGGACCGCAGCTGGCTGCTCTACCGGTACATCACCGTGGAACTCTGGCACCGGCACTATGTCGACGCCTTCCTGCCGCGCACAGCCCGTCCCGCTCCCGAGCCGATCCGGCGCACACTCGAACATTCCAGCCGCCAGGCTGCCTGATCCCAAGGATTTCCGATGCCCAGAGTTCTCACCATCGTCGGCGCGCGGCCGCAGTTCATCAAGGCGGCACCGGTTTCGCGCGCGCTGCGTCAGGCTGGGCTGGAAGAAATCCTGGTCCACACTGGGCAGCATTTCGATCCGATGATGTCTGATGTCTTTTTCGAAGAGCTCGAAATTCCCAAACCCGCCCGCAATCTGGACGTCCACGGCCTCTCCCATGGCGCGATGACGGCGCGTATGCTTGAGGGCCTCGAGGCGGCAATGGTTGCGGACAAGCCCAACCTCGTTCTCGTCTATGGTGACACAAACTCGACTCTAGCGGGCGGGCTAGCTGCCGCCAAGCTACGGATTCCGCTCGCCCATGTCGAAGCCGGGCTACGCTCTTTCAACCGGGCCATGCCGGAAGAGGTCAACCGGGTTCTAGTCGACCATGTCAGCGACCTGCTGTTCTGCCCGACACAGGCGGCGGTCGACCATCTGGCAGCGGAAGGCATCACGCGGGGTGTCAGCGTGACCGGCGACGTGATGTACGACACAACGCTCGCCGCCATCGACAAGGCGCGCAGCCGCTCCGAGGTGCTCGCGCGGCTCGGCGTCGCTCGCGGACAATATATGGTTGCCACGATTCACCGTGCCGAGAACACCGACGATCCCGCTCGGTTCGAACAAATCTGCCGCTATCTAGAGGATATGGCTCGAGACATCCAGATCATCTTGCCGGCTCATCCCCGCACAGCCGCGCTAATGCGTCGCACCGGCCGCACGCCCAAAGGCGTGCGCGTGGTCGAGCCACTTGGTTATCTGGACATGGCACTGCTCGTGAACGCATCGGTCGGCGTATTGACCGATTCCGGCGGGCTGCAAAAGGAGGCCTACTTCCACCGCGTGCCCTGCGTCACCCTCCGCGACGAGACCGAATGGGTCGAGACGCTCGCAGCCGGCTGGAATAGGCTATGGACTGATAGCGAGCCGCAACCGCAGCGGACGGACATTCCCGACTATGGAGATGGCCGCGCGGCCGAAACAATTGCATCTACCGTCGCCCGCTTTCTGGCATGACGCAAGCTGGTGTCCTTTTCGGCTTCGGCGAGCGAGCCGGAGCCTGCATTCGGACCGAGAGTTTCGATACTCTTTGGGATTGAAGCCAGCAGTTGGTCTCCTCCCCAGGAACCGCGAAGACCTGTCTCAGCGACTTTGAGCCGTGATCTGAAAGATGGCTGGTTGCTAGTGATCCGCCGCCGAGAGGTCCAAGGTGATTGTTAGTGGACGGTTGGCCTCGGCGCCAGCGCGGGCAGCGTAGCAGGTCCGGGTTGCGCAGCCCGCGCGGCCATGGAGGGGATGAAGACCTCCGGCGCGGGAGACCGCGCGCGAGCGCCGGCGGTCCCTCAAGGATGCTCATCGACACCTGCGCCGAGAAGGCATCGATTGGCGTTGGGCGGACAAGGGGGGAAGCGCTGTCAGGCCATCGCCCGCTCGCGCCGCGGCTGCTCGACCAAAATCCTCGCGCTGATTGATCGCGCCGGAAATCCCTGATCGACAACCATAAAATCACTGAAATGCATGTCGAAAATCCCTGCCCGGGTTACGTCGGCAGTTGCCGTTAAAGCTTGAATCGGCACATCTTTCGCCTGAATGGCCGGCTCGCCGCACCGCAGATTCGGATAAGAATTCCCTGCGAATTCCTTGTAAGCAGGGAAACGCCCGGACGGCTTTGCAGCCCCAGACCGGCGCTAGCATGATGAGGGCCGGCCTCGGTAGCAAGGCCGCGCTGGGCGGAAACCGCATTTCGTCCAGATTGACCGGACCGTTCGCCTCGACCGGCCGACAGATCGAGGCGGCTACGAACCTCTATATCGCCCAGCACGGCGACACCGTCGCCGGCAGGGAGATCCAGCTCGTGGTGCAGGACGATGGAGGCGTCGCCGACCAGACCAAGCGCATCGCACAGGAGATGATCGTCAAACAGAAGGTTTCCTTCCTCACCGGCTTCGGCCTGCCCCGCTCGTCTTCGCGGTCGCGCCGCTCTCGACCCAGGCCACGGTGCCGACCATCGTGATAGCAGCCGCGACCGCCTCGATCACCGAGAAATTGCCTATATCGTGCGCAGTTCCTTCACGCTGCCAAAGGCGACCGTGCCTCGACTGCTATTTCATGGAATGGGACAATGACCGCTCCGGTGGCTTCGAGCCGCTGCGCTTCCTGCCGAAGGGCAAGCATCTCGTTCTCGGCCTCGTCACCTCCAAGACCGGTGTGCTGGAGAGGAAGAACGATCTCGAGCGCCGCATCGACGAGGCCAGCAGGTTCGTTCCGCTCGACCAGCTCTGCCTCTCGCCGCAATGCGGCTTCGCCTCGACCGAGGAGGGCAACACGCTGGCCGAGGAGGAGCATTGGGCCAAGCTCGCCATGATCGTCGAGGTCGCCAGGGAAGTCTGGGTCTGAGCCTGGTCCTGCGTAATGCCCGGGCTTGACCGGGGCCTGACTCGGGCATCTCCCGCTGGAGATTCCCGGGCCTGCGCTTCGCTCCGCCCGAGAATGACGCCTTCGCTCAATCGAGCTCGAACGCGTCCTTGTAGTCGAGCTTCAGCGCCGGGTCCTGATCCTCCTTGCGCAGGATGCAGTTGCCGACGACCAGGAGCTCGATCTCCGAGCCCATGAAGCAGCGGAAGGCGTCGGTCGCATTGCAGACGATCGGCTCGCCGCGGACATTGAAGGAGGTGTTGACCACCACCGGGCAGCCGGTCAGCACCTTGAAGCGCGAGATCAGCCGGTGATAGCGCGGATTGGTCGCTTCATGAACGGTCTGGATCCGGGCCGAATAGTCGACATGGGTGACGGCCGGAATGCTCGAGCGCGGCACGTTCAGCTTGTCGATGCCGAACAGCGCCTTTTCCTGTGCCGTCATCTCGCGCCGCAGCTCCTCGCGGACATCGGCGACCAGCAGCATATAGGGCGAGTCGCCGTCGAGATCGAACCAGTCGGCGACATCCTCGCGCAGTACCGAAGGCGCGAAGGGCCGGAAGCTCTCGCGATACTTGACCTTGAGATTCAGCGTCTTCTGCATCGCCGGTGAGCGCGGATCGCCGAGGATCGAGCGGCCGCCGAGCGCGCGCGGGCCGAACTCCATTCGCCCCTGCATCCAGCCGACCGCCTTGCCGTCGGCGAGACCCTGTGCCGTCGCCTCGATCAGCGCGGCATCATCCAGGACCGCGAATTTCGCTCCGGCGGCCGTCAGCTCGGCCTCGATCTCGGCCGTGCTGAAGCTCGGGCCGAGATAGCTGCCGCGCATGGCATCGCCGGCTTCCGGAACCTCGCGCGGCTTGCCGTGGAAGAGATGGTAGCCGGCCAGCGCCGCCCCGAGCGCGCCGCCGGCATCGCCCGCCGCCGGCTGGATCCACAAGCCCTCGAAAATGCCCTCGCGCAGCAGCTTGCCATTGGCGACGCAGTTCAACGCGACACCGCCGGCGAGGCAGAGATTCTTCATGCCGGTCTCGGCCCGCACCGAACGGGCGAGCCTGAGCACGATCTCCTCGGTCACCGCCTGGATCGAGGCCGCCATGTCCATGTGAAACTGGGTCAGCAACTGCTCCGGCCCACGCACCGGCTCGCCGAACAGCGCGGCGAACTTGTCGTTGGTCATGGTCAGGCCGACGCCGTAGTTGAAATAGCTCTGGTCGAGATGGAAGCTGCCGTCTTCCTTGAGGTCGACCAGCTTCTCCAGCATCAGCTGGGCGAAGCGCGGCTCGCCATAGGGGGCGAGCCCCATCACCTTGTACTCGCCGGAATTGACCTTGAAGCCGATATAATAGGTCACGGCGGAGTAGAGCAGCCCGAGCGAATGCGGGAAATGCAGCTCCTTATGGACCTTGAGGTCCTTCCCCTTGCCGATGGCGAGCGTCATCGTCGCCCATTCGCCGACCCCGTCCATGGTCAGGATCGCCGCTTCCTCGAAGGGCGAGGGATAGAAGGCCGAGGCGGCGTGCGAGAGGTGATGCTCGGTGAAGAGCAGCTTCCCGACATCGAAGCCGGGACTGAGCTTCTTCAGCTCCTTGGCGATGATCTGCTTCTGGAACAGCTTTTCGCGCAGCCAGAGCGGCATCGCCATCTTGAACGACTGGAAGCCGCGCGGCGCGAAGGAGAGATAGGTCTCGAGCAGGCGCTCGAACTTGATGAAGGGCTTGTCGTAGAAGACGACGGCGTCGAGCTGATCGAGCCCGCAACCGGCGACCGAGAGGCAGTACTCGACCGCATGTTTCGGGAACTCGGCGTCGTGCTTCTTGCGCGTGAAGCGCTCCTCCTGCGCCGCCGCCTCGATCCGCCCGTCGACGACCAGCGCCGCCGCGCTGTCGTGATAGAGCCCCGATATCCCCAGAACGCGCATGCGCTTGCGGCTCAGAACAGCGTGTAGATGAAGGGCGCGATCGCGCTGCCCTTGGTCAGGAACAGCAGGCCGCCGAGCAGCACGCACATCAAGAGGATCGGCGCCAGCCAGAACTTCTTTCGCGCCGCCATGAAGCGGAAGAACTCGCGCAGGAACGACATCGGTTATTCCCTGTCAGAACTGGTCTTTCATCGAGACCGGCTCCGGTCCCGGCGGATCGCGGACGACCCAGTAGCTCTTCGCCTGCGGCTGAGACTTGAGCTTGAGAAAATCCTTGCCGACCAGCCGGGCGACCAGCGCCGTCGGCGTGAAGACGAGGAAGAACAGGATGCCGAGCACGATCGGGTTGATGATCGCAGCCAGCAGCAGGCCGAACTTCATCCAGAGCCTGTTCAGCGGCGCAAGCACCGCCGGCCGGATCAGCGCGACGGCGAGGAAGCCGGCAGCGACGAGCGCGAGCCAGGGCCAGGCCCGGCCATCGTGCCAGGCGTTGTAGAGGCCGATCAGCGCGAAGACGGCCGCGAAGACGAGGCCGAAGGAGCGATCGCTCGATCCCTCACCATCGTCATGGCCGGCCCCGGCCCCGAATTCGTGATGCACGCCCTTCGCCAAGCCGCCGCTCCTGTCCAGGCGGCATCCTCTAGGCGATTAAGGGGCGAAGGTCGAGGGCAAGCGGGCCGCGAGCTCTGCCGTCATGGTCGGGCCTGTCCCGACCATCCACGTCTTCCTTCCTAAGGTGTCGAGTTCAAGCCGTGGATGCTCGCCACAAGGGTGAGCATGACGCCAGCGCCTCAGCTCAGCATCCGCGTATCGCCGCAGACCGAGATCTCCTGGCCGGAAATCGTCTTGGCGAAGGGCGAAGCCAGGAAGACGATCTGCTTGGCGATGTCGCTGGGATCGACGAACTGCTTGATCGAGACGCCGGCGAAGAGCCGCCCGGTCATCTCCTCATGCGAGACGTTGAGCGAGCGCGCCTTGTTGGCGATCACGCTCTGGATGCGTGGCCCGTCGACGAGGCCGGGGCAGATCGCGTTGGCGCGGATGCCGAACTCGCCGAGCTCGGCCGAGAGCGCCTTGGTGAAGCCGATCACGCCCCATTTCGCCGCCGCATAGGGCGAGCGCAGCGGGAAGCCGTGCTTGCCGGCCTGGCTGGAGAGATTGACGATCGAGGCGTTCTTCGACTGCTTGAGGTGCTCGACCGCCAGCCGCGTGCAGTTGAACTGGCCGGTCAGGTCGATGGCGACGCAGGAATCCCAGTCCTCGGGCGCGATCTCGTCGACACGACCGGTCGGCCCGGCGATGCCGGCATTGTTGACGAGGCAATCGAGCCCGCCGAGCGCGATCAGGGCCTCGTCGAACAGCCGCGCCACTGCCTTGCGGTCGGAAACATCGCAGACCGAGCGCGTGATCGCAGGATCGCTTTGCGCCATCGCGGCCAGCGCCTTCTCGTCGACATCGCAGATATGGACCCTCGCCCCTTCCGCCGCGAAGGCCCGCGCCGTCGCGCGGCCGATACCATTGGCGCCGGCCGTCACCAGCACGCGCAGGCCCTTGATCGTCATATCCATCGTTTCCGTCCCTTTGCCTTTTGTCGTTTGCCGGCCATTGCCGGTCGTGATTGCAATCCTTGCCGGCCCTATCCCTCGGCCAGCCTTCCCGTGCCCTCGATATGGTCCGCGGCCTGCTGGATATCCTCGGCCAGCGCCTCGCGCGCCGCCGCCGTGTCGCGTTCGCGCAGCGCGACGACGAGCGCCGCGTGCATCAGGACGGCGCTGCCGCGGTCGAGCCGGCGCGCCTCGGCGCGCATGTCGAGATTGAGGATCGGGCCCGCCTTGAGCCAGAGCCGCTCGATCGTCTCGACCAGGAGAGGCATCCCGGCCGCCTCGTAGAGCGCAAAATGCAGGTTTCGATTCGCTGCGACCGCCCCCGCCAGATCTGGTGGGTCAGCGCTCGCCGCCTGCCGGAACGCGTCTTCATGGCTGGCGATCACGGCGATCTGGTCGGGCGTCGCGATCTTCGTCGCCTCCTCGGCGGCGAAGCCCTCGACGACGAGACGCACCCGGGTCAGCTCGCGGAACTGCGCCAGGGTCAGCACCGGCACCCGTACGGCCCGGCCCGGCAGGACCTCGAGAGCCTTGTCGGCGACGAGCCGGTTCACCGCCTCGCGCACCGGCATCATCGAGACCCCGAGCGCTTCGGCGACGCGGCGAAGCGAGAGCTTTTCGCCGGGCGCCAGCCGTCCGGAAATGAGCAGCGCGCGCAGTTCCTCCGTGACCCGCTCGCCCAATGTCTCGCGGGCGAGCGAACCGATTTCATCCAGGGCAGCGCCCTCCGGCGCCGCGGGCGCAGCGGCAGCGGCATCCAGCTCGGACGACCGGCGGGAGGACTGGACAGGGACCGTCATGTCTGCCAACCTAACTGTGATCACAGATCACGACAAGCGGCACGAAGACCGCAAACGAGACGAACGACATCGAAGCCCCGACGCCAAGAGGCGCGGAATGCGTTCTGGGAGGAACCAAATGTCAGATCAAAAGAAAACCGGCCTTTCGCGCCGCCAGGCGCTGGCCGGGCTCGGCGTGACCGCGACGGGGCTGATCGCCAGCCCCTCGATCATCCTGGCGCAGACACCGGACGCGATCCGCTTCGGACATCTGACGCCGCGCACCGGTTTCCTCGGCCCGCTCGGCGAATACGGCGTTATGGCGGCCGACCTCGCCGCCGAGGAAATCAATGCCGCCGGCGGCATCATGGGCCGCAAGCTCGAACTGCTGAAGGAAGACTCGGTCAACCCCCAGACCGCCTCGACCAAGGCCGAGCGCATGGTCGAGCGCGACAAGGTCGCCTGTATCATCGGCGAGATTTCCTCCGCCTCGGCGCTGACCATCGCGCAGGTCGCCGGCCGGACCAAGACGCTCTTCGTCAACACCGGCGCCAATTCGGACGCGCTGCGCGGCGAGAACTGCAACCGCTACATGTTCCATGTCGAGCATCAGAACTCGATGTATGTGAAGAGCTGCGGCCGGGCGCTGATGGAGCAGGGCCTGGTCAAGGGCAAGAAATGGTTCTCGCTCACCGCCGACTACGCCTTCGGTCATGACCTGCTCAAGGTCGCCAAACGCTTCATGGAAGCCAATGGCGGCCAGTTCGCCGCCGACAAGCTGGTGCCGACCGACGCGACCGACTTCTCCGCCCTGCTGCTCGAGATCCGGGCCGCCAAGCCCGACATGGTGATCTCGAACCTCGCCGGCAACCAGATCACCAACTTCCTCAAGCAGTATTCCGAGTTCGGCCTGACCTTCCCGGTCGCCGGCTTCGGTTTCGACACCGCCCTCGCCTGGGCTGCCGGCAAGGACAATTTCGGCGGCATCTGGCCCTGCGTCTGGCACCATCTCATCGAGACCCCCGGCACCAAGACCTTCGTCGCCGCCTTCACCAAGAAGTACGGCAAGCCCCCGGAGAACCAGGCCTGGGGCGACTACATGGCCGTGAAGATGATGGCCCAGTCGATGAACGAGCTGAAGAGCGCCGAGACCGCCAAGATTCTCGAACATCTCGAGAAGGGCGCCAAGTTCGACGTGCTGAAGACGCGCGAGGGCTATTTCCGCGCCTCCGACCATCAGCTGATCAGCGAGATGTACGCGATCACCGCGCTGCCCGCCGCCAAGGTCAAGAACCAGTGGGACCTCTTCACCTCCTCGCCGCCGATCCCCGGCCCGAACGAGAGCATGGAGGTCATCGCGACCCAGGGCGACGAAGCCGTCTGCAAGATGAGCTGAGGCCGCCTGCGCTTCTTTGCGGGGTCATCCCGGACAAGCCGCGGCAGCGGCGCCGATCCGGGATCCATGCCTGAACCGTTTAGGCATGGATCCCGGGTCTCCCTTCGGTCGCCCGGGATGACCGCGCGGTAGACGGATCGAAACTGCAAAGGCATTCCCTTGCTCACCCTTTTCATCCAGCAGGTGCTGAACGGGCTGCTCGACGGGGTCTACTACCTCCTGATCGCGCTCGGCCTGTCGCTGATCTTCTCGCTCGGCGGCATCGTCAACCTCGCGCATGGCGCCTTCTATGCGATCGGCGCCTATCTCACGATCGTGCTCGCGCCCCATCTCGGCTTCGGCGGCGCGATCATCGCCTCGCCGGTGCTGGTCGCTTTGCTCGGCATCGTCATCGAGCGCGGGCTGTTCCAGCGCTTCTACAGAGCCGATCCCATTCTCTCGCTGCTGCTCACCTTCGGCCTCGCCATGGTCGCCGAGCAATCGCTGCGCATGATCTTCGGCGCGCCACCGCTTTCCTTCTCGATCCCGCCGGAGCTGCGCGGCCAGATCTTCATCGGCGACTTCATCTATTCGCGCTACCGCGCCTTGCTGCTGCTGATCGCGGCGGCCTGCGTGCTCGGCCTCTGGTTCCTGCTGCAGCGCACCGCCTTCGGGCGCGTCGTGCGCGCCGGCGTCCAGAACCCCGACATGGTCGGTGCGCTCGGCATCTCCCTGCAGCCCTACATGATGACGATCGCCGGCATCGGCATCGGCCTTGCCGGCCTCGCCGGCGTGCTTCTGGCGCCGATCTACTCGATCCATCCCGCCATGGGCCAGGAGATCATCACCCCGGCCTTCGTCGTCGTCGTCATCGGCGGGCTCGGCTCCTTCTGGGGCGTCGTCGTCGCGGCCATCATGGTCGGCCTCGTCAAGGGCATCACCATCGGCCTCGGCTTCACGCAATGGTCGACCGCGGTGATCTATCTGATGATGCTGCTCGTCCTCCTCTTCCGTCCGCGCGGCCTGTTCGGCGAGCGCATCCAGCGCTTCGAGTGAGGCCGCGATGAACCCGACCGCACGCGACTACCTCCCACTCGCCATCGCCGCCATCGGCCTGGCCGCCCTGCCCTCGCTGATGCATGCGATCGGGCTCGGCACCACCTCCGCGACCGAGATCGTCGTCTTCGCCATCGCCTGCATGGCGCTGAACATCCTGGTCGGCACCACCGGCCTGGTCTCCTTCGGCCATGGCGCCTGGTTCGGCCTCGCCGCCTATGCGGCAGGCCTAATCCAGCGCAACTGGCTACCCGGCCAGTTCGTGCTGCCGATCCTGCTGGCGCTCGTCTTCGTCGGGCTCGTCGCCGTAGGCTTCGGCGCGCTGATCCTGCGCCGCAGGGGCGTCTATTTCTCGCTGCTGACGCTGGCACTGACCGCGATGGTCTATTCGGTCGCCTTCCGCTGGACCAGCGTGACCGGCGGCGAGGACGGGCTCGGGGGCATCAAGCGCCCGCTCTTCGCCGGCATCGACTTCGAGACCGCCCTGCCCTTCTACGCACTGGTCGCAACGATCGGTTTTGGTGTGGTCTACTGCCTCTGGCGCTTCCATCGCTCGCCGGTCGGTACCGTCCTGGTCGCGATCCGCGAGAACGAGCAGCGCGCCCGCTTCCTTGGCTACGCCACCACCCGCTACAAGCTCGTCGCCTTCACGCTTTCGGCGATGCTGACCGGGCTCGCCGGCACGCTCCTCCTCTTCAACAACCGCATGACCTCGGCCGAGCCGATCTCGGTCGCCTTCTCCGGCGAATTGCTGGCGATGGTGGTGATCGGCGGCATGCGCTCCTTCCTCGGGCCGGCGCTCGGCGCGCTCTTCTTCGTCGTCTTCCGCGACTATCTCTCCAGCGTCACCGAGAACTGGCTGTTCTGGTTCGGCCTGCTCTTCGTCGCCTTCATCGTCTTCTCGCCGGACGGGCTCGTCGGCGTCGGCCAGCGCCTGCTGAAGCCGTTCCGCAAGGTCCCGGCCGAGGATGCCGCAATGTCGGCGCGCAAGGCCGGCGCGGTCGAGCTCCCGGCCTTCATGAAGCCGGCCGATGCCGGCGACGGCACGATCCTCGCCGCGAAAGGCCTCGCCAAGAGCTTCGGCGGCATCAAGGCGGTCGAGGGCGTCGACATCACCATGCGAGACCGCAAGCTACATGCGCTGATCGGCCCCAATGGCGCCGGCAAGACGACCGCCTTCAATCTGATCTCCGGCCTGTTCCCGCCGGATCGCGGCGAAGTCCGCCTGCGCCAGCGCGACATTGCCGGGCTCTCGCCGGAGGCGATCACGCAAGCCGGCATCGGCCGCGCCTTCCAGATCACCAACCTGTTCCCGACGCTCTCCGTCGCCGAGAACGTTCGCCTCGCCGTGCAGGCGCGGGCTCCGGAACGCTTCGGCTTCTGGCGCGCGGCCGGTGCGCTGGAAAAGATCAACGACGAGTCCCGCCAGGTCATCTCGACCATGGGGCTTTCCGGCATCGAGACGGCGGAAGCGGGCTCGCTGAGCTATGGCGGCCAGCGCCTGCTCGACATGTCGCTGGCATTGGCGACGAGCCCGCGCGTGCTTCTGCTCGACGAGCCGCTCGCCGGCCTCGCTGCGGCCGAGCGCGAGCGCGTCGGCAACCTCATCAAGTCGATCTCGCGCGACCTGCCGGTGCTGCTGGTCGAGCACGACATCGACCGCGTTTTCGCGATCGCCGACCATGTCACGGTGATGAACGAGGGGTCCGTCCTGGTCGACGGCACGGTCGAGGATGCTCGCTCCTCCCCCAAGGTGCAGGAGGTCTATATCGGCTCCGGCGCCCATGCGCTCGCCGAGAAGCCCCGCGAAAGCGCCGCCGGCTCCAAGGTCCTGCTGGGGCTCAATGAGGTCGACACCTTCTACGGCAAGAGCCACATCCTGCGGCAGGTCTCGCTCGACGTGCACGAGAACGAGATCGTCGCTTTGCTCGGGCGCAACGGCGCCGGCAAGTCGACCCTGCTCAAGACGATCACCGGCATCGCTCCGCCGGCCCAGGGCGCGATCATGCTGGCCGGCAGCGACATCGCCCGGCTGCCGCCTGCCCGAATCGCGCGCGCCGGCATCGCCTATGTCCCGCAGGGGCGCGGCCTCTTCGCCGGCATGAGCGTCAAGGACAATATGGAGCTCGGCCGCCTCAAGCGCCTGACCGGCAATGGCGTACGCTGGGAGGACGAGAAGATCTTCTCCTTCTTCCCGCGCATTCGGGAACGCTGGCATTCGCCGGCGGACTACCTCTCCGGCGGCGAACAGCAGATGGTGGCGGTGGCCCGGGCCCTGTCCGGCGACACCAGGGTGCTCCTGCTCGACGAGCCTTTCGAGGGGCTGGCGCCCGCCGTCGTCGAGGAGCTGTTCGAGGCCTTCGACAAGCTGCGCCGGGAGATCGCCATCGTGATCGTCGACCATCATCTCGATCTCGCGCTCGCACTCTCCGACCGTACCGTCGTGCTCGAACGCGGCCAGGTCACCCATACCGGCCCCTCGCGGGCGCTGAGCCAGGACCTGGCGCTGCGCCGGCAGGTTCTGTGGCTGTGATGAACCGCCCGAGAGACGACAGAGGCGCGGGGACCCCTCTCCTGGAAGGAGAGGGCAGGGTGAGGCGCAGGCGGCTCGACCCGTTGCGCGAGCGCTCGCCGCACGGCCATGTTCAAGCCAACGACTTCTCTCCCGCACACCTCACCCCTGCCCCTCTCCTTCCAGGAGAGGGGTTCCCCGCGTCCGACCACACCAATCGAGACACTGCCTTATGACCAAGATCGCCATCGTCGGCTCGGGCCTGATCGGCCGTGCCTGGGCCACCGTCTTCGCCAGCCATGGCTTCGAGGTCGCGCTCTATGATCTGAAGCAGGAGGCCGCTCAGGCGGCGCGCGCCCATATCGGCACCAATCTCGAGGAACTCGCCGGCCACGGGCTGGTCGACGATCCCAAGGCGGCGCTGGCCCGCATCCGTGTCGCCGCCGATCTCGCCGATGCGCTGAAGGACATCATTCTCGCCCAGGAGAACGGTCCCGAAACGGTCGAGGCGAAGCGCGAGCTGTTCGCGGAGATGGACCGGCTCGCGCCGGCGGGCGCCATCCTCGCTTCCTCGACCTCGTTCATCATGGCCTCAGCCTTTTCCGACGCGCTGCCGGGACGCTCCCGCTGCCTCGTCGCCCATCCGGTCAACCCGCCGCATCTGGTGCCGATCGTCGAGCTCGCCCCGGCGCCCTGGACCGATCCGGCTGTCGTCGCCGAGGCCAAGCGGATCTACGAGCAGGCTGGCCAGGTGCCGATCACCCTGCGCAAGGAGAAGGCCGGCTTCGTGCTCAACCGTCTCCAGGCCGTGCTGCTCGCCGAAGCCTTCCGCCTTGTCGGCGAAGGCGTCGCCAGTGCCGAGGATGTCGACAAGACGATCCGTGACGGGCTCGGTCTGCGCTGGTCCTTCATGGGCCCGTTCGAAACGATCGAACTCAACGCGCCGGGCGGCATTCCCGACTACTGCGCCCGCTATTCCGAGTCGCTCGACCGCATGGTCAAATCCTCGGAAGGGCTCGGCAACCCGTTCAAGCCGGAGACGGTCGCCGAAGTCATGCGCGAATGGCGTGGCGCGCAGGAGGCAGAGCGCGTCAAGCGCCTGAGCGACTGGCGCGACAGCCGCCTCGCCGCGCTGCAGGCGCACAAGCGCGCCTCGCAGCACAAGCCGGACTGAATTCAAGACCAATCAGCCTCGAAGGACGTATCGCATGGCGAAGAACCGCAAAGTCATCATCACCTGCGCCGTCACCGGCGCGATCCATACGCCATCCATGTCGCCCTATCTGCCGGTGACGCCCGATGAGATCATCGACGCCGCCGTCGGCGCGGCCGAGGCCGGCGCGGCGCTCGTCCATGTCCATGCCCGCAATCCGAAGACCGGCCAGCCCGACCAGTCGCCCGAGGCCTTCGAGCCCTTCCTCAAGGTGATCAAGCAGCGCTCGAACTGCGTCATCAACATCACCACCGGCGGCGCGCCGACCATGCTGGTCGAGGAACGCCTGAAGCCCTGCGCCCATTTCAAGCCCGAGGTCGCATCGCTCAACATGGGCTCGATGAATTTCGGGCTCTACCCGATGCTGAACCGCTTCAAGGAGTTCAAGCACGACTGGGAGCGCCCCTATCTCGAAGGCTCGGACGACCGCGTCTTCAAGAACACCTTCAAGGACATCGCCAACATCCTGACCACCTGCGCCGAGAACGGCACGCGCTTCGAGATCGAGTGCTACGATATCGGCCATCTCTACACGCTTGCGCATTTCGTCGACCGCGGGCTGGTCAAGCCGCCTTTCTTCGTCCAGTCGGTCTTCGGCCTCCTCGGCGGCATCGGCCCGCATCCGGAAGACGTCATGCACATGAAGCGCACGGCGGACCGGCTCTTCGGCGACGACTATCACTGGTCGGTGCTCGGCGCCGGCCGCCACCAGCTGCCGATCGCGGCGATGGCAGTCGCGATGGGCGGTAATCTGCGTGTCGGCCTCGAGGATTCGCTCTGGCTCGGCCCGGGCCAGCTCGCCAAGTCCAACGCCGATCAGGTCCGCGCCGCCCGCCAGATCGTCGAGGGCCTCGGCTTGGAGATCGCGACACCGGACGATGCCCGCGAGCAGCTCCAGCTCAAGGGCGCCGACAAGGTCAATTTCTAGGGCCTGCCGGCTTTCCGCACACCCGTTCCGTCATCCCGGACAAGCCGCGCCAGCGGCGCAGCTCCGGGATGACGGCCTGATTCCGAACGAGAGCGGCGCGCTTCAGCGCCCCGCCACCAGCGTGAAGAAGTCGGGCGGCCCCATCTGGCCGCCCTTCAGCACCATCTCGATCCCGTCGAGCCGTGGATCGTCGCTATGGGCGAGGCAGAGCGGCGCGCCCGGCACCAGGGCTGCGCGATGCGACAGCCCCCAGATGTCGAGCATGCGCACGGCCAGCGTCGAGGTATCGCCGCCGGCCACCACGAGCCGGCCGATCGCAGCCTCCGCCACGATGGCGCGCAAGAGTTCGCCCGTCGCTTTCGCGACGCTGGCGGTATCGCCCGGCGCGCCGGCAGGCCGGTCGGTGACCAGCATGACATCACCTTCCCCAAGCAACCGCCGCGCCTCGTCGCGCAGCGCCGCCGCATGGCCGGACTCCCCGAGCAGGCGGGCGGGATCGACGGCGATCCGGGCATAGCCCGAAGCGGCCTCGACCTGCGCCCGCGTCACCGGCGAGAGGCTGCCGACGAGGGCGAGCACCGGGCTTGACGGCTTCGGTGTCGTTGAAGCGCAGCTCGCCTTGTCGCCACCGCCGAGCAGCGGCGTGCCGGCCAGCGCCTGCGCCACCGAACTCGGGCCGACCACGAGCATGGGCGAAAGCGCCGCCCGTGCGGCGATCGCCCGGCCAGCCACGGCGAGATCCTCGACGCGCGCAATGTCGAAGAGCAGCGGGCCGGCGCCCTTGGCGAGACGCGCCGCGAGGCCACCGGGATCGCCATAGCTGCGATAATCGACCAGCCCGATATCGCCGAGCCCCTGCGCCGCAAGATGCAGGCGCAGATCCGCTTCGCCCATGGGGGTCGCCGGATGGACGCTCATCGTCGGATGGCGGTCGATGCGGTGCACGGTGCCGCCGGTGCCGGCTGCCGCGAACAGGTTTCCGAACAGGCAGTAGCGACCGAGATTGGGTTGGCCGCCGATGATCGGCAGGAGGCTGTTGGGAAAATGCGGCTGCAGCGCCCGCACCGCCGCGCCGATGCTGCCGAGATGCGGCGCGCTGTCGAAGGTCGAGCAGCACTTGTAATGCAGCAGACCGATGCCGAGCCCGGCAAGGAAGCCGCCGGCCGCCTCGAGTTCGGCCGCCATCGCCTCGGGAGCCATCGCCCGCGTCGCGCCTGCGATGCCGAGCGCGTCGAGATCACCGGCACGGGCCAGTTGCTCTGAGGTCGGAATCCGCAGGAAGAGCAGCGCCTTCTGCCCGCCCTCGGCGAGCACCGCGAGCGTATCGGTCGAGCCGGTGAAATCGTCGCCATACCAGGCGTAACGGGGCAGCGCTCCGGCCATGGCAGCTCAGCCCGCCGACTGGCCGAAGAAGGCGAGCGCCTGCTTCAGTTCGGGGTGCTGCTGCGCCGCCTCCGCGACCGGCACCCCGCCGGCGACCGCCTCCCAGGCCTGGCGGATGCTGGCGACACCGGCCGCCGGCCCGCCGGGATGGGCGAGGATGCCGCCGCCCGACATGAACAGCAGGTCGGCATGGCCGATCGCGTCGAAGGTCGGCTGGGCCGTGCCGGCCCATTGCCCCGAGGAGAAAGCCGGCATGACGCGGTCATCGGCGCCGTCGGTCAGCGGCGTCACGCAATCCCGCGCCGAGGTAACGACCTCCTCGTCCTCCTGCGCGAATTTCCCCTGCACGCCATGGACATGCATGTGGTCGACGCCGGCGAGGCGCCAGAGCGTTTGATAGGCCTGGAAGGAGATGCCGAGCAGCGGATGACGCGAGATCGCGCCATAGCCGTTGCGGTGCCCGTGCAAAGCGAGATCGGTCGAGCGCCGCAGCGTCTCGATGGCAGAGAAGCCGCAACAGTTCAGGCTCGCCATCACGCAGGTGCCGCCCTCCTGCGCCACGAGGTCGGCATGGCGGCGCATCGCATCGGTCTCGTCGGTGATGTTGAAGGCGATCATCACCGCCTTGCCGGTCCTGTCCTGATGGCGCCTGACGGCGGACATCACCGCCGGTACGCGTTCGGCCAGCGGCGCATGCACCGGATCGGCGCAGATCTCGTCATCCTTGATGAAATCGAGCCCGGCCGCGCAGAGCCCCGCGACCAGCTCGGCCGTCTCATATGCGCTCAAACCGACATTGGGCTTGATGATCGAGCCGACCAACGGCCCGCTGGCGACCCCGGCGAGCCGGCGCGTTCCGGCGATGCCCTGCGTCGGCATGGCAAAGCGTCGGCGGAAGGACCAGGGCAGCGTGATCGTGTCGAGCCTGAGACCCGTGACCTCGCCGAGATCATAGAGATTACCGGCAACGATCGAGGCCAGCGTCGCAAGATTGGCGCCGACATTGTCGACCGGGAAGGAGATCGTCACCCGCGCCCGCCGCCACGGCCCGTCGACGCCCTTGCGCGCCAGCCAGGCATTGGGAAGGCTCGGCTCGTCCACCGTTTCGAGAACCGCGACATTGGTGACCACGGCCCGCGCCCGCTCGCGCAGTTCATCGGTCTCCCCGGCGACGCGGGTGAAGGTGCCACAGGACTGCTCGCCCGCCATCACCTCCGCAACCTTGCGCGGGTCGAGCGGCGTCTCGATCAGATAGGAGGCTTCGAAACGGTCGGCTGCGGACATGTCGCTATACTCACCAAGGCGGTCGTCCCGGACAAGCCGCCTTCGGCGGCGCCGATCCGGGACCCATTCCTGAGCCTAATTCAGCGAGGCTCAGGCATAGGTCCCAGGTCTCCCTACGGTCGCCCGGGACGACCGCAGAGCTAAGACGAAAGCCTCAAAGCCTGCTCAGATCCGGAAACGGCCGCACCGGGTCCTTTCCGTCCCAATTGTCCGCCGCCTCGCGGATCAGGCGGAACATCTCGCCCTTGGGGCCGGCGACCTCCGAGAGCTCGATCACCGTGCCGGGATGGTAGTGGGTGTCGAAATAGACGAAGCGGCCGCGTTCGCCGACCTCACCCGACATCACCGGCTTGAAGCCCTCGGCAAGCAGCCGCTCCATGTCGGCATCGTAGTCCGAGGTCCAGTAGGCGACATGCTGCAGGCCGGTATGCCCGGCATCGGTGAAGTCCTTGTACATCGACGGCACCGCGTTGCGGCACTGGATCAGCTCGATCTGCAGCGGCCCGGAATTGGCGAGCGCCACCGAATTATGCGGCTCGTATTCCTCGCCCTTGTACCGGTAGTTTTTGATCGGAACCTTCGGATTGTAGAAGAACGGGCCGACGCCGAGCACCCGGCTCCAGTAATCCATCGCCGCCTCGATATCGGGGACGACATAGCCCGCCTGGCGGATCTGGCCGAAGAAGCGGCTCATGGTTTTGGTCTTTCGCTGTCGAGAGGGGAATCAGAGGAAGCCGATGGAGATCCACGGCACGGCCGCGACGATGACGAGGCCGACAAGCAGGGCGAGCACATAGCCCCAGATGTATTTCAGCCCCTCGTCGGGATTGATCTTCGAGATCGCGCAGGCGCCGTAATAGCCGACGCCGAAGGGCGGCGCGAAAAGCCCGATGCCCATCGCGAAGATCACGACCATGGCATAGTGCACCTCGTGCACGCCGATCTGCTTGGCGATCGGGAAAAGGAGCGGTCCGAACAGCACGATCGCCGGGATGCCTTCGAGCACGCTGCCGAGGATGACGAAGGCGACGATCGAGATCGCGAGGAAGCCCCAGCTGCCGCCGGGCACCGCCGCCATGACCTTGGCGAGGTCCTGCGAGAAGCCCGACTGCGTCAGCCCCCAGGCCATCGCTGTCGCGCAGCCGATGATGAAGATGATCGCGCCGGTGAGCGACGCCGTGTCGACCAGCATGCCTTTCAGCCGGCGCCAATCGAACTGGCGGTAGATCAGGATGCCGGCCAGCACGGCATAGGCGATGCCGATGGTCGAGACCTCGGTCGCGGTGGCGACGCCCTCGACCACCGCAGCGCGGATCACGAAGGGCAGCGCGATGGCGGGCGCCGCAATCAGGCAGAGCCTACCGATCTCGCGCTTCGAATATTTGGTGACGTCGCTGAGGTCCTCAGCCCTATTGCGCCGCCAGACGACGAAGCAGAGCGCGATGCCGAGCACGACAGCCGGCAGCATGCCGCCGGTGAACAGGGCCGCGATCGAGACGCCGGTGACCGAGCCGATGGTGATCAGGACGATCGAGGGCGGGATCGTCTCGGTCTGCGCGCCGGTCGCCGAGAGCAGCGCGACGAGGTCGCCCGGCTTGGCGCCGCGCTTCTGCATCTCCGGGAACAGGACAGGCGCGATCGCGGCCATGTCGGCGATCTTCGAGCCGGAGATGCCGGAGACCAGATACATCGCGCCGACCAGCACATAGGAGAGCCCGCCGCGGACATGGCCGAGCAACGAGGCCAGGAACTGGATCATGGCGCGGGCCATGCCGGTCATCTCGATCAGCGCACCGAGGAAGATGAAGAGCGGCACGGCGAGCAGGATCAGGTGGCTCATACCCTCGTCGAGCCGGCCGACCATGACGATCATCGGCGTCGAGGTCGTCAACGAGAGATAACCGAAGGTGGCGAGCGCAAAGGAGAAGGCGATCGGAACGCCGGCGAAGACGTTCGCCGCCACGATGCCGACGAAGAAGATCAGGAGGTTGAGCTTGCCGAGCGGCTTCAGCGCCGGACCTGCGACATAGAACAGCACGACCAACGCCACGGTTATCCCGGCTGCCAGCACGACGGTTTTCCAGGAGCCGAAGCGCAGCAGCCGGCAGAAGGCGGCGAACAGCATCAAGACGATGCCGATCGGCAGCGCCGCGGCGCGCCAGCTATTGGCGATCTCCAGCGCCGGCGTGACGATGAAGCGCTCCTCCTCGGCATAGTCCAGCGCATCCGGCAGGATCATCACCAGGAAGGCGATGGCGGCGGTGATCGCGAGCGCCTCGAGCAGGAGCCGCGTCTGCGGCCCGACGCGGGAAACGAGGCCGGTCATCCGCATATGCTCGCCGCGCCGAAGCGCGACGACCGCGCCGAGCATGGAGAGCCACAGGAACAGGATCGAGGCGAGCTCGTCCGACCAGACCAGCGGGGCGTGGAAGGCATAGCGGGCGGTGACCCCCGCACCGAGGATGACGATCTCGGTGAGGACGAGCACCGCCGCGATCGCCTCGACCATCGCTCCGACGGCCCGGTCGAGCCGGTCGGCGAGGCGTCCGAGCCCGGTCGCAGGCACGGCCTGCGTCGGCATCAAGGCGATGTGCCCGGCCATGGCGAGTTCCTTCTTAGCTGTTCCTGGTCGTCCCGGGGCTCACGGAGAGGCCCGGGACGACCTTGATCCGGTGGGTCGGCTCGCTCAAGCGAGCTTGCCGACCGCGCCTTCGAGCAGGCTCCAGGCCTCGGCGCCGAAGCGCTCCTGCCATTCCTTGTAGAAGCCGCCCTCGCGCAGCTTGGCCCGGAAGCTGTCCGGATTGGTCTTGTTGAAGGAAAGCCCCTTCGACTGCAGATCGGCCTGCACGGTCTCGTTCAGGCTCTTGATGTCGCCCCGCTGGGCGACGCCGGCATCGTTGATCGCGGACGCCACGATCTTCTGGATATCCGGCGGCAGGCCGCGCCAGGCGCGCCCGTTGGCGATGAACCAGAAGCCGTCCCAGATATGGTTCGAGATCGCGCAATGCTTCTGCACCTCGAACAGCTTGGCGACCTGGATGATCGGCAGCGGATTCTCCTGCGCGTCGACGACCCTGGTCTGCAGCGCCGAATAGACCTCCGAGAACTGCAGGCTGGCCGGCGCGGCTCCGAGCGCCTTGAACATCGAGATCGAGAGCGGCGAGACCGGAACGCGGATCTTCAACGAGGCCATGTCGGCGGCCTGCTCGATCGGCTTGCCCGAGGTCGTCATCTGGCGGAAGCCGTTGTCCCACATCTTCTCGAAGGCGTAGAGGTTGACCTTCTCGATCGCGGCGCGGACATGCGCGCCGACCGGCCCGTCCATCGCCTTCCAGACCTGGTCGTAATCGGCGAAGGCGAAGCCGACCGCATTGATCGCCGCGACCGGCACCAAGGTCGCGATCACCAGCGCCGACGGCGTGAAGAAGGTGATGCCGCCATTGCGGACCTGGCTCAGCATGTCGGTGTCGCCGCCGAGCTGGTTGTTCGGGAAGATCTTGATTTCGACCCGGCCGTTCGTCTCCTTGGCGACGCGCTCCGCCGCCTGCTGGGCGCGGATGTTGAGCGGATGGCTGAGCGGCAGGTTGTTGCCGTATTTCAGCTCGATCTCGGCGGCCCGCGCGATCATCGGCATGCCGATCAGCGAAGCAGCGGGAACGGCGGCAAGGCTCTGCAACGCAGCGCGGCGGGTCAGTCCGGTCATGATGTCCTCCCAGATTCGCTTGATGCGATTTGATTGCTCTTGATCGTCTTGCACTCAGGATAGAAATCACGTCTGATGGTCATCAAGCTCATTTTATGATGGTTTTTGATGGAATGAATATCCCGATTTCAACACCGGCGCTGCCTTTGGACGTCAGCTCGGAGGTCGCCCCGCGCCGCCGCCAAATGGCCCGGGTCGAAGATGTCGCGAAGCTCGCCGGCGTCTCGACCGCGACCGTCGACCGGGTGCTGAACCAGCGGCCGGGCGTGCGGGCGGCGACTGTGCAGCGCGTGCTCAAGGCGGCCGGAGAGCTCGGCTACGTCATGGAAGGCGCGCTACCGGCGAGCGCCCTGCGGCCGCTGCGGCTCGCCTTCCTGCTGCCGGCCGGCACCAACCGCTTCCTCACCCTGCTCGGCCGCCAGATCGCCGGCGCGCAGGATCAGCTCACCTCCTTCAACATGCGGGCCCGGGTCGAGTACATCGAGAGTTTCAAGCCCGAGCTCCTCGCCCAGCATCTGCGCCAGGCGGCGCGCGACGTCGACGGCATCGCCTTCATGGCGCTGGAGCACCCTTCCGTGCGCGAAGCGGTCGACGGCCTCGCCGAGCGCGGCGTGCCGACGGTGACGTTGATCTCCGACATCGCCAACAGCCGCCGCGTCGCCTATGTCGGGCTCGACAACCGCTCGGCCGGGCGCACGGCGGGCTATCTCGTCGCCCGCTTCATCGGCCGCCGCCCCGCCAAGGTCGCAATGATCGCCGGCAGTCTGAGCTACCGCGCCCATGAGGAGCGCGAGATGGGCTTCCTCCATCTGTTCCAGGAGCTCTACCCGGCAATCGATGTGGTCGGCCTGCGCGAGGGCCATGACGACGAGGGCCAGAACTACCGGCAGACCAGGACACTGCTGGCGCAGCACCCTGATCTCGCCGGCATCTACAATATCGGCGGCGGCGCCGAGGGCATCGGCCGGGCCCTGAAGGAGACCGGGCGCCAGCACGAGGTCGTCTTCGTCGGCCACGGGCTGACGCTGGACACGCGTGCCCTGCTGATCGACGGCACGATGGACGCCGTGATCACCCAGCACCCGCAGGCGACGCTGATGACCTGCGTCTCGATCTTCGCCAATCTGCGTGCCGGCCGTCCTGCGACCGAGGGCACGAGCCGGCCGAGCACCGAGATCGTGCTGCGCGAGAACCTGCCCTGAGACCGATGTGCCGGGCGCCCCTCAGCGCCCGGTCAGGAAATAGCCGGAGAGGAGATAAGCGGCGGCCGAGATCGCGCCCGCGGCCGGCATCGTCACGATCCAGGCGAAGACGATGCCGCGCGCCACGCCCCAGCGCACCGCCGCCATCCGGCGCGCCGCCCCGACGCCGATGATCGCGCCGGTGATGGTGTGCGTGGTCGAGACGGGGATGCCGAGATAGGTCGCCATGAACAGGGTGATCGCCCCGCCGGTCTCGGCGCAGAACCCCTGCTGCGGCGTCAGCCGGGTGATCTTCGAGCCCATGGTGTGGACGATGCGCCAACCGCCGCAGAGCGTGCCGAGCGCCATCGCCGCCTGGCAGGAGATCACCACCCAGAACGGCACCGAGAAGCTGTCGCCCATCAGACCATGCGAGAACAAGAGCACGGCGATGATGCCCATGGTCTTCTGCGCGTCATTGGCACCGTGACCGAGGGAATAGAGCGAGGCGGAGACGAATTGCAGCGAGCGGAAGGTGCTGTCCGCCTTGATCGGCGCCACTTTGAGGAAGCTCCAGGAGACGAACAGCACGAGCAGCAGCGCCAGCGCGAAGCCGATCGCCGGCGACATGAAGATCGCGACGAAGGTCTTGCCCAGCCCCCACCAGACGATCGAGGAGAAGCCCGCCTTGGCGAGCCCGGCGCCGACCAGCCCGCCGATCAGCGCATGCGAGGAACTCGACGGGATACCGGCGATCCAGGTCAGCACATTCCAGGCGATAGCTCCGGTCAGCGCCCCGAAAATCACCCGGTCGTCGACGATCGCCGCCTGGATGATGCCCGAGCCGACGGTCTGGGCGACATGCAGGCCGAAGAACAGGAAGGCGATGAAATTGAAGAAGGCGGCCCAGAAAACCGCCCAGCGCGGCGGCAGGACCCGCGTCGAGACGATGGTCGCGATCGAGTTCGCGGCGTCATGCAGGCCGTTCAGGAAGTCGAACAGCAGGGCGACGGCGATCAGGAAGATCAGGGAGGTGGCGACGGCGGAAAGGTCCACGGCGCGCGCCGCCTAGAGATGTTCGAGCACGATGCGGCTGACCCGCTTGGCGACGTCCTCCAGCCGGTCGACCACTTTTTCAAGATGGTCGTAGACCTCGGCGCCGACGATGAAGCCCATCGCCTCGCCGCCGCGATGCGCCCTGAACAGCGCCTTCAGTCCCTGGCCGTGCAGCACATCGGAACGTTCCTCGATCGCGCCGATCTCCTTGGCCAGCGCCCCGATCGCGACGGCGTTCTTCTTGATGTCCCGCAACATCGGCAGGAGCCGCGCGACGCGCTCCGACGCCTGCACCACCACCACGCCGAGCTCGGCCATATCAGGCTCGAAGCGTTCGACCTCGTAGAGCGCGATCGCCTTGGCGGTCTTGCGCATCTGGTCGATCGCGTCGTCCATCGAGCCGATCAGCTCCTCGATGTCGCCGCGGTCGAACGGGGTGATGAAACTCCGGCCGGTCTCATGCATGACCTCTCCGGCGATCTCGTCGGCCAGGTGCTCCTGCTTGAAGATCTCGGCGCAGCCGCTCTCGATCGAGACGCGGCCGGCGAGCAGGGAATCCAGCGCCCTGGCGCCCGCGACCAGCGTGACCGCATGCGCCTCGAACAGATCGAAGAACTTGGGTTCTTTCGGGAGCAGCTTCTGAAACCAGCCGAGCACCGCGCACCTCGTCGTGATCGCACGGCCAGCCGCGCCGCCTTCGTCGCGGCAGGATACGAGCCGAATTGCCGCCAGCTTGTGTGACAGTTTCATGACCGCTGCAACCATATCCTGCGCCGCTGCACAGATGCTTTCTCCCTGCCGTCTCGCGGGAGCGAAGGGAGTACCTCGCCGGAGCAATGCGCGCCGGGGCCAAAGCGCCCTCCCTTGCGTCATCTTGAATTGGCAAGCACTGCGCGCAGGCGCATAGCTATCGCGGCTGGCGGGGCCTTGAACGGAGGACTGGCCATGCACGCGATCGTCAGAACCTATTCCGGCAAGGGCGCCAAGGAGCTTTTCGACCTGCTCGAGAAGCGCAAGGCAGATGTCGAGAAGCTGATGCGGACGGTAACGGGCTTCTCGAACTACGCGCTGATCCGCACCGCCGATGGCGGGGTTTCCGTCACGGTCTGCAAGGACAAGGCCGGCACCGATGAAAGCCTGAAAATGGCGAAGGAGTGGATCAAGGAGCACGCAGGCAATACCGGCGTCGGCGCTCCCACCGTCCTGGAAGGCGCCGTTCTCCTGCATGTGAAGTGACAGGCACGACATGAGCGAAGGGCCGCCGACCGCGGCCCTTCCCCCGGCCCGGCGACTGCACGGCCGATCTATGCCTGCCGATTGCCCGGCTATATGACGGTGCGATGAGCCGCCGCGCCCTCTGTCTCTGGCTTGCCCTTTCCGCATTTGGCTGGCTCGCCGCCGGCCCGGCGCAGGCGCGTCGCGTCCAGGTCGTCACCTCGTTCCCGCCTTCCTTCTTCGAGCCTTTCCGCGTCGCCTTCCGCGCCCGTCACCCGGACATCGCCGTCGAGATCGTGCAGCGCAAGACGACCGCCGCGCTCGCCGACATCCACGCTCAGAAGCGGCCGGAGGCCGATCTGTTCTGGGCTTCGGCACCCGATGCCTTCGAGCTGCTGAAGCAGGCCGGACTGCTGGCGCCTCTGCAGGCGCGCCCCACCGGCGCCCCGGAGAGCATCGCCGGCTATCCGGTCAACGACCCTGCCGGCCGCTATCTCGGCTTCGCCATTTCCGGCTACGGGCTGGTCTACAACCCCGGCTATCTCTCGGCGCGCAATCTGCCCGTGCCGCGCAACTGGTCCGACCTCGCCGCTCCCGCCTATGCCGGCCATATCGGCCTGACCTCGCCGGCCCGCTCCGGGACCACCCATCTGATGGTCGAGGCGCTGCTGCAATCGCTCGGCTGGGAGCGCGGCTGGGCGCTCTGGTCGGCGATCGGCGGCAATCTCGCGACACTGACCGCGCGCAGCTTCGGCGTCACCACCGGCGTCGCGCGCGGCCGCTTCGGCATCGGCATCTCCATCGATTTCCTGACGGATTCCGGCACCGGCGAAGCCGAAACCAACCGTTTCGTGCTGCCGGAGGAGACGCTGTTCGCGCCGGCCAGCATCGCGCGGCTCGCGACATCGCCCAATCCCAAGGAGGCCGAGCTCTTCGTCGACTTCGTGCTGTCTCCCGAAGGCCAAAGGCTGCTGCGCGAGCCGCGGATCGGCCGCCTCGCGGTCTCGCCGGCCGCCTATGGCCCTAACGAGACGCCGCCGCATCTCTCGGAAACAGCGGGTCTGTTCAGCAAGACCCGTTTCGACGCCGGCCTCTCGGCCAGCCGCTACGAACTCGTCAACATCATCTTCGACGAATGGATCACCTTCCGGCGCGCCGAGCATGCCCGGCTCTGGCGCAGCCTACAGGCCATGGAAGCGGCGCTCCTTCGCCATCCCGACGAGCAGGCGGCGCAGTTTCTGACGCAGGCCCGCACCGCCCTCACCCGTCCGCCGGTCGCGGCCGCGCAGCTGGAGCAGCCCGAGCGCTTCCGCAACCTCGTCCGCGTCCCGCGCGGCGTTGCCCCGCCCGAAGCGCAGGCGAAGCTCGAGGCCGAGATCCGCGCCGCGATCGCCGGCCATGCCGCGGAGGCCGCCGACGCCCTGCGGAGGGCGACCGAACGGCTCGTCGGCCTGGGCTGGGCCGGGGCAGAGGACGGCCTTGCGGGAGCGAGGCCGTGAGACGCCTCTGGCCCGGCCGGCGTTTCGGCATCGGCGGCCGCCTGATCGCCGCCTTCCTCGGCGTCGGCCTCTTCGCCGTCGGCGCCGGCATCGTCGGCGTCATCTCCTATGAGCGGCTGAGCAAGGAGCTCGCCGCCATCGCCAGCGACCACCTTCCCGGCCTCGCCTCGGCAGCAAGGCTGGCCGAGGCCAGCGCGCGCGTGATCTCGGCGATGCCGGAGCTCGCCAATGCCGAGCGGCGCGACGTCTATGAGCGCAGCCGGCGCGCCGTCGGCGAGCGCCTGGACGAGCTCGACCGCGTCCTCTCCGAACGCAAGCAGGGCGGTTTCGACGTGCCGGCGTTGACTTCGGTCGCGACCGCGATCCGCGGCAATCTCGCGGCGATCGATGCCGTCTCGGAACGCCGTTTCCCGCTTGGCGAGCGCAACCGCGCCCTCGGCGAGGAATTGCGCTGGCTCCAGGCCGATCTGCTCGACGAGATCGAGCCGCTGACCGACGATGCCCGGTTCAACATCGAGACCGCGCTCGGGCAGGCGAATACGGTCGCGACGCAAACCAGCCGCCCGAACGCCATCCGCGAGGAGACCCGCAAGAGCGAGGCGCTGATGACGCTGAACGCCCAGGCGAACCTGATCGTCGGGCTGTTCGGCCGCTTGGGCGCGGTGCGGACCCGCGAGGACATGGAGCAGACCGGCCATGTCATCGGCGAAGCGGTCGACCAGCTCGAGGTCGAGGCCAAGGCCCTCACCGGCTGGCCCGACACCATCACCGTCCGCCAGATCACCCAGCGCCTGATCGGCCTCGCCGACACGACGACCGGGCTGCCTGCGATCAAGCGCGCCGAGCTTTCGGCGCTGGCCGACGCGCAGCGCCTGATCTTCGAGAGCCGGCGCCTCGTCACCGAGCTCGGCACGCTGGTCTCGCAGGAAGTCCAGCGCACCGAGGCCGTGGCCAAGGCCGCCGCCGAGCGTTCGGCCGAGGCGATCCTGCTGGGGCGCAACCTCTTGCTGGCGATCGCCGCCGCCTCGCTGCTCGGGGCGCTGCTGATCGGCTGGTTCTATGTCCGGCGCCATCTCGTGGCGCGGCTGCGGGTCCTCACCGAGGCCGCGACCAGCATCGCCAGCGGCCAATCCTCCGCCGTTCTGCCCAAGGCCGGCAATGACGAGCTCGGCGATCTCGCCCGCGCGCTCGCCGTCTTCCGCCAGACGCGCGACGACCTGATTCAGGCCGCCAAGCTCGCGGCCCTCGGCCAGATGGCCGCGGGGCTCAGCCACGAGCTCAACCAGCCGCTCGCCGCGATCCGCTCCCATGCCCATAACGGCGCGCTGCTGCTCGAGCGCGACCGTCCGGAAGATGCCCGCCAGGCCCTCGCCCGAATCCAGGCCCTGACGACCCGCGCCGCCGAGCTGATCGCCCATCTCAGGCGCTTCGCCCGCAAGCCCGGCGTCGTGCTCGCCCCGGTCGAGGTCGGCGAGGTCTTCGAAACCGCCCTGTCCCTGTTCGAGCCGCGCCTAGCGGCAGAAGGCGTGACGCTGAAGCGCGAGCTGCCGAGCGACCGGCTCCATGTCCACGCCGAGGAGATCCGGCTCGAGCAGGTGCTGGTCAATCTCATCGCCAACGCGCTCGACGCCGTCGCCGGCCGGGCGGGCGCGACGCTGACGGTCGGCGCGCGGCGAAGTGGCCGCAGCGTCGGGCTCTGGGTCGAGGACAACGGTCCCGGCATCGACCGCCCGCATGTCGAGCGGATCTTCGATCCTTTCTTCACGACCAAGCCAGTCGGCTCGGGGCTCGGCCTCGGTCTTTCCCTGTCCTACAACATCATCAAGGACCTGGGTGGCACCCTCGCCGTGGCGGAAACCGGCCCCGCGGGCACGCGTTTCCTGATCACGCTCGAGGGCACGACCACCCATGTCATGGCCCCATTGGATGCGAACGCATGAGCGCCCCGAAGGTGATCCTCGTCGATGACGACGCCGAGGTCCTCGAAGCCTGGCGGCTGACGCTGGAGCTCGACGGTTTCGAGGTCGCAGCCAGGCGCTCCGGCGATGCCGCGCTCGCCCTCCTCAACCGCGACAGCGCCGCCGTCATCGTCAGCGATGTCCGCATGCCCGGCCGCGACGGCTTCGGCCTGCTGTCGGCGGTGACCGCGATCGACTCGGAAATCCCGGTCGTGCTGATCACCGGCCATGCCGATGTCCCGATGGCGGTGAAGGCGATCCGCGACGGCGCCTGGGATTTCGTCGAGAAGCCGGCCGATCCCGTGCTGCTGATCGAGACGGTGAGGCGCGCCAGCGAGTATCGCCGGCTGATCATCGAGAACCGTGCGCTGCGCGCCGGCGTCGCGCCGGAAGACCCCTGGGCCGCGCGCCTGGTCGGCAATTCGCCGGCCATCGCCAAGCTGCGCGGGCGGCTCGCGCTCCTCGCCGACGCCGACACCGACGTCCTGCTCTTCGGCGAGACCGGCACCGGCAAGGAGGTCGCGGCGCGTGCTTTGCACGATCTCGGCCAGCGCCGTGCCGGCCGCTTCGTCGCCGTGAACTGCGGCGCCATCCCCGAGACCATGATCGAGAGCGAGCTTTTCGGCCACGAGGCCGGCGCCTTCACCGGCGCGCGCGAGCGCCGGATCGGCAAGATCGAGCATGCCAGCGGCGGCACGCTCTTCCTCGACGAGATCGAATCCATGCCGATGGCGGCGCAGGTCCGCCTGCTGCGCGCACTGCAGGAGCGCCGCATCGAGCGGCTCGGCTCCAATCGCGAGATCGCCGTCGACATCCGCATCGTCGCCGCCACCAAGGCAGACCTTGCCGCCCTCGCCAAGACCGGCGGCTTCCGCGAGGATCTGGTCTACCGGCTCAATGTCGTGACCTTGCGCCTGCCGCCGCTGCGCGACCGGCGTGAGGACATCCCGATGCTGTTCCGACACTTCCTGACGCTGGCCGCGGCCCGCGTCGGCCGTTCCGCGCCACCGCTCGGGCGCGATCTCCTGCAGCGCCTGTCACGGCAGGACTGGCCCGGCAATGTCCGCGAACTGCGCAATGCCGCCGAACGCAGCCTGCTCGGCATGGACGAGGATTTCGAGGACCTCGATACCGCCGCCACCGCAAGCGGCATCGAGCGGACGCTCGAGGAAGAGGTCGCTCTCGCCGAGGCGGAAGCGATCGGGGCCGCGCTGAAGCGCCATGGCGGGCGCATCGGCGTCACCGCCGGAGCGCTCGGCATCACCCGCAAGACGCTCTACCTCAAGATGCGGCGCTACGGGCTCGGCGGCTCGGCCGCGCTCGCCGACTGAGCGGCCAGGCTGCCGCCTCATGTTACCGCGCTGACCCATCGCCCATACCGGCAGGTTACCGGAGCGACCCCGTTATCGGGCCATCCAGGTAACATGCCGCCGGATTCCTGAATGGTTTCAAAGGCAGCAGCGGTTGGCATCGCAGTTGCTGTCCAGGATGCATCGACCTCGAGGTCGAACTGAAGAAATTGCCCTGGAGGAAACCATGCTCAATCGCAGAGCCGCACTGGCGGCCACCCTCGGTCTTTCGCTGAGCGCCTCGTTCGCGACCATCGCCATCGCCCAGGCGCCTGCCGGCAAGGTCACGGTCGTCACCTCCTTCTCCAAGGACGTCACCGACCCCATCAAGAAGGCCTTCGAGAAGGCGGCTCCCGGCGTCACCCTCGAGGTCCAGAACCGCAACACCAATGCCGGTGTGAAATATGTCGAGGAGACCAAGGCCAACAACCAGGTCGACCTGTTCTGGGCCTCGGCGCCGGACGCCTTCGAGGTGCTGAAGGGCAAGAAGCTGCTCACCGCCTACAAGCCCAAGGCCACCGGCATCCCCGAGAAGATCGGCTCCTATCCGATCAACGACCCGCAGGGCTTCTATTTCGGCTTCGCGGCCTCCGGCTACGGGATCATGTGGAATGACCGCTACGCCAAGGCCAACAAGCTGCCCGAGCCGAAGGACTGGCAGGACCTCGCCAAGCCGGTCTTCTACGACCATGTCTCGATTGCCTCGCCCGCCCGCTCGGGCACCACGCATCTGACCATCGAAACCATCCTCCAGGGCGAAGGCTGGGAGAATGGCTGGCGCACCATCAAGAACATGGCCGGCAATTTCCGCTCGATCACCGAGCGTTCCTTCGGCGTGCCGGAGGCGGTCAACTCCGGGCAGGTCGGCGTCGGCATCGTCATCGACTTCTTCGCCCTCTCGGCGCAGGCCTCGGGCTTCCCGGTCAAGTTCGTCTATCCGAGCGTGACCACCGTCGTCCCGGCCAATGTCGGCATCGTCGCCAACCCGCCGAACAAGGCGGCCGCCGAGGCCTTCATCGAGTTCCTGCTCTCCCCGACCGGCCAGGAAGTGCTGCTCGAGCCCGGCATCCGTCGCCTGCCGGTCAATCCGGCTGTCTACGCCAAGGCCGGCGACGACTATCCCAACCCCTTCACCGATCCGCGCTTCCAGAAGATGATCGGCTTTGACGTCGACAAGTCGGAGGCCCGCACCGCCGTGGTCGACACGCTGTTCGACCAGCTGATCTCCTTCCAGCTCGATGCGCTGAAGGGCGTCACCAAGACGCTGCACGAGGTCGATGCCGCGCTCGCCAAGAAGCCTAACCCGCAGGCCAAGGCGCTTGCCGACGAGGCCCGCGCCCTGATCGCTGCGCTCCCCGTGACGCAGATCCAGGCCTCGAGCCCTGAACTGCGCGCCGCCTTCACCGGCGGCAAGGAGAAGGGCGCGCGCCAGGCCGAGGTCGAGGCGCAATGGGCGAGCTTCGCCCGCGAGAACTACGCCAAGGCCAAGGTCAAGGCGGAAGAAGCGCTCAAGGCCGCCAAGTAAGGCCCTCGAACCGCAACGTCACCCCGGACCCGCGGCGAAGCCGCACGGGTCCGGGGCCCGTCCCGGCGCCCCAAGCCGCGCCGGTTCCCGGCTGGCCCGCGAGGCTGCGGCCCGGGTGACGCTGCGCCCTTTCGTCGACGATCAGGATCACCATGACCGCAATCCCGACCTCGGCTCCCCGCGCCCGACGCCTGGCGGCAACGCCCGGCCAGATCGCGCTCGCGCTCGCCATCGCCGCCTTCCTGCTGATGTTCCTGGTACTGCCAGTGGCGACGGTGATCTACGTCGCCTTCACCGAGAAGGGCACCTCGAACTTCACGCTGGTGAACTTCTACGACTTCTTCCGCACCGAGCTGTTCATGCGCTCGCTGTGGAACTCCTTCTACGTCTCGGCGATGTCGGTGGTCTGGGCCTCGGTCTTCGCCCTGCCGCTGGCTTACCTGACCACGCGCTTCGTCTTCCGCGGCGCCGCCATCGTCCAGACCCTCGGCTTCCTGCCGCTGATCATGCCGCCCTTCGTCGGCGCGGTCGCGATGCAGCTCTTCTTCGGCCGCAACGGCTCGATCAACCTGCTGCTCGACGACTGGTTCGGCTTCAAGATCGATTTCATGGAAGGGCTGAACGGCGTCATCTTCGTCCAATCGGTCCATTATTTCCCATTCATCCTGATCAATCTCTCGGCGGCGCTGCGCAATATCGACCGCGCCATGGAGGAGGCCGCGCAGAATCTCGGTTCCTCGGGTTTCCGGCTGTTCCGGCGCATCGTCTTCCCGCTTGCCATGCCCGGCTATCTCGCTGGCGCCTCGCTGGTCTTCGTCAAGGTCTTCGACGACCTCGCGACCCCGCTCCTGCTCAACGTCAAGGACATGCTGGCGCCGCAGGCCTATTTACGCGTCACCTCGATCGGCATCGCCGACCCGATGGGCTACGTCATCTCGGTCGTACTGATCGTCGCCTCGGTCACCGCCATGTGGCTTTCGGCGCGGGCTCTGAAGGGGCGCGACTACGCCACCACCCAGCGCGGCGGCGGCGGTCTCGCCAAGCGCGAGATGACGCGCTGGGAGGCCGTGCTCGGCTACGGCACCGTCTTCCTGATCCTGGCGCTGGTGCTGGCTCCGCATATGGGCCTCCTGCTGCTCTCCTTCGCGACGATCTGGTCGTACTCGCCGCTGCCCGACGCCTTCACGCTCGCCCATTACGGCCGCGTCTTCGGCGAGAGCTCGGTCTACATCAAGAACACGCTGATCTATGCCACCCTCGCCGGCGGCATCGACATCGTGCTCGGCGTGGCGATCGCCTATCTCGTGCTGCGCACCAAGCTGATCGGCCGCGAATGGCTGGACTGGATGGCCACGGCCGCGCTCGCCATCCCCGGCGTCGTGCTCGGCATCGGCTATCTCAGGACCTTCTACGGCGTGACCCTGCCTGACGGCACGCCGCTGGCGTCGCTCTGGATCACCATCGTGCTGGCGCTCGCCATAAGGCGCCTGCCCTATGCGCTGCGCGCCTGCTATGCGGCGCTCCAGCAGATCTCGGTCTCGCTCGAGGAAGCTGCGGAGAATCTCGGGGCGACCAAGTCGCGCACCGTGCGCCGCATCGTCGTGCCGCTGATGGCCGGCGGCATCCTCGCCGGCTTCGTCACCTCGTTCTCGACCGCCGCGGTCGAGCTCTCGGCGACGCTGATGCTGGTGCAGTCGAACTCGGACGCGCCGCTCGCCTACGGACTCTACGTCTTCATGCAATCGGCCGCCGGCCGGGGGCCCGGCGCCGCGCTCGGCGTCGTCGCGGTCCTCCTCGTCGCCGCCTGCACCTTCATCTCGCATCTCATCATCGAACGCAGCCAGAAGGCCAAGGGAATGGGCCACTGACCATGAACGCAAACGTCTCACTGACCACGCCGGCTGTCTCCGTCGACATCGAAGGCGTCAACCTATCCTACGGCACCAACCATGTGCTGAAGGATGTCAGCCTCGCGATCCAGCCGGGCGAGTTCTTCGCCTTCCTGGGCCCCTCAGGCTGCGGCAAGACCACGTTGCTGCGCCTGATCGCCGGGTTCAACCAGGCCGATACCGGCCATGTCCGGATCGGCGGCAAGGAGATCACCGACCTGCCGCCCTGGAAGCGCGATGTCGGCATGGTCTTCCAGTCCTATGCGCTCTGGCCGCATATGACGGTTCGCCGCAACGTCGCCTTCGGGCTCGAGGAGCGCGGCGTGAAGCGCGCCGAGGTCGAGCGCCGCGTCGAGGCCGCGCTCGGGCTGGTCGGGCTCGCCCATCTCGCCGACCGGCGGCCTTCCCAGCTCTCCGGCGGCCAGCAGCAGCGCGTCGCCGTCGCCCGCACCGTCGCGGTCGAGCCCAAGGTGCTGCTGCTCGACGAGCCGCTCTCCAATCTCGACGCCAAGATGCGCGTGCAGGTCCGCCGCGAGCTGCGCGACCTGCAGCAGCGCCTCGGGCTGACGACGATCTTCGTCACCCACGATCAGGAAGAGGCCAACACGATCTGCGACCGCATCGCCGTGATGAGCGACGGCGTGGTCCAGCAGGTCGGCACGCCGATGGAGCTCTATGAGCGCCCCGCGAACCTGTTCGTCGCCAACTTCCTGGGAACGGCGAACATCCTGGAAGGCAAGGTCACCGGCGCCGGCGCGGCGCGTAGCTTCGCGATCGAGGGCGGCTTTTCGCTGCCGATCCCGGCCGATCGCAAAGTGCCGGAAGGCGCCCGGCTGGTCTTCCGTCCGCAGCACGCCAACCTGCTGGCCGCGGGTGCTGCCGCCCCCGGGCTGATCGCCCTGCCCTGCCGGATCGTCCATCGCGAATTCCTCGGGGCGAGCGTCCGCTACGGCGCCCGGATCGGCAATGCGGAGGTCTCCGTCGATCTGCCTTTCCAGTCCGGCGCGGACCTCCACGAGATCGGCAGCGACGCGACTTTGACCCTGCCGCAGCACGCTTTGATGTGGCTTGCCGGCTGATGGTCTTTGCCGCATGACTGGATTGTGACAGTTTTGTGTCACATAGTACCGACAAGGCTTCCTCGAGTGGAGCTTCGTCGAAAGGGAGTGAAGACGCCTTGTTCAACCTGAAATCCGCTTGCTTCGCCACGGTCGCGCCGCTGGCCCTCGCCCTCGCGACCGTCGTCGCCGCCCCCGCCCAGGCGCAGGATTCCTGCCCGAACCGCGGCCAGCTCGACACCAATTACTGCGATGCGAACAATGATCTCGTCGCCGACGTCCCGACCGATGCCTCCAAGCTGAAGGACCCCTCGGCGCTGGTCTGGGCCTATACGCCGGTCGAGGATCCCGCGGTCTATGCCAACATCTTCAAGCCGCTGACCGACCATCTCGCGACCTGCACCGGCAAGCGCATCGTCTACTACCCCGTCCAGTCCAACTCGGCCGAGATCGAGGCCATGCGGTCCGGGCGCCTGCATTTCGCCGGTTTCTCGACCGGCCCGACGGGCTTTGCCGTCAATCTCGCCGGCGCGATCCCCTTCGCCGCCAAGGGCTCCGAGGCCGGCGTGCGCGGCTACAACCTGGTCGCCGTCGTCAAGAAGGACAGCCCCTACCAGAAGCTTTCCGACCTCAAGGGCAAGAAGGTCGCCCACACCTCGCCCTCGTCCAACTCGGGCAATCTCGCCCCGCGCGTGCTCTTCCCCGAACATGGGCTCGAGGCCGAGAAGGACTACAAGCCGCTGATGTCCGGCGGGCACGACAAGTCGATCCTCGGCGTCGTCTCGGGCGACTACGACATGGGCGCCGTCGCCGGCGACGTCTATGAGCGGATGATCGTGCGCGGCACGATCAAGAAGGACGACACGCGCGAGATCTACCGCAGCGCCGTGTTCCCGACCTCCTCCTTCGCTTATGCGCACGATCTGAAGCCCGAGCTCGCCAAGAAGCTGACCGACTGCTTCTTCTCCTTCCGCTTCACCCCGGAGATGACCAAGGAGTTCAACGGCGACGACCGCTTCCTGCCGATCACCTACCAGAAGGACTGGGCGATCGTGCGCGACGTCGCCGAGAAGTCGGGCACGCCCTACAACAAGTCCGCCTACGACGCCGAAGCGAAGCGCGAGGCGGATGCCGCCGCCAAGAAGAAGGCGCAGCCCGCGCCGGCCAAGGCTCCCTGATCGGAAAGCAGCCGCATCTCATGAGCGCCCTGCCAAACGAAGCGTCCGGCACTTGCCGGACGCTGATCATCCGCAATCTCGTCAAGGAATACCGGGCCGGCCAGCCCGTCCTGCGTGATATTTCCCTCACCATCGACGAGCCCGGCACCGTCGCCATCATCGGCCCGTCCGGCACCGGCAAATCGACGCTGATCCGCTGCATCAACCGGCTGGTCGACCCGACCTCGGGCTCGATCATGCTCGACGGCGTCGATCTGGCGAAGCTCCAGGGCGACGCACTGCGCCAGGCGCGGCGCCGCCTCGGCATGGTCTTCCAAGAGTACAATCTCGTCGAGCGGCTGACCGTGATCGAGAACGTGCTCTGCGGCCGGCTCGGCTACGTCCCGGTCTGGCGCAGCTGGACCCGGCGTTTCCCGGAGGCCGACATCGCCCGCGCCTTCGCTTTGCTCGAATCCGTCGGGCTCGGCGATTTCGCGACGCGCCGGGCCGACCAGCTCTCCGGCGGCCAGCGCCAGCGCGTCGGCATCGCCCGCGCCGTGATGCAGGAACCGGATCTCGTCCTCGCCGACGAGCCGACCTCCTCGCTCGATCCGAAAACCTCGGTCGAGATCATGGAGCTGCTCGCCGAGGTCGGCCGCGAGCGCTCGATCCCGGTCCTGGTCAACATCCACAATGTCGCGCTGGCGAAGCGTTTCGCCCGGCGCATCATCGGCATGTCGAAGGGCCTTATCGTCTATGACGGCCCGCCGGAGGGCCTGCAGGATTCCCATCTCGCCGAGATCTATGGCGGCGAAGGCTGGATGGAATGAGCGCGCTTCCCGCCACCGGCAGCCTGCGCAGCCGCGCCTTCCCGCCGAACTGGCCATTGCGCATCGGCGCCCTGCTGTTCCTTGCCTATGTCGCCTATGCCGCGCAGATCCTCGACATTCGCTGGGAGCGCTTCGTCCAGGGGCTCGACAACGGTGCCCGCTTCCTTGGCCGGATGTTCCCGCCCAACACCGCAGCCGACAAGATGCAGCTGCTCTTGGACGGCATGCTGGAATCGCTGCAGATCGCGATCATCGCGACCGGCGCCGGCGTTCTCCTCGCTTTGCCGCTCGGCCTGTTCGCCGCCCGCAACCTGATGCCGCTGCCGGTGACGGTGGCGGCGCGGGGGTTGATCGCGCTCTGCCGCACCTTCCACCCGGTCATCGTCGCGATCCTGTTCGTCAAGGCGGTCGGCTTCGGTGCGCTCGCCGGCATCCTCGCCCTGATCGTCGCGACGCTCGGCTTCATCGCCAAGCTGATCGCGGAGGCGATCGAGGAAATGTCGATGAAGCCGATCGAGGCGCTGCGCGCCGCCGGCGCGCCGTTCCTCTCCGTCGTGGTGATGGGCGTGGTGCCGCAGGTCCTGCCGCGCTTCATCGGCTTCGCCGCCTATCAGCTCGATTCCAATCTCAGGAACTCGGCGCTGGTCGGCCTGGTCGGCGGCGGCGGCATCGGTGCGACCCTGTTCACCGCCTTCCAGCGCTTCGACTATGACTTCGTGCTGACCATCATCATCGCGATCATCGCGGCCGTGATGGCGGGCGAGGTGCTCTCGGCCTTCATGCGCCGGATCTACCAGGACGAGGCGCCGACAGGCGAGGTCAAGCGCGGCCCCTCCGGTATGGTCTGGCACCGCTTCACCACGACGGAGCGGACGCTGCGGCTCGCCTTCTGGGGCATCGCCGCTTTGGCGCTCGGCTGGTCGTTCCAGACCATCGAGATCATCCCGGAGTTCCTCTACGACGCGCCGCAGCAGACGGTCGACCTGTTCGCCCGGATGTGGCCGATCGACTGGAGCTACTATGCCAGCACGGTGCAGACGGCCTTGGTCGAGACGCTGCACACCGCCACGCTTGGAACCATCCTGGCGATCCTGCTGGCGACGCCGGTCGCGCTGATGTGCGCCCGGAACGTCTCCTCCTCCGTTTGGGTCAACACGCTCGGCCGCTTCATCCTGGTCGCGACCCGTTCGGTCCACACCCTGGTCTGGGCCCTGCTCTTCGTCGCGGTCTTCGGTCCCGGCGCGCTCGCCGGCGTGATGGCGGTCGCCGTCCACTCGATCGGCTTCACCGGGAAATTCCTGGCCGAGGCGATCGAGGAGGCCAAGCCCGGCCCGATCGAGGCGCTGCGCGCCGCCGGGGCACCCCGCCGCGCCGTGCTGCTCAAGGGCTTCTGGCCGCAGGTGAAGCCGGCCTTCCTGGCCGTCAGCCTGTTCCGCTGGGACATCAATGTCCGCGAGAGCGCCGTGCTCGGCCTGGTCGGCGCCGGCGGCCTCGGCGTCGCGCTCCAGGCGGCGATGGACAATCTCTACTGGGACCAGGTCGGCCTCGTCCTCGTGGTGATCTTCGCCGTCGTCGTCGCGACCGAGCTCGTCACCTCGGTAATCCGCGCCCGCGTCATCTGACCCCGGGCTCGTCATCGGCCACGATATCGCCGCGCCCGGGCTTCGCGTCCGGGCCGGCATCGCGCCAGGGCGCGAACCCCGGCTATTGCTGGGCGCGGGCGGACGCAGGCGAAGGCCGCCGCGCCGGAGGACAGGCCGATGCCCGCCACGCGCTCTGTCCTGTCTCTGGCTGCGCTGCTCGCTCTTTGCGCCAGCGCCAGCACCATGGATGCGCTGCCGAGATTTCCAAAGGGACAGGACTATGGCCGGGCTCGCAAGGCGCTGCTGGCCCAGGGCTGGGCACCACTGCACCTTCCGGGCGCCGATCCGTGCCGACCGGGCGACAGGCGCTGCGCCGGCCGGCCGGAAATGTTCGCCTGTGCCGGCACGGGCGTGGCGCCCTGCCTCTTTCTCTGGCGCCGCGGCGCCGTGACGATCGAAGTCGCGACCTATGGCGAGGAGCGTGCGAGAGTCAGCCGCATCACCTGTCGTACGGGCTGCGGCTGAGCCGGGACACAGAGGTGCCAGAAACAAAACGTCCTCCAGGGCCCGGCCCGGGAGGACGGAAGATGTCGGTGCGAACCGAAGACCGGCTCTTCTAATCGCCGTAATGCGTCGGCAGCCACATCGCGATCTCGGGGAAGGCCAGCAGCAGCCCGATCAGCGCGAACATGCTGACGACGAAGATCAACGAACCGGCGATGACGTCCTGGATGCTGCCCCGGCCGCGGATCGCCTGGACAACGTAGAGATTGATGCCGACCGGCGGGGTGATCAGCGCCAGCTCGAGCAGGATCGTCAGGATCACGCCGAACCAGATCGGGTCGTAGCCGAGGCCGATCACGATCGGCGCGACCAGAGGCGTGATCGTCACCAGCATCGACAGCGATTCCAGGAAGCAGCCGAGCACCACGAAGAAGGCGATGATCACCAGCATGGTCTGCAGCGGCGACAGGCCGAGCCCGGAAATGAAGCTGGTCAGCTGCTGCGACAGCCCGATCACCGAGAGCACGAAATTGAGGAAATAGGAGGCGAGCACGATCAGCATGATCATCGCCGTCGCCTTCATCGCGCCGATGAAGCTTTCATGCAGCAGCGCCAGCGAGAGCTTGCCATACCACCAGGAGAGCGCCACCGCGAAGACGAGCCCGAGCGAGGCCGCCTCGGTCGGGGTTGCGAAGCCGGCATAGATCGAGCCGATGACGACGAGGAAGAGCAGCAGGATCGGGACGAGATCGACCAGGCTGGTAAGGCGCTGGCGCCAGGTCGCCCTGATCGGCTCGCCGCCGAAACCGGGCTTGGCCATGCAGATCACGACGATGATCAATGAGAACAACGCCGCCAGCAACAGCCCAGGAATGGCCGCGGCGAGATAAAGCTTCGGCACCGAGGTGTTGGTGATCATCCCGTAGATGATCAGGTGGATCGAGGGCGGGATCAGGATGCCGAGCGTGCCACCGGCGGCGAGGCTGCCGAGGAAGAGGCGTTCATTGTAGCCGCGCCGGCGCACCTCGGGCAGCGCCACAGTGCCGATCGTCGCCGCGGTCGCGACGCTGGAGCCGGAGGTAGCAGCGAACAGGGTCGAGGCGCCGATATTGGCATGCAGCAGCCCGCCGGGCAGGCGGTTGAGCCAGAGCGCGACGGCGCCGTACATGCGCTCCGCGATGCCCGCCCGCAGCAGGATCTCGCCGAGCAGGATGAAGAGCGGCACGCTGGTGAGGGTGAACTCGGTCGAGACCTTCCAGAAGATCTCGGAGGCCGCCAGGAACAGCGGCAGCGGCGAATAGATCGCACTGAGCAGCAGCGCGCAGATGATCAGCGTCGCGGCGATCGGCAGGCTAGCGCCGATCAGAATGGCCAGCAGCAGCGAGGCATTGGCGAGCATCAGGCTTTCTCCTCGCGGGCGCCGAGCGCTTCCTGGGCCTCTTCCGAAGCCGACATGATGCCGAAGCGTGCCGCCAGCTCCGGATGCCGTCCGGCCGCGAGGGCAAGGCAGGCCTGAAGCGAGGACACCAGCAGCGCAGCCAGGAAGACGAGCATCCCGGCGAACCAGAGCGCCTGAGGGATCACCAGCGGCACCTGCAGCACGCTCGCCGAACGCGAAGCCATGCCCCAGGAACCGGACACCACCAGCCAGCCGCTGAAGGCGAGAAAGGCGGCGGCAAAGCCCAGCGCCAGGATCGATGAAACGTCCAGCAGAGAGCGCAGGCCGGGCGGCGCTTTCTGGTAGAGGAAGTCGATCCGGACATGGCTGCGGGCGTAGAAGGCCTCGGCCAGCGACCAGGAGATCCCGATGGCGAAGATGTAGCCGGCGATCTCGTCGACGCCGCCGATATTGCGGCCGATCGTGTTGCGCGCCGCGACGTCGACCGCGACCAGCATGCCGAGCAGCAGCAGGCCCCAGCCCGCGACCAGCAGCATCGCCCGCGCGAGGCGGCGCAAGGTATCGTCCAGCCGGCCCAGCGTACCGCCTTCTCGCCCCTGCGGGCGCGTCACCGGATCCATCACTCTCTTCCCTCGCGCTGGTTGGGCTCGCATCGGGGCAAAGGCACTGCGATGCGATTTGCGGAGCCGTGCGAACCGCACGGCTGGCGCCAAGACGAAAGACCGTATCGCGGCCCCTCTGGCAATGCCCGCTTGCCGGCTCCGGCAAACAATCTCGCCCGGCGCCTGACGCGCCGGGCGAGATCGCGATCAGGGAGCCGCGGTGACGCCGGCGACCTTGCCGACCGTGGCGTTCCACTGCTCGACGCAGGCCTTGTCGCAGCGGCCCGCCCACTTCTTCAGCACGACATCCTGGAGGATGCGCTTGCGCTCGGCCTCGTCGGCCGCCGAGGGCTCGACCAGCGCCATGGCGGCAGGGGCGCCATAGGGGCAGGCGGCGCGGCCGGTATTGCAGTCGACGCCGGCCTTGTCGTCGGAGGCGGCCAGCGCCCAGAGTTCCTGCTCCAGGGTGCCGACGGCCTTGCGCGTCGCCTCCTGGCGATCCTTCGGCAGCGCATCCCACTTCGCCTTGCTGGCGGCGATCAGGGTCAGGCCCCAGCCGAAGCGCATGGTGTAGAGGTTCTTGGTCACCTCCGGCCATTTGAACGAATAGCCGGTCAGCGTGCCGGTGATGCCGCAATCGACCACGCCGCGCTGCAGCGAAGGCACGACCTCGGCCAGCGGCACGCTGACGCCGACCGCCCCGGCCGCCGAGATGAAGTCGTTCATGCTGGCGCCGTAGAAGCGGACCTTGCGGCCCTTCAGATCGGCGAGGCTCTTCACCGGCTCGCGGCAATAGAGCACCTGGCTCGGATTGGGATAGGCGCCGAGCAGGACGAGATTGTGCTTCTTCAGCAGCGTCTCGGCGACGGCCGGGCGATAGGCGTCGAGCGCCTTCTGGCCGGTCGGAATGTCCTGGATCAGGGTCGAGAGCTCGAGCCCCTCGATCACCGGATCGTCCGCCACCGAATAGCCGACGACGATATGGGCGATGTCGAAGACGCCGAGCTTGGCGAGACGCAGCAGCTCGACGCCGGACAGTCCGAGCTCCGAATAGGAGGTGACCTGGGCCGTGACCTGCCCGCCGGTGAGCTCGCCGAACGTCTTCGACCAGAAAGGCTGCTCGACCTTGCCATAGGCATTGAGGTTCGACCAGGGCGCCACGACCTTGAGATTGGTCTGCGCGGCGGCCTGGCCGCTTACGGCCATGGCCGCAGTGATGAAGGCTCCTCCGAGCCAGTTCAGGACGGACATGACACGACCCCTCTTCTTGGTTGTAGCTTTCGGTTTCCCTGCTGAAATACCTTGAATTTTCAGCAGCTTGATCGTCAAATACCCAGTTCGTATACGATTATTAGCCTGCGCATATGATGCCTGCGAAAACGGCGACAGCGCCGGGTTTCAGGCACCGGGCCGCGGCTTCAGCGCAATGTCGAGCCAGCCGAGCCCGTTGACGCCGAGCTTGTCCCCATCATTCAGCACCACGGTGGTCGTCTCCGCCTCGACGATCGCCGGCCCCTCGACCGCGTTGCCGGGGCCCAGCGTCTCGAAGCGGAAGACCGGCACCTCGCGCCATTCGCCGAAAAAGGCACGGCGCGTCCCCGCCGGCTGCGGCGCCTCGCCGGAAACGGCGACGCCCGGCTCGTCGCGCGGCGGCTCGACCAGGCCGACGGCCGCGACGCGGGCATTGACCAGCACCACCTCCTGGCCGGGCGAGCAATAGGTGTAGAGTTCCTCGTGGCGGCGATGGAAGCGCTCGACCAGTTCGGTCATCGCGCCCGCATCGTCGAGGTCGAGCCCGTCGAGCGGCACGTCGACCTCGAAAATCTGCTCGCCATAACGCATCTCGGCCGAGCGCTCGATCCGGATCGGTCCGTTGAACCAGGACTTCAGATGCGCCGTCGCCTCACCCGCCAGGCTGTCGAAGGCGGCACGCAGCGCCTTGCCGTCGAGTTGCGCCATGTCGCCCAGATGGCTGCGGGTGACCTCGTAGCGCAGGTCGCTGGCGAGCATGCCCCAGGCCGAGAGCACCGAGGCGACGGTCGGCACCACGACCCGGCGCATCTCCATCTCGCGCGCCACCTCGACAGCGTGCAGACCGGCCGCCCCGCCGAAGCTGAGCAGGGTATAGCCGCGCGGGTCGACACCGCGGCGCAAAGTCATCAGGCGGATACCGTCGGCCATTTTCAGATTGATCAGCCGGTAGATGCCGGCGGCGCAGTGCATCCGGTCGATGCCGAGCCGGGCCGCGAGCCGGTCGACGGCGGCTTCAGCCGCTGCTGTATCGAGCTTGCGGCGCCCGCCCATGAAGGTCTCGGCGCCGAGATAGCCGAGCAGCACGTTCGCGTCGGTGACGGTCGGCTCCTCCCCGCCATTGCCGTAGCAGGCCGGCCCCGGGACCGAGCCGGCGCTGCGCGGGCCGACATGGAAGGTGCCGCCGGCATCGGCATAGGCGATCGAGCCGCCGCCGGCGCCGATACTGGCGATGTCGAGGCTGCGCAGCGCGATCCGCTGGCCGGCGAGGCCGCGCTCGGCCGAGAGCGCGATCTCGCCATCCTCGATCAGCGAGATGTCGGTGCTGGTGCCGCCCATGTCGAAGGGCACGAGATTGCGGGTCTCGATCAGTTCGGCGACGCGGCGCGAGCCGGCAATACCGCCGGCCGGGCCGGAGAGCACCGTCGCGGCGGCGAGCCGCGCGGCCTCCTGCAACGGCGCCATGCCGCCATGCGAGAGGATGATGAAGAGCGAGCCGGCAAAGCCCGCCTGCTCCAACCGCGTCTCGAGGCTCTGCAAGTATTTGCGCACCGCCGGACCGACATAGGCGTTCACCACGGTCGTCGAGACGCGCTCATATTCCTTGATCTGCGGCAGCACCTCGCTCGACAGCGAGACGAAGGCCTCCGGCAGGGCTTGCGCCACGGCCAGCGCCGTCTCGCGCTCATGCGCGGCATTGCGGTAGGAATGCAGGTAGCAGATTGCGACCGAGGTTACACCCTCCTGTTTGAGGCGCGCGATCTCCGCGTCGAGCGATGCCTTGTCGAGCGGCACGGAGACGCTGCCGTCGAAGGCGATGCGCTCCTGGACGCCGCGCCGCAGCTGGCGCGGCACCAGCGGATCCGGCGGCGGCAGCAGGAGGTTGTAGCGCTCGGGCTTCAGCCCCTCGCGCATTTCGAGCACGTCGCGATGACCCTGCGTCGTCAGCAGGCCGACCTTGGCGCCCTTGCCTTCGAGCAGCGCATTGGTCGCGACCGTGGTGCCGTGGACGATACGCTCGATCGCCGCCAGGAAATCCGCCAGCTCGAGCCCCACACGCCCGGCCAGATCAGCGAGGCCGTTGAGCACGCCGATCGACTGGTCCTGCGGCGTCGAAGGCGATTTGGTGAAGGTGGTGACGCCGGCCTCGTCGATCGCGACGAGATCGGTGAAGGTTCCGCCGACATCTATGCCGACGCGGAAAAGCTTGGTCATGACGCGTGGGCTCCGCTCAGGCGCTCGTGAATTCGGTGTCGATGTCGCGCTGGCGCGCTTCGGCGGAGCGCCGTTCCGGCGGCCCCCAGCCGCCGCCGCCGGAGGAGCGGATCTCCAGCCGGTCGCCGGCCGCAATGCCGATACCGAACTCCTTGGTCTTCAAGGCACGGCTGCTGTCCCCGGAGACGATCCGATAGTCATGCGGCGCGCCGTCCTTGCCGCCGAGCATGCCGGCCGAACCGTGTTTGGCACCCTCGCCCGCAGTATGGGCATAGGCCGGAACCTCGACCACGAGGTCCATGCTGGTGCCGAGCCCGCCGCGGTGCTCGCCATCACCGCCGGAGCCTGGGCGGAACTCATGGCTCCCGAAGCGCAAGGGGAAGCGCGCCTCGGCGACCTCGATGCTGCCGAACTTGATGCCGCCGACCGAATGCCATTCGCCGGCCGCCGACCAGCCATCGCCGCGCGGCGAGCCGCCGCCGCCCGGCCTTGCATGGAACATGTGCCAGATGAAGCGCTTGCCGGTACGCGGATTATCGCCCGTGATCGAGATCCGGAAGCGCCGTCCCCAGCCGCCCATCGCCCGGTCGGGGCAGGCCTGGCTCAGCGCCCGGATCACCGCCTCGACGATCTCGTTGGCGGGATGGGTGGTGCACAAAGTCACCGGAACATTGTCGTCGGCGCAGACGATCGTGCCGGGCTTGAGCTTCACCGAAAGCGGCCGGAAGCAGCCGTCATTCTTCGGGATCTCGGCATCGACGAGATAGGCGAAGGCCATCGCCACCGCCGCCTGGGTGTTGGCATGGGGCGAGTTGGCGAAGCTCTTCGACTGCGGATCGCTGCCGGTCAGATCGATTTCGAGATCGCTGCCGCGCTTGGTGACCTTTGCGACCACCTTGATATCGGTGCGGCCACGCCCGTCATCGTCGAGCAGCGCCTCGCCGTGATAGACGCCGTCCTTCCAGCTCTCGACGATGGCGCGCGACTGGCGCTCGGCGCCGTCGAGGATCGCCTCGATCGCATCGGAGACCGTGTCGGTGCCGACATCTGCGAAGAGCCGGCCGATCCGCTTCTCGCCGAGATGGGCCGCGCCGATCATCGCCGCGAGATCGCCGCGGAAATCGCGGGGAAAACGCACGTTCAGCGCCAGCATGTCGAGGATGTCCTCGCGCATCCGCCCGGCCTCGGCGAGGCGGATCGGCGGAATACGCAGGCCTTCCTGCCAGATCTCGGTCGCCTGCGGGTTGTAGGCGCCGTGCGTCGCGCCGCCGATATCGCCCATATGGGCCCGCACCACGCTCCAGAGCAGGCGTCTGCCATCGCCATAGACCGGCACGAAGGCGGTCACGTCAGGCAGATGGCTGCCGCCGCAATAAGGGTCGTTGAGCAGGTAGACGTCGCCCGGCTGCACCGCGTCGCCGAACTTCTCCTCGACGGCGCGCACCGCCCAGGTCAGGGCGCCGACATGGATCGGGATATGGTCGGCCTGCGCGATCAGCCGGCTCTGCGGATCGCAGATGCCGATCGAGAAATCGCGGCTGGCGTTGAGGATCTGCGAATAGGAGGTGCGAAGCATCGCCTCGCCCATTTCCTCGACGATCGAAATCAGCCGGTGCTGGACGACGGATCGGGTGATCGGATCTACGGAATTGCTCACGCCTCGGCCTCTCATCGACGAAGGCGCTGGGATCGATATGATTATCGAGGCAACACCGACTGGATGAGGCTAGTTGCCGGCTCGGACCAGGGTCCAATATCGAGTTTCTATCCTATTATAGCGCTACGCATATCGCGCCGGCCGGCGTCTATACCGGCGTCGGGTCGAGATCGACGGCCTGCGTGATACGCGCCTCGTCGATCACGGCCAGCAATTCCTCAATCAGCACCGAGTGCCGGTCGCGCGGCCAGGCGGCATAGAGCTCGATCAGCGGCGTGTCGTCGAGGATCGGCCTGAGCACGACGCGCTCAGGGGTGAGATGCCTCGCCGAGCGCGGCACCAGCGCGACCCCGACCCGCGCAGCGACGAGCGCCAGCATCGTCACCATCTGGTGCGCCTCCTGGACCCGCGCCGGAAAAAAACCGGCGCTCTGGCACAGATGCATGATCAGGTCGCGGAAACCCGGCGCCTCGTCGCGATCGAAGATCACCAGTGCCGCGCCGGCGAGATCGGCGAGACGGACCGCAGGCGAGGCTGCCAATGGGTGGCTCTCCGGCAGCGCCAGCAGGAAAGGCTCCTGATGGACGAGGCGGATGCCGAGCGTGTCGTCGAGGATCGGCGGGCGCACGAAGCCGACATGGATCTCGCCCTTCTCCAGCGCCAGGAGCTGGGCGGGCGAGGACATCTCGCGCAGCGACAGCGTCACATCCGGCCAGCGCTCGTAGAAGGCTTCGAGGATCGGCGGCAGGAACTCGGCCGCCGCCGAGCCGGTGACGCCGATGACGAGGCTGCCCTCCTGGCCCCGGCCGACGCGCTTGGTCATCGCCTGAGCACGCGACATCTGCTGCAGGATCTGGCGGGCCTCGCGCAGCAGGGTCTTGCCGGCCGGCGTCAGTTCGATCGGGCGCACGCTGCGGTCGAACAGCGTGACCTGAAGCTCTTCCTCCATCGCCTTGATCTGCTGCGACAATGGCGGTTGCGCCATGTGCAGGATCTCGGCGGCGCGGCCGAAATGGCGCTGCTCGGCCAGCACGACGAAATAGCGCAGATGCCTCAGTTCCATGGCAAGGCTGATACAGGCCCGGGCCGGAGCCGCCAAGTCCGCTCAGTCCGGCAGAAGCCTGCTGCCGATCCGCCTGGCCGCATCGAACAGGGCCTCGAGATGCACGGGGTGACCGTCCGGCGCCACGATCGAGGTCAACGACGAAATGCTGAGCGCACCGGCGAGCGCGCCCGAACGGTCGAAGATCGGCACGCCCACTCCGGTCAGGCCGATGAAGAAATCGTCCGCCGCCAGCTCCCAGCCCTGGGCCCGGATCCGCTCGGCCTCGCGCCAGAGCAGTTCGGGATCGGTCTGGCTCGCCGGTGCGCGCCTGGGCATTTCGATCGACAGCGCGAGCCGGCGCTGCTCGTCATCGAGATAGGCGAGCAGCACGCGCGGGCCGCCCCCGCAATTCAAGGGCGCCTGCGCCCCGACCGCGAACCAGGTCGCGTCGACATGTGGCAGCGAGGCCCGTACGCGATCGACGCAGAGACCGCGCCCGGCGACATGGACCCAGAGGAAGGAGGTCGCGCCGGTCTTCTCGGCGATCTCGGTCAGACAGGGGCCGGCGATATCGCGCAGTTCACGCCCGGTCGGGACGGCGCTGCCGAGCTCGGCGAGCCCGACCGCCAGAGCATAGGTCTGGGTGCGCTCGTCATGCTCGACCAGCTCATTGAGCTGCAGCGTCGATAGCAGCCGCCTCGTCGTGCCCTTGTCGAGCCCCACCTGCCGCGAAAGCTCGCTGAGACCCAGGCGCGGCTGCTCCGGACGAAAAGCGCGTAGCAGCGCTATCGCCCGGTCGACCGCCCTGACGATCGGAACACCCGGCGGCAGGCGCGCTGCCCGGTCTCCCCCCGCCCCATCGGTTGCGCTCACGATCCGCCCGCCACCTGAACACTCGCTGTGTCGCCTATTAACACGGCATGTCAGAGATTGACACGAATTTTGAGTCTCGCTTTCAATGGCACGGAGCTTGCCAATCGGCGTGTGATCGGGTGCGATCCGGTCAGGCCGCGGAGCAGGTCAAAACAGAGGTCGCCCCGGCAGCGCTGCCTGCTGCTGACGGAAGCAGGCCAAGGGAACGGAGAACGACGATGACGGTATCGAGATTGGGACTCGCACTCGCCGTGTCGGTGCTGGCGCTCGGCGCCGCGACCGCGCAGGAGCCGAAGAAGGGCGGCACCGTCCATGTCGTGGTCCAGCCCGAGCCGCCGATGCTGATGCAGGGGCTGAACCAGAACGGCCCGACCAACATGGTCGCCGGCAACATCTATGAATCGCTGCTGCGCTATAACGAGAAGCTCGAGCCGCAGCCCTCTCTCGCCAAGAGCTGGGAGATCTCGCCCGACGCCAAGGTCTACACCTTCAAGCTCCAGGAGGGCGTGACCTGGCATGACGGCAAGCCCTTCACCGCCGACGACGTCGTCTTCACGCTCGACAAGTTCCTGCGCGAGGTCCATCCGCGCTGGCGCCCGATCGTCAACGCCCAGGTCGAGAAGATTGAGAAGGTCGACGAGCTCACCGTCAGGATCACGCTGAAGCAGCCCTTCGGGCCGCTGATCATGACGCAGGAAGTCGCTTCGGCGCCGATGATCCCGAAGCACATCTATGACGGCACCGATTACCGCGCCAACCCGGCCAACAACACGCCGATCGGCACCGGCCCGTTCAAGTTCAAGGAGTGGAAGAAGGGTTCCTATATCCACCTCGTCAAGAACGAGAACTACTGGCTGAAGGGCAAGCCGAACATCGACGAGATCTACTGGCAGATCATCCCCGATGCGGCGGCCCGCGCCGTCGCCTACGAGACCGGCAAGGTCGACGTGCTGACCGGCGGCTCGGTCGATGTCTACGACGTCGCCCGCCTCTCCAAGCTGCCCAATACCTGCATGACGACCAAGGGCTGGGAGATGTTCGCTCCCCATGCCTGGCTGACCCCCAACGTCCGCAACGGCATTTTGGGCAACAAGCAGTTCCGCCAGGGCCTGATGCACGCGATCGACCGCGAATTCGGTCGCGAAGTGGTCTGGGGCGGCCTCGGCAAGCTGCCAACCGGGCCGATTTCGTCGAAGACGCGCTTCTATTCCGCCGACGTACCGAAATATGATTTCGACCCGAAGAAGGCGAAGGAACTGATCAAGGCCTCCGGTTACAAGGGCGAGACGATCAAGCTGCTCAACCTGCCCTATGGCGAGACCTGGAGCCGCTGGTCCGAGGCGATCAAGCAGAACCTCGAGGATGTCGGCGTCAAGGTTCAGATCGAGAACACCGACGTGCCCGGCTGGACCCAGAAGGCCAGCAACTGGGACTTCGATCTCAACTTCAACTTCCTCTACCAGCTCGGCGACCCCGCAATGGGCGTGGCGCGCAGCTACATCTCGTCCAACATCGCCAAGGGCAATCCCTTCGCCAATGTCGGCGGCTACTCCAATCCGGAGGTCGACAAGCTCTTCGCCGAGGCTGCGATCGCGCCCACGGATAAGGAGCGGCAGGAACTCTATACGAAGGTGCAGAAGCTGCTCGCCGACGAGTTGCCGGTGCTCTGGCTGCTCGAGATGGATTTCCCGACCATCTATCGCTGCAACGTCAAGAACCTCGTCACCACCGGCGTCGGCGTGAACGACGGCTTCCGCGATGCCTGGAAGGAGTGATGCCTTCGACCGCCGCATCGTACCGTCATGCTCGGCCTTGTGCCGAGCATCCACGTCTTGAACTCCGCCCTCGACTAATGAAGACGTGGATGGTCGGGACAAGCCCGACCATGACGGGTGAGGCCCTCGCGGCCTGCGATCGATCGGCAGATCGCCAGTCTCTTCGGATCGTCTGAATGAACCTGCCCCAGTTCCTCGCCGGCCGCTTCGCGAAAGGGATCGTCGTCCTCTTCGCCATCGCGGTGCTCAATTTCTTCCTGATCCGGGCCGCGCCCGGCGACCCCGCGCAGGTGCTGGCGGGCGAGGCCGGCGCCGCGGACGAGGTGCTGCTCCAGCAGCTGCGCGAGCGCTTCGGCCTCGACCAGCCGCTGCTCCAGCAGCTCTGGATCTATCTCAAGGGCTACGCCTCGCTCGATCTCGGCTTCAGCTATCGCCAGCAGCGCCCGGTCCTCGACCTGATCCTCGAGCGCCTGCCCGCGACCCTGCTGCTGACCGGCGCCGCCTTCATCGTCTCGCTCGGGCTCGGCACGCTGATGGGCGCGCTCGCCGCCCGCCGCGCCGGGCGCTGGCAGGACAGCCTGATCACCACGCTGGCGCTCGTCTTCTACGCGACGCCGCTGTTCTGGGTTGCGCTTCTTAGCCAGATCGCCTTCGCGCTGAAGCTCGGCCTCGTTCCCAATGTCGGCTACGAGACCATCGGCGCGAATTATACCGGCCTCGCCCGCGCGCTCGACATCGGCCGCCACCTCGTCCTGCCGGCGTTGACGCTCGGCCTGTTCTTCACCGCGCTCTATGCCCGGATGATGCGGGCCTCGATGCTGGAAGTGGCGGGCGCCGACTTCGTCAAGACCGCCCGCGCCAAGGGGCTTTCGCCGGCGGTCGTCTCCCGCCGGCATGTCGCACGCAATGCGATCCTCCCCGTGGTGACGCTGGCCGGTCTGCAGGCGGGCCAGCTCGTCGGCGGAGCCGTCCTGACCGAGACCGTCTTCGCCTGGCCGGGCATCGGCCGGCTGATGTTCGACGCGCTGGTCCAGCGCGATTATTCGGTGCTGCTCGGCGTCTTCTTCATCTCCTCGGCCATGGTCGTCGGCTTCAACATCCTGACCGACCTTGTCTATCGCCTGGTCGACCCGCGCATCGAGGCAGCATCATGATCCGATCCGCCTCCTCGTCATGGTCGGGCTTGTCCCGACCATACACGCCTTCGCTGGTCGAGAACGGTGTTCAAGACGTGGATGCTCGGCGCAAGGCCGAGCATGACGGCGTGTGTCTGGTCGCAGCGGAGGCGCTGTCATGAGCTTCCTGAAGCGCTTCGCCCGCAATCGCGGCGCCCTGATCGGCGTCCTGATCCTGCTCGTCGTAATCGCCTTCGCGCTGCTCGCGACCTGGCTCTACCCGCAATCGCCCTGGCGCACGGTCGGCCGCCCCTTCCTCGCCCCCTTCGTGATGGAGCGCTTCCCGCTCGGCACCGACACGCTCGGACGCAATCTCGCCTCCGGCCTCGTCCATGGCGCCCGCGTCTCGCTGATGATCGGCGTGGTCTCGACGCTTGTCGCCCTCCTGATCGGCGTGCCGCTCGGCGCCGTCGCCGGCTATGCCGGAGGCTTCGTCGACGATGCGCTGATGCGCTTCACCGAGTTCTTCCAGACCATCCCCTCCTTCGCCCTCGCCATCGTCATGGTCGCGATCCTGCAGCCGCAGCTCGGCTCGATCGTGCTCGCCATCGGCGTCGTTTCCTGGCCACCGGTGGCTAGGCTGGTGCGCGGCGAGGTGCTCTCGCTGCGGACGCGCGAATATGTCCAGGCCGCCGTCACCATCGGCCAGTCGACGCCGCGCATCATCTTCAGCCAGGTCCTGCCGAACACCCTGGCGCCGATCATCGTCATGGGCTCGCTGATGATCGGCTCGGCGATCCTGCTGGAATCCTCGCTCTCCTTCCTCGGCCTCGGTGACCCCAATCTGATGAGCTGGGGCTATATGGTCGGCGCCGGGCGGACCCGGCTGCTCGACGCCTGGTGGATCAGCTTCTTCCCGGGCCTCGCGATCTTCCTCACCGTGCTCGCCCTCAACCTCGCCGGCGAAGGGCTGAACGATGCCCTCAATCCGCGTCTAGCCCGGGAGCGGGAATGATGGTGGCTCCGGCTCTCGCCGTCGAAGGGCTGCGGCTCGCCCTCCCCGCCCTCGCCGACCGCCCCTATGCGGTCGAGGACGTGACGCTCTCGATCGCACCCGGCGAGACGCTCTGCGTCGTCGGCGAATCCGGCTCGGGCAAGTCGATGCTGGCCCATGCCGTGATGGGCCTTCTGCCCAAGGCGGTGAAGCCGGCCGGCGGCGCGATCCGGCTCGCCGGCCGCGACCTGCTCTCGCTCGACGAGGCGGCGATGGAAGGCGTGCGCGGCCGCGAGGTCGGCATGATCTTCCAGGAGCCGATGACCTCGCTCAACCCGGTGATGCGGGTCGCTGACCAGATCGTCGAGACCTTCGAGGCGCATGGGTTGCTGAGCAGGCCCGAGCGCTATGCGAGAGCCGTCGCGCTCTTGACCGAGGTCGGCCTGCCCGAGCCCGAGCGGCTGGCGCGCGCCTATCCGCACGAGTTGTCCGGCGGCCAGCGCCAGCGCGTGATGATCGCGATGGCGCTGGCGCTCGAACCCAAGCTGCTGATCGCCGACGAGCCGACCACCGCGCTCGACGTCACGACGCAGGCCCAGATTCTCAAGCTGATCGACAATCTCCGCCACAAGCACGGCACCGCCGTGCTGTTCATCACCCATGATATGGGCGTCGTCGCCGAGATCGCCGACCGCATCGCCGTGCTCGAAAAGGGTGTGCTGGTCGAGGAAGGCACGGTCGATCAGGTGCTCGGCGCAGCCCGCCATCCCTATACCCGGAAGCTGCTCGCGGCCGTGCCCTCGCTGACGCCGCCAGAACGGCCGGCGCTTCCTGACAGTAAGCCGGTGCTGACCGTCGAGAAGCTCGGCAAGGTCTACCGCAAGCGCTCCCTCTTCCGTCCCGGGCGGGAGGTGAAGGCGGCCGACGATGTCAGCTTCACCCTCGCCCGCGGCGAGACGCTCGGGCTCGTCGGCGAATCCGGCTCCGGCAAGTCGACCGTCGGGCGCTGCTGCCTGCGCCTGATCGAGCCCGATGGCGGCAGGATCACGCTCGGCGACCTCGTGCTCAGCGATCTCGGCGCCGCCGCCTTGCGCCAGCACCGCAAGCGCATACAGATGGTGTTCCAGGACCCGTTCGCCTCGCTCAACCCGCGCCAGACCGTCGGGCGCATCATCTCGGACGGGCCGGTCGCGCATGGCACACCGCGCGCCCAGGCGCTGGCGCGGGCGAAGGAGCTGCTCGAGCTGGTCGGCCTGTCCGCCAATGCCATCGACCGCTATCCGCACGAATTCTCCGGCGGCCAGCGCCAGCGCATCGGCATCGCACGCGCCCTCGCCTTGGAACCCGACGTGCTCGTCGCCGACGAAGCGGTCTCGGCCCTCGACGTCTCCGTCCAGGCCCAGATCCTGACCCTGATCAAGGACATCCAGCAGCGCCTCGGCCTCGCCATCCTGTTCGTCACCCATGACCTGCGCGTCGCCGCGCAGATCTGCGACAAGATCGCGGTGATGCAGCGCGGCAGGATCGTCGAGAGCGGCCCGACGGCCGCCCTCTTCGCCGCACCTCAGCATGACTATACCCGCCAGCTCCTCGCCGCCGTCCCCGGCGGCAAATGGTTCGGGCGGTAATCACGCTCGTCATGGTCGGGACAAGCCCGACCATGACGAAGGAAGACCTGAGCGCCCCTGATCCGGCCCTTCGGGCCACCTTCTCCCGCAAGGGGAGAAGGGAAAAGCGGCAGCCCGTCTGCCGCGCATCGAGCCTCCATCGAAATGACATGACGCCCGTGGCCCGCCATCCCGCATAGTCCCGCCATGCCGTCCACCGCCTCCCGCTCGCTCCTGCTCGTCCCGCTGCTCGGCCTGCTCTGGGGCTTCAACTGGCCGGCGGTGCGGATATCGCTCACCGAGATCGCGCCCTGGACGCTGCGCGCCGCCGGCATGACCTTCGCCGGGCTGGTGCTGGTCGCCGTCGCGCTCGCCCGCGGCATCCCGCTCGCCGTGCCAAGGGAGCAATGGCCGCGGCTGATCATCGCCGGCTTCCTCTCGATCGCGGCCTTCAACATCCTGCTCGCCTTCGCCCAGTTGATGGCGCCGACCTCGCGCGCCGCGATCCTGACCTTCACCATGCCGATCTGGGCGACGCTGCTCGCTCTGCCGATCCTCGGCGAACGCTTCGACCGGCGCCGTCTCCTCGGCCTCGGGCTCGGCATCTCCGGCCTCGTCTGCCTCGGCCTGCCCTTGATCCGCAGCGGCCAGTTCTCGCCCGGACTGGCGCTCGCCTTGCTCGCCGCATTGAGCTGGGCGCTCGGCACCATCGTCACCAAGCGCTGGCCGGTGGCTGCGCCGGCGCTCACCATCGCCGCCTGGCAATTGCTGGTCGGCGGAGTCGCAGCCGGCCTCGGCATGCTCGTCTTCGAGGGCTTGCCCGTGCCCAAGCTGCTTTCGCCGAAGGTCGCGGCGGCACTGAGCTTCCACATCCTCGGCGCGCAGGCGCTCGCCTATTTCCTCTGGTTCGTCGTGGTCGCGCGGCTGCCGGCCGGCATCGCCAGCCTCGGCACCTTGATGGTGCCGGCGGTCGGCGCGCTCGGCTCCGTGTTGCTGCTCGGCGAGCGCCCGACGGCGACCGACTGGCTCGGCCTCGCCCTCGTCGTCGCCGCCTCAGGTGCGATCATGATCCCGGCTTCGCGCAAGGCATAGCCGGCCAGCCCCGGAGCCTGCCGCGAAGGCTTGTCGAAGCCGGCGCTTCGCGGCAGGGTCTGGGCGCTCGCCCGTTTGCCGGCCGCGCTCGGATTTCACCAGTCACCCGGTCGGCCCCGCCGCTTCTCGCCCTGCCGCGCGTCCGTGCGCAAAAACCCCGCTGAAGGCCTCGCCATGAAATTCCCGATCGACGCGCCCTACCCGTCCCGGCGCTCTCCCGTCCTTGCCCGCAACCTCGTCGCAACCTCGCATCCCCTGGCGACCGAGGCCGGCCTCTCGATGCTGCGCAAGGGCGGCAATGCGCTCGATGCGGCGCTCGCCGCGGCGATCACCCTGCCTGTGGTCGAGCCGACCGGTAACGGTCTCGGCTCCGATGCCTTCTGCATCCTCTGGGACGGCAAGGAGCTGCATGGGCTCAACGCCTCAGGCCGCTCGCCTTCCGCCTGGACGCCCGAGCGCTTCGCCGGAAAGGGCGGCATGCCGCAGCGCGGCTGGGAGAGCGTCACCGTGCCGGGCGCCGTCTCGGCCTGGGCCGAGCTGTCGCAGCGCTTCGGCAAGCTGCCCTTCGAGACCCTGTTCGAGCCGGCGCTCGACTACGCCTCGCGCGGCTTCCACGTCACCCCGATCATCGGCGAGCTCTGGCGGCGTGGCGCCAGCACGCTGAAGGAGCAGCCCGGCTTCGCCGAGCATTTCATGCCGGGCGGCAGGGCGCCGCTCGCCGGCGAGATCTTCCGCACGCCCGATATGGCAGAGAGCCTGCGCCTGATCGCCGAGACGCGCGGCGAGGCCTTCTATCGCGGCGCGCTCGCCGGCAAGATCGCCGCCTTCGCGCGGCAGCACGGCGCGGCGCTGAGCGAGGACGACCTCGCTGCTCATCGCAACGACTGGTGCGGCACGATCAGCCAGCGCTTCGGCGAGGCGGCGCTGCACGAGATCCCGCCCAACGGCCAGGGCATCGCCGCGCTGATGGCGCTCGGCATGCTCAGCCAGACCGATATCGCAGATTTTGCGCCCGACAGCGCCGAGGCGCTGCATCTCCAGGTCGAGGCGATGAAGCTCGCCTTCCTCGATGTCGAGACCTATGTCGCCGACGAAGGCAGCATGCACGAGATCAAGACGGCGCATCTGCTCGACCCGGCCTATCTCGCCTCGCGGGCCAGGCTCATCGACCGCAGCCGCGCGACCGAATTCCCGGTCGGCGCGCCGAAGCAGGGTGGCACGGTCTGCCTCGCCACCGGCGATGCCGACGGCATGATGGTCTCCTACATCCAATCCAACTATGCCGGCTTCGGCTCCGGCGTCGTCGTGCCCGGCACCGGCATCAGCCTGCAGAACCGCGGCTTCGGCTTCACCACGCAGGCGGGCCACCCCAACGAGGTCGGGCCGCGCAAGCGCCCCTTCCACACCATCATCCCCGGCTTCGTCATGGGCGCTTCCGAGCCGATCATGGCCTTCGGCCTGATGGGCGGGCCGATGCAGGCGCAGGGTCACCTGCAGATGATGCTGCGCACCCAGCTCTGGGGTCAGGACCCGCAGACCGCCGCCGACGCGCCGCGCTGGCGCGTCGTCGTGGGGCTCGACGTCGCGATCGAAAGCACGATGAAGCCGGACGTGGTGCAGAAGCTCGGCGCGCTCGGCCACCGGATCGCGCTGGAGTCCCCCGATTCGAGCTTCGGCTTCGGCGGTGCGCAGCTCGTCCACCGGATCGCGGGCGGCTATGTCGGCGGCTCCGATTTCCGGAAAGACGGGCACGCCGCCGGATTCTGAGCCATTTCCGGGCCGCTAACTACGACCAAATACCGGCGGCCGGCACTCTGGACGCAGCTTCGGAACTCCGCGCAGGATATGCGCGGGGAACGCGTAACCGGCCAGCTCCGAGCCGGAGCGGCCGAGGACGTAACCAGAATGCGCACGCAAGTCGCGATCATCGGCGCGGGCCCGGCCGGCCTGCTGCTCGGCCAGCTGCTGCATGCGGCCGGGATCGAGAATGTCATCCTCGAGCAGCGCAGCGGCGACTATGTGCTCTCGCGCATCCGGGCCGGCGTCCTCGAAAGCGGCACGGTCCGGCTCCTCGACGCGGTCGGGGCCGGCACCCGCCTGCACGCCGAGGGGCTGCCGCATGACGGCTTCGACCTGCTCTTCGACGGCAAGCGCCACCGGATCGACCTCGCCGGGCTGACCGGCAAGCATGTCACCGTCTACGGCCAGACCGAGGTCACCCGCGACCTCATGGACCTGCGCGCCAGCCAGGGCGCGCTCACCGTCTACGAGGCGGAGAAGGTCGCCCTGCATGATTTCGACGGCGACGCCCCTTACGTCACCTATCTCGACCACGGCGAGCAGAAGCGTCTCGATTGCGACTTCATCGCCGGCTGCGACGGCTATCACGGCGTCACGCGCGCCAGCGTGCCGAGCCGCGCCCTCAAGACCTTCGAACGGGTCTACCCCTTCGGCTGGCTCGGCCTGCTTGCCGATGTCCCGCCAGTCTCGCATGAGCTGATCTATGCCGGCGAGGAGCGCGGCTTCGCGCTCTGCTCGATGCGCTCGAACAGCCGCAGCCGCTATTACCTGCAATGCGCCCTGAACGAGCGCGTCGACGACTGGACGGACGAACGCTTCTGGGCCGAGCTGCGCCGCCGGCTCGACCCTGCGACCGCCGACTCCCTGGTCACCGGCCCTTCGCTCGAAAAGTCGCTGGCACCCCTGCGCTCCTTCGTCGCCGAGCCGATGCGCTTCGGCCGGTTGTTCCTCGCCGGAGATGCCGCCCATATCGTGCCACCGACCGGCGCCAAGGGCCTGAACCTCGCCGCCAGCGACGTCCATTATCTCTCGCAAGCTCTGGGCGAGCATTATGCCGAGCGCTCATCCGCCGGCATCGACGCCTACTCGGCCCGTGCCCTCGCCCGCGTCTGGAAGGCCGAGCGCTTTTCCTGGTGGCTGACCGGGCTGATGCATCATTTTCCAGACCATGACGGCTTCGGCGGACGGATCCAGCAGGCCGAGCGCGCCTATCTGATCTCGTCGCCGGCTGCGATGGCGGCGCTGGCGGAAAATTATGTCGGCCTGCCGTTCTGAGGAAAGAACACGAAATCTCGATGGAAGGGCCGGCTGAGATCAGGGCCGAGCTGGCAGCTCGCGACATGCGCATCGGCGCATGCCAGCGAGCAGAGCCCGTCTGACATCCTGAAGCGCCGGCAGGGCTGGTCAGAGAGCCGGCCCGATCTCGATCCGCGGCGCCTCGCCCTCATCGATCAGCCCCGGGCCTCGACCAACATGGCCCGCCGACACGGCCGCCGTCAGCGCGGTGAACGCCAGCGAATGGCCGTGCCGCATGGCCGTTGCACCCGAAGGGCCGCGCGTAGCAGCGATCACGACGACCTTCGTCGGCGCGTTGAGGCTGCGCGGCTTCATCGCCCCCTGGCTGCTGGACAGGCCGATCAACCGCGACGCCTTCGAGACCTATTTCGCCAAGCTGCTCACGACCCGATTTGGCGCCCGCGATGTGGGTGCTAGAGCGCCGCGGATTTTGGCTTTCCGCTGACGCCGCCGGTCAGACCATCGAGCCAAGTGTCGGTTGTTGCGAACTGGCCACCGGCTTCGACCGTCTTCCAGAAGGTTACGTCGGCCCAATGGACGATCGTGTTTTCGAGACTGCGCTCCAGCAGTTCACCCTCGGCTGAGTGAGCGGCTGCGATATGGGCCACCGCCTCCGGCAGATCCATGGCAAAGCAGATGAAAACGCCGTAGCCGGGGTGACGGACCGAGGGGAAGCCGACAGCGTGGCGATCGGCCTTCCAACGCTGGACATTGTCAGGCTGGAACTCCCAGACCTTGCCGATGTCGTGGCAGAGAGCGCCGGCGATCAGGATGTCGCGGTCATAGCGGAAATTGGGGAACAGGCCCGCCATCTCCTCCGCCGTCTTTGGCCTGCCCCCTGAAAAGTGGCCCTCCCTGAAGTAGGCTTTCGAGCCTTGGAGGATGCCCATTATGCCGCAGAAGAAGCACAAGCCTGAAGAGATCGTCGCGAAGCTGCGCCAGGTCGACGTGCTGTTGTCCCAGGGGCGCCCGG
>NZ_JAFKFX010000021.1 GCF_017308075.1 Allobosea sp.
CCACGCGTATCCGTCGGTAGATGCCGCTCGATCCGTGCGAATTGCGCGTCCGTGAGCCAGAAACGATCCCGGTTCATCCGTGCTTCCTCCCGGAAGCCGTGAATCACACCGAGCCCACGACGCCAATCATTTTATGGGTCCGGACCCTAGTCTCGACGGCCGCAGGACGGCGCGGGGAGCGCGGTGACGATGGGCAGGCCGGACGGCACCCACCGCTTCGACCCGGCGAGCGCCTATGAAATGGTGACGAACTCGCAGATCGAGCAGGAGCGCTGGGCCTTCGCCATGTGCAATGGCCGGCGCGGCGGGCGCTTCGCCGAGATGGGCGCCTTCGACGGCTTCCTGCACAGCAACAGCTATTTCCTCGAGACCGAGCATGGCTGGCAGGGCGTCTGCGTCGAGCCGAACCCCACGCTCTTCGCCAGCCTCAGGCGGAATCGCAGCGCGCTGTGCCTGCAGCGGGCGGTCTACCGCGAACCCGGCCGGATCCTCTCCTTCCTCGCCTCGCAGGAGATCGGCACGCTCGCCGAATGCCGGGGATGACGCCTATGCGCGGGACAGCGCTGCCGCGATCGCATCGGGCGGGCTGATTCAGGTCGAGACCATCACCTTCGCGGAGATCGCCGCCATGGCCGACTTCGCCGAGACCGGCTTCGATTATGTCTCCCTCGACACCGAAGGCTCGGAACTCGATATCCTGCGCAGCATCGATCTGGCACGCCACCGAATCGCGTTGTTCACGGTGGAACACAATTTCGTAGAGCCCCGCCGCGAGCAGATGCGAGTCCTTCTGAACGAAAGAGGGTATCTACGGGTCAACATCGGCTTCGATGACTGGTATTGGCACCCCGAGATCCCGGTCGAGCGCAATCACGGCACATGCGTCGACCACGATGCGATCAATCGGCATTTCAAGCGAATCTTCAAGGACAAGGAGGCGCCGAAAGGTCAGGCTCCCTTTGCAGGCACGACAACGCAGCACCCCATTGCGCCGGAGTGGTTGACGGATTTTCGCAAGTCTGGAAGAAGCACGGCCACGAAACGGCTTGATGCCAGCCTTGCCGCAATCCCCGGGGTGCAATGTGACTTCGCAAACTGCGCAGCGATTTATCGAGCGCGTCAACGATCGCTCGATCGTCATCGGCATTGTCGGCCTGGGCTATGTCGGCATTCCGCTCGCCCTCGCGGCGCTGCGCCAGGGCATCAAGGTCATAGGCTTCGACATCGACCAGAAGCGCGTCGATGACCTCAATGCCGGCAAGAGCGCGATCAAGCACATCCCGATGGACCTGATCATCCAGGCTGCGAAGACGGGACGCTTCGTCGCGACCACCGATTTCGACCGAATGGCCGAGCCCGACGCGCTTCTGATCGCCGTGCCGACGCCGCTGACCAAGTACCGCGAGCCCGACCTGTCCTATGTCGTCAAGACGACCGAGGCGATCGCCAGGCGCCTGCGCAAGGACCAGCTTATCGTCCTCGAATCGACGACCTATCCCGGCACCACCGACGAGGTCATGCGCCCGATCCTGGAAAGGGCGAGCGGGCTGAAGAGCGGCGAAGAGTTCTTCCTGGCCTTCTCGCCGGAGCGCGAGGACCCCGGCAACCCGGATTTCGGAACCTCGACCATCCCGAAGGTCGTCGGCGGCGATGGCGCCGATGCGCTGGCGATGTCCTTGGCGCTCTACGGCGCGCTCGTCGTCAAGGCCGTGCCGGTCTCCTCCACGGCCACGGCCGAGGCGGTTAAGCTGACCGAGAACATCTTCCGTGCCGTCAACATTGCGCTCGTCAACGAGCTGAAGACGGTCTATGCCGCGATGGGCATCGACGTCTGGGAAGTCATCGACGCCGCCAAGACCAAGCCCTTCGGCTTCATGCCGTTCTATCCGGGCCCGGGACTGGGCGGGCACTGCATCCCGATCGACCCGTTCTACCTGACCTGGAAGGCGCGCGAATACGACATAGCCACGCGCTTCATCGAGCTCGCGGGCGAGATCAACACCCGCATGCCCTATCAGGTCGTCGATCAACTCGCCGGCGTGCTCGATTCCAGGGGCCGCAAGAACCTGAGCGACGCGAAGATCCTGATCCTCGGCATCGCCTACAAGAAGAACATCGACGACATGCGCGAGAGCCCCTCGCTCAAGCTCATCGAGCTGATCGAGAAGCGCGGCGCCCATGTCGAGTTCCACGACCCCTTCATTCCGGTGATCCCGCCGACCCGCGAGCATGCCGAGCTGACCGGCCGCAAGAGCGCCCCGATCGGCAAGGAAGCTCTCGCCGGCTACGATGCCGTGCTGATCGCGACCGACCATGACGATGTCGACTACGGCTTCGTCGTCGCCAATTCCAAGCTCGTGGTCGACACCCGCAACGCCTGCACCCGCAAGGGCATCGTCGCGGACAACGTCTACAAGGCCTGACTGAACGGCGCCGGCGGCCCGTCCCGGCCGGCGCGATGGACGAGACCGAGATCGCATCATGACAAGCTTCGCCCTGATCGGCGCCGCCGGCTACATCGCCCCCCGCCACATGCAGGCCATCAAGGCGGTCGGCGGCGATCTGCGCGTCGCCTATGATCCCAACGATTCCGTCGGCATCATCGACAGCCATTTCCCGCAGGCGCACTTCTTCACCGAGTTCGAGCGCTTCGACCGCCATGTCGACAAGCTGCGCCGGCGCGGCGAGCACATCGACTATGTCAGCGTCTGCTCGCCGAACTACCTGCACGACGCCCATATCCGCTTCGGGCTCCGTTCCGGCTCGGACGTGATCTGCGAGAAGCCGCTCGTTCTCAACCCGTGGAACATCGACGGGCTCGCCGAGATCGAGCAGCAGACCGGCCGGAAGATCAACACGATCCTGCAGCTGCGCCTGCACCCGGCGATCCAGGCGCTCAAGGAGCGCATCGCCCAGTCGAACGAGCGCCATGCCGTCGACCTGACCTACATCACCTCGCGCGGCCGCTGGTACCACGCCTCCTGGAAGGGCGACGAGGCCAAGTCGGGCGGTGTCGCCACCAATATCGGCGTCCACTTCTTCGACATGCTGGCCTATGTCTTCGGCCCGCTGCAGTCGCAGACCGCCAGCCTGCGCCAGCCCGAGCGCGCCGGCGGCCTGCTCTCCTACGAGAAGGCCGATGTGCGCTGGTTCCTCTCGGTCGATTCCAACGACCTGCCGGACAGCGTCAAGGGCACGAAGACCACCTACCGCTCGATCACCCTCGATGGCGAGGAGGTCGAGTTCTCCGAGGGCTTCACCGACCTGCATACCCGCAGCTACCAGGAAGTGCTGGCCGGCAAGGGCTATGGCCTCGAGGATGTGCGCTTCTGCGTCGAGGTCGTTTCGCAGTTCCGGAACCTGCCGGTCGTCGCCGGCGGCGAGCGGCATCCCTTCGTCGACAAGTATCTGAAAGGCTGACCCTCGATGGCCGCGCCGGAGATGCGTGACGATCCGCGCTTTCCCGGCGCGAAGATCCATGAGAGCGCCTATGTCGACGATGGCGTGACGATCGGCGCCGGCACGAAGGTCTGGCACTTCGTACATGTCCTCGGTGAGACCGCGATCGGCAGGGACTGCGTGCTCGGCCAGAACGTCATGGTCGGGCCGCGCGTCACCGTGGGCGACAACTGCAAGGTCCAGAACAACGTCGCCCTCTATGACGGCGTCGTGCTCGAGGACGACGTCTTCTGCGGCCCCTCCTGCGTCTTCACCAACGTCAACAATCCGCGTGCCTTCCTGAACCGCAAGTCGGAGTTCCGCCGGACCCTTGTCAAGAAGGGCGCGAGCATCGGCGCCAACGCCACCATCGTCTGCGGCCACACGCTCGGCGCCTACTGCTTCATCGCCGCCGGCGCCGTGGTGGCGAAGGATGTGCCCGACTTCGCGCTGATGGCCGGCGTCCCGGCCCGCCGCATCGGCTGGATGAGCCATGATGGCGCCAGGCTCGGCCCCGATCTGACCTGCCCCGAAACCGGCCGGCGCTATCGCGAGACCGGGCCCGACACCCTCGAGGAGATCCTCTGATGAGCGAACGTCCCGCGATCGAGTTCATCGACCTCAAGGCCCAGCGCCAGCACATCGGCAAGGCGATGGACGAGGCGATCCTCAAGGTCGTCCACGATGGCAACTACATCCTCGGCGAGCAGGTCGGCCAGTTCGAGGCCGGGCTCGCCGGCTTCTGCGGGGCCAGGCATGCGATCGGCGTCGCCAACGGCACCGACGCGCTGATCCTGGTGCTCGAGGCGCTCGGCATCGGCCCCGGCGACGCGGTGATCTGCCCGAGCTTCACCTTCGCCGCCACGGCCGAGGTCATCGCCTGGATGGGCGCGACCCCGGTCTTCGCCGAGATCGACGAGGCGACCTACAACATCGACCCGAAGGGCCTCGCCGCCGCGCTCGAGACGGCCGGCAAGCACCAGCTGAAGCCGCGCGCGCTGATCACGGTCGACCTTTTCGGCCAGGCCTGCGACTACGAGCCGATCGAGGCCTTCTGCAAGGAGAACGGTCTCGTCCTGATCTGCGATTCGGCGCAGGGCTATGGCGCGCGCTACAAGGGCCGCGTCGCTGGCGGCATCGGCGACTTCGCCACGACGAGCTTCTTCCCGGCCAAGCCGCTGGGCTGCTACGGCGATGGCGGCGCGATCCTCACCGACAGCGACGAGCATGCAGAGCTGCTGCGCTCGCTGCGCTTCCACGGCAAGGGCGCCTACAAGTACGACAATGTCCGCGTCGGCGTGAACTCGCGGCTCGACACCATCCAGGCAGCGGTGCTGATCGAGAAGCTCAAGGTCTATGCCGAGGAGATCGAGAAGCGCCAGCGCGTGGCGCAGCGCTACACCGAGGCGCTGAAGGACCTCGCTGTCATGCCCCATGTCCTGGCGGGCTGCGTCTCGACCTGGGCCCAGTACACGATCCGCGTCGATGCCGCGCAGCGCGACGCCTTCCAGGCCGCGCTGAAGGCGAAGGGCGTCCCGACGACCGTCTACTATCCCAAGCCCCTGCACCAGCAGACCGCCTACAAGCACTTCCCCGTCGCCGGCAACGGCCTGCCGATCTCCGAGCGCGTCGCGCAGGAGGTCGTGGCGCTGCCGATGCATCCCTATCTCGACGAGGCGACGCAGGACTACATCATCGAGGCGGTGCGCGAGGCGCTCGCGCCGACTCGCGAGCCTGCGGTGGCATGAGCCGCGAGCGGCGGCTCGCCTATCTGTCCCTCGAGACGCCGCGACCGGGACAGGCATCGCAGACCCACATCGCCGAGATCATCGCAAGCCTCGAAGCCTGCGGCTGGGAGGTCGAACTCTTCGCGACGACGCAAGGGGGCGCGAGCACACGCTCCTCCTTCCTGCGGCGCCTCCTCGACTATGTCCGCATCCAGGCAAGGCTCGTGCGCCGTCTGGGCGATTTCGACGCGGTCTTCATCCGCTCGCATTTCATGGCCCTGCCGCTCGCCCTGCTGGCACGCTGGCGCAAGGTCCCGGTCGTCCAGGAGATCAACGGCACGCCGGCCGATATCGGCGTCACCTATCCCGCGCTCAAGCCGCTCTCGCCGGTCTTCTCCTGGCTCTATCGCGTGCAATACCGGGCGGCGTCGCATCTGATCGCCGTCACCTCCGGTCTCGCCGACTGGGCCAGGGAATTCGCCGGCCATGACCGGGTCAGCACCGTCTCCAATGGCGCCAACACCGAGCTTTTCCGGCCGGAGGGGCCGACCGCCGGGCTGGAGGGGCGCTATGTCGCCTTTGTCGGCGGCCTCGTCGCCTGGCACGGGATCGACACCATGCTCGCCGCCCTCGCCAGGCCGGACTGGCCGCAGGGCGTCCGGCTCGTCATCGTCGGCGACGGGGTCAAACGCGGGAAGCTCGGCTCGGTTCCGGCCGACGGGCGCCTGCTCTGGCTCGGACGCCTGCCCTATGGCGACGTCCCGCCGGTGCTGCGCGGCGCGCTCGCGGCCCTCTGCGTCATCGAGGACCAGGACGGGCGCTCCGCCTCCGGCGTCGCCCCCCTCAAGCTGTTCGAGGCGATGGCCTGCGGCGTGCCGGTGATCGCGAGCGACCTGCCGTTCCAGGCCGAGATCGTCAGGCAGGCCGCTGCCGGCCTCGTCGTCCCGCCGGCCGATCCCGCCGCCATCGCCGCGGCGGTCAAGGTGCTCGCCGAAGCCCCGGACAAGGCGAGCGCGCTCGGCCGCAACGGCGCCGACTACGTCGCGCGCGAGGCGAGCTGGCAGCAGCGCGGTCGCGAGATCGACCGGATCCTCAGCGAGCGCGCACGGGAGGCCGGCCGATGACGCGCGTCGCCCTGGTCTGCATCTCGCCGCTGCAGCACGATTCACGCGTCCTGCGTCACGCCTCCCTGCTCGCCCATGCCGGCTACGATGTTCGCATCTTCGCGCAGGCGCCGCTCCCCGACACGGCGCCGACCCCGGTCACGGTCATGCCCGGACCGGGCAGCGATACCCGCGTAAGGCTCGGAATGGTGTTGAGGCAAGCCCCCGCCTCCGTACTGCCGCTGAGTGCCGACGCACTCTATTGGTGCTCCGCAACCCGGCTCGCCGCGCGCCGCGACCTGCTGCGCTTCCGGCCCGACATCGTTATCGCCAATGATTGGCGAGCCCTGCCCGTCGCCCACGCAGCCAAGCGCGCCTTTAAGGCGCGCATCATCTATGACAGCCACGAATTCGCCTCGGAGGAGTTCTCGGACAGCCTACGCTGGCGCCTGCTCGCACGCAGGCACGTAGTGAGGATCGAGGAGCGCTACATCCGTGAGGCCGACGCCGTCATGACGGTGAGCGACGGCATCGCCGATGCTCTGGCGGCCCAATATGGCATGACGCGCCCCGCGGTCATTTCTAACACACCTGCCTGGCAGAAGACTCCGTTCCGGCCGACCGGCGATCGCATCACTGTGCTCTATCACGGCGTCATCGTGCCACGGCGCGGGCTGGAGACGCTGATTGAAAGCGCCGCCCTCTGGCCTGCCTGTTTCCGTCTGCTGATCCGCGGCCCGGCCCAGGGTGGCTTCGATCAGCATTTGGGTGCGCTCGGCAGCGGCTTAGGCGAGCGGCTGAACATCGAACCTGCGGTCGCTCCCGAGCAGGTCGTCCCGACGGCTGCGCAAGCAGATATCGGCATCTTCCTCCTGTCTAACAGCACCACGCATGCGCGCTTTGCCATGCCCAATAAGATCTTCGAATACATGCAGGCGGGCCTGATGATTGTCAGCAGCAACCTACCAGAGATACGCAGGTTGATCGAAGCGAACGATTGTGGACGCATTCTAAACAATGACACACCTCAAGCAATTGGCGCCTGCTTGGCAGAACTCTCGCGAGACAGAATTGACACGTATAAGCAAGCGAGCATCGCTGCTGCCAAAGTACACTGCTTCGAACTACAGAGTAAAACACTGCTTGAGATCGTAAAGAATGTTTTATAGAATACTTTATATTCAATAAATAAGTTTATACTGAAGCAAAATTTACAATAAATTTTATATTCTTAATATAATTTTGATATAAAACTACTAAAAATTATTAGCATTGACTAGTTATTGAAATTTGCATTATGCGATAGACTGTCAATTTGGAGGCTCTGAGCTGCGTAACTGCAACGGCCCGCAGCCGGCAAAACACAGACCAACCAAGATTACCGACTTATCACTACCGCTCCCGACGGACCGGGCAGGCCGGCTGTTGATTTCCGCCGAGAAGTGACCCTTTAGGGCCCGGGCTCATAACCAGTAGCTGACGGTCGCTGCGATGCAGACGGCGGCGAGGAAGTTGACGGCGTTTCGGTCGTATCGGGTTGCGACACGGCGGAAGTCCTTGAGGCGGCAGAACATGCGCTCGATGGCGTTTCGGTCACGGTGGCGATTAGCCTTGGGCGGGATATTCGGCATCGTGCCGTTCTCCTCGACCTGCCAGCGGATAGCATTGCTGTCGTAGCCCTTGTCGCCATCCCGAGCAGCGTGACCGCACGATCTGGGAGATGTTCGAAGCCGAGCGGGCAAGCCTCGTGCCTTATGCCGGGCGGTTCGACGGCTTCCATGCGCTGCCGGCCGCGGTGTCGAAGACCTGCCTCGTGCGCTTCGACAACAACAAGTACTCGGTCATGGCGAGCGCCGTCGGGCGCCCAGTCGAGATCCGCGCCTATGCCGATCGGATCGAACTGCGCCAGGACGGACGCATCGTCGGCGAGCATTGCCGCTGCTATGGCCGCGACCAGACTATCTACGACCCCTGGCACTATGTCCCGGTGCTGGCTCGCAAGCCGGGCGCCCTGCGCAACGGCGCGCCGTTCAAGGATTGGGTCTTGCCCGGCGCGATCGACCGGGTCCGGCGCAAGCTCGCTGCCGTTAAAGACGGTGATCGGCAGATGGTCGAGATCCTCACAGCGGTGCTCAGCGACGGCTTGCCCGCTGTCGAAGCCGCCTGCGCGGACGCTCTTCGACACGGCGTCCACTTCGCCGACGTGATCATCAACACCCTGGCCCGGCGCCGCGAGCCGGCGGCGGCGATCACGATCATGACGCCCGACGCGCTTCGCCTGCGCCATGAGCCTGCCGCCGACTGTGCCCGCTACGACAGCCTCAGGAGAGCCGTGTGATGGAACGCTCGGAGATTCTTGCCAACATGGGCGAGCTCAAGCTCTACGGCATGAAGGCCGCCTTCGACGAGATCATCGCCACGGCGGTGAAGCGCCAGCACGAGCCGCAGCGGGTCGTCGGCGACCTGCTCGCCGCCGAGATCGCCGAGAAGCAGGCTCGTTCGATCAAGTATCAGATCACCATCGCCAAGCTGCCGCTCGCCAAGGATGTCGCCGACTTCGCCTTCGACGGCACCCCGATCAACGAGACGCTCGTCCGTGATCTCGCCGGCGGGAACTTCCTGGCTCATCAGCGCAATGTCGTCCTGGTCGGAGGCACCGGGACCGGCAAGACCCATCTCGCCATCGCGATCGCCCGGGCCTGCATCCGTGCCGGAGCTCGCGGCCGCTTCTTCAACGTCGTCGATCTCGTCAACAAGCTCGAGGCCGAAGCCCGCGCCGGCCGCCAGGGCCGCATGGCCGATTATCTCGCACGCATGGACTTTATCGTCCTCGACGAACTTGGCTATCTGCCCTTCGCCCAGTCCGGAGGACAACTGCTCTTCCACCTGGTCAGCAGGCTCTACGAGCAGAGCTCCGTCATCGTCACCACGAACCTCGCCTTTGGCGAATGGCCGTCCGTCTTCGGCGACGCCAAGATGACCACCGCGCTCCTCGACCGGCTCACCCATCACTGCGACATCGTCGAGACCGGCAACGAGAGCTGGCGCTTCAAGAACAGGCTCTGAGTTCCCCGCACACCACCGATCCGGAG
>NZ_JAFKFX010000045.1 GCF_017308075.1 Allobosea sp.
CGGCCGGGATGTGACGCTCCAGGCTGAACTCGTAGAACAGCGCCTCCTGCGCCACCTGCCGTTCGCCCATCATCGCGCCGCCCTCCATCCAAGGACGACTGAATCAGGACTTCATACCCGCGGCAACGACGACTTTTTCAACGGTATCGACCCATAACGGACATCGTGAAGCCGGGGTAGCCGTCAGCGATCCGGATCGTCCTCGGAATTGGATGGAGTGTTCTTGGACAGGAGGTATTTGAATACCCAAACGACGATGCCAATTGCGAGAAAGAAGGCGATGAACGGCAACGAGAACAGGATGTAGTAGAGGGAGTTGTCGTTGTAGTTCAAACCGCTTCCTCCAGATGGTCCCGCAGCCCCTGATACCATCTATCGAGATGGCGGGTAATCGTCCGTTCCCGCCCCACCCGAGACATTCGCCACGTGGGGAGCTTGATACCCCTGCCCCAACAGAGAGAGTCGCCCTGACGGGCGGCCCTCGATCTTGCTGGTCCGGAAGGAGAGGGCGCTTACTCGAAGCGCCCGCTGGCATGGGCCAGCATGGTGTAGACCTTGCCGGTTTCCGAGGTCAGGTAGGTTTTGGCGACCATCGAGTCGCGATCATCCTTGGCCGCCTCGCCGAGCAGGCGCTCGAACTCCTCGATATAGCGGTCGACGGTCTCCTTGAACTCGGCGTCGCGGCGGTATTTGCGCCGGATCTCGTCGAAGGTCTGCTGGCCCTGCAGGGTGTAGAGCCGGCGCGTGAAGACGTTGCGCTCGCCGCGCTTGTAGCGGTCCCAGAGCTCGACGGCAGCGTCATGGTCGATCATCCGGGCGATGTCGACCGAGAGCGAATCGAGCTTCTCGATGCTGTGGGCGGTCGGCTTGGGCGTCTCCGGCGCGCGGTCGTCGCGCGAGGCCCGGTTGAGCAGATCGGAGAGCCAGCCGGACTTGGCCGGAGCCGGCTCCGGCTGCCGGCGCGCCGCTTCCGTGCGCGCCACTTCCTGGCGGACCGGCTCGGCCGCCGGGCTGCGCGCCGCCTCCGGTCGCGCCGGTTCCGGCGTCGGGTCGATCGAGGCGCGCAGCGGCTCCATCAGGGCCGGCATGCGCGGGCTCGATACCGTCGCCACGACCTGCGCCGGAGCACTCGCGGCACTGGCCGCGGCACGGCGGCCGGCGCCATCGCTCGACGGGCGCGCGACGTCGCTGCTGCGGCCCGACCGGGTTACGATCTCGGTCAGCTCGTTCAGCGCCTTGATCTGGTCGGCGACCACGCGGCGCATGGCAGCGGTCGATTCCTGCGTCTCGCGCGGCAGATCGAGCACGCCGCGCTTCAGCTCGGAACGCGTCGCTTCCAGCTCCTGCTGGATCTCGGCCGACATGGTGCGCATGTCCTCGGCCGCACTCTGGAAGCGCTCGGTGACCTTGGCGATCTCCGCGCCGACTTCGTTGACGACCTGCTCATAGGAGGCGCGCAGCGCCTGGGTGATGCGCTCGCGCTCGCGGCCGCTGGCGGCACGGATCGTGTCGAACTGCGCGGTGATCGCATTGGTCGTCGTCTCCGCGGATTCGCTGAGGACGCCGCCGATCTGGCGGGTACGCGTCTCGGCTGCGCTGAGCGACTCGTCGAGCGTCGACGAGAAGGAGCGGGTGATCTGCTCGATGTCGTCGGTGCGCGTGGCGATCAGGCCGTGCAGATGCTCGAGCGCCTCCTTGCGGTCGGCCAGCGCATTGCCGACGCGGGCTTCGACCTGCTCGAGCCGGGCCGCGACCGCGTTCAGTGCCGCGGCATTGGTCTGCGTCGCCTCGGTCATCGAGGAGCCCTGCTCGTCGATCCTGGAGATCAGCCCCGCGGTCTCGCGCAGCGTGCCTTCCGAGAAGCCCTTCAGCGCCTCGATCTGGCCCGCGACCTGCATCGAGGCGCGGCCGGTCTCCTCGACCACCGTCGAGAGCACGTTCTGCAGCTCCTCGACGCGGCCGGACAGGCTACCCTCGATCGCGACGAGGTTCTTGTTCGCGCCGGTGACGATCTGCTGCATCAGCTTGTTCGCCTCGCCGAGGCGGCCGAGCATGCCGCCGAGCTCGCCGCGCAGCTGCTCATTGGTCTTGAGCAGGGCCTCGACCGACTGGCTGGTGCCGCTTTCGAGCGTCTCGCGCAGCTGGCTGGAGGCCGTCTCGAGCGCGCCGGCGATGTCGGCGCCGCGCTCGCGCAGCCCTTCGATGATCGAGCTGCCGCGGCTGGTGAGGGTCCGCACCACCGCTTCGCCGACATTGGCGACCTCGCTGGCGATCGCTTCGCCCTTCTGGCTGAGCGCCTCGATCATGCCGCCGCCGGTCTGGGCGAACAGCGCGCGCAGTTCCTCGGTCCGGGCACCGAGCGTCGCGGCGAGCTCGCCGGACTTGGTGTCCAGCGTCTGCGCGATCTGGGCACCGCGCTGGTCGAGGGTGCTGATCACGCTGCCGCCGCGCTCGTCGAGCAGCGTCCGCAGCTCTTCGGTGCTGGCGCCGAGCGCCGCGGCGAGGGCGTCCGATTTCGACTGCAGGGTGTGGGCGATCATCGCGCCGCGCTGGCCGAGCGCGCTGATCATGCCATTGCCCTTCTCGTCGAACAGGGCGCGCAGCTGGGCGTCGCTGGCGCCGAGCGTCGTGGTGAACTCGTCCGACTTGCTCTGCAGCGTGAGCGCGATCTGCGAGCCGTACTCGCCGAGCGTGCTGATCATGCCGCCGCCCTTGTCGTCGAAGAGGGCGCGCAGCTGAGCGTCGCTGGCGCCGAGCGCCGCGGCGATCTCGTCCGACTTGCTCTGCAGCGTCTGGGCGATCATCGAACCGCGCTGGCCGAGCGCGCTGATCATGCCGCCGCCCTTCTCGTCGAACAGGGCGCGCAGCTGCTCGCTGCTGGCGCCGAGCGCCGCGGCGATCTCGTCCGACTTGCTCTGCAAGGTGAGGGCGATCTGCGAGCCGTGCTGGTCGAGCGTGCTGATCATGCCGCCGCCCTTGTCGTCGAACAGGGCGCGCAGTTCTTCGGCGCGGGCGCCGAGGGTGAGCGAGATCGCGTCCGAGGTGCCCTGGAGGCGCTCGGCGATTTCAGTGCCGCGCGAATCCAGCGTGCCGGAGACTGTGTCGAGTCGGTTGACCACGCGCTCTTCGAAGCGCGCCACGCTCTGGTCGAGCGTGTCGGCGATCTGGAGGGCGCGCCCACCGAGCGTCGCATTGATGCTGTCGGCCTTGTCGGCGAGGGTGCGCGTCAGCGCCTCGCTCTTCGACGTCACGACCTCGCCGATCTCGTCGGCCTTGGCGGCCAGGGCGCGGGTGACCTCGCGTCCGCCCTCGGCCATGACGCGGGCGATGTCGACCGTGCGCTCGACCAGCGCCTCGTTGAGGGCGGTGGCGCGCGAGCCGAGATTGCCGTCGATGCGGGCGATCAGGCTGTCGAGCGATCCGGCGATCTCGGCGCTCTTGGCGCTGGAGCGCTCCTCGAAGACGCGGATCTGGTTCTCCATCGCCGCGGCCGCTTCCTGCGTCCGCGTGCTCATGATCTCGGCTGCGTGCTGCGAGCGCTCGCCGATGCGTTCGGCCAGGGCCTGACCTTCCTCGCCGAGCAGCTTCTCGACTTGGTTGAGGCGCAGCGTGACCGCGTCGGTGAAGGAGCGCGCATCGTTGCCGATCTTCGAGGCGAGCGTGCCGCCGCGGGTGACCACGATTTCCTCGAGCGCGCCGAGGCGGGCGCTGATCGAAGCCTCGATCTCCCGGCCCTGGACGTCGAACAGGCGGGTGAAGGCGTCATGGCGCCCGGCCAGCAACTCGTTCAGCGCCTGCGAGCGCACATCGACAGAGCGCATCAGCGACTCGGCATTCGCGGCCAGAGCCTCGTTGACGCGTCCGCCCTGCTGGGTGAGCGCGATCACGACCTCCTTGCCGGTCGCGGCGAGCATGCTGCTCGCCTGGTCGGCCTGGGTGGTGAAGGTCTCGCGCAGCGCGATCGTCGCGTCGCTGACGCGGTCGGCGACATGGCGGCCATCGACATTGATCGTCTCGGCGAGCTTGCGGGCCGCCTCGCCGAGGCGCTCGGCGAGATGCTCGCCCTGTTCGCCGAGCAGGCCATGGACCTCGCGGCCGGTGGCGCTGAGGTCGGCGAGCAGCTTCTCGCGCTGCGAGCCGATCAGGCCGTGGACTTCCTGTCCGGTCGCGGCGAGGCCGGCGATGATGCTCTCGCGCTGGCTGCCGAGCGCGCCGGCGACCTCGTCGCCGGTCTGCGAAAGACGGACGATGAAGGCGGCCTGCTGGTCGTCGAACACCGCGCGGGCGCTGTCGCTCGCGGCGTTGATGCGGGCTGCGATCGCCTCGCCCTGATCGCCGAGGCGATCATGCAGCGACTGGCCGGCACTGGCGAGCTGGCTGATCAGCGCGCCGCTGCGCTCGGCGAGGAGGCCGTGCACGGAGCGGCCGACATCGGCGACGCGGGTGACGAGCGCCTGGCTCTGGCCGGAGAGCAGCTCCTGCATGTCCTGGCCGGTGGCGATGACGCGGCCGCTCAGGGCCTCGCTCTCCGCGATCAAGAGGTTGCGCACGCCCGAGCCGGCCTCTGCCAGCTGCAGGATGAGGTTCTCGCGCTGCTCGCCGATCGCGGCCTGCACGTCGGCGCCGACCTCGGAGAGGCGCGCCACCAGGCTCTCGCCGCGCTCGCCGAGCGCGCTCTGGACCTCGCGGCCGACATCCGACAGACGCGACACCAGTCCGCCGCCGCGCTCGTCGATTGCGGTTTCGACTTCGCGGGTGACGTCGGCGAGGCGGGTGACCAGACCGTCGCCGCGAGCGCCGATGGCGTTCTCGACGTCGCGGGTCACGTCGGCGAGCCGGGCGACGAGGCCGTCGCCGCGCGCACCGATGGAATTCTCGACGTCGCGGGTGACTTCGGCGAGGCGCGCGACCAGGCCTTCGCCGCGGACGCCGAGGGCGTTCTCGACCTCGCGCGAGGCGTCGGCGAGGCGGGCGATCAGCCCGTCGCCGCGGGCACCGATCGTGTCCTCGACCTCGCGGGCGACGTTGGCGAGGCTGCTGACCAGCCCACCGCCGCGCTGATCGATGGCCGCCTCGACGTCGCGGGTGACTTCGGCGAGCCGGGCGACCAGACCGTCGCCGCGGGCGCCGATCGTGTCCTCGACCTCGCGCGTGACGTTGGCGAGGCTGCTGACCAGCCCGCCGCCGCGCTGATCGATGGCCGCCTCGACCTCGCGGGTGACCTCGGCCAGGCGCAGGACCAGACCGTCGCCGCGGGCGCCGATCGCCTCTTCGACCTCGCGGGTGACGTTCGCGAAGCGCGCGACCAAGCCGTCTCCGCGCTCGCCGAGAGCCTCCTGCATGCCCTTGCCGACCTCGGTCAGGCGCTCGATCAGCGTGTCGCCCTGGCTGCCGATGGCGCCGCGGACATCATGGCCGATATCGGAGAGGCGGGTGACCAGGCTGCCGGCCTCTTCCGAGAACAGGCTGTGCACGGTCGCGCCGACGGCGGAGATGCGGGCGGTCAACTCCTCGCCGCGCTCGCCGATCAGCGTGTTCAGTCCCTTTCCGGCTTCGTCGAAGCGCAGGATGATCGAGTCGCTCTGCTCGCGCAGCAGGCCGTCGACGGTCTGCACCGTCTCGGTCAGCCGCTCGACCAGCGTCTCGCCCTGCTTGCCGAGCAGGCTGTGGACGGTGTCGCCGGCCTCCTGGATGCGGGAGGCGACGAGTTCGTTCTGCTTGCTGAGCAGCACGTGCACGCCGCGTCCGACCTCGGCCAGGCGGGTGGTGACGCTCTCGCCCTCGTCGGAGATGGTGGTGCGCAGGGTCTCGCCGGTCTCGGCCAGGCGCGCGGTCAGGTTGCTGCTCTGCTCCTCGATCAGCCCGACCAGGGTGCGGCCGCTGTGCTCGAAGCGTTCGGCCACGGTGGTGCCGCGCTGGGAGATCTCCTGCGCCAGCGTCTCGCCGGTGCTGCGCAGCGTCTCGTTGACCGTTTCGGCCCGGTTGGCGAGCGTCTCGGCGACCTGCGCGCCGGTCTCGCTGATCGCGCGGGTGACGTCGCGGGCGCCGGCGGTGAGGCCCTCGGTCAGGACCGAGCCGGTGCGCTCGAGCGAGCTTGCGATTTCCTGGACCCGGCTGTCGATCAGACCGGTGATGCTGTGGCTGGCGCCGGTCAGGCGCTCGCCGACTTCGCCCGATGTGACCTGCAGGCGCTCGACCAGTTCGTTGCCGCGTCCGCTGATCTCGTCGACCATGCGCTCGCCGGCGCGACCGAGCGCGAGGGTGATCTGGTCGCCCTTGTCGCTCAGCGTCACGGTGACGCGTTCGCCCGCCTGGGCGACCGCCTCGGCGATCGAACGGCTGGCGGTTTCGAGGTCCTTGCTGATGTTCTCATGGGCGCCGCTGATGGCGAACTTGACCCGCTCGGCATTGCCGACGACGGATTCGCGCTGCGTCACCAGTTCGTCGATCAGCGAGCGCAGCCGGATCTCGTTGTCGGCATAGGCGCGCTCCAGCGTCGCGATCTCGCCGCGGACGATGGTCTCGAGCTCGCCGGCGCGGGCGACGGCGCGTTCGATGCCGTCGCCCATCGCCGCGACCTCGCGGCGGATGGTCTGGCTCAGCGAGAGCACGGAATCGGTCGCGACGATCTCGGGCTCGGCCAGGCGCAGCGCGACCTCGGTCATCGCGCGCGAGACCAGGCGCATCTCCTGGGTGCGGCGATAGAGCGCCGCCAGGACGAAGAAGAACACGACCGGTGCGCCGGCGCCCAGCGTGAGCAGGGCCCATTGGCCCGGGCCGAAGGCGACGATGCCGGGCGGCAGGCCCTCGGCGAAGGAGCCGTAGCGGCTGACCAGGGTGAAGCCGACGCCGCCGAGCCAGGCCAGGGTCGCGAGGGCGGCGAACCAGTAGGGTTTGGCGGAGGGGCGGGCGGAGAAGGCCTGGACGAGGGAGCTGGAATCGCGGCGGTCGTCATTGGCGACGCGGCTGGTGTCGGGGGCGATGGCCGGGCGCGACGGTGTCGCTGGCTCTGCCGCTTCCGGCTTCGGCGGAGCGGATTCGACGCGCGGTAGCTCGACCTTGAGGTCGCCGCCGGTAGCAGCGGGCAGCTTCAGCTCGGGATCGCCGGTTGAGTTGTCGCCCTTGGGCTGGTCCAGCCTCAGCGCTTCCTCGATCGCCGACATCGCGGCTTCGGTCGGATCCTGGAGCTTGTTCTGCCGGGTCATGAATGCCGCCTCGCTACGCTACTGGCGATGGGCGCGTCGTCCCGCGCCGCACGACGGAAGAACGGCCGCCTCAAGCCGAGATTCCGCAAGCGACACGACGCCCATCGTTTACTGGCTCGAAGCGTAGTTGAGGCAGGCGGTGAATGAAACCTGTTTCCCCCGCCGATTCACAAACGTCGTTAACGCCTCATTCACCATGTTGGCGCTTCCTAAGAGGTCAGGAGGCGCGCCGGGACGCCGCCTCGGACCTTTAAAGTCGAGTTCCCCGTGATGACCAACACAGCCATTGATTTCGAGCATCTCGCCCGCCAGACCGGCGGCGATCTCGCGCTGGAGCGCGAACTGCTCGTTCTGTTCTCCCAGCAATGCGTCCGGCACCTGCGCACCATCCATGGCAGCACCGACGACCAGGCGAGGCGCGATGCCGCGCACACGCTCAAGGGCGCGGCGCGGGCGATCGGCGCCTGGCAGGTCGCCGATGCGGCCGATCTCGTCGAGCAGCAACTGGGCGCACCCGACCAGCTTGCGCTCGAGGCGGGCATGGACGCGCTGGCCCTGGCGGCGGCCGAGGCGCGGGCTGCGATCGCGCGCTTCGACTGCGCCGCCTGAAATCGCCGTTTCCCGCGCTTTCGAAATCCTCTAGAGACGATCGGGTCCGCGGGCTCCGCGGACGCCAATCCCATTCGCGGGCGGCAGGCGCGGCACGGCATTGAAGGCCGGGCCCGGCATCGCCCGGACACGCAAGCCGCGAAGCCGCCAGGACGGCGCGCCGGAGTTCACGATGCCGAAGATCACTTTCATCGACGCCCAGGGGACGAGCCGCACGGTCGAGGCGGAGACCGGCTCGACCGTGATGGAGGTCGCCGTCCGCAATGGCGTGCCCGGCATCGAGGCCGAATGCGGCGGCGCCTGCGCCTGCGCCACCTGCCATGTCTATGTCGACGATGCCTGGCTCGCGGCGACCGGCCAGGCCGAGCCGATGGAGGAGGATATGCTCGATTTCGCCTTCGACGTGCGCCCGGGTTCGCGCCTGTCCTGCCAGATCCGCGTCCGCGACGAGCTCGACGGCTTGATCGTCCGTACGCCCGCCCGGCAGGGCTGAGGACGCCTACTCCGCCGCTGCGGGGGCAGGGGCTGACAGCGTCGTCTCGTGGCCGGCGACCGGATGGCGTGGCACGAGCAGCGAAAGCCCGAGCGAGGCGGTAGCGACGCCAGCACCGATATAGAACACCAGAGCCGGATCGCGCAGCCAGATCAGCCCGAAGGTGATCGGCAGGAATACGGCCGCGATGTGGTTGATCGTGAAGGCGACCGCCGAGGTCGGGGCGATGTCGGCGGGGTCTGCGATCTTCTGGAAATAGGTCCGCTGGGCGAGGACGAGCGTGAAGCAGACGCCGTCGATGACGAAGAAGGCGCCAGCGAACAGGGCGCCCCAGTTGCCGAAGGTGCCGTGGCTCGCCAGCGCGTAGCCGACGAAGACGACGATCAGCGAGATGTTTTCGAGCTGGATGGTGGCGCGTTCGCCGATCCGCCCGACCAAGGCGCCCAGCAGCGGGCCGGCGAACATGTTGATGCCGTAGGTCGCCAGCAGCAGCGTCGCCGTCGCCGCGACGTCGTAACCGAAGCGCTCGACCAGCAGGAAGCCGCCGAAGGCCATGAAGATCTGGCGTCGCGCCCCCGACGCGAAGGTCAGTGCGTAATAGAGCCAGTAGCGCTTGCGCAGCACGAAGCCCTTGTTCTGCGGCACGGCGCCCTGGAAACGCGGGAACAGCGCGATCGCGACGATGGTCAGCGCAATGGTGACGAGACCGGCACCGAGGAAGACGGTGGCATAGCTCGGCTGCAGGGTCCGCCAGATCAACGCGATCGAGCCGAAGGCCAGCAATTGCGCGACCGCCGAGGCGCCGGCGATCCGCCCGAGCAGGCGCGGCGCCTCCGATTTGGGCAGCAGTTGCAATTGCAGGGATTGCTGGGCCGTCTCGTAATAGTGGAAGCCGATCGACATGATCGTCGTCGTCAGCAGCAGCCCGCCGAGGCTCGGATAGAAGCCGGTGAGGGCGACGCCGAGGCCCAGCGTCAGCAGGCTGAGATAGGCCAGCACCTGCTCGCGCATGATCCAGAACAGGATGATCGCGGTGAAGGCCAGGAAACCGGGAATTTCGCGCACCGATTGCAGGATGCCGATATCCTGCCCGGTGAAACCCGCCGCCTCCTTGGCGAAATTGTTCAGCAGCGCGCTCCAGCTCGCGTAGCCGAACCAGTTGACGAAGGCGAGCACCATCAGGAAGCTGGTCGGAGAGGCGATCAGTCCGGTCAGCCGGCGAGGGGGGGAGGCTTCGGACATCGGCGCACCCGAAATCGAGGACGTCGCGGCGGGGCGACCTAAGGCCGCGAACGCAGCATCGGCGGGACTGTTAAACCCATGCCGATCCACGTCAAATTCCGCGGCATCATGACGACCATGCGCGAAGCCGGTTGATCGAGCGCAACGACCCGGAACGCGCTCGGTGCCAGATTTCATCTCAGTCGAGTAGAGCGAGGAGAACGCGATGTACAAATCGATTTTGGTACCGGTCGATCTTGCCGAGGCAGAACTCGCCGATCCCGCCATCGCCGCTGCGGAATCCTTCGCCACGGCTTCGGACGGTACGATCCGGCTGGTCTATGTCCGCTCGCTGGTGCCGATCACCTATATGGAATTCGTTCCGGCCGATTTCGACGCCGGGCAGCAAGCCGAGGCCGAGGCGAAGCTCGCCGAAATCGCCGCCAAGGTGAAGCTGCCGGCCGAGCGTGTCTCCGCCAAGGTGCTGGTCGGCTCGGTCCATGGCGAGGTCCTGGCGGAGGCCGATGCCAGCGGCGCCGATCTGATCGTGATCGCCTCGCATGAGCCCGGCATGCTCGCCTATGTCATCGGCTCCAACGCCTCGACCATCGTCAGGCGGGCGAAATGCTCGGTGCTCGTGGTGCGCTAGGGTACGCTCCCCTCACGGAAGAGCAGCCGTCACCTTGGAATGCCGCGAAACAGCGCAGGTTCGGGATTCATCGACGGGGCCCGGTGCCTTCCGATGGATTCCGGGCGAGCTCGTCCAGGATGACGAGATCAGCTCACCCGAGGTGAGACGCTCGGCTGTGGCCCGAGGCCCTCAGTTCGGTTTGCCCCCGGGCACGAGCTCGCCCGGCACTTCGCCATTGGCGAGCTCGCGGGGGCGGTTGAGCCTGACCATCGGCCAGACTTGCCAGAAGGAGGCGGCTCCCAGCACGATCCCGAGCCAGCCGGCCGTGCTCGCGCCGCTTCGGAAGGCGCTGAGGCTGAAGAAGGCGAGCATGACCAGCGAGAGCCCGCCGACAATCGCCAGGGCCAGCCAGAGCGGAAACGGCTTGCCGGCGACGAAGCGGGCGCGCGGATTGGCGCGGCTGATCGTGGCCGATAGAGCCGTGACGAAGGCGTGATAGCGCGGATCGTCGCGCTCGATATCGGTCAGCGAGCGCCAGGACAGATTGCCGAAGGTGATGCTCTTGCCGTCGCTGAGCCGCAGCTGCGTCCGGAAGCTCTTCGCGGTGACATTGCTCGGCGTGTAGAGGAAGCGGACCTGCTCGACCGCAGCCAGCCTGACACGGTCGACCTTGCGCGTACTGTCGATCTCCAGCGTGTCGCCATCGAGCCGATAGGCGATCTCGAAGCCGATCGGCTTGGGGCGCTGGCGCCAGGAGGGAGGGGCGTCGTCGTCTTCGGCTTGCATGGCGCGAAGCTCTAGCCGGCCTTGCCGCGGAGAGCAAAGCGCGGGGTTGAAAATCTCCTGAAGAACATGCGCTGTTTGGGCCCGCGCATAACCAAGCCGGTGGATGTTACCGCGTCAGCGCCTTGATCGCGCCGTCGAGCCCATCCAGCGTCAGCGGGAACATGCGCCCGCCCATCAGCCCGCCGATCTGCCGGATCGACTGGGTGTAGCTCCACAGATGCTGCTGCACCGGGTTGAGCCAGACCGATTTCGGGAAGCGCTCGGTCAGCCGCCGCATCCAGACCTCGCCGGGCTCCTCGTTCCAGTGCTCGACCGAGCCGCCGGGCATGGCGATCTCATAGGGGCTCATCGAGGCGTCGCCGACGAAGACCAGCCGGTAGTCGGGCGGATAGGTGCGCAGGATGTCGAAGGTCGGGATAACCTGGTCGTGCCGGCGCCGGTTCTCCTTCCAGACCCGCTCATAAGGGCAGTTGTGGAAGTAGAAATGCTCGAAATGCTTGAATTCGGCCCGCGCCGCGGAGAACAGCTCTTCCGCCAGCTCGACATGCCAGTCCATCGAGCCGCCGACATCGAGGAAGAGCAGCACCTTCACGGCATTGTGCCGCTCGGGCCTGAGCTTGACGTCGAGATAGCCATGCTTGGCCGTTTCGGTGATCGTCTCGTCGAGGTCGAGCTCCTCGGCGGCGCCGGTCCGGGCGAATTTCCGCAGGCGGCGCAGCGCAACCCTCAAATTGCGGACACCGAGCTCGCGTGTGTCGTCGAAATCCTTGAACTCGCGCTTGTCCCAGACCTTCACCGCACGGAAATTGCGGTTCTTGTCCTGGCCGATGCGTACGCCCTCGGGATTGTAGCCATAGGCGCCATAGGGTGAGGTGCCGGCGGTGCCGATCCATTTCGAGCCGCCCTGGTGGCGGCCCTTCTGCTCGGCGAGGCGCTGCTTCAGCGTCTCGAGCAGCTTGTCCCAGCCGAGCGCCTCGAGCTGGGCCTTCTCCTCCTCGGTCAGGAATTTCTCGGCCAGCTTGCGCAGCCATTCCTCGGGAATACCGGCTTCCTCGAAGGCCTCGCCAAGCGTCTCCATGCCCTTGAAGACCTGGGCGAAGACCCGGTCGAAGCGGTCGAGATGACGCTCGTCCTTGACCAGGCAGGTGCGGGCGAGATGGTAGAATTCGTCGACGCGATGCTCGGCGAGGTCGGCCTCGACGCCCTCGAGCAAGGCGAGATACTCCCGCAGCGTGACGGGGACCTTGGCAGCTCGCAGATCGGTGAAGAGGCGCAGGAACATCGCGCTACTGTGGGCAGCGCCGCGCCGCGGTCAAGCCATGCCGGGACCGAGGACGAGTTCCACTCGGCGATGCGCGGCGGTCGGGGGCATAGTCCGGCCTGCCGATCTTGCCCGCCGAGACGGAGCATGGCGAAAGGACGCCGCGCCTTTCGCCATGCTCCTGATCTTTGAAAGCCGGTCGCCTCAGGCGACGGCGTCGGCGAGATCCTTGGTGACCTTGAACTTCACGACGGTCTTGGCGGGAACCTTGATCGTCGCGCCGGTCGACGGATTGCGGGCTTCGCGGGCCTCGCGCTTGGCCGCCGCCAGCTTGCCGATGCCGCCGAGCGTGACGTCACCACCGGACTTCAGGGTCTTGGCGACGACGCCGGCGAGCGAGCCGAGGATGGCCGAGACGTCAGCCTTGGTCTTGCCGGTCTCGTCGGCGATGGCGGCGATCAGTTCGTTCTTGGTCATACAACCCTCCTGGAAGAGCAATGATGAGAGTAGCCTCGCTCCGGCACCGCTTTTGAAGGCCGGAGCGTCGCGGCGAATCGGTGCGCTGTCGCGCGCGAACCCACCGTGTTGCATGGCTGCCATCCAAAAACGACAGCATTGGGCCTAGATACGCACAGAATACGGCTTCGTTCCGCGGAAAATGCGCTTTTCCGGCCCTGCCCGGGTGGCGGAAGCAACGGCGCGGGGCGATTGACAAGCTTCGCGCTGATATTTCAAGCTTGAAATAATAATGGGGAACGAGCGCGCATGAAGGTCATTATCGTCGGCGGCGGCATCGGCGGCCTCACCTTGGCGCTCATGCTGCACGCACGCGGCATCGCCGCGACGGTCTACGAGCAGTCCAGCGATATCCGGGAGGTCGGCGTCGGCATCAACACCCTGCCGCACGCCATTCGCGAGCTTGCCGAGCTCGGCCTGCTGCCGGCTCTCGACGCCGTGGCGATCCGCACCCGCGAACTCGTCTACATGAACCGCTTCGGGCAGGCGGTCTGGCGCGAACCGCGCGGCCTGCATGCAGGTGCGCCGGTCCCGCAGTTCTCGATCCATCGCGGCCGGCTCCAGGGCGTGATCAGGGACGCGGTCGTGGCCCGGCTCGGGCCGGAGGCGCTGCGCTGTGGCCGGCGCCTCCAGGGCTTCTTGCAGGACGAAGGCGGCGTCACCGCGCATTTCACCGATTCCCGCCGCGGGGAGGGCGGAGAAACCGCGCGAGCCGACCTGATGATCGCCGCCGACGGTATCCATTCGACGGTACGGGCCCACTACTTCCCCGACCAGGGCGCACCGCGCTGGAACGGCGTGCAGATGTGGCGCGGCGCCTGCGACTGGCCGGCCTTTCTCGATGGCGAGAGCATGATCATCGCCGGCGGCATGGCCGGCAAGCTCGTGCTCTATCCGATCGCCGAAGGGAGCAAGCCTGGAACGCGGCTGACCAATTGGGTGGTCAACATCCGCACCGGCGATCCCGCCAAGCCGCCGCCGAAGGAGGCCTGGTCCAAGGCTGGCCGGCTCGAGGACGTGCTGCCCTTCGCCCGCAGATTCACTGTGCCGGGCGTCGACATCCTCGCCCTGATCCAGGCGACGCCGGGCTTCTGGGACTATCCGATGTGCGACCGCGATCCGCTGCCGCGCTGGACCCATGGCCGTGTCACCCTGCTCGGCGACGCCGCCCACCCGATGTACCCGGTCGGCTCGAATGGTGCCTCGCAGGCGATCCTCGATGCCCGCTGCCTTGCCGACCTGCTGGTCCGGGCCGAGCATCCGCGCCAGGCCCTCGCCGCTTATGAGGCGCAGCGCCTGCCGGCGACGGCCGAGATCGTGGCGATGAACCGGGCCGGCGGCCCGGAGCGGGTCATCGATGCCGTCGAGGAGCTGGCGCCGAACGGCTTCGACGATGTCGAGCGCGTGCTGTCCTATGCCAAGCGCGAGATGATCGTGAAGACCTATGCCGGCAAGGCCGGCTTCGCCAAGGAGCAACTGGCGCCGCGCCGGTAGAACGAATTTCGCTCGCGCTGGCTCGTCATCCGGACAAGCCGCAAAGTGGGGCAGCTCCGAAAACCATCATAGAGCGCCGGAGTCCTATGACGGCTTCCGGTGTTCCGCTTCGCTCCGGCTGGAATGACGGCATGAGCCGAACGACCCTGTCGATCCGGTTCGTCCAGATGCCGGGAGCACCCGCCCGGGCTCAGCCGGCTTCCGTCAGCTGGGCGATTCTTGCCTTCAGCTGCGCGTTCTCCTGCTCGAGCTGCTTGAGGCGGTGCAGCAGGTCGAGCGGGGCCGGCTCGTTATCCGGCTTGGCAGGCCGCGTGAACTCGACGCCCTGACGCGCGCCGTCGCGCCAGCGCGCGCGCACCATGCGGCTTTCACGCTTGAGCGGCAGATAAAGCTCGAACAGCTCGGGCGTCGAGACCGCGTCGGAGAGGACGAGCAGCGCCCCGTGCTCGGACATGTTCCTGACGGTACAATCCAGCGTCGACCGACGCTGGTTGAAGATGATCTGGGCGCCGATGAGCGTGCGGCTGCGGGCATGCTGGCGGCGTTCGGTGGTGACGGCGGGCATGGGCCGAACCTTCCTGGTGGAGACCCGCATCATGCGCCGAAATACCGTCCTTTGCGCGCCTTACCCTTGATTAACCCTAACGCGGGCGACGCACCTGCCGGAGCCGGTTCAGCCGGCGTCCGGTGGAGGCGGCAGGAAGTCGATCTCGTAGCGAGCCGCGAGCGCCACGACTTCGGCCGGATTCTGCTCCTTCATCGAGTGAATCGCCCAGAACAGATCATAGAGCCGGCCGGTCGGCGCGACCCAGAACAGGCACTTCACGGGCGTGTCGCTCTTGTTGAACAGACCGTGCGGGACATTGCGCGGCAGCCGGATCAGGTCGCCCGGCAGCGCATGCGATTCCTGGCCGTCGAGCACGAGATCGAGCCGGCCCTCCAGCATGTAGATGAACTCGTCCTGGGTCGGATGGATATGCGGCGGCACGAAGGTGCCGGGCGGGAAGGTGGCGTGCCAGGAGAAGCTGTCCTCGCTCAGGGTCTTGGGTACATAGGTCTGGCCCAGAATGCTCCAGGTGATCGCGTCGATGCCCTCATTGGCACGCGTCACGCCGGCGGTCAGCGGCTTCATCATCGGTCTCCTTCTCCAGTGAATGCGTCGGAAGTGCGAGGTGGTTCCGTGTTCGCAACCGCGCCGGAAAGCAAAGCGGCGCCAGAGAGCGCAGTTTCGTTCGTCTCGATAGCGAGATCGCTCTCGTCCTTGAGGCCGATTCCGGTCAGCGAACGGCGAAGAGCCTCGGCGATCAGCCAGGAGAGCTTGAAGGCCGCGGGCTCATAGGCGAGGCCCTCCGGGCGGATGTTCGAGATGCAATTGCGATTGGCGTCGGTGAGACCCGCTCGTGGCGCGAAAGTCAGATACGCGCCGAGAGAATCCGGAGAGGACAGCCCGGGACGTTCACCGATCAGCATGGCCACAGCACGCGCGCCGAACGCCGCGCCGATCTCGTCACCGAGAGCAACCCGTGCCTGGCGCCCGACAACGAGCGGGGCGAGCCGCAGGCCCTGCCGGGCCAATAATGGCAACAGCGCCGCGACCAAGGGAACGGCATTTCGATGAACCGCCGTCGAGGAGAGCCCGTCCGCAACGATGAACGCCAGGTCGAAGTCGCCATACCGTGCCGTCAGCGCCTCGCGGCTTCCGGGTGAGAGACTTCGCCCGAGATCGGGCCGGCGCAGATACGCCTCGCGCGAGCCCGCCGCGCTGTCGACCTGGATCACCTCGAGGCCGAGGGCTGCAAGCCGGCGGGCCACGCCGTCGGCGTCGAACGGCGCATGCACTGCGTCGCGGGCCTGGGCATGGGCCATGCCGAAACGGAGCACTTCCCGCGTCGGCACGGAGGCGCCCGAACGGCCGAGCGCGACGCGGGCCGGCGTGAGCGTCGCGAGCTCGGCCAGTTGCGGCGCGCCGGATTTCGGCTTCTCGCTCATGCTGCCCTGCCTGGCAGGGCCGCCAGAAGGGCCTGTCCGCCCTGCCTCGCGCTCAGGCGCCCGGTCGCATCCGTGATGTCCATGCGCTGCAGCCAGGCCTCGAACTCGGGGACGCGCTTCAGGCCGAGAACTTCCCGGATATAGAGCTGATCATGGAATGAGGTCGACTGGTAGTTCAGCATCACATCGTCGGCGCCGGGCACGCCCATGATGAAATTGACGCCGGCCGTGCCCAGCAGGGTCAGCAGCGTGTCCATGTCGTCCTGATCGGCCTCGGCATGATTGGTGTAGCAGATGTCGCAACCCATCGGCACGCCCAGCAGCTTGCCGCAGAAATGGTCTTCCAGCCCAGCCCGGATGATCTGCTTGCCGTCATAGAGATATTCCGGCCCGATGAAGCCGACCACGGTATTGACCAGTAGCGGCTCGTAGGCCCGGCAGACGGCATAGGCGCGCGCTTCGAGCGTCTGCTGGTCGACGCCGTGATGGGCGTTGGCCGAAAGGGCTGAGCCCTGGCCGGTTTCGAAATACATCAGGTTGTCGCCGGTCGTGCCGCGTTGCTGCGAGCGGCCGGCCTCCATCCCCTCCTGCAGAAGGGAAAGGTCGATGCCGAAGGAGGCGTTGGCGGCCTGCGTGCCCGCGACGGACTGGAAGACGAGGTCGACTGGCGCGCCTTGCCCGATCAGAGCGATCGCACTGGTGACATGCGTCAGGACGCAGCCCTGCGTGGGGATCTCGAAGCGGGCGATCAGCTCGTCGAGTAGGCGCAGCAGCTCGCCGATCCGGCCGAGGCTGTCCGAGGCCGGGTTGATGCCGATCACCGCATCGCCACAGCCATAGCTCAGCCCGTCTATGATCGAGGCGAGGATGCCGGCGGCATCGTCGGTCGGGTGATTGGGCTGGAGGCGCACAGCGAGCCGCCCGGGCAGGCCGAGCGTATTGCGGAAACGGCTGACGACCCGGCATTTGCGCGCGACCAGGATCAGGTCCTGGTTGCGCATCAGCTTCGACACCGCCGCCGCCATTTCCGGCGTGATGCCCCGGGCGAGCCGGGCCAGCACCTCGCTCGTCGCCGCATCGGAGCAGAGCCAGTCGCGGAACTCGCCGACGGTGAGCGCGGCGACCGGCGCGAAGGCCGCCGCATCATGCGTGTCGATGATGAGGCGTGTGACCTCGTCGTCCTCGTAAGGGATCAGCGCTTCATGCAGGAAGGTCCGCAGCGGCAGGTCCGCCAGCGCGATCCGCGCCGCCATGATCTCCTGCATGCTGCCGGCGGCGAGCCCCGCCAGCTGGTCGCCGGAGCGCGGCGGCGACGCCTTCGCCATCAGCTCGCGGAGATCGGCGAAGGCATGGCTGGTTCCGCCGACCGCGACGCGATACCCCATTTGCCTGTCTCCCTCCCCAGCTCTCGCCAGAGCACGGTCCGGTCATCGCGTTGGAGGCGGACCTGCCTCTACAGATTCAGGAAGCGGTCCTTGACCGCACTATCGCTTCGCAACGCCTCGCTCGTGCCGCGCCAGACGACGCGGCCCTTCTCCAGCACGATATGCCGGTCGGCGATCTTGGCCAGCGCATCGACATTCTTGTCGATCACTAGGATCGACTCGCCTTCCGCCTTCAGCGCCGCGAGGCAGGCCCAGATCTCCTGACGGATGATCGGCGCGAGCCCCTCGGTCGCCTCGTCGAGGATGACGAGCTTGGGATTGGTCATCAGTGCCCGGCCGATCGCCAGCATCTGCTGCTCGCCGCCGGAAAGCTGGTTGCCGCGGTTGGCGCGGCGCTCCCTGAGCCGTGGCAGGAAGGCGTAGACCCGCTCCAGCGTCCAGCGCGGCTGGCCGAAGCGGCTGGCCGCCGTCGCGATCAGGTTCTCCTCGACCGAGAGCGTCGGGAAGATCTGGCGGCCTTCCGGGACGAGGCCGATCCCGGCCTGGGCGAGGTGGAAGGGCGCGCTGCCGGTGAGGTCGACGCCGCCGAAGCTGACGCGCCCGGCCTTCGGGCGGATCAGCCCCATGATCGAACGGATCGTCGTGGTCTTGCCCATTCCGTTGCGGCCGAGCAGGGTCACGACCTCGCCGGCGCCGACCGCAAGATCGACGCCGAACAGGATCTGCGCCTCGCCATAGCCGGCATCGAGGTTCTCGACCGTCAGCACGGTTCAGCCCTCCTCGCCGAGATAGGCTTCGCGCACGGCCGGGTCGGCCCTGACGGCGGCCGGCTCGCCCGAGGCGATGACGCGGCCATAGACCAGCACGCTGACCTTGTCGGCGAGCGCGAACACCGCCGCCATGTCGTGCTCGACCAGGAGCATGGCATAGCGGCCCTTCAGGCTGGAGAGCAGCTCGATCAAGCGCTCGCCTTCCTCGCGGCCTACGCCGGCCAAGGGCTCGTCGAGCAGGATCGCGGCCGGCTCCAGCGCCAGCGCCATGGCGAGTTCGAGCGCCCGCTTCTCGCCATGCGAGAGGCGCCCGGCAGGAACCTCGGCACGGTCGGCGAGGCCTACCGCCTCCAGCGCCGCCAGGGCAGGGCGGTTCAGCGCCGCGTCGCGCGCCGCATTACGGAACAGTGAGAGCGGATGCGCCACCTTGGCCTGCACGCCGAGTGCGACATTCTCCAGCACCGAAAGCGAGGCGATCGTCGAGGTGATCTGGAAGGTGCGGGCGAGGCCGCGCCGCGCCCGCTTCTCCGGCGTCAGCGCCGAAATGTCCTCGCCGCGAAAGCGGATCGCGCCGCTGTCGGGCTTGAGCATGCCGGAGATCTGGTGGACCAGCGTGGTCTTGCCGGCGCCGTTCGGGCCGATCAGCGCATGCAGTTCGCCGGGTGCCACGGAGAGGCTGACATCGTCGGTGACCTTGAGCGCACCGAAGGATTTGCGCACGGATTCGAGCGTGAGGACGGGCTGTTTCATGCGCCGCCACCCCCGCCCAGCTTGCGCAGCATGCCGACGATGCCGCCACGGGTGAACAGCACGAAAAGAATGATCAGCGGCCCGAAGATCACCCGCCAATGCTCGGTCAGATGCGAGAGCCCGTCTTCGGCGATGAGATAGGCGATGGCGCCGATGATCGCGCCATGCAGCGAGCCGACGCCGCCGAGCACCGCCATGAAGATCAGCTCGCCCGAGCGCTGCCAGGACATGAAGGCCGGGCTGACGAAATCGGTATGGTTGGCGAGGAAGAAGCCGGCGATCCCTGCGACCATGCCGCTGATCACATAGGCGACGAGCCGTATGCGGGTGACGTCGAAGCCGGTGACCGAGACCCGCACCGGATTCTCGCGCGCCGCCCGCAGGATGCGTCCGAAGCGCGAGGCGACGAGGATGCGGACCAGCGCATAGCAGCCGGCGAGTGCGGCGAGCACGCAATAGAAGAAGCCCGTGCGGGTCGAGAACAGATCGAGGCCGGCAATGGTGCTCTTCGCGTAGAGCGTCAGCCCGTCATCGCCGCCATAGGCCGAGAGCGCCTGCGCCAGGAAATAGACCATCTGGCCGAAGGCGAGCGTGATCATGATGAAGGTGACGCCGCGGGTGCGCAGGCAGATCGCCCCGGTGATCGCGGCGAACAGGGCGCAGATGCCGAGCACCACCGGCAGGATCAGCAGCGCCTCGGCCTGTCCTTCGGTGATCATGATGCCGGTGACATAGGCGCCTATGCCGAGGAAGGCGGCGTGGCCGAAGGAGACGAGCCCGCCGACGCCGAGGATGAGGTCGAGCGAGAGCGCCGCGATCGCGAAGATCATCGCCCGCGTCAGCAGAGCGAGCCAGCCGGAGGGCATGCCGAGGCTGACGGCGAGCGGCGCCAGCGCCAGCAGCCCAAAGAGCAGGATCGGCAGCAGCAGCCGGCCGCGCCTGCGCGGGGCCGGGGCGGCCACCGTCTCCGCCAGCGCCGGAGCCGTGCTCATGTGCGACCCCGCGAGGGCAGGAGCCCCTCAGGCCTCAGAAACAGCACCACCGCCATCAGGAGGTAGATCAGCATGGAGGAGAGGGCGGCGCCGGTGGCCCGGGCCGAGGGCGCGCTCATGAACAGGCGCAGCAAATCGTTCATGAAGGAGCGGCCGAGCGTGTCGACGAGGCCGACGATCAGGGCCGCGACGAAGGCGCCGCGGATCGAGCCGATGCCGCCGATGACGATGACGACGAAGGCGAGGATCAGGACGGTGTCGCCCATGCCGGGCTCGACCGAGAGGATCGGCGCCGCCATCGCCCCCGCGAAGCCGGCCAGCATGGTGCCGAAGGCGAAGACGATCATGAACAGCTTGCGGATGTCGACGCCGAGCGCCGAGACCATCGGGGCGTTCGAGGCGCCGGCGCGCAGCAGCATGCCGGTGCGGGTGCGGTCGACGACGAACCAGAGCAGCAGGCCGACGGCGAGCCCCGCCCCGATCAGTGCGAAGCGGTAGGTCGGATAGAGGATGCCGTCCAGCAGCGCGACATTGCCAGAGAGGAACTCCGGCACCGGCACCGAGAGCGGAGCCGCGCCCCAGATGATCTTGACGCCCTGGTTGAGCAGCAGGATCAGCCCGAAGGTCGCCAGCACCTGGTCGAGATGGTCGCGTTCGTAGAGATGTCGGAAGACCAGGAATTCGAGCGCGAGGCCGAAGACCAGCGCCGCCGCCAGCGCCAGTACAAGCCCGAGCACGAAGGAGCCGGTCAGCGCGACGAAGGTCACCGCCAGATAGGCGCCGAGCATGTACTGCACGCCATGCGCCAGGTTGATGAAATCCATCACGCCGAAAACGAGGGTCAGCCCTGCCGCCACCAGGAACAGCAGGATGCCGAACTGCAGCCCGTTCAGGATCTGGACAAGGAGGAGGCCGGTGGTCATGCGCTTGCGCAACTCGGCTTAAGAACAACAGACGCCGTCATCCCGGCCGCAGCGAAGCGGAGGGCCGGAACCCATGCCTGAACATCGGTCGGTCTGGCATGGATCCCGGGTCGGGCTGAAGCCCGCCCGGGATGACCATTCAGGTCGCGGTGAAGGACGAAAGCGTCACTTCAGCGCGCAATCCTTGGCGTGCGGATCGGCGTAGTCCGTGAACACCTTCTGGGCGATCTCGGTCTGGAACTTGCCGTCCGGCCGCTTGGCGACCTTGACCAGGTAGAAGTCCTGGATCGGGTAGCCATTGGTGTTGAACTTGAACTTGCCGCGAAGCGAGGTGAAATCGGCCTTCTTGAGCGCGGCGCGCAGCTTGTCCTTGTCGCCGGTGCCGCCCGCCGCCTTCACGGCCGAGTCGATCAGCTGCGCGGCGTCGAAGGCCTGCTGGGCATAGGAGCCGGGCACGATCTTGTAGGCCGCCTCATAGGCCGCGACGAACTTCTTCGTCTGCGGATTGTCCATGTTCGGCGCCCAGGTCATGCCGCCGAACATGCCGACCGCGGCGTCCTGCTGCGCCGGCAGGGTCGACTCGTCGACCGTGAAGGCGGAGAGGAACGGCACCTTGCCGGTGAGGCCGGCCTGCGACCACTGCTTGACGAAGTTGACGCCGAGGCCGCCGGGCAGGAAGGCGAAGACCACGTCGGGCTTCGCCGAAGCGATCTTGGCGAGCTCGGCCGAGAAATCGAGCGAGGTCAGCGGGACATAGACCTCGTCGAGGACCTCGCCCTTGAAATAGCGCTTGAAGCCGGCCAGCGAGTCCTTACCCGCCTGGTAGTTCGGCGCGATGATATAGGCCTTCTTGTAGTTCTGGTCCTGGGCGTATTTGCCGAGCACCTCGTGGACCTGGTCGTTCTGGTACGAGGTCACGAAGAAGTTCTGGTGGCAGGCCTTGCCGGCCATGGTCGACGGGCCGGCGTTCGGGCTGATCAGGATGGCGCCGGAATCCAGCACGGGTTTGGCGATCGCGCCAAGGATGTTGGAGAACACCGGGCCGACGACGAAGTCGACCTTACCGCCCTCGACGAAGCTGCGGACCTTGCCGACCGCGACATCGGGCTTCAGCTCGTCGTCGATGATGGTGATCTGCACCGGCACGCCGCCGAGCTTGCCGCCGTTCTGGTCGACCGCGAGCTGGAAGCCGTCGCGAACCTGCTGGCCGAGGGCCGCCGCAGGCCCGGTCAGCACGCTGACCACGCCGATCTTCAAGGGTTCCTGCGCCTGGGCGCTCGAAAGCCCGAGGGCGAGCATGCCGGCGCTGAGCGACAATGCGAATTTGAGATTCATGTCTGATGTCCTCCCGGGACGTGCCAGATACGGCCGCCGGCGGGGTTCCCCATCCCCGTCCAGACGGCGTCGGCAGTCATATTGTTTCAAGCTTAAAATATCTGCAAGGGGGGTCCTGCGGGTAATTTTCGTGCGTGGATCGAGGCGCTATTCTCGGGCGGAGCGAAGCGCAGACCCGAGCAATTCCAGACGAGAAGGCGCTTTACGGCGCCTCCTTCGGCAAGAGATGCCCCGGGTCAAGCCCGAGCATGACGCTTACTCGATAGCAGCCTCAGGCCTGCACGCCGTCGACATACCAGTCCATCTTGGACAGCATCTCGTCGCTGGCGGTCTCGCCGGCCTTCAGGCGCAGCGTGCCCTTCTGGTCCTTGAGCTCGCCGGTAAAGGGGTGGAACGTGCCGGCGATGATGCCCTTCTGGACCTCGTCGGCTGCGGCCCGGGCCGCCGGCGTCATCGCCGCGTTGTAGGGCGCCATCTTGACCATGCCTTCCTTGAGGCCGTGCCAGACGTCGCCGGTCTTCCAGGTTCCGTCCATGACCTCCTTGACGCGCTTGATGTAGTAGCCCGACCAGTCGTCGACGATTGCGGTCAGATGCGCCTTCGGCGCGAAGGCGCTCATGTCGGAAGCCTGGCCGAAGGCGAACACGCCGCGCTGTTCAGCTGCCTGCAGCGGGGCGGCGGAATCGGTGTGCTGGGTGATCATGTCGGCGCCCTGGTCGATCAGCGCCTTGGCCGCGTCGGCCTCCTTGGCCGGATCGTACCAGGTCGAGGCCCAGATCACCTTGGTCTTGAAGTTCGGGTTCACCTTCCTGGCGGCGAGGTGGAAGGCGTTGATGCCCATCACCACTTCCGGGATCGGGAAGGAGGCGACGTAGCCGGCCTGGCCCGATTTCGACATGTGCCCGGCGATGGTGCCGAGGACCGCGCGGCCCTCATAGAAGCGGGCATTATAGGTCGCGACGTTCTCGGCGCGCATATAGCCGGTGGCGTGCTCGAACTTGATCTTAGGGAACTGCTTGGCGACCTGGATCGTCGGGTTCATGAAGCCGAACGAGGTGGCGAAGATGATCTGGTTGCCGGCCTGGGCGAGCTGGCGGATGGCGCGCGCCGCGTCCGGCCCCTCGGCCACGTTCTCGATGAAGCTGGTCTTGATCTTGGCGCCGTACTCCTTTTCGAGCGCCAGTCGGCCCTGGTCATGGGTCCAGGTGTAGCCGTGGTCGCCGATCGGGCCGACATAGACGAAGCCGACGCCGAGCGGCGCCTGCGCCTGGGCTCCCCCGATGAGCGGCAGCGCCGAGGTCGCGGCAGCGCCGGCCAGAAGCGTCCTGCGGGTGATGATGGTCGACATTGTCTGTGCTCCCCGTTGTCGGTTTCGGCGCTAGGGCGCCGGGAAAGGCTTGCCAAGGCAGGCGGGCGCGTTGCGGCCGCCGGTTCTCGTTCCTAGCGACATCATCGTCAGAACCACAATGGTCGCAAGGTAGGGTGTCATCGCCAGCACCTCCGGCGCGACCCAGTTGATGCCGGCGGCCTTGGCTTGCAATTCGAAGGTCGCGACGGCGCCGAAGAGATAGGCGCCGAGCAGCAGCCGTCCCGGTTTCCAGGCGGCGAAGACGACGAGGGCGAGCGCGATCCAGCCGCGTCCGGCGGTCAGCCGGTCGGCCCACATCGGCGTCAGCGCCAGCGAGAAATAGGCGCCGCCGAGCCCGGCGAGCGCGCCACCGAAGCCGGTCGCGGCGGCCCTGATAGCGAGCACGCGATAGCCGATGGCATGGGCGGACTCGGCGTTCTCGCCGACGGCGCGCAGGATCAGCCCGGCCCGCGTGCGCCGCAGGAACAGGCTGACCGCGAGAACCAGCAGCAGCGAGAGATAGACCAGGGCGTCATGGCCGAAGACCAGGCGCAGCCATGGATGCGCGGCATAATCTGCCGGGAAGAGCGGTCCGAGCCGCTGGATGGTGCGGCCGACATAGCCGGCGCCGAACAGCGAGGAGACGCCAATCCCGAAGATGGTCAGCGCGAGCCCCGTCGCGACTTGGTTGGAGCCGAGGCCGAGCGTCAGCAGGGCGAAGATCATCGCCGCCAAGAGGCCGGCGACTGCCGCGGCGACGAGGCCGAGCGTGACGCTGCCGCTGCTGTAGGCGACCGCAAAGCCGGTCACCGCGCCGCAGAGCATCATGCCCTCGACGCCGAGATTGAGAACGCCGGCCTTCTCGGTGACGAGCTCGCCGAGGCCCGCCAGCAGGATCGGCGTCGCCGCCGCCGCCAGCGTCATGAAAATCGAGACGAGGATGACGCTGGTCATGGCGCAACCTTCGCGTGGCCGCGCCGGAAGGCGAGCCGCCAGCGCACCAGCACGTCGGTGGCGAGCAGGAAGAACAGCAGCATCGCCTGGAACATGCCGGTCGCCGCCTGCGGCAGCCGGACCGTGCTCTGCGCGATCTCGCCGCCGACATAGGTCACCGCGAGGACGAGGCCGCCGAAGACGATGCCGATCGGCGAAAGCCGTCCGAGAAAGGCGACGATGATCGCGGTGAAGCCGTAGCCGACCGGAAATTGCGGGGTGAGCTGGCCGAAGGGACCCGCCGCTTCGAACAGCCCGGCCAGGCCCGCGAGCCCGCCGCTGGCGAGCAGGGCGGCCCAGGTGATGCGGTTCGCGTCGAAGCCGCCATGGCGGGCGGCCGCTGGCGCCCGCCCCACGACCCTGACCGCGTAGCCGGCGACTGTCCTGCCCAGAACGAACCAGGCGGTGAGCGCCAGCAGCAATGCGACGGGAACGCCGAGATGGACCAGCGAGCCCTCCGCGATGGCGGGCAGCACCTGATCGCCGCTGAACATCTTGGTCTGCGGGAAGTTGAAGCCGTCTGGGTCCTTCCACGGGCCACGTACGAGGTAGTACAGGAACTGGACGGCGACATAGCTCAGCATCAGGCTGGTCAGGATCTCGCTGACCTGCAGCCGGACCTTGAGGAAAGCGGGGATCGCGGCCCAGGCGGCGCCGCCGATGACGCCGGCCAGCGCCATGGCGGGCAGGATCCACCAGCCGGTCATGTCATGGGTGAGCAAGGCGACGCCGGTGCCGGCGATGGCGCCCATCACATATTGCCCCTCGGCGCCGATGTTCCAGACATTGGCCCGGAAACCGATGGCGAGGCCGAGCGCGATGATCACCAGCGGCGCGGCCTTGACGCCGAGATCGGCCCAGCGCTGCGGTTCGAGCAGCGGCGTCAGGAAGATCGCCTTGACCGCGTGAAAGCCGTCATAGCCGATCGCGCTGAACACCAGCATGCCGGTCAGCATGGTCAGGGCGATAGCGATCAGCGGGCTCAGATAGAGCATCGCCCGGCTCGGTTCGCTGCGGCGGCGCCATTCAAGCATGGGCATGGTCCGCTGCTACCGCCTCGCCATGGACGCCGCCCATCAGCAGGCCGATCTCCTCCAGCTTAAGCCCGGCGACCGGCCTGGCTTCCGAAAGCCGGCCCTCATTGATGACGCAGAGCCGGTCGGCCAATTCGAGCAGCTCGTCGAGGTCCTGCGAGATCACCACGATCGCCGAGCCCCTGGCGGCGAGATCGACCAGCGCCTGCCGGATCGCGGCGGCGGCGCCGGCATCGACGCCCCAGGTCGGCTGCTCGACGACCAGGACCTCAGGATTCTGGCCGATTTCGCGACCCATGATGAACTTCTGCAGATTGCCGCCGGAGAGCGCGCCGGCGAGGGCGGCGGGGCCGGTGGTGCGAACGTCGAAGCGCTGGATCACCTCGCGCGCATAGGCGTCGACCGCGCCTTGCCGGATCAGGCCGGAGGGCGCCAGCGGCAGCCGATGCCGCGCCGTCAGCACGACATTGTCGGCGAGCGAGAAATCCGGCACTGCGGCGTGACCGTTGCGCTCCTCAGGCACGCAGGCGAGTCCGGCGGCGCGGCGCCGGCCGGCATCGGCATGACCGAGCGCCTGCCCGTCGAGCTTGACGGCATCGTTCGAGGCGGTGCGGCGCTCGCCCGACAGAGCCAGCAGCAGCTCGGCCTGTCCATTGCCCGCGACGCCGGCGATACCGAGGATTTCGCCGGCATAAGCGGTAAAGCCGATGGTCTTCAGGTCGGTGCCGAAGGGCGGCTCGCCCGGCATGTTCAGTCCGCTGACGACGAGGCGGGCTCGGCGCGCCTCGCCGGTTCCCGCGGGACGCTCGATGCTTTTCAGCTCCGCTCCGATCATCAGCTCGGCCATGCGCCGGGTCGATTCCGTGCGCGGATCGCAGGTCGCGACGACCCGGCCGGCCCGCAGGATGGTCGCGGCCGAGCACAGCGCTTTGATTTCGTGGAGCTTGTGGCTGATGTAGAGGATCGAGCAGCCCTCGGCGGCGATCTGGCGCAGGGTGTCGAACAGGCGCTCGACCTCCTGCGGGGTCAGCACCGAAGTCGGCTCGTCCATGATCAGGAGTTTTGGCTTCTGCAGCAGGCAGCGCACGATCTCGATGCGCTGGCGCTCGCCGACCGAAAGCGTGTGCACCTCGCGATCGGGATCGAGCGGCAGCGAATAGCTGTCGAGGATCGCCTTGATCCGCCGTTTCAGCTCTTCCGCCGGAACCTTCTCGTCGAGCCCGAGCGCGATGTTCTCCAGCACCGTCATGCCGTCGAACAGCGAGAAATGCTGGAACACCATGCCGATGCCGAGCTTGCGGGCGGCCTTGGGCGAGGGGATTTCGACTGGGTGGCCGTCCCAGCGGATTTCGCCCTCGTCGGCGCGCTGCACGCCGTAGATGATCTTGACCAGGGTCGACTTGCCGGCGCCGTTCTCGCCGAGCAGGGCATGGATCTCGCCGGGGCGGACACCGAAGCTGATGTCCTGATTGGCCTTCACGCCCGGAAAGCTCTTGGAGACATGGGCGAGCGCCAGACGTAAGGAGGCCGTCTCGTCAGGCGGCTGCGTCATGGGCGGCTCGGCCTTTCTCTGGCAGGGTGGCGTCCTTCCCCGCGAAGGCCGCCTTCTCGCCAAGCAACCAACGTACCAGCTCGGCCGCCGTCAAGGCCGCGATCACCTCCGGACGCTTGTCATGCACATCCGATCCACCGATCGGGCAGGTCAGGCGCGTCAAAGCCGTGCTTCCGGGATGCCGGCGGCGGAAGCTCGCCTCGAAGCGGGCGCGTTTCGTGCCTGAGCCGATCATCCCGACATAGGCCGCATCGCCGCGCAGAAGCGCCGCCTCGGCCAGCCGGTAGTCGAGCGGATGGCTGTGGGTCAGGACGATGAAGGCAGCGCCGGCATGCGCCGTGACGAGCGCCTGCTCGGGATCGTCGAGATGGAGGCAGGAAATGGCCTCGGGCAGGTCCGCGAACTGGTCAGGGCGGTCGTCGATCAGCGTCACTGCCAAGGGCAGCAGGGAAAGGCAGTGCGCGAGCGCCCGGCCGGTATGCCCCGCGCCGAAGATCAGCACCTGCGGCCGGCTGGCAGCCGCTTTCGTCTCGCTCGAGCGCAGGGCGGCGAGGTCGGCGGGGATGGCGCGCGTCAGCAAGACCTCGACGCGCCCGCCGCAGCACTGGCCCATTTGCGGGCCGAGCGGCAGGTCGATCCGGCGCCGATCCTCGCCGGTCGCCAGCATCTCGCGGGCGAGGTCGAGGCAATGGAATTCGAGCTGCCCGCCGCCGATCGTGCCGGCGCTGTCATGGCTGCCGACGATCATCGTTGCGCCGGCCTCGCGCGGCGTCGAGCCCTGCGCGCGTTCGATGCGGACGATGATCGCGCCTTCACCGAGCTGCCTGCCGAGAAAATCGGAGAGCGTCATGATGCGCCCTCCGCGGCTGCAGCCAGGGCCCGCACCCGCTCGACCGCGTCGAGCACGCGCTCGGGCGTCGCCGGTGCGTCGAGCTTCGGACAGAAGCGATGCTCGCCGACGCTGGCGACCGCATCCGACAGAGCGTGCAGCACGCTGATCGCCAGCATCAGCGGCGGCTCTCCGACCGCCTTGGAGCGGTGGATCGTGTGCTCGCGGTTCGGAGCGTTCTCCAGCAATGCGACGTTGAAGATGCGCGGGCGGTCGGAGGCGACGGGGATCTTGTAGGTCGAGGGCGCATGGGTCCTAAGGCGCCCCTTCTCGTCCCAGACCAGCTCTTCGGTGGTCAGCCAGCCCATACCCTGGACGAAGCCGCCCTCGATCTGGCCCTTGTCGATCGCCGGGTTCAGCGAGTTGCCGCAATCATGCAGGATGTCGACGCGCTCGACCTTGTACTCGCCGGTCAGCGTGTCGATCGCGACCTCGGAGGCCGCCGCGCCATAGGCGAAATAGTAGAAGGGGTGGCCGCGCCCGGCCTTGCGGTCCCAATGGATCTTCGGGGTGGCGTAGAAGCCCGTCGCCGAGAGCTGGACGCGGGCCATGTAGGCCGCCTTGACCAGCTCGACGAAGGCGATCTCGCGCGCCCCGATCTGAACCCGCCCAGGCAGGAAGACGATTGCCTCTGGCGCCTCCTGCCAGCGCTCCGCGGCGAAAGCCACGAGCCGCTGCTTGATCGTCTCGCAGGCGTCGAGCGCGGCCATGCCGTTGAGGTCGGAGCCGGAGGAGGCGGCGGTCGCCGAGGTGTTCGGCACCTTGCCGGTAGTGGTCGCGGTGATCCTGATCTTGTCGAGGCCGATGCCGAAGGCCTGGGCCACGACCTGCGCCACCTTCTGGTAGAGCCCCTGGCCCATTTCTGTGCCGCCATGGTTCAGCGAGATCGTGCCGTCGGTATAGACATGCACCAGCGCGCCGGCCTGATTGTACCAGGTCGCGGTGAATGAGATGCCGAATTTCACCGGGGTCAGCGCGATGCCGCGCTTGATGACGGGGCTCTCGCGGTTGAAGGCGCGGATCGCCTGCTGCCGCTCGCGGTAATGGCAGTCGCGTTCCAGCTCGTCGATCACCTCGCCGGCGATCATGTCCTCGACCTGCTGGTGATAGGGCGTCGTCAGCCGGTCCTCGCCGCCATAGAGATTGCGCCGTCTCACCTCCAGCGGGTCGAGCCCGGTGGCGTAGGCGACCTCCTCGATGAAGCGTTCGGCCCCGACCATGCCCTGCGGCCCGCCGAAGCCGCGGAAGGCGGTGTTCGAGACCGTATGCGTCCGTAGAGGCTCGGAGCGGGCCCGTACTGCCGGGTAGAAATAGCAATTGTCCATGTGGAACAAAGCGCGGTCGGTGACCGGGCCGGAAAGGTCGGCATTCCAGCCGCAGCGCGCCGCATAGACGGCGTCGACCGCATGGATGCGCCCGTCATCGTCGAAACCGATATCGTAGTCGACGACGAAGTCGTGGCGCTTGCCGGTGATCACCATGTCGTCGTCGCGGTCGGGCCTGAGCTTCACCGGCCGCCCGAGCTTGCGGGCGCCGAGCGCCGCGACGCAGGCGAAGAGATTGGCCTGCGTCTCCTTGCCGCCGAAGCCGCCGCCCATGCGCCGGACCTCGATCGTCACCGCATGCGCGCCGACGCCGAGCACGGAGGCGACCATGTGCTGGACCTCGCTCGGATGCTGGGTCGAGGAGTGCACGAGCATGTCGCCATCCTCGCCGGGAATGGCGAGGGCGATCTGGCTTTCGAGATAGAAGTGATCCTGTCCGCCGATCGCCATCGCGCCCTTGAGCCGGCGCGGGCTCGCCGCGAGACCGGCCGCGACATCGCCGCGTTCGAGCTTCAGCGGCTCGGTGACGAGTTCGCCGCCTGCGGCGCGCGCCGAAGCGACGTCGAGCAGGGGCGCAGCTTCCTCGTATTCCGCTTTCGCCAGCGCCGCGGCATGCCGCGCCTGCTCGCGGGTCGTGGCGATCACCGCGAAGAGCGGCTGGCCGTGATGCAGGATCCTGTCCGTCGCGAAGACTGGCTCGTCATGCTTGTGCGTCGAGGAGATATCGTTCTCGCCGGGGATGTCGGCGGCGGTCAGGACTGCGAGGATGCCGGGCGTGGCTTCGACCGCCGACAGGTCGAGCGATAGCAGCCGGCCATGGGCGATGCTGGAGAGGCCGAGGCAGGCATGGGCGGTTCCCGCCGGCTCCAGGATGTCGTCGACATAGACGGCCTCGCCGGCGACGTGCTTGTCGGCTGAATCGTGCTTCAGCGGCGAGCCGACGACCGGCCGCGTCTCCATGGCGTCGAGCCGCTTGCGTGCGTCAGCCATGGGCGGCCTCCGCCAGCAGGCCAGCCACCCGGGTCGCGGCTTCGGGAGCGGTCGTTTCGAGCAGGAAACGCGTGAGCAGGTTGCCGGCGACCTTGAGCCGGTAGCCGGCCGAGGCACGCATGTCGGTGAGCGGCGTGAAATCCTGCGCCAGCGCCGCCTTGGCCGCCGCGACGGCCTCGGCATTCCAGTGGCGGCCGAGCAGGGCCGCTTCCGCCGCTTTCGCCCGTTTCGGGATGCCGGCCATGCCGCCGAAGGCGAGGCGGGCTTCGACGATGCGGTTATCGGGGTCTCGGCGCAGGAAGAAGGCGCCGCACAGGGCCGAAATGTCCTCGTCGAAGCGCTTCGAGATCTTCGAGACGTGGAACAGCGCATCGGCCGGCAGTTTCGGTACCAGCACGGCTTCGACGAACTCGCTCTCGCGCCGGTCCTGCTTGCGATAGTCGAGGAAAAAAGCTTCGAGCGGGATTGTCCGGTGTTCACTGCCTTGGCGCAGCACCAGCGTCGCTCCCAAAGCGATCAGCGCGGGTGGCAGGTCGCCGATCGGCGAGCCATTGGCGATGTTGCCGCCGATCGTGCCGGCATTGCGCACCTGTTCGCCGCCGAAGCGGCGCATCATTTCGTCGAGCTGCGGAGAGATGGCTGCGAGCGCCTTGCGCACGGCGACATGGTTCGCCATCGCGCCGAGGCGCAGCTGGTCGCCTTCGTCGGAGATGGCGCGCAGCGCCTCGATCCGGCCGAGATGGATCACGGGATCGAGCCGGCGCATGCCCTTGGTCACCCAGAGCCCGACATCGGTCGCGCCGGCGATCAGCGTCGCCTGCGGGTGGGCGGCGACGAGCTCGGCGAGGGCTTCCGTAGTGGCCGGGGCGTAATAGCGTCGCTCGCCGTCGCCTATCGCCACAGTCTGTCTGTCACGCAGTTCGGCGAGGCGGGCGGCGATACCGGCCTGCGCTGCGACGAAGCGGTCCTGAGAGCGGTCGGCCGCAGCCGCCCGCAGCCCGGCCGCGATGATTGGTTCGTAGCCTGTGCAACGGCAGAGATTGCCGGCGAGCGCGTCCTCGATGCGCGCGATGGATGGTGCCGCCTCGTTCAGCCAGAGTGCGAACAGCGACATCACGATGCCCGGCGTGCAGAAGCCGCATTGTGAGCCATGGCAGTCGACCATCGCCTGCTGCACGGGATGAAGCGTGCCGTCCGCGCCTTTCAGATGCTCCACCGTCAGGAGCTGGCAGCCGTCCAATGTCGGGAGGAAGCGGATGCAGGCATTGATCGCCTCGTAGCGCAGATGGCCCTCGTCGAGGCGGCCGATGACGACGGTGCAGGCGCCGCAATCGCCTTCGGCACAGCCCTCCTTGCTGCCGGTGCGGCGCCGGTCGAGCCGGAGCCAGTCCAGCACCGTCCGGGTCGGATCGCAGCTTGCGATCTCGACCAGCTCGTCGCCGAGCAGGAAGCGGACGGTTTCACGCATGGCAGCCCCGTCGAGAGCAAATCGCGAACATGCCCTGAGATTAGGCATGTTCGTCGCTTGGCCGGAAGCTTTGATTTGGTGCAGATAAGATAGGTATCGGCGCCGGAGTGTGCAGGTTGAGCAGGCAGGATGCGGTCCGCGCCCTGAGGGGCCGGCTTCTCTGGTTCGTCGGCGATCCCCATGGCGCCGGCGCGGCCGCGCATCGCTATGTCGAGGACGGGCTGCTGATCGTCGAGGGCGGGCTGATCCGGGCGGCCGGGGAGGCGCGGGCGCTGCTGCCGACCCTGCCGGCGGGGGCTGACATCATCGACCATCGCCCGCATCTGATCATGCCTGGCTTCATCGACGCCCATATCCACATGCCGCAGACGCAGGTGATCGCCTCCTATGGCGCGCAGCTGATGGAGTGGCTGAACAAATACACCTTCGTCGAGGAGCAGAAGCTCGAGCAGCAGGGCCATGCCGAAAAGCTCTCGCGCTTCCTGCTCGACGAATTGCTGGCGAGCGGCACCACGACCGCGGCGGTCTATTGCTCGGTGCACGAAAAATCGGCGGAGGCGTTCTTCGCCGAATCGCATCGCCGCAACACAAGGATGATCGCCGGCAAGGTGATGATGGACCGCAATGCGCCGCCGGCGCTGACCGACACGGCCGAAAGCGGCTATGCCGAGAGCAAGGCGCTGATCGGCCGCTGGCACGGCAAGGGCAGGCAACTCTACGCGATCACGCCGCGCTTCGCCGTGACCTCCTCGCCTGAGCAGATGGCGGCCTCGCAGCGCCTGGTCGCGGAGCATCCAGGCTGCTTCGTCCAGACCCATATCAACGAGAATCGGGCCGAGATCGCCTTCGCCAGGGAGCTCTATCCAGAAGCCGCCGACTATGCCGGCATCTACGAGAATTACGGCCTGCTCGGTAAGAAGAGCCTGCTCGGCCACTGCATCCACATGACCAAGCGCGAATGGCGCGCCTTCGCCGAGCATGGGGCGGTCGCCGTCTTCTGCCCGACCTCGAATCTCTTCCTCGGTTCCGGCCTGTTCGACTGGGGGCGGGCCCGGCGCGAGGGCGTCAAGGTCGCGCTCGCCACCGATATCGGCGGCGGCACCTCCTATTCGATGCTGCGCACCATGGCCGAGGCCTACAAGATCCTGCAATTGCAGGGGCAAAGCCTGTCGGCCTTCGAGGCCCTGCACGCGATCACGCTGGGCAATGCGGTGGCGCTCGGCCTCGACCAGCTGATCGGCTCGTTCGAGCCCGGCCGTGAGGCGGATGTCGTGGTGCTCGATCCCGCCGCGACGCGGGCGATGGCGCACAGGCTTGAGACAGCGCGCGATCTCGCAGAGGAACTCTTCGTGCTGGTTACGCTCGGCGACGAGCGCAACGTGGTCGCGACCTATGTGATGGGCGAGCGTGCCTCCGGATGTTCAACACATTGAAAAATTGTTGAACATCCGGACGACGGACGGCGATGTGAACGCTGACGGATAGTCAATCAGCCGAGCGCGCCGCCCTTGCGGGCATGGTCGAGATAGATTTCGCGCAGGCGGAGCGTCGCCGGTCCCGGCGCGCCATTGTGGATGCTATGGCCGTCGATCGTGGTCACCGGCATCACCAGGCTGGTCGCCGAGGTGATGAAAGCCTCCTCGGCGTCGAGCGCTTCGGCCAGCGTGAATTCGCGCTCCTCGAAGGAAAAGCCGCTCTCGGCGAGGAAGGCGAGCACGGCCTTGCGGGTGATGCCGGGCAGGACCTTGTTGGAAAGCGGGCGCGAGATCAGCGTCTTGCCCTTGACGATCCAGGCGGTCGACGAGGCGCCTTCGGTGACGACGCCATCCTCGATCAGCCAGGCTTCCTGCGCGCCGTTCTCGGCGGCGAACTGCTTGGCCAGCACCGGCCCGAGCAGGTTGACGCTCTTGATGTCACGGCGGGCCCAGCGCAGATCCGGCGTGCTGACCACCTTGATCCCGGTCTTGACCTGCGGGATGTCGGCGAACTGGCGCGCCTGGGTGAACAGGACGATCGTCGGCTTGATGTCCTTCGGGAAGGCGAAGTCGCGGTCGGCGGCGCCGCGCGAGACCTGCAGATAGATCGAGCCCTCGTCGAGCTTGTTGCGGGCGATCAGCTCCTGATGGATCGCGATCAGTTCGTCGCGGCTCCAGGCCAGCTTCAGGCCGATCTCGTTGCAGGAGCGCTCCAGCCGGATCAGATGGGCCTCGCAATCGACGAGTTTGCCGCCGAGCACGGCCGAAACCTCGTAGATGCCGTCGCCGAAGATGAAGCCGCGGTCGAAAATCGAGATCGTGGCGTCTTCCTCGGGAAGATAGGCGCCATTGACATAGACAGTACGGCTCATCGCTCGGGTCTCTTGCTGGGTGGACAAAGGCGCACCTTTCCTATCCGAGCGGAGCTGGCGATGCGAGAGGGCAGGCCGTGTTACCGCTCGGCGCCAGGCGCAGAGCGCGGCCCTTACGGGACTTGCGTCTCAGCACTTCAGCGCCGCTGCGATCAGGCGCTGTGTGTAGCTCTGCTGAGGCGCCTCGAAGATCGCCTCGGTCGACCCGCGCTCGACCACCCGGCCATCCTTCATCACCATGACCTCGTCGGACATCGCCCGAACCACGGAAAGATCGTGGCTGATGAAGAGATATGACAGGCCGTGCCGTGCCTGCAGCTGCTTGAGCAAAGCGACAATGCTCGCCTGAACCGTGCGGTCGAGCGCCGAGGTCGGCTCGTCGAGCACGACCAAGGCCGGGTGCAGAATCATGGCGCGGGCGATCGCGATACGCTGGCGCTGGCCGCCTGAGAACTCGTGTGGATAGCGGTTGCGCAGGGCGGGCTCGAGCGCGACCTCGGCGAGCGCGTGCGCGGCGCGGCGCTCCCGCTCGGTGCGCGACAGGCCGGGCTCATGGACGAGCAGCCCTTCGGTGACGATCTCGCCGACGGTCAGCCTGGGCGAGAGTGAGCCGAACGGGTCCTGGAACACCAGCTGCAGGCTGCGGCGCAGCGGCCGCATGGCAGCCCGGTCGAGCCCGGTCAGTGCCCGGTCCTCGAAGCGTACCAGCCCGCCCGCCGGCACCAATTGCAGGACCGCCCGGCCGAGCGTCGACTTGCCCGAGCCGGATTCGCCGACGATACCGATGGTCTGGCCGCGCTGCAGCGTGAGATCGACGCCGTCGACGGCGTGCAGCACCGCCTTGTGCCGCCCGAACAGGCCCCGTGAAAGGTCGAAGGTCACGCGCAGGTCGCGGGCTTCGAGCAGGATCGGCGCATCAGCGGGAGGAGGGGCCTTGCGGCCATGCGGCTCGGCCGCGAGCAGGGCGCGGGTATAGGGGTGCACCGGCCGCTCGAAGATCGCCGAGGTCGTGCCGCTCTCGACGATCTCGCCAGCCTTCATCACATGGACGCGCTCGGCATATTTCCTGACGAGGCCGAGATCATGGCTGATCAGGATCACCGCCATGCCGAGGCGCTGCCTGAGCTCGGCGATCAGCGCCAGGATTTCGGCCTCTATGGTGACGTCGAGTGCGGTGGTCGGCTCGTCGGCGATCAGGATGTCGGGATCATTGGCGAGCGCCATGGCGATCATCACGCGCTGGCGCTGGCCGCCGGAGAGCTCATACGGATAGGAATCGAGCCGCCGCTCCGGCTGCGGGATGCGCACCAGCGTGAGCAGTTCGAGCGCCCGCGCCCGCGCCGCCTTGCGCGACAGGCCTTGATGCCGGCGCAGCGGTGCGGCCATCTGCGCCCCGATCCGGAACAGCGGATCGAGCGAGGTCATCGGCTCCTGGAAGATCATGGCGAGCTTCCTGCCGCGATAGGCGTTGAGTCTGGCCGGGGAGAGGCCGAGCAGCTCGGTTCCGCGATAGCGGATCGAGCCCGAAGCCTCGCCATTGCTGGCAAGCAGCCCCATCGCCGCCATCACGCTCTGGCTCTTGCCGGAACCGGATTCACCGACGATGGCGACGAACTCGCCGGCTGCGACGTCGAGGTCGATGCCGCGCACCGCCTCGCACGGCCCGTCATTGGTGCGGAAGCGAACCTTGAGGTCGCGGATGGCGAGGACGGATTCGCTCGCCATCTCAGCGATCCCTGGGGTCGAGCGCATCGCGCAGGCCGTCGCCGAGGAAATTCAGTGCGAACAGGGTGGTCACCAGGAAGACGGCCGGGAAAACGAGCATCCAGGGCGTCGCCTGGATCGCGCGCGCTCCGTCCGAGATCAGCACGCCCCAGCTCGTCATCGGCTCCTGCACGCCGAGGCCGAGGAAGGAGAGAAAGCTCTCGAGCAGGATGACCTTCGGCACCAGCAAGGTGACATAGACGATCACCGGGCCGAGCGTGTTCGGGATGACGTGGCGCTTCAGGATGCCGCCGGTGGAGACGCCGAGCGCTTCGGCTGCCAGCACATAGTCCTGGCGCTTGATCGAGAGCGTCTGGCCCCGGACGATCCGGGCCATGTCGAGCCATTCGATCGCGCCGACGGCCAGGAACATCAGGATGAAATTCCGGCCGAAGAACACGACCAGCAGGATCACCAGGAAGATGAAGGGCAGCGAATAGAGCACGTCGACGATGCGCATCATCACCATGTCGATGCGCCCGCCGAGATAGCCGGCGGTGGCGCCATAGACGACGCCGATCACCAGCGCGACGCCGGTGGCGAGCAGCCCGATGGCGAGCGAGACGCGGCCGGCGACCAGGGTCCGGGTCAGGAGGTCGCGGCCATTGCTGTCGGTTCCGAGCAGGAAATGCTGGCGCTTGATCGGCACGGCCAGCGCGAGCCGGCGGCCATCCTGCTCGCTCGCGAGGAGCCGCGGCGTGCCGAACTGGTCGGAGCGGTCGAAATAGACCAGCAGGCGCTGGTCGATCGGTCTTTGCGCCGTCAGGACCAGCCGGACCTCCTGCGCTTCCACCGTGATCTCGCTCGACGTCGCCCTTATGCGCGAGGCGATGCGCTGTACGGCGGCCGGCAGCGCCTCGGCCTTCGGATAGGCCGAGAGGCTGGCGGGCACGCGGACATAGTCCTGATAGACCCGGTCGTAAGGGTGGCCGGTGAACCAGGGCCCGAAGCTGCAGATCAGCGTCATTAGCGCCAGCACGACGAGACTCGCGACCGCGGCGCGATTGCGCAGCAGGCGGATGCGGGCATCCTGCCAGAGCGTGCGGCCGGCGGGCGGGGCGGGGAGTGGTACGGCCTCGCTCATCGGCTCAATCCAGCCGGACGCGCGGGTCGAGCAGCGCGTAGAGGATGTCGACGACGAGATTGAAGACGAGCACGAAGATGGCGACGACGACGACCGTGCCCATCACCAGCGTGTAGTCGCGATTGAGCGCGCCTTCGACGAAATAGCGCCCGATGCCGGGAATGCCGAAGATCGTCTCGACCACCACCGAGCCGGTGAGCAGGCTCGCCGCCGCCGGGCCGAGATAGGAGATGACCGGCAGGGCGGCCCCGCGCCCGGCATGCAGGGCGATCGTCGCGCCAGAGAGGCCCTGCGCCCGCAAGGTCCGGATATGGTTGGCGCGCAGCGTCTCGATCATCGCCGCCCGCGTCATCCTGGCGATCACGGCGATCTGCGGCAAAGCGAGCGTCATGATCGGCAGGACGGTGTTGCGGAAGGCGCCGCCGTTCCAGCCGCCGACCGGAAGCCAGGCCAGGCTCAGGCCGAAGACGATCTGCAGGACCGGCGCAACGACGAAATTCGGAATGGTGATGCCGGCGGTGGCGAAGCCCATCACCGCATGATCGGCCCCACCATTCTGGCGGAAGGCGGCGAGCGCGCCGAGCGGGCCGCCGATGGTGAGGGCGAGCAGGAGCGCCGAGGCGCCGAGCCGCATCGAGACCGGCAGCCCCTGCGCGAACAGTTCGGCGATCGAGAAATCGCGGAAATAGAAGGAGGGGCCGAAATCGCCGCGTAGCAGGGCACCAAGATAGGTCAGGTACTGGGCGTGAAGCGGCTGGTCGAGCTGGTAGATCCGCCGCAGGTTCTCCATCACCTTGGCTTCGAGCGGCTGTTCGAGATCGAACGGCCCGCCCGGCGCGAGCCGCATCAGGAAGAACGAAAGGGTGACGATCACGAACAGGGTGGGGATCGCGGTGGCGAAGCGGCGCAGGATGTAGGTGAGCATCAGATTGCGCCGGGATGCCCGCCATTCTTCCCTTTCCCCTCTGCGGGAGAAGGTGGCCCGAAGGGCCGGATGAGGGGTCGCTCAGGTCTACCCGTCATGCTCGCCCTTGTGGCGAGCATCCACGTCTCGAACACCGCGCTCGTCACGGGAAGACGTGGATGGTCGGGACAAGCCCGACCATGACGTGCGTCGGTCACGGCTTCAGGCTCATGAACCGCGTCGGCAGCGCGCCGCGCAGATTCTGCTGGAAGCCGACGAGCTTCGGCGAGACCAGGTTCTTCGAGGAGTAGTACATCAGCGGGATCCAAGGCATCTCGGCCGCGAGAATGGCGTCGGCCTCGCGCAGCACAGCGGCGCGCTTGGCGAGATCGAGTTCGTCGGCGCCTCGCTGCAGCAGCGCGTCGAATTTCGGATTGGCATATTTGCCGGAATTGAAGCCCTTGTTGTCGCTGAGGAACAGGAACAGGAAGTTCTGCGGATCGGAATAGTCGCCGATCCAGCCATAGCGGGCGATGTCGAAATCGCCGCCGTCGCGCAGCAGGGCGAAATGAGTCTTGCCGTCGGTGTTGATGAAGCTGGTCTCGACGCCGAGCACCTTCCACTGCTCGGCGATGGCGATCATCGTGCGGCGGTTGTTGTCGGTGGTGTTGTAGCGCAGCTGCACCCGTAGCGGCATCCCGGGACCGTAGCCCGCGGCGGCGAGCAGGCGCTTGGCCTCCTCCTCGCGGTCGAGCGGCGAGACGCTCTTGAAGTCGGCCTCGGCGCGCTCGCCGTAGTTGCCGATATTGGGCGGGATCACGCCATAAGCCGGCAGCATGGTGCCGCCCCAGATCTCCTCGGCGATGAACTCGCGGTCGATTACCAGCGACAGCGCCCGGCGTACGCGCAGGTCGTCGAAGGGCTTCTTCGCCGTGTTCACGATCAGGAAATAGGTCCCGAGATAGGGCGCGACCTTGACCTGATTGCCGAGCTTCTCGCGCAACTGCTGGATCTGGTCGGCCGGAATGTCGGTCGTCATGTGCAGTTCGCCGGCCTGGAAGCGGCGCGCGGCGGCGGCGAGGTCGGAGGCGGGATAGTACAGGATCGTGTCGATCTGCACATTCGCCGCATCGTGGAAGTTCTTGTTCTTCTCCATCTTGATGTGGGAGTTCGGCACGAACTCCTTCAGCGTGTAGGCGCCGTTGGAGACCCAGTTCTCCGGCTTGACGAAGTCCTTGCCGAATTTCTCGACGGAGGCCGGATGCACCGGCAGGCCGGTCTGGTGCGTCAGCAATTCCAGGAAATAGGGCGTCGGCCGCTCCAGCTTGATTTCCAGCGTCGTGTCGTCCGGCGCTTTGACGCCGAGCTCGTCGAGGCCCGCGCCTTCGCCCGATTTGTTGATCTTCTCGGCGTTGAGGATGGGGTAGAGGATGTTGGCGTATTTCGCGCCGGTCGCGGGATTGATGATCCGCTTCAGCGAATAGACGAAGTCGCCGGCCTTGACCGGATCGCCATTCGACCATCTGGCGTTGGCGCGGAGCTTGAATGTGTAGCTCTTGCCGTCCTCGCTCATCGTCCAGCTCTCGGCGACGCCGGGCACGACATTGCCGCTGATATGGTGGATGACCAGCCCCTCGGAGAGGTCGCGCAGCAGATGCGCCTCACTCACCGTCGAGGTCTTGTGGGCGTCGAGCGTCTCGGGGTCGCCGTCATTGCCGCGATGGAAGACCACTTCCGCGAGAGCCGTTCCGCCGAGGCCGCAGGCGAGGCTGGCGGCAAGGGCGAGAGGCCGCAGCCGGCGCAGGAGCGGCGACTGACGCGTGAAGGTTTTCATGAGCGCTCTCCGAAGCTTAGCCGGACGGGCCCCTTTCCCGCTCGTACGGGAAGTATGGGCCGATCCCGAGGCCGGAGCCAAGGAGGAAAACGGGGGCTTCAACTGTTCTTCGAGAGGTGTCGGCGGGTGCCGAAAAGCACCCGCGCGGTTGGCGGGAGGCAGGAGGCCGGGCGGGTGAACCAGCCCGGCTTGCTGTTCGCGTTTCAGCCCTTCTGGCCGCGCCCCTGCGCCTCGACCACCGCGACCGCGGTCATGTTGACCACGCCGCGCGAGGTCACCGAACCCGTCAGGATATGCACGGGCTTGGCCGCGCCGATCAGGATCGGGCCGACCGGCAGCGCGTCGCCCAGCACCTTGGCGAACTGATAGGCGATGTTCGCCGCGTCCAGATTCGGGAAGACGAGGACATTGGCGACGCCCTTCAGCCGCGAGGAGGGCAGGACCCGGTCGCGGATCGCCGCCACCAGCGCTGAATCGGCCTCCATCTCGCCGTCGCATTCAAGCTCCGGCGCGCGCTCGCGGATCAACCCCAGCGCCTTGCGCATCTTCATCGAGGAGGGGGTGTCGGCCGCGCCGAAATCGGAATGCGAGAGCAGGGCGATCTTCGGCTCGATGCCGAAGCGCTCGACATGGCCGGCCGCGAGCACGGTCATGTCGGCGATCTCCTCGGCCGTCGGATCGTGCTTCACATGCGTGTCGGTGAGGAAGAAGGCGCCCTTGCTGGTGATGATCAGGGTCATCGCCGCGATGTCGCTGACGCCGGGCTCGAGCCCGATGATGTCGCGGATATGGCGCAGCCGCGAGAGGAAGCGGCCTTCGAGGCCGGTGATCATCGCGTCGGCCTCGCCGCGCACCACGGCGAGCGCCGCGATCACCGTGTTGTTGGTGCGCACCAGCGAGCGGGCGGCTTCCGGGGTGATGCCGCGCCTGCCGGCGATGTCGAGATAGGTCTGGACATAGTCGCGATAGCGCGGGTCGTCCTCGGGATTGATCAGCTCGAAATCGATGCCGGGCCGGATCGTCAGGCCGAAGCGCGCGATACGGGCCTCGACCACGCTCGGCCGGCCGATCAGGATCGGCACCGCCAGGCCTTCCTCGAGCGCCACCTGCGCCGCGCGCAGCACGCGCTCATCCTCGCCCTCGGCGTAGACCACCCGCTTCGGGTCGGCCTTGGCCTTGGCGAAGAGTGGCTTCATCAGGAAGCCCGAGCGGAAGACGAAGCGCGACAGGTCCTCGCGATAGGCCTCGATATCGATCAGCGGCTTCTTGGCGACGCCGGTGATCATCGCAGCTTCCGCGACCGCGGGCGCGATCCGCAGGATCAGGCGCGGGTCGAACGGGTTCGGGATCAGCGAGGTCGCGCCGAAGGTCTGGGCCTCGCCGCCATAGGCTCGCGCCGCGATGTCCGAGGTCGCCTCGCGTGCCAGCGCGGCGATGGCGCGTACCGCGGCGAGCTTCATCGCCTCGTTGATCGTCGTCGCCTGCACGTCGAGCGCGCCGCGGAAGATGTAGGGGAAGCAGAGGACGTTGTTGACCTGGTTCGGATAATCCGAGCGGCCGGTGCAGATCATCGCGTCCGGCCGGGCGGCCAGCGCATCCTCGGGCGTGATCTCCGGATTGGGATTGGCGAGCGCCAGGATCAGCGGCTTCGGCCCCATGCGCTTGGCCATGTCCGGCTTCAGCACGCCGGCCGCCGAGAGGCCGAGGAAGACGTCGGCATCGCCGATCACGTCGGAAAGGGTGCGGGCGTCGGTCTCCTGGGCGTAGACCTCCTTCCAGCGGTCCATCAGCGTGTTGCGGCCCTTGTGGACGACGCCTTCGAGATCGGTGACCCAGATGTTCTTGCGCTGCGCGCCGAGCGAGACCAGGAGGTTGAGGCAGGCGAGCGCGGCGGCGCCGGCGCCGGAGACGACGATCTTGACGTCGGCGATCTTCTTGCCGGCGAGATCGAGCCCGTTGAGGACGGCGGCGCCGACGATGATCGCCGTGCCGTGCTGGTCGTCATGGAAGACCGGGATGTTCATCCGGGCCTTGAGCTGCTCCTCGATCTCGAAGCATTCGGGGCCCTTGATGTCTTCCAGATTGATGCCGCCGAAGGTCGGCTCCAGCGCCGCGACGACCTCGACGAACTTCTCCAGATTGCGCTGGTCGACCTCGATGTCGAAGCAGTCGATGCCGGCGAACTTCTTGAACAGGACGGCCTTGCCTTCCATCACCGGCTTCGAGGCCAGCGGGCCGATGTCGCCGAGGCCGAGCACGGCGGTGCCGTCGGTGATGACCGCGACGAGGTTCTGGCGCGAGGTCAGCTCGGCCGCCTGGCTGGGATCGTCGACGATCGCCTCGCAGGCCGCGGCGACGCCCGGCGAATAGGCGAGCGCGAGGTCGCGCTGGTTGCCGAGCGGCTTGGTCGCCTGGATCTCGAGTTTTCCGGCCCGCGGCTGGCGATGATAGACGAGGGCGCCAGCGCGAAGGTCGGCCGACAGGGTGCTCTTCATGGTTCCGATTCCCCAGGCGTACGCCCGGCGCAACCGGCGCCGGGCTGTTCGGAGGTCGCCCGTAAGCCGGCCCGCGTCAAGCTGCGAACCGGCAATAATCCTTGTTCAGAACGTCCTGGCCGGAACTGGGTGGGCCAGGCTCTAGGCGGCGAGCGCCCCGACCCCGCCATCATGGAGATGGCAGGCGGCGACATGGCCGGGCGCGATCTGCTTCAGCACCGGCCGCTCGGCCTTGCAGCGCGGCCCGGCCATCGGGCAGCGCGGATGGAAATGGCAACCCGGGGGCGGGTGCAGGGGCGAGGGGATCTCGCCCTTCAGCGGCGCGAAACGCTTCTTGCGTGCCGTGATCGAGGGCACATTGGCAAGCAGCGCCTGGGCGTAAGGGTGCTGCGGCCCCTTGAACAGTTCGCTCGCCGGCGCCGCCTCGACGACCCGGCCGAGATACATGATCACCACCCGGTCCGAGAGGTGCCGGACCACGCTGAGATCGTGGCTGATGAACAGATAGGTCAGGTTGAGCTCGTCGCGCAGCTTCATGAAGAGATTCAGGACCTGGGCCTGAATCGAGACATCGAGTGCGGCGACGCTCTCGTCGCAGACCAGGAATTGCGGGTTCACCGCCAGCGCCCGGGCGATGCCGATGCGGGCCCGCTGCCCGCCCGAGAACTGGTGCGGATAGCGCCGGCGATAGCTCGGATCGAGCCCGACCCGCTCCAGCATCTCGACGACATAGGCGTCCTGCTGCGCCTTGCCGACGAGGCCATGCACGACCGGGGCCTCGCCGACGATGTCGGTGACCCGTAGACGCGGGTTCAGCGAGGACATCGGGTCCTGGAAGATCATCTGGATCGCCAGCGTCGCGGCCCGGCGCTGCTGCGCGTCCATCTCGTCGGTGAACTGGCCGCGCCAGGACACCCGGCCGGCGCTCGGCGGGTGGATGCCGGCGACGACGCGTCCGAGCGTCGACTTGCCGCAGCCGGATTCGCCGACCAGCCCGACGACCTCGCCCTGGGTCACCGAGAGATCGACCCCGTCGACCGCATGCACCACCTGCTCGGTGTAACCGGCCCCCAGCAGGTTGGCGAATTTCGAGGCGGCGTCGAGCGGCTTGACGAAACGCTTGGAGACGCCGTCGAGGGTCAGGATCGGCGCGCTCATGCCGCGACTCCGGCGAGGTTCAGCGGGTGATGGCAGCGCACGCCGCGCTCACCCGGGAAGGCGGTGACGGCCGGTGCCTGGGCGAGGCAATCGGCCTGCGCAAAATCGCAGCGCGGCGCGAAGGCGCAGCCCTGCGGCAGCCTCGCCAGCGACGGCGTCGAGCCGCGAATCTGGCGCAAGGGGGCGCCGGGCTCACCCTCGGCCGGCAGCGAGCCGAGCAGGCCGCTGGTATAGGGATGGAGGGGCGCGTCGAGGACGGGATCGACCGCGCCGGTCTCGACGATGCGACCGGCATACATCACCGCGATCCGGTCGGCGAGGCCGGCGACGACGCCGAGGTCATGGGTGATCCAGACCAGAGCCGTGCCGGTCTCGGCGCAGAGTGACTGCATCTCGGCCAGGATCTGGCTCTGGATGGTGACGTCGAGCGCGGTCGTCGGCTCGTCGCAGATGATCAGGGGCGGGCGGTGCAGCAGCGCGATCGCGATCGCGACGCGCTGGCGCATGCCGCCGGAAAACTGGTGCGGATAGGCGTTGAGCCGCTCCTCGGGCGAGGGGATGCCGACCTTGGCGAGGGCGTCGCGGGCGCGCTCCCGCGCCGCCTTGTGCGAGACCCTGTCATGGGCGGTGACGGCCTCGATCATCTGCGTGTCGACGCGCAGCACCGGGTTCAGCGTCATCATCGGGTCCTGAAAGATCATTGCGACCTCGCGGCCACGCACTTTCCGGAAGCCCTCCTCGTCGAGTCCGACGAGCTCCTTGCCGTTGAGCCTGATCGAGCCCTCGACGATCTTCCCGGGCGGGTCGATCAATCCCATGATCGAGAACCCGGTGACCGACTTGCCCGAGCCGGATTCACCGACGAGGCCGAGCACCTCGCCGCGGTCGACATGGAAGTCGACGCCGTCGACCGACTTCACCGTGCCGGCACGGGTGAAGAAATGGGTCTTCAGGCCGGAAACTTCGAGAACAGGCGCCATCCTCACTTCTCCAGCCGCGGGTTGAGCACGTCGCGCAGCCGGTCGCCGACCAGGTTGATCGAGACGATGGTCAGGAGCAGCGCGATGCCGGGGAAGACCGAGATCCAGTACTTGCCGGAGAGCATGTACTGGAAGCCGTTGGCGATCAGCACGCCGAGCGAGGGCTCGGTCTGGGGCAGGCCGACGCCGAGGAAGGAGAGGGTGGCTTCCAGCGAGATCGCATGCGCCGTCTGCACGGTAACGATGACGATCACCGGGGCGAGGCAGTTCGGCAGGATGTGCCGGAACACGGTGCGCGCGTGGGAAAGGCCGAGCGACTGGGCCGCCTCGACATATTCCTTGCGCCGCTCGACCAGCGCCGATCCGCGCACGGTGCGGGCGTAATAGGCCCATTGCACCATCACCAGCGCGATGATGATCTTGTCGACGCCCTTGCCGAGCCCGGCGACCAGGATCAGCGCGACCAGGACCGAAGGCAGCGAGAGCTGCAGGTCGACGATGCGCATGATGATGTTCTCGGTGCGCCCGCCGGCATAGGCGGCGATCAGGCCGATCGCCATGCCGACGCCGGCGGCGAGGATGCCCGAGAAGGCGCCGACCATCAGCGAGATGCGAAGGCCGTAGAGGATGCCTGAGAGCAGGTCACGCCCGACGCCGTCGGAACCGAGCCACATGGTGAAGCCCTCGCCGGCGACGTCGCCGGGCGGCAGGCGCGAATCCATCACGTCGACGCTGGCGAGGTCGTAAGGATTCTGCGGCGCGATCAGGGGCGCAGCTAGCGCCAGCAGGACGATGAGGGCGAAGAGGCAGAGACCGAAGGTCGCGAGCCTGTCCTCGAAGAAGGAACGGGCGAAGCGCCGGAACGGCGTCTCCTCCTTCGCTTCGACCGGCGGGGCGGAAGCGGCGGTGGGCAGGGTCGCCTCGCTCATGATGTGGCCTCCGTCAGGCGCACGCGTGGATCGAGCGCGGAATAGATCAGGTCGACCAGGAGGTTGATGGTGACGAACAGCACCACGACAACCATGACATAGGCGACGATAACGGGCCGATCGAGCCGGGTGATCGCCTCGAGCAGCAGGCGGCCCATGCCGGGCCAGGCGAAGATCGTCTCCGTCACCACCGAGAAGGCGACCAGCGAGCCGAATTCGAGCCCGAGCACGGTGACGATCGGGATCATGATGTTCTTGAGGATGTGGACGCCGATGATCCGGCTCTGCGACAGGCCCTTGGCCCGCGCGAATTTGACATAGTCCATCAGCGCCGCCTCGCGGGCGCCGGCCCGGGCGAGACGGATCACCAGCGAGATCTTGAGCAGAGCGAGGTTGAGCGCCGGCAGGGCGACATGCTGCCAGCCCTTGAGCGAGAGCAGCGAGGTATCGATGCCGAGGATCGAGACGGTCGGCCCGCGCCCCGTAGCCGGCAGCCAGCCGAGGCTGACGGCGAAGGTCAGGATCAGCATCAGACCGACCCAGAAGGTCGGCAGCGAGAAGCCGAGGATCGAGATCGCCATGATCAGCCGCGAGATCCGGCTCTCGGGCTTCAGCCCGGCATAGAGGCCGAGTGGCAGGCCGATCACGATCGCCATGAAGAGGGCGACGAAGGCGAGCTCCAGCGTCGCCGGCATACGGTGCAGGATCAGCTTGATCGCCGATTCGCCATGCACGAAGGAGCGGCCGAGATCGCCCTGGACGGCGTTCTTCAGGAAGATCAGGAATTGTTCCCAGATCGGCCGGTCGAGACCGAGCGCCCGCGCCGTCTCGGCAATCTGCTGCTGGTCCATCTCCGGCGAGATCAGCATGTAGACGGGATCGCCGACGACGTTGACGCCGAAGAAGACGATCACGAGCATCGCCGCGATGACGAAGAGCGCTTGCGCCAGGCGGCGCAGGACGAATGCGAGCATGGTCCGGGACCTTCCGGAGCGGGATGCGAAACGCCAGCCGACCGGTGTGCCGGCCGGATGGCGCTCCCGCAGTCCAACAAGAAAAGAGTTTCGCGCCGTCCGGACCGGGCTTCAAGCGGGTCCGGACGGGTGTCGATAGTCCGGCTTATTCTTTCCGGATGCCGGTGGCGAGGGTGTACTCGTCCGTCCGGGCCTGGACCTTGACACCCTTGCGCGAAGCCCAGGTGTTCAGCTGGTAATGGGTCGGGATCAGGCCGACATCGTTCATGCCGATCTCCATCGCCTCGGCCAGAGCCTGGTCGCGCTTGGCGTCGTCGACCGTGCGCAGCGCCTCTTCCAGCTTGGCGTCGAAGGCCTTGTTGGAGTAGCGGCCGCGATTGGTCGCGCCCATGCCCTTCGGCGGGTCGAAGGTCGCGAGCAGCGCCTTGAGCGAGTCGGAGGATTCGCCCGTGCCCGCGCCCCAGCCGACGAGGATGAAGGAGAATTCCGGCACATTGCCCTGGCCGCCCTGCGAGGCGCGGGTGAAGAAGTTGGCCGAAGGCAGCGTCTCGACCTCGGTCTCGATGCCGAGGCGCGAGAACATCTGCGCCACCGCCTCGATGATCTTGGTGTCGTTGAGGTAGCGGTTGGTCGGCCCGTGCAGCTTCATCTTGAAGCCGTTCGGATAGCCGGCCTCGGCGAGCAGCTTCTTGGCGCCGTTGAGGTCGAAGGCGACGGGCTTCAGCTTCTTGGAGGTGCCGAAGAAACCGTCGGGCAGGAGCTGGCCGGCGGGAATCGCCTCCTTCTCCATGATACGGTCGACGATCGCCGGACGGTTGATCGCCATCGACAGCGCCTGGCGGACCTTGAGATTCTGCAGCGGGTTCTTGATCTCGGAGCCGTCCTTGCCCTTGATGAAGGGCGAGACCTCGCGGAAGTGATCCATGTGGAAATAGATCACCCGGTTCGAGACCGTGCTGGCGACGCTGAGCTTGGCATCGCCCTTGAGGCGGGCGACGTCGGAGGTCGGCACGTTGTCGATCACGTCGACATCGCCGGCCAGCAGCGCCGCGACGCGCGTCGGCGCCGAGGTGATCATCTTGAAGGTGACCTTCGACCAGGGCTCCTTGCCGCCCCAGTAGTCCTCGTTCGGCGTCAGCACGACGCGGTCGCCCGCGACATATTCGGCCTGCTTGTAGGCGCCCGTGCCACCGGCGGCGCATTTGCCGAGATTGAACTCCTCGGTGGTCGTGTCCTTGCACTTGGCCGAGATGATGCCGAAGGTCGAAAGATCGGTCGGCACCAGCGGCGCCGGCGTCGCGGTCTTCACGCGAATGGTGAAATCGTCGACCTTGCTGAATTCCTTGCCGCGCACATAGGCGGAGAAGCTCGACGGGCTTTTCGGCACGTTCGGCGCGCGCTGCATGGTGGCGATCACATCGTCCGCCGTGAACGGCGAGCCGTCATGGAACTTGACGTTCTTGCGGAGCTTGAACTCCCAGGTCGTGTCGTCGATCGCCTTCCAGCTTTCGGCGAGCAGCGGGGTCAGCGTCTGCTTCTCGTCCTGCCCGACCAGCGGCTGGTAGATGTGCCGCGCCAGCATGTTGTTGGGCGAGACGTTGTGATAATGCGGATCCATCGCACTGAGCTCGGCCGAGATGCCGACGCGCAGCTCCTGGGCCGATGCCCCCCCAGCGATAGCCATGACGGGCGCCGCGAGAAGCGCGGCCTTCAGGCCTTTCAGCCCGATCCTGCTGATCTTTTCCATTATGCCCTCCCGATGGCCTGAGCCGCCATCTTGAACAACTGAACCATGGCTGGCGAGTCACCGGTTCTCCGGAGCTTCCCCTGTTTTCGCCTTGGCAGGGAGCCTAGAGGCGTTTTCTATGCTTGTAAATTATAGATGGCAGTCGACTGTATAACGTCTGCGCATATTCGAATGCGGCATGCGGATTCATGCAGGGGCGAGGGCGGTTGCGATGGAGAAGCCGGTGGCCGGCAAAGGAGGAGCACGGCAAGCGCCCAGTCTGCGCGAGCTCGAGATCCTGCAGGCGATGATCGCGACCCGGAAGACCGTGGCTGCGGCGCAGATGCTCGGCATTTCGCAGCCGGCGGTGTCGCGGGCGCTGGCGGCGTTGGAAGCGCATGTCGGACGGCCGCTCTTCATGCGTGAGGGTGGGCGCCTGGTGCCGACCGGCGACGCCTTCGCGCTCGAGGCGGAGGCGCAGCCGATCTTCGACGCGCTCGAGCGCCTGGCCGGCTGGCCTTCGCAGACAGCGCCGGCGAGCGTGCTGCGCATCGCCGCCGCGGCGACGCTGGCGCAGTTCGTGCTGCCGCCGGCGCTGGCGCGCTTCCGGATTCAGGAGCCGGATGTCGTGGCCAATGTCGAGATCGGCACTAGCTCCTCCGTCATCGCTCAGGTCGCCGATCGCGCTGCCGATATCGGTCTGGTCGACGTTCCCGTGCCGCATATCGGCGTTCGCAGCGAGGTTTTCCGCGAGGCGGTGGCGCATGTGGTGATGCCGGAGGATCATCCGCTCGCGGCGCGCGCGTTGCTCACACCGCGCGACCTCGCCGAGGAACCGCTGATCGCGGCGGCGCGGCGCTTCCCGGTCCGCTTCGAGGCCGACAGAGCCTTCGCCGCTGCCGGCATCGCGCCCCGGCTGGTCGCCGAAGGGGCGACCGCGACCTTCATGGCGGAACTGGTGCGACAGCGCGTCGGCCTCGCGCTGCTCAACCCGTTTCCGCTGACGCTCGGTGGCATGCAGGGACTGGCGGCCCGGCGCTTTGCGCCGCGGATCGCCTATCGCACCTCGCTGCTTTTCCCCGCGACCGGCTCGGTCGCCCCGGCGGCGCGGCGCTTCGCCGATCTTCTGCGCGCCTGGCAGCCCGAGGACGGGCTAACGACGCCGATCCGCTGAGGCCCGGGAGGTTCAGAACGCCTTGAAGGTGATGATCGTGTGGGTGTCGGCGATCTCGGGGATCGACTGCACCTTCTCGGCGACGAAATGGCCGATATCGACATCGGCGGCGACATGGAACTTGGCCAGGATGTCGTAATTGCCGGCGGTCGAGTAGATCTCCGAGGCGATCTCGCGGTCGGCGAGTTCGCTCGCGACCTCGTAGGTCTTGCCGAGCCTGCATTTGATCTCGACGAAGAAGGTCTGCATTGCGCGCTCCGGAACGCTGTGTCCTGAAGCGCTTCTGGATAGAGGCTTGCGCCGGAAGATCAAGCGCCGGCGAGGGCGGCGATGCGCCGGCACATGGCGCTGTCGGGATCGGGCAGGGCCGCCAGCACGGTGAAATGATTGGCGCCCTCGATCTCCTCATAGCGCGTCCGGACGCCGCCGAGGCCCCAGACATCGGTGATGCGCCGGCTCTGCTTCAGATATTCCTCGCTCTCCGCCCCGCCGACCACGGCGTCCATGATCAGCCCTGAAGGGGCCGGCCAGAACAGCGGGCTTTCCAGCTCGGCCGCTTCCATCGTCAGGCCCAGCGCCTTGTTGATGCTGGTCTCGGTCAGGGGCTTCAGATTGTAGAGGCCGGAAATGCCATAGGCCGCGTGGACCAGATGGTCAGGCAGCTCGGGGTCGACATTCTTCCAGTCGGTCGCGAGCAGGCAGGCCGAAAGCTGGCCGCCGGCCGAATGTCCGGCCGCCAGCACGGGCAGGCCGAAGCGCCGCCAGATCGCCGCTGCGGCCTGCTGCATCTCCCAGACGATATGGCCGATCTCGACCTGCGGGCAGAGGTCGTAGCCGGCCACAGCGACCGGCACGCCGAGCCGGTTCAGGCCGCGCGCCATATGCGAAAAATAGCTGGGATCGAGCGCCTGCCAGTAGCCGCCATGGATGAACAGCACGATCGCCCGGCTGTTGACCGTCTCCGGCTTGAACAGGTCGTAATATTGCCGCGGGCTCTCGCCATAGCCGACGCCGAGCTCCGAGACGGCCTCGCTGCGATAGGCGGCGGCATCGGCCGCCCAGCCGGCGATCAGCGCGGGATGCTCGGGCACGCGGGCGCGGTTGTTGTATTGCGTCTCGTAGTCCTGGGACATGGCGTTCCGGCTGATGGGAGATCCCTGCCTCGGCAGGCGTCCGCCACTCTGCGTCATGGTCTTTGACAGGTCGAGCGACAAACGCGACAAATCCGCCGCAGTTCCGCCGGAGGCTCTTATGGACAATCCCGTTCTCGCCGAGGTCACGCGTGGCGGCGTCGTCGAATCGCGCCATCGCGGCGCGGCGATCGTCATGGATGCTGACGGGGCCGTGGTGCTGGCGCTCGGCGATGTCGAGCGGCCGGTCTTTCCGCGCTCGGCGGTCAAGGCCTTGCAGGCGCTGCCGCTGCTGGAGAGCGGTGCGGCCGAGCGCTACGGCCTGAAGCCGGCCGAGATCGCCCTCGCCGTTGCCTCGCATTCCGGCGAGGAGGCGCATGCGCAGACGGCGCTCGGCATGCTGCGCAAGGCCGGCCGGGAGGCCGGCTGCCTCGAATGCGGCGCGCATTGGCCGATGGGCGAGGCCGCTGCGCGCGCCCTCGCCAAAGCGGGCAGGGAGCCGACCGCGCTCAACAACAACTGCTCGGGCAAGCATGCCGGCTTCGTCTGCCTCTCCTGCGGTCTCGACGAGGACCCGGCCGGCTATGTGAAGCCCGGCCATGCGGTGCAGCAGGCGGTGCGCCGCGCTCTGGAGGAGACGACCGGCGCTGCCCACACCAGCGAACTCTCCGGCACCGATGGCTGCTCGATCCCGACCTATGCCGTGCCGCTGAAGGCGCTGGCGCTCGGCTTCGCCCGCTTCGGCACCGGTCACGGCTTCGGTCCGAAGCGCGCCGAGGCGGCGCGGCGCATCCGCGAGGCGGTTGCCGCCAATCCCTTCATGGTCGCCGGCACCGGCCGCTTCGACACCCGCTTCATGGAGAAGTTCGGGGCGCGCGCCTTCATCAAGACCGGCGCCGAGGGCGTCTATTGCGGCTCGCTGCCGGAACTGGGCTACGGCATCGCGCTGAAATGCGATGATGGCGCCGGCCGGGCCGCGGAGGTCGCCATGGCGGCGCTGATCGAGCGCCTGCTGCCGCTGGACGAGGACGGCAAGGCCGCCTTCGGCGGTTTCCGCGAAAGCGTGCTGAAGAACTGGAACGGCATCGAGGTCGGCAGGATCCGGGCGGCGGCAAGCCTCGCCTGAGGCGCTTGACGGCCGCTGATAGCTGCGCGCAGGCTCGGCTGGCCCTGCCGGGTCCGCTCCATGCCGCAAGATCTCGACAAAGCCGACCGTTCCACCGCCGCCAATGGCGCGGGCCTGCTCGGCCGTGATTTGCTCGCCGGTCTGACGCTGGCGGCGATCACCATTCCCGAGCAGATGGCGACGGCACAGCTCGGAGGCTTCGCGCCGCAACTCGGCTTCTTCGCCTTCGTCGCGGCGACGCTGGGGTTCGCCGCCTTCGGCGCCAGTCGCGTCCTGACGGCCGGCGCCGATTCGACCATCACGCCGATCTTCGTCAGCGGCCTCGCGGCGCTCGCCGCGAGCGGCGCCATTCCACCGGGCGCCGCCGCGCTCCTGGCATTGCTCGTCGGTGTCGCCCTGCTAACCGCTGGCGGACTCCGGCTCGGCTGGATCGCCGACCTGCTTTCGGTGCCGGTTCTGACCGGCTTCCTCGCCGGCATCGCGGTCCACATCGCGGTCTCGCAGTTGCCGGGGCTGCTAGGCATTCCCGGCGGCGGACATCACATCGCCGGGCAGCTCCAGGCGATCTGGAGCCGGATCGGCGATGCCAGCCCGTTCGCCCTTGCCATCGGCCTGTTCACCCTGGCGACGATGAATCTGTGCGAGCGCCTGGCGCCGCGCCTGCCCGGCGCGCTGATCGCGCTGGCCGCCGCGACCGCCGCCGTAGTGTTGTTCGGACTGGCGGCGCGCGGCGTCGCGGTCCTCGGTGTCCTGCCTTCGGGCTGGCCGGCGCTGGCCTGGCCGCACTTCGACTGGGCCGATTTGCGTGGTCTGGTGCCGCTCGCTCTTTTGCTCGCGCTGGTCGTGATGATGCAGACGGCGACGGTGAGCCGCTCCTTCCCCGACGGCGAAGGCGCCGAGCCGCGGATCGACCGCGATTTCGTCGGCCTCGGCGCGGGCAATCTCCTCTCCGGCCTTGCCGGCGCCTTTCCGGTCAATGCCAGCCCGCCGCGCACGGCTGTGGTCGTCGAAAGCGGCGGCGTTTCGCAGCGCGCCGCGCTGCTGGCCGCCGCCATCGTGCTGGCGCTGGCGGTTGCCGGCGGCGCGCTGCTGGCGCAGGTGCCGGTCGCGGCCCTCACCGGGGTCCTGCTCTTCATCGCCCAGCGCATCTTCCGTCTCCGGCAGATCCGCGCCATCGCCCGCCAATCGCCGGCGGAATTCGCGCTCATCCTGCTCACGGCCATTGCGATCATCTGGCTGCCGATCGAGACCGGCGTCGCCATCGGCATCGCGCTCTCGCTGCTGCACGGCGTCTGGATGACCACCCGGAGCCGGCCGCTGGAGCTCGGGCGGCTGCCCGGGACGACAATCTGGTGGCCGCCCGGTGACGGCTGTGTGACGCAGAATGAGGAAGGCGTACTGGTCGCGGCCTTCCAGGCGCCGTTGCTCTTCGCCAATGCCGAGAGCTTCAGGCACGGCATGATGGCGTTGATCGCGCAGCGACGGCCGGCGCTCTTGGTGCTCGAGGCCGGCGGGATCGCGGCGGTCGACTATACCGCGGCACAGGCGCTGCTCTCCCTGATACGGGAGTGCCGGGAAGGCGGAACCGCCGTCGCCATTGCGCGGGTCGAGTCGGTGCGCGCGCTCGAGGCGTTGCGCCGCTTCGGCGTCATCGCCGAAATCGGGGAGGACCACCTGTTCCATAGCGTCGAGGAGGCGCTTCGGACCCTCGACCAGCACAGCGGCGGGAGGAGCTGATGAAGTTCGAGATCGAGCCGCAACTGATCGCGACGGCGATCACGGATCTGCGCCCGACCCAGATCACCGTCGGCATGCGTGAGGTCGAGGCCAAGCGCCTGCGCTGGCGCGAGGAGAGCGTGGACAGGGACGCGCTGTATCTGGGCGGGCACGCGGTTCCCGTCGTCCTGGGTCCGAAGAGGCGGCCCTATCTGGTCGACCACCATCACCTGGTGCTCGCCCTGCATCTCGAAGGTGAGCACCGTGTCCTGACGACGCAGCTCGCTGATCTGAGCCGGCTCGACAGGCAGGCCTTCTGGACCTTCCTCGACAATCGCGGCTGGATGCACCCCTTCGATGCCGACGGGCGGCGACGCGGCTACGGCCATATTCCGCGCAGCATTTCCGATCTGGTCGACGATCCCTATCGCTCGCTAGCCGGGGCGCTGCGGCTCGCCGGCGGCTATGCCAAGACCGAGATGCCGTTCGCTGAATTTCTCTGGGCCGATCACCTGCGCCGGCGGATCAAGCGTGCGACCGTGGAGGGCGCATTCGGGAAGGCGCTGAAGCGGGCGCTGGTCGAAGCCAGGAAGAGCGATGCCGAGCACCTGCCCGGCCGGTGCAGAGCAGAGGCCTAGCCAAACGCCTCAGCCCACCGCGTTGCTCTCCACCCTGACGCCGGCGGCGCGCCGGTCTTCGGCCTTGGTCAGGTCGCCGGTGACGGCCTTGCCGTACTCGGTGCCGACGACGGCGCCGAGCTTCGCCTCGCTGATCACATTGTTGGCGATCAGGGCGTTTCGCTCCTTCGGCACCAGCGAGACCGAGATGCCGATCCCGGTCTTGCGCACCATGTTGCCGGTGGCGACGAGATTGCGCATCCCCCAGGACCAGCCGAGCGAGATGCCGACCTCGCTGGCGTTCTCGATGACGTTGCCGGTGACGCTGGCCTCGGCCTCGACATGCACGCCCATGCCGCCGATCAGCTCCTTGCCCTTCGGCGCCAGGCCCTTCTGGGCATTGCGGACGATGTTGTTGGCGAAGACGGACAGGCGCCCGCCATGGTCGAGATTGGTGATGTTGGCGCCCTGGGCGCAGTCCTCGACGAGGTTGCCCGCGATGATCGCGCCCTCGAAGGCGAATTCCGAGTAGAGCCCGACCTCGCCGCAGCGCCTGCCCTGATTGCCGAGCATCTGCACGCCGGAACCGGAATTGTTGCGGATGAAGGTCAGCGCGCAATCGCGCAGCGTATTGCCTTCGATGATCACGCCGCCGGCCCGGAACAGGCTGATGCCGTTGCCGTTCGGGCCGTCGCCGCCGGCATCGTTGCGGATGCGGTTGACCCGGTTGCCGCGGATGAGGCTCTGCTCGTCGCCGGCCTGGCTGCGCCAGAGCTGGATGCCGTTATTGCCGCAATCCTCGACCGTGTTCGCCTCGATCGAGAGCCCGCGCGAATCCAGCGAGAACAGGGCGGAATCGCGCATGCTGCGGAAGCGGCTGCGCGCGATGCGGCCGCCCGTCCGGTTCAGCGTCAGGCCGACCGAGCCGGCATTGGCGAACTCGCAATCGGCGAGGCCGAGATCGGGCACTTCGTCCACCGCCATCAGCCCGTTGAGCTGGCCGATGCGGATGTCGAGCCCGTCGAGGAGGATGCCGGAAACAGCCGCCCGTTTGATCCGGCGCGCGACGAGCAGCGGGGCGGCCTGCGCCGCGATGAACTGGGTGGCGCCGGGCACGCCGACAAGCCGCGCCCCTTCCGGCAGCACGACATTGGCGATGCGGTAGCGGCCGGGCGCGACGAGCAGCGGCGCATCGCGCTTGACCGCTTCGACGAGGGCATTCTGCAGGATGCGAGACTGATCGTCGGTCGAGCCCGGGCGCAGCCCGTATTGCGAGGCCTCGATGCCGAGCGCGCCGAGCGGCGTGGCGGAGGCGGCGCGTGGCGCCGATTGCGCCAAAGCGGGAGCGGCCGCGCCAGCGACTGTGCCAAACAGGGCCGCCTGCAGCAGATTTCGGCGCGAAACCGTCATGAGACCCTCCATCGGCGCGGAGGGGTTCAAGCTGCGTGCCGCGTCAGCGGCTGCGCTGCCGGGCGTTCCGCTTGCCGGAGCCGGCGAGCGTGCGGCCGAGCTCCGCCAGCGCCGCGGCGAGCTGCGCAGGCCCCGGTCGGAACCGGGCGATCCGGTTCGCCGGTCTCGTCCCGGCACTGGGCCGCAGCCAGGGGACATGGATGAAGATCACCGGCACGCCGGCGTCGCGGCCGCTGAGGGCGGCGGCGTAACAGGCGTCGCAGAGATAGCGCCCTGCGGTAGGCGAGAGCCTGGTCCTGATACCGGCCCGGCGCAGTGTTTCGAGTGCCGCGCCTGTGCTGGCTGAGCTGCGCAGCGGCATGCCGCGCGCAGGGGCGGGCGCTGCCATTGGCGTCGCGCCGCGGGCATCGGCGTGCAGCCGGCTCGAGCGGCCGCGCGCGAACAGCTCGACCCGAACGAAGCGGGCGCGGGCGGCGAGGCCGAGCATCAGCACCGCGCGCGGACGGGTCTCGTCGAGATGCCGGCGCAGTGCCGGAAGGCCGCCCGAATAGCTGGTTTCCAGAACCAGCGCTCTTGCGTCCATGCCGGCCCGGGCCAGCCGGCCCGCGACAGCCCGGGCGAGTGCTGCGGTCGGGTTGACCCGGACATGGGGAAAAGGGCCGAAGCCGGTGACGAGCAGATCGACGCCCGTCGCCGCGGTCACAGGCCGAGCGCCCGGGCGATTTCGGCGGCGGCCAGCGTCGGCGGCATCTCGCCGCTCGCCACTGCGGCCTCGAGCTTCGGCGTGCGCGCCTTCAGCGCCGGATCGTGCCGCAGTCTGGCCTGGAGCCGGTCCTGGACCATCGCCCACATCCATTTCACATCCTGCTGGCGCCGCTTCTCGGCGATCAGGCCCTTGGCTGCCAGGCGGTCGCGGTGCTCCTCGATCTTCGCCCAGAGCTTCTCGAGCCCGTCTCCGGTCAGCCCGGAGATGGTCACGACAGGTGTCGACCAGAGCGCCGAGGCCGGTGCGAGGATGTGCAGCGCCGCCTTGTACTGGGCCGCTGCGGCCCGCGCCGCGGTGGCACCGTCGCCGTCGGCCTTGTTGACCGCGATCATGTCGGCGAGCTCGATGATGCCCTTCTTGATACCCTGCAATTCGTCGCCGGCATTGGGCAGCATCAGCACCAGGAAGAAGTCGGTGAGGTCGGCGACCGCGGTTTCCGACTGGCCGACGCCGACGGTCTCGACCAGGATCACATCGAAGCCGGCGGCCTCGCAGAGCAGCATGGTCTCGCGCGTCTTCGCGGCGACGCCGCCGAGCGTTCCGGACGAGGGCGAGGGCCGGATATAGGCGTCGGGGTCGACCGCGAGCCGGGCCATCCGCGTCTTGTCGCCGAGAATCGAGCCGCCGGTGCGGGTCGATGACGGGTCGACCGCCAGCACGGCGACCTTGTGGCCGAGCCCGGTCAGATAGGAGCCGAGCGCGTCGATCGTCGTCGACTTGCCGACGCCCGGTACGCCGGTGATGCCGACGCGGATCGCCTTGCCGGCATGCGGCAAGAGCCTTTGCAGCAGGGCTTGCGCCAATTCGCGATGGTCGGCCCGGCGGCTTTCGGCCAGCGTGATGGCTCGCGCCAGCGCTGCCCGATCACCCGCCAGAATCGCATTGCCGAGCGCGTTCAGGTCGATCATGCCCTGCTGGTAGCAAGTGCATGGCCGCGGAGGAAGAGCGCGATTGTAAGGGGCCTGTGTCCTGGCGGCACTTGATCCGCGGGCACCGCGGTGGGACGAATCGCCGGTTGTTGGAGCGCCGCCTGTTGTCCCGGTTTCGATTGATCGTGCTGGCCTTGCTGGCCCCTCTTGCGCTCGGCGCCTGCGGGGGCACGCCGCGTACCCTGGTCCTGGCCGACACGGCGCAGGGCGACACCGTCGCCAGCTTCCCGATCTTCGTCGCGACGACGCGCGCGCCGGCCGAGGAGCCGAGCTATTTTACCGGCGAGCGGGCCGCGACCCTGTCCTTCGCCCGACTCGACATGACGGTGCCGCGGGCCCACAAGACCGGCGAGCTCGAGTTGCCGGCCGTCGGTGCGAAGGCCGATCCCTCGCTGCATTTCGCCGTCAGCAAGGTCACGTCGCTGGAACGTGCCCCGATCACCGCGCAGGTCCGCGCTGAACTCGCCAGACGCAAGCCGGTCGACCGTGACGTGCTCGTCTTCGTCCATGGCTACAACACCAATTTCGCCGACGCCTCCTATCGCTTCGCCCAGATCGTCCATGATGCCGGATTCAAGGGCGTGGCCGTGCTGTTCACCTGGCCTTCGCGCGGGCAATTGCTGCAATATCCCTATGATCGCGAGAGCGCCTTCTATTCGCGGGATTTCCTCGAGGCGGCCCTGCGGGGCATCTCGCGCGAGCTCGGGGCGAGCCGGATCGACATCCTCGCTCATTCCATGGGCACGCTGGTGACGCTGGAGGCGTTGCGGCAGGCGGCTATCCGCGGTGACGGCAATTTCGGCGGCAAGCTGCGCAACGTCATGCTCGCGGCGCCAGATATCGATCTCGACGTGTTCAAGACGCAGCTCAGAGAGATCAAGCGCGAGATCACCGTGTTCGTTTCCGCCGACGACCGCGCGCTCGCCTTCTCGCGACGCTTCGCCGGCGACAAGACGCGGCTCGGCGCCATCTCCGCCAAGGATACCGAGATCGTTGCCGATCTCGCCCGCAACGGCGCCCATATCATCGATCTCTCGGACATCTCGACGAGCGACCAGCTCAACCACGGCAAATTCGCCTCCTCGCCCAAGGTGGTGCAATTGATCGGCCGCCGTCTCCAGGCCGACCGGGGCATAGCGATCGCCGGTCCCGGCTTCGGCGACAGGCTCGGCGACATCGCCGGTGGCGTGGTCGGCACCTTCGGCTCGACCGTCGAATTGGTGGTGACGGCGCCGGCAGCGATCGCCGGCCGCTGAGCGGTCGTCGCTGCGCCGCATTCTGGCCGCGTTGATTTGGCTTAAGGCCTCGGCGGCCGGTTGGCGCGCGCTCCCCAGTTCCCGGATTCCTGCCATGTCAGCCTCGCGGCCTGCCGTGTCCCGTCGTTCCTTCCTTCTCGTTCCGCTGCTCGGGCCGGCGCTCGCCGCCTGCGTCCCGAGCGAGGCGATGGTCTCGCCGTTCACCGGACCGGCCGATGCTTCGGCCTTCGGCAAGGAGCCGCAACTGCTCGTCGCCACGACCCGCAAGCCGACGGGCGACCGGCCGCCCTATTTCGGTTCGGATCGCGGCAGCGGGCTGACCTTCGCCGAGGCGCGCCTGGCGGCGCCGGGCCGTGGCGTCGCGGCGCAGGTGAGTTCCGTCGTCAGCGGCGACTGGGCGGTGCTCGGCGTCCAGCGTCGCAATTCGGGCGACGCGGCGCGGGTCTTCGCCGAGGCCGCCAATGGCCGCGACGTGCTGCTTTATGTCCATGGCTACAACGAGACCTTTGAATCGGCGGCTCGCAGCGCCGGCCAGCTCTCGCATGCGCTCGCCTTCGATGGCCGGACCGCGCTCTTCACCTGGCCCTCCGGCGGCGGGCTGCTCGCCTATGCCTATGACCGCGAGAGCGCGCTCTGGTCGCGCGACGGCTTCGTCCAGACGCTGAAGGCGCTGGTCGCCAACCCGATCGCCGGTCGTGTCCACATCGTCGCCCATTCGATGGGGACCTTCCTGGCTCTGGAAGGCCTGCGCGAACTGCGCGACCTGCCGGGCTTCACCGACAGGATCGGCTCCGTCGTCTTCGCTTCACCCGATGTCGACATCGATGCCTTCGAGCAGACGGTGTCGAAGCTCGGCCCGATCGCCAGGCGCATGACCGTGATCATCGACCCCGGCGACCGGGCGCTGGCCGTCTCCTCGCGCATCGCCGGCGGCGTCGCCCGGGCCGGCGCTGCCGATCGCGAGCGTCTCGAAGGGCTCGGGGTGCGCGTCGCCGATACGGCTGGGCGCGGCTGGAGCATGCTGCGCCATGACCTCTTCCTCTCGGACAGCGAGGTCACGCAGGTGGTCAGGCGCGCGATCGACCGCGCCGGCGGCTGAGGCTCACAGCGGCGGCAGCCCGACCCGCTTCTTGATCGTCGCCAGCGCGAAGTTCGACTCGACCGACTGGATGCATTTCAGTCGCGTGACCTTGAGCTTCAGGAAGCGCTCATAGCCCTCGATGCCGTCGGTCAGCACGCGCAGCAGATAATCCTGCGATCCCGTCATCAGATAGCATTCGGCGACTTCCGGCCAGGTTTCGACGGCTTTTTCGAATTCGGCGATGTGCTCCTGGGTCTGCTGGCTGAGGCGCACCGAGACGAAGACGCTGAAGGGCAGGCCATAGGCCTTGGGGTCGACGATCGCCGAATAGCCCTTGATCACGCCGCTCTCTTCCAGCCGTTTCAGCCGGCGCAGGCAGGGCGTCGGCGACAGCCCGACCTTCTGCGAGAGATCGTGATTGGTGATGCGGCCATCCTCCTGCAGCAGGGCGAGCATGCGGCGGTCGGTGCTGTCGAGCATGATCTGCTCCATCTCCAGAAAGATTGAGCGGAATCTTGCTCAAGCGATCCTTAGAATGTCGATGATCATTCATGCAATGGCGCCCGGATCGTCATAGGCTGGGGCCACGAAAGCGGTGCGGTGCACCGGCAACGGAGGCGGATCATGAGCCAGGACGACTATCACAAGGACCGGATCGCCAATCGCAAGCTTCACCCCGAAACCCTGATGATGGGCTTCGGCTATTCGCCGGCGATGTCCGAGGGCTCGCTCAAGCCGCCAGTCTTCCTGACCTCGACCTTCGTTTTCGAGAACGCTCAGCAGGGCAAGGATTTCTTCGACCTGACCGCCGGCCGCCGCCAGCTCAAGCCGGGCGAGAAGTCGGGCCTGGTCTATTCGCGCTTCAACCATCCGAACATGGAGATCCTGGAGGACCGTCTGGCGATCTGGGACGAGGCCGAGAAATGCGCGGTCTTCGCCAGCGGCATGGCGGCGATCGCCACCACCTGCTTCGCCTTCCTGCGGCCGGGCGACACCATCCTCCACAGCCGCCCGCTCTATGGCGGCACCGAGACCCTGCTGAAGAACCAGATGGGCGCTTTCGGCGTCACGCCTTTCGGCTTCACCGACGGCATCGACGTCGCCCAGATGCGCAAGGTCGCGCAGAACGCCGCCGCCAAGGGCCGGGTCGCGATGATCCTGGTCGAGACGCCGGCCAATCCGACCAACGGCCTCGTCGATCTCTCGGCCTGCAAGGCGATCGCCGACGAGCTGGAGAAGAGCCAGGGCCATCGCCCGCCGGTCGTGGTCGACAATACCATGCTCGGGCCGATCTTCCAGAAGCCGCTGAAGCACGGCGCCGATCTCTCCCTGCTCTCGCTGACGAAATATGTCGGCGGCCACAGTGATCTCGTTGGCGGTTCGATCAGCGGCTCGGAAGCCCTGGTGCGGCAGGTCAAGGCCTGGCGCGGTTCGCTCGGCACCCAGCTCGATCCGAACTCGTGCTGGATGCTGATGCGCTCGCTGGAGACGCTCGACATCCGCATGCAGCGGGCCAATGAGAACGGCCGCAAGGTCGCGGATTACCTGCTGAACCACCCGAAGATCGCCAAGGTGCATTATCTCGGCAATCTCAGGGATGGCGATCCGCGCAAGGCGGTTTTCGACCGGCAGTGCAGCCAGCCCGGCTCGACCTTCGCCTTCGATGTGAAGGGCGGCGAGAAGGAGGCCTTCGCGGTCCTCGACAATCTCCAGATCATGAAGCTCGCGGTCAGCCTAGGCGGTACGGAGACGCTGGTCTCGCACCCCGCCGCGATGACCCATTCCGGCGTCGCTCGCGAACTGCGCGAGGAGATCGGCCTGACCGATGCGCTGATCCGGATCTCGGTCGGCATCGAGAACATCGAGGACCTGATCTCCGATCTGGCGCAGGCGCTGGAAGCTGCGTGAGGCAAGGTGGGCGCCGCGCTGTCGTCGCGGCGCTGGCCGCGACCTTGTCCGGTGGCCCGGCGTTGGCCGAGCCACAGCAGGAGAGCGTGGCGCAGACCATCTGTCGCCTGATCGAGGGGGCGGCGAAGCAGCATGAGCTGCCGGTCGCCTTCTTCACCCGGCTGATCTGGCGCGAGAGCAGCTTCCGCCCTCATGTCACCAGCCCGGCCGGGGCGCAGGGCATCGCCCAGTTCATGCCGGGCACTGCGAACGAACGCGGCCTCGCCGATCCTTTCGATCCTGAGGCGGCGATCCCGCATTCGGCCGCCTTCCTGGCGGCGCTCAAGGGGCAGTTCGGCAATCTCGGCCTCGCCGCCGCCGCCTATAATGGCGGCCCCAATCGGCTCGCCCGCTGGGTCGCGCGCGGCGGTTCGCTGCCCTATGAGACGCAAGCCTATGTCCGCTTCATCACCGGACGCTCGGTCGAGGAATGGCGCCTCGGTCCCGGCGAATCACCCCCGCCGGCGACGACGCAGGAAACCGACTGCCTGACCGCCGTCGCCTCGATCCGGACGACCGCCCCGGCCGTGCTGATCGAGGGCGCCTATGGCCCGTTCGGTGTCCAGCTTGCCGGAAATCCTTCGAAGGCCCGCGCCATCGCCTCCTATCAGCGCGTCGCTGCCCGCTTCGCCGCATTGCTCGCCGGCAAGCCCACCATGGTTCTCGGCTCGGCGGTGCCGGGTCGGGGCAGGGCGCGCTATTACCGGGTCAGGCTGCCGGCGCAGAGCCTGCGCGAGGCCACCGTGACCTGCAACCGCCTGCGGCAGGCCGGCGGGGCCTGCCTCGTGCTGCGGAATTGACAAGGCAGGTCATTCTCGGACGAAGCGAAGCGCCGATCCGAGAATCTCACGACGAGTGGCGCTGACCGGAGCTTTCCGCGGCCTGAGATGCTCGGGGCAAGCCTGAGCACGACGTCAAATCCCCACGCGCCCCCAGCCGGGCAGCTTCAGCGCCGGCTGGCGCAAGTCGAGGCCGGCGACGAGACCGAGCAGGTTGATCTCGATGCCCTCGACCCAGCCGAGCGAAAAGCCTGCGAGCCCGTAGAGCGAGGCCTGCACCCCGGTGCGGCTCGGCGTCCAGCCGGCGTAGAGACCGCTTTCGCGCCAGTCCTTGCCGATCGCGGTCGGCGGCAGGGCTTGGCCGAGCTCCGGGACCTCCGCCAGCACGTGCTGGACGAAGCTGTTCGAGTTCGGCCCCGGCCAGGCGGCGTAGGTGCCGTATTCGCTGTAGCCATAGCTCTTCACGGCCTCGCGGATGCGCGGGATCAGCACCGCCGCCGCATCGCCCTTCATTTCGGCGACGAGTTCCGGCGCATTGCCGAACCAGCGTCCGTCGGCCTCGCGATGGTTGACGCGCACCGGATTGCCCCAGCCGACCACGTCGAAGCGGGTATAGGCCTTGGCGCCGGCCTCCTTCACCACCACCCAGGAATGGTGCGCGAAGACGCCACGCCAGCGGCCGACCCGTGCCGCGAAGACGTGGATGGTCGCCTCGGATTCGGTCGCGGCGGCGGGCAGCAGGGAAGCGCTCGACCAGTCGGCCCGGCGCCAGTCGGCGGCCAGGGGCTGCCAGGACCACCAAGCCGCATGAGTGGCGAGCGGCAGCAGGAAGAGCACGCAAAAGAGGAGGAGCAAGCGTCGTGTCATGTGGCAGTAGGAAATAGGGCCGAGCCTGCGCCTCGCAAGCTGTGGTCACCGCTTCAAGATCACGAAATCGAGGTTGAGCGTTTTCGACAAGCTGATAGCTTGCCGCCGCTAGCGCAGCATGTCCGTGAGGAGGGGCAGATTGAGTGAATTGACGTCGGTTCTGAAAAGCATCGCGACCGGAGCGGCCCTCGGCCTCGCCCTTCTCGCGGGAACCCCGGCCCAGGCGCAGGACAAGGAACTGCGCATCTTCAACTGGTCCGACTACGTCAATCCGGAGGTGCTCGACGCCTTCAAGAAAGAGACCGGCATCACGGTCGTCTACGACACGTTCGACCAGATGGAGACGGTCGAGACCAAGCTGCTCGCCGGCAAGACCGGCTATGATCTCGTCGTCGTCACCGCATCCTTCCTGCCGCGGCATATCCCGCTCGGCCTCTACACGCCGGTCGACGCCGCCAAGGTGCCGAACCTCAAAAATGCCTGGCCGGAAATCCAGCAGCGGCTCGCAAAATACGATCCCGGCAACAAATACGCCGTGAACTACATGTGGGGCACGACCGGGATCGGCTACAACGTCGCCAAGATCAAGGAACGGCTCGGCCCCGATGCGGTGATCGATTCCTGGAGCATCCTGTTCGACGCCGAGAAGCTGAAGAAGCTCTCCAATTGCGGCGTCCACGTGCTCGACGCGGTCGAGGAGATGTTCCCGGCGGCGCTGCGCTATCTCGGGCTCGATCCCGACTCCAAGAAGGAAGCCGACCTCAACAAGGCCGGTGAATTGCTGCGCAAGATGCGCCCGCATATCCAGAAATTCCACTCGTCGGAATATATCAACGCGCTCGCCAATGGCGATATCTGCCTGGCCGTCGGCTATTCCGGCGACATCCTGCAGGCGAAGAAGCGCGCCGAGGAAGCCAAGAACAAGGTCGAGATCGCCTATTCGATCCCGAAGGAAGGCGCGCTGATGTGGTTCGACTCCTTCGTGATCCCGAAGGACGCCGCCAATCAGGACGCGGCGCTGAAGTTCATCGACTTCGTCAACCGTCCGGAAATGGCGGCGAAGAATTCGGATTTCATCCAGTATGCCAATGGCAACATCGCCTCGAAGCCGATGCTCTCGGCCGAGGTGCGTGACAATCCCGGCATCTATCCCAGCGATGCCGTGATGGCCCGCCTCTATACGATCACCCCTTACGACCAGAAGACGCAACGGGTGGTCAATCGCCTCTGGACCCGCGTCAAGAGCGGGCGGTGAACGCGTCTTCCGACGCAGCGACGCGGCGCTCCTCCCCGGGCAGCGTCCGTCGCGACTTCCAGCCCTGGAACGACCCGGCGGCGAAGCCGCTGGTCGAGTTCCGTAATGTCACCAAGCGCTTCGGCAAGGTGACGGCGGTCGATGCGCTCTCGCTTTCGATCCATGCGCGCGAGTTCTTCGCGCTGCTCGGGCCGTCCGGCTGCGGCAAGACCACGCTGATGCGCATGCTTGCCGGCTTCGAGCAGCCTGACGAGGGCGAGATTCTGCTCGACGGCGTCGATATCACCACCGTGCCGCCCCATCAGCGGCCGGTGAACATGATGTTCCAGTCCTATGCGCTGTTCCCGCATCTCTCCGTCGGCGACAACATCGCCTATGGATTGAAGCGCGAGGGGCTGCCCAAGGCGCAGGTCCGCGAACGGGTCGACGCGATGCTGAAGCGCGTCAGGCTGAACGGTTTCGAGGGCAGGCGGCCGGACCAGCTCTCCGGCGGCCAGCGCCAGCGCGTCGCGCTTGCTCGTGCGCTGGTCAAGCAGCCCAAGCTGCTGCTGCTCGACGAGCCGCTGGGCGCGCTCGACAAGAAGCTGCGCGAGGCCACCCAATACGAACTGATGGACCTCCAGACCGATCTCGGCCTGACCTTCATGGTGGTCACCCACGACCAGGACGAGGCCATGACCATGGCCGACCGCATGGCCGTGATGGACCAGGGCCGGCTGCTCCAGATCGCGCCGCCCGATTTGATCTACGAGGCGCCGGCCAATCGCTTCGTCGCCGAGTTCGTCGGCGATATCAACCTGATCGAGGGCAGGGTGACAGCGGTCGAGGGCGATCTCGTCACGCTGGAAAACCAGCATGTCGGCGTGATCGAGCTCGACGAGGATGCACCCTCCTGCCAGCCGGGCGATGCGCTCGCCATCGGCCTGCGACCCGAGAAGATCGGGCTCAGCCATGACGAGCCGCAGCAGGCGGTGAACAAGGTCGCCGGCGAGATTTGGGATATCGGCTATCTCGGCGACATGACCATGATCCAGGTGATGGTCGGCGGCGACGAGGGAAAATTGCTCAAGGTCTCGCTGACCAACCGCACGCGGCGCATCGAGCGCCCCTTCGCCTGGGAAGACCGGGTCTGGCTGTCCTGGGATATCGAAGCCGGCTTGGTGCTGGCATCGTGAGCGGCGCGGTTCCCCGAGCCGCCGGCGGGTGCGGGCTGCTCGTCGCCGCGATACCCTATCTCTGGCTGCTCGCCTTCTTCCTGGCGCCCTTCCTCATCGTGCTGCGGATCGCGCTCTCGGACGCGGCGACCGACCAGCCGCCCTATGCGCCGCATTTTCTCGGCTTCGACGCGCTCGGTGAGTTCTTCGCCGGGCTCGATTTCGAGAATTTTCGTCTGCTCGGCGAGGATGCGCTCTATTGGCAGAGCTATCTCTCCTCGCTGCGCATCGCCGGCCTGACCACGCTGATCGCGCTCGCGCTCGGCTATCCCCTGGCCTATGCGATGGCGATGGCGCCGAAGCGCTGGCAGAGCATCCTGCTCCTGCTCGTCGTCCTGCCGTTCTGGACCTCCTTCCTGATCCGCGTCTACGCCTGGATCGGCATCCTGCGGCCGCAGGGGCTGCTCGACATGGCGCTGGGCTGGCTCGGGCTGGCGAGCGAACCGCTGCGCCTGCTCAACACCGACACCGCCGTGCTGATCGGCATGGTCTATTCCTACCTGCCCTTCATGGTGCTGCCGCTCTACACCACCTTGCAGAAGCTCGACGGCACGCTGGTCGAGGCCGCCGCCGATCTCGGCGCGACGCCGCTCACCAGCTTCCGCACCGTGACCTTGCCGCTGTCCTTGCCGGGCATCCTCGCCGGTTCGGCCTTGGTCTTCATCCCGGCGATCGGCGAGTTCGTCATTCCCGATCTGCTCGGCGGGCCCGATACGCTGATGGTCGGCAAGGTGCTCTGGAGCGAGTTCTTCTCCAATCGCGACTGGCCGCTGGCCTCGGCGGTGGCGATCGTGCTGCTGATCGTGCTGGTGCTGCCGCTCGTGCTGCTGCAGCGGGCGGGGAGGGCGGCGCGATGAGGCGGTTTGGCAGCTTCCATCTCGCCGCGCTCGTCCTCGGCTTCGCCTTCCTCTATCTGCCGATCGTCGCGCTGATCGCCTATTCGTTCAACGCCTCGCGGCTGGTCACGGTCTGGGGCGGCTTCTCGACGCATTGGTATGTCGCGCTGTTCAACAACCAGCCGCTGCTCGATGCCGCCTGGCTGACGATCCGCGTCGCGCTGGTCTCGGCGACGCTGGCGGCCGGCCTCGGCACGCTCGCCGCGCTGGCGCTCGTCCGCTATCGCAGCTTCGCCGGTCGCACCCTATTCTCCGGCATGGTGCTGGCGCCGCTGGTCATGCCGGAGGTGATCACCGGCCTGTCGCTGCTGCTGCTCTTCGTCGCCGGCGATATCGAGCGCGGTTACTGGACCGTGGTCATCGCCCACGCGACCTTCAGCCTCGGCTTCGCCTGCATCGTGGTGCAGGCGCGGCTCGCCGGCTTCGACCGCTCGCTGGAGGAGGCGGCGCGCGATCTCGGCGCGACGCCGCTGACGACCTTCTTCACGGTAACGCTGCCCTTGATCTGGCCGGCCGTGCTCGCCGCCTGGATGCTCGCCTTCACGCTCTCGCTCGACGATCTCGTGATCGCGAGCTTCACCAGCGGGCCGGGTGCGACGACCTTGCCGATGCGGCTCTATTCGGCGATCCGCCTCGGCGTCTCGCCGGAGATCAACGCCGCCTGCACGATCCTGATCGGAGCTGTGGCCGTCACGGTGATCGCCGCCTCGCTGCTGCTCAAGCGCGAGGCGCTGGCCGGCGAGAAGGGTTGAACGGCAGGTGAATGCCGGCCTCAAGGCCGGTTCAGGGCAGGGCTGCGAAGGTCCGGGGCATGGACGGGGAGTGACCCCGGCCACAGCACAGGACAGGAACCATGTTCCGCAAGCTCGCTACCGCCGGCCTCGCTGCCCTCGCCCTCGGTTCCGGAGGGCTTGCCATGCTGAGCCTTGTAGGCAGCGGCGAAGCTCAGGCCTATGACCGCTATGAGCGTCAATATGAACGCCGCGCCTATGGCTGGCGCCCGTCGCCACCGGCTTTCCACGGCTATTGGGGCCAGCGTCGCTGGCAGCGCTGGAACGAAGAGCGGCGCGACGACGTCTACGGCTATGGCCGCCGCTACGGGGACCGCTACTGGCGCTAGCGTTCCCCGGCTTTTTGCGGCCCCGCCGCGTCATCCTGGACCAGCCGCGAGAGCGGCGCAGCTCCGGGATCCATCGTAGGGCGCCAGCGGTCTTCGATGGATCCGGGGACGAGCTTCGCTCGCCAGGATGACGGTCGTGGCTGAGGGGAGCTGGCGGGTTTCTCGGCTCCCCGGCTGCCTACTCCGCGGCTGATTTCTGGGTGTATCCGAGTTTCTGGTTGAGTTCCTCGAGGAGCTTTTCGGCGGCGTCGGCGATCACGGTTCCCGGCGGGAAGATCGCGCTGGCGCCGGCCTTGAGCAGGGTCTCGAAGTCCTGCGGCGGGATCAC
>NZ_JAFKFX010000022.1 GCF_017308075.1 Allobosea sp.
CCGGGCGCCCCTGGGACAACAGCACGTCGACCTGGCGCAGCTTCGCGACGATCTCTTCAGGCTTGTGCTTCTTCTGCGGCATAATGGGCATCCTCCAAGGCTCGAAAGCCTACTTCAGGGAGGGCCACTTTTCAGGGGGCAGGCCAAGTACGGCGAGAATCGATGAGGCGACCACGATGCGGAAAGTCCGCCATAGCGCGCCGGTCAGTTCGCCTCCCCGCGATCGAGCCGCCAGCCAGCCGCGCCTTTCGATGGCGACGTCGAGATGGGGGGCGGCGAGAGCCAGAAGAAGCGAAATCAGCAACAATCCGCCCCGCGTCGGCCTTCCAATCGTCAAATCCAGCTGGATGAAGGCAAAAGCGAGTAGGACAATCGCGACCACGAGCCAGGGCCAGATTGCGGCCAGCTTCCGGCGCAGCGATCCAGCCCTGCTGCCGAAGGACAGTGCCCTGGTGACCAGCCTGCGATGACGAAGATACGCCGCTGCGACCAGAACCGTGAAAGGCAAAGACACCGCGAATGTTGCGAAGAGATCGCGCAGCGGATCGGCCGCATTCCATACGCGCAAACAGGCCAACACCACCAGGCCGCCGGACGCGATTCCGATCGCGACGGCAAGATCACGCCGCCAACGCGAGAAGATCGACCTGCGACCTGTGGTCAACGGAAAACATATCGTTGTCGCCGCGGCCGAGATCACGACACAGTTCAGCAAGGCGCGGCGGAGCACTTGATCGGAGATGAGACTTACCAGCAGGACCCAGGACGCCAGCACCACGACCAAGACAGCCGCGAACCAGGCCGCCGCGGACAGAAGCGACCGAGCCTGCAATCTGCTGACGATTGAGCTGGCAATCGCTGCCGTTGCAGTAATGGCGATCAGGCAAATTGCTACGATACTGAGAGCCAGCAGTGCGGGATTATAGCCAGCGGTTTCGAGCCTTTGGACGAAATCCTGCCACGCGCCACCGGAAGAGAGCCATCCCGAGAACCTCGCTGCCAGACCGTTCTCGATCAGCATGGAGAAACGATGGAGTATCGCGGTTGCAGCCTCGAGCTCGTCGGTCCGTAAATTGGCAGCCATGGTCTCTGTCTCGTGTGGAAGTCGACGGCATTAGTCTGGCCGCGCCAGACGGTTGGTGAATCCGGAGAACGTTTAGCCTGCGTCACAGACAAAACTGTCGTTGCGACAGCCGCATCTGGCATTGAGCTAGACCCCTTCCCAGCATAGGCGACCGCCTGTCTTGCCATTTCACGACAATCGCGCTCGGCAATTAGCTACCCCAGTCGCATCGCGCCGATCGTACATCCCTCAAGTTCGGTCCTGAGGCCCAGTGGCGTCGCTCTCGTCTTGCGCCTTTCGTGGGGCATTCCCTCTTTATCCGCATTGCGCTGGCGGAGACGGTCGCCGACTTCCCTTCGCGTGACCTCGGCGCGCCATCAGAAAACTTGGCCATCTCTTGGGAAGCAGACATCGAGCTCCGCGGGATCGCTAGGATATTAATTAGCAAGGCTTATCAAGCCTATTGAATCCAGATGGCTAGTCGAAGAGTGGGCAGGTGACTAGGTTTCTCGCGAGCTGAAGCAGCGAACGAGAGACGAATGCCTTCCATCGAGACCAAACTCCTTATCCCGCCATTCCTTCTTGCGATGGGCCTTATGGGCCTGGCGCCCGCGCTCGCTCAATCGGCAACCAAGTCCGCGCCTCTGACGATCCTGGAGCAAGGCAGCTTCGCTGTCGGCGGCACGGTGGTGAGGACCCCAGGTACCTACAGTAACAACAAGCCCACGGCAGAAGGGCAAAGCCTGCATGGCGACCATCTCTACGCCTTCTATCAGGTTCCCCAGAATCCCAAGGCGATGCCGATCGTCATGCTGCACGGCGCCTTCCAGTCGGCGCGAAGCTGGGAGACGACCTCCGACGGGCGTGAGGGCTTCCAGACCCTGTTCCTGCGCCGCGGTTTCGCAACTGAACACCGTCCAGGACCGCCTGCGGCAAGTCTCCCAGGCGCGCGCCCAGGAAGTCGCCGGTGGCGAGATCCTCTACTCGGGCGACGCCAACCTGACCGACGAGCAGATCGCCAAACTGCCCTTCGAAATGTACCGGCAGGGCTACGCGTATTACTGGACGACCCACGCCCATCCGAACGCGACGTTCAAGTACACGACCAGCAGCTTGCTGGACCTGATGCGCTGGGACGCGACCGATCAGCTCGATCTGATCGACCAGCCCCTGCTGATGATCGCCGGCAGCAAGGCCGACAGCCTCTACATGACCAAGGACGCCTTCGCGAAGGCGACCGGCACCAAGGACAAGGAGCTGTTCGAGATCAAGGGCGCGACGCATATCGAGACCTACTGGGTGCCGAAATACGTCGATGCGGCCATGGGCAAGCTGACCCCGTTCTTCGCCCGGACGCTCCCGTCCGGCCGAACCTGAACCACCTTCCAACCCGAACGAGGTCTGTCATGAGAACCATCCGCAACGCGTCGGTTGCCGCGCTGCTGCTCAGCGCGGCGCCATTCGAGGGCTCAGCCCAAGCGCAAACCGCGGCCCAGCCAGCGACGGCGAAGCCACCGTCCCGCGCGCAGCAACTCATGGGCGACGTCGCCCCGAAGATGGCTGAGCTCACCGACAGCGTGCTGTTCGGTGACATCTGGGAACGGCCAGGGCTGGCCAAGCGCGACCGCAGCCTGATCACGGTTGCCGCCCTGATCGCGCTGAACCGGCCAGAGCAGCTTCGCTCGCACATGGCGCTGGCGCGCACGAATGGCGTGAAGGAAGAAGAGATCGTCGAGGCGATCACGCAGCTCGCCTTCTACGCCGGTTGGCCGAACGCTATCGCGGCGATCGGTGTCGCCCGCGACGTGTTCAAGCAGAAGTGAGCCCTGGCATGCTCGCTCCTGCTCTGATGTTCGCGGCTATGGCACTGCCTTTCGCTGCGCTCGCTCAAAGTGACCGGGTCGTCGTCCAGCGCGCCGGCGCGCAGACGCCCACAGCCGGCCCGGCGCAGAACTTCACCGGCAAGGTCGAGGTCACGGGCCGTTTCCAAGGCACGTCACCTGCCCGCATCGGTGGCGGCACGGTCAGTTTCGAGGCGGGCGCCCGGACCGCCTGGCACACGCACCCGCTCGGCCAGACGCTGATCGTCACCGAAGGTGTCGGCCGGGTGCAGCATTGGGGCGGAGAAATCCAGGAGATCCGGTCCGGGGACGTCGTCTGGATTCCGCCGGGCGTGAAGCACTGGCATGGCGCCTCGCCAGCTTCCGGCATGACCCATATCGCCATCTCCGAAACCCTGGACGGGAAGACCGTCGACTGGCTGGAGCATGTCTCAGACCAGCAATACGGCCGCTGAGGATCCCCCATGAAATTCGCTACTCAAGCAGCTCTTGCGGCTGCTGCGATGAGCGTCGTTCTCGCTGCCGGCTGGCAGGTCCATGCCGAAGCCACCCGCGCGACGCTCCCGGATCTCGACAAGCTCGTCCACTACACCACCGTGCGGCGCGGCAACGTCACCGAGCACATCATGACGACGCCGCAGGCGCTGGAAGCGGTCAAGAACAAGCAGCCGATCCCGAACGGCACCCATTTCGTGCTGGTCGACTTTCGGGACGGCAAGCTGTTCCGCTACTTCGTCATGGAGAAGGGCGAGGGCTGGGGCGCCGACTATGACGAGCGCCGGCGGACTGGCGACTGGCAGTACCAGTGGTTTTGGCCCGACGGAAAGATGAACACCGCCGAGAACACGGCGCGCTGCGCGAGCTGCCACAGCAGCCAGGCAAGCAGCGACTATCTCTACACGGCCTATCGAATCCCGCGCTTCAACGGCAAACCGGTCGAATAGGCCTTACGATGAGCCGGTTTTTCGCCCTTCGTCTCTGGCTGGACGGTCTCGCCGCCGTCCTGCTCGTGTTCAGCCTGTCCTACTGGTGGCTCGGCAATGTCGCGCACGAGGTGGCGGGCACGCTGATGTTCGTCCTACTCATCGCGCACAACGTCTTCAATCGTCGCTGGTACGGCAATCTCCCGAGGACGCGGCGCGAGCCCCGCAGCCTCTTCAATGTCCTCGTCACTGGGGGGCTGCTGCTCGCGATGCTGGCGCTGTTGGCGACCAGCATCCTCATCTCGAATGCGCTTGCTTCCTTCCTGCCGCCCTGGGGCGGGTTCACCGCGCGACAGATCCATACAGTCGCGGCCTATTGGGTTCTGGTCATCGTGGCGGTGCATCTCGGCCTGCGCTGGCCGATGCTCATTGGTCTCGCGAGGTTTGCCTTCGGCGTTCGCGGGACCAGTCCGATCCGGACCTTGATCCTGCGCGCGCTTGCGGGCGCGATGGCGGTCTACGGCGTCTGGAGCAGCCTCGCTCTGGGCCTCGGCATGAAGCTGACCATGCAGATGAGCCTGGACTGGTGGAACTTCGAAGAGTCGGTCGCGGGCTTCTTCATTCATGCCGGCGCCATCGCCGGGCTCGTCATGTCGGGAACATATTACGCCATGAAGCTGATCGAGTTCGCCCGCCGTGGCCGACGCCGAAGCCGCGATGGCGCTCGGTCAGTTCCGGCGACCGTATCACCATGACGACCGGCCTATCACGGCGCGAGTGGCTCGCCGCGGCAGCTCTATGCTCGGCTTCGACGCAGGCATCGGCCCAGACGGCTCCCCAGCGCTCCGGTTCAGGGGCATATCAGCCTCTGACCGCCGAGAGCACCCTGGGGCAGTTGGTCTCTCACCCGGCATTTACCGACTTCGGTCGCCGGATCCTGCCCTCGGACGATCGCGCGTTCGACGAGAACACCAGGCTTTCCACGATCGGCAGCCTGCTGCCTTACCATACCCAGGTCGATGTTCCCTCGACCATCGCCGCGCTGAACCGACTGATCGAGGATGCAGGTCGCGGCCGCCGGATCTTCTACGAGCTCTATGACGACGAGGCGCGACGCGCCGACCCCGGCAAGTCGCATGCGGGACTGTTCTTCCTGCGTGGCAAGCCCGGCGCGCCGTTCGCAATCATCGCTCCTGGAGGTGGTTTCGCCTATGTCGGCTCCGTCCATGAAGGCTTCCCCTATGCCGCCGAGATCAGCCGGGCCGGATTGAACGCCTTCGTCCTGAAATACCGGGTCGGATTGGGCGGAGAGGTCGCCACCCGCGACCTCGCGTCCGCAATCGGCCTCGTGTTTCGCAACGCGGCCGAGTTCGAGGTCGAAACCCGCGGATATTCGCTCTGGGGCAGTTCGGCCGGCGCGCGCATGGCCGCGTTCATCGGCAGTCATGGTGCGGCCCGCTTCGGTGGACCCGACTTGCCCCGGCCGGCGGCCGTCATCCTGGCCTATACGGCCCACGCAGACGTCGGTACCGTCGAGCCGCCCACCTTCGCCGTGGTCGGTGCGAGGGATGGCATCGCGCCGCCGGAATCGATGGAGCGGCGGATCGCCATTCTCCGCAGCATGGGCGCCGAAACCGACTACAGGGTGTATCCGACTGTCGCGCACGGCTTCGGTCCGGGCATCGGCACTAGCGCTGAGGGGTGGATAGGAGAGGCTATCCGCTTCTGGCAGCGTCAACCTCTGTAGCGCAGGACATCGACCAGCAGGGAGAGAGCCGAGGAGGAATGCCGCCGGCTGGGGTAGTAGAGGTGATAGCCGGGAAACGGCGGGCACCAGTCCTCAAGCACGCGTATGAGCTTTCCCGTGCGGATATGCGGGACCGCTTGGTCTTCCGGCAGGTAGGCTAGGCCGAGGCCGTCGAGCGCCGAACTCAGGCGGAGCGCGAGGCTGTTGAACACGAGCTGCCCCTCGCCACGCACCTTGACCTCGCGACCGTCCTTTTCGAGGCCCCAGGGAAACAGGCCGCCATAGGTGGGCAGACGAGACGCGATGCAGTTGTGGGAGGTCAGGTCCTGCGGCGTTTCCGGAATACCGTAGCGCTTGAAATAGCCTGGCGATCCGACCACGGCCATACGCATCTCGGGCCCGATCCGGACGGCGATCATGTCCTTTGCGACCTGCTCGCCCAAGCGCACCCCCGCATCATAGCCCGCCGCCACGATGTCGACGAGGCCATAGTCGACGATGATCTCGACCTTGATGTCGGGATGGTCCGGCAGGAAGCGCTTCAGGGCAGGTTGCAGGGCCGCGATCGCGGCATGTTCGCCGGCCGTGATGCGGATCGTCCCGGCCGGCTTGCCCCGCAATTCGCCAAGCGCCGCGATCTCCGCCTCGATCTCGTCGAAGCGCGGCGCGATGGTTTCGAGAAGCCGCAAGCCGGCTTCAGTGGGAGCGACGCTTCGGGTCGTGCGCGTCAGAAGCCTAAGCTTGAGGCGCTCCTCGAGAGCCTTGATGGTCTGGCTGAGCGCGGACTGCGAGACGCCCAGCTTGGCCCCGGCCTTGGTGAAGCTGCGCTCCTTTGCGACCATGGCGAAGGCGGCGAGGTCGTTGAAGTCTGGCTGCGCCATTAATTAGAGTGCCTTATGAGATCAGTCGAATTATAGCTCCTTGTTGCCATGGCGGGTACTCGCTGGCTACGCCACATCGACGTGGCAATTTGCTGCCAACAACCACGGCCGAGCGGCCCCAAATCCGGCTGCGCGGTCCATCGCCAAATTGAACGGCCGGAGACCGGACGCGAAGAGCGATCCTGAAACGCAGTGCGGATTTCACCGCCGATGTTTGCTCATGGCACTGTACGGGCATCTCAACCGTGGCCGCCAAGCCCACCATGCACTAGATTAGAACCGGGCCACCTAACGGGGGCGGGCCAGGCCACGGCGGAAACAAGCTTTTGCGGGATCGCGATCCGCAGGCCTTCCGCTTCACGATCCTCCAGCGGGTTTCCCCTGATATGCTGCCCGAGGAAGTCGTGCGGCTCGAATCGTCTTGGAAAACACGACTCCATACGCGGGCGCCGCACGGCTTGAACGAGAACTAAGGCTGACTGGCTGAGCTGATCACGGCCCTCGGAATGGGCAGCCCTCGGAGATTTTCACTCGGTTGGCAGTTTCGGGCCAGCAGCCAAGCGGCCAGGTTTGGCCGATACCGTTGAAAAAGTCGTCGTTGCCGCGGGTATGAAGTCCTGATTCAGTCGTCCTTGGATGGAGGGCGGCGCGATGATGGGCGAACGGCAGGTGGCGCAGGAGGCGCTGTTCTACGAGTTCAGCCTGGAGCGTCACATCCCGGC
>NZ_JAFKFX010000046.1 GCF_017308075.1 Allobosea sp.
GCAGTTCGCACCAGCGACGGCCCGAACCAGCCGAGATACTCGCCGGCGCTCACCGGCATGACGCCGATATCGGCCATGGTCAGGATGTTGAGCCCCACGGCGACGCGCGCCAGCGTGTCCGCGCCGACCTGCGTGAAGACATCCCCGGCCTTGGTGAAGCGCTTCAGGCGGATGGTCGACGCATCTGTGGAATAGAGCGCGAGACCGACGAGATAGCCAGAGGCCGAGACCGCGTCGCCGAAGACGTAGGTGCCGGTGTTGAGGTTCGGGGCCGATGCCGGCGTGCCGGGACAGCCGATGCGCTGCGTCGAGGACAGCAGTTCAAGCGCGGCGCCGGTGACGGACGCCGCCTGTGCGACACGACCGAGCGAGCCACGCTCGGCCGGGGCGCCGACCTCGAATTGCATCTCCAGACGCGCATTCGTGACCAGCGTGCCGGTGAACGACGTCTGATCGCCGGAACCCGGCGTCGCGCTGAGGACCGGCGTCGCAGCGACAGAGCCGGTAGCGTTGGTCGAGCCGAGATAGCGCGCAGATGCATCGCCGGGCAAAATGGCCAGGCAGAGCCCCGCCTGAAGCGGAAAGTAGCCGAGCGCCTTGGCGTCAAGGTCGAACTCGCCGGCCGCCACCGGCACCGGCAGATCAGGTCCGACCTGCGTGAAGGTGTTGCCGACAATGCTGCCCTGTTTGATCCGGACCAGCCCGCCGCCGTTGAGCCCGACGCCGCGGAACCGGCTCAGAGGCCCGTCCTTGCCGATCGGATCCGGGAAGGCGAAGACCGTATGGCTCATCGCAGCCGCGGCCACTGGCGTCGCGGGGTTGCCGACAGGCTGAAAGGTTGCGGTTTCATCGATCGAGGTGATCAAGCCCACATCGATCGTGTGAAAGCGGTCTGTAAGCGACGGCGAGCCCGCCCGTGCAGTCACGACTTCGCTCTCAACCGCTCCCAAGCCCACATCGATCGTGTGAAAGCGGTCTGCAAGCGACGGTGCGCCCGCCCGTGCAGTCACGACTTCGCCCGCAACCGCTCCAAGGACGCCTCCGTCCTCGGCCGGCAGCGCGCCGATGCGGGTCCAACTGCCTGCGCCGCTTGCGCCGGTCTTGAGGTAGACGCCGTTGGACGAGGGGTTGGCCTCGCCATACACACGAGTCTCCACGCCCGCCGGCCAGTTGAGCGTAAGCTCGGAGACGAACGCGACCGGCGGCGCGACCGCGGCCATGAGCAATTGGCGCGCGCTTGCGATTGGCATTCGGCCGGTAGCGCGAGATGGGCCGAGCTCGTAGTTCACAACGAGCTCGATCGCTGACGAAACCGCGGGCAGATTTGTGGAGCGGACGGGATCGGCCATTATTCACCCCTGAGAAAGAGCGTGGAGAGATTGATCAGCCCGCCGGTGCGGTTCTCGACGATGAAGGAGCCGTTGCGGGCTGCGAGATTGAGGACGCCATCGGCGCCGGTCATGCCGCCTAGCGCCGAGGTCGAGAAGTTGACCGTGCCGGTCTTGATGAGATCGGCGATCGCCGGCGAGGAGGCGCAGCGCATCCAGCAGATGCCGCGCGGCGTGCCGGCGACATCGCCGAAATAGACCAGGAATCCGGGTACGGCGGCGCCGAGACTGATCTCGATGGCCGTGTCGTCGGCCAGGGCGACGAGCTGGCGGCGCTGCAGGACGAAGTTTGCCAGTCCCCCAAGATCGGCTGATTTCGGCACATTGCTGCCGCCCTGAAAGACGTCGATCTTGTCTGCGCCCGCAAGCGCCGCCGCGGCTGCAAGGTCGCTGGTGTTGAGGATCGCCATCGCTATCCCGCTCCTCTGATGTTTCTGGCGCCGGCGCCGCGCAGGTTGCCGGCGCCGGCACCGCGGGCGGCCTGGCCGCCGGTGACGGCGACGGGGCCGAACGGCGCCGAGACGTTGCACTCAAAATCCTCGGTGGTGACGCGGTAGTCCCAGGCGCCGAAGACCGTCGCGTGCCGGATCGAGCGTGTGCCGGACGCCTCGCAGAGCCGACTGCCGGCGAGCGTGGCCGCTTCGGTGCCGGCCCAGGGCGCACCGGCCGGCATCTGCCAGAAGCTGATGCGGTAGGTCAGGTCGTCGTCGCCGGCGGTCGCGGTCAGCTGGATCGCGTCAGGGACCGCCTCTGCCGTCAGCGAGACCGGCGGCGCGAGCGCATCCTCATCATCGCCAACGGTCACGGTGATCACCGCGGTCCAGTCGCTCGGAATGCCGGCGCTGGAGATCGAGCGGGCCTGGAGATGGACCACGTCACCGGCTGCATACCCACCGAAGGCGACTGTGCCGGCGCCGGCTAGGCCGCTCGCGGGGCCACTCCATCCTGGCGCGCCGTTGAGGAGATGCTGCACCTCGAAGCGCACGACCGCGATCGCGCTTTCGGCCGCCCGCAGTTGCACCACGATCCGGCCGGGTGTGCCGGTCGTATCGCCGCCGGCACTGACGGCGATGACGATCGGCGCGGGGGGCGGATTGGTGCTCCCGGGCACCTCGGCGCCGACGCGGCCGTCCCAGGCCGGCGGCACCTCGAGATCGGTGAGCTCGTCGATAATCGGCGCTGCCGGCAGCAGCGTCAGCCTTGTCCGCATGCGGCCGGCATTCTCGACCGAATGGACCAGGGCTTCGACGGTGACCTGCGCGAGAGGCCCGATCGCAACATGGTCACGGGCCGAGGGCACCGGCCCGGGGCCGACCAGGCGCAGCGCGCGCGTCGGCCCCGGCGGGGCCGAGATCTCGCGGGTCACCACCTCGCCAAGCGAGCCCTCGGTCTGTCCGGTCCGGAACTGGATTCCGTAAGTCACGTCCGGATCCAGCTCGACGTCGGTATCCAGCATGATCAGCATGTCAGTGACGCTGGAGACGAAAGCTGCGGCGCTGGTGGCGTCCAGCAGCTTGTGGCTCATCGCGACGAGGTCGCCGCGCGTCGCCTGGCGCAGCAGCCCGTCCTGCTCGCGCGTCCAGCGCTCGCGGCGGTAGGTCAGCTCGTATTGGCGCCGGCGCGCCGCGATCCAGACCTGATCCGGATCGACGATGCCGGGGAGCTGCAGTTCCTCCGTCAGGCGGATGGGCCCGGAATGGCCCGGCCAGGGGATGATCCGCTCGGCGCTCTCATAGTCGCGCGATCGGTCGGGGAATTTGACCCTGAAGCCGTCCGGTGGCCGCAGATAGGTGATCTCACCTCTGAAGGCCGAGCTGTTCACCTCGGAGAGGTGGTCGACGATGATGCTCTGCGGCCGGTCGATGATGACGCCGAAGGCGCGGCCGTCGTCGCGAATGGCGGCTCGGCCGGCTGCGGCGACCTCGGCTTCAACCTCACGTATCGCAGCGGCCGTGTCGTGGACGCGATCATAGGCCAGACCTTTCAGCCGACAGAAGTCGTGCCAGGCCTCGTATTCGTGCCAGTGGAACTGTGCGTGGGCCCGTGGCTTGGCCGCGCCCGGGCCTCGCCTGACATAGAGCGCGAGCGAGGCGGGATTGCGCGTCTCGCGGGTGATCCAGGTGCCGGTCCCGGCGTCCCAATCGGGACAGAGGGGCGCGGCGACGCAGTTGATGTTGTCGATGCCGCCGTTCAGCTGGTTCGTGACCTTGATCCGCATCGCGATCGACGCGACGGGCTGGTCGAAGGCGAGCGGATATTCAGGGCGGAAACCGCGCAGCGCGTACCAGACGCATTTGTCGGTCACCAGGCTGGTGGTCGACTCGGAGGTGAGCCGTGCGACCTGGATCTCGTACTGGCCGCGCACCGGGACGTCCCAGGCGACGGTGCGGAAGAACGGATAGGTCTGCTTGGCCCAGATGGTGAGCTGCTCGACGAGTTGCCAAGTGTCTGTGCCGGCAAGCCGCTGCTCGACGCGGACATCGAAATACCAAAGCCGCTCGGTGCCATCAGTCTTTCGCCAGACCATTCCGGCCGGAAAATGCAGGTCGAGCTCGACGCGGGTGATATCGCGCGGCGTTGCGCGGGTTTCTGGCTTGGACGGCCCGGTCAGCACGACGCCGACGCGCTCTTCGACCACCTGGCTGGTAATCAGCGTGTGAGGCAGGTCGCTTTCGAGCCCCTCGCGGATCTCGACCGCAACATCCGAGAACTCTGCGATCGGGGTGTCGCCGATCTTGATGTTGCGAATGGCATGGGGGCCGAGCCCGACGATCAGCAGGAGATAGGCGTACTGATCGTCGCCAATGACCGTTGTGTAAGGCGTCATGGCGAAGGGCGGCGCGAAACGATGCTCGCCCAGCACCATCGGCACGTCGCCATCCGGATTGAGCGAGTTGCGAAACCCCTCGACGGTGTAGTGCGGCTTGGCTCCGGACGCGTCCTTTCGCGAGGGGAAAAGCGCCTGCAGCAGGAGATTGCCGCCGATACCGACGCCAGCGGTGATCAGTGCCCCCGCCACGCCCGCGCTGATCTGAAGCGCACTGGCCAGTGGCAGCGCCCAGTACTGGCCGAGGGCGACGGCCGCGACGGTGACCACCACCGACAGGATCGTGCCGACGTTGCCTTTACCCGGGACAAGTCGGACCACGACGGTCATGCCGGCCGCCGGCCTGACAAGGCGCCAGTTGGCACGCTCGATCACCCAGGCGCCACGCGGGCCGGCGATGCTGACTCGCAGCCGCGCGAGCGCGCTTTCAGGCAGGCCCGGCATGGCGAGATCGACCATCTCGGCCAGGGTCAGGCCCTGCGGGGCCTCGATCGAGACGCGGGCGCTGCCGGGATCGGTCACCGGCTGGGCGATGAGATGGACCGCGGCGTTCATGCGAAGCCTCGGCCGAGCAACTCGCGGTGGCGCCGGATGCCGATCAGCCGCCAGCGCCAGACACCGCTCGACCAGCTCGCGACGACGCTCGATCCGCCTTCGACCATGTGCAGCATGCGCCCAGGCGCGGCCGCGCCGAGCACCAGGCCGAGATGACGATCGGTGCGGCCGCGGCGGAAGACCAGGACGTCGAGAGATCTCGCCTCGCCGAGGGCGACCTCGATCCAGTTCTGCCCGTCGGCCACTGCGTCGACCAGAGCCGCCGTTTCGGCCATCTCGCCGGCACATGGCACCGCGTCATAGGCTGGGAGCTCGATGCCGGCGACGTAGGCGTAGGCGAGCCGGCACAGGCCCCAGCAATCATGGCCGCCGCCATCGCGACCGCCGTCGCGATATGGTATGCCGACAAGGTCATGGCTCCAGTGGCGCGTCATTTGAACAACCCCGGCAGGCGATCGCGGGTCATGCGCTGGGCGGGCCAGTACTCGCCCTCCTCGCTCTCCCGCGAAATGGAGAGGGTGATCTCGGCGGCGTCGTAAGGGACGCTCGCCAGGCTGAAATCCAGCGCCTCGAACTCGACCAGGTCAGGCGCGCTGGCGAGCACGACCGCGATATCGAAGCGCGCCGGCGTCGTGGTGCTGCGCAGCGCCTCGATGATGCGGCTGTCGACGTTGGCGAGCACGATCTCCGCTGCCGGGGGCGCCTCGGCGCGATCATCCGGGATGACGGCGCTCATGATGGCGTAGAGCCAGGGCTCGCCGTTCGGATTGAGCCAGCTCGAGCGCGTACCGTAGACAAGGGGCTCGATCGAGATGCGCTCGGCCGGATCGCTGCAGAGGCGCACGTCGAAGTCCAGATCCTCATGGGTTATCAGGATCAGCACGCACTGGACCTCGTCCGAGACCGGGTCGCCCAGCGCGCGGCGATAATTGAGGGAGACGCGCCGGCTCATGGCAGCACCATCAGGCTGACGGCGCGCTGGTAGCGGATGCCGATGATGCGCTCGCGCGGCGCCGATCGGCCAAACATGCAAAGCCACCAGGCCGCGATCAGGATCGGCCGGCCGCTGGCATCGAGGAGCGGCAGGCCGTCAGCGGTCCCGAGCGGATAGCCGTCCAGCGTGGGATCCTGCATCACGAAGGGCAGTGTGCCGCGCCCGGTCTCCTCGGCCCAGAACCGGTCGAAGCGCGCGGCCTGGTCGCGTGTGAGGTCGAGCACGAGCGCGATCTCCTGCGCCGTAAGCGAGGCAGCGCGCACCGGCTTGGCGACAGCGGCTTCGGTCGGCATCCAGATACGTGCGTCGCCAAGCGCGCGCTCATAGCCGGTCCGCGTCGGCTGCAGCAGCTCTTCGGGAAAGATCGGCACGCTCATCGCCGGATCCGCCGCGATCCGACGCCGAAGCGAGCCCGCAGCGCCTCGCCCGTATGTGAGCCAGGCCGGCCCGCCGCTTCGGCGGTCTGCTCGTCGATCCACAGCCGCATCCGGCGGCCGTCCGGTCCATCCTCCTCTTCGGCGGCCACATCGACCGGCCGGCCATTATTGAAGACCTGGACATTGGTGGTGCGGCGGGAGCTTTCGCCGGCTCCCGGCAGCGCCGTCGAGCTGCGCATGGTGTTGTCGACGACGAGCCTGACCTCCCGCGGCTTCAGCGCTGCCGCCAGGATGCCCTCGGCGTTGTTCATCTGCTCGGGGGTGAAGACACCTTCACCGTCGCGCAGGATGGTGCGCCGCTCGCCGGGAAGCAGGGCGCCGGTGTGCAGCCGCGGCGCGCCGACCCAGTCGGCGATGTTGATCGGTCGCGAAGACGGCGCGGCGGCGCCGACGATGCCGCCGACATGATAGAGCCCGCCGGTACCCGACGAGATCGTCGGCGCGCCGGCACCGAAGAGCGAACTGAGCAATCCGCCACCGCCCTTCAACAGGCCGCCGAGGCCGCCCAGGACCGATTGCAGCACGCTTCCGATCGTCGAGGCGATGCCCGAGACGAGCTTGCCGATGCCGCCGAGCAAGGTCTCGAGGATGCCGCCACCAGAGGAGCCGCCCGCAATCTTTTCGGCTGAGACCTCGATCTTGCCGCCGGCGCCGGCGAGAGCACTCGCCGATCCTGAAAGCGCGCTTGAAACGTCCTTCACGGCGGGCTGCACGGCTTCGAGCGCCTTGCCTGCCGCCTCGCCGCCCTTGGTTACCGCATCGAGCGAGCCGCCCATCGCCTCGAATTTCTGCTTCCAGACGTCGAGGAACTGCGTCGAGGTCATATCGGCCCGGCCGCCATTGCCGGTGATCGCCTGCGCCGCCAGGCCCGGCCGGTCGCGGTAATAGGACAGGCTGTTCAGCGCATCGGTCGCGCGCATATTCGGATTGGCAAAGAGAGCCTTCGCCCCGCCGATTCCCTGCTGGTGCGCGACATAGGTCTCCCAGCCCATGGCGTCGCGGCCGAGCACGGGCCTCAGCGCCGCGGCATTGTCGCGCCAGAGCCGCGCGGCTGCGTCGGCCGAGGCGGACGCGTCGAAACGCGCCGCACCACCGAGCCCGTATTGCAGCCCGGTCGAGGGCGCGAACTGGAAGAGGCCGGCGTGCTTGCCGTTGGTCGCGGCCGGGTTAAAGCCACTTTCAATGCGGGCGAGCGTCGCGAACTGGTTGGGGTCGATGCCGTATTTTCCGGCCGTCGATGCCAGCATTGCCGACATCTCGGATGACGGCCTGATGCCACCGAAGCTCGAGGCGATCTGCTTTGCCGAGCTGCTCACCGACTGCGTCGCCGAGCTGGCGATACTGACCTTGGCGTTTTCGTTGGCCGCTCCCAGGCCCTTGCCGCCGCCAAACAGCCAGCTGAACAGCCCGCCGATCCCTCCGGCCTCGGAAATGGTCGGGTTGTTGGTGCCAAACAGCGCGTTCTTGAGAGGGTTGAGAACCGCGAGCTTCATCAGCGTCGAGAGCAGGTCCTGGGCGACGCTCTTGGCGACCGAGCCCATGTCCTTCCAACCCTCGCGGCCCTGCAGCAGCTTCTCGCCGAGCGTGTCCAGCGCGCGCGAGCCGGCCGATTGCAGCTCGCTGTAGGCGGCCTTCTGCCGCTCCAGGCTGGCCGTGGCTTCCGCCTTCGTGGCCTCATTGGTCCGGTACCGGGCGGCCAGATCGCCGGTCAGCCCCTGCTCGCGGATCTTCTGCTCGGCGGCGACGAGCGCGATCACCTTGCGCTGCGTCTCCGCGCTCTCGCCGACGACGGCGATCTCGGCGCGCAGGCGCTCCAGCTGCTGCTCCTGGTCGGAAACCAGGCGCTGGCCGGCCGCTTCCTTCTCGGCGACGGCAAGGTCGGCATAGCCGCGCTTCAGCGCTTCGATCCGCTCGAGGAGCACGCGCTTCTCCTCGCCCTCGGCCTTCGCGGCGGCGGCCAGCAGCGGACGCAGCTCGAGCTCGAGACGCATCTGGCGCTCGGCATCGGCCTGGCTGGCGCCGCCGGCGACGGCCGCGGTCGCGTTGCGCTGGGCCTTGGCCTGATCGCCGAGGTCGGCAGCACGGGTGCGGGCTGCGCCGATCGCCTCCTGCAGGGCACGCGTCCGGGCCTGCTCGGCGGCCGCCTCGGCCATCGCGCCGGTCACCACTTCGCCCGAGAGCGCGATCTTCTCGCGTTGTGCGGCCAGCTCGGCCCGGGTGACCGGGTCGCGCGTCTGGGCGATCTGGGCGTCGATGCGGTCGAGCGCCTGCTTTTTCTCCGCCTCCGTGCGATACTCCCGCAGGCCGTCGATCGCGCGCTTCGTCGCTTCGATCGAAAATTCGATCTGAGCGATTTCGTGGGGCTCGAGGTTCGGAGCGGCGCGGCCATCCTCCAGCACCTTGAGCTGATCTTTCAACTCGGCGAGGCGCTTGGCCCGCTCGTTGACCGGGGAGCCCTTCGCGAGATCAAACGCCTTGTTGCCGGCGTTGTCGCTGCGCTGGGCCTCAGCATTCGCGGCAGCGCGATCAGCCTCGGCCTTCTCGGCCGCCCGCAATTCTGCCAGCTCGCGTTCCCACCGGGCCTTGTGGCGATCAGGCCCGAATTTCAGGAGGCCCTCGAGGCGTTCAATCTGCTCGCCGCGCGTCGGGCCGGACATGGCGCGGTCGATTGTACGGCCGAGAGCATTCCAGCCGTCGTTGGCGACCTTGCCGGCTGCAGCAACGGCGCGGCCGAACGCCGTCATGCTCTTTTCCGCGCTGGCAAGGCGGTCAGGCAATTTCGCGATCAGAACGAGGCGGGCTTCCTCCTCGCGGTTCTGCGCGACGAGCTGCTGGACATAACGCATCGTCGCCGAATCGATCAGGCGGTAACGGCTGAAGAGCTGCTCGGCGCCCTTGGCCGGATCGGCGAAGATTTCGGCCAAAATCCCCTTGGCCGCATCGACATCGGTGCCGATCGTCGCCGCGAAATTCTTCGACATGCCGATGATGCCGGAGAAGCTCTCGACGCCGATCTTGCCGGTGCGCAGCAGCTCGGTCGACATCGATCGGGCCGAGCTCACCGAGATGTTCGCCGCCGCGGCGCCCTCGGTGGCGATGCGCTCGATCTGGCTGGCGGTGGCGCCAGAACCGCGGCCGATGCCGGCGAGCGCCGTCTCGACCGCCTTGGTCGACTGCAGATAGCTGTTCCAGGCGCTCGCCCCGACGAGCAGTGCAGCCGAGACGCCGCCGAGGCCAAGGCGCAGCGGCGTCAGCACCGCGGTCGCGGCCGAGAGCGTCTGACGGACGCCGCCATAGATCTGGATGATCTGCGGGCCCTGCTGCAGAGCGACCTGCAGCGGCGACAGGCCGAGCGCCAGCGACTGCGCCACGTCGTTGGCCTGGTACATCAGGTTGGCGCGCTGATCGGGCCTCAGCGGTACGACATTGTTGCGCTGCGCCGGCGCGGGAGGTGTCGGGCTGGGCGCAGGCGCCGGCGTAGGGCTAGGCCGCATCGGATTCGGTGTCAGACCAGCGGCGGGCGTCGGCACCTTTCCCAGAGCATCCGTAGCCCGGCGGCCCGCGGCAGCAGCGGCGTCCAGCTTGTTTCCGAGGGCGTCGACCGCGCCGGCGGCCTCGCGGGCCTCCCTACCAAGCGCGTCCACTTCCTTGCGGGCGGCGGCCGCGCCGGAATTCAGCCCCGACGCTTCTGCGCCGGCGCGATCGAGCCCCTTGCCGAGCGCTTCAAGATCGGCAGCGCTGGAACGGGCTTCCTTGCCGACCGCATCGATTTCCTTGCGGGCGGCCGAGGCCTCCTGCCGGAGTGAGGTCGCATCCGCTGTGAGCTTGAGAGCGAGCTGAAGGGTCATGCGCCAGCCCCGTTGAGCACGGGCAGCGCCGCCGCTTCCATCGCCTGCAGATCGGAGAAGGCGACGGCCTCATGGCCGCCGCGGCGGATGATCACGTCGGCATCCGCGTAGCTGAGGCCCTGATAGATCGTGATCATCCGATCGCCGGCCACGACCTCGGCCGTGCGCCAGGCGGTCGCACAGGCGGCGAGAAGGGTCAGAGCTGGCCAATTGCACGACCACACGCGGGTCACATCCTCTTCGGGAGGGAGAGACGCTGCCTCGGCCGGGACACGCACGCCGAGGATCGCTAGCTGGGCCTGGATGGCCGGATCTGAGTCCGATGCCGGACGCCGATAGATCCGGCCGCTGGCGTGGCGCGCCCAGGCTCGCGCCGCGTCCTTCAGTTTCCCAGGCGAGGTTCCGCCGCCATCCCGGCCCGATAGGCCTCGTAGACAGCGCGCTCGAACCAGGCGCGCTTCAGCAGCTGGCGCAGAGCCTGCCCGCTGAAAGGGATCGGCTGCTGGCCCGCGTCGACGATGTCAGCCCAGCCCTTCGCAACCTGGACGAGGAAGTCGTGCTCATGGGCGCGTCGCTCTTCCGGCGAACGTGCCGCCTGCTCATCATCCCAGCGCCGGGCCTCGTCCTGGTCGACCGCCAGAAAGGTCATGCGGAAGCTCTGCTCGACGATCGCGTCGGGTCTCTCGGAGCTCGGCATCTTCACCGTGACGGTGCGTTCGAAGCTGTGCTGGTCGGTGACGACGAACATGGGCTGTAACCTCGTTTTGAAGCGGCTTTGAAAGAGAGGCGGAGGCCGGGCGGCACCGGCCGCCGATCAGGTGAAGGTCAGTGCGAACTCGTCGTCGCCGGTGACCGAGCAGAACATCAGCGGCAGGGTGTTGTTGACGATCTGCTGGGACTGCCCGTAGCTCGGCCTGCCGATCTCGACGGCCGCGGCCGAGAGCGAGACGATGTTGCCGGCCGCAGTTCCCTGCTGGATCGCGACTGCGCCGCGGGTTCGAGCCTGGGCGATCGCGAACCAGTCCTTCGTGGCCAGGCTCTTCGCTTCGAGCACCGCCGAACCCACGCTCTGACGATCGACGATCTCGATCGACTCGTGGTTGATCAGCATGCGCGGCTCCACCTGGTTGCCGAGCGTGAACTGGAAGCTCTCGACCGGCGCCGAGAGGCCGTGGATGGTCGCAACCGGCGTGTTGGCCTTGCTCGCCGGGCGCGGACGCTGGAAGGCGCTGACGTCTGCACCGGTCACGACTGCATCGGCGATCGTGCCGAGCAGGCCGAGGAAGGTGAAGCGCAGGCGCGGGATCTGCGAGGGCGCGATATCGAGCGCGAAGGTTCCGCGCGCGCCGACGAGCGCATGACGGACGCCGGCGAGCACCATGTAGATGTCGACCCATTCCGGCGACGACGAAACCGGCTCATAGGCGACCGAGGTGGCCGGAACGATGGTCTCGGCGAGGCCGCAGGCGCGCAGCAGCACGCCATAAGCCGGCGCGGTTCCGGCTGTGCCCGAGCCGGCAAGCTCGATCGAGAACTCGCACCGAACATGGGTGCCGACGAATTCGACGCCCTGGTGACCGAGGAAGGGCCGCGCCAGATCGCGCTGCACCTCCTGGCCGGCCAGCGGCTCGATGGTGATGTCGACCGTCGCCAGCATCGCGTCGGTCGCCGCGGCGGGCACCGAATCCGTGCCGTACGTCGCCCCCTTCTTCGCCAGGATGACCTGGTCGCGCCACAGCCTCGCCATGGATCACTCCTCGCTCTTCTTCGACTCGCGCGCCCGTGCGCGCGAAGGATTGGTCTCAGCCGCGGTCTCCGCCTGCGGCGACGGGATCTCGGGCTTCGCCGCGACCGGCGCCGGGATGGTCGCCAGTTCGTCTTCGATGCGCCGGCGCTCGCCGGTCGCGGGGTCGACGCGATAGCGCCCGCCCTGTCTCACGCCCATCACAGGCCCTCCGTCAGTTCGTAGGTGGTCTCGAAAGTTTCCTGCCAGACGACGACGCCGCCACGGGCGCGAACGAGCTCGCCGGCGACATGGGTCAGCATCTCGGCCGAGGCCGGCTTCCAGCCGACCAGGCCGCGACGTACCGCCTTCTTGAGGGCGCCGATCTCGGAGGCCGCCGCGGCACCGACATGGTCGGCAACGTTGCGGGTGTAGATGATCACCGCGAGCTGGCAGCCGGTCTGTTGGCCGACCGCATTGCCGAAATAGCGGTTCGGCTCGCTGCGCTCGTCGACGATCGCGACATAGGCTGCCGGCATGGCCAGCGGCGCGTCGGCGATCGCCGCCAGGGCGGCCGCGCCGTCGACGACGGCGAACGGCGAATTCGCCATCGTGCGCAGCCGGGCGATGATCTCGTCGGCGTTCACGGGCTTACTCCCTCAACGCCGGGGATCTCGCGCAGCGCATCGTCGACGATGGCGAGGACCTCGCGGCGATCGTCGTCGTCGAAGCCGAGGAACGGACGGGCCGGGATCCTGATCACATGAGCGCCGACCGCGACCTCTGTCGCGACCGCCTGCTTGCGCTTGCGCTTGATGAACTTCGGGTCGAACTTGCCGGTCTTGGCGTTGAATTTGCGATAGATCGTCTGCGTCCGCGCCGGCCGCTCGATATCGACACCGAGCTGATGCGCGCGGGCCGTTTTCACATTGGTGCCGACTTCGACGGTATCGGCGGTCGCCTCGTAGACCATGCTGTCATAGAGCCGGCCACGATTGCGCAGAAGCTGCGGGGCCGCCCGCCTCGCCGCCGGCATCTTCGCCAGGGTGGATCGCGCATGGCGCTGCCAGGGCACGCCGCCCGGGCCAGCCTGCGCCTCGAAGCGCCGCTGCGTCGAGAAGAGAAGATGGGAGCCGATTTTGTCCATGGGCGGCTCGCCGCCGGCCTGGATGATCCGATCGAGGGCCGAGATCACGGCCGCATCGTCGACGGTGATGCTGACGCCCGCCATCACAGCCCCCGCAGGCTGTCGCGGCTGAAGACACGCTCCGGCCCTTCGGCCCTGATGGAGCCGCCACCGGCCTGGGCTGGCACCGCGCCGCCGACATCGAGCGAGACCAGGCCGCGGCTCACATCCTTCAGCCAGCCGATCGCCTGAAGATAGGCGCGCTCGACGCCACCATCCTTGTCGGCCCGGTGGCCATAGAGGAAATAGCGGGCGAGATCGCAGCCGACCTTGACGAGCACCGGCGGCACTGCGGCGAGCGGCAGCGCATAGACCTTGCCAAGATAGGAGTCGATTGTGGCTGCGGCATCGCCCAGAGAGCGCGCCATGACATCATCGTCGATCGCGACCGGCGGGATCGTGCGATCGGTAAGCTGGATCAGCTCCAGCTCACCGAAACGGTCGATCAGGTCCTGTTTGGTCGCGTAAGCCATGTCATCCTGCTGAAATGAGGTGGCGGCTTCTCACCGCCTCGAAGGGCAAGCAGTCCCTCTCGCTGCGCCGGGTTCGCGCCCGGGACGCCTACTCAGCTCTCCCGACACGGACGGCTCTTCCTGCGGCTTCAGGTCATCCACACCGCATCCGCCCGCCGTTGCCCACGGAGCCTTTCGCTTGGAATCGGTGCTCAGTCGGCCTTCGGCACGATGACGAGGTTCGGCTCGTTACCGAGCTGCAGCAGCTGCTCGTCTGTGAAATCGGCCGTCCGGTGCGAAACCGGCTGGGCGGGATGGGCCAGGCCGGCGCGGCGGAAGCCGTCGACGCGGGAGGTGATGATGATCGTCTCGGGCAAACCGAAGCGAGATATCGTCGGCTGCTCCGGCTGGGGGTCCGCGGCCGGGGCGTCGGCAGGCGCAGTGCGCGATTTCGTCATGGTGATCCTCGAAATGGTGGGGGAGCCGCCCGGCCGCTGCAGCTCCCCTTCGCATCGCGCCTGTCGGCCGGCGCGCTCGGGTATTCAGATGCCTGTCCGGGAGATCCGGATCAGGCGAGCCAGGGCACGACGACGAGTTCGGCCGTGCCCTTCCACTCGTTGGTCTCGCCGTCGGCGGCGTTCTCGCTGTTGAGCAGCTTGCGGGCCGCGCCTTCGAGGCCCGGCGGCACGATGAGATGGGTCGGCATCAGGCCGAGCGGGCGTCCGTAGTCGCCCTTCATGCCGGAGATCGCGGCGCGCGCGATGGCGTAGTTCGCGGCGTTGAGCGTCTGCTTCGAGCCCCAGGCGAACTGCCAGAAGCCGAAGCCGACATTGCCGCGCGCATCCGAGCCGTAGACGAATTCGTTGTTGTCGAAGACGTTGTCGTCGGTCGGGGAGTCCTTCGAGGTGAAGCCGAAATCCTTGCGCGTCTGCAGGATGACCGGCTTCAGCGGGCGATTTCCGCAGATCAGGAACCAGGGCGTGCCTGAGCCGCCATCGGTGTTGGCGACGGACTGCGGGGTGCCGGCCGCGTCGAGCACGGGATGGTCCGTGTCGAAGTAGTACTGGCCGTCGTAGCAGGTCGTGGTGAAGCCGGCCTTGAGCAGGTTGAACACCAGCTGGTCCCAGTGCGAGCCGGTGGACTGGCCCATCTCCTCGAACATCGGCGCATAGATGCCGAGGTTGTCCGTCTCGATGTCGTCCTTGTCGACGGCGACGGTGAGCTCCCACTTCTTCTCCTTGATGGAGTAGTCGTGCTGCTCGAGGTTCTGGACGGCGCGCGGCCCGAGCCATTCCCGGACGTTCGGGATCTTCCCGAGCCAGCCGTATTTCTGCTCCTTGAGGCTGGACGAGACCATGGTGGCGACGATCGCGCGCTGCGATGTCGCCTGGCCGAGCCCACGCTGGAAATTGGCTTTGAAGCCGACGCGAAGGCTCGCGAGATTGGCGGCGTTGACGAGCATCAGTAGGTTCCTGGTTGCGGGCCGGCCGTCTGGCGTCAGACGGGGTTGGCGATGCCTTCGACGAAGATGCGGGTCTTGACCTCGTCGAACTCGACCCAGACGCCCTGGGCGTCGACGTCGCGGACGAAGCCGGCGGGGGAACGGGTGTTGGTCCCGTTCGTCTTGGCGACCTGCTCGTCGTCGACGATGAAGCAGACGTCGCCGATCTCGGCGACGGTGATCGCGTCTGCCGAGGTGCTGTTTTTGAAGCGGTAGATGCCGGGACGGACCCGCAGCTTCTCGTCGCCGGCGTTGGCGCCGCCGGTCTTGCGCTCCTCGGCCCGGCCGACGCCGACCGAGCCGGTGGCGGTGGCGCCCTTGGTCAGGTAGCCGGCGGCATTGCGCATGACGATTGCGCCGGCGAAGACGGCGACCGTAGCTGCGAGCCCCTGCTCGAGTACGTCACCCTGCAGGCGCGGGGTGTTTCGATCGGCAGCCAGCATCACTCGGTCTCCGTCTTCTTCGAGGCCAGCATCTGCTCCTCGGTGAGGCCGAGAGCGCTCATGACGGCGCGATCGCCATCGCTGAGCGAGGTCGCGCCGGGACTTTTCTTCGGCAGGTCCTGCCCGCCGGGCGTGACCACCGTCGCCTGCTTGGCCACAAACTCGGCGAAGGCAGCCGGATCGCTCTTGGCGAGCGCCAGCCCCCACTCTTTCAGCCCCGGCGCCAGCTTCCCGGCCGTCATCGCCGCCTGGACGGCGGTCTCCGCCTTGTCGGTGGCGATGCCGGCCTGCAGTTGCGCGAGCTGGGTCTGCATCGTCGCGACCTGATCGGCCGGGACGAACTTGGCCGGATCCGGCGTCGCCGCCTGGATCGCGGTCACGATCGCGGCAGTCGCGGCGTTCGTGGCGAGACCCGCGGCGGTTGCCACGGCGGCACGATCGCCCTGCAGGGTGGTGACGGCGGCGAGCACCGCCGTCTCGTCGGCGTCCTCGGCCAGGCCGAGCGCCTTCGCGATGGATTTCATGGGGGCTCCGGTGGTGGGGTTGAGAGCAAGCGCGCTCGCGGTGACAACCGCGAGATCGAGGTTCGGCGAGTTGGTGAGCGCGGCGGAGATGATCACGCCGACATCGCCTGTGGCCGCATCGAAACTGTAGACGGGCGAGAGGTAGCGGTACTCGCCGGCGCGAATCTTCGCGGCGGCGGCCGCAGTCCAGGCGACGCTGCCCCAGATGCCGTCGTCGCGCGCCTCGATCTGCTTGATCCAGCCGGCCGCGATCGCCGTGCCGCCGACTTCGGGCCGGGCCGCATAGACGGTCTGATGGTCGTAATCGACGACGATCTCGGTCGCGCCGGCGCGCTTCAGTGTCGCGGCGATGACGGCGGTCATCGCGCCACGATCGGCAAGGCGATGGGCGTTGTAGCGACCGTCGCGGCTCTGGAAGCTACCGATGGGCAGCAGCTGCACCCACGCGCTCGCGCCCTCGGCGCTCTCGACGGAAAGCGTGGCGGCATGGGCTGCAATGGCAAGGGCGGCGCGGGTCATGAGCGGACCATGGCCGCTCGGTGAAGCACCGGAGGGGCTGACATCTGTCAGCCGGAGACATGCGCCCGCGAAGCGCTGCAAACACCGTCAGGCTACGACGACGATGCCATGGCGCGCAATCGTGGCGCACCCCTCCACGCAGGATCGAATTTGAAACACCATTCAAACGCCTGGGCGGCAACGAGCGACACGCCGATGCCCAGACACCGGTTCGAGGCGAACGGCCGCCAGCGGCCATTTATGAGGCTCGGGGTCATCGGCTCGGTCCGGGGCGCTTAAATGGCTCTTCCACCGGGAGCGATCCATCCTGAAGGTCGCTCAGGATGGCGGTCCCAGCGCGGCTCTCAGGGCGGCCTCGCTGGCCGCGAGTTTTTCGGCCGCGATCGTCGCCTGCCAGCCGGCCTTGCCCGGGTTATGCGCCCAGCCCGGATCGATCCCGGCCGGCACCCTGACGACCTCCCCGGTCCGCTTATTGGTCCAGTCGCGATCGACGTCGTCCGGCGGCTCGAATCTGAGCTTCGAACGCATCCGCTCGACGTCGCGGTCCGAGAGCGACTGCAGGGTGCAGCGGCAGCCCCAGCCACAGGGTGGCGCCCAGCGGTTCCAATAAGGATGGTCGACGGGCAGGCAGAGATTGTGCCTGGCTGCATGCTCGGGCCTGGCGCGACCGTCCAGGATCGCGACATAGCGAAGCCAGGGGCGGGCCGCCTTGTTCCGCTCAAAATTAGCCCAGTGCCCGGCTGCGTAGGAGACGCGCATGTTGACGTCAAAGATGGTGCGCAGGCGTCGAACCGAGCCGAGTTCGGCGAGCTCGGTCTCGCCGGTATCCGGGTCGAGCGCGGGCGCCTTGCCCCACCAGCCCTTCGCCTGAAGGATCGGCCGCAGACGCTTCTGGAAATCTGCCTCCAGTTCGCCCTCGGAGAGAGCCGCCTCGATCCCGTCGAAGATATCGGCAAGGATGTCGAAGCCGGCACTCTTCGCGACGGTGGACATCGTCGCGTGGATATCCTGCCAGACGTCCTGCCAGGCGAAGCTGGGCTCCAGCCGCTTCCTGCGCGCCCGCAGCGCCGCGATCGCGTCTCGCGGCGGCAAAGGCTTGAGCGCGATCGTCACCGGCTACAGCCCATCGTCGACCTCGCCTGCGAGGCGGGCGGCGAAGGCGGCCTGGGCGAGCTTGTCCGCCAGGACGCCGACGTCCATCTGCTCGATATGGGCCATCATGATCGCGCGGATCTCGCTCAGATCCTGCGCGCCGGCGAGTTTCATCTCGATATCGGCGACGATCGGGCCGACCAGGCTTTCCCAGCCCTCGTCTGCGAGGATGCTGGCCACGGCGCGATCGATGGCGTCGGTCGCTACCTGCGACTGCTGCGACTGAAGTGCCGTCCGCACCGGCACGGGCGGCCGTGCCGGCGGCAATTCTGGATCGAACGCCGCAGCGGGCTTGCCCAGAAGCTCTTCATCCGCCTCCGGATCCGGCAGGCCGAGCTTGTCGCGCATCGTCGACATGCCGACCTTCAGACCTAGCGGAACCAGCTTGGCGACGTTGGCGACGAGCTTCTCAACGTCGGCCTGGTCGGGCCGACTGATCTTGATCTTCGGATAGGCGCGCCGGGGTCCGAGGTTGAGATCGACCACCGGCCGCGCGAGATCCCGGTTCAGTGTCGCGGCGACCTGACGAGCATCGGCCGTCTCGATATCCTCACGCACGCCATCATGCACACGGGCAGTCGCATAACCACCGGCGGTGGCGTCAGTGGTCTGCGTCTGTCCCAGCACCGCCTTGGAAACCTGCTGGTCCAGCCAGTTCGCGCGCTTCTCGTAGAGCTCATGGCTACCAGAAATCTTGCTCTCGACGATCTCGACCGCCATGCCGGCCGGCACGATCGCGGCATAGTCGACACCGATGTTGGAGACGGCGCGCAGCAGCACCTCCTTATCGGCCTCGGTCGCGCCGCCATCGTATTTGCCGAGCCGCAGCGGCTGGCCGTAGGCCTCGGCGAAGATCGCCCAGTCCTTCACCGTGAAGGCCTTGAACAGGAACGCCCATGCGGCTGCCCGCGCCAGGCCGCCGCGGATCGGCAGGCCTGATTTCGCCTTGGCGACATGGGTGATCCAGCCGAACGGCTTCAGCGGCTGCGGTGGCCCATTCTCGCGCAGGAGCAACGTCTCGCCATCGTTGCGGGCGAACTCGAAGAAGCGCGGATCGCGCCAGCGCAGAGCCGTCGGCCGCCACTGGCCCTCGGAGGTGTCCCAGATGATCTCCGTCGCGGAGAAGCCCTTGCCGATGGCATCCAGGATGTCGATGAGCTCGTCGGCGAAGCAGTCGCGGCCGATGACCTCCCGGACGAGGTCGGCCGCGGCGATGTCTTCGGGCTGGTCACTGGCGGCTTCGACCGAAATATCGAGACCGGCGACCTGGCGCTTCCGGATGCCGAGCACACCGGCATAGTGCAGGTCACGCTCCTCCATATCCTCGGCGAGCTCGAGATAGCGCATCGGGTCGCCGTCGATCGAATCTCGGAGAATGCGCGCCAAGCGGCCCGGCGTGAGGCCCGCGGCCGGATGTCCGCCGGAATAGGGCTGGCGCACGCTGGTGACGGAGGGCGCACCCTGCTCGCGCTTCAGCGCCGAGGTGTCGATGGGCCGGCCGGAGGCATCCAGGAGCGTTGCCATCAGAAGATTCCTCTCCGCCGCCGGGCCGAGCTCAAGCGATAAGGCGCCTCGTCATCGCCGGCGGCGCGCTCGTCGAAGCGGGATGCTGCGATCGGAACGGGCTTGTAGCCGTATTCGACAGGGCCGCCGGCCGCGTTGATGCCGAGAAACGCCGCCCAGGTCCGGTCGGCATGGTCGTCGTCGCGCTCGGCGACGAAACGCGGCGCGCCGGTGGCCGAGGCGACCTTGCGCAGCTTGTGCAGATCCGAGCGCAAAGCCGGGTCGCCTTCCTTGATCCGCACGGTGCGGTCCTCGAAGCGTTCCTTGCCGGCCGTCGCCATGATCAGTTTGTTCGGGCCGGTGAACAGCACGCCCTCGATGCGTCCGCCATAGCGGCGCTGGGCGTCCTCTACCGGCTTTTCGCCCATGCCGGTCTGGTCGATGCAGGCCCGCGCGACCCGGTAGGTGCGCATGATCCGGTCGAACTCTTCGTCCATGTCGGCGAAGGTCGCGCGCTTCTGCTCGACGCGCTCGCGCTCCCACAGGACGTCGCCGACCTGCTCCCAGACGAAGATGACGTGAAGGTCGTTGCGCCGACCGATGTCGCGGCCGACGAAGCACGGACCGCCCTGGTAGCCGGACGGATCGCCGGCGCCGGGATCCTCGCAGGAGGTGATCAGCTCATAGGAGAGCCAGGCGCTGGCCTCGTCGAGATATTTGAGCTCGTATTCCTGCGCCCAGGCGTCCTCGTCGGCAATACCGGCGCGCAGTTCGTCGATATTGCGCGGGAGCCCGTCCGCCACGGCCTGGTAGATGTCGACGACGTGGCGGGACCAGAGCTCATCCTTGCCCGTGTCGAGCTCGTAGAACTTCCCGGATTTCCCGTTCGGCGTCGAGGTGACGCGCAGTTTCCACCCGGCAGAGATGACCGGGAACAGCGCCTTCCAGATCTCGCCCGAGTCCTTATGGAAGGCGAACTCGTCCAGGAAGACATTGGCCGAGAAGCCGCGCGCCGTGTCCGGGTTCGCGGGCAGCGCCGTGATGCGGGATCCATGCGGGAGGTCGATCTCCATCGCCCGAAATGCCGGGCCGGCTTCGCTCTTCCAGTCGAAGTCGTTTTCGGTGAAGACGAGCCCATAGGCCTTGGCATGCAGTTTGATGCCTTCGTTCATGGCCTCTTTGGCCTGGCGCTCGCCGCGCGAAAGAATAACCCAGCGCGTGCGGCGGCCTTCGATCGCAGCTGCGAAGGCATCGTCCACGACCTCCAGCGTGGTCGTGAAGGTCTTGCCGGTCTGGCGAGCGAACTTACCGATCTTGAACCTGGCGGGATCGGAGATCCAGCGACGCTGGTATGCGTAGAGGAGCGGCGCGACCTTCATGTCATGCCGTAGGATTCGCGGATGAGGCGCAGGATCTCCGAGCCATCGACGGCGCGGCCGCTCTTTTCGACGGCTCCAATCGCATCCTCGGCCGCTTTCACCAGCTTCTCGCGCTCGGCATCCTGTGTCCGCCGGCGATGGTCGGCCGACGCGCGCTGCGCCATCACGGTTTCCCTATGCGCCCGCGACAGCTCGAGCGCCTGCTTCGGCGTGATGTCCGGGGCGTCCAGCAGCTCGTCGATCAGGGTCTTCAGGAACTCGGCAAGGATGATGTCGTGCTGGCCGATCTCCTCCGGCGTCAGCTTCTCGGCGAGACCGGCATACATGGTGCGCCGCTCGTCGAGCTGCATGGCACGCTTGCGCAGCCGCACACTCGCCCGCGAGAACGCACTCGCCGAGATTGGATCGACCCCTTTCGTGCCGAGCCTGTCGTTGAGCTCGAACAGGATGTCGGCCTGCGTCCGCTGGCGCTGGTTCATCTCGCCCATCGCCCAGACGATGTCGTCACGGGCGTGGTCGGGAACGAGATCGAGAGAGTTGAGGCGCCTGCGCTCGGCCATGATCAGGCCTCCACGCGCGACGGCCGCTTCACGCCCTCGATCACCAGGCGGCGCTGGACATGATCTGAGCCCTTCGAGGTTAGCGTGGCCACCCGAACCGTGTTGGCCGTGATGATCGCGACCGCGCCCATGCTGGCCAGCCAGTTGAGCTCGTCATGGACCCAGTCACGCGAGCGCGTGATGCCAAAGTGCTCCAGGGCTTGGCGCAGCAGCTCGGAATTGAGCCGGCCGTCGCTCTCCTGCTCAAGTGCGCGCAGGATGATGAGGCGAGCTTCCTGGCGGATAAGGGCATCCATGCTCATCGCTTCGCCTGTTCCAGCAAAAATTCCTGAAGGCGATCTGAGATCGCGGCGACCGGCTTCAACTGCTCGCCCATGGCGCGCAGCTCGCCCTTCAGGTCCGACAGAGAGAGTTCGATGCCATGCACGCTCCGGCGATCCGGCAAGTGACGAAACTCGCTTTCGAGTTTCGCAACGCGGTCCTCGGCGGCGTCCACCTTCTCAGCCAGCACCTTGATGCGCCCGTCGCGCTCGACCAGCGAAGCCGCATGAGCGTCTCGAGTGACGAACTTGCTCGCCAGCACCAGGACGACGATGTTGCCGACCAGCGCCAACGCGGCGCCGTATTGCTGCAGGAAGGTCAACATGTCACCCACGAGACGCCCTCCGATCAGCGCTTAGGCTGCGCTGGCGCCTCGAGCACCAGGGCCGGACGGCCCGCCAGCTCCAGCTGCGTGGCCTTGGCCCTGACCATGTCGAGCAGAAGCCCGTCAGCCGGTTTCAGTGCCTTCAGCGCATCGGGTACGGACTCACGGACATAGTCGACGCCGGACTCGAGTGCCGCGGCACGGGCATCGGCCGGGGTCAGCCCCTGGGCGACGAATTCAGCAACCATGGAGAGGGCAAGGCTCGCGCCCGTCAAAAGCGCCGAATGCAGCGCATCGCGGTGACGTGCCTCCATGGTGACGCCGAACAGACGCTTGAGACCAGCCGCGACGAAGCCGGCCACGGCCGTGGCGATGGCCGCCGCCGCCCAGTCGATGACGGAGGAGAGCCCGAGCGAGAGCGCGGAAGGCTCGGCCGCGACTGCCGGCGCCGCGACGGCCGCGAGCATGAGGGTGATAGCGAATAGGAAAGGAGGCATCGGAGACCTTTCAGGACTGCGGGATGAGTGCCGACCAGCTCTTCGGGCCGACGATGCCGTCCGCGACCAGCCCGGCGGACGCCTGGAAAGCCTTGACGGCGAGCTCCGTCGCCGCGCCGAAATCGCTGTCGAGCGTCAGCGGATAGCCGTGCAGGCGCAGGCGGACCTGCAATGTCTCGACCGCGTCGACCTTCGAGCCGCGGCGCAGCACCGGATAGTGCCTGGCATCGATCGGCACGATCGCGGCCGCGGCGAGGCCCGCGATCTCGCGCTTGGCGCTGCCGAGATAGCGGCGACGGTCGTCAAGACCATTCAGGCCGCCATTGATCGCGCGGGTGACGCGCAGCAGATCGTCATCATCGGCCATCGGCCCGATCTTTCGATCGCGCCAGTAGAGACAGGCGATCCGCAGCGAGACCACCGGGTCGGACGCGAGCTCGGGATTGCCTTCCAGGTCGAGACCAAGAAGGCCGCCGATGCGCCGGTAGTTGGCCCGTCCGGTCAGCTGAAAGATGCCGCGGCCGTGGTAGCGCGCGCCATCGCCGGGCTTGGTGTTGCCGAGATCGGCACGGCCGTCATAGCGGGCGAAGTAGCTGGCGCCGCCGAGCTCCTCGGTTGTGCTGAAGCCAGCGGATTCATGAGCGGCCTGAGCGAGGAAATGCTCGATCCGGCGGGGCGTCACGATCTCGAATTCCGGCAGCACGACCGGCAGCGCCGGGCCGAGCGCGGCGATGATCGCGGTCTGCCGCGCCCGCTTGCTGACGGGAACTGCGGGCGCCATGGCGCGCAGCACCGAGGCATCGAGACGTGATACGAGGCTGGCGGACATTGCGCACTCCGGCTGTAAGCCGAAGATGCGCGGAGGGCGCGGACCTGATGGGGCTGGCAGCTGTCAGCCCAGGGGCCTCATGGCGGTTGCCGCGCGTCGACGACGATGCAGCAATCCGGCCTGCGCGTCTAGAAGAGCTCGCCCTGGTCGCCGGCGAGGCGCCGCCGCAGCCGGAATACCGTGCGCTCGTGCAGACCGGCCGCCCGCGCTGCTGCACGCGCGCTCTGGCCAGCTTCCAGCGCATCGATGGCGTTCCGGCGGGCGACGGACATCACGCCCATAGGACCGCGCGGGATGACCTCGTGGCGCACGCCCCGCCGCGATCCATCCGCATCCTCGATTGTCAGGCCGGAGCAGATGCTGTCGGCGCGCTCGCGGCCGACCAGGGCGACCAGCCAATGCCCGTCCGGCGCCGCTCGCGGGATGTCGACGCGCGTACCGCCGACCGCCCGCGCCACGATCAGCGCGGTGTCGATATCGGTCGCGTCGGCAATCTCGCCGAGCAGGCCGGGCAGATCGGCGCGCTGGATCATCGCTCCGGCTTCCGCTCGTCGAGCAGGCGCTTCTGCCAGGCCTTGAGCTGCTCGATCGCCTCGCGCGCCTGCGCCGGCTTCAGGAACTCGGGCGCCGAGACGGCAAAGCGACCGCGTACCCAGCTGCGCAGCGCAGCGCGGTCGAGCGGCCCGGAATGCAGCGCGCCCCACATCGCGTAGATCTTGCGGATCTCGGCGCGCTCGGACGGCGCCCTGGTCGAAGCTTTCGGCTGCCAGCCCAGGCGCTTGAATTCGGCGATGACGGCCGCGGCGCGCGCATCGGTCAGCTCGCGCGAGCTCTCGACGCCGGCGACGCGGCGCAGCAGGCCGCGATAGGCGTCTTCGTCGAGCGCCAGTTCCTTCCTGGCGATGTGGATCTTGGCCAGCATGGCGGGATGGCTCATCGGCTGCACCTCGCGATCGCGATCCGCAGCTCCAGCGCCTTGCGGGTGAGCTGCTTCAAACGGCCTTCAATGATGGTGGAACGGCGCGGCGCGATGCTGGCGATCACCGCCATGAGCCGGCGACGCTGCGCCTCGATCTCCGCGAGCTCGCTCGACGCCAGGAGCGCCATGAGGGGCGCGGCGTCAGAGGGAGCGGGACGGGCGGCGAGGAAGCGGGCCATGGTCATGCGGCCCTTCCGGAGAAGGGCCGCGGCCGGATCAGCCGGTGCGCAGGGCGAGGAAGTCCGCGTACAGGCTCTCGGCCTGGCGCGCCGGGATGTCGATCAGAGCTGCGAGGCGGTCCCGCCTGATGTCGATGAACTCGTCGTCCCGCGTCACCGGCATGGTGATCGTCGCGAGCCCGTCGAGCAGCATGTGCAGGCGGCGCAGCTTCTCTTCGAAGTCGAGCCAGTTCGGGGGGGCCGGCATGGCTCAGACCTGTTGCGTGAACAAGTCCGGCTGAAGGGCTGGCGTGCCAGCCGGAAGTGCCTCGATCAGGCCGCGCGCCTCGCACAAGCGCAGCTCCAAAGCGAGCTTCTCCCGCGAATAGCTGGTGCCAGCCCAGATCGCGTGGAAGCTCAATCCCTCGCGCGTGCCCGCGACCGCCAGCGCCGTGATCGGCCTGGCTCGCGTCGCATCCGTGCGCAGCCTGGCGAGCAGGAAGCGCGTCTCCGCCATGGCCCGCTTCTCCAGCGCCGCGAAGGCGCGGTGGATGATTACTGAGACCTCGGCTGCCACCGGCGTCTTGAGAACCCCCGAAAGCGCCAGCGCGCCGGCATGGGTGAAGACCAGCGGAAGAGCGCGGTTTGCCTTGGTTGATACCGCATTTTGCGGTTTCAAAACCTTCAGCTCCGCTTCCGTGAGCCGGAAGGCGAAGTCGTCCGGAAAACGATCCGGATTGCGGCGGACCTGCTCGGTCACACGATCGGTCTGTGTTCCGTAAGCTTCCGCCAGATCGGCGGCGAGCATGAAAGGCTCGCGTCCCGACGCCTCGAAGATGCGCGCGGATAGGCCGGTGATGGAATGAAGGGTCTGCATGCGTGTCTCCACTGGTTTCCGAAGCCTGCGACGGCTCCGGGAGTTCGAAACGGCCGCCAGTGGACGGCTGTCCGCATGCCTTTAGGCTCACGCCCTGGACATACGCATGCGGCTCCCGGATGATCTCGTCTGTGAAGACGCGCTCTCGGTGCGTGGCCGCCACTGGTCTGGTCGATCGGATCACGGGTTCGAAGCCGCTCACCGACGCGTTAACCATGGGGCGCTTCGCGCCGTTTGTCAAAAAGGACTCCACGACTCGCGCGCAAGCTGTCACCGTCGTTGTGGCGGCGAGTGCGGTGGAGGTGGATATGCAGGACCTCGGCAAGGAGCTCTGGGCCATCTTCCTGGATGCCGCCTGCCCGCTGCAATCGGCGAGGCCCAAACTGGACTTTGCGAGCGCCGAGGAGGTATCGAGGCTCTTCTTCGAGAACGCGGCCCTTGCGGAGGCGCCTGCGAAGGAGACCGGCCATCGCTGGGCGCCGTCCGGCATAGTCGAGGTTGACTTCGCGCTGCGACGCCTGGCCGAGTCGGGCCGCCCCGACCTAGAACTGAAGCTCTCGCCCGCAGGCGCCGAAGAGTTCTGGCGCCGATGGCAATACGCCATCATCGCGGCGCAGCTGGAGCATGCAGCAGGCAACGAATTCAGCATCCCCTACCCCCGACACGCGCCACCGATAGTGCAAGGGACAGCGGTGCTCCTGTCGATCCTGGCCGGAGCGGCCCGCGACTATCGGCGCGAGGTTTTTGAACATCGCGAGCAAGCACGAGGAGATCGGCGACCGACGCGCTAGCCGCGCAACTGAACGTTGCCATGAACTCGGCGTGCTGCGACCATGATTGCGCATCGGAACGATCGCCCTTCACCGAACCGGCCCTCCGGCCTTGGCGATCGCCTCGCGCTTCGCAGCTTCCAGGCACGTCTGGCCCATGGTCTCGCCGTGGCGCAGAACCGCCTCGCGAGCCTCGGCCGGCAGCTTCAGGAAGGCCCTGATCTGCTCGGCATCGTCCTTCAGCACGGTGAGCGAGCGGGCGGCCGCGTTGAGCGCCTCCAGGTCGCGCTGGGCGAATTGCCGCGCGCGAAGTTCCTTGATGGTCCTGCCGTCGGCCAGGCTGCGCTGGCGCGTCTCGGCGAAGCGCACGGCCTCGATCTGCTCGGCGAGGGAGACCTTCGGGGCGGTCATCGCCGACCTCCGCACCAATGCGCATCGCGCTCGGCCTTCCGGCCGGGGACGTAGGGCAGCGCCAGGCGCTCCGTCAGCAGGATCTCGCCGACGTCGCCGTCCTCGGTGAACAGCCGGCCGAGCGTGCGCTTGAAACGATCACGGCCGCTGCGCTCGATCGTGACGTCCTGGTCGCGTAGAAGCTGCCTCAGCCGCTCCTTTGCCTTCAGGCCGGCGACAAGCTCGGCTTCGCAGGACGAGCGGAAGCTCTCCGGCGCGTCGATATCGAGCAGACGAAGGCGCTCGCCGACAGGAAGCGCGACCGTGTCGCCGTCGATGATCACGATGCGCGAGCCGGGGATGGTCTCAGCCGCGGCTGGGGTAGCGGCGAGCAGAGCTGCGATGAGGAAGGTGCGGTGCAGGGAGCTCATCCGAAGATCTCCGTCAGGTCGCGGTGGTGGGTTTCGGGCTCGGGCGGCCGCCGCAGGAGCGTGAATTCGAGGGGCGGCTTGTGTGCCGTCTGCGAGCGCTCGTAGACGACGAGGCGATGGCCGATGCAGTAGCTGGTCGGCTGGGAGACTGGCGCGCCGCAGACACGCCGCCCGCCGAACAGGTCGCGGCTGCCCTCGACGGCATCGCAAACGATCCAAAGGCACTGGCCCGATTTGGCCTTGGAGAAGAGGATGCTCACCGGGCTTCCTCCTCGATCAGCCGGCAGTCCGCCGCCGGCACGATGAAGATCAGGCCGTCATCGGCCCGGACCCGCAGATGCGAGGCGCTGGACGGCCCGACGACGCGGGCCCTGAAGGCGAGCTCGCCCTGTTCGTGGTCGAAGGTCTCGACCTGGACGAGGGCCTCGCGAGGGAAGTCGGAGGGCACCATGTCATGCCCCCTTCGCGAACAGAGGCAGCCGTGGTGCACGGCGCTTCCGGTCGATCAGGGCCTTGAAGCGCTCGTACGCTTCGAGGGCGGCGACATCGTTCTCTGCCTCCGGAATGCCGGGCACGAGCAGCACGCCGGCCTGATAGGCTCGGCGGGCCAGCGGCTCGACCCGGCCGCGCACGGAGCGCTCTGTGCCACGGTCGATCGGCAGCGCGCCGTTGGGAATGCGGGGGCCGAACTCGATCACCCCACCGCGCCAGCAATAGGCTCGATACAGTGTCATCTCGCACCTCACGCCGCTGCGAGGTCGATGGTGACAGTCGACCAGGCGCCCTGGTCGTCACGGACGCGGAAGCGCAGATAGGCTTTGGTGCCGATCACGCGGATGGAGTCGCGGATCGCCTCCATGGCACTCTGCCAGCGCGGATCGCTGTGCTCGATCGCGAGCAGGGTGAACAGATCGCCGCGGTTGATCTGGCCCTCTTTCTCGACGCTGAAGATGCGGTTCACGAGCGAACGGATCATCTCGTGACTGTCGGCGCCCCATTCCTTCAGGCACTCGTCGACCAGGCGCTTGGCTGCCTGCAATTCGGGGCCGAAGGTGATCTGGTCGGCGATCTTCACCTCGACGCGCATGCTGTCGTCGAAGGTGGTGTAGGAGCAGTTGCCCTTACCGGTGCTGGGCGGGACCTTGTACTGCTGCTCGAGCAGCGACTGGAAGGCCGCCAGGTCGGCGAAGGTGTGCCCCTTGAAGCGCCGCACCTGGTCGGAGAGCTCGCGGGCAAAGTACATCACCTTGCGGACCATCTCGTCCTCGAGGAGACGCTGCGGCTTGATCTGGCCAAGGCCAATCAGATTGCCCCTGGCATCGCGCATGAACTTGCCGCCACTGAATTCGACAGTGCCAGCGAGCGCCGCATCGTTCGCCGCTACGACACTGGCGACGTGGGAGCGGAAGGGGCTAAAGCCAGCGGCGGATACAGTAGCGGCAGCGATCGCGGACCACGTAGAGCGCGCGTCGTCGCTGAGCGAGTCCCAGTTCTCGACGGCGAAGAGCGCGCCGGACTCGGGTCTGGCAGCGGCGGCTTCGAAAGCAACCCTGCCGAGATTGGCGCCGTGGTTCACATCAGACTGCATCTTCAAGCTCCTTTGGGGACGGCGTGGGTTCGTCATCGGGCCCGTGCAGAGCGACGAGCTCGCGGGCCATGGCGATGATCTCGGCGGTGGAGACGCGCACCGCCTCGCGCTCCGGCCGGGCGAGCACCCGGCGGGCGGTGGCAATCGGGTCGGTCGCCACGGCGATGCGGATATGACCGGCGCGGTCGGCGGCCTGCAGGATCAGCAGCATGGCGTCGGTGGTCGCGCGAAAGTCGAGATCGGAGGCGCGCAGCTCCTCGCAGCGCGATATCCCGTGGTGGACCGATGAATGGTCCCGGCCCAATCGGTGGCCGATCTCTGCCAGGCTGAACCGGGTGAGCTGACTGGCCAGCCAGTAGATGGCGAACCGAGCGCGGACATGCTCGGAATCCCTGCGATCGGCGAGGATCGCCCGGCGCGACAGGCCGGTCGTGGCCTCGACCACCGAGATGATCATGTCGAGCCTGACGAGGCGGTCGCTCATCGCAGCCCCGCCGCGTCGGCCGCGAGATCGCGCAGCGCATAGCTGAGATGGCGCATGAAACGACGATCGGTCGCCTGATCGACATCGAGGGCGAGCTGGCGCTCGACCTGGCCGGAGAGGTGGCGCAGATCGTCGCTGAGGCCGAGCCCGCGCGGCTGCTCGACGGCGATCGACAGCATCTCGGCCTCGACCGCGTCGCGAATCTTGCGATCCGTCGCGAGCGGAATCGGGACAAGATCGCCCAGGTGGACGGGGTGACGCGAGACTGAAGCTACGTCCACCTGGGCATCGAGCGCGGCCTGCAGGGTGCGCTGATCGGCTTTCAATTCGGCTTGAAGGACCATGTCAGCGCCCTCCCGCTGCGTCGGCGACGCAGAGAAGAGCTAAGGCGGTGACGCCGCTGCCGATGACAAAGATGGCGATCTCGACGCTGAGGCTGGTGGCATGGGCCGCGAGCGCGCCGGACGAATAAGCCGACGCCCAGGCCGCGAGCATGCTGGCATAGAGGTAGACGCGAGTGATCATCAGGCGACGTCCTTCTGCTGGCGGTGGGGGCAGGTCTTGCAGCGGTGGAACATCCGCACGCGCGTCGAATTCGTCGCAGCGAAGGGCGTAACCTGCCAGTTGAGGCAGGTATCCCGCGTCATCTCGCCGAGCTCCGGGCAATCGACTGTTTCCCCGAGATAGGCTCCTCGGACTTTGGCGAAGAGCTTCGGAAGGTCGCCCGGATAGCGGTTTGCCAGCACATAGCTGATCACCGCGTCCGAATAGCCCAGGCGCTTTGCGACGGCGCGCGAGGTCTCTGCCCGGCAGGCAGTTGCGAGGGCCAGCACCTCAGCTGGGATGGCCTCGCCCCACGCGGCCCTAGCCTTCGCGACCTGGTCAAGCGGAGCACGTGCCATCACGAGTGCTCCGAGTCGTTAAGGTTAACGGCCTGCCGCAAATTGCGATCGACGCCGGTGCCGCTGTTGCGATGGAAGGATGGAGCAAGCGGCCCGGTCATGCGGGTGGGATTGACGCGATATCGCTTTGGCTGGCGGTCCTGCTCGATCCAGAGATAGCCTGCACCGGTCAACCGGGTGCAGTACTGGCACGCCATCGGCAGCGAGACCCGCACGCTATCCGTCGATGCCGTAATTGCCAGTTCTTTGGCCGTGAAGCTCTTAAGCGCCCGGACGGCGTTCCATAGCTGCTGCTGACGACGGCCTCGGTCACTTTCGACATGGAAGGTCGGAGCCGTCAGGCGCCGCGTGTCCGCCATGCGATAGACAGGCATGGGACGGCCTTTCTGGGATGTCTTCTCGCCGACGCGGTCGCAATAGCCCGCCTCGGCGCAGGCGCGGACATAGCGGATGACGGCACCGCGGCTGCCGCCATTGCTCCGGCCATGCACGTCCGCGGCCGTGAAGCTCCCGAGCTCGCGCATAACCTTCCAGTAGTGGGCCGGCCCGTGCGGCCGATCGTCGATGCGAAGCGCCGGCATCAGGCGACCCTCCGGACCGGCTTGGCGAGGGCGCGCGCGGCCGGCTCGCCATTGGCAAGGGCCTCGTTGAACGCGTCGAGCTCCTTGACGCCGTGAACGCGACACCATTCGGTCATCCGCTCAAGGTTGACCGAGATCAGGCGGTGCTTGCTCTGGCTGTCGCGGCGGACGCGCTCCAGCGCCGCATCCGAGATGGTGTAGCCGGCGGGCACCCAGGTATCGGCCAGGAGCCGTGCATCCTCGGCATCGCAGGGCTGGGCGGCGACCCAGTCGAGGACGCGGTTATGGGTGCGCTCCGAAACCTTCAGCTTCGATGGCAGCCGCTCTTCGCCGACCAGCAGGATCGGGACCTTCGTCGCCTCATGGATTTGCCGGATCGTCTCGACGAAGCCCTTCGACATGACCTGGTCGGCCTCGTCGATGATGAGCGGCGGGTGGCCGGGCTGCGCGAGATGCCCGATGGCGTCCTCGATAAGGCGCCAGCGTGGCCCTTTCGGCTCCGGAACGCCGATTTCCTTCATCAGCGCGACCGCGAAAGTCGTCGGCGTCCACCAGTCGCCGATCTCCAGGCGGATGGCGCCGGTCTTGTTCTGCACCCAGGTTGCCGCCTGGGTCTTGCCGTAGCCGGAGGGGCCGTTGAACACGCCGATGCCGGGCAGATGGCTCGGGCGATGGATCAGGCGCTGCGCCAACGTCATCAGCGCCGCGACGTTCTTGAGGGGAGCAATTCCGCCTTTCGGCTTGATTTCGGGGCTGTTCGTCATCATTATCACCTCGATTTCAACTTTGATGCCCCGGTTCGCCGGGGCTTCTTTTTTGGGTGGGCGTCAACGCAACGCCGCCTCCCCGAAATCCTCGAACATGGCCTTGCGGCCGAGGTATTCAGCGCTGGCCCGGTAGCTGCCGAGCCAGAGCGCATCGTCGGTTTCGAGCGGTTCACCGCGTGCCAGGGCCTCTTCGAGAGCAAGCGCGCGGCGGAAGCGGATGCCGGGTGTTTCGACCGGGTGCAGGACCGCTACGTTCTCGGCAGCAGGAGCGACCGGTTCCGACTGGATCAGCCGGTGCATTGCGGCGACGGCCTCCGAGAGCGGGGCCGGCTCCGGTGCATCGCCGCGCCGAATGGCCGCGACCTCGATCCCGGCGTCCAGCGCCGGCGTGGTGTGGATCTCGGAGCGCGGCGGGAATGCGACGAGGTTACCGGCCTCCTCGGCCGCGCGCTGGCGGCGCAAGTCGAGCACTGTTCGCTCGCCAATATCCTTCCGCGAGGCTTTGACGGCCGCCATCTTCTCGTCGATATCCTGCTGTTGCAGGGCGCGCACTTCGGCAACCAGAGCGGCGCGATCGATGCCTTCGCGCTCGCTGTTGACGCCACGCGCCAGCAGGCGGTCGGTTTCCGGATCGAATAGCCAGATGACGCCGGCGTCGTGAGGATCGAGCCGGACGAAGACGCTCTGGCCGACGACAAGCCCCGGCGCGAGGTAGTGGAAGTTGCCGACGCGGACGCCATTCTTGCCTACGGTGCGCAAGCCCTCCTTGTCCGGGGCCTGCATCAGCAGCATGGCGATGGCATCCGGATCGACGGCGCGGATCGTGCGCGTCGACGAAGCCGCCCGAGCGAATGGGGTCATCTTGCCGATGCCGCTATGCGGACGCATCGCGTAGAACTGGTCGGCCCAGACATCGCATTCGGCCTGCAGCTCGGCCCCGGTCAGCGTGACCCTGAATGCATCGTTCTCGTCCTGGCCGAGCCGCGCCGCGAAAGCCTTGCGGCCTTCGATCCGCTTGCGCTGGGCGACGTTGTGGCCGACGAAACCCGGAAGAGTGCGGGCGCAATCGGTCTGGAAGGTGCGGATATGACGCTCGACATAGCCCTTCTGCCAGGGTGCGAACGGATCGGAGCGGATCGCCTCTATCTGCAGCTTGGCAAAGAGCCGGACCGTGGCGCGGGCGACGAAATCCGAGCCGTTGTCGGTTTTCACAGCATCCGGCACGCCCCAGGCGAGGATTGCCTTGCGCATCAGTAACTGCACGGCCTCGGAGCGCGGCGTCTTCGAAACGAAGAGGATCAGCCGGCGCGACCATACGTCGATGCAAACATAGATGGAGTGGCGGCCGTCCTCGCAGAGCGCATCGACCGGCGAGGCGTCGATCTGCCAGAGCGCGTTGAGGTGCGGGGCCATATAGGCGTAGCTGCCGGAAACCCGCATCTTGTTGCGGAAAGCGTCCGGGTCGATCATCTGCAGCAGCCCGGCCGAGAACTCCTGCTTCCAGGCGTTGAACCGGATTTCAAAGGCCCGCTGGCCGGGCAATGTAAGGCCGACCTCCGCTAGGCGCGCGCCGAATTTGCCCTCGATCGCCTCGTGGAGCTGGCGTGCCGTGTAGAGATCGTTGAAGCTATGCAGTGCGAGCGTAAAATGCTTGATCTCGCCGTCAAAGGCCGCATCGAGCACCCCCTGACCTCGCCGTGAGGCGCCGCGGTCAACGGCAAGGCGCTGGGTTTCGCCCTTCCGGGAGTCCGAAAGCCAGGACAGCACCGTGCGCATAGCCAACCGCGGCAGAATCCGCGCCACCCAGCCTGGTACATCGATCTTGCCGAGATTGTAGAGATCAACGAAACAACTGATCGCGACCGTCTGCTTCATCTCGGAGGCGCGAATGAAGGCCTCCATGGCCGCGAGCACGGCAAGGCGCGCGTCAAGCTGCTGAATTGCCTTGCTGGTTGTGCCCGGCGACGGCTCTGGCGCCGCCTGCAGCGCGGCCCCCGCGGTCGGCGCCGGAGCCGCGGCACCGAAATAGGCGACGCGAGCAACCACCGGCAGCAGGTTGACGTGATACTCCAGACCGCCGCCGCGGCCGGAGCGCTGGCGGCAGAGCGCCGAGAAGCGCGTCCAATCCTCGCGCTCGGCGAGCATGCGGATGCCGCGATCGGTCTCCGGTATGCCCGGCAGCGCGAGATCGGCGATTTCGGACGAGGTCAGCCAGAGCTTCACCGGCAGGCCTCCGCGGCTTGCTTCTCACGGCACCAACGCTGGACCTCCAGGGCATGAGCATTCAGCAGCTTGATACGACGCTTCCACTCGGCATCATCGAGAGCCTCGAGCCGCATCGGCGCGTCGAACATGACCATGCCGACGGTAGCGCTCACCCTCCGCAGCCTGGCCATCGCCCGGTCGTGCCGCCGCGTGCCTGTGCGAGCGTCGAGCATCTCCTGGACCGCATCGCTCAGCAGGCACAGCGCCGTGAAAATCTCGATGTCCCCGCCCTGTTTCACCGGCAGCCTCCGCAGGCGCGACGCGCGGCGAGATCGGGGGGATTGACCCCGCCGCGCGTGCCTCCTCCATGATGGGCGTTGCGACTCGACCCACAGGAGGAAACTGAAATGGCCAGGAAGACGCCAGCCGAGAGGGTGGCCCGAATTGAGGCCGGCCGCACCCGCCGAACCGACCGCGCCGGGGACGCAATGTGGCCGAACGCCCTGGCGCGCGTGACCGTGGAGGTCTTCGCCCGTTTGGAGACGGTTTCGCGGGACGATCTGATCCGCGCGCTCGAGATCTGGGCGGAAAACCGGCACGAATTGCAGAAGGCAGGCTCAGCCGAGGCCATCGCGCGCCTCCGCGAGGCTTTTGCGAAAGGTGTAGGCAGTATGGATGAGGGCGACTAAGGCGCGGTCAGGAGGTAAGACCTCAGCGACGGCGGTGAGAAGCAGCCGGTCGACATCCGTGTCGACGTCGAAGTCCTCGATCGCGATCCAGCGTTCAAAGGCCGCTTGCAGATCGGCCTCCAAGCCGAGATGGGCCAGCACGACATCGAGCCGGACCTTCAGGATATCAGGCGAAAGCGTGCTCATGCCGCATCCCCCGACACGAGCCGGAGAGGCACTTCGGGCATGTCAACCACAACGGAGGACAGACGACAGTCATCGTCATCCTCCTGGCTTGCCCGCCAGGTCCAATATTCGCGCGCCCGATGGAGGAGGCTGTAGCGACGCTGATCGTCAGGGCGCTGATCCTTGTAATGAACACCAGATTGGATCCACAGCGCCTTCGCGACACAGACCTTCCGGTCCAGTTCGAAGCTGACGAGATTGAGCGCGTGTTCGTCCTTGGGGGCGCACGTCAGGACCTCTTCTGCGGCCACGAACAGGTCGTGGAGGGCCAACATCGCGTCGTAGTAGCGCTCGCTCATGCTGTTTTTCCCTTCGTTGCGCGGGCGGGCTTCTGCGCAGCCTCGGCGGCGACGATTTTCGCCTCGATCATCGCATTCGCGGCACGCAGCTGATCGAGCGACCATTGCCGCCCGAGCAGCGCCTCCAGCTTGGCCAGGAGCTGCTCCGCCTCGCGGACGACACCGCCTTCCGGCACGAAGCCTGCGACGATGCGGGCTTTGGCGATGTTGCCGGCGCCCTCTGCGATGGCTTTCGCGACCGCGACCTGCCGCTCCGGCTCCATCTCTGCCAGCGCCTGCAGCTGCACCTGGTTGTCAGCGACCTTCGTGCCGCGGATCAGCGCCACGGCGTCGGGTGAGAGCTTGCCGAAAAGCTCGCGGGTGCGGTCAATCGAGCGGGTCGACAGGCCGGTGCGACGGGCCGCGTCCTTCGAGAAGCTCGACCAGTTCGCCAAGTTGGCGAACTGATTTTTCTGGCGCCATTTCTTCGACTTGCGGTCGCCGCCATTCTGCGCGCCGGCGTTTTCCGCGGCGAAGATATCAGCAAGGCGGCCGACGAAGACCGTGCGATCGAGCGCGGTGAGCTCATTGCGGATCAGGTTGGCATGGATCTCGTGCTTCTCGCGCTCCTCGCGCGTCAGCTCACGGATGCGGGCCGGGATCGTTGCGCGGCCGAGAAGCTTGTAGGCCTCCAGCCGGTTCTCGCCGTCGACGAGCACATAGCGGTTACTTGCGCCTGGCGTCGTCGCGACCGCGATCGGCTGGTGCAGATAGGTCTCGGAGATCGAGGCTGCGATCATCTCGACATAGGCACGATCGACGAGGCGGAGGCGGTTGACGACGTCGATGGCCTCGATCTCGACCTCGATTTCATGCTCGGGCAGCGCCGGAGCCGACGACAAGGACAGCACGTCGCGCATCAGGCGGCCCTCGACGCGCCGATCAGGCCGATGCGATTGCCCTGCTTGTCGTAGAACTGCGGCCAGATCTGCTGGCGCGGTACGCCGAGGGCCTCGGAAATGAGGCTCTGGACCTTCGGGGCCGGCCGCTCCATCCCGCTGTAGATCGTGAAGCGGCTGAGATCGTTCTGCCTCGCCAGTCCGGCAGCGGTGATGCCCTTCTCGCGTAGCGCGAAAATGATGGCCTGCTTGGTCCAATTGCTTGCCATGAGTGTCCTGTCTCGCAATGCCGGATTTGGCGTGTTAACCACACATCTGGACGGCACTTGTGCGATAAGTCCACATATGTGAGCTGTCGTCAAGTCAGATTTTGGCAAACTTTGAAAATATGATCCCGAAAGATCACATATGAGCTGGCTCCCAACGCCCGGATGGGGTGAGCGACTTGAGGCGGCCGTTATCAAAAGCGGCGGCACCAAGGCAGTATCCGATGGGTCGTCCGTGCCGGAAAGCACGATAAAGCGCTATTTCAAGGCCGATAATGAGCCTGGCGCTTACAAACTCGCCGCTATCGCGCGCTTCTGCGGAATTTCCGTGGAACAGATTCTCTATGGAGAACAGGTGCGCCCAGATATGTCAGCCCAGATCGAAAGGCCGACATATCTGGGCGAGTCGGATTTGGCTGACGATGAAGAGGCCCTTTCGGAGGTCGTATTCATACCGCGGCTGGCGGTTGTCGCCAGCGCGGGACCGGGTATCGAGAACCCATTTCCGGAGACAATCGGCCACCTGCCATTCCCAAAGGCCTGGTTGTACGAATTGGGAGTACCGGAAACCTTCGCGCGGCTGCTCGAGCTCGGCGGCGACAGCATGGAGCCAACCATCCGCGACGGCTCGATCTGCCTGCTCGATACTCGATCGCAGGTGCCTCGGGTCGAAGGTGTCTACGCGCTAATTGACGGCAGGGATGTCCGCATCAAGCGGATTGGCCGAGGCTGGGAGGGCAAGATCGTGCTCATCAGCGATAATGAGCGCTATGAATCCGAGACGCTGGCGGCGCCGGATGCTGAGGCGCTGCGGATCGCTGGTAAGATCGTCTGGGCAGGAGGGAAAATATAATGTTGTGGCTTACCGTATCTCTTTTCATCTTGCAGCCCATCTTTATAGGCTTTATTGCACAACGTAAAAAACATAGAATAGGTGCGGTTTGGTTTGTCGTTGCATTTGCAGTCAATATTGCGTTCGCGCTTTTTATGGATAGCGCACAGAGGTCGAGACCTGATTTTCATACACCTGAGTACCAAGCATTACATGCAAAGCCGGCGTATGAAATAGCATTCGCTCTGTCCATATTTATTCCGTCCACAATCGCGCTCTTGATTGCGATCTTCACTCTTCCTAAACGGAGGGTCGAAGGAAATTCAGACGATCAGCCCGTTACCGCCGGTGCACTGAAAGTCTGCCCGGACTGCGCCGAGCAGGTTAAGCTAGAGGCAAGAAAATGTCGCTTCTGCGGGCACCCGTTCAATGATGCGCGCCTGAGTGATCCGGCTCCGCTATAGCGGGGCCGGAAGTCTTCAAGCGACCTTCAAATCGCCTTCACCGAGGTCCCAGCTATCGGCCTCGAGCTCGGTTTCGTCGACGAGCCCATCAACCTCGGCCGGAAGGCGGCCGTGTCGGGCGATGATCACCGCATCTTCGAACTCTCCGGTCGCAGGCGATCCCGTGCGCCGAAAGGCGACAATCCCGGCCCTGCCTGGTTTGAGACGCTCGAAGAGCGCCATCGCATGGTTGTGATCGCGCGCCTCGCGCGGGTCCTCGGCGGAAATACCACCCCTCATCCCCTTCACGGCCTTGTAGGCCTGAACAACGAAATACGTGAGGTGTGCGGCGGTCTCCCGCTTGGCTTTACTCATGGCTCTCTCCTGTTGCCGCCCCAGTCTTCCGCTGGGGCAGCCCTATCGAAGGGCGTTCTTATTTTGTTCTCAAGCCCATTGCATGACACGGCGAGTCAGGAGCGCCGGACGCAGTGAACAGCGGGGATAACCTGTCGCGCAAGGTGGCCGAGCGGCCGAAGGTGCTACGCTGCTATTAGCCGAAACCGCTTCCGAGTTCGAGAATGGGCGTGCCCCCCATTCTTCAGGCGCAACGCTTTGGGAACGCAGCGTTTTTTGGAACTCGGAAGCAGGGTTGTTGCACTGCGGATTTGTTCCGGGTTTGCCGGAGCCGCCTGACAGCTTTTCAAAGGGTTAGCGGCAGGCCCGATTTCTGGCTTTCTGGCATTCGGGGTTTCTGGCCGCGAAATCGACGAACAATCAAATGGCAATAACTGCCGCTCCGGCTGCCGCCTAAGCCCTTGCATCGCCGCCGCTTTTTACCGCCAACCGCGTAATTCCACGGCCACCCGCCTAACCCCGCCTCATTGCCATGTGATTGTTCGTTACACAGGCGCGTGACTGTCTCTGCTTCGAGGATTCGCAGAACGGCCTGCGCGCCGCCATCGGCGCGGGGCAGCCGACCATCGTCACGCCGAGCCTCTACAGTGCCGGCGAGGATTTCAGCGGCGCGGCCCTGGTCATCGAGACGCTCGAGGCATTCTGGCGCCGGCCGGAATTCCACGCCGATCAGGAGCAGCGAGAGCGTCGAGCGGCCGGAGGATAGTCCGGCAGGCCGGACCGGGTTCGCGCACCGGCGAAATTTGCCTTGTCGCAAGCGAGCCTGACATTCGGCCTCGCGCCGGAGATCACCAACGCGGCAACGCCCTGCCGATGATGGCCGGCGGCTCGGATCACGGACGCCGGCCATCCCATTCACGCGGCCGGTCCAGGCAAGTTCCGGCCCCGAAAGCCAGCATCGCGGGGGCGTGCAGGAGGCGGACGGGCGCCACCCGCGCAAAAAAACGCATGCCTCGGGCTCGCGCCGGAGGCATGCAACACTCGAGCTTCGCGGTGCGAAGCCGATTTCGCCTCAGCGGAACAGCGCGAGCGATTTCGACAGGGTGATCCAGACACCCCAGATGATCGGGATGCCGACCACGGCCCAGGCGAGCAGGGCGGCCGTGTCGAAACCGCCCTTGCCGATGCCGAAGGAGCCGTATTGCGCCGTGGCACCGGCCTTGGCGGTCTTGGCCTGGAGCGCCGCGACCTCGGCATCCTTCATGAACCATTTGGTCGCGACGGGGCGGACGAGCAGGTTGCAGATGAAGCCGAGCACCAGGAAGCCGGCGAGGATGTACATCGTCCGGTCATAGACCTGGGCGCGCGGCACGCCGGCGGCGATCTGCGCCTCGCGGATATAGTTCACCACCACCGGGCCGACGATACCGGCCGTCGACCAGGCGGTCAGCAGGCGGCCATGGATCGCGCCGACGAATTGCGTTCCGAACATGTCGGCGAGATAGGCCGGCACGGTCGCGAAGCCGCCGCCATACATCGACAGGATGATGCAGAAGAAGGCCACGAACAGCGCCAGCGACCCGGCATGCGCCGCCCAGGGCGAGAGCGCATACAGCACAATGCCGAGGACGAAGAAGGTGGCGTAGGTCAGCTTGCGCCCGAGCTTGTCCGACAGCGAGGCCCAGAAGAAGCGGCCGCCGATATTGAACAGCGAGAGCAGGCCGACGAAGGCTGCCGCGATGGTAGCGACCTGCACCTTCTGCTGGGCATCGAGTGCCGCGAAGCCGATCTCCGACTTGCCGATCAGCGAGCCCGCGAAGATCTCCTGCAGCATCGGCGAGGCCATGCCGAGCACGCCGATGCCGGCCGAGACATTGAGCGTCAACACCGACCAGATCAGCCAGAATTGCGGGGTCTTGTGCGCATCCTTGAGATGGACGTGGCCGGAGGTGATCATCGCATTCTGCGTCGTCGGCGGGGTCCAGCCGTCGGGGCGCCAATTAGCCGGCGGGATGCGGTAGCCGAAGGTGCCCGCCATCATGAAGACGAAATAGATCCCCGCCATCACCACGAAGGTCTGCCAGACGCCGACCGATTCCGGTGTCCTGAAATAGTTCATCAGCATGTCGGCGAGCGGCGAGCCGATCATCGCACCGCCACCGAAGCCCATGATCGCCATGCCGGTCGCCATGCCGCGCCGGTCCGGGAACCACTTCACCAGGGTCGAGACCGGCGAGATGTAGCCGAGACCGAGGCCGATGCCGCCGATCACGCCAGAGCCGAGCCACATCAGCCAGAGCTGGTGGGTGTAAATGCCGAAGGCCGAGATCAGCAAGCCGCCGCACCAGCACATCGTCGAGACGAAGGCTGCCCGGCGCGGACCGACCCGCTCGAGCCAGCCGCCCCAGATCGCGGCGGAGGAGCCGAGCAGCACGAAGAACAGCGTGTAGATCCAGCCGAGATCGGCGATCTTCCAATCGCAGCTCGTGGTGAACAGCGAGCCGATCAGGCCGACATCGGCCCCGCAGGCGACAGGCTTGCTGACGCCGATGGCCTGGCTCAGCGGCAGCCAGAACACGCTGAAGCCATAGGCCATGCCGATACACAAATGGATGCAGAGCGCAGCCGGCGGCACCAGCCAGCGGTTGAAGCCTGCTTTCGCGATGGTGCGCTCGCGATCGAGAATCCCGGCGCCCGCCCGGCCCTCGTCAAAGGTTCCTGTCGCAGTGGACATGAATCGTTCCTCCTCGCCGCCGATACCGGCGGTCCCTCAGTTTCTGGTTATGGTTGCTTTGATTGGCCGTCGCGCTCAGGCGCCGGCCTTGTCATCGCCGGCCCGATGGCCGTCTCGGCGAAACGCCCGTGCGGTCCCCCCTATCGCTCGATCGATCTTGTCGATCACAGCGCAAAGCTCATGCCGAGAGCGGGAACCGAATATTTTCAAATAGTTAGAATTCTAAAGCAGGCGGACTTCGGACAAATTGTCCAAGCTGCCGGACAAAATGTTCGGGCTAAAGAGCCTGCGGCAGCCAGATCAGGAAACGCGTGCCCCTGCCCTGCTCGCTTTCGGCGCTGATCGCCCCGCCCTGGCGTAGGATCAGCTTCTGGCTGATCGAGAGGCCGAGCCCCGTGCCTTCCCGGCTCTTGGTGGTGAAGAACGGATCGAAGATGCGCGCCAGCGTCTCGGCATCCATGCCGGTGCCGGTATCGGCGATCTCGATCACGATGCCCGGCGTGCCCTGCCGTTCTTCGTCGAAGTCGCGGAGTGTCACAGTGCCGCCCGACGGCATCGCATGGATCGCGTTGACGATGAGGTTGACCAGCACCTGCAGGAGCTCGGTGCGGTTCATCAGGACGAGGCCCGTGGCGCGATGATCCTCGACGATGTCGATCTCGGCCCGGTTGAGCAGATGCTGCACCAGCGGCAGGCAATGCTCGATCACGTCGCGCGGCGCATGGCGCTCGAGATAGCCGGCAAATTCCTCCGGCCGGGCGAATTGCAGCAGCCGGGTGACGATGTCCTCGATGCGGCGGATCTGCTCGTCGATCAGGCGGAACTCGGTGCTGGCAAGCTGGACCTGGTTGCCGAGCACCTGGCGGACCACGTCGAGATTGCCCTGGATCACCGCCACCGGATTATTGATCTCATGGGCGACGCCGGCGGTGATCTCGCCGATCGCGGCGAGCTTTTCCGACATGACGAGCTGCTTGGTGGTGAGCTCCAGCTCCTTGTTGGCGGCTTCCAGCTCGCGCGTCCGCTCGGCGACGCGCTTGTTCAGCTCCTCGTTCCAGCTGCGCAATTGCCGGTCGCGCGCCTGCAGACGGTCGAGCAACTCGTCGAGATGCGTCGCAACGCGGCCGATCTCATCGCGCGCGGCGGGCAGGCTGGTACGGGCGTCGAGATCGCCGCCCTCGACCTTCGAGATCGTGTCGGTCATCTGCTCGAGCGGCTTGAAGATCGCCCGCGCCCAGCGCAGGAAGATCGGCACGCTGAGCGCCGTGACGAGCAGAAAGGCACCGATGATCGTCGCCAGCGTGATCAGCTTCTCGTGGCGGAACGGTGTCTCGAGAAAGCCGACATAGAGCATGCCGACGCGCTTGCCATGGCTGTCGCTGATCGGCTCATAGGCCGAAATGTACCAGTCGTTGACGACGAAGGCGGAGTCGAGCCAGGTCCGGCCCTCGCCGAGAACGGCCTGGCGCACGGCCGCCGAGACGCGCGTTCCCAGCGCCCGCCGACCCTCGAACAGGCGGACATTGGTGCTGATGCGGACATCGTCGAGGAAGAGCGTCGCCGTGCCCTGGCTGCCCTCCGGCAAGCTGGCCTGGCGATAGACCAGATCGTTGATCGTATCGATGAAGACGAGATTCTGGTTGAGCAGGAGGCCGCCGACCAGCACGGCCCTGCGCCCATCGGCGAGCTGAACCGGGCTCGCCGAGTGCACGACCATGCCGCGCGTCTCCGCCGCCCTGTCAGTCGGCGCAGCATTCTCGGTGGGAACCAGCTCGACCCTGGCACGCTCCGCTATCGCCGGCGAGATCGCGGCCAGCTCTTCCGCGCTGAAGATGTCGACCGCAGTCGATGGCGTCCCAGCCATAGCTGAAACGATCACCGGCCAATCCCTGCGGGTACGCGTTTCGCCCGTCTGCGGCGCCGTGGCGAGCAGGCTGCCATCGCCTTCGAGGAGGTTCAGGAAGTCGAGGCCGAGTTCCTTGCGGCTCGCCTCCAGCCAGTCTGCCAGCTTCGGCCCGCTATCCGCGTCGGCAATGGTCCGGAACGCTGCGGAGTCGCCGAGCGCGCGGATATGGTCGCTGGTATTGTCGAGGATACGGGCGAAATACTGATGCGCGATGGTGAGATCGCCATTGACCTTGGTGATCAGCAGCGCGTCGAATTTGGTGTTGAGGCGGCCGATGACGAGCGCCAGCAGCAGCGGGACCACGACCAGGAACGGCAGCAGCGCGATCGCCAGCAATCTGTAGCGGACCGAGCGTCCGCGCCGCGCCGGCGCCTGGACCGTGGCGTCAGACATTCCAGGCCGCGCACTTCCTGTCGATGGTCTTGCGCGAAACGCCGAGCCGTCGCGCCGCTTCGTTGCGGTCCCCTGCCGTCTCCTGCAGCATGGCCAGGATGTGCCGGCGCTCGATCTCTTCCAGGCTTTCGTCTGCGGCGCCGGATTGCGGCGCCAGGCGGTCGCCGAAATCCTCGGGGAACTTGCCGAGGATCAATGCACGCTCGACCAGATTGCGCAGTTCGCGCACATTGCCCGGCCAGCGATAGCGCGCCAGCGCGGCGCGTATGCCGGCTTCGATCGGCACCTGCGGCATCGCCAGCTGCTGGGACAGCCTGCGCATGAACAGCGTCGCGAGCTCCTGCACGTCGTCACCACGATCGCGCAGAGGTGGGAGCTGAAGCTGCATCACGTTGATGCGGTAGAACAGGTCCGCCCGGAAACGCCCGCGCCTGACATCGGCTTCGAGGTCGGCATTGGTCGCGAAGACGAAGCGCAGGTCGATCGGCACCTCGCGCTCGGAGCCGAGCGGCCGGACACGCCTGTCTTCGAGCACGCGCAGCAGCTTGCTCTGCGTCGCAGCCGGCATTTCGCCGATCTCGTCGAGGAATAGCGTGCCGCCGCGCGCATGCAGGAAAAGCCCTTCGCGCGAGGCGTTGGCGCCGGTGAAGGAGCCTTTCAGATGGCCGAACAGCTCGCTCTCGAGCATGTCGGCCGGGATCGCGGCACAGTTCACCGGCACGAAGGGCTTGTCGGCGCGGTCGGACAAGGCGTGCAGCGAGCGCGCCGCGACCTCCTTTCCGGTGCCGGACTCGCCGGTGATCAGCACCGAGGATGGCAGCGGCGCGACGCGCGCGATCGTCTCCCGGACGCGCGCGATGACCTCCGAGTTCCCGATCAGCCTGTCGCGCAGCAGGATATGGTCGGAACTTGAGCGCAGCTCGTGCCTGAGCACGATGTTCTCGCGCTGGAGCCGGACCCGGTCGAGGCAGCGCGCGACGGCGTTGAGGATCTGGTTCGAGCGAAACGGCTTCAGGACGAAATCGACGACGCCGGCCCGCAACGCCTGGATCGCCGTATCGAGATCGGCATAGGCGGTGATCAGGATGACATCGGAGAAGAAGCCGGTGGCACGCTGCTCGGCCAGCCAGTCGACGCCGTTCTTGCGCGGCATGATGTTGTCGAGGATGACGACGTCGAAATGCTGGGCATCGAGCTTGCGCGCCGCCTCCTCGACATCGGCCGCCTCCTCGATGCGCTTGCAGCGCGGCCCGAGGATACGCAGCAGGAAGTTGCGCATCCCCGGCTCGTCGTCGACGACGAGAATCGTGGCCTGCGCCAGCCATGGGCCGAATTCCGGATCCTGCAGGGCCGGAGCAGGCGCCCTCTCAACGTCGATCGTCACGTTTCCCGACCTGAAGTCCGTTTTTATCTTGCGTTGCGGCGCCGCCGGAGCAGGCCGAAGCGGCGATCATCAAACCGGATGCGTGCCGATGCAACCAGCTGCCCATTCAGCCTGGGGAAGGCACGTCCAGATCGTGCGAATTGACGTGCCCCCGCGCAGCTCGCGACGCAAGCGTCTCAGGGGAGCGGCGCGTTCCAAGAGCCGCTTGTCTTGGTTGAATGACGAGCGGCGGCAGAAGATCGAGCCGCCGATGTCGCGCCATGGCGGTCCGCCGCAAGGCGACGATCGGCCGATTCTCGGTGGGATCGTTCCTGTGCCCGGATGCGGCCGGCGCTGCTACGACCGCCCGGCCGAATATGCGCCCTATCCGACGGTCAAAGATTGCTTCGATCACAGAGCGTGAGCGGCATCCTCGCCCTGCCGGCGCCGGGCAGGACGACGGACCGCGCCGCAACCGCCGGCATAGCCCGTCCTCGCCTCGATCTCCTCGAACAGCCGCATCGGCGTAAGCCGTGCGCGACGCGACTCTCCGCTTTCGCGGCAAACAGTTCCCCCAGCCCCGTACGCGTCGTTCCGACGCGCTGCTCGCCTGCGATCCGAATTTCTCGCGCAGAGCCGATTGACATCGGACACGATCCCAGCCTTTTTAGTAAAACCTTTTACTAAGGCGCTTTGACATGTCTCACAAAGAACTTCTCGACGCGATCGACCGCGACCAGGATCAGCTCGTCGATTTTCTCCGCCGCCTTATCCGGGCGCCCTCGCCCAATCCGCCGGGCGACACCCGCGAAGCTGCGGGCCTCGTTTCGGCCTTTCTGGAGCAAAGAGGCATCGGGTCGGCGATCATCGCGCCCCAGGCGACGATGCCGAACGTCGTCAGCGAGTTCGACGGCGGCAGCACCGGCGAGCGGCTCGTGATGAACGGCCATCTCGACGTCTTTCCGGTCGGAGACGGTGCGGGCTGGGACCGCGATCCCTGGTCGGGCGATCTCGAGGACGGCTACATTCATGGCCGCGGCACGACGGACATGAAGACGGGGACCGCCGCCTCCATCATCGCCTTCAGCTACCTGCATCGCTATCGCAGCAAGCTGCGCGGAAGCCTCGGCCTGACCGCCGTGTCGGATGAGGAAACGGGCGGCAAATACGGCAGCCGCTGGCTCCTGGAAAACGATACCCGCTGGCAGGGCGACTGCATGATCAACGCGGAGCCGGGCAGCCTCCACGCGATCCGCTTCGCGGAAAAGGGAACGTTGCGGATCACCTTCATCGTGCGGACGGCCGGCGCCCATGGCGCCTATGTGCACAGGACCGAGAGTGCGAGCCGCGTCGCGGCAGCCCTGATCGCCCGCCTTGCAATCGTCGAGACGATGACGCCGGATCTGCCGCCGGATCTGGCGGCCCACATGGCGAAAGCCGACGTGCGCGACGCCATGGATGCCGCGATGGGCCCCGGCGCCGCGGACGTCGCGACCCGGACGACACTGAACATCGGCGTGGTACAGGCCGGCCTCAAGGTCAACATGATCCCTGACCACTGCCGCGTCGAGGCGGATATCCGGCTGCCCATGGGTCTGAAGGCCGAGCAGGTCCTGGCGGTCATTGCCGGGATTCTCGAGGACTTTCCCCAGACCGAGATGTCGGTGCAGGAAGCCGCCAGCAATCCGGCCGCCTATTGCGCCCACGATCACCGCATGGTCGGCCTGCTTGCCAGAAACGCCGAAACCGTCACGGGGATCAGGCCGGTCGCTGTGCCTTCGCTCGGCGCGACCGACTGCAAGTTCTGGCGCTACCGCAACGTGCCCGCCTATGTCTACGGCCCGGCGCCGGGCCGTATGGCGATGACCAATGAGAGCGTGCCGGTCTCCGAGTTCCTCGCAGTCGTCAAGACACACACCCTCGCCGCCTGGGACTTCCTCGGCGGCGAAGGCTGAAGTTCACATCAAAATCGAAAACATTGGGGGAAACATTGATGCCCGGCTTCTTCACCGTCTCGCGTGCCTGTCTCATCGTCGCCGCGCTCGGAGGCCTGATCGGCTCCGCGGCGGCGGCCGATCTGAAGGTCGCATTGAGCACCAACCTCAACACCCTCGATCCCGCCACCGCGACCTTCGGGGAGGAATATGTCTATAGCGGCCTGGTCTTCAGCGCGCTGATGGGGACGGACGCTGACGGCAAGGTCTATCCGGACCTTGCCGTCAGCTCGCAGGCCTCCGCGGACCTGAAGTCCTGGGATTTCAAGCTGCGTCCCGGCGTGCGTTTCCAGCATGGCAAGCCCCTGACGTCCGAAGACGTCGTCTTCACCTTCCGCCGCATCCTGGAGCCGGGGACCGGCTCCGGCGCGAGGTCCGATCTCGGCCTAGTCGAAAGCGTCGAGGCGGTCGACGACATGACGGTTCGCTTCAAGCTCAGCGTGCCCTATGCGAGCTTTCCGGAACTGCTGACCGGCCGCCATATGCGCATCCTCGCATCCGACCGCGCCGACAGCATCAAGACCAGCCCGAGCGGCACGGGTCCGTTCCGCTTCGTCAAGTACACGCCCGGCGATTCCGTCGAGCTGGAGCGCAATCCCGACTATTACGGCGCCGACAGGATCAAGCTCGACAAGGTCGTGCTGCGCATCATCCCGGAAGCGGCCTCTCGCGTCGCCGCCTTGCGGGCCGGCGACATCGACATGATCTGGAACGCGCCGCTGGAGACGATTCCCGATCTCAAGCGCAATCCCGACGTCGCGGTCGATGCCAGGCCGAGCGGCACCTGGGACGGTTTCGTCCTGAACAACACCAAGCCGCCCTTCAACGACGTCCGCGTACGCAGAGCCGTCTATCTGACGCTCGACAAGCGCGCGCTCGTGCAGTTCGCGCTCGACGGCCAGGGCGAGCCGACCCATTCCCCGATCGCGCCGACCGACCCGGCCTTCAACAAGGCGATCGGCTTCCAACCCAACATAGCCGAGGCCAAGCGCCTGATGGCCGAAGCCGGGCACCCGAACGGCTTCAAGCTGGATATCACCGTCCCCGTCGGCCGCCCGGCTCGCGAGCGCCTGGGCGTAGTGGCCCAGCAGCTTCTGCGGCAGATCGGCATTCAGGTTGCCGTCCAGCGGGTGCCCTACAACCGGTACAGCACCGAGATCGCAGGCATCGCCCCGATGTATGTCGACGGCTTCTTCGCGAGAACCGTCATCGATGCCGCGGTCTATCCCTGGTTCCACAGCAAGGGCGCCTGGAACGGCCGGATGTGGCGCTACAGCAGCCCGCGCATGGACGCGGTCCTGGACGAGGCGCGTCGCACGCCGGCCGTGGACAAGCAGCGCGATCTCTACCGGCAGTATCAGCAGATCATGGTCGACGAGGTTCCCGGCATCATCGCCTACGTCTCGAACGTCGCCACAGCCTACCGGACCTCGGTCAAGAACTATCGGACGAACCCCTTCCTGTGGCTCGACCTCGCTGATGTCGAGAACGTCAAGGCTCCGTGATGGCAGGATACCTCACCCGCCGGCTCGGCCAGATCGTCTTCACGATCCTGGCCATGTCGGTCGTCATCTTCGGGATCACGCAGGTCCTGCCCGGCAACGTCGCCTATGTCATCGCCGGGCAGTTCGCCACGCCCGATCAGATCGCGGCCATCGAGACTAGGCTCGGCCTGAACGACCCGATGTGGCAGCAATTCCTCCGCTGGGCCGGCGCGGCGCTGCAAGGCGATCTGGGGACCTCCATGGTGATGAGCCGGCCCGTCGGCCCGCTCGTCGCCGAGGCCCTGGGCCGGTCGGCTCAACTGGCCGGCGTCTCCTTCCTGCTGGTCGCGCTGATCGGCGTGGTCGTCGGCGTGGTGTCCGGCGTAAGGGCCGGCGGCTGGTTCGATCGCGTCGCGCTCGTCGTGACCTGGCTGTCGGTGGCCATGCCGCAGTTCTTCATCGCGATCGTCCTCGTGCTCCTGTTCTCCGGGCATCTCGGCTGGCTCCCGGCGACCGGCTACACGCCGATCAGCGGGGGCGTGCTGAACTGGCTCTCCCACCTGATCCTGCCGGTCGCGACGCTGGTCGTCGGCCTGTTCGCACATGTCGCGAGCCTCCAGCGCGCGAGCATGATCGAAACCCTGGGCGCCTCCTATGTCAGGGCTGCCAGAGCAAAGGGTCTGAGCGAGCGCAAGGTCATCACGCGCCACGCCCTGCGCAACGCCCTGATCCCGACGGTCACCGTGCTGACCCTCGATCTCGGCATCCTCATGGGCGGCATCGTCGTGGTCGAGACCGTGTTCTCCTATCCGGGCCTGGGTCGGCTGATGATCACGGCCGTCGAACAGAAGGACCTGCCCGTGCTGCAGGCGAGCGTCCTCACGGTGACCGTGATCTACGCCTTCGCGAACCTGATCGCCGACCTCTGCTATCTCGCTCTCGATCCACGTCTGAGGACCGGTCATGCTGGCGTCCGCTGAACTCCGCGCGCGGCCGCGGCTGCCCCTTCCACTCGTGATCGGCAGCAGCCTGCTGCTCGCGATCCTGATGGCGTCCCTCGCAGCGCCTTTCATCACCGCCTTCGATTTCGACGCGATGGATGTGACCGCGCGCATGAAGGCGCCCGACGCAGTCCATTTGCTCGGCACCGACGAATTCGGCCGCGACGTCCTCAGCAGGACCTTGCACGGCGCCTCGACCTCGATCGGCCTCGGCGTCGCCGCGACGGCGTTCGCTTTCGCGATCGGGGTGCCGCTGGGCCTGCTCGGAGGCTATATGCGGGGCCGCCTGGACGATGCCATCATGCGCACCGTCGACATCCTCGTCTCGATACCTCCGGTCATGCTGGGGCTGCTGATCCTGGCTTCGACCAGCCCGGGCGTCTGGAAGGCCGCGCTCGCCGTGGGGATCATCTACATCCCGATCCTCATCCGGCTTTCACGCAGCGTCGCGCTGTCCCTAGCCCAGGAGGAGTTCATCCTGGCGGCGCGCACCCGCGGCGAGGGGCTGGGCTGGATCCTGTTCCGCGAGATCCTGCCGAATGCGCTGCCGCCGCTGGTGGTGGAGACATCGCTGCGGATCAGCTTCGCGATCCTGCTGGGGGCGGTGTTCAGCTTCCTCGGCCTGGGCACGCAGCCGCCTTCCTCCGACTGGGGGCTGATGATCGCGGAAGCACGCCCCTATCTCGAACAGGCCCCCTGGATCGCATTGGCGCCTGGCGTCGCGCTCTGCGTGACCGTGATCTCGATCAACCTCGTCGGGGAAGGCCTGCGCCAGTTCCTGGACGTCCGCAGCCAGCCGGGGGCGTAACCATGTCGGCGATCCTAGAAATCAAAGACCTGCAACTCGTCTACGGCGCCGGGTCGCAGCCCACGCTTCACGGCGTCGACCTCGAGATCGCGACCGGCCAGGCCGTCGGCGTGGTCGGAGAGAGCGGCTCGGGCAAGAGCACCGTCGCATGGACCGTGATGGGGCTGTTGCCACCCGGTGCCCGCGTCACCCGAGGCTCGGTATCCTTCGAAGGAAACGAGCTTCTCGCCATGTCTGCCGAAGAGCGCAGGCGACTGCGCGGCAAGTCCATCGCCATGGTGTTCCAGGACCCCTTCACGACCTTGAACCCTTGCCTGACAGTCGGGCAGCAGCTCACCGAGGTCCTCGTGGAGCGCGGTCTCGTCGACGCCGGCGCGGCACGGTGCGAAGGCTTGCGGCTGATGGACGAGGTCAAGCTGCCCCGCGCCTCGGAGCTTTACGATGCCTATCCGCACCAGCTCTCAGGCGGCATGAAACAGCGGATCGTGATCGCCTCGGCCCTCGCCTGCTCGCCGAAATTGCTGGTTCTTGATGAACCGACGACCGCGCTCGACGTGACGGTCGAGGCGCATATCCTGCGGCTCCTGGCCGAGTTGCAGAAGACACGCGGCCTGAGCATGCTGTTCATCAGCCACAATCTCGGCATCGTCGAGCAGCTCTGCTCTTCCGTCACCGTGATGCAGTCCGGCCGCGTCGTCGAAGCCGGCGCTGCGGAACAGGTGCTCCGGCGCCCGAACCATGCCTATACGCAAAAGCTCCTCGGCTCCCTCCCACGCCTCCTGAAACCCGCGACTCCGGCTCCAGGCCCGGCGAACGAGGAAGCGCCGCAAGCCGAGGTGATCGAGGCTCGCGACGTCTCGCTGAGCTTCGGCGGGCGCCCGGGCCTGATCTCCCGACTCCTCGGCGCCGAGGGCAACGCCGTCCAGGCGTTGGCGAACGTCTCCTTGTCCCTGCGAAAGGCCGAGATCGTCGGCCTCGTGGGGGAGAGCGGCTCGGGGAAATCGACTCTCGGGCGCTGCCTGGTCGGGATCTATGCGCCGCAATCCGGCGAGATCCGCCTCGACGGCCGAGCGACCAACCCGCGGGCCGACCGGTCTGACCGACGCATCCAGATGGTCTTCCAGAACCCCGACTCCTCGCTCAATCCCCGGCACCGGATCGGCGAGATCCTCGGCCGGCCGCTCCGGCTGGTCGGAAAATCGAAGCGCGAGGCCGACCAGCGGGTCAAGGAGCTTCTGGCCCTGGTGCGTCTGCCCGAGACCTATGTCAGCCGCTATCCCCACCAGCTCAGCGGCGGCGAGAAGCAGCGGATCGGCATCGCCCGGGCGCTGGCGCTCGAACCCGAGATCCTGATCTGCGACGAAGTCACCTCGGCGCTCGACGTGTCGGTGCAGGCCTCGATCCTGGATCTGATCAAGGACCTGCGCGATCGCCTCAATGTCGCGATCCTGTTCGTCTCTCACGACCTCGCCGTGATCTCGCAGATCTCCGACCGCGTCGTCGTCATGCGGGGTGGGCGCATCGTCGAGGAAGGCAGTGTCGGGCAGGTGATCGCCGCTCCCCGGGAGGCCTATACGCGGGAACTTCTGGCATCCGTACCGCCCTTCATTTCCGAGGGCCTTTCGACTGCACGCGCCATGGCCGGGGCCTGACGCGACGTTCCCGGCGATAACTCCTGGAGAACGCGATGCCGCACGCACAGCCCGCGCCGGAGGACGGGCTGCCCGCCCGGGAGCGTGTTCGGTGCAGGGCGGGTATCGATCCGCGGGAGGAAGATGCGATAGAATAAGGGCCTGGCGCATTTGCACGCTTCGAAGGAACGCGGAGATGCGCCAGGATCTGCGCGACCATTCCGCTTCGCCCGAGCGCGAAGCCGGTTGCATTGCGGCCGCGACCGTCGAGACCATCTGCCGGTCGCTTTGCGGCGGCCGACCGGCTGAACTGGACGAAGGCCCGGCATTTCGTCAAAGAAGGCGTCGGCGAACAGGCAAATTCGTAGGATCATGTCATCCAGGCGCGCAACCATCTCCGACGTCGCCAATGCGGTCGGCATATCGATCGGCGCCGTTTCCCGGATCCTCAACAAGGATCCCTCGCTCAACGTCCGCGAGGAGACCCGGGAGGCGGTGCTGCGCAAGATCGCCGAGCTCGGATATTCTCCCAATCCGCATGCGCGCAGCCTGAGAACCGCGCGCACCGGCAGTCTGGCGATGATCCTTCCCGAGATCCACAGTCCAGCTTTCGCCGCCATGATCCAGGGCGCGCAAAAGGCCGCGCATGAGCGTGGCTATTCCATGCTGCTCGGCGGCGTCGGCCCGGACGGCGACGACCCCGAGCTCCCTGCACGATTGCTCGAGAAGAACCGGGTCGACGGCTTCCTCATAACCGCCGGGCGCCGGGAAACCGAGGCTTTTGCCGCCCTGCGCGACCTCGACGCTCCTTACGTCCTGCTGAACCGCTACCGCGACGAGGAGCAGCCTCATGTCGTTCTCGACGATACGGGTGGCGTCCTGGCGGTCGTCCGGCATCTGACGGATCTCGGGCACCGGCGCATCGGCTTCCTGGGTCCTTCCGAGCGTTTTCTCGGCATTCGGCGTCTGGCCGGTTACAAGGCGGCGCTAGAGGAAGTCTGCGTGGCCCTCGACCCCGCCCTGATCGTCGATACAGGCTATTTTCGCGAAGGCGGCGAGACCGGCCTGGAACAGTTGCTTCGCCTGCCCTCCCCGCCAACGGCCGTCTTCGCGACCAACCACCTGGTGGCGGCCGGCGCCATCGTCGCGGCGGGCCGTCATGGCCTGTCCGTGCCAGCAGATCTTTCGATCGCCAGCTTCTATGATGGGCCGGTCGCAGAATTGCTGCAGCCGCCGCTCACCGCGGTCCGCTATCCCCTCGAAGAGCTCGGGTACCGCGCCACCAGCATCCTGATCGATCTGGTCGAGGGGCGCAGCGTCACGGAAACCAATGTCGTCCTGCCCTATGAAGCGGTCGTGATCCGCGGCTCTACGGGTCCCGTACGAGCTTCCCGGTAGCCGGCAACGCTGATGTCGGCCATTGCCTCGCCCTGGCCATCCCGGCTCGCCCGTGCGTCATCTGTACAAATGCGCAGCCCGGTGGTCTGCTGCTTGGGCTGCAGCGACGCGGACGCCTTTGCCTGTGGTCGCGAAACGGAAGGAGTGGTGGGCCGTGTCTGACGCCATGACAACTCTAGACGAACGGATCGCGCTTCTCCGGCGAACCATTTCAGACCTGATGGAGCAGGCAACGGCTGCTTCGGGCTCCGCCACCGAAGAGAGCATCGCGGCGAGGCTTGACGATCTTCAGCAGCGTCTCAACACGCTGCTGAAGGAACGCGAAGCGCTGGGCGGCAAGACGGGTTGAGGCATGGCGCCGGCCCGGCGGGGCGCCGCTATTTCGCCGGCGCACCGGCGAGCCAGGCCTTGATCGTCCCGGCGTCAGCGTCGGCAAGCGCGTGGCCGGCATCGATCCGGGCCAGTGCGACATGCCCGCCGGCCTTGCGAAGCTGCTCCGCCAGTGCCGCTGCGCCGGGCGCATAGGGATCGGATGCGCCGGCGACGATCAGCGTCGCGCTGTCCGAGAGATCGGCCTGAGGCTGCTCCTCCAGCACGTCGATCGCCCGCAGCAGCACGGCTTTGCGGATGAGGCCGGGATGGAGCCGCATCGCCGCGGCGAGGAAATTCGCGCCGTTGGAATAGCCGAGCCAGGTCGTCCGATCCGGATCGAGCCCGTACGCCTTGACGGCCTCCTCGACGAAGGCGGCGAACGCCTCCGCTTCGGTGCGGATATCGGCCTGGTCGAACCTGCCTTCACCGAGGCGGCGAAACCAGCGTGCCGTCCCCTCCTCGGTGCTGCGCCCGCGCAGGCCGAGCAGTCCGGCGCGCGGCGCGGCGCGGCGGGCAAGCGGCATCAGGTCCGCCTCGCTGCCGCCGGTGCCGTGCAGGAGCACGATCGTGCTGCCGTCATCCTGCTCCGGCACATGGAAACGATGGACGAAGGGCAGGTCGCGATAAGTCGGGCGCGGCTCCCCCGGCAGCGCGAATTGCGGTAGCATCACCCGGATCGCCTCGGCGCGCTCGGCATCGGAAGGCGGAACCATCAGCGTCTTGCCGAGCTCCGGCTCCGCCTCGTCGACGGTGAAGCCCGGCCCGTCCGTCGCCAGTTCGATCAGCGTGCCGCCGGGCTCGCGCACATAGAGCGAGGTGAAATATTTCCGGTCGTGCCGGTTGGTGATTGAGGAGTTGAGACGCGCCAGCGAGGCTTCCGCCGCGGTAACAGCCGCCACGTCTTCCGCCCGGAAGGCGACATGGTCGGCGACGCCGGTGCCCGGCGCGCCCGGCCAGAACCCCGCGGCCTCCTGAACATCGATGACATCGCCGCTTCCGGAGACCAGACGCTGGACGCCATCGGCCTTCGCAGCCGCCTCATAGCCGAAGCGCCCGACGAAATGCGCGGTTTCCTCCGGCGTCTCCGAAAGGATCGTCGCGCCGCGCAGCCGCAGGATCGCATCGCCCGGCTCGATACCGGGCGACAGCCAGGGCGAAGCCGCCGGCATCTCGACGCCGACCAGCTTCACCACCACCCCGTCGGGATCGCGCAGCCGCAGCACCGGTTCGCCGAATTCCTGCCGGGGTCCTGCGGTCGGCACCTGCCGCGTCAGCGCCCGCGTCAGCCAGAAGCCGATGCTGGCCGGCGGCACGGCGAGCGCGATCTCGCTCACCTGGCCATGGCCGACGCGCCCGGCCGAGCCATCCTGCCAGACCAGGAAGGTGATCAGCGAGCCCGGCGTCCCCAGCCGGTCGCCATAGAACAGATGAAGCTGCTCGGCGTCCTCATAGCCGCCCGTCTGCTTCACCAGCCGCAGGCCGAGGAAACCGGCATAGAAGTCGATATTGGCCTGCACGTCGCGCGTGATCAGCGTGAGATGGTGGATCCCGGAGGTCATGACCGCGTCCGCTCTGCCGTGGCAACAAGAGTTCGATCTCTTGCCCGCATCGGCGCCGCGCGTCGAGCCTGCCGACGACGTCGGGCGCGAGCGCACCGCCTGTCCTCCATCGCTGCGCTGCGCGTATTGACGGCGGCGCGAGCGGCACACAACTCAGCGGGAGGTCCGGACGCGCCTCGAAGGGAAACGAGATGACGACGCAACTCCAGCTTGGCCTCGACACCTTCGGCGACGTCACCGCCGGCCCGGACGGCGCGCTGAAACCGCATGCGCAGGTGATCCGCGACCTTGTCGACCAGGGCGCTCTCGCCGACGAACTCGGCATCGATTTCTTCGGCATCGGCGAACATCACCGCGCCGATTTCGCGGTATCCTCGCCCGAGACCGTACTCGCCGGCATCGCGACGCGCACTAGCCGCATCCGCCTCGGCTCCGCCGTGACGGTGCTCAGCTCGGACGACCCGATCCGCGTCTTCCAGCGCTTCTCGACCGTCGATGCGCTCTCCAATGGCCGTGCCGAGGTCATTCTCGGCCGCGGCTCCTTCACCGAATCCTTCCCGCTGTTCGGCTTCGACTTGCGCCAGTATGAGGCGCTGTTCGAGGAGAAGCTCGACCTCTTCGCCGAGTTGATCCGCAAGACGAGCGTGACCTGGCGGGGAAACTTGCGCCCGCCGCTGCGCGACCAGCAGGTCTTCCCGCCGATAGAGAAGGGTGGGCTCACGACCTGGGTCGGCGTCGGCGGTAGCCCGGAATCGGTCATCCGGGCCGCCCGCTACGATTTGCCGATGATGCTCGCCATCATCGGCGGGCCGCCGCAGCGCTTCCGGCCCTTCGTCGATCTCTATCACGATGCCTTCGAGCGCCTCGGCCGGCCCGTGCGCCCGGTCGGCGTGCACTCGCCCGGCTATATCGCCGACAGCGATGCTGAGGCCGTCGAGGAGTTCTTCCCCGCCTACAAGCAGATGCGCGACCGGATCGGCGGCGAGCGCGGCTGGGCGCCGATGGCGCGCGAGGAGTTCGAGCGCGAGGTCGCCGGCGGCTCGCTCTATCTCGGCTCGCCCGAGACGGTCGCCCGCAAGATCGCGGCGACCGCCAAGGGCCTCGGCCTGTCGCGCTTCCAGCTCAAGATCAGTGCCGGCCCGCTGGCGCATGAGAAGATGATGCGCTGCATCGCGCTCTATGGCCGCGAGGTCATGCCGCTGGTGCGGGAGATGCTCGGCTGAACCACCGACCGCGCGGGGAATCGGTCCCGCGCGGCTTCGGCCACTTCTCCGGAGCGGTGGCACGCGTTCATCGGCGGCGCGCAGCCCTCACTTCCAGCCGGGCCGCCATTTCGCAAATTCGGCCTTGGTCTCGTCATCGGCCGGGTAGAGCCCGAAAATGCCGCGCCCCTCGCGCACCTTCTCCTCGACGAAGTCCTCATAGGCTGTCTGCTCATAGGCCTCCGCCGCGACCTCGTTGGCGAGATGGGCCGGGATGACGCAGACACCCTCGCCGTCGCCGACGATGATGTCGCCGGGATAGACCGGGACGTCGCCGCAGCCGATCGGCGCGTTGAGGTCGAGCGCGTGGTGCTGGATCAGGTTGGTCGGGGCGCTCGGCCGGTTGTGATAGGCCGGGAAGCCGAGCGCCGCGATGTCCGGGCTGTCGCGGAAGCCGCCATCGCTGACGATGCCGGCGACGCCGCGCTGCATCAACCGCGTGACCAGGATGCAGCCGGCTGAGGCGGCGCGCGGATCCTTGCGGCTGTCGATCACCATGACATGGCCGGGCGGGCAGGCCTCGACCGCGACGCGCTGCGGGTGCTCGGTGCCGGCGAAGACGCCGAGATGGTCGAGATCCTCGCGCGCCGGAATATAGCGTAGCGTATAGGCCTCTCCGACCATGCGCGCCTTCGGATCGAGCGGCCGCACATCCTGGATGAAGACGTTTCTGAAGCCGCGCTTGAACAGGGCGGTGGTCAGGGTCGCGGTCGAGACGCGCTTGAGCTTCTCGCGGTTCTCGGGGGTGAGCGCAGTAGCGGTCATGTCAACGTCATCCTCTCGCGGCCGATAGTCGGCACGCCATGCCAGAACCCGTCATCCCGGGCTTGCCCCGGGATCCATCGAGGGCTCAGCGCCTTACGATGGGTCCCGAGGCTCCGCTTCGCTGCGTCCGGGATGACGGCGTAGTTGTCACATAGTTCTACAGATCACTCGATCCGGACATTCGCCTTCTGCGCCACCTCGGCCCAACGCTTGGTCTCGTTGGCGATGTGGGCGGTGAACTCGGCCTGGGTCGAGCCGACCGCATCGACGCCGAGCTTCTTCAGCTGCTCGATCACCGCGGGCTCGCGCATGATCGCCTGGGTCTCGGCCGAGAGCTTGGCGACGATCTCCGGCGGCACCTTCGCCGGCGCGAAGAAGCCGTGCCATGAGCTGGCGTCGTAGCCCGGGATGAATTCGGAGAGCGCCGGCAGGTCGGGCGCAACCGCGAGGCGCTTCGGCGTCGCCGTGGCGAGCGCCCGAATCTTGCCGGCTTCGACATGCGGCCAGGCGATGGTGATGTTGTCGAAAGTCAGCTGGATCTGGCCGGAGAGCAAGTCCTGCGTCACCTGCCCGCTTGAGCGGTACGGCACATGGGCCATATCGGTGCCGGTCGCGACCTTGAACAGCTCGGCCGCCATATGGGTCGAGGTACCGGCCCCCGACGAGCCGAACGAGTACTTGCCGGGGTTCTTCTTCGAGAGCTCGATCAGCTCCGGCACGGTCTTGGCCGGCAAATCGAGATTGACCATCAGGATGTTCGGCACGCTCGCCACCTGCGAGATCGGCGCGAAATCCTTGATGTGATCATAGGGCATCCTGGCATAGACGCCGGGGTTGATCGCATGGCTCGACACCGTACCCATGGTCAGCGTGTAGCCGTCGGAATCGGACCGGGCGACCGCCGCGGCCCCGGTATTGCCGCCGGCTCCCGGCCGGTTCTCGACAATGAACTTGCCGCCGAGGCGGGCGCTGAGCCGGTCGGCCAGGATGCGCCCGAGCAGGTCGGTGGTACCGCCCGCGGCAAAGGGCACCACGATGGTGACGACCTTGCTGCCGGGATAGCCAGACTGCGCCAGAGCCGGCGCCGCGATCAGGCTGGCCGCGCCGGCCAGCAAGGCCCGGCGTGTGAACCTCGTCATCTGTTTCCTCCCCTTCGGCATTTGCCGCCCTGTCGCGCGCCTTCGGGCCGCGCCTCTTTTGGGCGTCTTGCTCTTCCCATAGCATGGGATTTGAGATTTGAAATCTGAAATTTCAGACTTGATACAGCTTGCGCTTTATGGTGACTGATGCGGAATGGCGCTGTCCGCCCGGCCCTGCATGAGGAACCCGATCAGCGGATGGCTGGAGTTCAGATGTCGGAACCGCTCACGATCGAACCCGTCTCGCCACATCTGCTGCGCTCGCTGCGCGAGCATGTGCATGAGCGCCTGCGCCGAGCGATCGTCGCGGGCAATTTCCGCAATGGTGAGCGCCTGAACGAGCGCCACCTTGCCGACCTGCTCGGCGTCTCGACCACCCCGGTCAAGGATGCCATCCGCAGGCTCGAAAGCGAGGGCCTCGTCCGCACCGAGGCGCGCCGCGGCGTCTTCGTCGAATTCTCGGCCAGGCAGGCGCTGGAAATGGCGCTCGGCCGCGCCGCACTCGAAAGCGTCATGGCCCATATCGCCGCAAACCGGATCGCCGATGCCGAGATCGCCGAGATGGCGGGCCTGATCGACGAGATGGCGCATGCGACCGAGCACAGCGCGCTCGAGGACCTCGTCACCCTGAACGAGGCCTATCACGGCATGATCCACCGGATTTCTGGCTGCGCCTATCTCGAGCGCCGGCTCGATGGCCAGCGCATGTACGACCACGCCCAGCGCATCGCTCTGCTCGGCGAGCCGGCCGAACGGCGCCAGGGCTATGTCGAGCACAAGGACATTTTCGAAGCGCTCGCCGCCCATGATCCGGCACTCGCCGAGCAGAGGATGCGGAGCCACATCGTGCGCTCCGCCAAGAGCCATGTGCGCCAGGTCTTCGGCGCCGACGCGGAAGGATTGGCCTATGACGAATGAGAGCGGACGGCAGCAGAAGGTGCGCACGGCCCTGCGTGGCATTTCCGGCGTGCACGTCACCGCCTGGAAGAGCGATGGCGAGGCCGACTGGGCGCTGACCGGCGAGATCGTCGCCCGTATCGCCGAAGCCGGCATCCACAACATCGTCTCGGCCGGCAATACCGGCGAGTTCTACCCGATGACCACCGAGGAGGTGGTGCGCAGCCATGCCGTCGCGGCCGAGGCGGCCGCCGGCAAGTCGCTGGTTACCGCCGGCATCGGCCGCTCGCTGCGCGAAGCGGTCTCGACCGGCAGGCTCGCCGCCAGGGCCGGCTGCGATGCGGTGATGGTGCATCATCCGCTCGATCCCTTCGCCGCGCCGCAATCCCAGGCCGATTATTTCCTCGCCATCGCCGAGGCACTGGAGATCCCGCTCGTCGCCTATGTCCGCTCCGACGCGATCGGCGTGAAGGACCTCGCCCGCGTCGCGAACCACCCGAACGTCGCCGGCGTGAAGTTCGCCTCGTCCAACATGATGCTGCTGGCCGATTGCGTCCGCGAGACGCAAGGCTCCAGCGCCAACTGGATCTGCGGCCTCGCCGAGGGCTGGGCCGCGCCCTTCTACGCGCTCGGCGCGCGCGGTTTCACCTCAGGCCTGATCAATGTCGCGCCCGAGCGCTCGCTGGCAATCTGGCGGGCGCTGGAGGCCGGCGATTACGACGCCGCGCGTCGCGAGGTCGACGCCATCGCCGGCTTCGAGAAGCTGCGGACCAAATACGGCAATGGCGCCAATGTCACCGTGGTCAAGGAAGCGCTCGGCCTGCTCGGCACCAATGTCGGCCCCGTGCGCCTGCCCGGCCTGCCGGAGCTCAACGCGAGCGAGCGCGCCGAGTTGCGGGCGATCGTTTCGAGCTGGGGCAGCCGCCGGGCGGCGGCGGAGTAGGCCATCACAGCGTCATGGTCGGGCTCGTCCCGACCACTAATTAGAGCACCAAGAATTCGAGGAAACGCCGATGTCGCATCCCCGCAAGACCCCCGACACGCTACGCTCCAAGCGCTGGTTCGGGGCGAGCGATCTGCGCTCCTTCGGCCATCGCTCGCGGGCCCTGCAAATGGGGTTGAACCATGACGAGTTCATGGGCAAGCCGGTGATCGGCATCCTCAACACCTGGTCCGAGATCAATCCCTGCCACACCCATCTGCGCGACCGTGCCGAGGCGGTGAAGCGGGCGGTCTGGGCGGCCGGTGGCTTCCCGGTCGAGATCCCGGTGATGTCGGCTTCCGAGCAGTACCAGAAGCCGACGACCATGCTCTATCGCAATTTCCTAGCGATGGAGGCGGAGGAATCGATCCGCTCCCATCCGCTCGACGGCGCCGTGCTGCTCGGCGGCTGCGACAAGTCGACCCCGGCCCTGATCATGGGCGCCTGCAGCGCCGGCCTGCCCTTCATCTTCGTGCCGGCCGGGCCGATGCTGCGCGGCAACTGGGCCGGCAAGACGCTCGGCTCCGGCGCCGATGTCTGGAAATACTGGGCCGAGAAGGAGGCCGGCAACATCTCCGACGAGCAATGGCGCGAGATGGAGAGCGGCATCGCCCGCTCGCACGGCACCTGCATGGTGATGGGCACTGCCGCGACGATGATGAGCCATGCCGAGGTGCTTGGCCTCACCTTGCCCGGCGCCTCCGCCATCCCCGCCGCCGACGCCGCCCATCCGCGCATGGCGGCGGCCGCCGGCAAGCGCATCGTCGAGATGGTCTGGGAAGACCTGACGCCGGACCGCATCCTGACCCGCAAGAGCTTCGAGAACGCGCTTACCGTCCACATGGCGGTGGCTGGCTCGACCAACGCGATCATCCACCTCGTCGCCATGGCCGGGCGCGCCGGCGTGCCTCTCATCCCCGACGATTTCGACGAATTCTCGCGCAAGGTACCGGTGATCGCCAATCTGCGGCCTTCCGGCGAATTCCTGATGGAGGACTTCTTCTATGCCGGCGGGCTCCCTGCCCTGCTGAAGCAGCTCGAGAGCAGGCTCCACACCGACGCTATGACCGTGACCGGCAAGCCGATCTCGGAGACGATCGCGCTGGCCAGAGTCTATGACGACAACGTCATCCGCCCGCTCGACCGGGCCGTCTCCACCGCCAACGGCCTCGCCGTGCTCAAGGGCAACCTCGCCCCCGATGGCTGCGTCATCAAGCCTTCCGCCGCCGAGCCGCGCCTGCTCAGGCACAGCGGCCCCGCCCTCGTCTTCGAGGACTACGACGCGATGATGCGGGCCGTGAACGACGAGGACCTCGACGTCACCGCCGACCACATCATGGTGCTGAAGAACTGCGGCCCGGTCGGCGGCCCCGGCATGCCGGAATGGGGCATGCTGCCGATCCCGAAGAAGCTGCTGAAGCAGGGCGTGCGCGACATGCTCCGGCTCTCGGACGCCCGCATGTCCGGCACCAGCTACGGCGCCTGCGTCCTGCACATCGCACCGGAGGCCTATATCCGCGGTCCGCTCGCGGCGGTCCGGACCGCCGACATCATCAGCGTCGACGTCGAGGCCCGCAGCATCTCGGTCGACCTGACGGACGCGGAGATCGCCGAACGGCTGAAGAGCTGGTTGCCGCCCGACCGCGACTATGCCCGCGGCTACGGCAAGATGGCGGCGGCGCATATCCAGCAGGCCGACAAGGGCTGCGACTTCGACTATCTTACCGGCACCGCCCGCATCGCCGAGCCGGAGATCCACTGAGGCCGCGAACCGGCGAGTTGCCGCCGCGACTCGCCGGCCGCCCCGGTCTGCCCTAGGGCCCGGGCTCATAACCAGTAGCTGACGGTCGCTGCGATGCAGACGGCGGCGAGGAAGTTGACGGCGTTTCGGTCGTATCGGGTTGCGACACGGCGGAAGTCCTTGAGGCGGCAGAACATGCGCTCGATGGCGTTTCGGTCACGGTTTCCAGCGGCGATTAGCCTTGGGCGGGATATTCGGCATCGTGCCGTTCTCCTCGACCTGCCAGCGGATAGCATTGCTGTCGTAGCCCTTGTCGCCATGAGGGATGCGCGCTGGCGGCATCTGCTTCAGCAAGGCTGATCCGGCCGTGCAATCAGCGACCTGGCCGCCGGTGAGCAGGAAGGCGATGGGCCGGCAGTCTCGATCGGTCAGCGCGTGGATTTTGGTCGTTCGCCCGCCGCGCGAGCGGCCGATGGCCTGGTTGCGTTCCCCCCTTTTCCACCTGAGGCTGAGCGGTGTGCCTTCACGGCGGAGGAGTCAATGAGCACCTGGGCCGGCGGACCACCGGCGCTCGCCAGAGCATGGAAGAGATCGAACCAGACGCCTTTGGCGGCCCAGCGGACGTAGCGGTTGTAGAGCGTCTTG
>NZ_JAFKFX010000047.1 GCF_017308075.1 Allobosea sp.
CAGATGCGGCATGCGGGCAAGGTCGGCGATCACCGGCTCGCCGCCGATGGTCTTGCCGAGGCAGAGCGCCAGCTTGTGCTTGGTCGCTTCGAAGTCCTGGCTCGCCAGCAATTCGCGCAGGAAGACGGTCTCGCGCTTGGTGTTGGGCAGTTCGATGCCGATCGCGTTCTTGCCCTGCACCACCGCGACGCGCGCCGAGATCGCGCTCATCGACCGTGCGATGTCGTCCGCCAGCGAAATCACCCGCGACGACTTCGTCCCCGGAGCAGGCTCAAGCTCGTAAAGCGTCACAACAGGGCCGGGGCGAACCTGCGAGATCTCGCCGCGGACGCCGAAATCCTCGAGCACGCCTTCGAGCAAGGTGGCGTTCTGCTCCAGCGCGTCGGTGGAGATGGCGTTGGCCGCGATTTTCTTCGGCTCGGCCAGATAGGTCAGCGGCGGCAGTTCGAAGCTGTCGCGGTCAAGCAGCGAGGGCTGGGCCTCGCGCGACAGGCGCTTGCCGGGCTTGGGCGCGGTGAGGGGCGGGGCGACGCGCGGCGCGTTGAGGTCGCGCAGATCCTGCGCCGCGCCATGGTCGTCATCCATGTCGGCGGCCGGGCCGGCGACACGCGAGCGGCCGGGGCCAGCAAAGGAATCACGTGCCGCCACCGGCGCAGCATAGGGGGCTGCGCCCTCGGCGAATTGCGGTTCGCGGCGCACGCGACCGGCAGGAGCCGGGGGCGGGGCGGCGGAGGACGGAGCGCTCGGCGTCGCCGAGGCGCGGGCGAGCGAGGGCGGTTGCGGCAGGCGGCGCAGGATCGCGCCGCGCAGCGCCATGGCGCCATGGGCGAGCCAGCCGACCAGGATGACGCCGAACCCGGGCTCGTCATCGCGGCGGTCGTCGGCATCGGACCAGGCGGCATCGTCTTCGGCATCGCTCTCGGGGTCTTCGTCGACGACGAAGCCGAAGCCGGCCGCGGCGGTGACGGCGAGAATGGCGATGCCGGCATAGACGAAGGCGACGAGCCCGCCGAGCGCCGTGCCGGAAATCCCGACGAGATTGCGGGTCCCGTGCAGCAGGGCATCGCCGATGACGCCGCCCATGCCGGTCGGCAGCGGCCAGCGCGGCGTCGCCGGCAGGGCGCTGGCGACCGCGGCGGTGGCGACGATGCCGGCGACCCAGAGGGCGAGCTTGAGGGCGCTGCGGTCGAAGAGATGGACGCGGATCAGGCGCAGGGACCAGAGCAGCGGCGGCAGCAGCATGGCGATGACGCCGAGCCCGATCAGCTGCATGGCGAGGTCGGCAACCATCGCGCCCGGCCGGCCGAGCAGGTTCTGGACCGCGCCGCGGGTGGCGTTGTTGAGGCTGGGATCGTCGACCGACCAGGTCGCCAGCGAGATCGCGACGGCGGCGGTCAGGGCGAGCAGCACGAGGCCGACGATCTCGGCCGCCCGGCGCGAGAGGAAGTCGCGTACGGGATCGGGCAAGCGGTCGATCAGCGAGGAGGAGCGTCGGATCGTGCGCATGCGGGCGGGCCGTGATTCCGGATGTCTGGAAAGGCGATGGCCGCCGGGGCCCGCCCTCGAAGCAGCAGGTTAGGAAGGCGAGGTTAAGACCCGCTTAACCTTGCGCGCCGGAACGGGGCGCAAGCTGCGCAGCCGGGGCCGAGGCCGGAAAAAAGCCCCGGCGGTGGCCCGCCGGGGCGATTGTTTCATGTGGAACGCCGGAGCGGCGGCTCACATGTTGTAGGCGCGCTCGCCATGCTCGGCGATGTCCAGGCCCTCGCGCTCCTGGTCGGAGGTGACGCGCAGGCCGATGACGGTGTCGACGATCTTGAACAGGACGAAGGAGCCGATGCCGCACCAGATGACGGCGACGAGGACGGCGACCGTCTGCTTCCAGACCTGCGCGCCCATCGCGTAGTCGGCGACGCCGACGCCGCCGAGAGCCGGCGAGACGAAGATGCCGGTGCCGATCGAGCCGATGATGCCCGCGACACCATGGATGCCGAAGACGTCGAGCGAGTCGTCATAGCCGAGCGCGTTCTTGATCGTGGTGCAGAAGAAGAAGCAGACCACGCCGCAGATCGCGCCGAGCACGATGGCGCCCATCGGGCCGACCAGGCCGGCGGCCGGGGTGACGGCGACGAGACCGGCGATGATGCCCGAGAGCATGCCGAGCAGCGAGGGCTTGCCCTTGATCAGCCACTCGATGAAGAGCCAGCCGAGCGCTGCGCCGGCGGTGGCGGTCAGGGTGTTGATCATCGCAAGGGCGGCGCCGGCGGTCGCCTCGAGGTTCGAGCCGGCGTTGAAGCCGAACCAGCCGACCCAGAGCAGCGAGGTGCCGATGAAGGTCATGGTCAGCGAGTGCGGCGACATCAGCTCCTTGCCGTAGCCGATGCGCTTGCCGAGGACGAGCGCGCCGACCAGCGCGGCGATGCCGGCATTGATGTGGACGACCGTGCCGCCGGCGAAGTCGAGCGCGCCGAGGGCGAACAGGTAGCCTTCGCTGAACCAGACCATGTGGGCCATGGGGAAGTAGACGAAGCCGCTCCAGAGCACGACGAAGAGCAGCAGCGCCGAGAACTTCATGCGCTCGACGAGGCCGCCGACGATCAGGGCGGGGGTGATGATGGCGAAGGTCATCTGGAAGCAGATGAAGACATATTCGGGGATGACCACGCCCTTGGTGAAGGTATCGGTGGTCGTCTCGGTGCTGACTCCGGCGAGGAAGGCCTTCGAGAAGCCGCCGATGAAGCTGGTCAAGGAGCCACCGCCGGTGAAGGCGAGGCTGTAGCCATAGACCACCCAGATGATGATCATGATCGCGGCGGTAGCGGTGATGTGGCTCATCACCGAAAGCATGTTCTTGCTGCGCGCGAGGCCGCCATAGAACAGGGCGAGGCCCGGCAGGGTCATCATCAGCACTAGCAGGGAGGATACCAGCATCCATGCGGTGTCGCCCTTGTTGGCGACCGCGGCGGCCGGTGCCGCGGCGGGTGTCTGCGCCAGCGCCGCGACGGTGCCGGCCGCGAGCGCCGTCCCGACCATCCCGGCCCGGGTGAGGGTCTTGAAATTCATCGTCAAACTCCTGGGCGAAAGGTCTGGGATCAAAGGGCGTCGCCGTCGGTCTCGCCGGTGCGGATGCGCACGGCCTTCTCGATCGACGAGACGAAGATCTTGCCGTCGCCGATCTGGCCGGTGCGGGCTGCGGCGGTGATCGCCTCGATCACCTGGGGGACGAGCTCGTCGGTGACAGCGACCTCGATCTTGATCTTGGGCAGGAAGCTCACGGCATATTCCGCACCGCGATAGATCTCGGTATGGCCCTTCTGGCGGCCATAGCCCTTCACCTCGGTCACGGTCAGGCCGTGCACGCCGATGGCGGTGAGCCCGTCGCGCACCTCCTCCAGCTTGAACGGCTTGATGACGGCCATCACGATCTTCATGGCTGGGTTACCCCCGGTTGCGCTGCCGGGAGCGAATATCCGGCGAGCTCGTTAGCGCCGCGCGGGGCGGAAGAGCTCCGCGCACGTCGCTTTTCGCCAATCAAGCCGCGTGCCAACTGCCGGCCTGCCCTGAAGAGAGGCAATGCCGCGGTTCCGCCATGATCCGCGGGGGCGGAACGGGTGGGTATGCCTACAAAAAGGGCATATGCGAGAAAACGAGGCGGGAGACAGCCGTGATGGCCGGGCTGGCGACTGGTCGCCGCCAATTCGCGCCGGGCAGGGAGCCTGCCACCAGCGAGGGTCTAGCCGCGATCCGGCCGGGGCCGGATCAGGCCTTCCTGGGCCACCGAGGCGACGAGCCGGCGCTGCCGATCGAAGATCAGCCCGCGCGAAAAGCCCCGCGCTCCGGAGGTCGAAGGACTGTCCTGCGCATAGAGCAGCCAGTCATCGGCGCGGAAGGGGCGATGGAACCAGAGCGCGTGGTCGAGACTGGCGCCCTGGATGCGGTTGTCGAAGACGCTGGTGCCGTGGGCGACCAGGCTGGAATCGAGCAGCATCAGATCGGAGGCATAGGCGAGCACGCTCTGATGAATCGCCGGCTCGTCCGGCAGCGGCTTCACCGCCCGGATCCAGACATTGAACCTCGGCTCGCGCTTGCCACCCTCGCCATAGCGATCGAACTCGACGGGACGAATCTCGATCGGCCGTTCGCGCTGATAATAGGCTCGCACGGCCGCGGGCATGTGCGGCAGGATGTCCCGCGCCATGCCATCCCGGTCCGGCAGGTCCTCCGGCATCTGAACGTCCGGCATCGGCATTTGGTGCTCGTAGCCTTCCTCCTCGACCTGGAAGGAGGCGGACATCGCGAAGATCGCCGCGCCGTTCTGCAAGGCGAGCACTCGCCTTGTGGTGAAGGAGCGGCCGTCGCGCAGGCGGTCGACCTCGTAGACGATCGGCGTCTCCGGATCGCCCGGCAGCAGGAAATAGGCGTGCAGCGAGTGCGGCTGACGGCCCTCGACGGTCTTGCAGGCGGCATAGAGCGCCTGGCCGATGACCTGGCCGCCGAAGACCCGCTGCCAGCCGACGCGCGGGCTGCGACCCTGGAACCGGTTGTTTCCGAGATCCTCGAGGTCGAGGATCGAGGTCAGGCTGTCGGGGACGCTGTTCATCGGCGGCGGTTCTTGATCGGGCTGGCTTGCTGGGACGAGGCTGAGGCTTGCGGCCCGGCCGGGCCGCGGGCAAGACACAAGCTGCATCAGCAACGAGCCGTCGGCCAGCGTCAAGCACCGCGGTTCCAGCAGGCGGAGAGCGGGATGGACCGGAACCCGGAAGGCGCAGGCTCGCGCATCGTGATCGCCGGCGGCGGCATCGCGGGGATGACGCTGGCGCTGGCGGTGAAGCAGGCGCTGGGCGAGGCGTTCGACGTCATGCTGGTCGACCCCGCCGTGGCGGCGAGGCCGCGCATCGACAACCGCGCCTATGCCGTCGCCGCCGCGGCGCGCAACATGCTCGACGCGCTCGGCGTCTGGAAGCAGGTCGAGAGCGCCGCTGCGGCGATGACGGAAATGCAGATCACCGACAGCCGCACGCCAGATGTCGTGCGGCCGGTTTTCCTGACCTTCGAGAGCGAGGCCGAGCCCGGCCAGCCCTTCGCCCATATGGTCGAGAACGGCGCGCTGGTCGTGGCGCTGCTGCAGGCGGCGAAGGCGGCCGGGGTCACGCTGCGCGCCGAAGGGGTGCGCTCGGGCGATTGCGGCGATGGCGGGCCGATGCAGGTCGTGCTCACCGGGGGCGAGACGGTGCAGGCCGCCCTCCTGGTCGCGGCCGATGGGGCGCGCTCGAAGCTGCGCGAAAAGGCGGGGATCGGCTGGGTCGGCTGGTCCTATGCCCAATCCGGCATCGTCGCGACGATCGGCCATGAGCGGCCGCATGGCGGGCTCGCGGTCGAGCATTTCCTGCCGTCCGGTCCCTTCGCCATGCTGCCCTTGCCGGATGGCGGCCGGCTCGGTCACCGTTCCTCGATCGTCTGGACGGAGCGCAGCGAGAATGTCGAGGCGCTGCTCTCGCTCGACGAGGCCGATCTGCTCGCCGAGATCGAGCGGCGCTTCGGCCTGCAGCTCGGCGAGATCGCGCTGGAGAGCCGGGTCAGCGCGCATCCTTTGTCCTTCGGCATGGCGCGCCGCTTCGTCGGCGAACGGCTGGCGCTGCTCGGCGACGCCGCCCATGTCATCCACCCGATCGCCGGGCAGGGGCTCAATCTCGGCCTCAAGGATGTCGCCGCCCTGGCCGAGACGATCGTCGACGCGGCCCGGCTCGGGCTCGATCCCGGCGCCGAGGACGTACTCGAGGCCTATGAGAAGGCGAGGCGCTTCGACACGGTGGCGATGGGCGTCGTCACCGACGGGCTGAACCGGCTGTTCTCGAACGATTCGACGCCGCTGCGCCTGGTGCGCGATCTCGGTCTCGGTGTGGTCGAGCGCCTGCCCGGGCTGAAGCGGATGTTCATCCGCGAGGCGGCGGGGCTCTCCGCCGAGGCGCCGCGCCTGCTGCGCGGCGAGATGCTGTGATCGCCTGAAACCCTTCTCCCCCGAGGGGAGAAGGAAAGCCGCACTACCGGCCCTACCCTTCGAGCTGGCGCGCCTCTTCCGGCAGCATGATCGGGATGCCGTTGCGGATCGGATAGGCGAGCTTCGCGGCGCGGCTGATCAGCTCCTGTCGGGCCGCATCGTATTCGAGCGTCGTCTTGCTGACCGGGCAGACCAGGATCTCCAGCAGCTTGGGGTCGATGCGGGGCGCCGTCGCGGCGACCCCTGACTTGTTTTGGGTGCTCATCAGGATCTCCATCAGGCCGGCCGGCGCGGCAGATCGGCCAGCATGCCGGCGGCTACCATCAGCTTTGGCAAAGACAGGCCCGACATGGCAATGGCCGAAACGGTGGCGCGGGTGCGCTCGGCCTCGGTGCCGCGCAGTTCGAGCCAGGCCTGAAGCGCGTCCGCCCCGCTGGCGCTGGCGGCGATCTCCTGGGTCAGCCCGGCATGAGCATCGGCCAGAGTCTCGACGGCGCGCTGGCGGGCCATGCGCTCGTAATCATCGGTGGCGGGTACGCTCGCGGCCGCTGTCGCGAGGCTCGACAGGCCGAAGACCGAATCGGCTGCGAAATGAATCCGCGCGACCTCGGTGACGTCGCCGCCGCTGCGGCTGGCGATGTCGACGATGTCGGTCGCCTGGGCGAGCCAGGGCAGGCTGGCGACGCTGGCGGCGAGCGCCTCGGGCACCTGCTCGGCGACCAGGGCCGCGATCGCGGCGTTGCGGGCCTGTGCCGCCGCTTCCGGCAGCAGGCTCGGCAGGGCGGAGCCGAGCGCCGCGACGCCTTTCGCGTAATGCGCGACGATCTGCTCGATGGCGCCCGGCCTGGCGACGCCGCGGCGCAGGAACCAGCGCATGCGGTCGACGACCAGGTCCTGGGTCGCTGCATAGAGGCCGAGCTGGGTCTTGCCGGGGATTTTCGCATCAAGGGCGTCGATACCGGCATTGAGGCCCATTACGTCGAAGGCGTCGCGGGCGATGGCGTAGGCCGCCGCGATCTCCGGCGCTTCGGCACGAGTCTGGTCGGCCAGCATGCTGACGATGGCCGGACCGCCGCGGTTGACGATGGCGTTGGCGAGCTGGGTCGCGACGATCTCGCGGCGCAGCTTGTGGTTGGCGATTTCGGTCCCGTAATGATCGCGCAGCGGCTGCGGGAAGTAGCGGACGAGTTCGCCGGCGAGATAGGGATCGTCCGGCACCGGCGATTCGAGCAGGTCGTCGTGCAGGGCGAGCTTGGCATAGGCGAGCAGCACGGCGAGCTCGGGCCGTGTCAGGCCCTCGCCGCGCTTCTCTCGCTCGATCAGGACGGCGTCCGGCGGCAGGTTCTCGACATTGCGGTCGAGCCGGCCCTCGCGCTCGAGCTGCACCATCAGCCGGCGCAGATGTGGCGTCGCGCCGATGCCCTGGATCTGCGTCAGCGACAGTGCCAGCGACTGCAGATAGTTGTTGCGCAGGACGAGCAGGCCGACCTCGTCGGTCATCTCGGCGAGGAGCTTGTTGCGCTCCGCGTCGGAGAGGCGGCCGCCCGCCACCGCGCCGGCGAGCGCGATCTTGATGTTGACCTCGAGGTCGGAGGTGTTCACCCCGGCGGAATTGTCGATCGCATCGGTATTCAGGCGCACGCCCTGGCGCGCCGCCTCGATGCGGCCGCGCTGGGTCATGCCGAGATTGGCGCCCTCGCCGATCACCCTGGCGCGGACTTCGGCGCCGGCGATGCGGATCGCGTCATTGGCGCGGTCGCCGACCTGGGCGTCGCTTTCCTCGCCGGCACGGACATAGGTGCCGATGCCGCCGAACCAGAGCAGGTCGACCGGCGCCTTCAGGATCGCCGTCATCAGCTCGGCCGGGGTCGCCTGCGCCTTCTCGAAGCCGAGCACGGCGCGGATTTCGGGCGAGAGCGCGATGCTCTTGGCCTGGCGCGAGAATACGCCGCCGCCCTTGGAGATCAGGGTCTTGTCATAGTCCTGCCAGGAGGAACGCGGCAGGGCGAACAGCCGCCGGCGCTCGGTCAGGCTGGTGGTGGGGTCCGGATCGGGATCGAGGAAGATGTCGCGATGGTCGAAGGCGGCGACGAGCCTGGTCGCCGGCGAGAGCATCATGCCGTTGCCGAAGACGTCGCCCGACATGTCGCCGACGCCGGCCACCGTGAACGAAGTCGTCTGGATGTCGATGTCGATCTCGCGGAAATGGCGCTTCACCGCCTCCCAGGCGCCGCGCGCCGTGATGCCCATGCCCTTGTGGTCGTAGCCCTGCGAGCCGCCCGAGGCGAAGGCATCGCCGAGCCAGTGATGCTTCTCGGCCGAAAGCGCGTTGGCGGTGTCGGAGAAGGTCGCGGTGCCCTTGTCGGCGGCGACGACGAGATAGGGATCGTCGCCATCATGCCGGACGGTGTCGGCCGGCGGCACCACGGTCTCGCCGTCGAGATTATCGGTGAGCTCGAGCAGGGTGCGCACGAAGATCCGGTAGCTCTCGGTGCCCTCGGCCAGCCAGGCCTGGCGGTCGGAGGCCGGCGGCAGCAGCTTCGGCACGAAGCCACCCTTGGCTCCGACCGGCACGATGACGGCATTCTTGACCTGCTGCGCCTTGACCAGGCCGAGCACTTCGGTGCGGAAATCCTGCGGCCGGTCCGACCAGCGCAGGCCGCCGCGGGCGACCTTGCCGAAGCGCATATGCACGCCCTCGACGCGCGGCGAGTAGACGAAGATCTCGTAGAGCGGGCGCGGCAGCGGCATGCCGTCGACCTCAGCCGAGGCGAATTTGAACGAGATCGTTCCGCGCGGATGGCCGTCGGCGCCGATCTGAAAGAAGTTGGTGCGCAGGATCGCGTCGATCAGGTTGACGAGGCGGCGCAGGATCCGGTCCTCGTCGAGGCTGGTGACCTCGGAGAGGGCCGCCTCGATACGCTCGCGCTCTTCGGCCATGCCGCTCTGACGGGCCGCTTCGCCGAGCCGTGGGTCGAACTTGGCGGCGAAGAGCTTGACCAGCATCGCGGCGATGCCGGGATGGCGGGCGAGCGCGTCGGCGATGTAGTCCTGCGCGTAGGGCGCGCCGACCTGGCGCAGATAGCGCCCGAGCGCGCGCAGCAGCGCCGCCTCACGCCAGGCGAGGCCGGCGGTGAGCACGAGCTGGTCGAAGCGGTCGGATTCGCTGAAGCCGCGGAACTGGGCCATCAGCGCCGCCTCGATCGTCGGATCGAGACGCTCGATGTCGATGGCGCTGCCATCGGCGCGCTCCAGCGTCATGTCGTGCAACCAGACGCGGGCCTCGGCGCCGTTCTCGCCGGCCTGCGGCTTGATGTTGAAGGTGCGCTCGTTGACGACGCGGAAGCCCATATTCTCGAGCATCGGCACGCGCTCGGAGAGGGTGATCGCGGCGTCGCGGGAGAAGATCTTGAGATTGGCGCGGGTCGCGCCGTCGCCCTCGCGGCGGTAGAGATTGACCGCCCGCGGCCGCGCGGCCGAGAGCTTCTGCAGCATGTCGATGTCGATCAGCGCATCGGTGGGTTCGTAGCGCTCGCGATAGGCGGCGCCGAAGGCCTCGGCATAACGCTCGACCAGAGCGCGGGCCTTAGGGCCGGCCTTCCGGGCGTCGAGCGCGTCGCGCAGCCCGTCGGCCCAGGTGCGCACGATCGCGCTGATCCCGGCCTCGAGCGTGGCGCGGTCGATCTTCGGGGTTTTGCCCTCGTCGCGGCCGATGATGTAGTGGGTGCGGGCGAGCGGGCCCTCCGGATAGGCCGGATAGGCGGCCGAGATGCGGCCCTGATAGATCCGGGCGAGGAACTCGCCGACACGGCGGCGCACCGTGGTGTCGTAGCGGTCCTTCGGAATGAAGACGAGCACCGAGACGAAGCGGTCGAATTCGTCGGCGCGGGCGAGCGCACGGATACGCGGCCGCTCGGTCAGCTGCATGATGTCGAGGGCGAAGCGCTCCAGCGTCTCGACGTCGATCTGGAAGAGCTCGTCGCGCGGAAAGGCGTCGAGAACATTGTAGAGCGCGCGGCCGGAATAGCTCGACGGGTCGAAACCGGTGCTCTTGAGCACGCGCGCGACCTTGAGACGCAGATAGGGAATGGTCCGGGCGCTGCCGGTATAGGCGTTGGAGGTGAGCAGCCCGACGATCCGCAATTCGCCGTCGAGACGGCCATCGGCCGTGAAGAGCTTTACCCCGACATAATCGAGATGGACGCGGCGATGGACGCGGCTCTTGACGTTGGCCTTGGTGATGATCAGCGCCTGCGGCTTGGACAGGAAGGCGCGGATCTCCGGCGTCATCACCACGAGCTCGCGGTTCTTGCGCAGCACCCGGACATCGGGATCGCGCAGGATGCCGAGGCCTGAGGAATCGATCGGGTCGGCGGCGGTGTCGCCGCCGGCGAAGCGGTAGGCGCGCACGCCAAGCAGGGTGAAGTTGTCGCTGGCGATCCATTCGAGGAAGTTCAGCGCCTCGGCGACCTCATCCTCCGGCAAGGGCGGCGGGTTGGCGCGGTAGGACTGGATCACCTCGGTGATCCGGCCGCGCATCGCAGCCCAGTCATCGACGGCGAGGCCGACATCGACATAGACGCGGGCGAGCCCGACGCTGAGCCTCTCGCGGGCTTCCGGGCTGTCGATCCGGTCGAGATGCAAATGGATCAGGCTTTCGCGGCGCGTGCCTTCCTGGGTGCGCGCCACCGCTTCGCCGGCGAGCGACTGGAAGCTGCCATCGGCCGAGCGCGCGACGGCGAGGATCGGATGGGCGACGAGGCGCGGCTCGTAGCCCTGCTCGGCGAGCTCGGCCAGGGTCGAATCGAGCAGGAACGGTTTGTTGTCGTTGACGACCTCCAGGATCGTGATCTGGCGCTCGCGCCCGGCCTCGTCGACGGTTTCGTCACGGAAACGCAGATTCGGCTCGCCGGGGCTGCGCCGGCCGTTCAGATGGGCGTAGGCGGCTTCGGCGGCGCGGGCGAGCAGCGCAGGCGAAAGGGCGGTGAGATCCTCGGCCACGGTGCGGCCGTAGAGCAGCTTGGGAAATTCCGGCGGCATCGCCGAGCCGAGCTCGCGGGCAGCGGCCTCGATTGCGCTGACGGCCGCAGCCGTGGCATTCGCTTCGCGCTTGGCCATAATCGCCTTCCCCCTGCTATTTTGCCGCAGCGATGACATAGCTGACCTGCCGCTGCAACTTTCGTCGCATGGCAGCAGCCAGATTGCACCAATGTGGCGCAGGAGCGGCAAATCGTGCCTGATCCGCGCGGAAATCAGCGCAAGGAGTGCAGAGATGACGAAGAAGCATGACAAGCGGATGGTGGGCGAGGTTCCGGCGAAGCAGGATGCGCCGCCCGCCGTGATGGCGCTGGCACTGCCACAGGCCGAGCTGTCGCAGGAGATGCAGGCCTTTCTCGCCAAATGCGAGGAGAAGCTCGGCTACGTCCCGAACGTGCTGCTCGCCTACGCCCATGACGACGCCAAGCTCGCGGCCTTCGCGACGCTCTACAACGATCTGATGCTGGCGCCGTCCGGCCTGTCGAAGCTGGAGCGGGAGATGATCGCGGTCGCCGTTTCGAGCGTGAATCGCTGCTATTACTGCCTGACGGCCCATGGTGCGGCCGTGCGCCAGCTTTCGGGCGATCCGGTGCTGGGCGAGATGCTGGTGATGAACTATCGCGCCGCCGCGCTCTCGCCGCGCCATCGCGCCATGCTGGATTTCGCCGAGAAGCTGACCGAAGTCCCGCATCTGGTCGAGGAGGAGGACCGGCAGTCGCTGCGGGATGCTGGCTTTACCGAGCGCGACATCTGGGACATCGGCGCCGTCGCTGCCTTCTTCAACATGTCGAATCGGATGGCCTCGGCCGTCGATATGCGCCCCAATGCCGAGTATCACGGGTCGGTGCGGTAGCAGGGCGGTCTCTCGCGGCGCAGGCAGACAAGAAAAACGGCCGGCGTGACCGCCAGCCGTGAGTTGGCCTCGACTCGTTGGCCCAGCCTGCCGCAGCGCCGGAGGGGCTGGGGGGCTGACGTGTCCGGTACCGCACAGGCCGGGCCGCCGAGGCAACGAGGAGAGTTGAGACGGGCAACAGGGCAGCCGCTTGGCGCAAGCGCGGCAAAATCATGGCGGTGGCGATGAAGATGATCACGGTCCCGAGCGAGCGTGCGATCGCGCTTGTCAGAGCCTGAAGGGCGGGCCATCATCGCCACAGATCGAAGTCGATGGTTCTGCCATCGTCAGGCAGGAGTCGCGATGAGCGAGAGCGAAACTCCGCCAGCGCAGCGAGCGGGCGCGGTGGTCGCCTTCCCAGGGCCGGCCGCCCCGCCCTCCGTCACCTTCGACCGGCGCGAGCTCAACGAGCTGCTCAGTCTCTACGGCCGCATGGTCGCGGCCGGGGAATGGCGCGACTACGCCATCGATTTCCTGCGCGACAAGGCCCAGTTCTCGGTGTTCCGGCGTTCGAGCGAGGTGCCGCTCTACCGCATCGTCAAGGATCCCTCGCTGGCGCGGCGCCAGGGCGCCTATTCCGTGGTCAGCGCGACGGGGCTGATCCTGAAGCGCGGCGCCGAACTCGGCCGCGTGCTGCGGGTGCTCGACAAGCGCCTGAGCGTGGTGAGCTGACCGGCTGTTCCAGCGGCTCTTCTGCATCAACATCCGGAGGGCGGCCGGGCTCCTGGCCGATCCCCGCGGCTATGGCTAGGCGCCGCGCGTCCGTTCGGACGCGGTTGCCGTGATCTATCTTTTTGTTATCGCATCGGAATTTTCCGAAAAGTGGATTCCACTTTTCGGTCCGATGCTCTAGGCGCCGCGGATGACGAGAGCGGCGAGAAACATGGCGTCACCAGTGGTGCGCGTACCGGCAAAAGAAAAGCCCCGGCCTTGCAGCCGGGGCTCGATATCCGCGCCTGGGCGCTTGATGCTTACTCGCGGTTGCCGAGCAGCGAGAGCAGCATCTGGAACATGTTGATGAAGTTCAGGTAGAGCGACAGAGCGCCGTTCACCGAGAGCTTCGCAGCCGATTCCGAGTCCAGGTTCGAGTAGAGATACATCTCCTTCAGGCGCTGGGTATCCCAGGCGGTCAGGCCGGCGAAGACCAGCACGCCGATCACCGAGATGCCGAAGGACAGGGCGCTCGAGGCCAGGAACAGGTTCACGACCGAGGCGATCACCAGGCCGATCAGGCCCATGATCAGGAAGGAGCCCATGCCCGACAGCGACTTCTGCGTCGTGTAGCCGAACAGGCTGAGGCCGGCGAAGGCCGCCGCGGTGATGAAGAACACCTTGGCGATCGATTCACCGGTGAAGACCACGAAGATCGACGACATCGACACGCCCATCACCGCCGCGAAGGCGAAGAACATGGCGCGCGCGGTCGAGGAGCTCATGCTCTCGGCCTTGAACGAGAAGAACAGGATGAAGGCCAGAGGGGCCAGCATCACGACCCATTTCAGCGGGCTGAGATAGAGCGCCTGGCCGAGCGGCGTCAGCGCCGCGACCTTGCCCGTCGGCGTATAGCCGGCGATGGCGAGCATCGAGATGCCGATCGCGAACAGGCCGGTGATGGCCAGGCCGATCGTCATGTTGTTGTAGACGCCGAGCATGAACGAGCGCAGGCCCTGATCCATCTCGACGGCGCTGGTCTGCTGTGCGCGGCCCGCACCCCAGACCGGAGCATTGCGGTCGAAGTTGCTCATGCAGAAAGTTCCCCTGAAACCGTTGGCAAAGGCGGACATCGCCCTTGCGAAGGCCCACCATCGTCCACCTTCGTGGCGACAGTGCGGAATATGAGGGGGAATGCGCCGCCTTACAAGGGGCGGCCATGGTTAATCGGGCCGGCGCGATAGAACTGCGCCGGCGTTTCGATGCAACATTACCCTTTGTTCATGTTTACGACGCGCCGCGGACGTAACGAACTCATAAATTGCGTAGATGAGAAGCGGGCGCTTTCGAAAGTATCTGCAACGTCCCGATCAATCCGAACATGACGGTGACGGCGACCGCGGCAGTCGCAGCAAGAACAGCGCCGGTCGGGTCTGGAACAAACTCGATCTTCATCACTTGCGTGACGACCCCCCAGCCGGCCGCCGCGCCGGCGACGAGCCCGAAAAGGGCGGAAACGACGCCGATCCCTGCGTATTCGAGGGCGTACGACGAAAGTATGAAGCGGCGGGTGGCGCCCAATGTCTTCAGGATCATTGCGTCGTAGAGCCGCGCCCGCTGCCCGGCCGCCAGCGCCCCGGCCAGAACCAGCAGGCTCGCCACGATGGCGAGGCTGGAGGCACCGCGAATCGCGTTGGCGAGCTGGGCGACGATGACGTTTACCGCTTCCAGCGCGTCCTTGACCCGCACCGCCGTCACCGCGGGGAAGGCGATGGCGAGCTGGCGCATCAGCGCGGCGTCGCCGGACGGCGAAGCTGCGTCGGTCACGGTGACGGTGGCGAGGTTGGTGTGCGGGGCACCGGCGAAGGTGTTGGGCGAGAACACCATGACGAAATTGATGCCGAGCGAGCGCCACTCGATGTTCCGGAAATTGCTGACCCGCGCCGTGATGTTGCGGCCGAGCACATTGACGGTGAGGCTGTCGCCGAGCTTGAGGCCGAGACCCTCGATGGCGCGGGCGTCGAAGGAGACCAGCGGCTCACCCTTGTAGTCGGCCGGCCACCATTCGCCGGAGGCGAGGCGCGAGCCTTCCGGCATGGTCGCCGCATAGGTGATGCCGCGATCGCCCTCCAGTACCCAGGCCATCTGCTCGCTCGCCTTGACCTGCTCGGCCGGCACGCCGTTCAGGCTGGTGATGCGGCCGCGCATCATCGGCACGCGCTCGACCGCGGCGCCGGGGCGCTGCTTGGCGAGGAATTCGTCGAAGGCACCGGCCTGGGCGTTGGGGATGTCGAGGAAGAAGAAGCTCGGCGCCGTCTTCGGCAGCGACTGGGTGAGCTGGCGCGACAGGCTGACATCGATAAAGGCGAGCGCCGAGAGCAGGGCGACGCCGAGGCCGAGCGAGAGCACCAGCGAGGGCGTCAGCGCGCCCGGCCGGTAGATGTTGGCGAGCGCCATGCGCAAAGACGGGCGGCGCGGCCGCGGCGTGCGCCGTGCCAGCGCCATCAGCCCCCAGGCGATCAGACGCAGCAGCAGGAAGACCGCGCCGGCGACGCCGATATAGATCAGGGCGATGCGCCGCTCATAGGCGAAGGCGAGCGCGACGCCGACAAGGCCGGCGAGCGCGGCGCCGAAGATGGCGAGGTAGATCCAGCGCGGGCGGCGCCGGTCGGGCTCGATCTGGTCGCGGAACAGCGCCGAGACCGGGACGTCATGGGCGCGGCCGAGCGGGATGATGGCGAAGACGAGCGCGGTCAGGAGCCCGTAGAGCGCGGCGATGGCGAGCTCGCCCGGCGCAAGCGTCGCCTCGAAGGGCAGCGGCAGGCTGTCGGCGAGCGCATAGGCCAGGGCGAAGGGCGCGGCGGCGCCGAGCGCGAGGCCGATGGCGATGCCGAAGGCGGCGACCAGCATGACCTCGGCGAGATGGATGGTGACGACCCGGCCGCCGGTGGCGCCGAGCGCCTTCAGCGTGGCGAAGTCGAGCTTCTTGGCCTCGACGAAGCGGCGCACCGCATTGGCGACGCCGACGCCGCCGACGAGCAGGGCGGTCAGGCCGACCAGCGTCAGGAACTGGGTGAAGCGCTCGATATTGCGCTGGAAGTTCGGGGCGGCGTTGGAGCGCGAGCGGATCTCCCAGCCGGCCTGGGGCTGCTCGCGGGCAGCGTCGGCCAGCAGCCGGTCGAGAGCGGCATCGGAGGAGGCGTTCTCGGGGAGCGTCACCCGGGCGGTCCAGCGCACCAGGCTGCCGGGCTGCAGCAGGCCGGAGGCGCGCAAGGCGTCCTGCGAGAGCAAAAGGCGCGGGCCAAAGCCGACGCCGGCGGCGATCTTGTCAGGCTCAGAGACCAGGCTGGCGCGCAACTGCACGCGGGCCGAGCCGATCTGGACGATGTCGCCGGGCTTGAGGTCGAGTCGGCCGAAGAGGACGGGATCGGCGATGCCGCCGAAGACGCCGTCGCGGGCCGCGAGCAATTCCGTGGCCGAGCCGGCCGGGTCGCTGCGCAACTCGCCGATGGTCGGATAGCTGCCGTCGACCGCCTTGATCTCGACCAGAGCCGCGCCCTTCTCGCCGGCATTGGCCATGCCGCGCAGGGTTGCGATGGTCGAGACCGTGCCATGGCGTTCGAGGAAGGCACGCTCCTCCGGTGTCGGCTCGCGGTGAATCAGGCTGAAGGCGGCGTCGCCGCCGAGGATCCGCCGCCCCTCGCGGCCGAGCCCCTCGCTGAGGCCGCGCGAGGCCGAAGAGACGGCGGCGATCGCCATGACGCCGAGCGCGAGGCAGGCGATGAAGACGCCGAAGCCGCGCAGGCCGCCGCGCAGATCGCGCCAGGCGAGGCGCAAAGCGAGCTTCAGTCCGGTGCCACGCGGCGCCGGGACGGGGTCGGTTGCGGCCGGCTTGACGGGAGCATGCATGGTCAAGCCACCGGTGCGGTCTGCGGGGCCTCGGCCGGGGTCTCGATCCGGCCGGCGCGCAGCCTGACGGTGCAGTCGCAGGCGGCGGCGAGCGAAAGGTCGTGGGTGACGAGCACCAATGTGCCGCCGCGCTCGCGCCGCAGCCCGAAGATCAGATCGACGATCGAGCGGCCGGTCGCCTCGTCGAGATTGCCGGTCGGCTCGTCGGCGACGAGGATCGCCGGATCGGTCGCGACGGCGCGGGCGATGGCGACGCGCTGCTGCTCGCCGCCCGAGAGCTGGGCCGGGTAATGGTCCATGCGGTCGCCGAGGCCGACATTGCGCAGCTCGGCGGCGGCGCGCTCGAAGGCGTCGGCCGCACCGGCGAGTTCCAGCGGGAGGGCGACGTTCTCGCGCGCCGTCATCGTCGGCACCAGATGGAAGGACTGGAAGACGATGCCGATGCGGCGCCCGCGGAAAATGGCGAGTTCATCCTCGCCGAGCGCGCCGAGATCCTGGCCGGCCACCTTGACGAGGCCGGAATCGGGCCGTTCCAGCCCGGCCATGGTCATCAGAAGGGTCGACTTGCCGGAGCCGGACGGGCCGGTGAGGCCGGTGGCCTGACCCTGGGCGATGGCCAGCGAGACGCCCTTCAGGATATGGACGCGGGCGGCGCCTCGCCCCAGACTGAGTTCGACGTCGCGCAATTCGATCGCCGAGGGGCCCTGCTCGCTCACCGCCATGTTTCCGCTCTCATCCCGTCCGATGCCGCTCCCACGCGCCGCTTCCGGAGCCGAAGGAGAAAGACCCGCCATGACCGCTGCCTGCAAGGCCGGCGCCGCCAACCGATATGGGCGCTCCGGCGCCCGAATCCAGCCATTGCGCGGATTTTGGGCCGCGACCCTGCTGATTGCCTTCGTTTTGGGTTTCCATGCCATGACCACGCCGCTCCAGGCCCAGACGCCGCCGCTCAAGCTCGTCGCGCTCGGCGACAGCCTGACCGCCGGCTACAATCTGCCCGGCAGCGCCGCCTTCCCGGCCGTGCTGGAGAAGCTGCTGCGCGAGAAGGGAATTCCCGCCGAGATCGCCAATGCCGGCGTCTCCGGCGACACCTCGCAGGGCGGGCTCGAGCGGCTCGACTGGTCGGTGCCGGACGGGACGGACGGGGTCATCCTCGAACTCGGCGCCAATGACGCCTTGCGCGGGATCGATCCCGGGCTGACCGAGAAGGCGCTTGACGCGATCGTGACCAGGCTCAAGGCGCGCGGCATCCCGGTGCTGCTCGCCGGCATGTATGCACCGCGCAATCTCGGCGCCGATTATGCGGCGCGCTTCGACGGCCTCTATCCCCGCCTCGCCGAAAAGCATGGGCTCATCCTCTATCCGTTCTTCCTGGACGGCATCGCCGGTGACCGGGTATTGAACCAGCCCGATCTGCTGCATCCGACGGCGGAAGGGGTGCGCGTCATCGCGACGCGCATCCTGCCGACGGTGGAGCGCTTTCTCGCCACCCTGCGCCCGCGCTCCTGAGCGCTGGCCTTTCCCACTTCCTTTCAATCTGTCCGCGGCGCGCCCGGTGCGCCCGCCTCCGGAGCCTTGCGTCATGGAATACCGTCAACTCGGCCGCACCGATCTCGAGGTCTCGGCGATCTGCCTGGGCACCATGACCTGGGGCCAGCAGAACACCGAGGCCGAAGGCCATGAGCAGATGGATTATGCGCTCGACCAGGGCGTGAACTTCTTCGACACGGCCGAACTCTACTCGATTCCGCCGAAGCCGGAGACGCAAGGCTCGACCGAGCGGATCATCGGCAACTGGTTCAAGGCGCGCGGCAACCGCGACAAGGTGATCCTCGCTTCCAAGGTGATCGGCCGCTCGGCCAATGACTGGTTCCGCGACGACAAGGGGCCGACCCGGGTCGACCGCCGGCAGATCGGGGAAGCCGTCGACAAGAGCCTGAAGCGGCTGCAGACCGACTATATCGACCTCTACCAGATCCATTTCCCCGATCGGCCGATGGCCTGGGGTTCGAACCCGACCCGCTTCGGCAAGGCCGCCTTCGAGCCGGCGGCGGACGAGACGCCGATCGCCGAGCAGCTCGACGCCTTCGCCGATCTCGTCAAGGCCGGGAAGATCCGCCATATCGGCCTCTCCAATGAGAGCGGCTGGGGCACGATGCGCTTCCTCGCCGAGGCGCAGACGGGCGGGCGCCCGCGGGTGCAGTCGATCCAGAACGCCTACAATCTCCTGAACCGCACCTTCGAGACGGCGCTGGCCGAGATCGCGCTGCGCGAGCAGGTCGGCCTGCTCGCCTATTCGCCGCTGGCACAGGGCTATCTCACCGGGAAATACCTCGACGGCGCCCGCCCTGCCGGGGCGCGCACCACCCTGTTCGCCCGCGGCCAGCGCTATGAGACTGCCGGCGCCGAGGAGGCGATCCGGGCCTATGTCGGTCTGGCGCGCGAAGCCGGGCTCGATCCGGCGCAGATGGCGCTCGCCTTCGTCACCTCGCGCTGCTTCGTCACTTCGAACATCATCGGCGCGACCAGCATGGCGCAGCTGAAGATCGCGATCGGCTCGGCCGCTGTGACGATTCCGGCTGAGCTCGAAGCCAAGATCGACGCGATCCACCAGCGCTTCGGCAATCCCTGCCCGTAAGGGCGTCAAAGCCCATCGTCATCCCGGCCGGCCGGGATGGCGATGTCGTGAGGGAGGGCAAGAGGGGCCTGTTCGGAGCCGGCTTGCCGTGTGGGGCTGGCAATGCGAGGCTTCGTCTCGCCAGAGTCACAAACGCTTGGCACTGATAGAGCTATGCCGCGGCTGTTCACTGCCCTGGAGATTCCCGCCGAGGTCGCCTCGGCCCTGACGCTGCATCGCGGTGGGCTGATCGGTGCGCGCTGGATCGAGCCAGCCGATTACCACATCACCCTGCGCTTCCTCGGCGATATCGACCGGCGCATGGCCCATGACGTCGACAGCTTCCTGCACGATGTCCGGGCGCCGCCGCTGACGATCACGCTCGACCAGCTCGGCAGCTTCGGCGGCGACCGGCCGCGGGCCGTGTTCGCGCGGGTCCAGCCGACACCGCAGCTCAGCGAGCTCCAGGCCGATATCGAGCGACTCATGCGCCGTCTCGGGCTGCCGGCCGAAGGCCGCAAGTTCATGCCGCATGTCACTTTGGCACGCCTGCGCGACGCCTCGCCGCTCGAGGTGGCGCATTATCTCGCGACCCATCCGATCGTACGGCCGATCAGCTTCACGGCGCGTCGCGTCGCGCTGTTCTCCTCGCGCGAATCGATCGGCGGCGGTCCCTATGTGCTGGAGGCGGCCTATCCGCTCGGCCCGGCCTATCCGAACCGGCCGAGCCGCATGGCTTCCGAGCGGAGATGAGAGGATGAACGATCGGCCCAAGCGCCTCAGCCCCGAGGCGAGGCAGGAAGCGCTGGCGGTCCTGGCCGGCTGGAAACTGGTCGAAGGCCGCGAGGCGATCACCAGGCGTTTCGTCTTCCGCGACTTCAGCGAGGCCTTCGGCTGGATGAGCCGGGTGGCGCTGCTGGCCGAGAAGATGGACCACCATCCGGAATGGTCGAATGTCTACAAGAGCGTCGAGGTGACGCTGGCCACCCACGACGCGGGCGGGCTGACCGAGCTCGACATCAGGATGGCGCGCGCCATGGATGCGATGGCGAGCTGAGGCCGCCGCGGCCTGATCGTGGCCGGCTGGTCAACCGGATCGCCGGGTGACTTTGAGCCAGCGGCGGACCCAGGCTGCAGGCAGGCGCTTCGCCATGGTCTTCAGGGTCGGGCGCAAGCGCGGCAGCGCCAAGGCACAGACGAGGTGGCCGCGCCGGCTCAGCGGCATGGCGAGATCGTAGACCGCGACCGAGCCGTCGGCGTGCTCGAGCTTATAGGGATCGGCCGGTGCGAGCAGGTCGAAGACGGCGCTGCCGCGCGCCCTGGCTTCGGCGAAGGCGCGATGGATCAGAATCCGGCCGATGCCCTCGCGCTCGAAATCGGGGTCGCTGGCGATGACATGGCCGAAGCTGCGGCCAAGGCAGTCGAACGAGATGTCGATGCCGATCGGCCGGCCGGCACAGGTGACGAGCGACAGGCGCAGGCCGACCTCGTCGGCCGCGTCGCCGGCGAGTGCGGCGAAGAGCTTCTGGAAGCGGGGATCGGCGATCGTCGGCGCGAGGATGCCGTGCCGGGCGAGGGCGCGGCGCTTCATCGTCACGGCTGTCGCTGCAAGTTCGCGCGCCTCGGCGCCCGGCGTCAGCGCGCCGAAGCCGAGCTCGCCGCGCTCGGCCAGGCGACGCAGGCGGCGGCGATAGTTCGAGCGCTCGCGGGCCGGATAGGCCAGGCTCGGGCCTTCAACCGAAACACGACGCTCCAGCTCGGCAAAGGGGGCGTCCTGCCGCTGCACCAGCAGCGCCGCCTCCGGGCGGGAAAGGGCCGCGTCGGCGCGCAGCTGGCGGATCTCGAAGAGATCGGCACCGAGCTGGTCGAGTGCCTTCCAGCCTGCATCGAGCCAGGCCTGCCGGTGCGGGCCGGGCTCGACCAGGACGTCGCCGAACTGGGCGACCGGTGCCCCCATGAACTGCAGGATGTCGAGGCCGAGGCTGCGCCGGCGCAGCAATGGCCAGAGCATCACAAGCCTGCCGGAGCTGCGTCCGCCGAGGATGCAGATGCGGCTCCCTGCATCAAGGTAATGGTCGCACCAGTGCCGCAGGAAGGCATGGCGCAGGAAGAGCTGTTGCGGCATGCCGGCGCGGGCGAAGAGGCCGTCCCATTCCGGCTTCAGCGCCTCGAAGGCGGCACGGTCGGTCACGAGGTCGAGCGCGAGCGGCGCCATCGCGGCGTCGTCGCTGGGAGGCCGGCTTCCCGCCTCCGCCATCGCAGCCCGCGCGGGCATGGCTCAGGCCTGGCCGCGCAGATGCTGGATCAGGCGCCTGGCTCCGGTCAGTCTGAAATGGGCGAGATAGGGCAGCAGCAGCAGCGGGTGGCGCACCGCGAAGGGCGCGTCGTGCTCGACGAGATGGCGGATGGCGAGCACCGGCAAGGGCGAGCGCAGGGGCCTGAAATCGGGGTTCCACAGGCCGGGCGCATCGGATTCCGCATGCATCAGGCCGATCATCCTGCGGCGGCTGAGCGAATGGAACTTGTTCCGCTTCTGCACCCGCTGGAGCATGGCGAGGCCGGCCGCGCCGCCGCAGCGCGGAAAGCCGATGATGATCGTCCGGAAATGCTCCATGCCGGGCTTGCAGGAGATCGCGTCGAGCGCGGCGAAGCTGCCGCGGACCAGGGTGAAGGCGCGCTCCTCCTCCTCCGGTCCGGCCTCGCAGATCGCGAGCCGCGCCGTGTCGATGCGGGCCGCCTGGCGGGTGAAGGGGCAGACCGCGCCGGTGCGGCCGAGCTGCGGATGCTCGCGCATCAGATAGCTCTCGACCCAGTCGGCGAGCGTCGCCAGCGCGGCATTGGCTTCCGGCCGGGCCGTGATCTCGGCGCGTGCCTGCGCGAAGCTCAGAAGCGCGCTGCGCGTCTCGGCCGTCCTCGCCACCTGCTCCAGCATGATTCCGCGCTCCGCGCCTTCTGCAACCAGCGATAGCAGGCGCGGCTTAGGGAATGGTTGACCGAACCATCGGGCAAGGCCGGTTCGCCGTTAGGGTTTAGGAAAGGTTTCGCCCGGTGCCCAGCCGCAGGCGGAGAGCGCGGCATGCAGATGCGGCGGCGGCGGCGCCTCGACCTGGATCGGAGCGCGCTTCGGATAAAGCGGCAAGGTCAGGTCGTGGGCATGCAGATGCAGGCCGGGGCCGCCGCTGCGCGGTGCGGTGCCGTAGATCTCGTCGCCGCGGATCGGCCAGCCGCTGGCGGCGCAATGCACCCGCAGCTGGTGGGTACGGCCGGTCAGCGGCTCCAGCGCCAGCCAGGCGAGCGGCGCCCCGTCGAGCCGGCCACGGCCGAGCACGCGATAGCGCGTCTGCGAGGGCAGGCCGGCCGAGTCGGGCTTCATCCACCAGCCGCGATCTGGCGAGAGCTTTGCCAGGGGAAGGTCGATCAAGCCTTCTTCCTCGGTCGGCTCGCCTTCGACCACGGCCCAATAGGTCTTGCCGATGCGGCCATCGCGGAACATCTGGTTGAGCTGCGCCATGGCGCGCGGATGGCGGCCGAGGACGAGGCAGCCGGAGGTGTCCTTGTCGAGCCGGTGCGCGGCTTCCGGGCGACGCGGCAGGCCGAAGCGCAGCGCGTCGAGATGGTCGGTCAGCACCGGGATGACACGGCCCTTCGCCTGCGGGCCGCGATGCACCGGCAGACCGGCCGGCTTGTCGATGACGAGCATCATCGCGTCGCGGTAGAGCAGGGGAACGGGCGGTTCGGAGGGCTGCTCCCCTGGCGCGGCTTCTGGCGAAAAGACTGGTCGGTCCGGCTGGCTCATGGCATTGCGCTAACGAAGGCCGCAGGGCCATGCAACCGGAAGTGTCGCCGCATGTGGCGTCAGGACGAGCGATGAGCGAGACCGAACCGAAAAAGCGCGGCTTCTTCTCGAAGCTGTTCGGGCTGGACGAGAAGCAAAGGCCGCAGGAGCCGGCTGCCCCGGTGGTCGAGACCGCGCCGGTCCCGGAGCCGGTCGTCGAACCCGTGGCGGAGCCGGAACCGGAACGCCCGGTCGATGTCGTTCCGGAGCTTCCAGCCGAGCCGGAGCCCCAGCCCGAAGCCGAGGTGCTGCTCGCCCCGGAGGTGCTTTTCGGCGAGGAGGCGCCGCTGCCGATCGTCGCAGCCGAGCCGGTGCAGCCGAAGCGGAGCTGGTGGCGGCGGCTGGCCGATGGCCTGTCGCGGACCTCCTCGGCGCTGACCACCGGCATCGCCGACCTCTTCACCAAGCGCAAGCTCGACGCCGCGACGCTCGAGGACCTCGAAGACATCCTGATCCAGGCCGATCTCGGCCTCGCCACCGCCGCGCGTGTCGCCAAGGCGGTCGGCGAGGGGCGCTATGACAAGCAGATCGAGCCGGACGAGGTGAAGGCGATCCTGGCGCGCGAGGTCGAGGCCATCTTGACCCCTGTCGCCAGGCCGCTGGTGATCGACGCCACGAAAAAGCCGTTCGTGATCCTGATGGTCGGGGTCAACGGCTCGGGCAAGACGACGACGATCGGCAAGCTCGCGGCAAAATTCCGGGCCGAGGGCAAGTCGGTGATGCTGGCGGCGGGCGACACCTTCCGAGCAGCCGCGATCGAGCAGCTCAAGGTCTGGGGTGCCCGGACGGGAACCGAGGTGGTCGCCGGCAATCAGGGCGCCGATGCCGCCGGGCTCGCCTTCGAGGCGCTGCAGAAGGCGAAAGCTGCGGGAACCGACGTGCTCTTGATCGACACCGCCGGCCGGCTGCAGAACAAGACCGGGCTGATGGCCGAGCTCGCCAAGGTGGTGCGGGTGATCCAGAAGCTCGATGCGCAGGCGCCGCATGCGGCGCTGCTCGTGCTCGACGCCACGGTCGGCCAGAACGCGGTCAGCCAGGTCGAGGCCTTCCGCGAGACGGCCGGGGTCACCGGGCTGGTGATGACCAAGCTCGACGGCACGGCGCGCGGCGGCATCCTGGTCGCCCTGGCGGCGCAGTTCGGGCTGCCCGTGCATTTCATCGGGGTCGGCGAGAGCGTCGACGATCTGGAGCCGTTCCAGGCGCGCGATTTCGCGCGGGCCGTGGCGGGATTGGGAGAACTGGCATGAGCGAAACGGCGGCGAGCGCGACGGAGGCGGGCAAGGCGAAGCCGATCAACCCGCTGCTCAAGCTGGCGCTCGAATTCGGCCCGCTCGCCGTGTTCTTCTTCGCCAATTCCTATGGCGACCGGCTGTTCGGGATCGAGTCGGACCGGCGCATCTTCGTCGCCACCGGCATCTTCATCGCCGCCTCGCTCCTGGCGCTGGCGCTGTCGAAGATCCTGATGAACCATCTGCCGCGCATGGCGATCGTCAATGCGGTGGTGGTCACGGTCTTCGGCGGCCTGACCATCGCGCTCGACGATGCCTTCTTCATCAAGGTCAAGCCGACGATCGTGAACACGCTGTTCGGCTGCGTGCTGCTCGGCGGGCTCTGGTTCGGCCGCTCGCTGCTGGCGCTGGTGCTTGACAGCGTGCTGCAGCTCGACGATGCCGGCTGGCGCAAGCTGACGCTGCGCTGGGGCCTGTTCTTCTTCGTGCTGGCGGCGCTGAACGAACTGGTCTGGCGGACCCAGAGCCAGGATTTCTGGGTCGCCTTCAAGGTCTGGGGCGTGATGCCGCTGACCATGATCTTCGCCCTGGCGCAGACGCCGCTGATCCTGAAGCACGAGATCAAGCGCGAGGGTGCGGCGGAGTAAAGCTTCTGCACAGTCATTCCGGGGCCTCGCAAAGCGAGGAGCCCGGAATGACAAGCGGGGAGCGGCCTACTTCGGCGCGAGGCGGATCGCGCCGTCGAGGCGGATCGCGGTGCCGTTCAGCATGTCGTTCTCGACGATGCTCTTGACCAGCGCAGCATATTCGGCCGGCCGGCCGAGGCGCGAGGGATGCGGAACCGAGACGGCGAGCGAGGCGCGGGCATCGTCGGGCAGGCCGGCGAACATCGGCGTCTCGAACAGGCCGGGCATGATCGTGACGATGCGGATGCCGACCCCGGCGAGGTCGCGGGCGACCGGCAGGGTCAGGCCGACGACGCCGGCCTTCGAGGCGGCATAGGCGGCCTGGCCGATCTGGCCGTCCTCGGCGGCGACCGAGGCGGTGCAGACGAAAACGCCGCGGCCGCCATCCGGGGTGACCGGTTCGAGCGCCGCCAGCGCCACCGCCGATTTGGCGATCAGGCGGAAGGTGCCGGTCAGATTGATCGCGACCGCCTTCTCGAACGTGGCGAGGTCATGGGCGATCAATTCGCCGGTGTCGCGCTTCTTCGAGACGACGCGACGGCCGGGGGCGATGCCGGCGCAGTTGACGACGATGCGGGCGACGCCATGGGCGGCGCGGGATTTTTGCAAGGCGGCGTCGACGGACGCCTCGTCGGTGACGTCGCAGGCGACGAACAGCCCGCCGATCTCCTTGGCGATCGCTTCGCCGCGCTCGGCATTGAGATCGAACAGCGCGACCTTGACGCCATGGCTGGCGAGCATGCGCGCCGTGCCTTCGCCGAGACCGGAGGCGCCGCCGGTGACGATGGCGGCAAGGGACGAATCGAGCTGCATGGCGCGTTCCTCAAGCTTTTGACATTGCTGCAAGGGGTTTAGAGGCGCGATGCTCCGGCTCCAAGAGGGTTCGACGTGCGATTCTGAGTCGATCCCTTGTGCAGCCCTTCATGCGGGGCCACATTTTCGCGTCGACGGCGGGCTAGTGTTGGCGCGCCAAGGGAGAGAGGAATGAGCGACAGCTTCAGCTTCAGCCAGCGCTTCACCGCCGAGGAGATGGCGGCGATCCGCCGGAGCCTGCGCGACGAGGAACGCTTCGGCTCGGAGCTCATGGCTCTGCTCCGGCGCGTGGCCAAGCGCATCCCCTTCGCCGAGGACGGGCTCGCCGCCTGGTTCTGCGCCCGCGATCCGGCAACGCCGCGGCGCGTGCGCTACACGCTGCTCGGCGCGCTCGGCTATTTCGTGCTGCCGGTCGACGCGCTGCCCGACATCATGCCCTTCCTCGGCTTCACCGACGATGCGGCCGTGCTGGCGGCGGCGATCGCGGCCGTGGCGGGCTCGATCACCGTCGAGCACCGCGCCAGGGCGAAGAAGGTCCTCGCCGAGCTCTGACGCCTCAGGGCGTCAGCACCACCTTGCCCTGGGCCTTGCGCTCCGCGATCAGCGCGAGGGCCTCGGCGGCGTGCTCGAGCGGGAAGGCGGCGTGGACATGGGCGCGGATCCTGCCCTCCGCCGCCCAGCCGAGCAGGCGCTCCATATTGGCGCGGTGGGCGGCGGGCTCGCGCCGGACGAAATCGCCCCAGAACACGCCGCGCAGATCGCAGCCCTTGAGCAGCAGGAGGTTGAGCGGAGGCCTCGGAATGGCGCCGCCGGCGAAGCCGACGACGAGATAGCGCCCGCCCCAGCCCATCGCGCGCAAGGCCGGCTCGGCGAGATCGCCGCCGACCGTGTCGTAGAGCACGTCCACTCCGTCCGGGGCGAGACGGCGCAGTCCGGCCCGCAGATCGTCCGCCGCATAGTCGAGCCCCTCCTGCGCGCCATGCTCGCGCGCCAAGGCGAGCTTTTCCGGCGAGGAGGCGCAGGCGATGACGCGCGCGCCGAGAAGGGCGCCGATCTCGACAGCCGCGAGCCCCGCCCCGCCGGCGGCGCCAAGCACCGCCAGCGTCTCGCCGGCTTTCAGTTCGCCGCGCTGGATCAGCCCATGCATGGCGGTGCCATAGGTGACGAACAGCCCGGCGGCCTGCCGATCGCTCAGCTTCTCGGGAATCCGGATCGCCGCTTCGGTCGGAACCACGACGATCTCGCGGGCCGCGCCATGGCCGAGCCAGGCGGCGACCCGCTCGCCGAGGCGCCATTGGGTCACCCCCTCGCCGAGCGCGCTGACGATGCCGGCGCATTCGGCCGAGGGTGAGAAGGGAAGTGCCGGCTTGACCTGATAGCGCCCCTGGATGACCAGCGTGTCGAAGAAATTCAGCGCCGCGGCGCTGACCCTGATCGCGATCTCGCCCGGCCCCGGCTCCGGTTCGGGCAGATCGCGGATGATGAGGGTTTCGGCCGGGCCATGGGCCTCGCAGAGCAGCGCCTTCATCTTGTGGCAGAGCAGCGCCTTCATCTTGTGTCGGTTCCTTCTGGGGCTTCGTTCGGCCGGCAGCCTCGCTCAGCGTCAAGCTGGCACGGCGCGGCCGCGGGGGAAACCGCGCGGGAAGCCCGGCGTATTATTCGCATTTTCGCCAGGATCGTGACATTCTATGCGTCGTGGCGCGCTGTCCGGATCGCCGATCTCGCATGGCCTCCATCTGGCGTTAAGATTTCTGATGATTAGTGGCGATCCATGATTCGCAAGCCGGCTCCCTTCTCCGCCCGCCGCCCGCTCACGGCGGCTGCCCTTCTCAGCCTGACCGCGCTGGCGCTGCTGTCGCCCGGCGCGGCCCAGGCGCAGCGCGCCTCCAGCGGCCAGGGCCAGGCGCTCCTGCTCGAGACCGCCGGCAAATGGCAGGCCTTCTCCTCGCAGCAGGGCCGCTCGAAGATCTGCTATGCGCTCTCCAAGGCCGAGAGCCGTTCGCCCGCCAATCTCAAGGACGTCGATGGGCTGCTGTTCATCTCGACCCGTCCGACCGAGGGCGTGCGCAACGAGATCAGCCTGGTGATGAATTTCGACCTCAAGGAAGATGTCGAGCATCAGGCGATCATCGGCAATGAGCGCTTCGTGCTCGTCGCCAAGGGCCAGAACATCTGGCTGAAGAACCCGGCCGAGGAAGGCCGCATGCTCGACGCGCTGCGCAAGGGCTCGGCGCTCGAGATCAAGGGCACCTCGAAGCGCGGCAACCCGACCAGCGACAAATATTCGCTCGCCGGCATCTCGCAGATCGTCAAGCGGGCCGAGGACGCCTGCAAGTAGCGCCTGCTCTGCTCGGAGAGGCTGCCACTTCCATAGAAATGGCCGCCTCGTCGCGGCCTTTCCGCTTCCTGCCGATCGCCTCCGTGCCCGAGGGCCGGACGCATATGCATGCCCGGCCGCTCGCTCGTGATTTCACGATACCGGGTTTTCATGCTATGAGCCCCGGAAATTCAGGGCCCGGTGGCCCATTTCGAACCGAGTTCCGATGACCGTTACCGCCCCTTCTTCCACCGCTCCGGCGGTCGAACCTGCTTTGCAGCGCCCTTCGCTGGTCGGCCGCACGCGCGCCGGCATGGCCGAGGCGCTGGCCGAGATCGGCGTTCCCGAGAAGGAGCGGCGCATGCGCGTCGGCCAGCTCTGGAACTGGGTCTATCACTACGGCGTCCGTGATTTTTCGGCGATGACGACGATCGGCAAGGGCCTGCGCAGCGCGCTCGCCGAGCGCTTCACGCTCGATTTGCCGGAGGTGACCGCCGAGCAGGTCTCGAGCGACGGTACCCGCAAATGGCTGCTGCGGATGGCGCCGACCGGCCCGCGCGACCGCGGCGCCGAGATCGAATGCGTCTATATCCCCGAGGTCGACCGCGGCACGCTCTGCGTTTCCAGCCAGGTCGGCTGCACGCTGACCTGCACCTTCTGCCATACCGGCACGCAGCGCCTGGTGCGCAACCTCACCACCGAGGAGATCGTCGCCCAGCTGATGGTGGCGCGCGAGCGCCTCGGCGATTTCCCGAACCGCAGCGCGCCGGACGGCGCCTTCGTGCCAAATGATGGTGGGCGCTTCGTCTCCAACATCGTCTTCATGGGCATGGGCGAGCCGCTCTACAATTTCGACGGCGTGCGCGACGCGATCGACGTGATCGCCGACAATGAGGGGCTCTCGCTCGGTCGCCGCCGCATCACCGTCTCGACCTCCGGCGTCGTGCCGCAGATCGGCCCGCTCGGCGACGATATGGGCACGATGCTGGCGATCTCGCTGCATGCGGTGCGCGACGAGCTGCGCAACGAGCTGGTGCCGCTCAACAAGAAGTACCCGATCAAGGAGCTGCTCGAGGCCTGCCGCAACTATCCCGGCCTGTCGAACGCCAAGCGCATCACCTTCGAATATGTGATGCTGAAGGGCGTGAACGACAGCGACGCGGATGCGCGCGAGCTGGTCCGGCTGCTCAAGGGTATTCCGGCCAAGATCAACCTGATCCCGTTCAATCCCTGGCCCGGTACGAAATACGAGTGTTCGGATTGGGAGCGGATCGAGCGCTTCTCCGAGATCGTCTTCCGCGCCGGCTATGCCTCGCCGGTGCGGACCCCGCGCGGGCGCGACATTCTCGCCGCCTGCGGCCAGCTCAAGAGCGAGACCGAGAAGCTCTCGGCGAGGGCGAGGCTGATGCTGGAGCAAGGCGAGGCCGAGCAGCCGGCGGCGCTCGCGGGCTGACATCATGCTGCGCTGGCTGTTGTTGATCCCGTTCGCGCTGCTCTTTGCGGTCGGGGCCGGGATCTTCGCTTTGCTGATCGCGGGCGTCGTCTCGCCGGATCTCGGCCTTTTGATCGGCGGTGGCTTCGAGCGGCTGATCGCGGCCCTTTTCGACATGGCGGCGCAAGGCTTCGATCCCGGCCCCGCGGCGGATGCGGCGTTCTCCCTGCTCGGCCGGCTCGGCTTCGCGATCCTGGTGGCGCCGGTGCTGCTCGTCGCCATCGGCTCCGAGCTCTTCCGCCTGCGCAGCGGGCTGATCCAGAGCGGCCTGACCGGAGTGCTCGCGGCGCTGTTGCCGCTCGCCATGCTCGGACTCGCGCGCGCGCCGAGTGCCGCTGAACTGCAGATCATCTCCGCCCTGTTCCTGGTGGGGGCGGCGACGGGCTTCGTCTACTGGCTGATCGCCGGGCGCGGCGCCGGCGGCGAGCGGGCGGATCCAGCCTGATCCTGAAATGGGGCGCGGGCTGCGCCCGTCGGCTCTGCGCATCGTCATGCCGAGCAAGCGGCCTAGCCGCGTCGCTCCGGCGCTCTATCGCTGCGCACTGGCGCCGCCTTATGGCTTCCGGCGTTCCGCGACCTTTATCACTGTGCCGGCCAAAGGCCGGGCCTGAGGGCCCCAGCCGGAATGGCGCTGAACGCAAACCGCAAGTTACTCCACAGTGCAGCTTCGTCTCTTGTTCACTGATCTCCAGATGTCCTGATCATTACAGAACATTAATGGAACGGTTCAGATTTGGTTCATCCCTGACGGCTAAATTTTACCTATCGAACAACGGAGTTTAGCCATGTTCAAGCGTTCTATTATTCTTGCTTCTAGCTTTGTCGTTATTGCTTCTTCTGTTGCCGTTGCTCAGCCGCGCTACCATGGGCCGAGCTCAAATTCCTATTATGTCGAGAAAAGAGTGATCCATGCTCCGGCTCGCGGTCATGTCCGCCAGAAGGAAATCCGCCACCATCGCTGGGCGAAGGGTCAGCGCATGAACGACTGGCGCCGGCACGGCCAGGTGCGGGACTACCACCGCCATGGCCTGCGCACGCCGGGCCGCGGCCAGACCTGGGTTAAGGTCGACAATAACTACCTGTTGCTGAGCATGGCGACCGGCCTGGTCGCGGCGGTGACCGCGGCGCGTTGAAGCCGGTGAACAGGCGATCGGGGATCAGTCCCCGATCGCGACGCCCTCGCGCCTGCCGTCGGCGCCGCCGAGATAGCCCGCCGGCGTCTTGACGATGGCCTGGATGCCGGAGGTCATGTCGAGCAGGCGGACCTCGTGGCCCCTGGCTTCCAGCGCCGCCTTCCAGGCTTCGGCCTCGGTGCCCCTTTCCAGCTCGGTCGGGCCGTTGCGGCTGCCGAAATTGCCGAGATCCACCGCCTGTTGCGGATCCATTTTCCAGTCGAGCAGGGCGATCAGGGTTTTTGCGACATAGCCGATGATCTGGCTGCCGCCGGGCGAGCCGGTGACGGCATAGAGCCGGCCGAAAGCGTCGAAGACAATGGTGGGCGCCATCGAGGAGCGCGGCCGCTTGCCGGGCTCGACGCGGTTGGCGACCGGCTTGCCGTCCTCGATCGGCGCGAAGCTGAAATCGGTCAGCTCATTGTTGAGCAGGAAGCCGCCCTTGGTCATCAGCCGGGCGCCGAAACCGTCCTCGATCGTCGTGGTCATCGAGACGGCGTTGCCGGCGGCGTCGATCACCGAGATATGGCTGGTGCCGTTCTCGATCCCGTCGGAGGGGGCGAGCAATTGCGCGCGCTTGTGCGGGGGATCGCCGGCGGTCGCCTTGCCCATCGATTTGTCGGGCTTCACCAGCCCGGCGCGGCCGCGTAGATAGCCTTCGTCGATCAGGCCGGAAGTGGGGACGCTGAGGAAGGCGGGGTCGGCGAGATAGAGCGCCCGGTCGGCGAAGGCGAGACGGCCGGCTTCGGCGATCCAGTGCGCCGCTTCCAGGCCGGGGCCGAGCCGGGCCATGTCCGCGCGCTCGACGATGCCGAGGATCTGCTGCACGGCGATGGCGCCGGAGCTCGGCGGGCCCATGCCGCAGAGCGTGTAGACGCGATAGCGGCCGCAGACAGGAGCGCGTTCCTCGACCGTGTAGCTAGAAAGATCCTCGAGCGTGATGTCGCCCGGATTGTTCTTGTGGCCGGTGACGGCGGCGACGATGTCCTGGGCGATTTCGCCCTCATAGAAGGCGTCGGCGCCGCGGCCGGCGATGGCGCGCAGCGTCGCGGCGAAGGCCGGATTCTTGAGGATGGTTCCAGCCGCCTTGGGCCGGCCATCGGCCTCATAGAAATAGGCGGCGGCGCGCGGATCCTTGATCAGGTTCTTTTCCAGCGCCAGCAGGCCGGCGAGGCGGGGCGAGATCGCAAAGCCCTGCTCGGCCAGCTTGATCGCCGGCGCGAACAGCTCGGACCAGGGCAACTTGCCCCAGCGCTCATGCGCCTCCTCGAGCAGTCTGACCGTTCCGGGCACGCCAACCGAGCGGCCACCGACCACGGCGTCGGCGAACTTCATCGGCTTGCCGTCGGGGTCGAGGAAGCGCTCGGGTCTCGCCGCCTTCGGCGCAGTCTCGCGCCCGTCCAGCGTGGTCAGGCGCTTTCCAGCCTCGTCCCAGTGCACGAAGAAGGCGCCGCCGCCGATGCCGGAGCTCTGCGGCTCGACCAGGTTGAGCACCAGCTGGATCGCGATCGCCGCGTCGGTGGCGCTGCCGCCTGCGCGCAGGATCTCGCGTCCTGCCGCAGCGGCGAGCGGGTTGGCGGCGGCCGCCATGTAGCGTTGTGCCGTGCCCATCGTCCGGGCAGTACGGCCAGTCGCGGCCTCCGGAGCCGGGGCGAGCCCCTGCTGCGCCGCGGCGGGGGCGCCCAGTGCGAGCCAGAGCCCGGCCGCGGGCAGCGAGAAACGCGCTATGAAGGACAGGGTACGCAGCATGGGCATTCCTCTCGCCTTGCCGGCCAAGACTAGTCCCAATCGCCCCTGTCGCGCCATGCTCGGTGTGTCTTTGATCTGACTCGCGGCGCAGCTATGCTCGGCCACCGGGTTCTTCCGTTCCAGCCAAGGTTTCCGCCCATGGATCTCCTCGCGCCCTCGCCGGCCCTGCGCCGCTCCTTCGCCCTGCTTCTGGTCGGCCTGCTCGGCCTTGCGCTCGCCGGCTGCGGCTACAACAACGTGCCGACGCTCGAGGAGAAGGCGAAGGCGGCCTGGGGCGAGGTGCAGAACCAGTATCAGCGCCGCGCCGACCTGATCCCCAACCTGGTCGAGACGGTGAAGGGCTATGCCCAGCAGGAGCGTGAGGTGTTGACGCAGGTGATCGAGGCCCGCGCCAAGGCGACGCAGGTCAAGGTCGACGCCTCGACCATCACCGACCCCGCCAAGTTCAAGGAGTATCAGGACGCGCAGAATCAGCTTTCCGGTGCGCTCGGGCGCCTGATGGTCACGGTCGAGCGCTATCCCGAGCTCAAGTCGAACCAGAACTTCCTCGCTTTGCAATCGCAGCTGGAAGGCACCGAGAACCGGGTGACGGTTGCGCGCCGCGACTACATCCAGGCGGTGCAGGCCTTCAACACCGAGATCAGGACCTTTCCCGGCGTGATCTGGGCGCGGCTGTTCTGGGGCGCCAAGCCGATGGAGAGCTTCTCGGCGACGGCCGGGGCGGAGCGGCCGCCGGCGGTGAAGTTCTGAGCGCGTGATCTCGCGTGAACTTGGGCGCCGGAGCCACTGACATGCCGTCATTCTCGGGCGGAGCGAAGCGCAGACCCGAGAATCGCGATCAGGAGATGCCCGGGGCAAGCCCGGGCATGACGCTTGTCCGTCGGCTCGGCATTCTCCTCCTCTTCCTCCTCATCCCATTTCTCGCCGCCGCAGCCGAGCCGAGCTATCCCGCCCTGAGCGGGCGGATCGTCGATGGCGCGAAGCTGCTCGATGCCGAGGCTAGCGCCCGCATCGCCGGGAAGCTGAAGGCGCATGAGGAGAAGACCACCGACCAGGTCGTAGTCGCGACCGTGCCCTCGCTGCAGGGTCTCACCATCGAGGACTACGCCAACGGGCTGTTCCGGACCTGGGGGCTCGGCGACAAGGCCAAGAACAATGGCGCGCTGCTGCTGGTCGCGCCGAACGAGCGCAAGGTCCGCATCGAGGTCGGCTATGGGCTCGAGGGGGCGCTGACCGACGCGCTCTCCAAGGTGATCATCACCACCGCGGTGGCGCCGAAGTTCAAGAACGGCGATTTTTCCGGCGGGATCGAGGGCGGGGTCGACGCGATCCTGTCGATCCTGACCGGCGATGCCGAGGAATGGCAGCGGCGCGCCCAGGTCAGGGAGGACGAATCCTCCTGGGCCGAGGATCTCGCCGTGATCTTCGTCATGATCATGGTGTTCATCCTGATCGTCAGCTTCATGCGCGAGCTCGGCCGGGCGAGCGGTGGAGCCCGCCGGCATCGCATGCGCGACGGGCGCTGGGTGACGCTGCCGCCGTCCAGCGGCTCGGGCTGGGGCGGGGGGTCTTCGTCAGGCGGCTGGAGTTCGGGCAGTTCGGGCGGATTTTCGGGCGGTGGCGGTTCGTCCGGTGGTGGCGGGGCGTCGGGAGATTGGTGAGATGCTGAATTCTGGGGATCGCGATGCCATCGCCGAGGCGGTGCGCGAGGCCGAGCGCCGCACCTCCGGCGAGATCGTGGTGGTGATCGACCGTGCCGCCGGCAGCTATCTCGCCGTGCCGGTGGTGCTGGCGCTGACTGCCGCCCTGTTCGTGCCCTGGCCCTTGCTGGCGCTGACGATGACGAGCGCGCCGCGGATCTTCCTGCTGCAGCTGATCGCGGCGGCGCTGCTGCTCGCCGTCCTGCTCTGGTATGGCCGCGGCGGGCGCTTCGTGCCCGGTTTCGTCAAGCGGCGGCATGCACATGAGACGGCGCTACGCGAGTTCACGGCGCGTGGGCTGACGCAGACGCGCGGCCGGACCGGCGTGCTGCTCTATGTCGCCGTACAGGAGCGCTATGCCGAGATCGTCGCGGATGCGGGAATCGACGGCAAGATCGATGAAGCCAGCTGGAAGGGCATCATCGAGCCGCTGCTCGGTGCGGCGCGCGAGGACAGGCTGCGCGAGGGGCTGGAGGTGGCGGTCAGAGCGATCGGGGAGGTGCTGGCCGCGCATGCGCCGCCTGTCGCCGACGATGTCGACGAATTGCCCAACAAGGTGGTGATTCTCTAGATCGCCGCGCCCGTTCGGACGCGGTCACGGTGATCTATCTTTTTGTTATCGCACCGGAGTTTTCCGAAAAGAGGATTCCACTTTTCGGCCCGATGCTATGGACGGCGTCGGTAGGCCGTTCGCTCAGCGCGCCGCGCCCAGGATCGTGCCGGCGAGAACCGGGCCGCCGCGCTGGTGCTGGTCAGTCTGCACCAGAACGACGTAGCCGTCGGCATTGGGCTGTTGCGTGACCGCAAGCGGCGCCGTCAGCGACACCGCTGCACCCGACCAGTCTCCGACGCGGGTGACGGCGCGCACGACATTGGCATAGGTCACGGTCTTGCCGGAATTCTCGCCGCGCTCGATCGGCACCAGGGTCTTGCGGCTGAACGAGACGACCCAGACGCCGGCAGGCTTCTCACCCGTTACGATCTCGCTCGCCGAAAGCGCGATCTTCAAGGCGCCATCCGCCTCCTTGACCGCGATCTTGACGGGCAGGCTGGTCGTGGCCTGCTCGCGGACCATCGTCTCGATGCCGGGCCTGTCGGAGCCGACGATGTGGCTGGTGCCGTTGACCACGGCCTGGGGCGTGTAGACCTGGCCGTCGCCGCGCGCCTTGGCATAGAGCTTCTGCCGCTTGGTGAAGGCCGGCTGGCCGAGCGTGTCCTTCCAGCCGAGATAATCCCAATAGGTCACCGGGAAGGTCAGTGCGATCAGGCTTGGATCCTTGGCCAACTCGACGAAGAGCGCATCGGCGGCCGGACAGGACGAACAACCCTGGCTGGTGAAGAGCTCGACGACCGCTCGCGGCTGCACCGGCGCCTGTTGTGCATGGGCCGGCATCCCGGCCGAGAGCAGGGTGACGAGTGCGGTGAGGAGACGGTAGCGAACGGACATCGGGATCAACTCGAGGCCAGATACAAGCAGGCCGCTACCAAAAGCGCCAGTACCCGCTCACTTGGAAATCACTTTGCCTTGAAAACCGGGGTGACCGGCGTCCTTTCCCCAAAATGTCGCAGGGCCTCGGTGCCGATCATGTTCGGGCGCCAGCGCCGGTGCATCCAGAGCCACTGCTCGGGATGCTCGCGGACCCAGCCGTCGACTACGGCGGTCATCATCGCCATGGCGCCGGTGACGTCGATCTCGCCATTGGCGTCGCGCGGCAGGTCGAGCGGCGGCGTCAGCTCGATGCGGAAGCGATGGTTCGGCAGGCGTATGACGCGCACCCCATGCACCGGACATTCGAAGCGCCGGGCGAACTTGCCGAGGATCGGGTTGGTCAGCGCCGGCCGTCCCAGGAAGGGAACCACGACGCCGCGGGTGAAATGCTGGTCGATCAGCATGCCGAGATGGCCGCCCTTCTCGAGCACGCCCTGCATGGCGAAGGCGGCGCCTTGCTTGGCGGCGGCGAGCCCGCCCATGGCGCCGGAGCGGATCTCATGGACGACGGCGGCGATCGCCGGATCGTTCGGGGCGCGGAAGACGGCGGTGGTGTCGAGATCGTAGGTGGCGGCGCAGATCGCCGGCAATTCCCAGTTGCCGAGATGGGAGGAGAAGATCAGCCCCGGCTTGTCGTCGTCCTTCAGCGCGATGAAGTGCTCGATGCCGACGACCTCGACCCGGCCATTCGGGTCGGGGTTGGCGTAGTCATAGTCGAACAATGTCTTGAGATGGGCGTATTCGGCGACGGTGCGGCCGAGATTCTCCCAGCCGCCGCGGACGAGGCGCCTGGCCTCGGCATCGGCGATGCCCGGGAAGGCGGCGCGGACATTGGCGTAGGCGACGCGGTTGACCGGGATCAGCGGGCTCGCGCTGCGCAGGAGCCAGCCGCCGAAATTGGAGGCGCGCTCCGGCCCGAGCGCGCGCAGGAAGGCGAAGAACGCGCGCACCAGCCCGATCATCAAGCCTGCGCCGATACGCGTCGCGAACTGCTTCAACCGCTTCAAGCTAGGATCCCGGCCGGTCAGGCGCGGGTCGGGCCCGCCGCCGGATCACGCTGCGTTCGGCAGGAAGCGCCCGAATGCGGGTACGTGATCGATTTCCAATATCCGGCGTCCTGCTTTACGCGACGATCGCTCGCCGCCGTTCATGCAAGACACCGGGGCGCGACTTGCGGGATCGCAGCCGGCGCGTCAAGCCATTGCCGCAGATGGGCCGGGCTTCAGAGCGTGACGATGACCTTGCCGAAGACCTTGCGGCCCTCGATCCGGGTGAGCCCCTTCTCGAACTCGGCGAGCGGGAAGACCGAATCGATCACCGGCTTCATGCCGGCCGCCATCTTGTCGAGCGACTGGCTGATGTTCTCGATCCGGCAGCCGAAGGAGCCGAAGATCCGGTATTGCTGCTGGAAGAGCTGCATCAGGTTCATCGTCGTCGAAGGCCCGGAAGTGGCGCCGCAGGTGACGAGCCGGCCGCCGCGCTTCAGGCAGAGCAGCGAGCCGTTCCAGGTGTCGGCCCCGACATGCTCGAAGACGACGTCGACGCCCTTGCGCTTGGTGAGCTGGCGAACCTCGCCCTCGAAGCGCTCGGTCTTGTAGTTGACGACGAAATCGGCGCCGAGCGCCTTGGCCTTCTCGCCCTTCTCGTCGTCGCCGACCGTGGTGTAGACGGTGCAGCCGATCGCCTTGGCCATCATGATCGCGGCCGTGCCGATGCCGGAGCCGCCGGCATGGACGAGGATCGACTCGCCGGGCTCGAGCTTCGCATTGTCGAACAGCATGTGCTGGACGGTGCCGAAGCCGATCGGCGCGCACGCCGCCTCCTCGAAGCTGACGCCCTTCGGCGCCTTGATCACCAGGCGTTCGGGCCGGTTGATCAATTCGCGGGCGAAGCCGTCGATATGGAAGCCCATGATTCCGGCGACGTTCTCGCAGAGATTGTCACGGCCCTCGCGGCAGGCCTTGCAATGGCCGCAGGTCTCCGCGCCGTACATGGTCACGGTGTCGCCGACGGCGAATTTCGTCACACCCTCGCCTATGCAGACGATCTCGCCGGCCGCCTCGACGCCGGCCGCCTGCGGCATCTTGCGCTTGGCGAAGGCCATGCCGCGAAAACCCCAGAGATCGAGATAGTTCAGGCCGACGGCGCGAACCCGAATCTGGACCTCGCCGGCGGCGGGCGGCGGCGGCGGATCGATCTGTTCGAGACGGAGGTCGCGGTCGCCATGGAGCTGGAGGGAGAGCATGGGGCTTCGTCTTTCAGAACTGGTCCGGCCATTGCCGGGAGGCATGCAAGGCAGCGAGGATTTCGACGCGTTCGTCGCGAACGCGGTAGGGAAGAATATAAGGCGTACCCGTCACCACGAATTCGCGGGTGCCGTCAACGCGGCCGGGGCGGCCCATGTTCGGTTGATCGATCAGCGATTGGGCCCTGGTCTCGATCAGAACCGCTAGCCGCTCCGCCGCCGATGGGCTGTCAGCGGCGACATGGGCGAAGATCGCATCGATCTCTGAGAGCGCCCGCGCGGTCCAGAAGAGCTTCACGCCTTGGTCCGGTATTTGGCAAAGACGGCCTCGACTTCCTGGTCGGTGGCCAACTCGCCGCGATCCGCCTCGGCGACGCCTTCCTTGATGCGGGCGATCTGCCAGGCGTTGAGTTCGACATAGTTCTCGATCGCCTTGGCGGCGAGCCAGTTGCGCGAGCGATCGGTGTTTGCCGCCAGCGCGTCGAGCTTGGCGAGGGTTTCGTCGTCCAGGCGGATGGTGAAAGCAGCCGTCATGATGGTTCACTCCGGTTCAGGGTGAACATAGGCGCTCCCCAGCGCAGCGCCAAGCACTGCGCGTTTACCATGTTTCACGTGAAGCGTTCGTGCAGGACTCAGCGATGGACGCCCATCTGCGCCATCAGTCCGCCATCGATCGGCAGGACCGTGCCGGTAATGTAGGCGGCCGGCGGGCTCATCAGGAAGGCCGCGAGGCCGGCGACCTCGTCCGGTCTGGCGAAGCGGCCGGCCGGGATCTGGGCTTCCATCTTCTCGCGATAGGCGGCGTAAGGCGCCATCATGTCGGTGTCGACGAAGCCGGGCGCGATCACGTTGACGGTGACGCCGCGCTTGCCGGTCTCGACCGCCAGGGTGTTGGCATAGGAGATCAGCGCACCCTTGGAGGCGGCATAGGCGGCATTGCCGGGGCTGCCGCGCAGGGCCGCGACCGAGCCGATCGCCACGATACGTCCGGCCCTGGCGCGGATCATGCCGCGCACCAGGCTCTTGGCGAGGCGGGTGAAGGCCCAGAAATTGACCTGCATCGCCGCCTCGGCCTTGTCCTGCACCATCATTGCGGCGAGGGAATCATAGGGCTGGCCGGCATTGTGGACGAAGCCAAAATAGCTCTCGCCCTCGGCGCTCTCGCAGAAGGCGTCGAGCGCCGGCTTGTCCGAGAGATCGAGCGGCAGGGCCCGGATTGCGCGGCCGAGCTGTGCCTGCGCGATTTCGGCGGCGAGCGCCTGCGCCTGTTCGCCCGAGGAGCGATAGGTGAAGTCGACATCGTGGCCGGCACCTGCCAGCGCGCGCACGATCGCGGCGCCGACACCCTTGGCGCCGCCGGTGACCAGGATCCGCGTCATGATGCCTTCGGCTCCGCGGTCAGGACGAGGCAGGTGTTCTGGCCGCCGAAGCCGAAGGAGTTCGACAGCACGGTGCGGACCTTGGCGTCGCGGGCCTGGTTGGGCACGACGTCGAGCGCGATCGCGGCATCGGGCTGCTGGTAGTTGATGGTCGGCGGGATGCGGCCATTGGCGATGGTCAGGAGCGAGATCACCGCCTCGACGGCGCCGGCCGCGGTCAGCGTATGGCCGAGCATCGACTTGTTCGAGGAGATCGGCAGGCTGGCCATGCGCTCGCCGAACACGGCCGAGCAGCTCATCGCCTCCATCTTGTCGTTCTCCGGCGTCGATGTGCCGTGGGCGTTGATGCAGTCGACGTCCTCAGGCGTCATGCCGGCATCGGCGAGCGCGTCCTGCATGGCGAGGATCGCTGGCCTGCCGTCCGGGCTCGAACGGGTGCGGTGGAAGCCGTCGCCGCGCTCGCCGCAGCCGGCGACGATGCCCAGAATGGTCGCGCCGCGGGCGAGAGCGTGGTCGTAATCCTCGAGCACCAGCGCGCCCGAGCCCTCGCCCATGACGAAGCCGTCGCGGTTCTTCGAAAACGGCTTGGAGGCCGCTTCCGGCGGGTCGTTCTGGGTCGAGAGCGCCGAGAGCAACGAGAAGCGGATCAGCGCCTCGGCATGGACCGAACCGTCGGTGCCGATGCACAGGGCCGCCTGCGTCTCGCCGCGGCGGATCGCCTCGACGCCCATCTGGATCGCGGTGGCGCCCGACGAGCAGGCGGTCGACAGCGAGATCGGCGAGCCTTTGGTGCCGAATTTCTCGGCGATGTGCTCGGCGACGCCGCCGAACAGGAAGAGCTCGTGCATCGCCTTGTATTTATGGGTCGCGGCGGCGCGCAGCAGGGCGTCGTAATCGGCCTCGCCCTCGATCGCCTGCGCTACTTCCTGCTTCTGCGGCCATTCCATCTCGACCGGCGGCACCGCCATGAAGAGCTCGCCCGGGAAATCGCCGGGTGTGCCGAGGCCGCTCTGGGTCACGGCCTCCTCGGCGGCGAGCGTCGCCAGCTTCTCGGAGAGCTCCGGCGCGGCGAAGGGCCTGTCGAACAGGAAATCGACGGTCGCGGCGATGGTGGTACGCAGTCCCTCGGTCGGGAAGCGCTCGATGCGATGGATACCCGAGCGGCCGGCGGTCAGCGCCTGCCAGTTGGCGTCCTTGCCCTGACCTAGCGAGGTGATGATGCCGATCCCGGTGACGGCGACGATCGGGCGGCCCTGGCTGTCGCGATGGCTAGCGCTCATGTCCTGGCTCCTCACGCCTTGACCAGTCGGGCGGCGCCTTCGCCACGCCAATGGGCGGCTCCGGTGACGATCGCTTCTTGTGCGGCGTCGGTCGAGAGCGCGGCGGCGGCGAGCGCCACCGAGACCGGGAAGGCGGCCTCGACGGCGTGGCCGACGAGGTCTCCGGTGGCGATGCGCTTCGCCTTCGGCGCGGCGGCAGCGATGGCGGCGGCCTCCTCGGCGGTGATCCCGGCGCAGCCTGTCGCGGCCGAAATGGCGAGCGCGCCGGGCGCGGCCGGTCCGAAGCCGCCGAGCAACTGGTCGAGCCCCTTGGCGACCGAGCCGGGCTGGCGCCGGCTGCGATGCGCGCCGACATGGCTCAGCCTTGCATGGGCATGGGCGCCGCGCGCCTTGGCGTGCTCGGCCGATTCCAGCACCAGAAAGGCGGCGGCGCTGCCGGTGATCAGGCCGGGCGCGTCCTCGCGGGCGAAGACCGGCGCGAAGCTGCCCGTGCGCAGGAAGCCACCGAGCTCGAAGAGCAGCAGCATGTCGCGCCGTTCGGCATTATAGGCACCACCGACCAGCATCACCTCGGATTGGCCGGCCGCGATCCTCGCATGAGCAGTGCGGATCGCATCGACGCCGGCCTGCTCCTCGCCCATGAAGGTGCGCGAAGCGCCGGTGACGCCGTGGACGATCGCGATATTGCCGGCGAGCAGATTGGAGAGCTGGGCGAGGAACAGTGTCGGCCGGAGATCGCCCATCAGGCGCTCGTTCAGGAAGGGGCCGGGCTGGTTGGCGCCGCGCAATCCGGTGAGGATCGCGCTGTCGACGGCGTGGTCGCGCTCGCCGCCGCCAGCGGCGACGATGACCTGCAGCTTGCTCTTGGTCTCGGCATCCTCCTTCAGCCCGGCGGAGTCGAGGGCGAGGCCGGCGGTGTAGACGCCGAGGCGCTGCCAGGGCTCCATCTGGCGCTGGTCGGACTTCTTCGGGATCTGGCGGTCGAGCTCGAGCGGCTTCAGCGGATGGACCGGATAGGGCGCGAAGCTGGTCTCGTCGACGATCGGGGCCATGCCCGCGGCGAGGGCCCGGGCATGCGTATCGATGCCTTCGCCGAGGCTGGAGGCGAGGCCGATGCCGGTGATGAGGACGTCATGTGCCATGGTCAGGCCGCTTCCGGGTTGAGGCCGATGGCGGCGATGCGCGCCTCCATCAGAGCGCGCATGTCGGCGGGGAAGGGCATCAGGCGGAAGCGCAATTCGGCATCGCAGATCGGCTTGCCGTCGATCGTGATCTTCGCCTTGGTCGCGGCATAGCCCGAGCCCTCATGGACGAGCTCGGCGCTGACATCGAGCACCGCATCGGGCTCGACGAAGGTACGGAAGCGCGCCTTGTCGACCATCATCAGGAAGGGCATTTGCGACAGCCCGTTGAGGGCGAGCAGGAGATAGCCCGAGGCCTGGGCCATGGTCTCGGTCAGGAGCACGCCGGGAACCAGCGGGTGGCCGGGAAAATGGCCCTCGAAGACCGGGCTCTTCGAGGGGACTGTCGAACGGGTCACGATGCGCTTTTCCGCCGGAACGAAGCTCGCGACCTGATCGATCATGTCGAAATATTCGAGGCGCATGCAATTCCAACCGGTTGGAGGCGGGCGCCTCGGGCGAAGCGCGCGCGGCGCTCATCCGGGGGCAGGCCTGTCTCTCATTAAGGAGCTGGAGCAGGATGCGAAAAGCCGGGCTGCGCCTTTTCGCATTCTGCACCAGGCGCCGCGCTGGAGAGTTCATCCTCCGCGCCGCGGCGCTTCAGCGTCCTGCTGTATCGGTTGCGCCGGCCGCGCTCAAGGCCGCCGGGCGGATCGGCCGCTCCGGCAGGACATCTATCGGACCGATCAATGTGGTGTTCGGCCGGTCAGGCGGCCTTGGCGGCGACGAGGTCGTCGATGCGCTTGCAGAGATTCTCGAGCACGAAATACTGCTCGGCCGGCGCCTTGCCCTCGTTGACCTCCTGGGTCCACTGCTCGAGCGGCAGCTTGATGCCGAAAGCCTTGTCGATCGCGAAGGCGATGTCGAGGAAGGCGAGCGAGTCGATGCCGAGATCGTCGATGGCGTGGCTCTGGGGCGTGATCTTCTCGCGCGGAATGTCGCAAGTTTCCGAAATGATGGCGGCGACCGTCTCGAACGTGGCGGACATGCGGGTGCTCCCGTCGTTTTCAATGATGAAGGCGGATGGCATCCGAGCGCGGAAAGCTCCCGCGCCTGCCCCAAGCCCCCCGCCGAGGAATGGCTGTGATCGCCCCCTTACACCTCGGTGCAGAATTGGACAACCGTGAGGCGCTGCAAGAACAGAACGCCCGGTCTGCAAACCGGGCGTTCCGAGGGGCGGGCAAGTCGCCGCCAAGTCTTTGCCGAGAAGTCTTTGCCGAGACCTTGCGGTCCCGGCGTTTCGGCTCAGGCGGCGATGCCGCGCAGCACGTAGTGCAGGATGCCGGCGTTCTTGAAGTAGTCGAGCTCGTCCAGCGTATCGATGCGGCAGAGGATCGGCACCTTCTTGACCTTGCCGTCGGCCGAGGTGATCTCCGCCTCGAGCATCTGGCGCGGCTTGACGGTGGCGAGGCCCTTGATGGTCACGGTCTCGTCGCCCTTGAGGTCGAGCGAGGCCCAGCTCGTGCCCTCGGCCAGGGTGAACGGCACCACGCCCATGCCGACCAGGTTCGAGCGGTGGATGCGCTCGAAGCTCTGGGCGATCACGGCCTTGACGCCGAGCAGGTTGGTGCCCTTCGCCGCCCAGTCACGCGAGGAGCCGTTGCCGTATTCGACGCCGGCGAAGATCACCAGCGGCACCTTCTCGGCCGCATAGCGCATCGCCGCGTCGTAGATCGGCAGCTCTTCCTTGCTGGGATAGTGGATGGTGTAGCCGCCTTCGCGCCCGTTCGGCCCCATCATGTGGTTGCGGATGCGGATATTGGCGAAGGTGCCGCGCATCATCACCTCATGGTTGCCACGCCGGGTGCCGTACTGGTTGAAGTCGGCGACGGCGACGCCGTTGTCGATCAGGTACTTGCCCGCCGGCGAGGCGGCCTTGATCGAGCCGGCCGGGGAGATGTGGTCGGTGGTGATCTTGTCGCCGAACAGGCCGAGGATGCGGGCTCCCTGGATGTCGGTGACCGCCGCCGGCTTGCGGCTCATGCCCTGGAAATAGGGCGGGTTCTGCACATAGGTCGACTTGTCGTCCCAGGCATAGGTCTGGCTCTTGGGCGCATCCACCGCCTGCCAATGCGCGTCGCCCTTGAAGACGTCGGCATATTTGGCCTCGAACATCGCGCGGGTGACGTTCTGCTGGATGAAGCTCTGGATCTCCTTGTTGGAGGGCCAGATGTCCTTGAGATAGACCGGCTGGCCGTCCTTGCCGGTGCCGAGCGGCTCCTTGGTCAGATCCATCTGCACCGAGCCGGCGAGGGCATAGGCGACGACCAGCGGCGGCGAGGCGAGATAGTTCGCCTGCACGTCGGGGGAGACGCGGCCTTCGAAGTTGCGGTTGCCGGAGATCACGGCGCCGGCGATCAGGCCCTGCTCGTTGATCGCCTTGGAGATCGGCGCAGGCAGCGGGCCGGAGTTGCCGATGCAGGTGGTGCAGCCGAAGCCGACCAGGTTGAAGCCGAGCGCGTCGAGATCGGTCTGCAGGCCGGACTTCGCGAGATATTCGGCGACGACCTGCGAGCCGGGCGCCAGCGAGGTCTTGACCCAGGGCTTCACCGAAAGCCCCTTCTCGACCGCCTTGCGGGCGAGAAGGCCCGCGGCCATCAGCACCGACGGGTTGGAGGTGTTGGTGCAGGAGGTGATGGCGGCGATCACGACGTCGCCATGGCCGAGATCGAAGGACTTGCCCTCGACCGGGACGCGGCGGGCGATCTCGGCGGCCTTCTTGTACTCGGTCTCCATGGCGGCGGCGAAGCCGGCCTTGACGGCGGAGAGGTCGACGCGGCCCTCGGGGCGCTTCGGACCGGCCATCGAGGGCTGCACCGTCGAGAGATCGAGCTCGAGCGTATCGGTGAAGATCGGGTCGGCGGTCTCAGGGGTCGCGAACAGGCCCTGCGCCTTGCTGTAGGCCTCGACCAGGGCGATCCGGTCCGACTTGCGGCCGGTCGTGGTGAGATAGTCGATGGTCTCGGAGTCGACCGGGAAGAAGCCGCAGGTCGCGCCGTATTCCGGGCCCATATTGGCGATGGTGGCGCGGTCGGCCAGCGTCAGATTGTAGAGGCCGGGGCCGAAGAACTCGACGAACTTGCCGACGACGCCCTTCTTGCGCAGCATCTGGGTGACGGTGAGCACGAGGTCGGTCGCGGTGATGCCCTCGCGCAGCGAGCCGGTCAGCTTGAAGCCGATGACCTCGGGCAGGAGCATGGACTGCGGCTGGCCGAGCATGGCGGCTTCCGCCTCGATGCCGCCGACGCCCCAGCCGAGAACGGCGAGGCCGTTGACCATGGTGGTGTGCGAATCGGTGCCGACCACGGTGTCGGGATAGGCGACCTCGACCTCGACGCCGTCGATCGTCTCGGTGCGGGTCCAGACGGTCTGGGCGAGATATTCGAGGTTGACCTGGTGGCAGATGCCGGTGCCGGGCGGGACGACGCGGAAATTGTCGAAGGCGCCCTGGCCCCATTTCAGGAACTTGTAGCGTTCCTCGTTGCGCTCGTATTCGAGCTCGACGTTCTGCGCGAGCGCCTTGGGGGTGCCGAACTCGTCGACGATCACCGAATGGTCGATGACGAGGTCGACCGGGACGAGCGGGTTGATCTTGGCCGGGTCGCCGCCGAGCGCCACGACGCCGTCGCGCATCGCGGCGAGATCGACGACGGCGGGAACGCCGGTGAAGTCCTGCATCAGCACGCGGGCGGGGCGGAAGCCGATCTCCTTGCCGGCCTTGCCCTTGTCATCGGCCCAGGCGACGAAGGCCTCGATATCGGCCTTGGTGACGGAGCGGCCGTCCTCGAAGCGCAGCAGGTTCTCGAGCAGCACCTTCATCGAGAAGGGCAGGCGGGAGATGCCGGTCAGGCCGTTCGCCTCGGCGTCGGGCAGCGAATAATAGGTGTAGGTCTTGCCGCCCGCAGTGAGCGTACGACGACATTTAAAGGAATCGAGCGAGGCCATATCGGCTTACATCCTGATCAAGGGGTTGCGGTCGCGAGCCGGAGACCCTTGCGGAATCAGCCGGTCGAAGGCCTATTGCGCATGACGCGCGCGCCGCCCCGGGAGTGCCCGAGCCCCGCGCCGGATCGGCGTGCGGCGTAGCCACGGGTTCTATAGATCAATTCCAAGAAGGCCGCTACAGGGTCGATGCGCGCTCCGCGAGGGCCGGCATGTTCGAGGAAAAGCGCGGGTTTCGTGACGCAGATTTCGCATCAGACCCTGACATTGAGCGCCGAAGGCCTCGTCTGCCGGCGCGGCGGGCGGCTGATCTTCGAGGGTGTCGGCTTCCGGCTCGGCAATGGCGAGGCGCTGGCGCTGACCGGGCGCAACGGCGCCGGCAAGTCGAGCCTCATCGCCATGCTCTGCGGCCGCCTGCGCCCGGAGGCGGGTACGATCCGGCTCGAAGGGCTGGACGAGACACCGCTGACCGAGGCGGCCCATCTCGTCGGCCATCGCGACGGGCTTAAGAGCGCGCTGACGGCGAAGGAGAATCTGCGTTTCGCCCAGGATCTGCTCGGCGGCGCGGCCGCGACGCCGGAACAGGCGCTGGAAGCGGTCGGTCTGCCACATGTCGGCGCGCTGCCGGTCGGCTATCTCTCGGCCGGGCAGAGGCGGCGTGTGGCACTGGCCCGGCTTCTCGTCGCAGCACGGCCGCTCTGGCTGCTCGACGAGCCGGCGGCGGCGCTTGACGTCAATGCGCAGGCGATGCTGATCGGGCTGATGCAGGCGCATCTTGCGGCGGGCGGGGCGATCCTGGCGGCGACGCATGGGCCGCTCGGCATCGATGCCGCGCGCGAACTCAGGATCGGGCCGTGAGGCGGGCTTTCTTCGCCGTGCTCAGGCGCGACCTTGCTCTGGCAGCCCGGGCTGGCGGCGGCGGCGAGCTCGCATTGGTCTTCTTCCTGACCATGGTCGTGCTGGTGCCCTTCGCGCTCGGGCCGGATCTCAACCTGCTCTCGCGCATCGGCCCGGCCATTCTCTGGCTGGGAGCACTGCTCTCAACCCTGATCGGGCTCGACCGGCTGTTTCAGGCCGATGAGGAGGACGGCTCGCTCGAACTTATGCGGGCCTCGCCGCTGCCGCTCGAGCTTAGCGTGTTCGCCAAGGGGTTGGCGCATTGGCTGACCACCGGGCTGCCGCTGGCGCTGGCCGCGCCGCTGCTCGGCCTGCTCGTCGCCTTGCCGGCCGAGGCGATCCTGCCGCTGGTCGCGAGCCTCATAGTCGGAACGCCGGCGCTGAGCTTCATCGGCGCCTCGGCCGCTGCTTTGACCGCGAGCCTGCGCCGGGGCGGGCTGATCCTGCCGGTGATCGTCGCGCCGCTGACGGTGCCGGTGCTGATCTTCGGCGTCTCGGCGGTCGACGCCGCACGCGGCGGCCCGCTGCCGGCCGGCACGCCGCTGCTGATCCTCGGAGCGATCACGCTTTCTGCGATCGTGGTCGGCAGCATCGCCGCTGCGGCTGCGCTGCGGCAGTCGGAGTAGCCCCGCAAAGGGCTCGGCGGTCAGGCTTCGTCGAGCTCGAGCGCGCAACCGCTCTGGGCGGCGAGCTGCATGACGACCGCGGCGATATCCTCCAGCGCGACATTATCGCCATTGAAGCGCAGCTGCACTTCCTCGGCGACGGCGAAGACGTCGAGCACTCGGGATTCACCAGCCCGCAGGCGAACGGTCGCCTCGACATCGCGCTGCATAGGCGCGGAAAGCTTCATGAGCATGGGAACGCCCTCCTGCCGGCAAGGCTAGGCCACTTTGGCGAGAGGTGCAATAAAAATGAAATATTTCAAATGGTTAGTAGGTTGTGCCGGCGCTGCCTTGCCAGTATGAGCCACCGCTGCTGCCGATTGCCCTTCTGGTTGTGAATGTGCATTCTGCGCCTATATCGTCAGTTACTCATTCGTAGCGTCGCGGGGGGCGCCATGTCGGATCTCGAACGCGGCGAGCGGCTGCAGATCATGCTCAGCGCCGAGGAACTGCGTGCCGTCGAGAACTGGCGCTTCGAGAAGCGCATGCCGAGCCGAGCGGCCGCGGTGCGCGAATTGCTGCGCCGCGGCCTGCTCGCCGAGGGCTTTACCGTCGCGGGCGAAGGCGTGCGTTCCGGCAGTTTCGGCGTGGTCGACAAAAGCGGTGCCAACGATTCACTGGACAAGGACGAGGCCTAGCCGCCGGCCCTAACGTCGCAGGCTGCTAGGCCGGATTGTGAGCCGGGCCGGCGATTGCTACATGCTCTCTGGTCGAAAGAAGAGCATCGTCCTCTAGCGCGAGCCCATGGCAAGCCTGATCGAACTGGCCAATCCGGCGCGCTTCATGCGCCTTTCGAATGTGCTGCTGCCCTGGGTCGCCGGCATCGCAGTGCTGTTGCTGCTCGTCGGCTTCTATCTCGCCTGGTTCGTCGCTCCGGCCGATTACCAGCAGGGCGAGACCATTCGCATCATGTATCTGCATGTGCCGGCCGCCTGGCTGGCGATGATGTTCTATTCGATGATGGCGTGCTCGGCGCTCGGCGTGCTGATCTGGCGCCATCCGCTCGCCGATGTCGCGCAGCAGGCCGCGGCGCCGATCGGGGCCGCGTTCGCGCTGATCTGCCTGCTCACCGGCTCGTTCTGGGGCAAGCCGATGTGGGGGACCTACTGGGTCTGGGATGCGCGGCTGACCTCCATGCTGGTGCTGTTCCTGCTCTATCTCGGCGTCATCGCGCTTCGGCGCGCCATTGACGAGCCCTCGCGTGCCGGACGCGCGGTCGCGATCCTGACGCTGGTCGGCAGCGTCAACATCCCGATCATCAAGTTTTCGGTCGACTGGTGGAGCACCCTGCACCAGCCGGCCTCGGTGCTGCGGCTGAGTGGGCCGACCATCCATACTTCGATGCTCTGGCCGCTGCTGATCCTGGCCGTCGGCTTCACGCTCGCGGCGCTGTGGCTGCACGCGGTGGCGATGCAGGCGGAATTGCTGCGCCGGCGGGTGCGGACCCTGAAGATCCTCGAGGCGGAGCGCCTCGACCGGTTGTCCCTGCAGGCGGCGGAATGATGCTCGAACTAGGCCCTCATGGCGGTTTCATCCTCGCCGCCTATCTGGCCTCGGGCCTGATCCTGTGCGGCCTCGCCGCCCTGATCCTGCTCGACCGCCGGGCCCAGCGCCGCGCGCTGGCGCTGCTGGAGCAGCAGGGCATCGGCCGCCGCTCCGAACGGAAGACGTCATGAGCGAGACCTCCACTAGCGAGACCTCCGCTGCAACGCCGGCCAGGCGCTCGCCCTGGCTCTTCGCCATACCGCTCATCTTGTTCGGGGCGCTGGCGCTGGTCTTCCTGGCGGGCCTGTTCTCCGGCGATGCCAGCAAGGTGCCCTCGGCGCTGATCGGCAAGCCGGCGCCGGCAGTCACGCTGACCGAGCTGGAAGGGCTGCAGCGCGACGGCAAGCCGGTGCCGGCCTTCGGCATGGCCGACCTCGCCAAGGGCAAGGCGACGATCGTCAACGTCTTCGCCAGCTGGTGCGCGCCCTGCCGGGTCGAGCATCCCTTCCTGGTCGCGATGGGCGAGTCGCCAGCGGTCAAGCAGGGCAAGGTCGTGCTGGTCGGCATGAACTACAAGGACGAGGCCGAGAATGCCCGACGCTTCCTCGGCGCGCTCGGAAACCCCTATTCGGCCGTCGGCGTCGATCGTCCTGGCCGCGCCGCGATCGAATGGGGCGTCTATGGCGTGCCCGAGACTTTCCTGATCGGCCCGGACGGCCGCATCGTCGACAAGCATGTCGGGGCGCTGACCGGCGAGAGCGCCGCCCGGCTGCTGGCCAAGGCGATCTCTCTGGTGAAGTGAGGCGCGTCAGCGCCGTGGTTCGCGCCGGGCTGCTGAAGCCCGCCTTGAAACGAAAAAAGCTGCGACGGGCGCAGCTTTCTCGAAACACCGGTCTCCACGGGGCGCGGCTCCGTATCCTCGCTCCCCCTGGATTATGATGCGAGGCGTCAGGCCGCCTTCCGGCCGTTGATCAGGCTCTCGAACATGCCGCGGCCGTCGGTGCCGCCGACGAGTCCGTCGATCAGGTTCTCCGGATGCGGCATCAGGCCGAGCACATTGCGCTTCGGCGAATAGATGCCGGCGATGTGGTTGAGCGAGCCATTCGGATCGGCCTCGGCCGTGATCTGGCCCTCGGCATCGCAATAGCGGAAGGCGACGAGGCCCTCGCCTTCAAGCCGGGCAAGCGTCTCGGCATCGCAGATATAGTTGCCTTCGCCATGGGCGATGCAGACATCGATCACCTGCCCCTTGGCATAGGCGGAGGTGAAGGCGGTGTCGTTGCGCTCGACGCGCAGATGCTGGCGCTTGCAGACGAATTTCAGATTGGCGTTGCGTGCAAGAACGCCCGGCAGCAGCCCGGACTCGCAGGCGATCTGGAAGCCGTTGCAGATGCCGAGCACGAGGCCGCCGCGCGCTGCATGGGCCCGCGTCGCGTCCATGATGTGGGCACGACCGGCAATCGCGCCGCAGCGCAGATAGTCGCCATAGGAAAAGCCGCCCGGCAGCACGACGAGGTCGGTCCCGGCCGGCAGCTCGTGGTCGCCATGCCAGACATGCGCGACGCTGGCGCCGGCCTGCTTCAGAGCCTTGGCGACGTCGCCATCGCGGTTGGAGCCCGGAAAGGTGATGACGGCGGCTTTCATCGGCTCAGACTCCGATCTCGACGCGGTAGTTCTCGATCACCGTATTGGCGAGCAGCTTCTCGCAGGCGGCCTTGAGGGTCTCCTCGGCCACGGCCTTGTCGGTGTCGGCGAGCTCGATGTCGAAGACCTTGCCCTGGCGCACCGAGCCGACGCCGGCGATGCCGAGGGATTTGAGCGCACCCTCGATGGCCTTGCCCTGCGGATCGAGCACGCCGGTCTTGAGGGTGACGGTGACGCGGGCTTTCATCTTGATCTCCGGTCGGAAGTTTGGCGGTGGCTTAGCGGTGAATCGGCGCCGGCTCAACTCTTTGCTGGTCCAGGACGTCGCTTCAACGGCTTTCCCAGGTGGCGCGGGCATAGTCGCGGGCGGCCTGCGAATCATTGGTGACGGCGATGGCGAGCGATAGCACCTTGTCCTTGCGGGCATAGAGGATCGCGGTCGAGGCGAGGCGGTGGCCCTCCCTGGCGCGGATCTCGACCTGGATGCCGCTGGTGCCGTCGAGCTTGAAGCGCGAGACGGTGGTGGTGCTCGCCGGCCTGGCCGGTTTCTTGTCCTTGCCGCGCGTGGCCGAGGCGGTGAAGGCCCGCGCCAGCCTTGCCGGATCCGATGCCAGCGCGCGCTCGATCTCGACGGCGCGGCGCCCTTCGAAGCTCAGCAAGGCGGCGACGCCGGGGCGGATGCAATCCTCCGGCGGGCAATAGACGATCGCCCTCGGGGTAATGCCATCATTGACGACCCAGCTCTGGATCGGCAGAGGCTCCCAGCCGCGGCCGGCGGCGAGCTGGACGAGGCCCGGGCCGAAATGGTCGGCGCAGCCAGCGAGCAGCACGACCGCCAGGGCCAGGGCGCCGAAACGCAAACGGGAGCGCAAGCGCCCCCGTTTCGATGTCGGTTCGACAGCGATCCCGGCGCTCACTGCACCAGGCGCGGCCCGGCCGGGCCGGTTTTCTCGTTCTCGCCCATGATGCCGAGGCGGCGGGCCACCTCGGTATAGGCCTCGATCAGCCCGCCCATGTCGCGGCGGAAGCGGTCCTTGTCCATCTTGTCCTTCGACTTGATGTCCCAGAGCCGGCAGGAATCCGGGCTTATCTCGTCCGCGACGACGATGCGCATCATGTCGCCTTCCCAGAGGCGGCCGCACTCCATCTTGAAGTCGACGAGGCGGATGCCGGCGCCGAGGAACAGGCCGGAGAGGAAATCATTGACGCGGATGGCGAGCGCCATGATGTCGTCGATCTCCTGCGGCGTCGCCCAGCCGAAGGCGGTAATGTGCTCTTCCGAGACCATCGGGTCGTTCAGCGCGTCGTTCTTGTAATAGAACTCGATGATCGAGCGCGGCAGCTGGGTGCCTTCCTCGAGGCCGAGCTTGGTCGACAACGAGCCGGCGGCGACGTTGCGGACCACGACCTCGAGCGGAATGATCTCGACCTCGCGAATCAGCTGCTCGCGCATGTTCAGCCGGCGGATGAAATGCGTGGGGACGCCGATATCGTTGAGGTTCGTGAAGATGTACTCGGAAATCCGGTTGTTCAGGACGCCCTTGCCGTCGATCACTTCATGCTTCTTGGCGTTGAAGGCGGTCGCGTCATCCTTGAAATGCTGGATGAGCGTTCCGGGCTCCGGTCCTTCGTACAGGACCTTCGCCTTGCCTTCGTAAATGCGACGGCGGCGGTTCATCGGGATATACCGTGGCTTGAGGAAATCCAATGGGTCGGCCTCTCTCTGGTCGCGGTTTCCCGCGGCGGGATCTTGGCCCTGTTCAGCACGCTGTCGCGCAATCCCGTGGCTCTTTCGAGTTCGATCCTAACGCGCCGGTCCGGCTGGTTCTCGCGCGCTCGCTTCCTGAGGAGTCTGCCGCGCTTCGCGCTATATGGGCCTTTCGCGTCGCAAACGCAACAAAGCGCGCCGGGCGTCTCGAAATCTGTGCCGCCGGCCCGCGGCGCGCTCGCCCCTAGCCGCGTCGGCTGGCGCATTCTATATGGCGAGGAAGGCCGATATCGGCCGATCTGCCGCAAACCCCGCGATTCCGGAGAGGACCAGAACCGTCATGGCGACATTCGACCAGCGCAAGGATGCTTTCGAGAACAAGTTCGCGCATGACGAGGAACTGCGCTTCAAGGCGATGGCCCGCCGCAACAAGCTGCTCGGCCTCTGGGCCGCCGACAAGCTCGGCAAGAGCGGCGCCGACGCCGAGGCCTATGCCAAATCGGTCGTTCTGGCCGATTTCGAGGAGGCCGGCGACGAGGACGTGGTGCGCAAGGTCAAGGCCGATTTCGCGGCCGGCAATGTCGCGGCCGGCGACAGCGAGATCCGTCAGGTCATGCAGGATCTGCTGATCCGGGCGGCCGAAGAGATCCAGGCCGGGCGCTGAAGCGCCTCGCCACGGCAGCCGCGCCGGGCAGGCGCGGCTGCCGGTGGGGAAAGGCGCGCGATTCGCAAGGCGTCCCCGAGCCGGGCGCATGCCGGATGGTTTGCCTTTGGCCCGCGATTGGGTCCAGTTTCAGCGTGCCGCCGACGAAGAGCGGCCGCAACCGGATGAAGCTGCCCGATGACCGCCACCAACCCGACCGTGCTCTCCTCGCTCGCAGACCGTCTCGCCAAGGGTGAGACGCTGCTTTCCGCCTGGTGCGGCCTGCCGGACCCGAGCATCGCCGCGATCCTGGCGCAGGAAGATTTCGATGCGGTCACGCTCGACATGCAGCACGGCCCGATCACGCTCGGCGAGGTCATCCGGGCGATCCCGCTGATCAATGCCGCCGGCAAGCCCGCTCTCGCCCGCATCGCGGTCGGCGAGTTCCAGAACGTCTCGAAGCTGTTCGATTCCGGCGCGTCCGGCGTGATCGCGCCGATGATCAACACGATCGAGGATGCGCGCCGTCTCGCGGCCTATGCCAAGTATCCGCCGCTCGGCGAGCGCAGCTGGGGCAGCTATGGCGGCCTCGGCGCCTCCGGCCTCGACCAGAACGGCTATCTCAGGCAGGCCAATGATTTCTCGCTGACCTTCGCGATGATCGAGACGCGCGAGGCGATGGCGATCGTCGACGACATTCTCGCCATCGACGGCATCGACGCGCTCTTCGTCGGCCCGTCGGATCTGTCGATCGCGCTGTCGGGCGGCACCTCGGTCAACGCCTCGGCTAAGGAGGTCGACGACGCGCTGCGCCATATCGTGGCGCGGGCGAATGCGGTGAAGAAGCCGGTCGCCTTCTATGCGGCGAGCGCCGAGCGCGCCAAACAGGGCGTCGAGCTCGGTGCAAGGCTGGTAACGGTGATGAGCGATACCGGCCTGCTGCGTGCCGCCAGCCAGGCGGCTCTCAAGGTGATCAAGGGATGAAGGCCCGACCACTCCCGCGCCTCGAACAAGCGCGGGAGTGGTCCCGGTTTCTGCTCATCGCTTTCTCGTCACGCGAGCCGGCGGACACTTCACTCGAAAACGCGCCTATGGCATCGGACCGAAAAGTGGACTCCACTTTTTGGAAAATTCCGATGCGATAACACTGAGATGGATCACCGTGACCGCGTCCGGACGGACGCGCGTTGATCTAGGCGTTGACGCCTTCGCGCGCCTTGAGCGCGGCGTAATAGGCCCAGAGCAAGCGGGCCGCGACGCCGCGCCAGGGCCGCCAGGCCTCTGCCAGAGCGAGAAGCTCGGTCGGTTTCGGCCGGGCGGCCAGCCCGAAAGCGAGCTTCGCCGCTTCCTGCACGGCGAGGTCGCCGGCGGCGAAGCCGTCACGGTGGCCGAGGCAGAACAGCAGATAGACATCCGCCGTCCACGGCCCGATGCCCGAAACGGCGGTCATGTGCTCATGCACGAATTCGGGCGTCGCCGTTTCCAGTCCGGCGAGGTCGAGGCGGCCTTCGGCGATCGCGGCGGCGACGGCGCGCAAGGTCTTCTGCTTCGGCCGTGACAGGCCCGACAGCCGCATCTCCTCATCGCTCGCGATCAGGATCCGCTCCGGCGTCAGCGGCGCGAACACGCCTTCCAGCCTTATCCAGACGGTGCGGGCGCTGGCGACCGAAAGCTGCTGCGAGACGATGATCGAGACGAGGCTGGCAAAGCCGCTCTCGCGCCGGCGCAGCGGCGGGATGCCGGTGCGCGCAATGATCGGCTCCCAGGCCGGGTCGAGGGCAGCGAGGGCGGCCATGCCCTCTTCGAGATCGGCGTCGCAGGTGATTCTCGGCATGGTGGGCAATCTAGGGTGCAGGCTGGCGCCGATCCTGTCAGGAGGGTACGGGCTTGGCGACGCTCGGCTCCGACCATAGACAGGAGGCGATGGCGAAGTCCCCACCCGTTTTCCGTTTCGCACCGAGCCCGAACGGGCGGCTGCATCTCGGCCACGCGCTCTCGGCGCTGACCAATGCCCGCCTGGCCGCCGCTTTCGGCGGGCGGCTGCTGCTGCGGATCGAGGATATCGACCTCGCGCGCTGCCGGCCGGAATTCGAGCAGGGCATCCATGACGATCTCGCCTGGCTCGGCCTGCATTTTGACGGCGCGGTTCGGCGCCAGTCGGAGCATTTCGACGATTACCGCAGCGCGCTGGCACAGCTGCAGGCGATGGGGCTGATCTATCCCTGCTTCTGCTCGCGGCAGGAGGTGAAGCAGGCGGTCGCCCGGCGCGAAGCCGAAACCGGCGAGCCCTGGCCGCGCGATCCCGATGGCGCGCCGCTCTATCCCGGATGCTGCCGCAACCTGTCCGGAGCGGAGCAGCGTGAGCGGATCGCGGCTGGCGAGCCGCATGTGCTGCGCCTGGCCATGGATCGCGCGCTCGCATGCGCGGGTGCGGATCTTTCCTACTCCGTCTTCGATGCCGAAGGAGCGGTGCGGCGGATCGCCGTGGATCCGGCGCGCTGGGGCGATGTCGTGCTCGCCCGCAAGGACGTACCTACGAGCTATCACCTCGCCGTCGTCGTCGACGATGCGCTGCAGGGCGTCAGCCATGTCGTGCGCGGCCGCGATCTTGAGGCGGCGACCGCTATCCATCTCGTGCTGCAGCGCCTGCTCGGCTTGGCCGTGCCGCTCTATCACTTCCACCGGCTTCTGGCCGACCAGACCGGTCAAAAGCTGGCCAAGAGCCGGCAGTCGCCGGGGCTCGCCGATCTGCGGGCCCAAGGGGTGACGCCTGCCGCGATCCGCCGGCAGCTCGGTTTCACGTGAATCGCCGACCGGTCGAGATCATCCGAGCGCTCGCCTCAGGTCGCGCCGAGCCAGCTCAGCCAGAAGATCGTGGTGAAAAGCGAGAGTGCGGTCGAGAGCGCGATGGCACTCGAGGCATCGGCCATGCCCTGGCGATAGCGCTCGGCGAAGAGATAGGCGTTGACCCCGCAGGGACAGGCGGCGAACAGCACCGCGACACCGGCCCAGACCGGAGGCATCGCAAAGACCTTCGTCGCCAGTATCAGCACGATCAGTGGATGCACGACCAGCTTGAGCCCGCTCAGGACCACCGGCAGGCCGATGCCCGAGGCCAGGCCGTAGCGATGGAGCGCGATGCCGAGGCTGATCAGCGCGCAGGGAACCGCCGTCGCGGCAATCAGATCGATGATCGTCCAGAGCGGTGCCGGCACATGCGCGACGACCGGGCGCACTGCGGCGCCGAGCAGGATGCCGAGGATCAGAGGGTGCATGAACAGGCGCCGGAGCATGAGGCCGAACGAGGCCGCGCGTCCCTCGGCCAGCACGGTAGCGACGGTCATGGTCACCGGCAGATGGATGACGAGCAGCAATCCGAGCGGCACCGCGCCGGCCTCGCCATAGGCTTTCAGGATCATCGGGATGCCGACGAAGACCGTGTTCGACTGGGCGGCGGCGAAACCGGAGACGACGAGTTCGGGGCCTTTGCGCCCGAAGACGCGGCTCGCCACCAGCTGGGCGATGAGCCAGACGACGGCAAGCCCGGTGAAATAGGAGATCCAGTAGCCCCAGGGCTGCGCGGCGGGGATCGCCGCGGTCGCCAGCGTCTTGAACAGCAGGCAGGGCACGGCGAGGACGAAGACGAAATCCGAGAGCCCCTCGCCGGTGCTCTCGCGCAGGATCCGGGTCCAGCGCGCGCCATAGCCGAGCGCGATCAGGCCGAAGACGGGCAGCACGGTCAGCAGCGCGGCGAGCATCGGCGTCAGGCCCCGGAGCCGGCTCAGCGCGCCTGCGCGGTCTGGCCTCCGGCCCGCACGATCAGCCCCAGGACCTCGTCGCGCTGGCGCTTGAATTCGGCGAGGGCGCGGCCGTCGAGCTCGCGCCCGCGTGGCACCTTGATCTTCATCGGGTTGACGAAATTGCCGTTGACCATGACCTCGTAGTGCAGATGCGGGCCGGTCGAGAGGCCGGTATTGCCCAGGAAGCCGATCACCTGGCCCTGGCGGACCTTGACGCCGGGCGCGATGCCCTTGGCGAAGGCCGATTGGTGCGAATAGCTGGTGACGTAGCCATTGGCGTGCTGGATCTCGATGCGCCGGCCATAGCCGGAATCCCATTCGGCCTTGATCACCGTGCCGTTGCCCGCCGCCAGGATCGGCGTGCCGATCTTGTTGGCCCAGTCGACGCCGGTATGCATCTTCGAATAGCGCATGATCGGGTGGTAGCGCATGCCGAAGCCCGAGCGCATCTCGGCATCGCTGATCGGCTTGCGCAACAGGAACTTCTTCAGCGACCGTCCGTCCGGATCGAAGAAGTCGATCAGCCCGTCCTCGGGCGCCTGGTAGCGGAAGACCTGCCGGGTTTCGCCGCCGATGGTGAGCGAGGCCGAGAGAATTTCGGCGCGCTCGCCCTCGTCCTCGTCGGTGAAGATCACCTCGAGGCTGTCGCCGTCGCGGACGCGCTGCTGGAAATCGAGATCATAGGAGAAGATGCGGACGAGCTCGTCGATCAGGGCGCGCGGCAGGTCATGGCGCAGCCCGGTCTCGTACAGGCTCTCATAGAGCCGGGCGCCGGTGCCGCCGCTGTCCTCCTCTTCCTCCTCCTCCTCGTCACTGCCCGTCTGGGCCTTCTGCTGCGGGCCGAGCGTCTCGGCCTTGGGCAGTGCGACAGGGGTGAAGACGCCTTTGTCGTTGATCGCGACCATCGCGGCCGGGCGGCCATTGTCGAGCAGGGCGATGCGGACGATCTGGCGCGCATCGCCCGGCCGCGGCCCGGGTGCGAACAGGGCCTGCAGGACCTGGCCCTCCGGCAGCGCGGCGATCTTCACCTTGCCGCCGAAGGCGTTGATCATCGAGATGATCTGGTCGCGATTGGCGCCGGCATTGCGGACCACGGTCTCGAAATTCTCGCCGCGGCGGGTGATCAGCAGCTTCTCCTCGACCAGCGGCTCGCGTGTCGCGGCGATCGGCGCCTTCAGCGCATTGGTGACGTTTTCCGGGACGACGCGGACCTCGATCCCGGAGAAGGAGGTGTCGGTGGCCGGCGCGTAGCCGAGCAGATCGGCGCTCGCAGCGGCGGCGCCCTGGCCGAGGGTCCGGCTGAGCATCAGCTGCGGCGGGATCGGCAGGGCGGCGCGACGGTCGCTGGCGGCGAGGTTGGCGCGCTCCTCCTCCATCTGTGCGATCACCTCGGCGTCGCTCAGATTGGCCTTGCTCGCCTGGATGGTCAGCTCGGCGAGATCGCGCTTGGTGATCGAGACATCGGCATCGGGCAGATCGGTCACCGGCTCGGCATAGCGCTCGCTGCCGGGAGCGCCCTCGGCGAACAGGCGCAGCGGATTGAAGGGCGGGATGTTGGTGGCATAGACGCCGGTGGTCAGCGAGAGATTGGAGGCGAGGCGCACATAGGGGCGGACCTTGATCACCTCGCGATCGCCGACGCGCTGGGACATCGGCGCGCGGGCGCTGTGCCTGGCCGAGGCGATCGGCTGTTCCGCCACGAGCTTGTCGCCCTTGCGCGCGCCGCCGCCGAGACCGGTGACCTGGCGCGTGGTCACCGTCTCCGGACGCTCGGCGAAGCTGGTGTCGCCGCGCATCGCCACGAGGATCGCGCCACCGAGCAGGGCCGCGCCGCAGGAGCCGACCAGCATGCAGGCCGACAGCCAGCGCAGCGACACCCCGCGCCGGTCCAGGCCGGCCGGCGAGGCGCCCGCCGGTTGGATCGGGGGATCGATGCCGAGATCGACGAGCAGCGCCGCCGCTTCCGGCGTCAGCGGCTCATGCGGGGATCTCAGTTCGGGGGGAGCATTCATGAGGTGAGCTTGGCCGAGTCCATCGATCGCCCGTTGGGCTGGTGCCGCGGGCGGCAGATTCTCCGTCGAATTCCAGGCCGAGCATGCCCGCCTCGCGCGTGGGAATCAAATCTATCCCCGGCGGACGGGCCGGCAGCCCTGCTTGAAAGGGCAGTGCAGGGGGAATGCGGCCCTTTGCGGGCGAGGCCTGGTGTACTGTTTCCGGGCCTTCAGGGTTGTTTTTGGGGATTGTGGTGTTGTGGTGTTGTTCCGGGGTGTTTGTTGATTGTCTTAAGCTGTTGTTTTTGTGGTCTTTTTTGTTTCTTGGGTGTTTTTGTCGAAAAACTTTCATGAAGCGTGTTGA
>NZ_JAFKFX010000048.1 GCF_017308075.1 Allobosea sp.
ATCGCGACCGCAACGCTATCGAGCGTATGTTCTGCCGCCTCAAGGACTTCCGCCGTGTCGCAACCCGATACGACCGAAACGCCGTCAACTTCCTCGCCGCCGTCTGCATCGCAGCGATCGTCAGCTACTGGTTATGAGTCTGGGCCCTAAGTGGGTGCGTTAATGACGCCGCCTCAATCGCTAATACGCTTGCAAGAAATGGGGACGGATCTCCCAATTTCGGTGTCAAACTTCTAACAAGTAATGGCGTTCACGTATCGACCGGTGTCTTGCATGAGGCAATAGTCGATCTGTTCAAGGCTGATGCTGAGATTGCGCTTTTATTCTTTGCCGGTCATGGTGTTATAAATACCGAGACGAACGCTGGATACCTTGTAAGTCAAGATGGTCAAAAGCCTTCTTGGGGAATTTCGCTTAGTGATGTTATTGATTTGGCAAATAAGGCATACCCAAGAATAAAATCTACAGTAATCATATTGGATAGCTGCCAATCTGGATATGCTGGAGAAATACAAGGAATCTCGGGATCTGCATCTGCTTTGATCGGTAACGGAGTGACAATTCTCACAGCTTGCCATCGCGACGGCTTCGCTAGCGAGTCTGGAGGACATGGTCTCTTTACAGGCTTGCTACTTGATGGCTTGAGTGGTAGTGCCGCAGATGTATGCGGGCGTATTACGCCGGCTGGTCTGTACTCACTGATCGACCAAACCCTCGGTGAGTGGGAGCAGCGGCCGGTTTACAAGGCCAATGTGCAGCATTTTGTTGTTCTCCGGAGCGTCGCGCCGAAGGTTCCTCTGGAGGTTTTGCGGCGGCTGCCGGACTATTTTCCGGATCCGGGCTACGAGTTCCCACTCGATCCGTCGCATGAGCCCGATAGAAATTCCCTCTCTCCCGAGCAGAAAATTAGCTTCCCAGAGGACGAGGATAAGCAGAGGCTCTTCAAAGAGCTTCAGATGTGCAACAGGCACGGGCTCGTGGCTCCAGTCCATGCAGATCACATGTTTTTTGCTGCTATTGAGGAAAAATCTTGCAAATTGACCGCATTAGGTGCCCACTATAGAAATTTGGCTGTACTAAAGCGGATCTAGATTAGCCGGAGGATGAATTGCTTAGAGTTTTTATATCTCACAAAAAAGAAGACAGTGGAACTGCGACAGAGATCGCAGCTTATCTAAAATTAAATGGAATGGATGTTTATCTTGATACAATTGATAGTCAGTTAGCACTTTCTGGTCCAGATTTGGCGGATTATATCCGCGAACAGCTTGAAAAATCTACTCAGCTACTGGCAGTTATAAGTCCAGTAACGCAGGCTTCTTGGTGGGTTCCTTGGGAGATTGGTGTCGCTACCGAAAAAGAGCGGTTTTTGGCATCCTTCGTAGCCAACAACGCCGCAGTTCCAGAGTATCTGGCGAAATGGCCATATCTCAGGAGCCGCTCAGATCTTGATGTCTACATCCGCGAATCAAAGAAGGCCCAAATGGTGGTCGAAGAACGCACGCGGAGTGGCTATCGAACGACTGCCCAGGCTACGGGCTTTAGGTCCTTCCATACCAATTTGAGAGCGGCCTTGCGCCAATAGCGCATCCGGACTTTCACCGGCCAATGCTCTGAACCAGCCACGGCGATAGCTGCAATGCAATAACTGCACTGCTCGAACCGGAGAGCGACACTTCGGCCGCCAGTTCAATAAACCCGGGCACAGTGTTGCGGCCGGTATCGCCGCATAGCGGCGCTACTCCGCCGCCTCCCTCGCCCCCTTGCCCTTCAACGGCCGCCGCTCCAGCACTTCTTTCAAGAACCGCGCGGTGTGGCCCTTGCCGATCCGCACCACATCCTCCGGCGTGCCTTGCGCCACGACCTCGCCGCCGCCGTCGCCGCCTTCGGGGCCCATGTCGATGATCCAGTCGGCGGTCTTGATCACTTCGAGATTGTGCTCGATCACCACCACGGAATTGCCCTGCTCGACCAGCTCGTGCAGCACCTCCATCAGCTTGGCGACGTCGTGGAAGTGCAGGCCGGTGGTCGGCTCGTCCAGGATGTAGAGGGTGCGGCCGGTGGCGCGCTTCGAGAGCTCCTTGGAGAGCTTGACGCGCTGCGCCTCGCCGCCCGACAGGGTGGTGGCCTGCTGGCCGACCTTGACATAGTCGAGCCCGACGCGGGCGAGCGTCACCATCTTGTCGCGGATCGAGGGCACGGCCTTGAACAGGTCCTTGGCCTCCTCGACCGACATGTCGAGCACATCGGCGATCGAGCGGTCGCGATACTTCACCTCCAGCGTCTCGCGGTCATAGCGCTTGCCCTTGCAGACATCGCAGGTGACGTAGACGTCGGGCAGGAAGTGCATCTCGATCTTGATGACGCCGTCGCCCTGGCAGGCCTCGCAGCGGCCGCCTTTTACGTTGAAGCTGAACCTGCCTGCTTGATAGCCGCGCGCCTTGGCCTCGGGCAGGCCGGCGAACCATTCGCGGATCGGCGTGAAGGCGCCGGTATAGGTCGCCGGGTTCGAGCGCGGGGTGCGGCCGATCGGCGACTGGTCGATGTCGATGACCTTGTCGAGATGCTCCATGCCCTCGATGCGCTCATGCGGGGCAGGGTGCTCGATCGAGCCGTTGAGCTTGCGCGCCACCGCCTTGTAGAGCGTGTCGACGACCAGCGTCGACTTGCCGCCGCCGGAGACGCCGGTGATGCAGGTGAACAGGCCGAGCGGGATGTCGACCGTGACGTCCTTGAGGTTGTTGCCGCGGGCGCCGACGATCTTCAGGCTCCGGCCCTTCTGCGGCTTGCGGCGCTTGCCGGGCACCGCGACGCTCATCTCGCCGGTGAGGTATTTGCCGGTGAGCGAGTTCGGGTCGCTGAGAATGTCCTGCGGCGTGCCCTTGGCGACGATCTCGCCGCCATGGATGCCGGCGCCGGGGCCGACATCGACGACATAATCGGCGGTGAGGATCGCGTCCTCGTCATGCTCGACGACGATCACGGTGTTGCCGAGGTCGCGCAGGCGGCGCAGCGTGCCGAGCAGGCGCTCATTGTCGCGCTGGTGCAGGCCGATCGAGGGCTCGTCCAGCACATAGAGCACGCCGGTGAGGCCGGAGCCGATCTGGCTGGCGAGGCGGATGCGCTGGCTCTCGCCGCCGGACAGCGTGCCGGAGGCGCGGGCGAGGGTGAGGTATTCGAGGCCGACATCGAGCAGGAAGGTCAGCCGGTCGCGGATCTCCTTCAGGATGCGCGGGGCGATCTCGTTCTGCTTCTTCGAGAGCTTGCCGGGCAGGGCGCTGACCCAGGCGAGCGCGTCCTTGACCGAGAGCCGCGAGATCTCGCCGATATGGCGCATGTCGAGCTTGACCGCCAGCGCCTCGGGCTTGAGCCGGAAGCCGTTGCACGCCGCGCAGGGCGTCTCCGACATGAAGCGGCCGATCTCCTCGCGGGCCCAGTCGCTCTCGGTCTCCTTCCAGCGCCGCTCCATATTGGTGATCACGCCCTCGAAGGGCTTCTTCACCTCATAGGCGCGCAGGCCGTCGTTGTAGGCCATGCGCACGGCCTCGGTGCCGGTGCCGAACAGGATCGAGTCCTTGGCCTGCTGCGGCAGCTCCGACCAGGGTTTTGTGGTCGAGAAGCCGAAATGCCGGGCGAGCGCATCGAGCGTCTGGCCGTAATAGGGCGAGGTCGACTTGGCCCAGGGCGCGATCGCGCCCTTCTTAAGCGAGAGCGAATGGTCCGGGACGATCATCTCCGGATCGATCCGCATCTCGTGGCCGAGCCCGTCGCAGGCCGGGCAGGCGCCGAACGGGTTGTTGAAGGAGAACAGCCGGGGCTCGATCTCGGGGATGGTGAAGCCGGAGACCGGGCAGGCGAACTTGGAGGAGAAGGTGACGCGGCGGGCCTCGCCGTTCTCCTCCTTCTCGTCGGCATATTCGAAGACGGCGATGCCCTCGGCGAGGTCGAGCGCCTGCTCCAGCGAGTCGGCGAGCCGCGCGCCGAGATCGGGGCGGATCACGATGCGGTCGACCACCACGTCGATGTCGTGCTTGAACTTCTTGTCGAGGCTGGGGGCGTCGGCGATCTCGTAGAATTCGCCATTGACCTTGACGCGCTGGAAACCGCGCTTCAGCCAGTCGGCCATCTCCTTGCGGAACTCACCCTTGCGGCCGCGCACCACCGGCGCGAGCAGGTAGCCGCGCGTCTTCTCCGGCAGCTCGACCAGGCGGTCGACCATCTGCTGCACGGTCTGGCTCTCGATCGGCAGGCCGGTCGCCGGCGAATAGGGGATGCCGGCGCGCGCCCAGAGCAGGCGCATATAATCGTGGATCTCGGTGACGGTGCCGACCGTCGAGCGCGGGTTCTTCGAGGTCGTCTTCTGCTCGATCGAGATCGCCGGCGAGAGCCCGTCGATCTGGTCGACATCGGGCTTCTGCATCATCTCGAGGAACTGGCGGGCATAGGCCGAGAGCGACTCGACATAGCGGCGCTGACCCTCGGCATAGATCGTGTCGAAGGCGAGCGAGGACTTGCCCGAGCCGGAAAGCCCGGTGAACACCACGAGCTTGTCGCGGGGAATGGCGAGGTCGACATTCTTGAGATTGTGCTCGCGAGCGCCGCGCACGGAGATGATGCGGGCGTTGCGGTCGGCCGCCGAATCCTGCTCGGCCTTGCGGTCGAACATGTCTTCCAGCGTCGCGGCCTGTTCGGCGAGCGTGGCCTTCTGGGCCGAGATCTTGCGGGCCATTTCGGTGTCCGGTTCGGGTAAGCCGTAGAGATAGGGCAAATGCCGGGTCCTGCCAGTGCGGCCCGACGAAAGGCTGGCATGAGTAGCACGCAGCCGCGGATGTTGCCGCATTGTTCTTGTCGCGCTTGCTGACAGGCGCTGTCAGGAGCGTGGCAGGCTGCGGAAGCGCCTGCGGAGCAGGATCGCGGAGGCGAGCATGGCGAGCGCCAGCGTCCCGGACAGGATCAGCGCCGCCGGCGCGCCATGGCGTTCGATTAGCAGGGCAAAACCGAGCGGGGAGGCGGCCGAGAGGACGAAGCCCGGCGCCAACAGACGCCCGACATAGGCGCCATAGCTCTTCGGATCGAACAGCATCAGCGGCAAGGTGCCGCGCGTGATCGTCAGCACGCCATTGCCGGCGCCATAGCAGAAGGCGAAGGCGAGCGCGGCAAGGGCGCTCGCGCCGCCGGCGAGGCCGAGGACGAAGCAGAGCGGCAGGACGAGGCAGGCGATAAGGTTGAGGTCGAACGGACTGGTCCGCGCGCCGAACAGCACTTCGCCGAGCCGCGCCAGCGACTGGCCGATGCCGCGCGTCGCGCCGATCCAGACTGCGATCGCGGCGGGCAGGCCGAGCCCGGCGAGGATGCCGATCATATGGGCGGACATGCCGGCATTGAGGATGCCGGCGAAGGTGACGATCAGCGCATAGAGCAGGCCGGCGAAGCGGGTGTCGGCCGGGCTGAGAGAGACGAAGGGCTTCGCCGCGGCCGCGTCGGACAAAGGCCGTGCCGAGGCAGTCGGCAGCGTCAGGTGCAGTGGCAAGGTGAGGAGCGCAAAGCTGGCATAGACGAGCAGCGCGCCGCGCCAGCCGAAATGCTCGGCGAGCGCATGGCCGAGCGGCCAGAACACGGTCGAGGCGAGGCCGCCGAGCAAGGTGATCTGGGCGATCGGCCGGCGCGCGGCGCTGCCGCCGATCCGGGCCAGCGCCGCGAAGGCGGCATCGTAGAGGCTGAGCCGCATGGCGAGGCCGAGACAGATCCAGGCGGCGTAATAGGCGGGGATCGTCTGGGCGAAGGCGAGGCCGGCGATGCCGGCCGCCGTCAGCAGCGAGCCCAGGCACATCACGGCGCGGCCGCCATGGCGGTCGATCAGGCGGCCGACAGTGCCGGAGGTCAGTCCCATCACCAGGAGGCCGGCCGAGAGCCCGCCATGGATGATCGCCTGCGACCAGCCGAGCTCGTTGCCGATGAGCTCGCCGAAGGCGCCGACCAGATAATAGGAGACGCCCCATGAGATGAGCTGCGCCAGCCCGAGGCAGAAGACGGTGCGGTGGGAGATCACCTGGCCGATCCGGCCGCCCATGGCTGTGGCAGCGTCTGGTCTCCCGGGCCGAGGCTGCGTTGCATCAGCACGGTGTCGACCCAGCGGCCGAGCTTGAAGCCGGCCGAGCGCAAGGTGCCGACCGGCTCGAAACCGAAACGGCGGTGCAGGCCGATCGAGCCGGCATTGCCGCTGTCGCCGATCACCGCGAGCATCTGGCGCCAGGGGCCGGCCTCGCAACGGGCGATCAGCGCGCCGAGCAGCGAACCGCCGATGCCGCGGCCGGCCTGTCCTTCTGCGACGTAGACCGAGTCCTCGATCGTGTGGCGATAGGCCGGGCGGGGGCGGTAGAGGCTGGCATAGCTGTAGCCGACGACGCGGCCATCGAGCTCGGCTGCGAGATAAGGCAGGCCGAGCCCGAGCACCGCCTGCCGGCGCGCCAGCATCTCCTCGATGCTCGGCGGCGTCTCCTCGAAGCTGGCAAGGCCGTGCAGGACATGGTGGCGGTAGATCGCCTGGATCGCGGCCATGTCGTCCTCCTGGGCATCACGGACGAAGATGGGCGGCGTGGTATGGCCGGCGAACTCGGTCGTCGTCATCGCAGTTGTTCCGGCCCCGCAGGGCCGCCTTTCCGTCTGGTCGGGGCGCCCGGTCAGCGCCTCTTGTCGCGTCACGCCGATATCGGCGAGCTGGTGGTCGTCGAGGTCGCGCAGGGCCCGCAATTGCTGATAGCGCGAATGCCGGGAGGCGCCGAGATAGGCGGCGGCCTCGCGCAGCACGCTTCGCCCTGCATCGCACAGCCTCGTTTTCATGAGACGCCGTCATTCCGGCCGCTGCGAAGCGGAGCGCCGGAAGCCATCTTTGGGCTCGGCGTCCTGCGATCGATTCCGGAGCTGCGCGCCTGTGGCGCTTGTCCGGAATGACGTGACACCAGATCGCAGCAGCGCATGACCTTGCGACAGCCTCCAACTTCTCAACCGGGTGTCAGCTTGCGCTTTGCCCAGCCATAAATGAAGCTTCTCGAAATTATGCAGAGCATAAGAAACTCTTTGAGATGCGCGACCTCCGCCTCGACCAGCTCGACAGCTTCCGCCAGGTGATCGCGCTCGGCAGCTTCTCGGCGGCGGCCGAGAGGCTCGGCCTGAGCCAGCCGGCCGTCAGCCTGCAGATCCGCGAGCTCGAGCGGCGGCTGGGCGTGACCCTGATCGAGCGCGTCGGGCGCCGGGCGCAGCCGACCGCGGCGGGCACCGAATTGCTCGACCATGCCGGGCGGATCGAGGCGGCAGTTGCGGCGGCGCAAGAAGCGATGGCACGGCATGCGACCGGGGCGATGGGCCGGGTGCGGATCGGCACGGGCGCCACCGCCTGCATCTTCCTGCTGCCGCCGCTATTGCGAGACCTGCGCCAGCGCCACCCGACGCTGGAGATCACGGTCAGCACCGGTAACACCTCGGATATCGTCAAGGCGATCGAGGACAACCAGATCGACATCGGCCTGGTCTCGCTGCCGGCCGCCGGTCGGAGCCTCGACGTCACCCCTCTGCTGGAGGATGAGTTCGCCGTGATCGCTCCGCCGGGCATGGAGCTGCCAGCGCGCCTGACGCCGGAAGCGCTGGCCCGCCTGCCTGTCCTGCTGTTCGAGCCCGGCGGCATCACCAGGCGCATCGCCGATGAATGGTTCGCCCGTGCCGGCGTGACGCTGAAGCCGGTGATGTCGCTCGGCAGCGTCGAGGCGATCAAGCGGCTGGTCGGTGCCGGCCTCGGCTGCGCCGTGCTGCCCGGCATGGCGGTGCGCGGCGAGAACGACGGGCTCGTGGTGCGTTCCCTGTCGCCGCGGGTGCATCGCACGCTCGGCCTCGTCCTGCGCAAGGACAAGCCGCTGCATCGCGGCCTGCGCGAAACGCTGAAGGCGCTGCGGGCGCTGGGCACGCCCGGCTGAGCGCAAACAGCAACAAGCCCTCATCCTGAAGAGCAGCCGATAGGCTGCGTCTCGAAGGATACTCCAGCTGGTTCTGGAGCCTCTTGGAGCATCCTTCGAGACGCCATTCCTGACAGAATGGCTCCTCAGGATGAGGGCTCGGAGCATGGAAACTATCGCCCAATGCTGCTGACAGGCGCGGTCGGCGGAGCGGTCCATGTCATCACCCGTTTGCGCAGTGCCCTGGGCGGGAAGTGGCGCTAATGTCGTCGCCTGTCGGGCGGAACATTTCGCTCGCTTTCGCGCTTCGTGGACCTGCCCAAACGTCAAGTGCCCGGACCGGGGCACAGCAGCCAGCGGGGGATCGTCATGATGAAAGCCGTTCTGCGCACTGCAACTCTGCTGCTTGGTCTCGGGCTGGCCGCGCCCGTTCTCTCCTGCGAGCTCGACAGGCCGCTGAAGATCGCCGGGCTCGACTACGATTCGGCCGCCTTCCACACAGCCGTGGCGCGGGCGGTGGTCGAGAAGGGGTTTGGCTGCAAGGTCGAGCGCGTGCCGGGCGTGGTCGCGCCGCTGGTCAACGGGCTGGCGCGCGGCGATGTCGACGTGATCATGGAGATCTGGCTGGCGAACCCGGTCGAGGCCTGGACCAGGGCGGAGGCCTCCGGCAAGGTGATCCCGCTCGGCACGACCTTTCCCGACGCCAATGAGGGCTGGTACGTGCCGCGCTATCTCGTCGAGGGCGCGGATGCCAAGGCGAAGGACCTGAAGACCGTCGCCGATCTCAAGCGCCACAAGGCGCTGTTCCCCGACCGGGAGGAGCCGGGCAAGGGGCGCTTCTACAATTGCGTCGCCGGCTGGGTCTGCGAGGGCATCAACACCAAGAAGCTTACCGCCTATGGGCTGGCGGACGACTATAACAATGTCCGTGGCGGCTCGGGCGAGGCGCTGGTCGCGGCGATCGAGGCGAACCTGAAGCGCAAGCAGCCGGTGCTGTTCTACTATTGGAGCCCGAGCTGGCTGATCGGCGCCTATGATCTGGTCAAGCTCGGCGAGCCGGCCTTCGACCCGGCGATCTGGGCCGAGCTGAAGGCGAGCGACAAGCCGACCAGGGCGACCGCCTATCCGGTCAGCAAGGTGGTGATCGGCGCCAATCTCGCCTTCACCCAGTCGGCGCCGCAGATGACGAGCTTCTTCAAGAATTACGGCATCAGCAGCGCGCTGACCTCGCAGATGCTGGGCGAGGCTCGCAAGGCCGGGATCACACCGGAGGAGCAGGCGCTGCGCTTCCTCAAGGACCGGCCGGATGACTGGCGCCATTGGCTCACCGCCGAGGTCGCTGCGAAGGTTCAGGCCGGCTTGTGAGCGCTGGCCTGCTGCCCGATCTCGGCAAGCCGCTCCAGGGCGTCGTCAACCGGCTGGTCGATGCGCTGGTCACCGGTTCCGGCGACAAGCTCGATGCCGTTTCGGACGGGCTGACAGCGCCGGTCAGGCTGCTCGAAAGCGCGCTGGCGCAGGTGCCGCCGGAGGCGGGTATCGCCATGGTCGGGCTTGCGGCCTGGCTCGCCACGCGACGGATCGCCTTCGCCACCGGCATGGCCGCGCTCGTGCTGATGCTAGCTCTGCTCGGGGTCTGGCCGGCCGCGATGCAGTCGCTGGCGCTGATCGTCGTCGCCGTCGTGCTGGTCGTGCTGCTTGGGCTGCCGCTCGGTGTCGTAGCGGCGAGGACGCCACGGATCTCGCGGGCGCTGACGCCGCTCTACGATTTGATGCAGACCGTGCCGAGCTTCGTCTACCTCATCCCCGTCGCGATGCTCCTCGGGCTCGGTCGCGCGCCGGCACTGGTCGCGACCCTGATCTATGCCCTGCCGCCCTTCGCCCGCCTGACCGAGCTCGGCCTGCGCGAGGTGGACGGGCGCGCCGTCGAGGCGGCACGGGCGCTGGGTCTGAGCGCAAGGCAGAGCCTCTGGCTGATCGAGCTGCCGCTCGCCCGCCCGGCGATCCTGCAAGGGCTCAACCAGGCGATCATGATGGCGCTCGCCATGGTCGTCGTCGCTTCGATGATCGGCGCCAAGGGGTTGGGCGAGACCGTTCTCCTCGGTCTGCAGCGCGCCGATCCTGGGCTCGGCTTCGTCGGCGGGCTCGGCATCGTGCTGCTGGCGGTGCTGCTCGACAGGCTCGCCCAGGCGATCTTTCGCGCACAGCGTTCGCCGCGCCGGCCCGGCGTGCCCTAGGGAGTAGTTCGCTCCCGAAAGGCTGCTGACACTTGCCGTCAGGGAGCCGATTGCGCATGCCCCGGCGCTTCGGCAGCGTGCCGCCCGCAAGGAGAGCGGGGAGAGGCGCCATGTATGGTTTGATTGGACGGATGCTGGCCAAGCCCGGCGAACGCGAGGCGCTGATCGGCCATGTCCTCGGCAGCAGCGCGGCGATGCTGCCTGAGCTATGTCGTCGCCCGCGATCCCGCCAATCCCGACGCGATCTGGGTGACCGAGGTCTGGGATCGGCAGGAAAGCCATGCCGCCTCGCTGCACCTGCCGGCCGTGCAGGCGGCGATTGCCAAGGCCCGCCCGCTGATCGCAGGCTTCGACAATCACACCGTGACCGAGCCGGTGGGTGGGCATGGCTTGGCGCCGGGCTGAGTGTCGGCTTGGACTTGTCTTTCCGCTCTCTCCAGACGTCATTCCGGAGCGGCTCCGTTTCGATGTGACGGCAGTAGCGGGCCGGGCATGACCAGTGCGGCTTCCGCTGGCGGATTGCACGGGCTAAGAGCCTCGCAACGCAGCCGAACGGCGAGGGCGAGCCTGTCATGACCGATTCCGAAGTCCGCAAACTCACCATCGTGCCCTTCGCCGGGGCACTGCGCGGCAAGGTGACGCCGCCGGGCTCGAAGTCGATCACCAACCGGGCGCTGCTCGTCGCGGCGCTGGCCAAGGGCACCAGCCGGCTTTCGGGTGCGCTGAAGAGCGACGACACACGCTATATGGCGCAGGCGCTGCGGGCGATGGGCGTCACCGTCGAGGAGCCGGACGCGACCAGCTTCGTCGTCACCGGCGATGGCCGTTTGCGGGCTCCTGCGGCGCCGCTCTTCCTCGGCAATGCCGGCACGGCGACGCGCTTCCTCACCGCCGCGGCGGCGCTGGTCGAGGGGCAGGTCGCGGTCGATGGCGACGAGCATATGCGCAAGCGGCCGATCGCGCCGCTAGTCACGGCTTTGCGCACGCTCGGCGTCGCGGTCGAGGCGCCGAGCGGCTGCCCGCCGGTGACCGTTGCGGGGCAGGGCGGCTTCGCCGGCGGCCGCGTCGAGGTCGATGCCGGGCTCTCCAGCCAATATGTCTCGGCGCTGCTGATGGCCGGCGCCTGCGCACGCGGGCCGGTCGAGGTTGCGCTCAGCGGCTTGGGAGACAGCCAGGAGATCGGCGCCCGCGGCTATGTCGACCTGACGCTCGCGACGATGGCGGCCTTCGGCGCCAAGGTTTCGCAGCCGGATCCCGCGACCTGGCGGATCGAGCCGACCGGCTACCGCGCCGCCGATTATCTGATCGAGCCCGACGCCTCGGCCGCGACCTATCTCTGGGCGGCGGAAGTGCTCACCGGCGGCAAGATCGACCTCGGCGTGCCGGCGGCCGCCTTCACCCAGCCCGATGCCAAGGCGCATGCGCTGATCGCCGCCTTCCCGAACCTGCCGGCCGAGATCGACGGCGCGCAGATGCAGGATGCGGTGCCGACGCTCGCCGTGCTCGCCGCCTTCAACAAAACGCCGGTGCGCTTCACCGGCATCGCCAATCTGCGCGTCAAGGAATGCGACCGAGTCTCGGCGCTGTCGCAGGGCCTGTCGCGGATCCGGCCGGGGCTCGGGGTGGAAGAGGGCGACGATCTCCTCGTCGCCTCCGATCCGTCGCTCGCCGGGCAGACCCTGCCGGCCGAGATCGACACCTTCGCCGACCATCGCATCGCGATGAGCTTCGCGCTGGCCGGGCTGAAGATCGGCGGCATCACCATCCTCGATCCGGCCTGCGTGGCGAAGACCTATCCGGACTATTGGCGGGCACTCGCCGCGCTCGGCGTGCGCTTCGAGGGCGAGGCGCCCTGAGCGGGCAATTCCCATGTGGGCTGCGATCTGAAATCTGGTCGAGGCGGAGCGAAATGAAGGCGGTTGGCGGGCCGGCTCGAGGCCCGTCCTGAGGCGTGAAGTGTCGCCGAAGCGAAGGCGCGCGCTTGCCAGCCGGGCGCTATGACGGCAATCTCAGCGCGACGATACCTTCAGCGGGCCTATGCCGAAGCAGTTCCTCTTCGCGCAACAGGACATGGGAAGTCCGGAAACATGAGCATGGACGATAGCAATGCCGGCGCCGGCAAATGGGGCGTGGCCGCCTTGCGCGAGCCTCGGATCGGGAGGCTCGACCGCCGGTCGTTTCTGGCCGGCTCGGCCGCCGGTCTCGGCGCGCTGGCGCTGGGCGGCTGCGCGACATCCGACGGCATGAGCCTCGCCGAGGCGCAGAAGCTCTACGGGCCGGTGCCGGAAGAGAAGTTCCCGGTTCCGGCGATCGACGTCAGCAAGGTCGATCCGAAATATTTCCGGCGCACGGTCGCCTATGACAGCAAGGAGCCGGCCGGCACGATCATCGTCGATCCCGCCAATTACTATGTCTATCGCGTCGCGGGCGACGGCACCGCGACCCGCTATGGCGCCAATGTCGGGCGCGACGGCTTCCGCTGGAACGGCAACGCCTATGTCGGGCGCAAATCCGAATGGCCGACCTGGACGCCGCCCAGGGAGATGATCAAGCGCCAGCCCGAGGTGGCGAAATATGCCCGCGGCATGCCGGGGGGGCTCGAGAACCCGCTCGGCGCGCGCACGCTCCATCTCTACCAGAACGGCGCCTACACGCTCTACACGATCTATGCGTCGCTCGACGCCGAATCGATCGGCAACGGCATCACCAGCGGCTGCGTCGGCCTGCTAACGCAGGACATGATGCACCTCTACGCTCAGACCCCGGTCAAGACGAAGGTGGTCGTGCTCCCGGCATAGGCGAGAGCTGACGAAACAGCTGCGACGATGTGAGGCAATGCGCCGCCGCTTCCCGGAAGCGGCGGCGTTGTCGTTCTGGCCGCGCTCGACGGGTGGAGCGCAACGAGAAGCGGTCCCGGCCGGCCTGTTCCGCAGGGCTACCTCCGAAGAGCCATGGCCTTGGGCGAGCCGCGTCGCCAACATGGCAGCCGCAAGCTGCGTATGTGCCGGGCGCCTGCCGCGCCGAGGTTGGGGCTTTCGCCGGAATGAGCATGGACGGCAAGTTCAGATATTTCCTGTGCCGCCACGCGCATGATCCCGTCGAGATCAATCTGTCGGATTATGTCGACCCGTTCGCCGATGTCTTCCTGGCCTACTGGGTCGGCGTCCTGAAGATGCTCGAGCCTCTCCTCGAGGCCGATGGCCTGATCTTCTACATCGTCTGGGGCACGGAGACGGTGCGGGAGCTGCCGAGCTATGGGAGGAACGTCGTCGTCCTGCTCCTGATGGAGGAGTTCTGCGAGATCCCGCCCTATTTCGACAAGGTGCGCTACGTCTTCAAGACGCATGGCTTCTTCCCCTATGTGAACACGCTTCAGATCGGCGCCGGCCTGGCGCTGCTGGCGAAGACGGTCCGGGACGCGCTGCGCTGGGCCTGGAGCAGCGGGCTGCTGGCACTCCGGCACAAGGATGCGATCGCCCGAGAGGAGGGCGGCATGACCGTTCCCCTCGGCTATGCCAGACAGACCGACCTGCCCGGCAAGCCCTTCGCCGAGCGCCGTTACGCCGTCTCCTTCATCGGCAGCGTCAAGCAGCGCGCCTATCATCCGCTCTCGATCCGGGCGCTGCTGGGAACGCCGAAGGATATTGCGCGCTCGTGCATGCTCGAGGAGTTGCAGCGGCTCGCCGCGGCAATGCCGGGCGAGGTGTTCTGGGCCGACACCGGCTCCTACATGAATGGGATCCTCTCCGATGGGGTCCGCTATTCCGAGCTGATGGCCGATTCCAAGATCTGCCTCGCGCCGCGCGGTTCCTCGACGGAGACTTTCCGGCTGTTCGAGGGCATGCGACAGGGCTGCGTCGTGATCTGCGACCGGGTGCCCCGGCACTGGTTCTTCGCGGACTGCCCCTTCATCCAGCTCGACGACTGGTCCGAGCTCGGCCCTTGCGTGAACGGCCTGCTCGCCGACCCGGAGCGCCTCGCCGAACTGCACAGGAGCGCACTCGACTGGTGGCGGCGGCGCTGCTCGTCCGAGGCGCTCGCTGGCGTCATGGCGGAGCGGCTTTCACGATTGGCGCGGGCCGAGGGCGGAGCGAAGCTCGCCGCTGCAGGGCCGGAGCCGCAGGTCCGGACGGCGGAAGGTGCCGAGAGTTGGCGAGTGGCTCCGGCCGTGCGATCGTCGCGTGCTGGGGGGTGAACAGGCGAGGGCGCTATGGATACGGACCCGGTGGCCAAGGACCGCGTCACGCAGATGCTCAGGAAGCATCTGGAGCTCGCGCAGGAACAGCTCGACATGGCCGAGCGCGGCGTCCTTCTGTCGATCGACGGCGCGCCGGAGGGCGTCAACCTGACCAGGGAAGCCCTGGCGATCCGCGTCGAGCAGTTGCAGGGCGCGCTGGATCGGCAGAGAGGGCGCGGTTGAAGTCTTCGGCGGCGGCTCGGAAGCCCTATTTGCCCGGGCTTCGATTTGCTCTCAGGTCCAGCGAACGGCCGATCTCGGCGGCAATGGTGCTGTAGTCGAGCGGGCCGGCATCGTCGCGCAGCGCCTGGCGCAGGAAGCGTATCGGAAAGCGGATTGCCTCCTGATTGGCATCGGAGAGCTCCGTCGCCCGGGCGGAGGCGCCCTGGTCGGCACGATCGAGCGCCGCCTCGATCTGGCTGCTGTCCAGCTGGCCTTTTCGCTTCAACTCTCCGAAGAGGGCAGCGGCCGCGAGCAAAAGACCTTCGAGTTGGAGATTTGCAGTGTTCATCCTGAACTCCGAATGATCGCCGGACCGAGGATTGCCGATGAACTCTAAATCTCCGGGCTGAAGCGCGCCAGATCGTCGCGCGTCCGAATGGACGCGCGGCGATCTATCTCATTGTTATCGCATCGGAGTTTTCCGAAAAGTGGCTTCCACTTTTTGGTCCGATGCCACAGGACCCTGCCGTGCCCAAGCCGATGCGGGCGCCGATGCCGCGGCGGATTTCAGGCCTGGGGAACGGACGGACCGGTTGCGAATCTCCGGGGACAACTCGGGATTTTATGCTTGAACAAAACGGGAACATCATTGATAAAGCGATGATGGATCGCTAGGGTCCGCTTCCGGTCGATCGGCCGGTTCGTGATGAAGTGCGCAGGAAAACGGAGCCTGTCATGGCTGGTAGCGTCAACAAGGTCATTCTGGTCGGCAATCTCGGGCGCGACCCCGAGGTGCGGCGCCTCGGAAGTGGCGAGCCGGTCGTCAATCTGCGCATCGCCACCTCGGAAACCTGGCGCGACAAGCAGTCGGGTGAGCGCAAGGAGCGCACCGAGTGGCATTCGGTGGTGATCTTCAACGAGAACCTCGCCAAGGTCGCCGAGCAATATCTGAAGAAGGGCTCGAAGGTTTACATCGAGGGCCAGCTGCAGACCCGCAAATGGCAGGACCAGCAGGGCGTCGAGAAGTACACGACCGAGATCGTGCTGCAGCGCTTCCGCGGCGAACTCACCATTCTCGACAGCCGCGGCCAGGGCGGCTCGGATGAATATGGCGAAGGCGGCGGCGGTTCCTTCGAGGATCGCTCCTCCGGCGGCGGCTCTTTCGGCCGCCAGAGCCCGATGGGCGGCAGCGGCGGCGGCTCGCGCCAGCCGGCGATGTCCGGCGGCGGTTCGGGCGGCGGCTCCTCGCGCTCGTCGAGCCATCTCGACGACGATATCCCGTTCTAGTTTCTCGCTGTTTGGGGGCGGCGTTGTCGCTCTGTGGTTCAGGGAGGCGTCTCGCAGGAGGCGCCTCTTTTCGTATGCTGCGAGATGAGACGCGAGCCGGGGCGAGAAGCGGGGCATGCTGAGACTGGACCATCTCACCGTGATCGCGCCGACGCTCGCCGAGGGCGTCGCGCATGTCCGCGCCTGTCTCGATCTCGATGTCCCCTTCGGCCAGCACCATCGCTACATGGGCACGCATAATCACCTGCTTCAGCTCGGCGACGGCGTTTATCTGGAGATCGTGGCGCTGGATCCCGAGGGTGAGGCGCCCGGCCGGGCGCGCTGGTTCGGCCTCGACGATCAAAGCCAGGTGAGGGCCGATTGGGAGGAGGGGCGGCGCCTGCGCGGCTGGGTGGCGCGAACCGATGCGATCGATACCGTGCTCGCAGGCCGCGGCGGTGTCTTCGGCCGCAAGGTCGCGCTTCCGGCGAACGGCCCGGCCTTCGATTTCGCCATTCCCGACGACGGTGCGCTGCCGCTCGACGGGGCGGTGCCCTCCGTGATCGACAGGCGCGGCAAGCCGCGCTCGATGGCGGCGATCGCCGATCTCGGGGCACGCCTGCGCGGCTTCTCGCTAGCGCATCCGGAGCCGGGCCCGATCGCCGCGCTCTATCGCGAGCTGGCGATCGAAGGCGCTCCCGCGCTGATCCAGTGGCCAAGGCTGCGCTATCATGCGCAGATCGAGACGCCGGCCGGGCTGCGGCAGCTGAGCTGAGCGCGCCTGCCCGCGGACCGCAGGGCCGCTGCCCGCCAGCGGCGATGGACAAAGCCGGCGAAATGGCCAATCTCCCCGGTATCGCCACGCTGTCCTGCGAAACCAAGCCATCATGACCATTCACGATCCCGCCGTTCCCGCGCTCTCCGTCTGGGTCGCGCTGGAGAGCCCCACCCATCACGTGCCCGGCGTCAACGGCATGATGGACCTCGTCGCCAGGGAGGTCGAAGGCCTGCCGATCGCCGTCGAGCGCATCCCCGGCCGTGACGGGCTCGGCGACAGCCTGGTGCTGCGCGCCGGCGTCGACAATGGCGAGAAGGCGGTCGCGCTGATGTCGCATCTCGACACGGTCCACCCTGTCGGCACCAGCGCCAAGGATCTGCCGGTCCGGGTCGAGGGCGACCGGCTTTATGGCCCCGGCGTCTACGACATGAAGGGCGGTGCATGGCTGGCGCTGCAGGCCTTCAAGGACGCCGCCAAGGGCGGCTCGGCTCGCCGGCCAATGGTCTTCCTGTTCACGCCGGACGAGGAGATCGGCTCGCCGACGACGCGCGGGCTGATCGAGGATATCGGACGCCGGTCGATGGCGGTTCTGGTCACCGAGCCGGCACGCGAGGGCGGCAAGATCGTCACGGCGCGCAAGGGCGTCGGCCGTTTCGAGGTGAAGATCGAGGGGCGCCCGGCCCATTCGGGCTCGCGCCATGCCGATGGCCGCAACGCCATCCGCGAGGCGGCACATCAGATCCTCGCCGTCGAAGGCATGACCGACTATTCGCGCGGCATCACCACCACGGTCGCGCTAGTCGGCGGCGGCACCGCGGCGAATGTCGTGCCGCAGCATGCCTGGTTCAGCGTCGATTGCCGCGTCACCACCGTCGCCGACGGTGCGCTGATGGAACAGCGCATCCTCGGCCTCAAGCCGCATGACCCAGATGTGAAGGTCACGGTCAGCGGCGGCATGAACCGCCCGCCCTATGAGAAGAGCGCCGAGGTCAGCGCGCTCTTCGAGAAGGCACGGGCGATCGCTGCCGCAAACGGCTTCGACCTGCAGGACTGCCCGATGACCGGCGGCGGCTCCGACGGCAATTTCACCGCGGCGCTCGGCGTCCCGACGCTGGACGGGCTCGGCATCGATGGCGATGGTGCCCACACCCTGCAGGAATATGGGCTGATCCCGTCGATCGCTCCGCGCCGGGCGCTGATCAAGGGGCTGCTCGAGACGCTATAGCGCTCCGTGTCATGGTCGGGCTTGTCCCGACCATCTACGTCTTCCTTCCTACAATGTGCTGTTCAAGACGTGGATGCTCGCCACAGGGGCGAGCATGACGGGGGCAAGCCCTCTTCCGTTAGCCGGCCAAATCCGCTCTGATCCGCTTCATGGCCGAGAAGCCGGCCGGAGCAAGGGAGCGCGGCATGAAGGGCTGGATCGCGGGCGTGTTGGGTGTCGTCGGGATGATGGTCACGGGAATGGCGGACGCTCAGGAATTGCTGGTCGAGAAGAAGGTCTTCGATCTCCCGAGCTTCACCACGCAGGGCGGGCGCACGCTGAAGAACGTCAAGGTCGGCTGGGAGAGCTATGGCACGCTCAACGCCGACAAATCGAACGCGATCCTGATCTGCCATTTCTTCTCGGGCAATTCGCACGCAGCCGGCAAATATGCGGCCTCGGATGCGGCGCCCGGCTATTGGGACGCCATCATCGGCCCCGGTAAGGCGATCGACACCGACAAATATTTCGTCATCGCCTCCGACACACTGGTCAACCTCAACACCGGCGATCCGAAGACCACGACCACAGGCCCGGCCTCGATCGATCCCGACACCGGAAAACCCTACGCGCTCGACTTCCCGGTCGTGACCATCGGCGATTTCGTCAATGTCCAGAAGGCCCTGGTCGAGAGTTTCGGGATCAGGAAGCTGGCGATGGTCGCCGGCCCGTCGATGGGCGCGCTGCAGACCTATGAATGGGCGGCGAGCCATCCCGACATGGTCGGCAAGGCTATGGCGGTGATCGGTGCGGCCGAAGCCGACGCGCAGCTGATTGCCTGGCTCGATGTCTGGGCCGCGCCGATCCTGGTCGATCCCAACTGGAACAAGGGCGATTATTACGGCAGGACGCCGCCCAATGCCGGCCTCGCCAAGGCACTGACCGTCGTCACGCTGCAAGCCAATCACGGCGACTGGACCAATGGCACCTTCGGCCGCCGCCCGGCCAAGGAGGGCGAGGATCCGGCCAAGGCGCTCGGCAACAAGTTCCAGGTCCAGAGCGTGCTCGACAATGCCGGCGAGGCGCGCGCGAAAGTCTCCGACGCCAACCATTTCCTCTATCTGGTCAAGGCGAACCAGCTCTATGCCGCCGGCGGCAAGTCGCTCGCGGACGGGATGAGCCGGATCAGGGCGCCGCTGCTGATCGTCAGCCAGCCGAAGGACCTGGTCTTTCCAGACGAGATGATCCAACGCAGCGTCGCGGAAGCGAAAAAGGCCGGGCGCGACGTAACCCACGTCACGATCAACGGCAGCCGCGGCCATCTCGACGGGGTGATCTCAATGAAGCAGGCCGAAGGGGCGGTGAAGGCCTTTCTGGAGAAATAGGCCGGCGCGCGCCCGCGTCGCCCCGTTGCGAGCCGGCCAGTCCCGCAGCTGAGCCGGCTGAGCCGGTCACAGCGTCTTGGGGCCGGCCGATCCTGCCTCAGCCGGCCCTGATCACCGCGCGCATGCCGTCGATGACGAACTGCACCGCGAGTGCTGCGAGGATGACGCCGAGCAGGCGCGTCAGCACGACATTGCCGGTGACCCCGAGCAGGCGCGCGATCGGTACGGCCAGCAGGAAGGTGGCAAGGCAGGAGAGGATGACGAGCCCGCAGATCACGGCGAGGGAGGTGAGCATCGCGATGTCGCCGCCGGCGCGGCCGGCCAGCAGCATGACCGCGGTGAGGGCGCCAGGGCCTGCCATCAGCGGGATCGCCAGCGGGAAGGCGGCGACATTGCGGATATGGTCCTGGGTGATCGCGGTCTCGGCCGTCGCCTGCTTGCGCTCGTTGCGGCGCTCGAACACCATCTCGAAGGAGATCCAGAACAGCAGCAGCCCGCCAGCGATGCGGAAGGCCGGCAGCGAGACGCCGAGGGCCTTCAACACGATGTCGCCGACCAGCCCGAAGAAGGCCAGGATGCCGAAGGCGATCAGGCAGGCGCGCACCGCGACCTGGCGGCGCTCGTCATTGGTCATGCCGCGCGTCAGCGACAGGAAGATCGGCGCGAGCCCCGGCGGATCGAGCGTGACCAGCAGCGTGACCAGGGCGGAAGTGAGATATTCGAGGAACATGCGGGGAGCTTACGCATGGCGCAATGCCGGCGTCACGCGCGAAACATGGCGAGATTGCGGTCCGGTTGCCGAACCGATTCAAGAATGGCGCGTAAGGCACTGAAAGATCAGAGGCTTATTTTCACCCGATCGAATCGTGTTTCGCTGGCCTCGAAGCGTGGAATCGGGTAGCCAGAAAGCTGAAAAACTGGGTTGAATCGGGGCTTTTCCCTTGAGCGAAGACAACGACGACAAGCGCGACGACGGCCCGCAGTTCGGCGGCGAGATCAAGCCGATCGCGATCACCGACGAGATGAAGAAGAGCTATCTCGATTACGCGATGAGCGTGATCGTGAGCCGCGCTCTGCCCGATGTCCGCGACGGCCTGAAGCCGGTGCACCGGCGCATCCTGTTCTCGATGCACGAGAACAAGAACCTGCCCGAGCGGCCCTACACCAAATGCGCCCGCATCGTCGGCGACACGATGGGTAAATACCATCCGCACGGCAATCTCGCGGTCTATGACGCGCTGGTGCGCATGGCGCAGGACTTCTCGCTGCGCCTGCCGCTGATCGACGGCCAGGGCAATTTCGGCTCGATGGACGGCGACAGCCCGGCGGCCGATCGCTACACCGAGGCGAGGCTCGACAAGGCGGCGATGCCGCTGCTCGAGGATCTCGACCTCGACACGGTCAACTTCCAGCCGAACTATGACGGTAAGGAGCATGAGCCGACGGTCCTGCCGGCGCGCTATCCGAACCTGCTGGTCAATGGCGCCGGCGGCATCGCGGTCGGCATGGCGACGAACATCCCGCCGCATAATCTCGGCGAGGTCATCGACGCCTGTATCGCGCTGATCGACAATCCCGAAATCACGATCGACGAGCTGATCGAGATCGTGCCCGGCCCGGATTTCCCGACCGGCGCCTCGATCATGGGCCGCAGCGGCATCCATTCGGCCTATCACACCGGCCGCGGCTCGATCGTGATGCGCTCGAAGACGCATATCGAGGAACTGCGCAAGGAGCGCGAGGCGATCGTCGTCACCGAGGTTCCCTATCAGGTGAACAAGGCCTCGATGGTCGAGAAGATCGCCGATCTCGTCCGTGAGAAGCGGATCGAGGGCATCTCGGACCTGCGCGACGAGTCGAGCCGCGAGGGCGTGCGCGTCGTCATCGAGATCAAGCGCGACGCCGTCGCCGACGTGGTGCTGAACCAGCTCTACCGTTTCACGCCGCTGCAGACCTCGTTCGGCGCCAACATGGTGGCGCTGAATGGCGGGCGGCCGGAGGTGCTGAACCTCCGCGACTTCATCTCCGCCTTCGTCGAGTTCCGCGAAGAGGTCGTCTCGCGGCGCACGCGCTATCTGCTCAACAAGGCGCGCGAGCGCGCCCATGTGCTCTGCGGCCTTGCCACCGCCGTCGCCAATATCGACGAGGTCATCCGCCTGATCCGCACGGCGCCGACGCCGTCGGCGGCGCATGAGGCGTTGATGGCGCGCGACTGGCCGGCCGACGACATCGCGCCGCTGATCGCGCTGGTCGACGATCCGCGCCATCCGATGAATCCGGATGGCACCTACCGGCTCTCCGACGCGCAGGCCAAGGCGATCCTCGAGCTGCGCCTCGCCCGCCTGACCGCCCTCGGCCGCGACGAGATCGGCGACGAGCTCGAAAAGCTCGCCAAGGAGATCGCCGACTATCTCGACATCCTGCGCTCGCGCCAGCGCATCCAGGAGATCATCAAGACCGAGCTCTCCGAGGTGAAGGCCGCCTTCGCCACGCCGCGCCGGACCGAGATCATGGACTGGGGCTCGGATCTCGACGACGAGGACCTGATCGCCCGCGAGGACATGGTCGTCACGGTCAGCCATGCCGGCTACATCAAGCGCGTGCCGCTCTCGACCTATCGGGCGCAGAAGCGCGGCGGCAAGGGCCGCTCGGGCATGGCGACGCGCGAGGAGGATTTCGTCACCCGCCTGTTCGTTGCCGACACGCATACGCCGATCATCTTCTTCTCCTCGCTGGGCCAGGCCTATAAGGAGAAGGTCTGGCGCCTGCCGCTCTCGGCGCCGAATGCGCGCGGCAAGTTCCTCAACAACATGCTGCCGCTGGACAAGGACGAGCGCATCACCACGGTGATGCCGCTGCCGGAGGACGAGGAGAGCTGGAGCCGTCTCGACGTGATGTTCGCGACGAAGACCGGCAATGTCCGCCGCAACAAGCTCTCCGACTTCGTCCAGGTCAACCGCAACGGCAAGATCGCGATGAAGCTCGACGAGGGCGACGCCATCGTCGACGTGCAGATCTGCTCCGAGCATGACGACGTGCTGCTGACGACGGCGGAAGGCCAGTGCATCCGCTTCGCGGTGCCGGAGGTGCGGGTCTTCAAGGGCCGTGACTCGACCGGCGTGCGTGGCATCAACCTCGCCAAGGGCGACGAGGTGATCTCGCTCGCGATCCTGCACCATCTCGATGCGACCGCCGATGAGCGTGCCGCCTATCTCAAGCTCGCTTCGGCGGCGCGCCGCGCCGTGACCGGCGATGGCGAGGAGGCGGCGGTGCCCGCGGCCGAGGCGGAGGAAGCTGCCGGCGATATCGAGCTCGGCCAGGAGAAATATGCCGAGATGGGCGCTTCCGAACAGTTCATCCTGACCGTTTCGGAAAACGGCTACGGCAAGCGCTCCTCGTCCTTCGAGTATCGGGTCACCGGACGCGGCGGAAAGGGCATCGTCGCCATGGTGGTGAACGAGCGCAATGGCCGGTTGGTCGGCTCCTTCCCGGTCGAGGATCGCGACGAGATCATGCTGATCTCCGATGGCGGCCAGACCATCCGCATGCCGGTGGAAGGCGACAAGCCGATTCGCATCGCCGGGCGCTCGACGCAGGGCGTCACCATCTTCAACACCGCCGAAGGCGAGAAGGTGGTCTCGGTCGAGCGCATCGGTGACAGCGGCGAGAGCGAAGGCGAGGGCGGCGCCGAAGCCGGTGATACCGGCGTGGCTGAGGGCGGGGAGCCCGGCGCCGAAGCCTGAACCGGGACAGGACCGGGCCAAAATCGCGACAAGTCTGGGACCGCCCCGCATCCTTCGATGCGGGGCGGTTTCTTTTTGAGTTGCCTGCGGGCAGTTCGGCGGTTGCCGCGCAGCGGTGCGGAAAGGGCGAAATTCAGAAAACGGGAGGACGCACTCGCTGCTGCGATCCCCCTCCTCGGTGGCGGGTGGCGGTGGCGCTTTCGGGCGGCGTCAGCGCCCCAGAGGGGAGATCGAGCCCGTCGGGTGGAACGTGGCCTCGAAAGTCGGCGTGAACACCGCATCGTTGAACGGGCCGCGAATCTCGAGCGGCGTGCGGGCCGAGCCATTGGCCGCACTCAGCAGGCCGGTGAGTTCCAGCCAGCGGCGCCCGAGATCGGCGCTGCCGCTGAGCGACAGCGTGAAGCCCGGGCCGGTCATCTGTGCCTCGGTCAGGGTGAGGACGCCGCGGTTCGCCAGGGCGGCGAACTGGGCGATCTCGAAGCTGGTCTTGCCATGGCGCCATTCGCGTGCGGCCGGAGGCTTTTCGGTGCGGCGCAACAGCTCGGCGAAGGCGACCCCCTTGAACTCGCCCTGGCGCAGGCTCGCATTGGCACGGCCGGTCAGGGAGCCGACGACCTGCTCGAGGCTGTCGCCGGTACCGTCGAGCGCGATCTGGCCGGTGGCGAAGCCGGTCAGGCCGCCGAGCAGCTCGGGCAGGTCGGCACCAGCCTGGCCGAGGTTGACGCGGTCGAGCCCGGCCTGGAGCTTGACCTCGGCGCCTGACGGAACCGCGGTAGCCAGCAGCTTGGCACGCGCGACGCCGCCATAGGCGGAGGCGCGCAGGATCGCCGCCTCGAAGCGCCCCTTGCGGACCATGAGCTGCGCGGCGAGCTCGCCGAGCCGGGCCGAGCCGAGCCGGGCAGCATCGAGCGAGACGCGCAGATCGACGTCATGGGCCGTCCAGCTGTCGAATTCGAGCGGGGTCTCGCCCGGCTCGCCGGTTCCGGGCGGCTTCTGATAGCCACCCTGCCGGAACAGGCGCGCGAGATCGAAATCGGCACCGGCCAGCGTGCCCGACAGCACCCGCCGCGCGCCGCCGCCGTCAATCTTCAGCGCGCCCTCGAGCTGGTCGCCGTCGAGCTTGGCGATGACGTTGCTGAGCGAGATGTTGTCGCCGGCGAGCTGCGCCTCGGCGGTGAGCTCCACCTGCCGGACCAGGGTGGCGATCCGGGGGCGCGGGCCGATCCAGGCGAGCGCATCGGGCAGCGAGCGGCTGGTGAACTCGACCTGACCGGTCGTCACGCCCTGCGCGGCGGTACGCGCGCCGTTGAGGCGGAAGCTCAACAGATTGGAAGAGACCGCCAGGGCGATCCGCGAGCGCTCGCCCGTCACCGGCCAGAGCAGATTGACCTTGGTGGGCTCGCCGCGCCAGGTGAAGCTGCCGGCGAAGGCGACGGGCTCGGCTTCCTCGCGTTCCTCGATGACGAGGTTGACGTCGCGCAAGGTGGTCAGGATCGTGTTCCCGGAGCGCGCCATCAGGCTGCCGGAGCTGATCACGAGCCGGGTTTCGCCCGTGAGGGCGGCGAGATAGGCGAGCGGCGGCGCGACCCAGTTACCGTAATTCTCAGGCTCACCGGGGACGGCGATGTCGATCTCGGGCCCGATCAGGTCGACGCGGTCGAAGTCGAGCTGGCCGCCGACCAGCGAGAGCAGGCGGGCGCGGGCGCGCAGCCTGAGCGCCGTCCCGGACAGGGTTCCGTCGGCCGCGCCGAAGCTGACTTCCGAGAGGCTGACGCGCGGCATCGGCAGAAAGGCGATCTCGGCGCGCTTCAGCGAGGTCACCTTCAGGCCGACGCGCTTCTCGATACCCGCGACGACATGCCGCTCGACCAGCGCCTGTGCCAGTCCCCAGGATTTCAACCCGAGCGCGACCAGGATCGCGACGGCCGCCAGGCCGAGAATGGAGTTGCGTCGTGACATGGGCCTCGATCTGCACTGCGGCTGCCGTTTCGGGCCACGGTGCGCGGGGATAATCGCAAGCGAATCGGCGTCGAACGGGCCGTAACGGCGCTCGCGCGGCAACGGGTTTATTCCGACCGCTCGGGAATGTCGAGTTGCCGGCCCGGAATCAGCTTCCCGCGGCCAGCTTCTCGCCATTGCCGGCGCGCGCCAGCATGATCGCGGGGTAGATGCCGATCAGCACGATCAGGAGCGCCGCCAACGCGCCATCCTCGAAGACGCCGCGCGAGGCGTGACCGTAGACCTGGGTCGCCAGCGTTTCGAAGTTGAGCGGCCGCAGGAGCAGCGTCATCGGCAGCTCCTTCATGCAGTCGACGAAGACCAGGAGCGCTGCTGCGGCGATCGCCGGACGGGTCAGAGGCCAGTGCAGTCGGCGCAGCAATTCGCGCCGTCCGGCGCCGAGAGAGCGGGCGGCATCGTCGATACGCGGCGAGATGCGGGCGAGCCCGCTTTGCGTGCCCGCCAGCGCGATCGACAGGAAGCGGACGAGATAGGCGATCACCAGCGCCGCGCCGGAGCCGAGCAGGAGCAGGCCGGGGCTGGCGCCGAAAACGGCCCGGCTGGCATCGGCGACGAGATTGTCGAAGGCGGCGAGGGGGACGAGCAGGCCGAGCGCCAGCACGGTTCCGGGCAGGGCGTAGCCGAGCGAGGCCAGCCTGGCGACAGCCGGAAGCCAGGGCTCGCGCCCGAGCCTGACCGCGGCCGCGACGCCGACCCCGACGGCGACGACGATGGCCGTCGCGGCGGCCGAGATCGCGAGCGTGTTGGCGAGCGAGCGCAACATCGCCGCATCAGCCTGGGCGATCAGGTCGCGCCGCAGGAATTCGCCGAAGAGAAAGGCGAGGGGCAGGATCGCGCCGAGCAGAACCGGCAGCGCGCAGGCCGCGCTCGCCGCCCAGGCGGCGCCGCGCGGCAACGGGCTGCGGCCGACCGGTCGCAGGCGCTTCACCGGCAGGGAGAAGCGCCTGGCGCCGCGGCTTTGCATCTCGACCAGGATCAGCCCGACGACGACGAGCAGCATGACGCAGGCGATCTGCGCGGCGCCGGGCAGCGACGAGCGGTTGAGCCAGGTCGTGTAGACCGAGAGCGTCAGCGAGCGGACGCCGAGATATTCGCTGGCACCGATATCGTTGAGGGTTTCGAGCAGAGCGAGGGTAAGCCCCGCGGCCAGGGCCGGGCGGGCCATGGGCAGGGCGACGCGCCGGAACAGCGTCCAGCGCGAGGCGCCGAGGGTACGTGCCGATTCGACGATGGCGGCACTCTGCATGCCGAACAGCGCCCGGACGCTGAGATAGACGTAAGGGTAGAGCACGAGGCCGAGGATCAGGATCGCGCCGGTGAGGTTGCGCGGGTCCGGGAACCAGTAGTCGCGCAGCGAGCGGTAGCCTGTCAGCGCCCGGAAGAGGCTCTGCAGCGGGCCCTGGAAGCCGAGAATTTCGACGTAGACATAGGCGGTGATGTAGGTCGGCATCGCCAGCGGCAGCACCAGCAGCCATTCCAGGTTCTTCCGTCCGGGGAATTCATGCTGGGTCACGAGCCAAGCGGTGCCGACGCCGACAATGCCGCAAAAGACGGCGACGCCGGCGAGCAGCAGCAAGGTGTCGCCGAGAGCCGCCGGCAGGACATTGGCGGTCAGATGCGGCCAGACCGCCAGGGCCTCGCGCGACAGGGCGGTGAGGCCGAGCGAGAGAACCGGCAGAGCGACCAGCGCCGCAGCGAGCGCGGCGAGCAGGGCAAGACGCGTCGACGGCCGCCACAGATGTGACGGCCGTCCATTGGCGGGGCTGATGACAGCCTGACTCAATTGTCGAAGCCGACCTTGTCGACCAGTTCGGAAGCAGCCTTGCGGTTCTTGGCGATGTCGCCGAGCGGAGTCGTGTCGGGCGTCAGGGCGCCGAGCAGCTTGACCGAGGCGGCTTCCTTGACGTCGGCATTGACCGGGTACTCGAAATTGCCGTCGGCATAGAGATGCTGGGCCTTCTCGCCGAGCATGTACTCGACCAGCTTGACCGCGTTCTCCTTGTTCGGCGCATTCTTGGCGATCGCCGCGGCCGAGACGTTCACATGGGTGCCGCCGCCGGCGAAGCTGCTCTTCAGCGGCTTGATCGCCTCGTACCAGCCCTTCTGCTCGTTCTTCGCCTGGCTCATCAGTCCGATATAGTAGGTGTTGATGATGGCGATGTCGCACTGGCCGGAGAGAATGTCACGCGCGACGTCGCGGTCGCCGCCGCCGGGCTTGCGGGCGACATTGGCCTTCAGGGCCTTGAGATAGGCCTCGGTCTTCTCGGCGCCGTTGCGGGCGAGATAGGCCGCGAAGAAGGCGTTGTTGTAGGGGTGCTGGCCGGCACGGATGCAGAACTTGCCCTTCCACTTGGGATCGGCGAGCTCCTCATAGGTGATCGCATCCTGCTTCACCCGGTCCTTCGAGGCGACGACGATGCGGGCGCGCTGGGTCAGCGTGACCCAGTTGTTGCCGGGGCCGCGCAGCGCGGCCGGCGCGGTCTTGTCGACGAGCGCCGACTGGATCGGCTGGGTGATGCCGGCATCAGCGGCTTCGTTGATCTGGCCGACATCGACCAGCAGCATCACGTCGGCCGGGCTGTTGGCGCCCTCGGCCTTGATGCGCTCCTGCAGACCGTCCTTCAGGAAGACGGCGTTGACCTTGATGCCGGTATCCTTGGTGAAGGCCTCGATCACCGGGTTGAGCAGGGCCGGCTCGCGCGTGGTGTAGAGGTTGACGCTCTGTGCGAAAGCCGGGCCGGCGAGCAGGCAGGAAGTCAGCGCTGCGGCATAGAGGCGGGACTTTACGGACATGCTTCACTCCTAGTGCGGGCCCGAATGGCCTCGGGCGTCGGCTATGCAGGTAGAGCGCCATCCGTTGACGGTCAAGGAAATATGTAGCTTTATCAATGGGTTATATCGATTCTAAACTGGCTTCATTTTGGATTAATTCTAATAATTAGGCTGAGGAGCCGGCGTGGCCGGACTGCCGCGGCGGTGAAATGCCGCCACCCTTGGGATGCTTCGGTGCATGCAAGAAGACGGCGCTGTAAACATTGCGCCAGTCGTTAAAATTCGTGACATTTCTACAACAATTGATCGGATTGCAGCGGCGGCAAAGCTGAGCGCGGCAATTGCCGCGATGCCGCCACAAAGCGCTCCCAGCAAATGAACCTGCCAATTCGTCGCGGTATGGAAGATTTGAGATTGATTTTCCGGGTTTCCGGAAAGGATTTCAGGCTTCCTGCAGGCGGAGGGGGTGGCGTTGCGTCCCGCGATGGCCGCGTGGCACATCGGGTCGCGCAGAAGGCGCGGCTTGCGGTCAGGAAGACAGAGTACGATGGACGGACGCGTTTTCGATAAGTCTAAGCTCCCCAGCCGGCATGTCAGCGTCGGCCCGGCCCGCGCTCCGCACCGTTCCTATTATTACGCCATGGGCATGACCGCGCGGCAGATCGCGCAGCCCTTTGTCGGCGTCGCCTCCTGCTGGAACGAGGCCGCGCCCTGCAACATCGCGCTGATGCGCCAGGCCCAGGCTGTCAAGAAGGGCGTCGCCTCGGCCAGCGGCACGCCTCGCGAATTCTGCACCATCACGGTCACCGACGGCATCGCCATGGGCCATCAGGGCATGAAGTCCTCGCTGGCCTCGCGCGAGGTCATCGCCGACTCGGTCGAGCTCACCATGCGCGGCCATTGCTATGACGCGCTCGTCGGGCTCGCCGGCTGCGACAAGTCGCTGCCGGGCATGATGATGGCGATGGTGCGCCTCAACGTGCCCTCGATCTTCATCTATGGCGGCTCGATCCTGCCCGGCAGCTTCAAGGGCAAGCCGGTGACGATCCAGGACGTGTTCGAGGCCGTCGGCAAGCATTCGGTCGGCGCCATGTCGGACGAGGATCTCAAGGAGTTGGAGGAGGTGGCCTGCCCGTCCTCCGGCTCCTGCGGCGCCCAGTTCACCGCCAACACCATGGCGACGGTCGCCGAGGCGATCGGCTTGGCGCTGCCCTATAGCTGCGGCGCGCCGGCGCCCTACGACGTCCGCGACACCTTCTGCTACACCGCCGGCGAGATGGTGATGGAGCTGATCGTCCGGAACATCCGGCCGCGCGACATCGTCACCCGCAAGGCGCTCGAAAATGCCGCCATGGTCGTCGCGGCCTCCGGCGGCTCGACCAATGGCGCGCTCCATCTGCCGGCGATCGCGCATGAATGCGGCATCGATTTCGATCTCTTCGCCGTGGCCGAGATCTTCAAGAAGACGCCCTACATCGCCGATCTGAAGCCGGGCGGGAAATATGTCGCCAAGGACATGTTCGAGGTCGGCGGCATTCCGCTGCTGATGAAGACCCTGCTCGACCACGGCTATCTGCATGGCGACTGCATGACGGTCACCGGCCGCACCATCGCCGAAAACCTCGCCTCGGTGAAATGGAATGACGAGCAGGACGTGATCCGTCCGGCCAACAAGCCGCTTTCCGACAATGGCGGAGTCGTCGGCCTGGTCGGCAATCTCGCGCCCGAAGGTGCGATCGTGAAGATCGCCGGCATGCCGGCCGAGAGCCTGGTCTTCAACGGCCCGGCGCGCTGCTTTGACTGCGAGGAGGACGCGTTCAAATGCGTCGCCAACCGCGAATACAAGGTCGGTGACGTGCTGGTGATCCGCTATGAGGGCCCCAAGGGCGGCCCCGGCATGCGCGAAATGCTGGCGACGACCGCGGCGCTCTACGGCCAGGGCATGGGCGACAAGGTCGCGCTGATCACCGACGGGCGATTCTCGGGCGCGACGCGCGGTTTCTGCGTCGGCCATGTCGGCCCGGAGGCGGCTGTCGGCGGGCCGATCGGCCTGATCCGCGACGGCGACATCATCGAGCTCGACGCCATCACAGGAAAGCTCGCAGTCCGCCTTTCTGATGCCGAACTTGAGGAGCGTCGTAAGGCCTGGAAGCCGCGCGGGACCGACTACAACTCCGGCGCGCTCTGGAAATACGCGCAGACCGTCGGCTCCGCCAAGGGAGGGGCCGTCACCCACCCCGGAGGGGCGGCCGAGACCCATTGCTATGCGGATATCTGAAACCATCCTAGCCGGAGCCCTGTTCGTCCTGGGCTGCCAGCCGGTAGCCTGGGCGCAGGAGCTGAACGGGCAGCGCGGGCTGGTCCCGCCGCGTCCGATCCCCGGCATCGCCCTGCCTGAGCCGGAGGATGGCGCGGTCGGCGAGCCGTCTCCGCTCGCCGGCGGGCGGGCCATCGCGCCAGCGCCGAGCGGGCCGGTCGCCCACACCGCCCTGCCGCTCGCACCCTTCAGCAGTGCACGCGACGCGCTGAAGGCCTGGATGCGCGATTCCTCGGCCGGCGACCAGGCCGGCGCAGTGCGCGCGCTCGAATTCGCCGCCTCGCGCGGGCATCTCGCCGCGCAGTTCAAGCTTGGCCGCGTCTATGCCAGTGGCGACGGCGTTCCGGTCAATGATCTCAAGGCTTTCGAGTATTTCTCGAAGATCGCGGATGAGAATGCCGACCAGATCCCCGGCACCTCGGATGCGCGCATCGTTGCCAGCGCCTTCGTCGCGCTCGGCGGTTATTTCCTCGACGGCATCAAGGGCACCTATGTGAAGCCCAATGCCGACCGCGCCTTCGACATGTTCCACTATGCCGCCTCCTATTTCGGCGACTCGGATGGCCAGTACAATCTCGCGCGGCTCTATCTGAACGGCACCGGCGCACAGCGCGATCCGCGCCAGGCGGCGCGCTGGATGAAGCTCGCCGCCGAGAAGGGCCATGCCCCGGCGCGCGCGGTTTTCGGCGACATGCTGCTGCGCGGCGGCGATGGCGTCCCGCGCCATCCGATCCTCGGCCTGATGTGGCTGGCACTGGCTCGCGAGGGCGCTGACGCGACCCGCGAGGGCTGGATCGTCGAGCGTTGCGACGCCGCCTTCGGAGCAGCGAGCCCCGCCGACCGGACGGCGGCGCTCGCCCTGGTCGAACGCCAGCAGGTGGCTGGGCGCGGCGCGCGGCGCTGAGGCCTGTATCCAGGCGCGCTGGTCGCCTCAGCGCGAATCCCGATCGGCATCGGCCTCTTCGGACGGGGAGGGATGTGTTTTTCCCGGCATGCGGCGGCTCGCCCAGATGACGATGTCCGTGCGTCGAGCGCGCTGCACTTCGCATCGGACCGGAGAATGGAATCCGTTTTCCGGAAAATTCTGATGCGATCACAATGAGATAGATCGCCGTGACCGCGTCCGAACGGACGCGCGGCGATCTAGGCGCCGAAGGCATCCATCAGGATGAAGGTGCCGTCCTGTCTTTGATGGCGGTTGATCAGGGGCACCAGCCGGGTGAAGTGCTCCGTCCGGCAATGGGCGTCGAGCGCGGCGCGGTCCGGCCATTCCTCGACGAAGATGAAATGGCCCGGGTCCTTCCGGTCGACGAAAAGCTCATAGCCGAGGCATAGCGGCTCGGCCCGCGTCTTCTCGACGAGTTCGCGATAAAGCGGCGCGACCAGTTCCAGCGCGTCCAGCCGGATGAAGTCCTGGGCGATCACCTTCAGCACGCGCTTGCCCCGATGGTCATGGCGAGAACGGCAGTGCCGGTCAGTTGAGCTCGATCAGCACCGGGACATGGTCGGAGGCCTTTTCCCAGCCGCGGACATGCTTGGCGATGGAGACGCCGGCGAGCCGGTCGGCCGCCTGCGGCGAGAGCAGCAGATGGTCGATGCGGATGCCATTGTTCCGCTGCCAGGCGCCGGCCTGATAGTCCCAGAAGGTGTAGAGGCCGGGCGCGTCGGTCGAGGCACGCAGGGCCTCGGTGAAGCCGAGATTGACGAGCTTGCGGAAGGCGGTGCGGGTCGGCGGCAGGAACAGTGCATCGCCAGCCCAGGCGGCGGGATCGCGCGCATCGCGCGGCTCGGGGATGACATTGTAGTCGCCGGCGAGCACCAGCGGTTCCTCATGGGCGAGCAGGCCGCGTGCATGCACGGTCAGGCGCTCCATCCAGGCGAGCTTGTAGGGATATTTCTCGGTGTTGGGCGGGTTGCCGTTCGGCAGGTAGATCGAGGCGAGCCGGACGACGCCGTCGCCATGAGGCAGGACGCCTTCAAGATAGCGCGCCTGTTCGTCGCCATCATCGCCCGGCAGGCCGCGCCTGACATCCTCGAGCGTGCTGCGCGAGAGGATGGCGACGCCGTTGAAGGCCTTCTGGCCATGGGTCGTGACCTGCCAGCCGGCCTCCTCGATCTCGGTCCGCGGAAAGTCGCCATCGACGCATTTCAGCTCCTGCAGGCAGAGCGCATCGGGCTCGGCCTCCTTCAGGAAGGCGAGCAGGTGCTGAAGCCGCTGGCGGACCGAGTTGACGTTCCAGGTGGCGATACGCACGGGCTGACTCCGGATTCTCAGGGCTCGCCACCATAAGGACCCCGGCGCGCGCCAAGGCAAGTCAGCAGGCGTGTCAGGCAGCGAGGGCGGCGCGTTTCTCCGGGAAGACGCCGGACCATCTTCGCCGGCCCGGCTCACGACGCGCCCGGCGCGACCTAGAAGAGGAGCCGGAGGCCGGGTGGTCGGCTCCCGACCCCTTGCGGAACTCAACCGGTGACGGTCACGATGTTCCTTCGGTGAGGCAATGGAGCTACGGGTGTCGCGCAATAGGACAGTTAATATCGTCTCATCTGTTTTATCGGCCGGGATCACGGTGTTTTTTGGGAGCCTAGCCTATGAGGCCCACACCGACGCGCGCGTCTTTGCTCGTTCTCCGCACGCTGACGCGACAATCATCTCGGTCGAGACCTCAAAGGGCGGAGCATTCGGCCGCATCCGATTTTCAGCGGAACGCAACATTGACGGCGGCGACTGCGAAACTAGCGTCCGGCTTGGCAGCTCTTCGGACGGTTTCCGTCTTGGCCAAAATGTGCCGATTGTCCTCCGAGACCGTCCCTGCTCGCCTCCTATTGTCGGCACGGCGCTACAAACTCCGTACTTCTACGTTGCAGTCTCCTTGGCAGGTTTGATCGGAGTTCTTGTCTATGGAGCTCGTGCAGCGCGCCCGTGACTGCTGACGTCAGCTCCCGACCCATCTCGGACATGCGCAGCCCAAGGCGCTCCGCTTTGGCCATAACGAAAAAGGCCTCCCCATGCGGGAAGGCCTCGATGCGAACCGGAGCTGCGCCTGGCGCTTACGGGCAGGCGCGGACCACGCCGCCGGTGCCGATATAGGTGCCGGTCTCGGGGTCGTAGGTGCGGAATCGGCGCGAGCAATAGGCGATCGCGTCGGCGTCCGGCGTGGCGTAGGCCGGGCCGCGATAGGGCGGGGGCACCGGCTCGGCATAGACCGGGCCGGGCGCGAGCAGGGCCCCGGCGGCCAGAGCGCCGATCGCGCCAGCCGCGATGCCGGCACCGACCGCGGCGCCGCGATTATAGCGATAGCCGCCATAATAGCCGCCGCGGTAACCGTAGCGCGGACCGTAATAGCGGCGATACTGCACGGTCTCGACGAGGCCCGCATCGGCGGCCGCGGTGACGGCGGCAGTCGCGGGCGCCAGCGGCGCTGCATTGGCCGGGGCGGCGAGAACGAACGCGCCTGCGGCAGCGGCTGCGATCATGGTCGTCCTGAACATCGAAAAACTCCTTTCCTCTCCAATGCGAGAGGAACGCTGACTGTTCCCCCGGGGGCTGCCGCCGCTATCGGCGTCGACGGCGCATCGCCGAATGCACTAATCGTCAAAAGCGGCGAAAGTTCAACGTTCTCGATGCGTATTCGGTATTTTTGCTTGCGAAAATCGCGGGAACTCACCATTTCGCGCTGCACAAGGCGCTTGGCGTCCGATTCCCCAGAGGCCCGAACCCGACATGTCGCACCCCGTCGAACCCACCGGCGCGCTGCCGGCCGCCACGCTGAAGCCGCTTCCGATGATCATCTTCGCCTCGCGCTGGCTGCAGGTGCCGCTCTATCTCGGCCTGATCGTGGCACAGTGCGTCTATGTCTTCCTGTTCCTGAAGGAACTCTGGCACCTCGTCACCCATGCCTTCGACTTCAGCGAGCAGCAGATCATGCTGGTCGTGCTCGGCCTGATCGATGTGGTGATGATCTCCAACCTGCTGATCATGGTGATCGTCGGCGGCTACGAGACCTTCGTCTCGCGGCTGAAGCTGCAGGGCCATCCCGACCAGCCGGAATGGCTCAGCCACGTCAATGCCTCGATCCTCAAGATCAAGCTGGCCATGGCGATCATCGGCATCTCGTCGATCCACCTGCTGCGGACCTTCATCGAGGCCGGCAATATCGGCATCGCCGGGCGCACCGCGAACTACACCGAGACCGGCGTGCTGCTGCAGACGCTGATCCATGTCGTCTTCATCTTCTCGGCGATCGGCATCGCCTGGGTCGACAAGATGACGATCGGCAACGGCAAGGGACATTGATCTGACGCGCGTCATGCTCGGGCTCGACCCGAGCATCTCTGGCCGTAAAGGGCGCTGACTGGAGCCTTCTCGTCATGAGATTCTCGGCCCCCCGCGACGCTGCGGCCGAGAATGACGTAACTACCCCCGCGCCCGGCGCGGCGGCAGGCCCTTGATCTGCGGCGAGGCGAGGCCGGGAGCGGTCTCGACGCCGAGGGTCGGCAGGGCCAGCGTGCGTTGGCCGCGGAAGTCGACATGGCAGACGAGGAGCCCGCGCTCTTCGATATAGCCGAGCAGCCGGCGGGCCCGGCTCGGCGAATGGCTGCCATAGGCCTCGGCCAGCTCGGCGTCGGAGGGGCTAGGGACGCCCTCGATCGCGCTGCGGGCGATGAACAGGAAGAGCCCGTGCAGGTCCTCCGGCAGCGTCTCGGCGGCGGTGAGCGCCTTCTCCCAGGCCTCGGAGGACAGCACTGCCTCGCTCGCCCCGGCGCGGGCGACGGCGAGCCGCTTGCGGAAGGCCTCCAGTCCGGTTTCGGGGCCGCTGACGCGGCGCATGCGGCAGCGCACGGTGAAATCCTGGTAGAGCACCGCGACCGGTCGGTCGCGCGCCTCGGTGTCGTCGAGCAGCTCGTTGAGGATTTCGACGAGCGCCGCCTCGCGCTCTTCCGGTTCCATCTCGATCTCGGGCTCCGGGGGCGGCATGGGCGGCTGGTGCGTCTCGATCCGGCGGATGATCTCGGGGGCGACGGCCGGGCGCGGGCGCGGCTGGCGCGGCCAGGGAGCAGGGGCGACCTCGTCCTCGCCGGCGGTGAAGATCAGCTTGCTGGCATCCTCCGGCGCCTGCTCGGGCAAGGGCAGCAGGCTGGGCGCTCCACCGCGGTCGACCGAGGCGACGGAGCCGATCCGCACCGGCAGGGGGCGGCGCGACAGGGCCGGGCCGAGCGCGACGAACTGGCCGCGTTCGAGATCGCGGAACATCTCGGCCTGGCGCCGGTCCATGCCGAGCAGGTCGGCGGCGCGCTGCATGTCGATGTCGAGGAAGGTGCGGCCCATCAGGAAGTTCGAGGCCTCGGCCGCGACGTTCTTGGCGAGCTTGGCGAGGCGCTGGGTCGCGATCACGCCGGCCAGCCCGCGCTTGCGACCACGGCACATCAGATTGGTCATGGCGCCGAGCGAGAGGCGGCGCGCCTCGTCGGAGGCTTCGCCGGCCATCACCGGGGCGAAGAGCTGCGCCTCGTCGACGACGACCAGCATCGGATACCAGTTGGAGCGGTCGACATCGAACAGGCCGCCGAGGAAGGCGGCGGTGGCGCGCAATTGCTCGTCGGCGTCGAGCTCCTCGAGATTGAGCACGACCGAGACGCGGTGCTGGCGCACGCGCAGCGCGATTCGCTGCAGCTCGGGCGGGCTCGCCGTGCCGTCGACGACGACATGACCGAACTGGTCGGCCAGCGAGACGAAGTCGCCTTCGGGGTCGATCACCGCCTGCTGCACCAGCGGCGCGCTCTGTTCGAGCAGGCGGCGCAGCAGATGCGATTTTCCCGAGCCGGAATTGCCCTGGACCAGCAGCCGGGTCGCCAGCAGTTCGGCGAGATCGAGCTCAGCGGGCTCGCCGCTGCGCGTCGAACCCATGTCGATGCCAGTCTTCATGCCGGGAGATATGCTACCTTCGATCCACGCTGGCCAGCCCCGCCAGCAAGGCGCGGGCCGCGCGCCCGTCTAGCATGGCAAGCGGTCGCTGGAGGACGACCCCGCCCGGCATCCACAGCAAATGGCCTCAGCGCGGGCAGCCATGGGTGCGCTCGACGCGCTGGATGTCGGCGATCTGCCGGCGCTGACTCGTCGAGAGCGGGACGTCCTCGACATTGTCATAGGCACAGCCGGCATTGCCGAAGGCGCGAATGGCGCGCTCGGTGCGGAAGCAATAGCCCTGGGCCTTGTAGATCTCGTTGCGCTGGTACCAGAGATCCTCGCAGGTCTGGGCCGCCGCCGGGTGGATGATGGCGAACGACGACAGGGCGAGGCCTGCGCCGACTGCCAGGAGCAGCGATCTCGGCATGGGACGGCGCGCGTTTTCAGTCACCATTGTGAAAGCCTCCTGCTTCGGGCGAGAATTGTCTTCGCTTCGCCGCCACGACCGCATCATGATCCTGCGGCAAAGGGCTGGCAAAACCGTGAATTGACGCCTCCGTCCGCCAGGAACGACAAGACCGCGAAGCCATGAATGCCGAACCTGCTATCGCCTTCCCATGCCTGCAAGCCCGCCGCCGCCCGGCGCGGACGCTTCGGCGCGTGCTGGCGGTGCTCGGTGGCGCGCTGGCAGCCTTCGCTCCGGCCCATGCCCAGGCCCAGAAGCGCTCGATCGCGCTGATCCGCGATGCCGAGATCGAGCAATTGCTGCGCGACTATGCGACGCCGATCTTCAAGGCGGCCGGAATCAATGCGCGCGGGACCCGAATCATCCTGATCAACGACCGCGCCTTCAACGCCTTCGTCGCCGACGGCAAGTCGATCTTCGTCAATATCGGCGTGCTGATGGATGCCGCGACCCCGAACGAGGTGATCGGCGTGCTGGCGCATGAGAGCGGCCATCTCGCCGGCGGCCATCTCGCCCGGCTGCGCCAGGAGATCCAGGGCGCGCAGATCCTCTCGATCGCCGGTCTGTTGGCCGGCGCCGGCGCCGTCGTCGCCGGCGCGCGTGGCGGCGGTGGCTCGATGGGCAATCCCGGCATCGGCGCGATGGGCGCCCTGACCGGGCCGCAGGAACTCGTCCGCCGCTCGCTGCTCGCCTATCAGCGCTCGGAGGAGCAGGCGGCCGACCGGGCCGCGGTGCGCTATCTCGGCGCCGCCGGCATGTCGGCGAAGGGCATGCTCACCGTCTTCGGGCGCTTCGCCGAGAACAGCGCCTTCCTGACGCGCAGCATCGACCCCTACACGATCAGCCATCCGATGCCGACCGAGCGCGTCGCCCAGCTCGAGACGCTGGCCAAGGCCAGCCCGCATTTCAACAAGGCCGATCCGCCGGAGCTGCAGGCACGGCACGACCTGATGCGGGCCAAGCTGATGGGCTTCGTCGAGCGGGAATCGGGCGTCGCCCGGCGCTATGGCATGGCCGACCAGTCGATGGCGGCACGCTATGCCCGCGCGATCAGCGATTATCGCTCAGGCCGGATGGCGCAGGCCCTGGCGGCGATGGACAAGCTCAGCGCCGAGCAGCCGCGCAACGCCTATTTCCTCGAACTCAAGGGCCAGGCGCTGCTCGAGGCGGGCCGCGCCCGCGAAGCCGTGCCGGTGCTGCGCCAGGCGGTCGCGCTGGCGCCGCAGGCCGGGCTGATCCGGCAGATGCTCGGCCATGCGCTGCTCTCGACCGGGCAGGCGGGTCTGCTGGACGAGGCGATCCGCGAACTCTCGAACGCCGCTTCGCGCGAGCCCGATTCCGCCGAGGTGCACCAGCACCTCTCCAATGCCTATGCGGCCAAGGGCAACATCGCCATGGCCGAACTCTCGGCGGCGCAGTATGCCTTCGCCAAGGGCGACTGGACGGTCGCGCATACGCAAGCCAGCCGGGCGCTCGGCAAATTGCCGCAGGGATCGCCCGCGGCGCTGCGCGCGCGCGACATCGTCGACTATGTTCCTCCCGACAAGCAACGCTAGCGGCCGCCGGCCGTGGCCCTGAAAGGACCTACACCAATGCTGCTTTCCCCGCTTCGCCGCCTCGCCATGGCCGGCCTCGCTGCGGCCGCGCTCGGCCTCGGTGCCATGCCGGCCAAGGCCCAGGCCCCGGCGCTGACGCCCGAGCAGCGCCAGGCCGTGGTCGATCTCGTCCGCGAGACGCTGCTGAAGAATCCGGAGCTGATCCAGGAGGCGATGGTCGAGCTCGAGCGGCGTAACCAGCTCGCCCAGGTCGAGGCGCAGCGCAATGCGCTCTCCGCCGAGAAGGCCAGCCTCGTCGACCCCGCGACCTCGGTCATCGCCGGCAATCCGCAGGGCGACGTCACCATCGTCGAGTTCATGGATTACAATTGCGGCTTCTGCAAAAGGGCGATGGAAGACGTCAACACGCTCGTCAAGGCCGATCCGAAGCTGAAGGTCGTGATCAAGGACTTCCCGATTCTCGGGCCGGATTCGGTCGAGGCCAGCCGCGTCGCGATCGCCGCCAAGGCGCAGCTTCAGGGTCAGAAATACTGGGACTTCCATCTCAAGCTGATGGGCACCAAGGGTCGCATCAACGGTGCCAAGGCGATGGAGATCGCCAAGGAGGCCGGCGCGGACATCGAACGGCTGAAGAAGGACATGGAGGCGCCGGCGACCCGCGCCGTGATCGAGCACACCGTGGCACTCGGCGACAGGCTCGGCCTGACCGGCACGCCGGCCTTCGTGATCGGCGACGAGGTCGTCTTCGGTGCGGTCGGCGCGCCCGCCCTGAAGCAGAAGATCGAATCGGTCCGCAAATGCGGCAAGGCGACCTGCAGCGGCTGAACGGCAGGGAGGACCAACCGGACGGGATCGGAGGCGGCGCTACGCTTTTCTGGGGCGCTGCAGGCGATTTTCGCCGGCAAACGGGGGGAGGCGGTCGCCTTCTCCCTTCCCCTGAACCGCCGTTCCGGCTAAGACGCGCCGACGCGGCGCGGCCGCCGGCTTGATCCGGCGCCATTCATTCGCATATCCGCTTTTCCTTCGGGACGTGCCGTCCCATCCATCGAGCTTACAAAGACGGTGAAGTCCGCCATGGCGACCAAGAGCCCCATCGATCCGGAACTCGTGCGCGAAATGGCGCAGCTGATCAACGAGACGGACCTGACCGAGATCGAGGTGCAGAAGGGCGATCTGCGCATCCGCGTGGCGCGCACCATCACCGCGACCGTGATGGCGCCGGTCGCTTCAGCGCCGGTCATGGCAGCCGCGCCGGCACCTGTCGCCGCCGCGCCGCTCGAGGCCAAGGCCGCAGCCGCGCATCCCGGCACGGTGAACTCGCCGATGGTCGGCACCGCCTATCGCCGGCCCTCGCCCGATGCCAAGCCCTTCATCGAGATCGGCCAGGAGGTTAAGGCCGGCGAGCGCGTGCTGCTCGTGGAAGCGATGAAGACCTTCAACGACATCGTCGCGCCGCGCGCCGGCAAGGTCATCGCCATCCTGGTCGAGGACGGACAGCCGGTCGAATACGGCGAGCCGCTGCTGGTGATCGAGTGAGGCCGGCGCCGGACGGGAGCGGGCTGAAGATGTTCGACAAGATCCTGATCGCAAACCGCGGCGAGATCGCCCTGCGCGTGCTGCGCGCCGCCAAGGAACTCGGCATCGCCACGGTCGCCGTGCATTCGACCGCCGATGCCAACGCCATGCATGTGCGCCTGGCCGACGAGAGCGTCTGCATCGGCCCGCCGCCGGCACGCGAGAGCTATCTCAACATTCCCGCCTTGATCGCCGCCTGCGAGATCACCGGCGCAGATGCGGTTCATCCCGGCTACGGCTTCCTCTCCGAGAATGCCCGCTTCGCCGAGATCCTCGAGCGGCACAACATCACCTTCATCGGCCCCAAGGCCGAGCATATCCGCAGCATGGGCGACAAGATCGAGGCCAAGCGCACCGCCAAGCGCCTCGGCATCCCCTGCGTTCCGGGTTCGGAAGGCGGGGTCGCCGATGACGAGGAGGCGCTGCGCATTATCAGAGAGATCGGCCTGCCGGTCATCATCAAGGCGGCGTCCGGCGGCGGCGGCAAGGGCATGAAGGTCGTGCGCAGCGAGGACGAGATATCCGTCCTGCTCGCCACCGCTCGCAGCGAGGCCAAGGCCAATTTCGGCGACGATGCCGTCTATATCGAGAAATATCTCCAGAAGCCCCGCCATATCGAGATCCAGGTGCTCGGCGACGGCAAGGGCCGGGCGATCCATCTCGGCGAGCGCGACTGCTCGCTGCAGCGGCGTCACCAGAAGGTCTGGGAGGAGGGGCCGTCGCCCGCCCTCAATGCCGGTGAGCGCGACAAGATCGGTAATATCTGCGCCAAGGCGATGGCCGATATGGGCTATCTCGGCGCCGGCACGATCGAGTTCCTCTACGAGGACGGCGAATTCTACTTCATCGAGATGAACACCCGTATCCAGGTCGAGCATCCGGTCACCGAGATGATCACCGGGATCGACCTGGTCAACGAGCAGATCAGGATCGCGGCCGGCGCGCCGCTCTCGATCCGCCAGGAAGACGTGATCATCGAAGGCCATGCCATCGAGTGCCGCGTCAACGCCGAGCATCCGTCGACCTTCCGGCCGTCTCCGGGGAAGATCGCCTCGTTCCACACGCCGGGCGGTCTGGGCGTGCGCGTCGATTCGGCGGCCTATCAGGGCTATGTCATCCCGCCGCATTACGACTCGCTGGTCGGCAAGCTGATCGTGCACGGCCGCAACCGCGACGAATGCCTGATGCGCCTGCGTCGCTCGCTCGACGAGTTCGTCGTCGACGGCGTCGACACGACCCTGCCGTTGTTCCGCACCCTGGTGCGCAACCAGGACATGCTGAACGGCGACTACAACATCCACTGGCTGGAGAAGTTCCTGGCCAATGGCGGCATGGGGCAGCCCATCGAGGGGTGAGCCTTTCCTTCTCCCCTTGCGGGAGAAGGTGGCGCGCAGCGCCGCATGAGGGGTCGCGCCAGGCTTTCCGCTTCGGCATGATGGCGAGATTGCAAGGTCGCGAAACCCCTCACCCCAACCCTCTCCCGCAAGGGGAGAGGGGGCTGGTCGCGACCCTGGTTTGACAGGCTGGCGCGCCCGCGCTCCCATCACTGCATGAAGGCCCGTTCCAGACCCGTGCGCGCGCCCACGATCACGCCGGAAATCCTGCTGCGCGCCTATGCCGGCGGGGTCTTCCCAATGGCCGAGAGCGCCGAGGATCCCGGCCTGTTCTGGGTCGAGCCCGAGATTCGCGGCATCATCCCGCTCGATGCCTTCCACGTCCCCGGCAGGCTGCGGCGCACCGTGCGCTCCGATCGTTTCGAGATCCGCGTCGACCACGACTTCGAGCCGGTGATCGCAGCCTGCGCCGAAAGCCGCCCGGATCGCGAGGAGACCTGGATCAACCGGCGCATCCGCGCGCTCTATGGCGAGCTTTTCGCTCTCGGTTTCGTCCACACCGTCGAGTGCTGGCGCGAGGGACATCTGGTCGGCGGCCTCTACGGGCTTTCGCTCGGCGGGGCCTTTTTCGGCGAGAGCATGTTCCATCGCGAGACCGATGCCTCGAAGGTAGCGCTGGTGCATCTCGTGGCGCGGCTGCGGCGGGGCGGCTACCGGCTGCTCGACGCCCAGTTCCAGACCGCCCATCTCGCCCAGTTCGGTACACGCGAGCTGCTGCGGGAGATCTATCGCAGCTTGCTCGAGCCGGCGATCGCCAGCGAGGCGCAATGGTGGAGCTGGCCGCGGGAGAAGCGCGTCAGCGGCAGCGAGGCGCTGGCGGAACTGGAGAGCGTGCCCGGCGCGCGCTGAAGATTCGGCAGTCACGGGAAAAGGACGGACTCGCGGCAAGGCGAGGGGCTTGATCTTGGCCGTGTCACGCAACATATGAAGTTCCATGAAGCGCGACAGCCGATTGTCCGGGGTGCTCCATGTCCTGCTGCACATGGCGGAACAGGATGGCCCGGTGACCTCCGAAGTCCTCGCCAGGGCGATGGCGACCAATCCCGTGGTGATCCGGCGGGTGATGGCGGGCCTGCGCGACCAGGGCTATGTCCGCTCCGAGAAGGGGCATGGCGGCGGCTGGACCATTGCCTGCGATCTTTCGAAGGTGACATTGCGCGACATCTACGACGCGCTCGGCAGCCCCTCGCTGCTGGCCATCGGCAACCGGACGGAGGCCCCCGGCTGCCTCGTTGAGCAGGTGGTGAACGCGGCGCTCGACCAAGCCTTCGCCGATGCCGAGGCCCTGCTGCTCGCCCGCCTCGGCGAGGTGACGCTGGCTGGACTGAGCGCCGGCTTCCATGCGCGGCTCGTCGCCCGTGGCGGCCGCCACGATCTGGAAGCTTCCCATGGTTGAAGCAGTCTGCCGTCGTCTGGCCGCATGGCAGTGGAGCGCTGGTTCTTGCCGCTTTCAGCAGCCGAAGACGAGGCCGATCTCATGAACGCATCGACGGCGCCATTCTCGGACCCCGCGGCGGTTGCCCGCTATGCGGAAGGCCCGCCGCGCTTCGTGCCCGGCTTTCACGATCTCCATAAGATGACCGGCATCCTGCTGGCGGAACGGGCTCCGGAAGACGCCCGGGTGCTGGTCCTGGGGGCAGGGGGCGGGCTCGAGCTCAAAGCCTTGGCGCAGGCCCGGCCGGGCTGGGTCTTCGACGGTGTCGATCCGGCGGCCGAAATGCTGAAGCTAGCCGGCCAGACGCTGGGGCCGCTCGGCAGGCGCGTCGATCTTCACGAGGGCTATATCGAGGATGCGCCGGAAGGGCCGTTCGATGCGGCGACCTGCCTGCTGACCCTGCATTTCCTGGCGCCTGAAGACAGGCGGCGCACGCTGGGCGAGATCCATCGCAGGCTGAAGCCCGGGGCGCCCTTCGTCGCCGCCCATGCCAGCTTCCCGCAGGAGGAGGGCGAGAGGGGACGCTGGCTCTCGCGCTACGCCGCCTTCGCCACGGCTTCGGGGATGGACCCGGCCAAGGCGGAGAACGCCCGCGCGGCGGTCGCAGCGCATCTCCAGCTGCTCAGCCCCGAGGAGGACGAGGCAATCCTGCGGGATGCCGGGTTCTCGCAGGTCAGCCTGTTCTACACGGGCTTCAGCTTCCGCGGCTGGGTCGGCTACGCCTGATCCTCAGGGGTAGGGAACGCTTCCGGCGCGGGCTGCCAGAGCTCGATCGGATTGCCCTCGGGATCATGGATGCGGCAGAAGCGGCCAACCTCCGAATCCCATTCGGGGCGGGTTTCCACCGCGATGCCGGCGGCCTTCAACGCTGCCATCATCGCGTCGAGATCGTCGACGCGGAAATTCACCATCCATTGCTGCTCGGGCCGGCCGAAATAGTCGCTCGTCGCGGCAAAGGGGCCGAAAATGGTCGGGCCTGCATCCTGGCGCCAGACCGCCTTGGCGAGGTCGTCGATACCGAGATGACGCTCATACCAGGCGGCAAGGGCCTGCGGGTCACCGGCGCGGAAGAAAAGACCGCCTATGCCGGTGACGCGCGCCATGGTTCAGTTTCCGCCGGTCGGGTCGCGGCCACCGCCGGCCGGGTTGGTCGGGAAGAAGCGCTGCGTCGGGGCACGCGGCTGCACCGGCACGCCCTGCGGCGGAGCGACGTCGATGCGCTGATTGCTGCCCGGCGCGCCCGGGGGCGGCGTCTCGCGGGCCGGTCGCACCGGGCGCTCCGGACGCTGGCCCGCGGTCGGCGGCGGGGTGGCCTCCGGCTCCTTGGGATCGACGACCAGCTCAGTGCCGCCTTTGCAGTCGGTCAGCCAGACATCGTAGATCGCGTGCTCGACGCCGTGCAGGCCGGGGCTCGCCGCATACATCCAGCCGGTGAAGATCCGCCGGTATTCGTTGTTGAAGGTGACCTCGTCGACCTCGGTGAAGCTCGTGGTCTGCGGCGCCTCGGTCGGCGGCCGCGTCCAGCAGACGCGCGGCGTCAGCTGCAGGGCGCCGAACTGCACGGTCTCGTCGATCGCGACCTCGAAGGAGATGATCCGGCCGGTGATCTTGTCGAGCCCGGCAAAGACCGCGACCGGATTGCGGATGCGGTCGGCCTTGGCAGGGGCCGCCAGCGCGAGCGCGGCGCCGGACAGGGCGACTAAGGCTAGGCTTCTGCGGAGCGAGGGCATGCTGGCTTGCGATTCTCTTCCAGCGCGGCGTAGCCGCGTCGGCGCGGACGTAGCACGGCAATCGCAGCGGAAAAAGGGCGGAGGACGGAGAGGGCCAGTGCCCGATGCGTGGCTGCAATGCTCTTGCGATCCATTCGCAACTGTTTATCTTGCGAATAGATCGCAGTTGCAGATTGGACGGCAATGGACGCACGGGTCGACAGGCCGCAGCCCGGCTGGCGCAGCGAGCGGGGCGAAGCCTCCCTCTCAGACGTCCACCGCTCGATCGCGGTGCGCCAGACCGGCCCCGGCTGGCGGCGCGCCGCCGCCTTCGTCGGGCCGGGCTATCTCGTCGCCGTCGGCTACATGGACCCCGGCAACTGGGCGACCTCGCTCGCCGGCGGCTCGAAATTCGGCTACACGCTCCTCGTCGTCGCGCTGGTTTCCAATATCATGGCGATCGTGCTGCAATCGCTGTGCGCCCGCCTCGCCATCGCCTCCGGCCGCGACCTCGCCCAGGCCTGCCGCGACGCCTATCCGAAGCCGGTTTCCTTCGTCCTGTGGCTCCTGGCCGAGATCGCGATCATCGCCACCGACATCGCCGAGGTGATCGGCACGGCGATCGGCCTGAACCTGATCTTCGGCATTCCGCTCGAGCTCGGCGTCATCATCACGGCGCTCGACGTCTTCCTGATCCTCTATCTGCAGAAGCTCGGATTCCGCTGGGTCGAGGCTCTGGTGATCACGCTGCTCGGCGTGATCGCACTGTGCTTCGCGATCCAGATCGCGCTCGCCGATCCCGATTGGGGGCAGGTGGTTCGCGGTTTCGCGCCGACGACCGAGATCGTCCGCAATCCGGAGATGCTCTATCTGGCGCTCGGCATCCTCGGCGCGACGGTGATGCCGCATAATCTCTACCTGCATTCGGGCATCGTGCAGACCCGCGCCTATGGCAAGAGCCTGCTGGAAAGGCGCCAGGCGCTGAAATACGCGACTATCGATTCGACGGTGGCGCTGATGTTCGCGCTGACCATCAACGCCTCGATCCTGATCCTGGCGGCTGCGACCTTCCACAGGACCGGACAGACCGCCGTCGCCGAGCTCGGCGATGCCCACAAGCTGCTCGGCCCGCTGCTCGGACTGGCGATCGCCCCGACCCTGTTCGGCATCGCGCTGCTCTGCTGCGGCATCAACTCGACGGTGACGGCGACGCTGGCCGGCCAGATCGTGATGGAGGGCTTCCTCAAGATCAGGCTTCCGCCCTGGCTGCGCCGGCTGATCACGCGCGGCATCGCCATCATCCCGGCGGCGGCGGTGACGATCTGGTATGGCGACAGCGGCACGGCGCAGCTGCTGATCCTGACCCAGGTCGTGCTCTCGCTGCAGCTCTCCTTCGCTGTCTTCCCGCTGGTGATGTTCACCGCCGACAGGACCAAAATGGGCGAACTCGTCGCGCCGCTCTGGCTCGTCGCCTTCGCGGTGCTGATCGCGCTCGTGATCGCGGCGCTGAACGTCAAGCTGCTGGTCGATTTTGCCAGCGGGGCCGGATAAGGCGGGTCTGGTCCGGACAAGCAAAAGCACGCGACCCCGAGGGCGCGCGCTGCATCAGGGATCGACCGCGCCGAAGGGCGGTGTGCTCAGCGGCCGGGCGTCCAGGCCTCGTAATCGCCGGTCGCCGGCGGGCGCTCATTCTCGGCCAGGGTCGAGCCGGAGGGGCGATAGGCGAGGGCGGTGCCGGTATGGTTCGGCTGATGCGGCTGCTCCCAGTCGCGCGCAGCGTATTTCTCTTCGGAGGGCGCGATGTCGACGGTGTGGTGCAGCCAGCCGTTCCAGCCGGACGGGATCGTCGAGGCCTCGATCGGGCCGTTATAGACGACCCAGCGACGCTGGATGCCGAGGGCCTTGTCCTTGGCGCCACCCTTGGTGCGATAATAGATGTTGCCGAACTGGTCCTCGCCGACCTTCTCGCCGAAGCGCCAGGTGTGGAAGCGCGTGCCGAGGGTCTGGCCGTTCCACCAGGTGAAGATCTGAAGCAGGGTCTGGTTCATCGCTCTTGTCCGGAGGCGCTCGGGCTCGCGCGACTTATGGCCGTGCCGGGCCGGGCTGTCCAGTGTGGCCCGGCAGGGCGCGGCATTTCGCGCGGTCCAGGCGTCAACCCATCCGTGCGGGCGCGTGCCGCCATTTCGTGCGGAGGCCTATCGCCATGAGTGCGCGAGAATCTCCGGGGAAGATAAGCGGAGTGCTGTCCTGCCCTCGTCCCGGCCGGTGCGATTCGCTTTGACCGCAGGAAGCTGTGGACAGGCTGGGGCAGGGATGGACGCAGCCAAGGCTTTCGCGGTTTCAAGCACTTGCGAGACCGCGCGCAGACGCTGCTTTCGCGGCCTGCAGGCACGAGGCGGCATTAACCCGCCCGCAACCATGACGCTTCGGATTTTATGGGTTCCTCCGGCGGCAGCCTGGAGGCATCTTCAGGCGCCGATCGCGATTCAGCGCGCGATTCCCAAGGCTTAGCCGGAGCCTTGAAACTTATCCCCATAACTCACATTTCTCTACCATATGTCGTGTCCGTTCGCTTTGTGGTGCACTAATCCTTGACGCGGGGCGCCGATCAGGACTAAATTTTGAGGGTCGCGAGACGGCTGGCGGAGACGCCTTCGATCCCCGCGAACGAGTTCCCAGACGGGTCGAAGCGATCACCGCGGCGCGCCGATATCGGCGACGGCGAACGGCGACCTGCGGCCCGGCTGGTCGCATCCGGAGTTTCGATGGCGGGGTCACACCGCTGCGGGACCCAGGGCATCAAACCGAGTTGGGCTGACATCAGGAGCCGGTGAGCAACCGGCCGCGCGTGGCTTTCCCGAGCCCGCGGCACGCATTGGGGATGAAGACATGCGCATCGAGCGCCGCCACACCGCCGCCGGCCAGTCGCCCTATCAGGCGATCCCGTTCCGCTCGGCCGTCAGCGAGATTCGCAATCCCGACGGTTCGATCGTGTTCCGGCTCGAGGGCATCGAGGTTCCCGAGGCTTGGTCGCAGGTGGCGAGCGACGTGCTCGCGCAGAAATATTTCCGCAAGGCCGGCGTGCCGGCGGCGCTGAAGAAGGTCGAGGAGAACGACGTCCCGTCCTTCCTCTGGCGTTCGGTTCCCGACGAGGCGGCGCTCGCGGCTCTCCCCGAAGACAAGCGCTACGGCTCCGAGGTCTCGTCCAAGCAGGTCTTCGACCGGCTCGCCGGCTGCTGGACCTATTGGGGCTGGAAGGGCGGCTATTTCTCCTCCGAGGAGGACGCCGCCGCCTTCCATGACGAGCTGCGCTTCATGCTGGCGACGCAGATGGTCGCGCCGAACTCGCCGCAATGGTTCAACACCGGCCTGCACTGGGCCTATGGCATCGACGGGCCGAGCCAGGGCCATTTCTACGTCGACTTCAAGACCGGCAAGCTGGTCAAGTCGAAGTCGAGCTATGAGCATCCGCAGCCGCATGCCTGCTTCATCCAGGGCGTGCAGGACGACCTCGTCAACGAGGGCGGCATCATGGACCTGTGGGTGCGCGAGGCGCGCCTGTTCAAATATGGCTCCGGCACCGGCTCGAACTTCTCGATGCTGCGCGGCGAGGGCGAGAAGCTCGCCGGCGGGGGGCGCTCCTCCGGCCTGATGTCCTTCCTGAAGATCGGCGACCGTGCCGCCGGCGCGATCAAGTCGGGCGGTACGACCCGCCGCGCCGCCAAGATGGTGGTGGTCGACGTCGATCACCCGGACATCGAGACCTATATCGACTGGAAGGTGAAGGAGGAGCAGAAGGTCGCGGCGCTCGTCGCCGGCTCCAAGATCGTCCAGAAGGCGATGAAGGCCGTGATGAAGGCCTGCGTCAACTGCGAGGCCGCGGACGATGCCTGCTTCGATCCCGAGAAGAACCCGGCGCTGAAGCGCGAGATCAAGCTCGCCCGCAAGGCGATGGTGCCGGACAACTACATCAAGCGCGTCATCCAGTTCGCCCGCCAGGGCTATACCGACATCCAGTTCGACACCTATGACACCGACTGGGATTCGGAAGCCTATCTCACCGTCTCCGGCCAGAACTCGAACAATTCGGTCTCGCTGACCGACGATTTTCTGCGCGCGGTGGAGGCTGACGAGGATTGGAGCCTCGTCGCCCGTACCACCGGCAAGGTGACGAAGACGCTGAAGGCCCGCGATCTCTGGGAGAAGATCGGCTACGCCGCCTGGGCCTCGGCCGATCCCGGCCTGCACTTCAACACCACGATGAACGACTGGCACACCTGCCCGGCCTCGGGACGCATCCGCGCCTCGAACCCGTGCTCGGAGTACATGTTCCTCGACGATACCGCCTGCAATCTGGCCTCGGCCAACCTGCTGCAGTTCTATGACCGCCAGACCAAGGCCTTCGACGTCGATGGCTACGAGCATCTCTGCCGGCTCTGGACGATCGTGCTCGAGATCTCGGTCGCGATGGCGCAGTTCCCGAGCCGCGAGATCGCCGAGCTCTCCTATGAATACCGCACGCTCGGCCTCGGCTATGCCAATATCGGCGGCCTCCTGATGACCATGGGCCTCGGCTATGACAGCGACGAGGGCAGGGCGCTCGCCGGCGCGCTGACCGCTGTGATGACCGGCGTCTCCTATGCCACCTCGGCGGAGATGGCGGGCGAGCTCGGCCCGTTCCCGGGCTACAAGAAGAACGCCAGCCACATGCTGCGCGTCATCCGCAACCACCGTACCGCCGCCCATGGCCAAGGCGACGGCTATGAGGGGCTGCAGGTCACGCCGGTGCCGCTCGACCATGGCACGCTGGCGCGCCTCGGCGGCTCCAGCATCAAGCTCTCCGAGCGCGCCCGCATCGTCTGGGACGAGGCGCTGTCGCTCGGCAAGATGTATGGCTACCGCAATGCCCAGGCGACCGTGATCGCGCCGACCGGCACGATCGGCCTCGTCATGGACTGCGACACCACCGGCATCGAGCCCGACTTCGCCCTGGTGAAGTTCAAGAAGCTCGCCGGTGGCGGCTATTTCAAGATCATCAACCGCGCCGTTCCGGACGCGCTGCGGGCGCTCGGCTATCGCGAGGCGGACATCGCTGAGATCGAGGCCTATGCCGTCGGCCACGGTTCGCTGGCGCAGGCGCCGGGCGTCAACCATGGCTCGCTCAGGGCCAAGGGCTTCCCGCAGGACAAGATCGACGCGATCGAGAAGGACCTTAAGGCCGCCTTCGACATCAAGTTCGTCTTCAACAAGTGGACGCTGGGCGAGGATTTCCTCACCGGCACGCTGAAGGTCCCGGCCGAGAAGCTCGCCGACATGTCCTTCGAGCTGCTGCCCTTCCTCGGCTTCACCAAGGCCGAGATCGAGGCCGCCAATGTGCATGTCTGCGGGGCGATGACGCTGGAAGGCGCGCCGCACCTGAAGAAGGAGCACTACAACGTCTTCGACTGCGCCAACCCCTGCGGGCGCATCGGCAAGCGCTATCTTTCGGTCGACAGCCATATCCGCATGATGGCGGCGGCGCAGCCCTTCATCTCGGGCGCGATCTCCAAGACCATCAACATGCCGAACGACGCGACCGTCGAGGACTGCAAGAGCGCCTATCTGCTCTCCTGGAAGCTGGCGCTGAAGGCCAACGCGCTCTATCGCGACGGCTCGAAGCTGTCGCAGCCGCTGAACTCGGCCCTGATCGCCGATGAGGACGATGATGCCGAGGACGCGGTCGAGGCGCTGCACCAGCAGCCCATGGCGGCGCGCGCCACGCAGGTCGCCGAGAAGATCGTCGAGCGCATCGTCGAGCGGGTCGAGCGGGTGCGCGACCGCGAGAAGATGCCGGCGCGCCGCACCGGCTACATCCAGAAGGCGGTGGTCGGCGGCCACAAGGTCTATGTTCATACCGGCGAATATGCCGATGGCCGCCTCGGCGAGATCTTCATCGATATGCACAAGGAGGGCGCGGCCTTCCGGGCGATGATGAACAATTTCGCCATCGCGGTCTCGCTCGGCCTGCAATACGGCGTGCCGCTCGAGGAATATGTCGAAGCCTTCACCTTCACCCGGTTCGAGCCCTCGGGCTTCGTCCAGGGCAACCAGTCGATCAAGAACGCAACCTCGATCCTCGACTATGTCTTCCGCGAACTGGCGATCTCCTATCTCGGCCGGCACGACCTCGCTCATGTCGATCCCAGCGAGATCGGCCATGACGTGATGGGCGGCGGCGTCGAGCAGGGCAGGGTGGCACCGGACGCCGTCGCGCCGATCACCACGACGCCGCTGGCCTCCTCGGGCTTCCGCCGTGGCAAGCCGATCAACCTGCTCGCCATCCAGGGCGGCTCCGCGGCGAACGATGCGGTCGCCCGCTCGGGCGGTAGCGTCACGGCGCTCGCCACTGCCGGCGCGACCGCGCTGAAGGAGGAGCCGGAGGCCTATGGCGAGGCGGAGATGGCCAAGCTCGGCTTCGCCGCGTCCGCCGCCCAGCCAAGCGCCTCAGAGCGCCGGGCCGAGGCGATCATGAAGGGCTATGTCGGCGACAGCTGCGGCGAATGCGGCAACTTCACCCTGGTCCGCAACGGCACCTGCCTGAAGTGCAACACCTGCGGCTCGACGACGGGCTGCAGCTGATTGGTCCGAGCGGCTGAAGGCCGACCCAAAGATCCGCACCTAGCAGCCAAAGTTTTGTTCTAGCTCTGGCTGCTAGGTGTTCAGTCCCGGCTGTGAGTGTGAGTGGAACCATAATTTGCCTTTTTGACGCATCAGCGCACCGCAATTGACACATCAGCCTGCCGCACCTCGCGGCAGGCTTTCTCGGGCCCTCCTACTGCATCGCAGGCGTCAGAGAATGGCGCGTACGCGGTTGACGACGTCGCCCTGCGGCGCGCCCCGCAGTCCGGGGGCGGTTCAGCCCAGTGAGATAGCGGCCGTGCATCTCCACGCCCCTAGAGCGTCGGACCTGAAATCGGAATCTGTGGGATTCCCCTGAGAGCGGCTTTGTGATTCACCGTTTGGGGAGGTGGATCATGGGTCGCAGCTATTCGGACGATCTTCGCGTGCGTGTTGCCGGCTTTGTCGAGGCTGGTCAACCGCGAGTTCAAGCTCCCCGAGCAGGTCCGTCACCTGATCGCGGAACACGCTCCCAGCTACTGCGACGATCGCAAGGTCACGGGCAGGAGTATCTGGAAGAAGGTCGAGGAGGAGATCGCGAAGCTCAACGTCGCCAGGGCGGGCATGAACATGCCGGCTCTGCCGGTTCCCAGCGAGAAGGCGATCTACCGCGCCATCAAGAAGCTCGATCCCTTCCGCGTCATGGCCGGCCGTGAAGGGTCGGAAGTTGCGCAGCGGAAGTTCGCGATCGTCCACGAGGGCATTCGCCCGCAGCGCCTGCTCGAGCGCGTGGAGATGGACGTTTGGAAGGTGACGATCACGGCCCTCTTGGTCGATACCGAGACCTGGGAACGGGTGACTCCCGTCGAACGCAAGCAGGTCACCCGGGTTCGCTGCTACATTACGGCGGCCATCGATTGCGCTTCGCGCTGCCTGCTGGCGCTCTACCTTCACGTCGATGCACCGTCCGGCGCCTCTTCGATCGCCGCACTCCAGATGATCACGGAGAACAAGGCGCGCCTGTCGGAGTCGACCGGTCTGTCGACCGTCTGGTTCATGCGCGGGCGGCCCGAGCTGTTGGTGACGGACGGCGGTCCTGAGTTCAAGGATCACCGCTTTCGCGGCGTCGTTGCAGATCTGAGGGTCGCTCATCAGTTCGCGCGGCCGAAGCATCCCCAGGACCGCGGGACGATCGAGCGCTTCTTCGAGACGCTCGAGGAATACCTCTCGGCCGAATTCAGTGGCCGGACGTTCCGCAATGTCGGGGAGCGTGGCGAGTACGAGGCCGGAGACCAGGCCAGCCTCACCGTCGACCAGCTCCGCGAAGTCCTCCCGATGATCGTGAACCGGTACCACAACACGCCGAATGAAGGTCTCGGCCGGGAAACGCCTCTCGACGCCTGGAAGCGCCTGGCGCGCGAATGCTCGGTCCGCCCCGCTCCTAGCCCGAGCGAGGCGCGCAATATCTTCGGCATCCGCACCGCCCGCCGCATCAGCGGCCGCGGCGTCCGCTTCCTGGGCCTGCACTACCAGTCCGAGGACGTCCAGGAACTGCGCCGAACGATCAACCAGCGTGAAGCTCAGATCCGCGTCGACCCGTACGATCTCGGTGAAATCTCGATCCAGACCGAGAAGGGCTGGGTTTCGGTCAAGTGCGTCGAGGACTTCGCGAAGGGAGTTAGCGCGGCAGAATGGATCGCGGCCAACGCCCGGCTGCGTCAGCGTTTTGCCGCTCAGGCGGCCGTCGCGCGCCCGGCGCTGATGGAGGCAATCGAGGCGATCCGCGAGATCGCCCGTAACGCTCATCGTACCGCCGGGCTGAAGCCGACTGTCATCACGGAAGGCGATTTCAAGACGGCCGAACAGAACCTGCTTCGGACGTTCCGGATTCGGGAAGAGGCCGCGAGCCCGGCAACCGACAACGACATCCTCGGCCTCGCGGAGGCAGATGACCTCTCGTCCGACGGCAACGACCTTCTCGAGGAAGGCGACGAGGAACACGACGACATCGCCGAAGACGGCGACATGAGCCTGGAGGACTGATGATGAGCATGCAGTTTCAGCACATCCTCGAGGCGCCTGCGGACGACGCCACCGATTTCCGTACACGCCATGCGTCCGACGCGGTCCGTGCCCGTCGTGTCGCCGCCCTAGAGAAAGTTCACCGCAGCTACCTGAAGACCGACCGTGATAGCGTGCTCGAGGCAGAATTCGATCGCTTGATCGACACCTCATCGCTCGTGTTCAACGGTCGCCGTGCTGAGGGGCGCGCCCTCGTCGTGGTTGGTCAGAGCGGCGCAGGCAAGACCCACGCGATCAGGCGGCTGATCGAGGGGCGCCGCGAACTGCTTCCCGAGAACCTTACGCTCGGGATGTCGTTGCCAATCGTATCGATCACGGCGCCGTCGCCTTGTACTCTCAAGCAGCTCGGCATCGAGCTGTTGCGCTTGCTGGGGTACCCGATCGATCGCGACGTTCGCGAAAACGTCGCCTGGAACCGGGTCCGCGAGCAGCTTCGGCTCCGGAAGGTCCAGATCGTGCACATCGACGAGGCGCAGCACGCCGTGCGCCTCATGAACGACCATGAGATCCAGAAGCTCTCCGACACCTTCAAGAACGTGATGCAGCAGCCTGACTGGCCCGTCTGCCTCGTGCTTTCGGGGTTGCCTTCCCTCGTCCAGTTCGCACAGCGGGACGTCCAGTTCGGCCGCCGCTGCCGCTTCTTGAGCTTCGACGGCATCTCGTTTCCGAGGGACATCAAGCGACTGCGCTACATCGTCGAGGCGATCTCGACCAAATGCGCTGCCCTCCCGTCCGAGGGCCTGGAGAGCGACGAGTTTCTTGCCCGCCTCTGCCGCGCGGCGGAGGGCCAGTTCGGGCGTGTCATCCAGATCTGCCGGTCGGCGGCGGAGGAGGCCATTTTCGCAGGCGCTCACACACTCACCGTCAGGCATTTCGTCGACGTCTACGCCGCCGCAACCGGCTGTTCGCCGGATGCCAACGTCTTTGCCGTGCGCGACTGGGAATTCGTGCCTACGGGCGTCTCTGGCATCGCTGCGCCGCTTGATGGCGAGGAGGGCGGATCGACCGAACCCAAGCGCCGCAAGGGGAGGGGCTGACCATGCATGCTTCGCTCGCCATGTCCCTTCCGCCCGGCGCGGAAGAGACGCCGACCAGCTTTGCCTCTCGCCTCAGTGCGCTGCACGGCTGCCCGACCTTCAACACGTTCTGCCTCGACATGGGCTTCTCAGCCTCCGAGCTCATTCGGGGCCACGACGCGGCTCTTGCGCGATTGCAGCACGTCGGAGGCGTGCCCGAAGGCACGCTGCGTCCGTATAGTCTCCGGCACTCGAAGGACGGCATCCTGCTCAATGGCGAGGTGCTGCGGCAGCAGTCCTCGCGGTGCAAGCGGGTTCACATCTGCCCCTCCTGCATCATCGATGACTTGGCCGTCCAGCCCGGCCCCGTCGCAACTCGCCCGTTCGCACGGGCGTCGTGGTCGCTTGCCTCCATCCGGTCCTGCCACCGCCATGGCATTCCCCTGGTCCCCCTGCACGAACATCGTGCCGGCATCCACGCCTACGACTTCGTCAGGGTCATCGAGCCGGTGATCGACACTATCGGCACCCTCGTCGAGCAGGTGGATCCCGCTCCGCATTCGACGCTGGAACGTTATCTGCTGGGGCGCCTGTGGGGCCCCGCGGTCAACGTAGCGCTGCTTGACACGCTGCCCTGGTATGCGGCGGCCCGTTCCTGCGAGATGACTGGCGCCGTATCCCTCTTCGGCGCGCAGGTTCGCCTGGCCCGGATGTCTCAGGCCGATTGGTCGCGAGCTGGCGCAGAGGGGTTCCGCATCGCTCAGGGCGGTCCGGTAGCAATCGCGGACCTGATGGCCAACCTCCGGGCCTCGTCGACGCCTCGCGACTGGGGCCTGCGCACCACCTTTGGCCGGCTATACGAGTGGCTCGCCTACGAGAACAGCGATCCGGTCTATGATCCGCTTCGCGACGCCATCAGGACCTGCGCCATCGAGACGATGCCGCTCGGCCCCGACGACGAGGTCTTCGGGAAACCCGTGAGCGTTCGGCGGGTGCATTCCATCCGGTCGGCGCATCTCCAGACGGGCCGCCATCCGAAGCGGCTGCGCAAGCTTTTGCTCGAGGCCGGGATCATTCGCGACGCCCACATGAAGTCGCCGGACAACCACGTCCTGTTCTCGGCGGATCGCGCAGCCGCCTTGCTCGAAGAGGCGCCGGGCTCGATGTCCCTGAACGCGGCGGGCACCTATCTGAATGCCCCGCGCCTGCACGCCAGGATGTTGTTCGAGCACGGCTTCATCAGGCCGCTCGTCGAAGGAAAGGTCGGCAGCCACGCATTCGCCCGCGGCGAGCTGGACAGCTTCAGGGACCGCCTCCTCGGGCAGGCGATGCCCATCGCGAAACTCGGCGACGACCAGGCGATCATCCCCGATGCCGCGAAACAGGCCTGCTGCTCGGCGATGGAGATCGTCAGGCTGGTCCTCGACGGTCGCCTTGGCTGGGTCGGAAGGCTTGATGGGCGGCGCGGCTATCTCTCCGTCGCCGTCGATGTCGCCGAGATTCGAGAGCACGTGCGGCTCGAAGATCATGGCGGGCTGTCGCTGAGGGAGGTCGAGCGTCGGTTGCGGACCAGCACCAAAGCCGTCGAGGCGTTGACCGGGCGCCAGGTCCTTTCGTCTCGTATTGCCAGGAACCCGACAAACCGCAGCCCGCAGACCATCGTCATGCCGGAGGATCTCGCAGCATTCCAGGCGGACTACGCGAGCCTCGCTGAATTGTCGTCCGATCGGGACGTCACTTCCCGCCGCCTCAAGCGGTCACTCGACGAGGTCGGCATCCATCCGGCCTTCGACCCCGAAACCGTGCAGGGCTATTTCTATCGCCGGGCCGATCTGCCCTTTTAGTCACGGCGACACGTTCGAACGATCAGCCCTTGGGTTCGCCCAAGGGCTTTTTTCATGGCCGAAGCCTCACGACGGACCGGAGAACTGCGGCAAGCTGTTGCGTCACTTGCGGCGATCCCAGCTGTCCCAACAGAAATCGACCCAAGCAAATACAATGGCTTAGAGAAATTTTGCGGCAAACCTCGGTTCCATTCACACCGGCATTTGGTGGATTGGATTGAGCCTGAATCGTTCTGGCTCCGAAGTCCAACATTTGCAGATGAACTCGTAGGGGGTGAGGCCTCGCAGCGTCTTGAGGCGGCGGCCGAAGTTGTAGGCTGAGACGAAGTCGGCGAGGTGCGTTTCGAACTGCTGGTGGTCGTCGTAGTGGAAGCGCTTGACGGTGGCGTCCTTGATGGTCCGGTTCATCCGCTCGACCTGGCCGTTCGTCCAGGGATGCCTCACCTTTGTCAGGCGGTGCTCGATGCCGTTCTCGCGGCAGCGCATGGCGAACATATGCGTGGCGTACTGAGCGGTCGGACCGTCGGCGTAGCGCGGCGGGAACGTGAACTGGATACCGTTGTCGGTCAGGACGGTATGGATCCGGTAAGGCACCGCCTCGATCAGGGCCATGAGGAAGGCGGAGGCGGATGCTCGGCCGGTCTTGCGAACGACCTGGACGAAGGCGAACTTGCTCGCGCGATCAATCGCGACATAGAGGTAGAGCTTACCTTCGGCCGTCTGCACCTCGGCGAGGTCGATGTGGAAGTAGCCGATGGGGTAGGCCTTGAACTTGCGCCTGACCGGCTTGTCGCCTTCGACGTCGGGCAGTCGCGAGATGCCATGCCGCTGGAGGCAGCGATGCAGCGACGAGCGCGTCAGATGCGGGACCGTGGCCTGAAGCGCATAGAGGCAATCATCCAGCGGTAGGAGCGTGTGGCGTCGGAAGGCGACGATGACGGCCTCATCCGCGACCGACAGAACCGTCGATTTCGGTTCGGCCGGTCCTGTCTTGCGGTCGGCCGTCGAACTTCGCTTTTTCCACTTCGCGACGGTCTTCTGATTGATGCCATGGCGCTTGGCGAGTTGCCTCAGGCTCTCTTGACTATGCTGTATCGCTCGACGGACCGCCTCTGTCGTGCGGGCGCTCCCGTGCAGAACCTGTCCCATAGCGCTTCCTTCCACTCGCGCGAAAAGACTGCACCATCAAAGCCTGGGATCAAACAACTAG
>NZ_JAFKFX010000049.1 GCF_017308075.1 Allobosea sp.
AACCAGGCCCGCTACCACGAGAGCCTCGGCAATCTCACGCCCGCCGATGTCTACTTCGGCCGCGGGCCGGCCATCATCACCGAACGCGAAAGGATCAAGCGCCAGACCATCCAGAAAAGACGCTTGCAGCATCAGCTGAAGGCCGCATACCCTCAAGCCCAGATGAGCCAGAGCCTCCGTTCCTGAGACATCGAAACAGTCTCAAATCAGCTGACCACGGACAATGGCTCGTCCAGGTGCCGCTTGCGATGCTGGCCTCCGCGAGGGCGCGGACTGCCTCTCGCGTCATTGCCGGGTTCGCGCGGATCGTCATGAAGAGGGTCTCCGTCGCCTGCCACATGGCCGATGCCATCCGCCGGGCTTCTCCGGGGGTAGCCCGGCCCAGGGACCTGACGATCTCGGTGGCACCGATTCGCGCTTTCAAGTCCTGGGGGATTTTACGCCGAAACAGGGTAGTGGCCCCGCGACGTCGAGAACAAACAGTGATCATGGTAAAGACGACCCATCAGACGCAGCTTGAGTGCGGTGGACCTGTCTGGTGGACCCATGCGCCTTGAGGGCACCAAACAGGCGCGCAAAAAGCTCAAGGAAATCAGCGAATGTCTGAGAGTCTTATGCCATTTGTCTCGGGGAAAGAGACGATGGCTGGGGGACTAGGATTCGAACCTAGACAACCAGAGTCAGAGTCTGGGGTCCTACCGTTAGACGATCCCCCAACGGGCGCGCTGTGCGTCGCGTCGGATGGCGCGGGTCTAACGAACCTCGGCGATGGTTGCAAGCCTTGTGTGACAGATTTCGACAGACCGGCGTGAAAGATTGTCCAGGCCCAAGGCACTCGCCGCCCGAACGCCCGCCAACGGCGCCAGGAGCCAAGCAGATGCAGCCAGCCTCTCGGCACCTCGCCAGAAGCTGGCGGGCAAGCGGCGCGCGCAGCCACTGCGGCACAGCGGCGGCCCGCGCACCGGGCAAGAAGGCTGGGCAAGGAAGCTGGGAATGGTTCGTGAAAGGACGCAGGAAAGCGAGCCGGAGCCCGCCGGAGCTGGCTGGCAGCCACGGGTCCAAGCAACCGGAGCAGCTGCCCGAGGCCGTGAAGCGAGGCCATGAGCCAAGGCCCCTGCCGGTCGAGCAGACGCTCCCGTGCCGTCTTTCTCTCCGGCAGCGCCCGCGCGGAGCGACCGCTGCGTCGGTCCGCCTTAAGGCTATGCGCTGCTCAGCGTGCGGCGCACCGCATCGCGCCAGCCCGCGACCAGCGCCCGGCGCGGTTCTGCCGCCAAGGTCGGCGTGAAGCGACGCTCCAGCCGCCAGCGATCGCCGAACTGGGCCGGCTCGGGCAGCAGGCCTGCGTCGAGGCCGGCGAGATAGGCAGCTCCGAGAGCCGTGGTCTCGAGCACCTCCGGACGGTCCACGGGCGCGGAAAGGATGTCGGCGAGGCGCTGCATCGTCCAATCGGAGGCGACCATGCCTCCATCGACGCGCAGCACCGTCCCTGCCCCTTCGGCCTCCGGCCAGTCGGCGCGCATCGCCTCGAGCAGATCCAGCGTCTGGAAGCAGACCGCCTCCAGAGCCGCACGAGCGAATTCGCGCGGGCCGGTATTGCGGGTCAGGCCGAACATGGCGCCGCGGGCGTTGGCGTCCCAATGCGGGGCGCCGAGCCCGGTGAAGGCCGGCACGAGATAGACCTGCTGGCCGGGATCGGCATTGGCCGCCAGCGGCCCGCTCTGGGAGGCGCGCTCGATGATGCCGAGTCCGTCGCGCAGCCATTGCACCGCGGCGCCGGCGATGAAGATCGAGCCCTCGAGCGCATAGTGACGCTCGCCGCCGAACTGATAGGCGATGGTGGTCAAAAGCCGGCTTTGCGAAGCGACGGCCTTGGCGCCCGTGTTGAGCAGCGCGAAGCAGCCGGTGCCATAGGTCGATTTCAGCATGCCAGGCGAAAAGCAGGCCTGGCCGATGGTCGCCGCCTGCTGATCGCCGGCGATGCCGCGAATCGGGATGGCGCCGCCGAACAGCTCCGGTTCGGTCTCGCCGAACAGCGCGGCGCAATCGCGCACCTCCGGCAGCAGCGAAGCGGGGATGTCGAGAAGCGCGAGCAGCTCCGCGTCCCATTCGCCGCGATGGATGTCGAACAGCATGGTGCGCGAGGCGTTCGTCGCGTCGGTAGCATGGACGCGCCCACCGGTCAGGCGCCAGAGCAGAAAGGAATCGACCGTGCCGAAGGCGAGTTCGCCGCGCTCCGCCCGTTCGCGCGCGCCAGGCACATTGTCGAGAATCCAGGCGATCTTGCTGCCCGAGAAATAGGGATCGAGGCGTAGTCCGGTGCGGGCAGCGACCAGATCGCCATGGCCTCGCGCTTCAAGCGCAGCGCAGCGCTCGGCGGTGCGCCGATCCTGCCAGACGATGGCGCGATGGATCGCCGCGCCGGTACGCCGGTCCCAGATCAGCGTGGTTTCGCGCTGATTGGTGATGCCGATGGCGGCGACCTCGCCAGCCCCTGCCCGGGCCTGGGCGAGCGCCTCGCGACAAACCGCCAGCGTGCTCTCCCAGAGATCCTCCGGCTCGTGCTCGACCCAGCCGGAAGCCGGATAGTGCTGCACGAACTCCTGCTGGGCGCTGGTCACCGGCCGCAATTGCGCATCGAACAGGATGGCGCGCGAGGAAGTGGTGCCCTGGTCGATCGCCAGGATCAGGTGCCCCGCCGCCATGCCGTCTCTCCCCTCGCCTTCGCCGCCCGGGTCCGGTGCCCCGATGCAGCCGGAGCTTTGCCGCCAAGCCGCTGTTCAGGCAAGCGCCGTTGCCAACGGGCAATGCTTCGCCTTCGCAGGTTCTGCTTGGCAGGCGCGTCGCGCTGTTGTTACGCTGCCCGGGAATGGAAACGCTCCGGCTTCTGGCCGGGCTCCGGCGGGTCATCGCGATGGCCCCGGCCGGCAAAGGATTACAAGGTGACGGTCGAGGACCGCCAGGAATCGGACGGCCCCGCCGTGGCAGCCCGCGCTGCGACGGGGGATGGCGTCGTGGCCAGCGCCGGCGGCCGGGAGGCACCGAGCCATCCGCGCCGCCCGGCCGCGACCTATGCCGCGCTCGATCTCGGCACCAATAATTGCCGCCTGCTGATCGCGCGGCCCGCCCAGCATGGTTTTCGCGTCGTCGATGCCTTCTCGCGAATCGTGCGGCTCGGCGAAGGGCTTTCGGCGAGCGGGCGGCTCGGTGAAGGCGCGATGGAGCGCGCCGTCGAGGCGCTGAAGATCTGCAAGAGCAAGATGGACCATCGCGGCGTCACCCGCGCTCGGCTGGTCACCACCGAAGCCTGCCGGTCGGCGGCAAACGGCGTCGACTTCGTGCAGCGCGTCGGGCGCGAGGCCCAGCTCGAGCTCGAGATCGTCGACCAGCGCACCGAGGCCTCGCTCGCCGTCACCGGCTGCGCCGCGCTGGCGGCGCCCGGCGCCGATTCGGTCATCGTCTTCGACATTGGCGGCGGCTCGACCGAAATCGTCTGGCTCGGTGGCCGCGAATCCGGGCGCGATCCGGCCGCGCGAATCCGCGAATGGGCTTCGCTGCCGATCGGCGTGGTCTCGGTCGCCGAGCGCTATGGCGGCGTCGAAGTCGGGCGCGAGCTGTTCGAGCGGATGGTGACGGACTGCAGTGCCGCGCTGAAGCCGTTCGCAGACAAGGCCGCGACCGCGCGCCTGGCTGCAGGCTTCCACCTGCTCGGCACCTCCGGCACGGTTACCACCGTCGCGGGCATCCATCTGCGGCTGCCGCGCTATGATCGCCGTCAGGTCGACGGGCTCTGGATGCGCGAGGCCGATGTGCTGAGCGTGATCGACGAGCTCGTGGCGATGGATTATTCGCAGCGCCAGGCCAATGCCTGCATCGGCCGCGACCGGGCCGATCTCGTGCTGGCGGGCTGCGCCATTTTCGAGGCGATCCGGCGGGCCTTTCCGAGCCCGATGGTGCGGATCGCCGATCGCGGCCTGCGCGAGGGCATACTCCTGCGCATGATGCATGAAGACCGGGCTTGGTGGCGACGCCGCCAATGAGCTAAGTGCAGGGCATGAACCCGTCCAAACCGAGCGGCGGCGCCCGCGACCTGCGCGTCAAGGTCAAGAAGCCGGCCAAGCGCAGCCATTCCTCGCAGCTCTGGCTCGAGCGGCAGCTGAACGATCCCTATGTCAAGCGCGCCCGCGAAATGGGCTATCGCTCGCGGGCGGCCTTCAAGCTCGCCGAGATGGATGAGCGCCACAAATTTCTGAAACCCGGCCAGAAGCTGCTCGATCTCGGCTGCGCGCCGGGCGGCTGGTGCCAGGTCGCCGCGGCGAAGATCGGGCTCGAGAAGGGCAAGGGCCGGATCGTCGGCATCGACCTCCTGCCGGTCGACCCGATTCCGGGGGTCGAGCTGATCCAGCTCGATTTCATGGCCGATGAGGCCCCTGCCCTGCTGACCGAGAAACTGGGCGGCAAGGCCGATGGCGTGATGTCTGACATGGCGGCCAACACCACCGGCCACAAGAAGACCGATCACCTCAAGATCATCGGCCTGGCCGAGGCGGCGCTCGAATTCGCCAATGACGTGCTGGCGCCAGGCGGATTCTTCCTCGCCAAGCTGTTCCAGGGCGGCGACAGCGCCGAACTGCTCAGCCAGCTCAAGCGCGACTTCACCAGTGTGCGCAATCTCAAGCCGGCGGCGAGCCGCGCCGATTCCTCCGAGCTCTACGTGCTCGCGACGGGTTTCCGGCGCAAGAACGAGCCAGTCTCCGAAGACTGACGAGCGCCCGGCTCAGCTTGCAGCCAGCCTGCCATCGACGAGATGGATGCGCCGGCTCGCCCGCGCGGCCATGTCGGCGTCATGGGTCACGGCGATGACGGTCTTGCCGCGCTCGCGCACCAGCGCATCGAGGATCGCGAAAACCTGCTCCGAGTTCTTGCTGTCGAGGCTGCCTGTCGGCTCGTCGGCGAGCACGATCGGCGGATCGTTCGCCAGAGAACGGGCGACCGCGACCCGCTGGCGCTGGCCTCCGGAAAGCTGATCGGGCCGCTTGTCGAGATGGCCGGCAAGGCCGAGCGCTTCGAGCAGTTGCGTCGAGCGCGCCCGCATCGCGGCCTTGTCGAGGCGCCCGAGCCGCCGCATCGGAATCTCGACATTCTCGCGCACGGTGAATTCCGGCAGCAGGAAGTGGAACTGAAAGACGAAGCCGAGCGTCGCCAGCCTGATCTGCGCCCGCTCGCGCTCGCCGAGCGCCGCCGTGTCGCGACCGGAAATGCGCAGCACGCCGGCGCTTGGCCGGTCGAGCAGGCCGAGCAGATAAAGCAGCGACGACTTGCCGGAGCCGGACGGGCCGGTGATCGCGACGAATTCGCCCTCGCCGATCGAAAAAGTCACGTCCTGCACCAGCGTCACCGGCACGATTCCGGGCAGGATCCGGGTCAGCCCCGCGGTCTCGATCAGCGCGCTCATGTCGCCCCCCGGATGATGTCGACCGGGTTGAGCCGCGCCGCCTGCCGCGCCGGCAGATAGCCGGCGATGGCGGCCGAGGTCAGGGCGAAGCCCGCGGCGATCAGATAGTGCCAGATGCTCCAGGCCAGGGGCAGGCGCGTGATCTCCTGTGCCACGGCTGCGCCCGAGAGCTCGAAGCGGACGAGCGAGAGCGCGAAGCAGAGCCCGAAGCCGACCGCCCAGCCGATCAGCGAGCCGCAGGCGCCGAGCGCCAGCCCCTCCAGCAGGAAAAGCCGGCGCATATCGGCCTCGGTGAACCCCAGCGATTTGAGAATGGCGATGTCGCGCGCCTTCTCATGGGTGATCGTCGAGATGATGTTGAAGATGCCGAAGCCGGCGACGAGCAGGATGGCGCCGACCACCGTGTACATGATGACATTGCGGATCACCAAAGCCTCTAGCAGCGATTCGTTAGCCTCCTGCCAGGCCACCGCCTTGTAGCCGATCTGCGCCTCCGCCCGCCGCGCGACCTGCGGCGCGGCGTTGGGATCGTCGAGCTTGAGACGGATCTCGTTGATCGCGTTCGGCCGTTCGCTCAGGATCTGGGCGTTCTTGAGCAGGACATAGCCCTCGCCCTCGTCGCGGGCGGTGGTGCCGGTGTGGAACAGGCCGACGATCTTGAAGGCGCGGCTCTGGCCGGTCGCGGAGACGACCGTCACCGTCGTGCCCAGCTCGGCGCCGAGGCGCTGCGCCAGCCGGCTGCCGACCACGATGTTGTTGCCGCCGGCGATCAGCGCGGCGAAGCTGCCCTGGCGGAAATCCTTGGTCAGCGAGGATATCTGCATCTCGGCCAGTGGCTCGACGCCGATGATGCCGATGCCGACATCGCGCCCGGCATAGCGCACTACGCCCTGCGTCTTCAGGCTGAGCGCCATCTTGCCGGGCACCCAGGCGCGCAGCATCGCGGTCACTTCGGTCGGGTTCAGGATGCCGCGCCGGTCCTCCCGGGGGCGCAGTCCGGCGATGTGCAGCGCCGCGAACTCGTCCTGCGCCGGCTGGCGACGCGCGGCGCGGCGCTCATCGGTGACGTCGACATGCGGCATGGTGTCGACGAGCTTGGCGATGAAATCATCCTCGCCGCCCTGCATCAGCGAGGCCATGGCGATCGAGAAGCCGACGCCGAGCGCGACGCCGAGCACGGCGACCAGCGTCTGCCGGCCCCGCCCGATGATATGCGTCAGCGCGAGTGTCAGGATCAGCGGCATGGCTCACTCATCCCGCAGCCGGATACGGGTGCCCTCGCCCAGCTTGTCCGGATAGGGTGCGATGACGCGCGCCTCTTCAGGCAAGCCCGACAGCACCTCGACCTCGCCGGTGCCGCGAATGCCGATCGTGAGCTCGCGACGCCGCGCGCCCCCCCCCTCGGCGAGCACGACGGCATTGCCCTGGACCGCGTTGACCGGCAGCAATAGCGCGTTGCGCGCGACACGCACGATGATGTTGAGCTCCGCCGTCATGCCGATCAGCAGCGGCGTGTCGTCGGGCAAGGCAAGATAGACCCGGTAATTCTTGGCGACGGGATCGCCCTTGGGGGTGATGCTGTCGACCGTCGCCTCCAGCGTCCGTCCGGGAAAGGCGTCAGCCCGGATCAGGGCGCGCTGGCCCGGCTTGACCTGCGGGATGTCCTCCTCGTTCACCTCGGCGACGATGCGCAGCGGCTTCGCTTCGCCGATCCAGAACAGCACCGTTCCGGGCTCGGCGATCTCGCCGACCTCGCCATCGCGGCGCAGGACGGTGCCGCTCATCGGCGCCCGCAGGATGTAGTTCTCCAGCCGGGCGGTCTGCCCGGCGACCAGCGCCGCCGCCTGCCCGACCTCGCTGCGGACCCGGTCGAGCGCCTGCTGGCTCATGACGTTGCGCTCGACGAGGACGGCCTGGCGCTCGTGCTCGGCAGCGGCGAGTTTGTGGCGGGCCTTGAGCTCGGCGAGGGCGGTCTCAGCGAGGACGCTGTCGAGCCTGGCCAGGACTTCGCCCTTCTCGACCCGGCGGCCCTCGCAATCGCAACGCTCTACGATGCGCTCGCGCACGAGCGGCGTGACCTTGGCCCAGTTGCGCGGCTCGACGACGCCGGTGGCGTAGACGATATCGGCAGCATCGCCGCGCCTGGCGGTCACGGTCGCGACCGCCGCGGGCCGGCTATAGGACCAGAAGGCCGCGCCTGCCCCCGACAGCACGACGAGCACGATGAGGCTGCGAACGATCTTCACGGCATTCCCCTGCGCAGGCGTCGGCGGCGAGCTGACGAAATCGTGCTTCCAAGACAGGCCCGTCGACGCGTGATCGCCGTTGCATCGCCCGTTGCCATAGCCGTATCATACACCAGACCGACCGTCGGTCATTTTACCGACCGCAGGTCGGTCGTCAAGAAGACGCAAGATCGGAGCCGCATGCCGCGCATCGTCAAACACCCGGAGGATCGCAGGAGCGAGCTACTCGACTGCGCGCAGGCGCTGTTCTTCGAGCATGGCTACGAGGGCACGACGATCAGCGACGTCATCGCCAAGGCGGGCATTTCGAAGGGCGGCTTCTACCACCATTTCGCGTCGAAAGAGGCGCTGCTGGAAGCGCTCGCCGCCCGTTTGGCGCATGAGGCGGTCGCCAAGGTCCGCGATGTGCTCGACGACCCCAGCCTCGGCGCCCTCGCCCGCCTGAACAGCTTCCTCGCCCGCTCGCGCCAGACCAATCTGGAGGATGCGCCGAAGCTGCGGGCGGCCTTCGACGTGGTTTTCCGCCCGGAGAACATCGTGCTCTACCACCGGGTCAATGCCGCCTCGATCGCGGTGATGCTGCCGGTGCTCGCCGGCATCATCGCGGAAGGAGCGGCCGAGGGCGCGTTCGCGGTGTCCGATCCGGAGGATGCGGCCGAGACGATCCTGCATCTCGGCGCCAGCGCCCATGACGCCTGGGGACGAGCGATCGCGGTCTCTGGAACAGCGGAAGAAGAAGCGGCGATCGAAGCGCTCGAGCGGCGCTTCCAGTTTCTCGGCCTCGCGGTCAACCGGATTCTCGGCCTGCCGGACGGCAGCGTGATCTTCGTCGAGCCGGGCTTCATGCGGGCGGTGATGACGGCGCGCTGAAAGCACGCGCCGCCCTTCTCCGCCGCAGCGTCTCAGTCAAGGTTGAACTTCGCGAACTCGCGATGCTCGCCATAGATCCGGCGGACCGTGCCGGTGATCGAGCGGTAGACGATGGTCTCGGTCTCGATCACCTCGGGCCCGAAGCGCACGCCGGAGAGCATGCCGCCATCGGTGACGCCGGTGGCGCAGACGATGACGTCGCCCGAGGCCATCTCGGCCATGTCGTATTTCTTGTTCGGATCCTTGACGCCCATGGTCGCGGCGCGCTGGCGCTTCTCCTCGGTGTCGAGGATCAGGCGGCCCTGCATCTGGCCGCCGACGCAGCGCAGCGCCGCGGCGGCGAGAACGCCCTCGGGGGCGCCGCCAATGCCGAGATAAAGGTCGATACCGGTCTTCTCCGGCTCGGTGCAGAAGATCACGCCGGCGACGTCGCCATCGGTGATCAGGCGGATCGAGGCGCCGGTCTTGCGGACTTCGGCGATCAGCTTCTCATGGCGCGGGCGGTCCATGATCAGCGTGTTGATCTCATGCGGCTTGACGCCCTTGGCCCTGGCCAGCGCGTTGATATTGTCGGCGGCCGAGGCGTCGAGGTCGACGATGCCGGCCGGGTAGCCCGGGCCGATGGCGATCTTGTCCATGTAGACGTCGGGCGCGTAGAGCAGATGGCCGGCGCCGGCCATCGCCATCACGGCGATCGAGCCGGGCATGTCCTTGGCGCAGAGCGTCGTGCCTTCCAGCGGATCGACGGCGATGTGGACCTTCGGACCCTGCTTGTTGCCGACCTTCTCGCCGATGAAGAGCATCGGCGCCTCGTCGCGCTCGCCCTCGCCGATGACGATCTCGCCGTCGATCGGCAGGCGGTTGAGCTCGCGCCGCATCGCGTCGACGGCGGCCTGGTCGGCGGCCTTCTCGTCGCCATGGCCGCGCAGGCGGGCGGCGGCGACGGCGGCGCGCTCGGTGACGCGCACCAGTTCCATCGAGAGATAGCGCTCGATGATCTGGTCGGGCGAGATACGAAGATCGACGGACATGGTGTTTCCTCTATTTTCGGCGGTCGGCGGCGCGGTAACCGGCAGCGGAAGCGCTCCGCGACCGCCCGGCCGCCACCCTATTCGCGTTCGATGCGGATGACCTGCGGGGCTTCCGAAATATGGCCGTCGGCACCAACCTTCTCCAGCGCGCCGCGGATCGCGCGCTCGCTGGTGGCATAGGTGATCAGGACGACCGGAACCGGCGCACCGGAGCGCCCGCCGGGATCGCGCGCCGCAGCGGCCTCCGAACGGCGCTGGACGATGCTCTCGAGCGAGATGTTCGCCTCGGCCATGCGGGTCGCGATCGCGGCAGCCGCGCCCGGCCGGTCGGCGACCGCCAGACGGATGTAATACCCGCCCTCATGGCGCTGCATCTCGGCCCGAACCGGAGCCTCCAGCCGCGCAACCGGCAGGCCGAAGGGCAGGCCAGCGGTGCCGCGGGCGACATCGGCGATGTCGGCGATCACCGCCGAGGCGGTCGGGCCGCCGCCGGCACCCGGACCGACCAGCGTGATCTCGCGCACCGCATCGGCGTCGATGGTGACGGCGTTGGTGACCCCCATCACCTGCGCGATGGCAGACGACTTCGGCACCATGGTCGGGTGGACGCGCTGCTCGATGCCGGTCTTGGTGCGCTCGGCGACGCCGAGCAGCTTGATCCGGTAGCCGAGCTCCTCCGCCATTTTCAGATCGAGCGGCGTGATCGAGGAAATGCCTTCGACATGAATCGCTTCGGCGTCGATCTTCGTACCGAAGGCGAGGCTGGTCAGGATCGCGAGCTTGTGGGCGGTGTCGAAGCCCTCGACGTCGAAAGTCGGGTCGGCCTCGGCATAGCCGAGCCGCTGGGCGTCCTTCAGGCAGGCCTCGAAGGTCAACCCCTCCAGCTCCATGCGCGAGAGGATGTAATTGCAGGTGCCGTTGAGGATGCCGTAGAGCCGGGAGACATTGTTGCCGGCCAGCGCCTCGCGCAGCGTCTTCACCACCGGAATGCCGCCGGCAGAGGAAGCCTCGAAGGCGAGCGCCGCGCCCTTGCTTTCGGCGAGTTCGGCGAGCGCCACGCCATGGGCGGCGAGCAGCGCCTTGTTGGCGGTGACGACCGGCTTGCCGGCGGCGAGAGCCGCCTCGACCGCCTGCTTGGCAGGTCCGTCGGAGCCACCGATCAACTCGACCAGACAATCGATTTCCGGCGAAGTCGCCAGCGCCACCGGATCGTCGAACCAGCTCAGGCCGGCAAGATCGATGCCGCGGTCGCGATTGCGATCGCGTGCCGAAACCGCGGTGACGCGCACCGGCCGGCCGCAGCGTGCAGCGAGCGCATTCTCCTGCCGTTTCAGGATAGTGGCGACCGCCGCACCAACGGTGCCGAGGCCGGCGATGCCGACGCGAAGAGGCCGGAAGTCAGGTGGCGGAGCGTGCATGGTCATGTCGCGCGGGGTCGCATGAGGCGTGCGGGGAGTCAACGGCGAAGGGCGATGGAATCCGCCGCGATGCGTCGGATTACGCCGATGAGGGCAGGTATTGCTATCGGACCGGACCACGCTCCGCCTCAGCCGGACGCGACGAGGAGCCCTCCTCCGCTTGCCTTCCATGCCGTCTTGCGACCGGCGGCTCACCGAAAGCGCGCTGATAGGCCCGCGAGAAGGCAGCCGCGCTGCCATAGCCGATCCGCCGGGCGACCACCTTGACGAGCCCGCCGCGTTCGAGTTCGCGCCGGGCCAGCACCATCCGCCAGCCGGCGAGATAGGCCATCGGGGTCGCCCCCACCACGCGCGGAAACAGGGTCATGAAGCGGGTGCGCGACATGCCGGCGATCGTCGCGAGGTCGTCGACGTGCCAGTCGCGCGCCGGCGCATCCTGCATGGCGACGAGGGCCGGAAAGAGCTGGGGATGCGACAGCCCGGCCAGCAGGCCCGGCTGGGTTGTGCCGCGGTCGATCATGTGGCGCAGGAGCAGGAGCAGCAGCAACCTGCACAGATTGTCGAGCGCGACCTGCCGGCCGCAGCGCCGCGCCGAGGCCTCGATCGCCAGCAACTCGGCGATGGCCCGCAGCGTCGGAGCCGCCTCGAAAGCGAGCTCGACCCGGCTCGGCAACGCCGCGATCAGCGGATTTTCTCGGCCGCCGAAGTCGATCCTGACCGCGGCCAGCACCTCGCCCTCGCCGTCATGAGCCCCCGGCCCATGCGGCAGGAAAACCAGCGAGCGCAAGACCTGTCCCTGCCCGGTAACCTGCCCCTGCCCGGTCAGGATGAGATTGGCCGCGGCGGGCGCGACCTGCTGCGCGGCGACATCGAAGGCCGCGAAGAAGCTCGACAGGCGATCTCGCCCCAGATCGGAACTTTCGATCATGCCATTTGAATTTCCCATACCCGAGAATATGAACAAGGTCAGGCAGCTGCAACAGCAACCAGGAACAGCCCATGCTCATACCCCGCCAGCCCGCTCCCGCCCTTGCCGTCGACACGCTCGCTCATGGCCGCTTCGACCTGAGGACGGCCTCGCCCGAGCGGTTCACTCTGGTCTGCTTCTATCGGGGGCTGCACTGCCCGCTCTGCGCCACCTATCTGAAGGAACTCGAGCATCTGGTGCCGGATTTCGCCAGTCGCGGTGTGGAGGCGATCGCGATCAGCAGCGACGGCCAGAGCCGTGCCGCCGAAATGGCGGAGAAGATCGGCGCCGAAGCGCTCAGGATCGGCTACGGGCTCGCCCTGGAGACGGCGCGCGCCTGGGGGCTGTACATCTCGGCCTCTCGCGGCAAGACCTCGATCGGTATCGAAGAGCCGGCGCTGTTCTCGGAGCCCGGCGTGTTCCTCGTCCGATCGGACGGGACGATCTATTATCTGTCGGTCCAGTCGATGCCGTTCGTTCGGCCGAGCTTCGCCGAGATGGTCCCAGCGCTCGATTTCGTCATCAAGAGCCACTACCCGGCACGCGGCGAGTTCACCGGCGCGGCCTGAGCTCGCCTATTCGAAGCGGCAGATCACCTCTGCCGCGAGGCGCTTCAGCTTGCCCTCGCTGAAGCCGAGATAAACCCGCAGGACCTGATTGCCGAAAGCCGTGATCTTGATGGTGCGCAAGGCTTCGAGGCTGTCGCCGTGCGAGACGGTCGAGTTTTCATTGACCGGCTTCCAGAACCAGGGCTTCGGCGGGCGGATCACCGTGTCCGCCAGAATCTTCTCGGCCTCGGCCTGTCCCGTGCCGATCGGCAGATAGCGTTCGACGATCCCGGTGGCGTCACGGCCGCATTCGCGCGCCTTGGTCGCCTCCAGCAGCTCCCCGATCAGAGGCGAATCGGTTTCGGTCGCGCGACCACGCGAGAAATCATAGGTCGCGAACAGGCAGACCAGTGCGAAGAGACCGAAGATGACCCCGATCACGCGGCCTTTCGAGACCATATCCCCTGCCTCTCCTCAGCCAGCCATTCCGGCCGCTCCGGTTCCCATGTTTTCGCGATGCGGTCCAGCCCCGTCGCGCCCCGGCGCCGTTACGCCGCAGCGACATCGTCGAGACGTAGAACGTGCAAGGGGCGGCGCAACGCCGCCCCGGGGATCGATAGATCGGAGGGCGACCGATCTCAGCCGGCCTTCGGGATCTGGATGACGTTGTGCAGCGTCTGGTCGGCGGTCTTGAGGAAGCGGGCGATATTGCGCGCCGCCTGGCGGATGCGCTGCTCGTTCTCGACGATGGCGATGCGGACGAAATCATCGCCATGTTCCCCGAAGCCGATGCCCGGAGCGACCGCGACTTCGGCCTTCTCGATCAGGAGCTTCGAGAATTCCAGCGAGCCGAGATGGCGGAATTTCTCCGGGATCGGCACCCAGGCGAACATCGAGGCCTGCGGTGCGGGGAAGTCCCAGCCCGCCTTGGTGAAGCTCTCGACCAACGCGTCACGGCGCTTGCGATAGATCTCGCGCATTTCGCGGATGCAGTCGTCCGGGCCGTTCAGAGCCGCCGCGGCGGCGACCTGGATCGGCGTATAGGCGCCATAGTCGAGATAGGATTTCACGCGCGCCAGCGCGGCGAGAAGCCGCTCATTGCCCACGGCGAAGCCCATGCGCCAGCCGGCCATGGAGAAGGTCTTGGACATCGAGGTGAACTCGACGGTGACGTCGATCGCGCCGGGCACCTGCAGCATCGAGGGCGGCGGGTTGCTCTCGTCGAAATAGACCTCGGCATAGGCGAGATCCGAGAGCAGGATCAGCTCGTGCTTCTTCGCGAACGCGACGAGATCGCGATAGAAATCGAGCGAGGCGGTATAGGCGGTCGGGTTCGCCGGATAGCAGGTGACGAGCGCGATCGGCTTCGGCACCGAATGCATCATCGCGCGCTCGAGCGCCGGGAAGAAGGCCGGCGTCGGCTCGGCCGGAACCGAGCGGATGACGCCGCCGGCCATCAGGAAGCCGAAGGCATGGATCGGATAGCTCGGATTGGGAACGAGCACGACGTCGCCCGGTCCGGTGATCGCCTGCGCCATGTTGGCGAAGCCCTCTTTCGAGCCGAGCGTGGCGACGATCTGCGTGTCCGGATTGAGCTTCACGCCGAAGCGGCGCTGATAGTAATTCGCCTGGGCGCGGCGCAGGCCTGCGATGCCCTTGGAGGCGGAATAGCGGTCGGTGCGGGGCTTGCCGGCGGTCTCGACCAGCTTCTCGATGACGTGCTTCGGGGCCGGCAAATCGGGATTGCCCATGCCGAGATCGATGATGTCGACGCCCTTGGCTCGCTCGGCTGCCTTGATCTTGTTGACCTGCTCGAAAACGTAAGGCGGCAAACGCTTGATGCGGTGAAAATCGGTCATCTTGCTAAACGGTCCCTGGCCGAGCCGGCATTGAGGCGCGCCGAATGCGTCAAATCACATTCCTTGCGCCAAGATGCTCTAGCACTGCAACTTTCGGCGCGACAGGCCCAAAAACGCAAGAATCGTCGAAGCGCGACGCAAGGTCTCAGCCGCGGCACCAGCCTCCGCCGGAACGCCACGGCGAAGCTGCGCTCCAGCGTCATCGTCACCGATGCGTTCGGCTTTGCCCGACACCTGACCGAACATTAATTTGCTCGCCAACCCCCCGACATGCGCCGGCGCCTATCTGTCGGGATGGCTGAGGCGAATCGCAGGCTGAAGGTTCGCAGTGCCCGGGCCATCGTCCTGGCATGGCCCCGCGACCTCCCGCCCCGGCATGGCGAGGCGCGACCGGCATGAGATTATCCGCAACGATGCTCGATCGGATCGGCCAACGGCTTGCCGGGTTTCTCCTGCGCGAGCGGCCGGGCCGCGAGCCTTTCACGCCATCCGATCCAGAGGAACTGCGGCGCAGCTTGCGGCCGGGCGATGTCGTGCTCGTGGCCGGCTCCAACCGGGTTTCGACGGCCATCAAATATCTGACGCATTCGACCTGGTCGCATGCCGCGCTCTATGTCGGAAACGTCCTCGGCCCGCCGACGACCGGGGACGAGCCTCATACACTCATCGAAGTGGTTCTCGACGCAGGCTGCCGGTCGATTCCCCTGTCCAACCTCGAACATTTTCACACGCGCATATGCCGGCCGGTCGGGCTGACCGACGCCGACCGGCGCAGCCTTGTCGATTTCATGATCTCGCGACTCGGCATTCGTTACGACACGCGCAACATCATCGACCTGGCGCGCTACCTGCTGCCGACGCTGCCCGTGCCATCGCACTGGCGTCGCCGCATGATCGCACTCGGCTCGGGGGAACCGACGCGGGCGATCTGCTCGACCTTGATTGCGGAAGCGTTCGAGCGCGTCGGCTATCCGATCCTGCCGCGCATCGAGCTGGGCCCGGCGATCCGGCGCGGCCCAAATGACTGGCGCCATCGGGAACTGCTGCACATCCGGCATTTCAGCCTCTACGCGCCCGCCGATTTCGACATCTCGCCCTATTTCCAGATCGTCAAGCCGGGGCTGGATGAGGGCTTCGACTACAAGGCTCTGACATGGGGCGACGGCCCTTGAGGCCGAATGGGCGCAACAGGACTTCCACGGGCCCATCACCGTCCGCCATCCGTGGACGGTGTGACCGGCGGGCTCAGTTGCTTGGCTGCGCCTCCGCCGGCGCGGGCGGCGGCGTCTTGCCCAGGCTCTGCGCCTGCGCTCCGGCGGCTTCGTTGGAAATCCGCTTCGCTTCGAGCTCAGCCTCGAGCTTCTTGAATTCCTCAACGGTCTTGCGCTTGGCGTCGCGCGTAACCGCCGAGCCGACCGGCACGTATTTCGGGTCCTGCGGCCTGGTTTCGAGCACGAAGGGCTTGGGCTCGGCCGGCTTGGTGGCGAGATCGGTGAACTCCGCGACGCCGCGCGCAGCCTCACAGCCGCCGAGCAGCATGCCGAGCAGCGCAGCTGCGCAAACGACCTTCAGCGAGGTCCGGACCAGGGCTTGGGGCATTGCCGGGGCTCTCACGATTTTCCTTTGTCACTCTTATCAGTTAGGTCCTTAATGGGTCCGCAATGCGGAGTTCAACTCCCGCAGACCGCAATCGCAACGGAGCGATACCATGAGGCCACCGGCCGGCAGCAAGGGCAAGAGTGCGCAGGCCCAGGCCGAGCCGCCGGTGCTCGGCGCGCCGACGCTGCCGGATTTCGACGCGATGGCGCAGAACATGGGCAAGCTGGTCGAACAGGCCGGCAAGGTGACCGCCGCCTATCTGAAGCCGATCGAACGCGGCGAAGCCAAGACCGGCGCCGCGGACGAGGCCAGCGAGATGGTCAAGGTGCTCGGACGGGTGGCCGAGCGCTGGGTCAGCGATCCCCATAAGATCGTCGAGGCCCAGGCCTCCATCACGACCGATTTCCTCAGCCTGTGGAGCGCGACGCTGAAGCGCCTGGGCGGCGAGCCCGCCGAGCCGGTGATCGAGCCGGAAAAGCGCGATGCCCGCTTCTCCGATCCCGAATGGCAGAGCCATCCGGTCTTCGATTTCGTCAAGCAGGCCTATCTGCTGTCGTCGCGCTGGGCCGAGAGCATGGTCGATCAGGCAGAGGACCTCGACCCGCACACCCGCGACAGGGCGCGCTTCTACGTCAAGCAGATCGCCGGGGCCCTCTCCCCCTCGAATTTCGTCGCGACCAACCCGGAGCTGCTGCGCGAGACCCTGGCCCAGAACGGCGAGAATCTGGTGCGCGGCATGAAGATGCTGGCCGAAGACATCGAGGCCGGCGGCGGCGAACTCAAGATTCGGCAATCCGACACGCGCGCCTTCGAGGTCGGCGTCAACATCGCGACGACCCCCGGCAAGGTGATCTATCGGAACGACATCATCGAGCTGATCCAGTACGCGCCCGCAACGCCGAAGGTGCTGAAGCGGCCACTGCTGATCGTGCCGCCCTGGATCAACAAGTTCTACATCCTCGACCTCAACCCCGAGAAGAGCTTCATCCGCTGGTGCGTCGAGCAGGGGCTGACGGTCTTCTGCATTTCCTGGGTCAACCCCGACCATCGCCATGCTCTCAAGGATTTCGAGAGCTATATGCGCGAAGGCATCTTCGCGGCGCTCGAGGCGGTCGAGCAGGCGACCGGCGAGAAGCAGGTCTCAGCGATCGGCTATTGCGTCGGCGGCACGCTGCTCGGCGTCACCCTCGCCTATATGGCGGCCATGCGGGACAAGCGCATCGCCAGCGCCACCTTCTTCACCACGCAGGTCGACTTCTCCAATGCCGGCGAACTCTCGGTCTTCGTCGACGAGGACCAGATCCGCACTCTCGAGGAACAGATGGCCGAGCGCGGCTATCTCGATGGCGCACGCATGGCCGGCGCCTTCAACATGCTGCGGCCGAACGACCTGATCTGGTCCTATGCGGTCAACAACTACCTGAAGGGCAAGGCTCCGACCGCCTTCGACCTGCTCTACTGGAATTCGGATTCGACGCGAATGCCGGCGGCGAATCACTCTTTCTATCTGCGCAACTGCTATCTCGACAACAAGCTGACCAAGGGCGAGATGCGGATCGGCGGCAAGCTGCTCGACCTCGGCAAGGTCACCATCCCCGTCTACAATCTCGCGACGAAGGAGGATCATATCGCGCCCGCGAAATCGGTCTTCATCGGCTCGCAGTCCTTCGGCGGCCCGGTCGACTACGTCATGGCCGGCTCCGGCCACATCGCCGGCGTGGTCAACCCGCCGAGCAAGGTGAAGTACCAGTACTGGACCGGGCCCCGGCCTGAGGGCGCCTTCGAGGACTGGGCCAGGCAGGCGCAGGAGCATCCGGGCTCCTGGTGGCCGCATTGGTTCGCCTGGCTCGCGGAGCAGGCGCCCAAGCAGGTCGAGGCCCGAATCCCCGGCGACGGCAAGCTCACGCCGCTCGAAGACGCGCCGGGCAGCTATGTGAAGGTCAGGGCCTGACCCAAGTGTCCGCCGCGGTCTGCGCGCGACCTTCGCGCCGACCCTGACCGAACGAACGCTCGCGCGGGCGGGTCAAGCAAAGTGGTCTCGGCCCGCCCCTCCCGGCTCTCCCTGAACGAAAAAAGCCGGCCCGAAGGCCGGCTTTCGCGTCGCTCTCTGGCGAAGCTCAGTATTTGCGGACGACCGGGCGAACCGGAACCGTCTCGGTCGGATTGTCCCAGCGATAGGTGAGCGCGGCCGAAACGATGTGAACGTAAGGCTCGGCCTCGGCCGTGTAGGAAATCGCCCGCAAGGCCGGGTTCACGACCTGCTGGGGATGATTGCCGGTATAGTTCACCTTGGCCTTGTTGACGTGGATATAGGTGTAGCCGACATCGACCTTCAGCTTCTCGGTGAGCTGATAGCTCGCACCAGCGCTGAGCCAGAGCCGGTCATTGTCCGAGATGAAGATCTGGCGGTTGTAGTCGTTGACGGCCGAGAGCTCATAGGCGACGCCGGCGCGGAGCGTCAGGTCACGGTTGTACTTGTATTCCAGACCCGCCGAGAAGTACCAGCTGTCGTCATACTGGAAGTTCAGGCTGGTGACCGGCGCTCCGGTGAGCTGGCTGACCACCGGGATGTTGCGGAACCGGCTCCAATTGGTCCACTCGACGCCAAGATGGGCCTGCCACTGGTCGTTGATGACCTGAGAAACACCGAAGACCACGGAATCGGGCAGGTTCAGATTGGCCTTGACCGGGAAGGCGGCCGTCGGCGTCGGCCCCGCCGAGACGCGCATGGTGCCTTCCAGCGTCTGCCGGACAGAGGAGCGATAGCCCAGGCCGATCGTGGTGCCGTCGAACGGCGTCAGCGTGAGGCCGAGGCGATAGCCGAAATCGATCGTGTCGCCTTCGATGATGATCGGCGCGGCGTTCGCGGCGATGCCATTGGCCTGCTTCAGGCTGGCGTTGAACCACTGGATCTGCATGGCAGCGCCGACGGAGAGCCAGTCATTGACCTTGTAGCCCATCGTCGGCGCGACGTTGAAGGTCTGCACCTTCGCCGAACGGCCGAAGGCCTGCGCCGCATTGACCTGGTTGTCGGGCTTCGAACGCAGACCGAAGGGCGCGCCGGTGGTGAGGCCGATCCAGAACCGGTCGGTGAGCTGCCAGGCGGAATAGGAAGCGGGGATGAAGCCGCCATCGCCGCCGATATTGCCGGTTCCGAGCGGGCTGCCGCCGACTGCCTGGATCGGCACGCGACCGCGCGGGGTCAGGACCGTGGTCGTCGAGGTCGGCTGATAATCGCCGCTGGCATAGAGATAGGTGAAGTTCCACTGGCTGTGGCGGCCGGGAAACATGGTGATCGTCGCCGGGTTCCAGGCCATGGAGCCCATGCCGATGCCGCCGGCGGCGGCGCCGGCATAGGCCATGCCGAGGCCCTCGGCGCTCTGCCCGCTGCGGATCGCGAAGGAACTGGCCGACGCGGCACCAGCCGCCAGCAGTGCGGCGAGCGAAACCGTGGCAGCGGCAGTGTATCTCCGAAGGCTCGTCATCGCGGCGTCTTTCCCCAGGCTGAGGTTCTTGTTGGCACCGCCTCGGCCATGCCGGACGGAATCTGACCGCCAGCATGCCGTGAGCCCCCGCCTGCCGCAATCCCGCCGCGTTCGCCGCATTTTCGCCACGCCTCGCCCTGGCTATCGCAAGGGAAGCGCGAAAAACGGGCAGAAACAGCGGTTTTCGGGAGGCCGAATCCGAGTCGCGTCGCGGAATAGATGGTTTATATAAGAACCATTGCCGGTTTTGCGTTGTGCACCGCAAAATGCGGCACTTTCTCCGCTCCACGGCCGATTGTTCTTTGCTGAACAGCGTTGCAAAAGCATCACAGCCACCGGCTCCCCGCCGAGCAGGCATGCCATGCGCGCGCGCAGGCTTGCGCAGCGCGCCCCGTCCGCACAGGATCGGCGCGGACCTCGGCCCTTGGCGGCCGCTCACTTTGAAACGATTGAACTAGGGGGAAACGACGTGAAATTGGTTCGTTATGGTGCGTTTGGTCAGGAAAAGCCCGGTCTGATCGACGCGGCCGGAAAGCTGCGGGACCTGTCCGCGCATGTGTCCGACATCGCCGGTGCGGCGCTGAAGTCGGCCTCGCTCGGCAAGCTAAAGGGCATCGCGCCCGAATCGCTGCCGCTGGTCGAGGGCGAACCGCGAATCGGCGCCTGCGTCGGCGATGTCCGCAACTTCATCGCGGTCGGCCTCAACTTCGCCGACCATGCCGAGGAAACCGGCTCGCCGATCCCCAAGGAGCCGATCCTGTTCAACAAGGCGCCGAACTGCATCGTCGGCCCGAATGACGACGTCATCATTCCGAAGGGCTCCGAGAAGACCGACTGGGAAGTCGAACTCGCGATCGTCATCGGCGACGGCGGCTCCTATATCGAAGAGAAGGACGCGATGGCGGCGATCGCCGGCTTCTGCGTCTGCAACGACGTCTCCGAGCGCGCCTTCCAGATCGAGCGCGGCGGCCAGTGGGCAAAGGGCAAGGGCTGCCCGACCTTCGGTCCGCTCGGCCCCTGGCTGGTCACCCCGGACGAGATCGCCGATGTGCAGAATCTCGCCATGTGGCTCGAGGTGAATGGCGAGCGCGTCCAGAACGGCTCGTCCAAGACCATGATCTTCGGCGCGGCCTATCTCGTCCACTATATCAGCCAGTTCATGCGGCTCGATCCAGGTGACGTCATCACCACCGGCACCCCGCCCGGCGTCGGCCTCGGCTTCAAGCCGCCACGCTTCCTGAAGGGCGGCGAGACCGTGACGCTCGGCATCGAGGGGCTCGGCACGCAGAAGCAGAAGTTCAAGGCCTACGGAGCCTGATAAAAAAGCGCCGCCGGGGCTGTTCGACCCAGCCCGGGCGGCGCACGTCCCGACAACGTCTGGCGCAGCGGAGACAGTTCCGTTCGCGCCCTTGCCGAAGATCGGCATGCGGACGCGACCAAGAACAGGCTATGCGCGTCAGCCCGACGCACCTCATCCCCCATTTGGGGGGTCGTGACGAAAAAATTCACGAGCAAACCGCAGATGCAGATTTGAACTGCGGGGAACCGGCATGAAAATGGCCCGACTCGCGCCGGGCCATTCGTCAAATCGCCGGCCGATGCCGGGCCCGGTCAGGCCTCGGGCAGACCGAGCATCAGGCGGATGTTCTGCACCGCGGCCCCGGACGCCCCCTTGCCGAGATTGTCGAGCCGCGCCACCAACACCGCCTGGCCGAGTTCGTCGTTGCCGAAGACGCGCAGTTCGAGCTTGTTGGTGTCGTTCAGCGCCTGCGGCTCGAGCTTGCCATCGGCGGTAGCCGGCAGCACCGAGACGAAGCTCGATCCGGCATAGCGGGACGACAGAGCCTCATGCAGATCGGCGGTCTTCGGCTTGCCCGGCAGCGCGCCCAGATGCAGCGGCACGCTGACCAGCATGCCCTGCCGGAAATTGCCGACCGACGGCACGAAGATCGGCCGCCGCTCCAGCCGCGAATAGAGCTGCAGCTCCGGCAGATGCTTGTGCTTCAGGCCGAGGCCGTAGAGTTCGAAATCCGGCGCCGTGCCGGCCTCATAGGCCTCGATCATCGCCTTGCCGCCACCGGAATAGCCGGAGACGGCATTGACCGTGATCGGATGGTCGGCGGGCAGCAGGCCAGCGTCGACAAGCGGGCGCAAGAGCGCGATGCCACCGGTCGGATAGCAGCCAGGATTGGAGACGCGATTGGCGTTGGCGACCTTCTGCGCGAAGCCGGGCTCCAGCTCGGCGAAGCCATAGGTCCAGTCCGGCGCGACGCGGTGCGCGGTCGAGGCATCGACGATCTTCGGCGCCTGGGCGCCGAGCTCGTCGGCAAGCGCGACCGATTCCTTCGCCGCATCGTCGGGCAGGCAGAGCACGACGAGGTCGACGCCGGCCATCATCTCCTTGCGGGCGGCCGGATCCTTGCGCTTTTCCGGCGCGATGCTCTTGACCACCACCTCAGGCACCGCAGCGAGGCGGTCGCGGATGCCGAGCCCGGTGGTGCCGGCCTCGCCGTCGATGAAGATGGATTTCAGGTTCTGGCTCATCGGACCCTCGCAAGGTGTCTGGCGGGCGCCGGCCGAAACTGCTTGGCCGGCTTCGGGCATAAAAAAACCGCGCTCTCTGGCGCGGTCGCGGGCGTTCGGACTTCTAGCCGAGCGTCATCGCGGGCGCGCCGGGGCGGCCGTGGCGGTGCGACGTCGGATCGGGTTCTTGACCATGCGTCGCTATATGTTCGCTGGCCGGCCGGCTGTCAATGCAAAGGCCTGCGCGCCTCGCTGCCGGCCACCATGCGCGCCGCGACGCGAGCATGGTGGCCGGAGATTCCGCAATGATCGGAATCCCCTGCGCGGCGACGCTGCCAGGATGATTCCGGAACTTCAGAAGCCGGTTCAGCGCGCGGTCTTTTTCAACGCCAGCGCCTGGATGTAGTGCTGCGCCACGGCCGCCCCCGCGATCGCGGTCGCGTCGGCATGGTCATAGGGCGGCGAGACCTCGACGATGTCCATGCCGCGGAAGTCGAGATCGCGGATCGCCCAGACCATCTGCAGAGCCTGCGCCGACGAAAGCCCGCCGGCGACCGGCGTGCCGGTGCCGGGCGCGAAAGCCGGGTCGACCGCATCGATGTCGAAGGTCAGATAGGCCGGCCCCTGCCCGACCCTCTGCCGGATCCGGGCTGCGACGCCCTCGATCCCGAGCGCATGGGCCTGATAGCCGTCGAGCACCTCGATGCCGCAATCGCGCGGCGCGACGGTGCGGATGCCGACCTGGATCGAGCGCTCGACATCGATCAGATCCTCGCGCACCGCCTCGAGCACGAAGGTGCCGTGGCTGATCGCACCGACTCCGTCATCCCAGGTGTCCTGATGCGCATCGAACTGCACGAGCGCCAGCTTGCCGTGCCGCGCGACATGGGCGCGCAGCAGCGGCAAGGTGATGAAATGGTCGCCGCCAAGCGTGACGAGATGGGCGCCGGTCGCGATGATCGCGGCGGCCTCGGTCTCGATCGCCCGGGCGCAGCCCTGAAGGTCACTGCGAGGCAGCATGCAATCGCCATAGTCGACGGCGGCCAGGATCTCGAACGGATCGACCCGCGACGGGTACTGCGCATCACCGTCGAAAATCGCGCTGACGCGGCGCATGGCCTGCGGTCCGAAACGGGTTCCGGGCCGGTTCGAGACGGCCAGGTCGAAGGGGACACCCCAGATCGCGAGGTCGCAGCCGGCGACGTCCTTGCTGTAGCGCCGGCGCATGAAGGAGAGCGCGCCGGCATAGGTCGGATCATGCGCCGGGCCCTTGCGGCCGCCGGTGAAAGCGTGGTCGATCGTCGGGGTTTCGGCAGGTTCGGTCATGGTCGGTTCCTGAAGAAGGCTCAGCGGCGGCCGCTCAGCCAGACATGGAGGCACCAGGGCAGGATCAGGGCGAGCCCGGTGAGAACGAGGCGAAGGGTCGTCCAAGCGATCGGATGCTGCAGCGCCCGGCCGTCGAGCTCGGGCACGCCATGGATCAGGCCGAGCGCGAAGGCCGGCGCCAGGAAGATCACCAGCGCATTGAAGATCCGCCGCCCGCGCGGCAGATCGGTCCGCGCCAGCGCCAGCAGAGCCGGCACGGCGACCATGCCGAAAGCGATCAGGACGAGCAGGACGCGCATGAGCTGCCTTCTGCCGGGTGAATGAGCAGCCGCTTTAGCACGCCGGCCGTCCGGTTCCAGCCATGAACGGCCGGAAGCGGGCGAACCGCCTCTTCTACCCGGCTATAGCATCGGACGGAAAGCGGACTCCACTTTTCGGAAAATTCCGATGCGATAACAAAAAGATGGATCGCCGTAACCGCGTCCGAACGGACGCGCGGCGATCTAGCGCCCGCCGCCGACCCGGATGATCGAGCCGACCATGTAGGACGCCGCCTCCGAGAGCGCGAACAGCACCGCTTCGGCGATCTCCTCGGGCTGCGCGACGCGCTTCAGCGGGATCGTCGGGGCGATGCGGGCGACGCGGCCTGGATCGCCGGTCGAAACGGCGTGGATGTCCGTCTCGGTCATGCCCGGCGCCACCGCATTGACGCGGATGCCCTGCGGCGCGAGTTCCTTGGCGAGGCCGACGGTGAGGGAATCGACTGCCGCCTTCGAGGCCGCGTACCAGACATATTCGTCGGGCGAGCCGAGACCGGCGGCGATCGAGGAGATGTTGACGATCGAACGGTTCTTCGCGCCCGTATTGGCGAGCAGGGCCCGCGCCGCCTCGCGCGCCACCAGGATCGCGCCTGTGACGTTGAGATCGATGCAGGCGCGGATGACCTCCGCCTGCGCCGCGACGAGCGGGCTCGACTTGCCGGTGATCGCGGCATTGTTGACCACGGCGGTCAACGGCCCGAGCGCGGCCCTGGCCTCGGCGAAGACGCGGACGATGTCGGCCTCCAGCGCCATGTCGCCCTGCAGCGCCACAGCCTTGGCCCCCGCCCGCTCGCAGGCAGCGACGACCTCTGCCGCCGCAGCGGCATTGCCCTGATAGTTGACGGCGACGTCATAGCCGCGCTCGGCGGCGAAACGGCAGATGGCGGCACCGATGCCGCGGCTGCCGCCGGTGACGAGAAGGACGGGACGGGGCATGGAAAGCTCCTTGGCGCGGTCTCCGGCTCGGATCCTGCGCGTCATCGTGAATGGCGAGCCATCAAAACGAAAAAGGGCGGCTCTTGCGAGCCGCCCCGATGCATGGCCGGCAGAAAGCCGGCGAGTGCCTTGCCGATCAGCGCTTCGAGAACTGGAAGCTGCGGCGAGCCTTGGCCCGGCCGAACTTCTTGCGCTCGACGACGCGCGCGTCGCGGGTCAGGAAGCCTTCCTTCTTGAGCGGGCCGCGCAGCTCGGGCTCGTAATGGGTCAGAGCCTTGGAGATGCCGTGGCGCACCGCACCGGCCTGGCCGGAGAGACCGCCGCCCTTGACCGTGACGACGACGTCGTACTGGGTCAGGCGATCGACGATCTGCAGCGGCTGCTGCAGGATCATCCGCAGCACCGGGCGGGCGAAATAGACTTCCTGGTCACGGGTGTTGACCGTGATCTTGCCGGTGCCGGGCTTCAGCCAGACGCGGGCGATGGCGTTCTTGCGCTTGCCAGTGGCATAGGCGCGGCCATGGGCGTCGACCTTCTTGACGTGCACAGGAGCCTCGGGCTGGGTGCCCTTGGCGACCTGGCCGAGCTGATCGAGCGACTGCAGGACTTCGGCCATCGTCAGACCCTCGCATTCTTGCGGTTGAGCGCCGAGACGTCGAGGGCCTCAGGCGACTGGGCGGCGTGCGGATGCTCCGAACCCTTGTAGACACGCAGGTTCCCGAGGATCTGGCGGAACAGCGGGCCGCGCGGCAGCATGCGCTCGACCGCCTTCTCGACGATGCGCTCCGGGAAGCGACCCTCGAGGATGAAGCGCGCCGAGCGCTCCTTGATGCCACCCGGATAGCCGGTGTGGTGATAGTAGTTCTTCTGCTCGCGCTTGCGCCCGGTCAGAACCACCTTCTCGGCGTTGATGACGATGATGTTGTCGCCGCAGTCGACATGCGGGGTGTAGGCGGCCTTGTGCTTGCCGCGCAGACGCATCGCCACCACGGAGGCGAGACGGCCGACGACGAGCCCGGAGGCATCGATCACAACCCACTTCTTTTCGACATCGGCGGGCTTGAGCGAGATGGTCTTCATCGCGGCACCCTTCGGCTGCTTGAAAAAGGACAAGCCGCCGGAAGGCCGGCGGCGGTGTGGGGCGGTGGATAGGCGGCAAGCCTCGCCATGTCAAGCGGCGATAACGCCGACATCAGCCAAAAAAGACATTGTTTTCAGCGCAGTGCCGGAAACGGTATTTAGATACCGCATTCAATGCCTCAGCGTCATGACCGAGCTTGACCGGACCATCTCTGCATCCAGCGAGATCCGGTCAGGAGATTGGCGGATCTCCACTGCGCTCTGCCCGAGAATGACGCCAAGTCAGCGCTCGCTCGGGATCGAATAGGTGCCGGTGGCGTGGCAGACGATTTCGCTCTCGCCCTGCGAGTAGAGGGAGACCTCGCCGATCGCGAGCCGCTTGCCGAGCTTGAGGAGCCTCGCCTCGGCGATCAGCGCCGCCTGGCCCGGCTTGCGCAGGAAGTTGTAGTTCAGGCTGGTGGTCACCGCGAGGGCGACCGGGCCAATCTGGGCAAGGATCGCGACATAGAGTGCGAGATCGGCCAGCGCCATCATGGTCGGGCCGGAAATCGTGCCGCCAGGCCGCAGATGCCGCTCATGATAGTCGCAGCGCATGCGGGCGCTGAGCGGCCCGACCTCCTCGACGAAATAAGTCCGCCCGCCATAGTGGAGCTGAGGGAAGATCCGATCGAGATAGGCCTCGATCTCGGAGGCGCTCATGCGTGTCGTCATCGTGCGGAAAACCGAAAGCTGGCAGGACGCTACGCCCCTTGCAGCATGGCCGCCGCACTCCGACAATAGGCGGAACATCGAAAGGCCCATGCCATGAACGCCCATATCCGGCCCGAGGCCGCACCGGTTCTGCTCCGCCAGGATGCCGACGGCATCGCCACGCTGACGCTGAACCGGCCGCAGGCTCGCAATCCGCTGAGCGAAGCGATGCTGGCCGCGCTCGCCGAGAGCTTCACCGCCATCGCCGCCGACCGCAGCATACGCGCCGTGGTGCTGACCGCCGCCGGCCCGGTCTTCTCCGCAGGGCACGATCTCAAGGAGATGAGCGCGCGGCGCGCCGATCCGGATCGCGGCCGCGCCTATTTCGCCGACATTCTCGGGCGCTGCTCGCGGGTGATGCAGCAGATCACCGCCCTGCCCCAGCCGGTCATCGCCGCCGTCGAGGGCACGGCGACCGCGGCCGGCTGCCAGCTCGTCGCCAGTTGCGACCTCGCCGTCGCCGGTGCGGAAGCGCGCTTCAGCACGCCCGGCGTCCATATCGGCCTGTTCTGCTCGACGCCGATGGTGGCGCTGTCGCGCAACCTCTCGGCCAAGCACGCCATGGAGATGCTGCTGCTCGGCGAGATGGTCCCGGCGCAGGATGCCGCACGGATGGGGCTGGTCAACCGCGTCGTCCCGGCCGGCGAGGCGCTGGCGGGGGCCCAGGCGCTTGCCGCGATCATCGCCTCGAAATCCGCGGCGACGGTGAAGACCGGCAAGCGCACCTTCTATGAGCAGCGCGAAATGGGGTTGAAGGCGGCCTATGACCATGCCAGCGCCGTGATGGTCGAAAACATGCTGGCGCGCGACGCCGAGGAAGGCATCGGCGCCTTCATCGAGAAACGGCCGCCAGTTTGGGAGCGATGATTGCCCTGGCGCGCGCCGGCCGGGCTTGACCCGCCTCGCCGATGACCACAATCCGCCGGCCCCCGGGCTTCGCGGGCCTTGCACCCTGTTTCGACCGAGAATGACGAGACGATGGACCACGAATCCTACGCCGACAGCCTGATCCGCGACATCCTGAAGTGCGTGAAGCGCATCGCGTTGGTCGGCGCCTCCGCCAACGAGGCGCGCCCGAGCTGGATCGTCACCAAATACCTGCTCGACCGCGGCTATGAGGTGATCCCGGTCAATCCCGGTCTCGCCGGCCAGACCCTGCTCGGTAGAGCCGTCTACGGCTCGCTCAAGGACATTCCCGGACCGGTCGACATGGTCGAGATCTTCCGCAACTCGGAAGCCGCCGGCCCGATCACCGACGAGGCGCTGACGCTCGATCCGCTGCCGAAGGTGATCTGGATGCAGCTCTCGGTGCGCAATGACGAGGCCGCCGCCCGGGCCGAGGCGAAGGGCCTCACCGTGATCATGAACCGCTGCCCGAAGATCGAATATGGCCGGCTCTCCGGCGAGATCGGCTGGCAAGGCATCAATTCGCGCATCCTCTCGTCGAAGAAGCCGGCGCTCGCCGGCAAGGGCTTCCAGAAACTGACAATCAACCGGCCGGGGACATAACTTCATCGCGGCCGCGCCGGCTTGAAGGCGGTGCTCTTTGCGGCCAGCCTCCCACCTCGTCCCGGGCGAGCGGGCTAGCGCCGAAGGCCGGCATCACGCTCGGCGCGTCGCGCCTGCTGCCCGCCGGCGCCCGAATTGACGGCGGCGAGAGCGTTCTTTAAATCGAACAAGTTGTTCGAAGACAGAATTTCGCAGGGAGCACGCCATGACCGATCGCATTCCGGGTTTCAACACGCTCGCCATCCATGCCGGCGCAGCCCCCGACGCGGCGACCGGCGCACGCGCGACGCCGATCTACCAGACCAGCAGCTTCGTCTTCGACGATGTCGACCACGCCGCCTCCCTGTTCGGCCTGCAGGCCTTCGGCAACATCTACAGCCGCATCGGCAACCCGACCAATGCCGTGCTCGAGGAGCGCGTCGCGGCGCTGGAAGGCGGCACCGCGGCGCTCGCCGTCGCCTCGGGCCATGCCGCCGAGTTCCTCTGCTTCCACGCCCTTCTGCAGCCCGGCGACGAGTTCGTCGCGGCCAGGAAGCTCTATGGCGGCTCGATCAACCAGTTCAACCACTCCTACAAGAATTTTGGCTGGAACGTGATCTGGGCCGATTCCGACGATCTCGAAGCCTTCGCCGCGGCGGTGACGCCGAAGACCAAGGCGATCTTCGTCGAGTCGATCGCCAATCCGGGCGGCGTCATCGTCGACCTCGCCGGGATCGCGGCGATCGCCAAGAAGCACAACATCCCGTTCATCGTCGACAACACGATGGCGAGCCCCTATCTCATCCGCCCCTTCGAGCACGGCGCCGACATCGTGGTGCATTCGGCGACCAAGTTCCTCGGCGGCCATGGCAACTCGATCGGCGGCCTGATCGTCGACGGCGGCTCGTTCAACTGGGTCGGCGACGAGCGCTATCCGATGCTCTCCAAGCCGCGGCCGGAATATAACGGCATGGTGCTGGGCGAGACCTTCGGCAATTTCGCCTTCGCGATCGCTACCCGCGTGCTCGGCCTGCGCGACATGGGCCCGGCCCTCTCGCCCTTCAACGCCTTCATGATCCTGACCGGCATCGAGACCCTGCCGCTGCGCATGCAGCGGCATTGCGAGAACACGCTGAAGGTCGCGACGCACCTCGCCCAGCATCCGGCGGTGGAATGGGTCAACTATGCCGGCCTACCCGCCAACAAGTACCATGCCCTCGCCCAGCGCTATTGCCCCAAGGGCGCCGGCGCGGTCTTCACCTTCGGCCTGAAGGGCGGCTATGACGCCGGCGTCAAGCTGGTCTCGAACCTCAAGCTGTTCTCGCACCTCGCCAATATCGGCGACACCCGCTCGCTGGTGATCCACCCGGCCTCGACGACGCACCGCCAGCTCAGCGACGCGCAGAAGACGGCCTCGGGCGCCGGGCCGGAGGTGGTGCGCCTCTCGATCGGCCTGGAGGATGTCGAGGACATCATCGCCGATCTGGAGCAGGCGCTCGCCTGAGCCAGGACGACGAAACCGACTTCGGGATGGCCGGCCTCGCGCCGGCCATTTTCATTTTCGCTCACAAGGCGCGTTCGGAGCGGTGGCTTCCCCTGCCGCGGCAGGCCTGACGGGCGGGTCAGGCGCCTTCCGGACGCAGGCCCTGCTCGGTGCGGGTGACATGAACCACGCCCATCGCCAGCACGGCGAATCCGAGCGCCTGATGGGCGAGCCCCGCCCAGAGCGGCACCACCAGCAGCAAGGTCACGATCCCCAGCGCCGACTGCGCCAGTACGAGGCCGGTGATCGCCCCGGCGCGCTTGGTGCCGCCGGAACCGGGAGCGGCGCGGCGCAACGCGAACAGGTGCCAGAGCGCCAGCGCCAACAGCAGATAGGCGCCGATGCGGTGGTTGAACTGCACCAGCGCGACGTTGTCGACGAAGTTCTCCCAGAGCGGGTTGCCGGCGAACAGCGTCGAGGCCGGCGGCATCAGGGCGCCGTCCATCAGCGGCCAGGTGTTGAAGGTGAAGCCCGCCTTGGAGCCGGCAACGAGCCCGCCGAGGGCGATCTGGACGAAGAGCATCAGGAGCAGGAAGCGGGCTCCCGCCCGGCCCTGGCGCGGCTCGACCCGGCGCAGCGGCGTCAGCCAGGTGGCGTAGGCGACGACGCTGGCGAAGAACAGGCCGGCGAAGGTGAGATGCAAAGTGAGCTTGACCGGGGCGACCGCGACCATGCCGGGCTCGAGGCCGGAAGCGACCATGATCCAGCCGATCGTGCCCTGCAGGCCGAGCAGCAGGCCCATGCCGAAGAGCAGCGCGACCTGCGGCCAGGGCAGCAGGCGGCGCAGCGCCACCACGAAGAATCCGGCGAGATAGAACAGGCCGATGAAGCGGCCGAGCTGGCGGTGCCCCCATTCCCACCAGTAGATGAACTTGAAATCGGCCAGCGCCATACCGGCGTTCAGCAGCTGATATTGCGGGCTGGCACGATACTTGTCGAATTCGAGCGCCCAGGCGGCGTCAGTGAGCGGCGGCAATGCGCCGGTGACCGGGCGCCATTCGGTGATCGAGAGCCCGGAACCGGTGAGGCGCGTTGCGCCGCCGACAACGATCATCACGAAGACCAGGAAGGCGGTTGCCCAGAGCCAGCGGCGGATGCCGGGATGACCGGAAGCGGCGGCGGCCAGCCGGGGATGTTCGAGCGCGATCGTCACGGAAGCGGGACCTCGGGTCGCAGGTGAAAGGCCGGAATGCGCTTCACAAGCGCGGCGTCGGGTGACAGATAGTCCGGCGGGCAAGCCCGAACAACGCCCGCAATGCCGCAGCCGGAAAGCAGATCCCATGACCCAAAGCCATCGCAAGCTCGTCGGCACGGTGGTGATCCTGGTCTTTGTCTGCGTCTACGCGCTCATCGCCATGGCCCTGGCGCAGGGACGCGTCACCGAAGCCTCGAAGCCGGTGCAGACCATCGTGTATATCGTGCTCGGCCTCGCCTGGGTCCTGCCGCTGCTGCCACTGATCAAGTGGATGGAGCGCAAGGACGGCTAACCGCCTCCTGGCCGGAGCGCAGCGCAGAGCGGCGAAGCTCCGGCTGGAGATGCCCGGGGCATGCTCGGCCATGACGCCGCTCAATCGACATTCAGCTTCCGGCCCCGGTTCCAGAGCAGGAAAGGCAGGCCGGACAGCAGCCCCCTGAGCGCCGCCTCGTTCTGGTGCAGCCCGTTGAGCGAGACGCGCGGCAACGCGTAGAGGTGCTCCGCATGTTCGGGGAAGAGGTGCCCCGGTCGCGTCGTCACGGCGCTGGCGAAGCCTGCCTCCTTCGCCAGAGCGAATTCGCGCGGGCCAGCCGAGCCGGGATCGCCGACCGGATAGGCGAAATGGCGGATCGAAAGGCCGAGCCTCTCCTCCAGCCAGGCCTTGCTCGCCACGATCTCGCGCCGCGCCACATTCTCCGGGTGCTTCGCCAACATCGGATGGCTCATCGTATGGGCGCCGATGGTGACGCCGGGTGCGCCGGCAAGCGCCCGCAGCGTCTCCAGCGGCAGGCATTCGCGCTCGACCAGCGTGACCGGGTCGACGCCGGCCTGCCGCGAAAGATCAGCGATCGCGGACAATAGGCTCGCCTCCGGCCCCTTGCGCAGGCGCCAGTAGAGCTGGTCGAATGCCTTCTGCTTCTCGGCGTCGGTGCCGGCGGGCGCACTGAAGCGGCCATCGGGCAAATCGAGCGCGACCTGCGGCAAGGCGCGGATCGCCTCCTCCAGCTCCAGCCACCAGAGCCGCGCCGTGCGCTCGGCGAAGCCCGGCGTCACAAAGAGCGCCCAGGGCGCCTGATGCTTGGCCAGCACCGGCCAGGCATGATCGAGATTATCGCGATAGCCGTCGTCGAAAGTCAGGGCGACGAAGAAGCGACCGGGCCTGGGATCGGCGAGCCGTGCCGGAACCTCGTCGAGCGGGACGATGTCGTAGCCCTCGGCCCGGATCAGCCTGATGGCGCGGTCGAGGAAGCCGGACGTGATCTCGAGCAGGCGATTGGGCTGGAAACCGCTGCTCCGGGCCGGACGGACATGATGCAGCATCAGCACCGCGCCCCGCCCTTGGGCGAGCCCCCGGCCCCAGCGATCGGCGCCGGTCAGCGCGATCGCCTTGAAGGCGGCGGAAAAAGCCTTGTGACGCCAGCTCATGCGGTTCCCAGATTCTTCCGGCTCATCGAGGTGCCCGATTCAACCGATCGCTAACGCTGTTCGGCAATCGCAGGATGCAACGCCCGGACAGTGGCAGCTCCGTTCACAATGCCGGGTTAAGGAAGGACGTCGCGGCGAAAACAGGAGCCTGATCGCGGAATGTCTGCCCTCGCCGCAAGCGCATCGGAGCTGCCGGCCGACGCTGTCTCACAGCAGACGGGCATTCGCGGCTGGAGCCGGATCTGCGTCAGCAGCGAAGTTGGCGAGCTCGAGGCCGATTGGCGCCTTCTCGAAGCCACCGGCCTGACCACCCCCTATCAGGCCTATGACTGGATCCGCCCCTTCATCGAGACGGTCGGCCGCGCCAGCGCGATGAGCTTCCGCTTCGTCCGCATCTGCGATGGCGAGGGTAAAGCCCTCGCCTTGCTGCCACTGGTGATCACGCGCCGGCACGGCACCCGCTTCGCCGAGTTCATCGGCGGCAAGCACGCCAACTACCATATGGGGATCTACCGCCCGGACTTCGCCGAGGCCCTCGACGCCGACATGACGCGGCTGCTGCTGTCGGAGATCGGCGCAGCCATCGGCGGGATCGACGCCTTCGTCTTCGTCAACCAGCCGACCCATTGGCAGGGCATCCACAACCCGACCGCCAGACTCGCCGCCGGTGCGAGCCCGAGCCCCGCCTACAAGCTCGCCCTCCAGCCGAACGACTGCGACGGCACCTTGCGCCGCTCGATGAGCAAGCATGCCCGCAAGAAGCTGACCACCAAGCGCAACCGCTTCGCCGAATTCGGCCCGTCCGAACTGGTGCAGGCGCAGGATGAACCGACGGTCGAGCGTGTGCTCGATGCCTTCCTGGCGCAGAAGGCAGCGCGCTTCGCACAATTGCGCCTGCCGGACCCGTTTGCCGACCCGGCGATCCGGGCATTCCTGCGCCAGGCCGCGCTCGGTTCGCCCGGCAGGCCGCCGGTGGTCGAGCTCTATTCGCTGGATCTCGACGGGCTCTCGGTCGCGACCTATGTCGGTGCCGTGCAGGGCTCGCGCTTCTCCGGAATGGCGACCTCCTTCGACCTCGACACCGCGGCCGCACGCACCAGCCCCGGCGAATTGCTGCTCGTCGAACTGATCAAGCGCAAATGCCGGGACGGTCTGACGATGTTCGACCTCGGCGTCGGCGAAGCCCGCTACAAGACGACGATCTGCGATGATCGCGACGACCTCGTCGACACCTTCCTGCCTTTGACCGGCAAAGGCCGAGCCTATGCCGGCTTCAGCCGCTTCAAGCGAGCACTGAAGCGGCGAATCAAGGCCTCGCCGCTCGCATTGAAGGCGTCGCTGCGCGTGCTCGGCTGGCTCAGGCGCCGCCCCGGGAACGCGCCTGAGGACTGACGGAAGGCCGCCCTCCGTTGCTGCGTACGCAGCGGCCTGGTCAGGCCATGGCCGGCTTGACCTCGGGGCTCTTCTCCCCGAAGCGACCTTCGCCTTCGACCATCACCAGGGCGATCGGCGCTTTGGTCAGATCGGAGAGGCGATAGGCGGCCTCGACCGCGTGGCCATTACCGACATGGCCGGCCATGACCAGAGCGGCCTGGGCCTGGGCGACGAGGGGGGCGAGCACGGCCGCCTCGTCACTCGAAGCGGCGGCGACCAGCACCCAGTCATAGGTCTCGCAGAGCGCGGCGAGCGCGACCTCGACGATATCCGGCGCCGCCAGCACTGCGGCGCGGCCGGCATAGCCGGGTCCGATCTCGTGCAGCCGCGAATTCGGCTGGCGGGTGATGATGTCGGAGAACAGCGCCTCGCCGGCGAGCAACTCCGAGAAACCGGCCTGGTTGCGTGCCGCATCGCTGCCGAGATCGACCAGCACACAGCGGCAGCGCTCGGACAGCAGGCTCGCCAGCGCCCGGGCAGAGACGTCGCCGGGAGCCGCTCCGTCGAGCACGACCACGAGCGGCGCATAGCCGGGGCGCCCGTCATCGACACGCTCGGCGAGGTCGGCGAGGCTTCGGTCGGGATCCGACAGATCGAGCTGGAGCTGGCCGACGCGACCGCCATGGGTGAGCAGGCCGGCGACGCGTGCCTGGCGCGGGTCCACGGTCTTGTCGTCACCGGGATCGGCCTGCGGCTCGCGGGCGGCGGCGGCGCCGACCCAGCCCGGCGGCTTGCGCGGCGGCTGGCGATTGCCGCTCGAGCCCGGGCCCGATCCGTTGAGCAGCTCGCGCGAGATGATCGTCGCCAGCGCGATCAGGAAGGTCGCGAGCGTCGCGACGATCATGGTCGGAATCTTCTTCGGGAAAGAGGGCTGCGTCGGCTCGACGGCGCGCGAGATGATCCGGGCATCGGCCGGAGTCGCGTTGTCGGCGTCGCGGGCAAGCGCCTCGCGATATTTCAGCATGTATTGTTCGAGCTGCTCGCGCTGGGTGCGCGCCTCGCGCTCCAGCGCCCGCAGCTGGACCTCGCTGTCATTGGCGCCGGACACCGTCTTCTTCTGGCCTTCCAAAGCGGCGGTGAAGCTCTCGACGCGCTGGCCGGCGATCTTGGCCTCGTTCTCGAGCGTCCGCACCGTGCGCTCCGCCGCGGCGCGCAACTGCCCCTCGAGATCGGCGAGCTGGGCATTCAGCTCCTTGATGCGTGGATGCTCGGAGAGGAGATTACGTGATTCAAGCGCGATCTGGGCGCGCAGGTTGACGCGCTGCTCGATCAGCCGGCGCACCAGTTCATTATTGGCGACGTCGGGTATCTCGAAGGTCCGGCCGCTTTTCATCGCATCGCGGACGATCGAGGCCTTGGCCTGCGCCTCGGCCTGCTGGGTGCGCGCACTGGAGAGCTGCGTCGAGAGATCGGCGAGTTGCTGGGCGGTGATGGTGGTGTTGTTGGTGCCGACGAGCAGGCCGTTGCGCGAGCGGAACTCCTCGACCTTGGCCTCCGATTCCGCCAGCTTCTTGCGCAGCGGCTCGATCGTGGTCGAGAGCCAGGACGAGGCGCTGCGGGCGGTATCCTGCTTGGCTGCGCCCTGCATCTCCAGATAGGTGCTGGCGATGATGTTGGCCGCCTTGGCGGCAAGCTCCGGGTCCTGCGAGGTGAACTCGATCGCGACGATGCGCGAACGGCCGACCGGGTAGACCAGAAGCCGGTCGTAATACTTCTCGAGCACGCGCTCTTCGGGCGAGCGATCGGCCGGGTGAGCCCCGAGGCCGAGCAGCACCCCGACCTTCTTCAGCGCCCCCAGGGCGCCGGCGCCCGAATCGAATTCGGAATTGCCGACAAGGCCGATGCGCTTGATCGCCTCGCGTGCGAGATCCCGCGACATGACGACCTGCACCTGGCTCTGAACGCCCTCGCTGTCGAACTGGGCGCCGTAATTGTCCGCAGTCGGCCCGGGGCGCGTGTAGAAGCTGTCCCCGTTCTCCAGCAGGATCCGGGCCTCGCCGGTATAGCGCGGGGGGATGATGTTGACGGCGATGAAGGAGAGCCCGAGCGCTGCCAGCGTCGGGCCGATGATCCACGCTTTCCTCGCCTTGATCGCGGCCCAGAGGGCGGCCAGGTCGAGCATGTCGCCGGAGCGGCCTTCACCGCCTGCCGGAGCAATGTCATCGCGAGTGGTCATGAGGCTTCCATTCACGCAAAACTCTCGCGTCCGAGATCAGGACGCAGCGTCAATGAGAACCGATTAAGGTTAGTGGTCGGTAAACGCCGCGCGGAACGGGCGAACTCGGCCGCGCCACCTTTCCTGAAGCGACGCAGCGCGCCGACCGGGAAGCACGCCTCGCCTCGCGCACAGGCGCGCGCTCAGCAGAAGCCAACGCCGCTCGTCCCTCGCAAGCCCGCCATGGTTAATCCGGTGCAAATTTTAACCTGCCCTTAAGCATGTCAGCCTAACCCTGAGCCCGGATTTTGGATGGGTTCAGCACGCGATGATGAGTAGACGCCCCGTCTGTCTTGCGCTGGTGGTCGCGCTTGCGGCGGCAAGTTGCGCGCCTCGCATCGTGGCGACGGAATTCGCGATCGAGAATGCCGGCCCCTATCAGCTCGCCAGCGGCGACCGGCTGCGCATCATCGTCTTCGGTCAGGACAATCTCTCCAATGTCTATGCCGTCGACGGCAGCGGCCGCATCTCGATGCCGCTGATCGGCGCGATCGACGTCAATGGCCGCACCACCGCCCAGCTCGAGCGGGCGATCGAGGCGCGTCTGCGCGCCGGCTATCTGCGCGAGCCCAGGGTCTCGGTCGAGGTCGACGCCTATCGTCCCTTCTTCGTGCTCGGCGAAGTCACGAATTCCGGCCAGTTCCCCTTCGTGAACGGCATGACGGTGCAGACCGCCGTCGCCATTGCCGGCGGCTTCACGCCGCGCGGCCAGCGCAACTTCGCAGAAGTCACCCGGATGATGGACGGGCAGCTCGTCACCGGCACGGTGCCGATCACCTATGCGGTGCGCCCCGGCGATACCATCGTGATCAAGGAACGCTGGTTCTAGTCCCGGCGCGGAGCCCATCGTCATGCCTGCCGCGACCGACGCCGGCCCCCTGAAGATCCTGCATGTCTTCCGCGCCCCGCTCGGCGGTCTGTTCCGACATGTGCTCGACCTCGCGCGCGGCCAGGCCGAACGCGGCCACGAGGTCGGCATCTTCTGCGATTCGACGACCGGAGGAGCCCGTGCCGACGAGGTCTTCGCCGAACTCGGGCCCAGGCTCTCGCTCGGCGTGACGCGCGTGCCGATGTCGCGCTATCCGAGCCTGACCGATGCCAGGGCGCAGATTTCGGCGATCGGGAGTCGGCGGCGAGCCGCACCGCAGGTCGTGCATGCGCACGGCTCGAAGGGCGGCGTCTATGCGCGGCTGCCGGCACTGCTTTCGCCCGGCCGCCGCTATATGACGGCCTATACGCCGCATGGCGGCAGCTTCAACTACAAGCCGGGCAGCACGGAACACCGCATCTATATGGGCGTCGAGCGCCTGCTCGAACCGGCGACCGACATGTTCCTGTTCGAGAGCGCCTTCATCGCTGGGCGTTTCCAGGCCTGTACCGGCCACCTGCCGCGCACCGACCATCGCATCGTCCTCAACGGTATCTCGGAGGCCGAATTTGCTCCGATCGATCACGCTTCGGCGACATTCGATCTCGTTTATCTCGGAGAGCTGCGCTCGGCCAAGGGCGTCGACACGCTGATCCAGTCGCTGGCGCTCCTGAAGACAAGCGGCGGGCTGAGCCCACGCGTCCTGATCGTCGGCTCCGGGCCGGACGAAGCCCTGCTCAAGCAGATGACGGTCGATAACGGCGTCGCCGAGCAATGCGTCTTCGAGCCGCCGGGACCGATCCGCGCCGCATTGGCCAAGGCCAGGGTCATGGCGATTCCCTCACGCGCCGAATCGCTGCCCTATGTGATTCTCGAGGCGGCGGCCGCGGCGCAGCCGCTGATCGCGACCGATGTCGGCGGCATCAAGGAAATCTATGGCCCGCGGCATGCGCCGCGGCTGATCCCACCCAATGATCCGACGATCCTCGCCGACGCGATCAGCAGGACGCTGGCCATGCCGGAGGCGGCACGCCGCGCCGAAGCCACCGACCTCGCGAACTATGTACGCGCGAATTTCTGCCTCGACACCATGATAGACGGTGTGCTCGACGCCTATCGCAGCACCCTCGCCAGGCGCTTCGGCTGAGCGTCAGCGGCCTTTCCGCGCAGGCCTCGAAAAGCGGTTCGACTTTCGCCAGTCCTGCGATATAGGCTGATTTCTCCCTCACTGCGGCGCGCCGGCGATGGCCTGCTTTCCGCCGCACGAGAACTGGTTCGGATGGCGCGATCATGTGGCGCGACGGACGCAAGTCGGCGCGCAATGCGCGGCTCGAACGCGAATGGACTCGGCTCTTCCGCTATGCCTGCGCTCTGACGCGGGATCGCGAACGGGCCGGCGACGCCGCCCAGGAGGCGGCGCTGCGCGTCCTCAGCGCGAAGAGCGAGCCCGCAGACGACGTCGCCTATCGGCGCTGGCTCTACTGCATCCTGCGCAACCTGCTGGTCGACCAGAGCCGGCGGCAAGCGCGCGAAGCAGGCAGCGAAGCGCCTGAACCGATCGACTGGCGTGTCGCCGAACGCGCGCTCAACGCCATCACGGTGCGGCAGGCGCTGGAGCAATTGCCGCTCGCGATGAAAGAGGTGGTAGTCTTGGTGGATCTCGATGGCTTCAGCTACGCGGAAGCGGCGGCGATCATCGGCGTGCCGACCGGCACGGTGATGAGCCGACTGGCTCGTGCCCGGGCCACCATGCTCGCCATCATCGGCGAAACCAATATCCGCATGCTGCCCCAGCGCCATGTCGCGGCGCGCTGAGATGCCCGGCCCGGCCGATTGGGAGCGGCTCAACGCCTTCGCCGATGGCGAACTGGCGGTCGGCGATCAGCGCGAGGTCGCGGCCCTGCTCGGCGCCTCGCCTCCGGCGGCGCAGGCCCTGCGCGGCATCATCGGGCTGAAGGAACAATTGCGGGCGCTGCCGACTGATGATGCACCGCCCTTCCCGCGGGCCAAGACGCCGCCGCAGCGACGCCACCGCAACCTCGCCGCCGCAGTGGCCCTGGCACTCGTCGCCAGCGCAGCCCTCTTCGCCCTCCGACCGACCGGAAACCCGCAGGAGGACCGCTTCCTGGCCGCATCGCTCGCCGCCCATGAGCGCCACGCCGACATCGTTCCGGTCGAGGGCGTGATGCAGGCTTCCTCCGACCCGATCGCGAGCGAACTGGCACGGCTCGGCCTAAGGCCGGCCTGGCGCAGCGCGGTCGCCGCAGGTGAGGAGCATGCCGGCTTCACCGGCGCGCGTGGCTGTCGCCTGAGCCTGCACGTCACGACGCAGCTTCAGCCCGAGCGCCCGCCGGGCGGCAGCGAGACACCGCATGCGCTCGCCCGCTGGAACGCCGACGGCAAGAGCTATCTCCTGATCGCGACGGGCATGCCGGCGGCGCGCTTCGCCATCATGGCCGGCTTCCTGAGGGACCTGACGGGACGCCCCGGCCCCGGTATCGAGCCGCTGCGCATCGCGCTGCGCCAGGACTGGAGCGCAGCGCCGTCCTGCCTTGCCTGAGGCAGTTTCACAAAAAGACGGGACAGCATGGAATGATTCCAGCCGCTCGAACGTCTCATCCTCCAGTGGCGCCTTTTGGTGATGCGCCTGAAGGAGGAAACTGATGGCGAAGGCTGAACGCTCCCTGGCCGAACTTTATCGCGACGATCCCGAGCGGGCCGATGCGCAGGCCTTCGGCCGGCGCACCGACGCCTCGCGCCGCGGCTTCCTGGGCGGTGCCGGCCTGGCGGCCATGGGTGCGGCCGTCGGCGGCGCGATCCCGTTCTCGGCCAATATGCCGGCCGGCCTGATCCCGGCCGCGATGGCGCAGGGCACCGCGGCTCCGGCCGGCGCTCCACCGTCCGCGGCGCCGAAGGGCCCGCAGATCCTCGACTTCCCGGGCAAGGCCAAGGGCCTCGTCGTGCTCGGCGACCGTCCGCTCGTCGCCGAAACGCCCGAGCACCTGCTCGACGACGACACCACGCCGACCGAGAAGTTCTACATCCGCAATAACGGCCAGACGCCGGAAGGCTTCGCCGAAGGCGATGCCTGGGAGTTCAGCATCGACGGCGAGGTCAACACCCCGCTCAAGATGAAGCTCGGCGAGCTCAAGCAGAAATTCGCCGCCAAGACCTACCGCATGGTGCTGGAATGCGGCGGCAATGGCCGCTCCTTCTTCCAGCCGACCGCCCGCGGCAACCAGTGGACCAATGGCGGCGCCGGCTGCGCCGAATGGACCGGTGCCTCGCTCGCAGAGGTCCTGAAGAGCGCCGGGCTGAAGTCGAGCGCGGTCCACACCGGAAATTACGGCGCCGACCAGCACCTTTCGGGCGATCCGAGCAAGGACGTGCTCTCGCGCGGCGTGCCGATCGAGGCGGCACTGGAGCAGCATGCGCTGCTGGTCTGGGCGATGAACGGCCAGCCGCTCAGCAACATCCATGGCGGGCCGCTGCGGGTCATCGTTCCCGGCTTCCCGGCCTCGGTCTCGCATAAATGGCTGAAGCGGATCGCAATCCGCGACAAGGTCCATGACGGCCAGGGCATGGGCGGAACCTCCTATTCGGTCGCGATCAAGCCGATGATCCCCGGCGGCAAGACCGACGAATCCAATATGCGCACCATGACCTCGATGCCGGTGCGCGGCATCATCACCAACCCGGCCAACGGCACGCGCCTTCCGGCCGGTACCCGCAAGCTCGCTTTGCGCGGCGCCGCCTGGGACGGGCATGACGGCGTCTCCCGCGTCGATGTCTCGATCGATTTCGGCGCGACCTGGCAGCAGGCCAAGGCGGCCGAGCCGCGCAACCGCTTCGACTGGCGCCGCTGGACGACCGAGGTCGAGCTGCCCTCCGACGGCTATTACGAGCTCTGGGTCAGGGCCACCGACGGCAAGGGCCGCGCCCAACCGCACATCGCCGGCGGCTGGAACCCGCAGGGCTACGGCGCCAACCCGATGCACCGGGTCGCGGTGCTGGTCGGATGAGCCTGATGAATGCGTATCTGCGCCGCGCCGGGCTCACGCTCGGCGCGGTCATGCTGCTCGGCGCCTCGCTGGCGCTGGCCCAGGCGCCCGCTCCCGCCGAGGAGACGCCCGAAATGTTCCCGGACGCGCCGCATCGCGAGGAAGCGTTCTACGCCTGCGTCGCCTGCCATAATTTCAAGCTGGTCGCGGCCCAGGGCATGACCCGCGACAAATGGAACGAGACGCTCGCCTGGATGGTCAGCAAGCACAATATGCAGCCCCTGGCCGACGAGGACCGCAAGAAGGTGCTCGACTATCTCGAGGCGAGCTTCCCTCCTAAGGCCCCCGCCCAGCGGGGCGGCTGGACGAACCCGTTCCTGCAGTGAGGGACGGGATCAGGCCAGCTTGAGCGCCGCCACCCCGGCGACCACCAGCGCGATGCCGAGCCAGCCGGCCGGGCGGATAGCCTGGCCGAAAGCGAGCGCACCGACCACGGCCGTCACCACCAGACCTGCGCCGCCCCAGGCGGCGTAGGCGACAGAGAGATCCATGCCGCGGATCGCCTGGGCCAGCGCCCCGAAGGCGCCGATGACCAGGATGACGCCAAGACCACCGATCAGGCGGCGCTTCAGCCCATCCGAGAGCTTGAGCAGGGCCGTGCCGAGAACCTCGAGCACGACTGCGAGCAGGAGCCAGAGCACGGCCAGCCCCTGCGGCGAAAAGAGGGCACTCATGCGAGCCTCCTCTTTTCCTCCTCTTCATGGCCGCCACCTTCATGGCCGACCCCGCGCTCGAGCAGCACGATGCCGCCGACGATCATGGCGAGCGCCGCGAGGCGCCCCGGCGTCAGATGCTCGGCGAACATGACATGGCCGATCACGGCGATGCCGACGATGCCGAGCCCCTCCCAGACCGCATAGGCGACCGCCATCGGGATGACGCGCAGCGCCAGGCTGAGGAGAGCGAAGGAAAGGCCGATCAGCACAAGCGGCAGAAAGGCCAGGAAGAGCGGCGCTGAAACGAAGACCTTCAGCGCCGACGTAGCGAGAATCTCGACGGCGACCGCCGCGAGCAGAACAATCCAGTGAAAAGACACAGGTCACACAATTGGCGCGGGCCCAAGGCGCCGGCGACGCGGGTGCGACGTCGACGGGGTGCGCATCGTTGGCGTTTTAAAGACGAAACAAGAGAGTATAAGGAACTCTTCGGTTCTCACCGAAGGTCAGCACAGCATCACGCCCATTTCCCGTTAGATCGGGGGCGGAAGCCAGAAAATATGTGCTTCTCAGTCGCTCATCGCAGCTCTGAATGCCTGAAATTGTGCTTTCTGTCAACGTTGACGCGACTTCCAGCGATCTCATGGGTGTTTTCACGGCTGTCCGGATACCATCGAAACACGGGCTATCACCCTGATGGCCCAAGCGAAAATCCAACTCCGCCGGAGCGTGTGCCGAACCTCGTGGCGGCAGGCCTCGCAGGTGCCGAAAACGCTCCCGCCTCCACTCAAATCGCTTCAGCTTTCGCAGCGGCGGGTTAAACCTTCCGAGAGCAATTTGCGCTAGTCGACTGCCGATGCCCGAGCCTTTGGCGCGAGCAGGCGGAGAGGATGGACGAGATGGGCGCTTTCGACGTTCGCGACCTGATCAAGGCGGATTCGGCCGGCCCCGCGCAGGACGGTTCGCCCGCTTCCGGCTCGACCCGCGCCTTCCACCCGCTGGCCGAGCGGATCGCCGCCATGCCGGTCAAACGCACGCTGTCGCCGGTGCTGATCGAGGGGCTCGTCCGGCTCGCCGACCTGCTCGTCGTCGCCGGCACGGGGGGCCTGATCTTCTGGCTCTATGCCGCCGGCCGCGTCGACAGCGCCCTGCCCTACCAGCTCAGCATCCCGCTGATGGCCATCGGCACTCTCGCCGTCTTCCAGGCGCTGCATCTCTATCATGTCGGCGCGCTGCGCAATTTCGTCAGCATGGCGGTGCGGGTGATCGCCGGCTGGACCATGCTGTTCCTGCTGGCGCTGGCGGTGTTCTTCTTCCTCAAGATCGGCGACCAGGTCTCGCGCGTCTGGCTGGCCGGCTTCTATGCCGGCGGCCTGGCGCTGCTGCTGGCCGAGCGGCTGGCGGCCTCGCTGATCGTGCTGCGCCTGACCCGTCTCGGCCGGCTGGAGCGGCGTACCGCGATCGTCGGCGGCGGCCCGGCCGGCGAGGAACTGATCAAGGCGCTCGAAGCCCAGCGCGACACCGGCCTGCGAGTCTGCGGCGTCTTCGACGACCGCAATGACGATCGCTCGCCCGATCTCGTCGCCGGCTATCCCAAGCTCGGTACCATCGACGACCTCGTCGAATTCGCTCGCCGCACCAAGCTCGACCTCGTGATCTTCACCCTGCCGATTTCGGCGGAGGCGCGGCTTTTGACCATGCTGCGCAAGCTCTGGGTGCTGCCGATCGACATCCGGCTCTCGGCCCATATGTCGAAGCTGCGCTTCCGGCCTCGCTCCTATTCCTATATCGGCGCCGTCCCGGTGCTCGACGTCTTCGACCGGCCGATCGCCGACTGGGACATCGTCGTCAAATGGCTGTTCGACAAGGTCGTCGGCATGCTCGCCCTGATCCTGCTCTCGCCGCTGATGCTGGCGACGGCCATCGCGGTCAAGCTCGACTCCAAGGGCCCGATCCTGTTCCGCCAGAAGCGCTACGGCTTCAACAACGAGCTGATCGAAGTGCTGAAATTCCGCTCGCTCTATCACGAGATGAGCGATTTCGCCGCCGCCAAGCAGGTCACCAAGGATGATCCGCGCGTCACCCGTGTCGGCCGCTTCATCCGCAAGACCTCGATCGACGAGCTGCCCCAGCTCTTCAACGTCGTGTTCAAGGGCAATCTCTCGCTGGTCGGCCCGCGCCCGCACGCCATCCACGCCACCGCCTCGAACCGCGCCTATGAGCAGGTGGTCGACGGCTATTTCGCCCGCCACAAGGTCAAGCCGGGGATCACCGGCTGGGCGCAGATCAATGGCTGGCGCGGCGAGACCGACACCGAGGACAAGATCCAGCGCCGCGTCGAGCACGACCTGTACTATATCGAGAACTGGTCGGTGCTGCTCGACCTCTACATCCTGATCAAGACGCCGCTCTCGCTGCTGACCAAGAACGAGAACGCCTATTGAGCGCGCTGGCGGAAAGCGGCGAGGCCGGAGGCCGCGGCCGAGGCGGGCTGCAGATTTCCTATGCCGCGATCAAGCGCAGCACGCTCTGGCTACTGACCGCCTCGAGTGGCTTTGCCCTGATCGAGCCCTCGCCCTACGAATTCGTCTTCCTGATCACGCTGTTCGTCTTCGCGCTGACGGGCATCCGCTTCTCGCAGAAGCTGCTGCCGCTGGCGTTGCTGCTGCTGCTCTACAATCTCGGCGGCGTCTTCTCGCTGTTGCCCTGGATGGACGAGGCTCCCTCCGTCCGCTTCACCGCCGTTTCGGTCTATCTGATGCTGACGGCGATCTTCTTCGCCGCGATCATGGCCGATGACCCGCTCGGGCGTCTCGACACGCTGCGCAAGGGCTATCTCTTCTCGGCCTGGTGCGCGGGCTTTGCCGGTCTGCTCGGCTATTTCGACATCGCCGGACTCGGCAGCGTGCTCGCGCTCTACGGCCGCGCCTCGGGCACCTTCAAGGACCCGAACGTGCTCGGTCCCTTCCTGGTGCTGCCGATAGTCTACACGCTGCATGCCGTGCTCACCGGGCGGATCGGCCTGATCAAGGGCTTCCTGCTGATGAGCGTGCCGCTGCTCGCGCTTTTCCTCAGCTTTTCGCGCGGCGCCTGGGCCAACCTCGTCGCCGCGACGATGATGATGACGGCGCTGACTTTCCTGACCTCGCCGAGCAGCACGCAACGCACGCGCATCGTCTTCCTGACCCTGGTCTCGCTGGTGCTCGTCATCGTCGCGATGCTGATCGCGTTGTCCTTCGAGAACATCCGCAGCGTCTTCGAGATCCGCGCCAGCCTCGACCAGGACTACGACCAGGGCGTCACCGGCCGCTTCGGCAACCAGCTGCGCTCGATCCCGCTATTGCTCGACCTGCCCAACGGCTTCGGCCCGCTGCGCTTCCGCTGGTATTTCCCGGAAGACCCGCACAATGTCTACATCAACGCCTTCGCCTCCTATGGCTGGCTCGGCGGCGTGTCGTTCCTGGCGCTGATGGCCGCGACCTGCCTCGCCGGCTGGCGTGTCGCCCTGCGCCGCTCGCCTTGGCAGGGCCATGCGATCGTGCTCTGGTCGGTGCTGTTCGTCACGATCCTGCAGGGCCTGCAGATCGACACCGATCACTGGCGCCATTTCTACCTGATGCTCGGCCTGGTCTGGGGCCTGGCGGTGCTCAGCCCGGCGACGCCGCCACGCGGGGACTAGATCGCCGCGCGTCCGATCGGACGCGAGATGGCGATCCAACCTTTTGTTCAAACGTCGGACCCGCGCGAAGAACGGGTTCCGCTTTCCGGCCCGATGCTCCGGCCTCAGCGCTCCTTGCGGACGACCACATAGGCATAGGTCGTCACGAACTCCCAGCCGGTCCTGGCCGCGAGCCGGTTGAAGAGGTCGTCGACCTGGCGCAGCCCCGGCATCCGCTCGAAATAGCCATGGCCCCAGAAGGGCTGGACATGGATATCGCTGAAGCCGGCGCGGTTCAGCATCGGCGCCAATCTGGAACGGCTGCCGCGGCACCAATCGTAGAAGGCCGGGAATTTCGGGTCGCCGCCACCGTCGCGCCTGGCCGGGAAAAGCGCGTGCACGATGGCGCGCGAGGCTTTCTCGGGCAGGACATGGTTGAGCGCGAAAACCGGCGCCCAGAGCGTCGGCACGAAGGCGAGGCCAATGCCGCCGGGCGCCAGCAGGGCGTGGATGTTGCGCCAGGCGCGCTCGACGTCGTCGACATGCTCGAAGACCATGCGCGAGACCATCATGTCATAGCTGCCGCGTGCGATGTCCGGCTCCGAAAGATCGCCGGCGATGTCGAAGCGGGCGGTTCGCAGGCCTTTCGGCGCCAGGGCGAGCTCGCCGGCATCAATGTCGTTGACCACCAAATCGAGGCCATAGCGCTGGGCTTCCTGCCGCGAGAACAGCGGATCACGCCCCCCACCGATCTCGCAGAGTCGCGCCAGGCCGAACTGGTGCGCCAGCGCCAGGATCGTCGCTTCATAGTGGTCCCAGGCCCAGCGCGAATGCCAGTCGGGAGCAAGCCCTGTGAAGAAGCTTTCGAGCGAGCCCCGGCCGGCCCCGGCCGCGGCACGCGCCGGATGCAGTCCGCGATCAGCCAGTGCCATCGACATGACGATGCCCTCGCATCTTCGGTTTCAAGGCCCGAACATGCGAGGACATCGGCGCGGGCGCAACCGGATGCTTAAGAAAAGGTAAAGATCCATGGTTAAGGAGCGGCGGCTCCCTGTGGAGACGCCGTGCCGTCCAGCCCTCTCCGCGCGCCTCAGGCTGCGAGCTTGACCTGATTGCGACCGGAGGCCTTCGCCGCGTACAGGGCCTCGTCCGCGCGGCGCAACAGCGCATTGAAATCCGCATCCTGCGTCCGGCAGACCGCCACGCCGACGGAGACGGTGACGGGCACGCTGAGCGCCCCGACGGCGAAGGGATCGAGCCGCACGGCAGCGCGAAGACGTTCGGCGGCGGCTTCGGCTTCGACCGAGCCAGCGCCCTCCAGCAGGACCACGAACTCCTCGCCCCCGGTCCTGGCGACCAGATCGCCATCGCGCAGCGCCGCCTTGAGCCGCCGGCCGACATGCCGGAGCGCGATGTCGCCGACCTCGTGTCCGTGCTGATCATTGACCGCCTTGAAGCGATCGATGTCGATCACCGCGATCGCGAATTCCTCCCGGCGGGCACGCGCTGTCTTGAAACGCTGCGCGCCGGCCTCCGAAAGTGTGCGCCGATTCGGAAGCCCGGTCAGATAGTCGGTCGACGCAGCGCGCTCCCATTGCCGGCGGATACGGTCCGAGCACATCAGCAGGAAGGCGGTGGTGCCGATCACCGGCAAGGTCGCCGCCAACATCGGCGTGGCGAGGTTCATCCAGCTCGCATTGTCGGCGATGCTGAAATCAGGACCGATTCTCAGCGTGACATAGTGGACCAGCCGCAGAGTCGTGAACAAAAAGACGCCCACGAAAATCCCGAGAAGCATGCGCCGGCTCAAGGCGTCGTCTCGACCGGCGCCCTGCCAGAGAATCAGGGCGCTCTTTCCCATCAGAGCCAGCCAGGCTGCGGAAATGATCACGATCCGGCTCTCGGTATCCGGCTGAAAGGCGGAAAACCAGAAGACCCCAAGCGTCCCCAGAGCCGCCGGAAGCCACAGCAGGGCGCGCGGCGCGCGCTCGTAGAAGGCGCAAAGCGCCCGATAATAGGCGGTCAGCCCGAGCAGGATCAGGGCGTTCGAGAGCGTCACGGTCAAGGTCAGCGGCAGGAGCGGCTGGACGGCGAACAGCGAGCAGCCGCAAGCGACGAGCAAGGTACCCGACTGCCAATTCCGCGCAGCCGGCCGCAGGGTAACCGGCAGATCGCCATGCATGAACCCCAGCACCGTGCCATTGGCCAGCATCATCAGGGAGGCCGCGATAAAAGCAGTACTGGAGTCCATGTCGAATATCGCTCCTGGACCGCGCTGTCCCGGGCCTCGTACGGCAGCGTCTTCCAACATCCCCTGTACCAAGCCATTCTTTCCGAGACCTTGCCGGCTCGCCTCGACATCTCGTCCTTCCCCTTGAGCAGATCGGCGGCAGAGAAGGCGACACGTCCGCATCCGCCGTCGCTTGCGGGAGAAACCCACCATGCCGCACCGGCGCGGCGCTTCGCCCCAGCGAAGATTTGCCTGCCATGCCCATCTGGTGCGTTGCATCGCGGCGGCAGCGCCTCTATAAGCCGACGCGTCGGAGCGTAGCGCAGCCCGGTTAGCGCACTTGTCTGGGGGACAAGGGGTCGGAGGTTCGAATCCTCTCGCTCCGACCATAAAACCAAAGAAAATCAACGACTTACTAGGGCCTCAAAACAAGGGGCCACGGTTCGTTTCTTCGTTTGGGTTCACCGCGGGTCACAGAATCACAAACTGCGAACCCTCAAAATTTCTACGGCCTCGGTGTGAACCATGTGGCCGTTCTCCCGAAAAATCGCTGACGATACAGAATCGAAGAGCCTCGCTGCGCTGCAGGAGTTCCTCGCCGCGGCCGGCGCCACGTCCTCGAAGATCGCTGTCACTCCGACGAAGGCGCTGGAATGCGTGCCGGTCCGCGCGGCAGTGCAGCTCCGATGCGAGACGCTATCGAGCCTGCCGCTGCGGCTGTATCGCCGGCTTGAGGATGGCGGGAAGGAAAAGGCCACTGATCACCCGCTCTATGGCCTCCTGCATGGCAGGGCGAACGGCTGGACCTCTTCCTCGGATTTTGTCTCGTCGCTGGAGCGAGACTCGCTTCTGACGGGTCACGGCTATGCGCTGGCGAACCGCGTTGGCGAGGGTCGACCTGCCGAGTTGATCCGGCTGGCGCCCGATAGGGTCAAGGTCGAGCTCGGCGACGGTGACGAGCCGACTTATGTCGTCAGCCTGAAGGGCGGCGGACAGCGCCCGTATCACTGGCGCGACGTGTTGCACGTCAGCAGCTTCGACGGGCTGTCAGCGGTGCGCCAGGCGCGCGAGGCGATCGGGATCTATTCGGCGCTCGAAGCCCACACCGGCCGGATCATGTCGAACGGCGGCAGGCCGAGCGGCATCCTGACCTCGCCGAAAAAGATCAGCGAACCGGTCCTGGCCCGGCTGAAGGAGAGTTGGAGCAAAGGACACGCCGGCGAGGCCAGCGGCAATACAGCGATCCTCGAAGATGGGATGGGCTTCTCGCCTCTCACCTTCAGCTCGGTCGATCTGCAGTTTGCCGAGCTTCGCGCCTACCAACTTGTCGAAATCGCCAGGGCGTTCGCGGTTCCTCCGGTCCTCATCGCCGATTTTTCGCGAGCGACGTGGGGCAATTTTGACGCGGCGGCGCAGGCCTATCTCTCGTTCTGCCTCTTGCCCCGCATTCGTTCGTGGTCCGGCGCCATTGCCCGGCTGCTGAGCCCTGACGAGCAGAAAGAGCTTGGCGCGGAGTTCGATACCAACGGCCTCGTTCAGGCCGATATCGCCAAGCGGTTCCAGGCCTACGCCAGCGCCATCAGCAGCCGGATTTTGAATCCGAACGAGGTCCGCGAGCTTGAGAACCGCGGCCCGTATGACGGCGGCAACGAGTACCTGAACCCCAACACCACCAGCGGCACGGCCGCCGCTCCCCAAAACCGGGGAGCGGCCGGAAGTCTTACCCCTCGGAATAGTTCGGAGGCTGCAGCGTGATCGAGCGCAAGTATGTCAGCGCGAAGATCGCGAGCGACGACGCCGGGGCTGTCTCAGGTATTGCGTGGCAGTTCGGCGTCGCCGATCGCGTGGGCGACATCATCGAGCCGGACGCCTTCAAGGGCTTCGACTTGCCGCTGCCGATGCTGTTCGCCCACGACATGAGCGATCCGGTCGGAACCTGGGACAGCGCCACGGTGAAGGCCGATGGCTTCCACGTCGCCGGCAAGATGCTGCTGGAAGACGTGCCCGGCGCCCGCCGTGCCCGCGCTCTGGTCCGGGCCGGCGCGGTCAAGGGCCTCTCGATCGGCTTCGCTGGAGCCAAGGGCAAGGCCCGCCCTGGCGGTGGCCGCGTCATCAAATCACTGGAGCTGATGGAAATCTCGCTCGTGACCGTGGGCATGCACCCCGGGGCGCGCATCACCTCCTCGAAATCCGTCGCTGACGCGCTCCGGCTCGCAGAGGCGATTCACCGCGCCACCGAGCGCCTGCGAGCCTGAAAGGGGACCGCACCATGCAGCATGTTTCCGCCCGCGCCCTGACCATGGGAGCCATCGAGGTGAAGGGGGACGACGACGATCCGATCGCCGCGGCCATCCAGAAGCTCGATACCCTGAGCACCACGGTCGACAACCGCCTCAAGGCCATCGAGGGCAAGTCCGCCGATCAGGATAAGATCGGCACGCGGCTCGACGCCCTCGAAGCCAAGGCCAATCGCCCGGCCGGCGGCGAGACGAAGGAAGAGGCGGCCGAGGTCGAGCGCAAGGCGCTGGCGATCTATGCCCGCTCCGGCTCGGATGTGGAAATGAAGGCGGCGGCCTCGGACAATGACCCGTCCGGCGGCTATCTGGTCCTGCCGCAGGTCGATACCTCGATCCGCGCGCTGATGACGGACCTGTCGCCCCTGCGCGGCCTGGCCGAGGTCGTCACGATCAGCTCGAGCTCCTATGAGCGCTTCTACAGCATGGGCCGCCGCGGCGCGCAGTGGGTGGCCGAGCGCGACGCCCGCCCGCAGGACACCGCCCGGCCGGAGCTGATCAAGCACAGCTATACCGTCTCGGAGCTGTACGCCGCGCCGGCCGCGACCCGCCACGTGCTGGACGACGCCAGTGTCGATATCGCCTCCTGGCTGATCAACAACGCCACCCACGACTTCGCGGAGACTGAGGGCGAAGCCTTCCTCGAAGGCGCCGGGCTGGACGGCACGCCGAAGGGCCTGCTGGCCTATCCCACGGCCAACACGAAGGACTTTACCCGCCCGTGGGGCACCTTCCAGTATGTGCCTGCCGGCCATGCCAGCGCCCCGACCGACGACAACCTGGCGAAGGCGCTGGTCGCGCTGATGATGACGCTGCGGGCGCCGTATCGCGGCAATGCCCGCTGGCTGATGAACCGCACCACGGCCATCCGCGTCCGCCAGCTTCAGGACACCGCCAAGCGCTTCCTTTGGGCTCCGACCGGCAACCTCGTCGAGGGCGAACAGGGCACGTTGCTCGGCTTCCCGGTCGCCTATGACGACAATCTCCCGGACATCGGAGCCGACGCCACGCCGATCGCCTTCGGTGATTTCCGGCAGGGCTACGTCATCGTCGACCGCCAGGGCATCCGCATCCACCGCGACGAGATCTCGGTGAAGGGCCGCGTGATCTTCGATGTCTACAAACGCGTGGGCGGCGGCGCCGGCGACTTCAACGCCCTGAAATTCCTCAAGATCGCGGCCGCGTAAGGAGGACAGTTCGATGCGTGACACCTATCACAGCAACAAGGCGGTGACGGCGCTGGCCCCCGCGGTCCAGTCCGACTCCGTCGACGGCGCCGCGATCGATATTCAGGGCTTCGACAGCGCCCTGATCGTCGTCAACACCGGCGCCATCGTTAGCGCCGGAGCCTTCGGCGCCAAGCTGCAGGAGTCGGACACGACCACCGGCGGCGACTTCACCGACGTGGCGGCGGCCGATCAGCTCGGCGCCTTCCCCACGGCGCTGGCGGCGAGCACCACCTATCGCGTCGGCTACATCGGCTCGAAGCGGAAACGCTACATCCGCGTCGTGCTGACCAAGGCCTCCGGTACCTCGATCGCGGCCGGCGCGGTGGCGATCCTGAGCAACGGCGAGCGCGAGCCGATCGCCTGATCCAAGTCTCTGAAATCGCTCGACGCAAAAATGCGTCGAGCACCTCCTCAGGATCAGGACCGGCACATGATCGAGATCATCACCCCCGCAGAGAGCACGCGCCTGACCACGCTCGATGCGGTCAAGGCGGATCTCGGCATCACCGGCAGCGCTTCCGACGATGCGCTCGGCACGCTGATCGACCAGTTCTCCGAAACGATCGCCGCATGGTGCGGTCGCACCTTCGGCCTCGCCACGGTGCGCGAGTCGCGCGACATCACCCGCCTCTGCGATCGCCGCGTGATCCTGCTGGAGCGCTGGCCCGTCGCCTCGGTCGATAGCGTCTCGGTCACAGGGATCGCGCTGGCGCCGGCGGATTATGTGCTGGACCCGGCGAAGGGAGAGCTTCGCTACCGGGCATCCGATGGGCGCCTCTGGCTCTGGCCCGTGGGTGACAGCGTGATCACCTATCGCACCGGCTACGCGCTTCCCGGTGAGACCGACCGCACCCTTCCGCATGACATCGAGCGGGCGTGCATCCTGATGGTCCGCAGCGCCTGGCACGGCATAGGCCGCAACCCCGCGCTGCGCAGCGAAGAGACCGCAGGCGTCGCCACCTTCACGTACTTCGCCGCCAACGGCGATGCGCTCTCGCTCGAGGCGCAGGCGCTGCTCTCGCCCTATCGCAGCATCAATGTGGGGTGAGCCCATGCGCCCCATCACCGCCTCCCTTGATCGCATGCTCGCCAGCCACGGCCAGAGCGCGACCCTGCGCCGGCGCATCGGCACCGGTATGACGTTCACCGAACTGACGATACGGCTGCGTCTGTCCGGCTATGCGACCACGGACCTCGTCGGCGGCATCAAGGTGACGGACTCGAAGTTCATCATGAGCCCGACGCCGATTGTGGCGGCTGGAGTGGCATGGCCCGGCGCTGCCGGCGGAACCGCTGACATCAGGATCGGCGATTTCCTCTTCGTCGAGAATCGCCAGCGCGCCGTCGTCCAGGTGGACAACATCCGCATCGGCGACGTGCTGGTGCGGATCGAAGGCCGGATTAGCGGGTAACGCGCCGTGCTGATGATCGATCCCCATACCAGGGCGCGACTGTTCGGCTCGCAATCCGCCTATCTGCTGCTGCGTGCCAAGCCCGTCACGCTGGCCGGGCATCGCGAGAAGCGCCGCAAGCGCAAGGGCGATCAGGTTTATCGGAGGAGACTCATCGATCAGACCGCTGTGATCATGCGGCGCGGCGAGCCCACCGATTTCGCCTTCGAAGGATTCATGCGTCACGGGCTTCGCTCTGGGCTCTGCCTGCGCGGCTGGTCATGGGCGGATGCGGACGACATGGCGGCGGACATCGTGCGCTCGGCTCTCAGCCAGATAGGCGCCAAACGGCCCACCTACCAGCAGGGGCAACCTGAGTGGGTCCAGGACGGCGTAATCACTTTCGAGCGTGAGCGCTGCATTCGATGCGGCTGGGCACTCCCAGAGGGCAATTGGAAATACTGCTCCGCGCGCTGCTCGTCGGCCCATCGCATGGACCTGCACCGTCGCTTCACCGTGGAGCAGTGGGAGGCCGTCAGCGATGATGCGCCTTGACGATCTGAAGGGAGATAGCTGCCTCTGGTGCGGCAAGGAAATCGACCTGTCGCGCCCCCATGCGATTAAGCGGATCTATTGCTGCCGCCGGTGCGTCGACACGCACGCCTCTCACCTCGACACGATTGCGCTGGAAGAGGCGAAGCGCGCGCAGAACCGCCGGTGTGCTCAGTGCGGCAGCGCAATCCCGGTCTCCAAGCAGACCGGCACGATCTATTGCTCGAGGTCGTGCGCACGCAAGGCGCGCCCCCGGCCTCCGCGCCCTCGCGTCATCGTCGCAGCGAAGTTCAACCGGCATTGCAGGCAGTGCCATGGCCCGATCGCGCCGGATAAGCGGCTCGATGCGCTTTACTGCTCCAGAGCCTGTACAGACCGGGCGCACCACAGACGCAGGCCCGCCGATCGCCGGTGGTTCCCTCTCGTCTGCGAGGCCTGCGGCACTTCGTCCTTCGGGTCTCACCCAAGACAGAGGTTTTGTGGCCTCGCCTGCTTTGCGAGCTTTGCGCGACGCCAAACGGAGAAGCGGCGTCCGGTTGACTGCATGATCTGCGGCACCACCTTCCGCCGCCGCTATCCATCGGACGCTAAAGTCACCTGTTCAGGGGCGTGCGCTGGAGCGCTTCGCTGGCAGGTCAGGCGCGCCGCCATCTCATGCGAGGCCATATCCTGATGCCCGTCCGTGCACCCCGTATCTGTAGCTGTGGCAAGGTCGTGCCGTCCGGCCAGCGCTGCGCCTGCCAGGTGGCCAAGGCCAAGGCCTATGACGCCAGCCGCGGCACCGCTGCTCAGCGCGGTTACAGCAGCTCGTGGCGCAAGGCCTCTGCTGCCTTCTTCGCCCTGCCGGGAAACGAGCGTTGTGCATGCGGCTGCGGTCGCATCGCGAACATGGTCGACCACATCCGCGCACCCAAGGGTGAGGTCGTGTCCCTGATGGTGGTGTAGCTTCGCGGAGCCACCACGATGCCGGCGTTGGCCGGGCGGGTCAGGCGGCCACGGCGGGCAGGCTGACGATGGGATCATCGCTGATCGGTGCGATGCTTTCCAGCGTGATGTAGCGGGCTCGCTG
>NZ_JAFKFX010000050.1 GCF_017308075.1 Allobosea sp.
TCGCCGCTGCCGCCCAGAACCTCAGGAAACTCGCAAAGCTCCTTCCGAACGGGCCACAGATCAGGGCCGCATGAGAAGGCGAGCCTCGATCGGCCAGATCCGCCGCCCGGCAGCAGCGCTCAAATGGCCGACTTTTTCAACGATATCGGTCGAGAGCGGAAAGTCCCGCCACGGCGGTCGACCCACCTCCGATGCAGAATAGCCGATGATCGGCGCGCTACGGCCAATCATCGCCTTGGCCATGCCGCAACGCTTTGCGACACGCAGGCCCCACGCCTTCTTCTTGCCAGCGGCTAGCGCTGGCAGCGCGCGGGCGCCGTCCCTTTGCGAAGCCGATAGCCCGGACTATCTACGAGCAATGAGCAGGATCGCTTTCGACAACTCCTATGCGCGGCTTCCCCCGCGCTTTTTCGCCTCAGTCGAGCCGACGGCAGTCAGCGCGCCGCGCCTCATCAAGCTCAACGAGGCGCTGGCGACGGAGCTCGGCCTCGACCCGGCCTGGCTGAGCAGCCCACAGGGCGTTGCGATGCTGGCTGGCAACAGCCTCGTCGAGGGGGCAATGCCGATCGCGACCGCCTATGCCGGACACCAGTTCGGTGGCTTCAACCCGCAGCTCGGCGACGGCCGCGCCATCCTGCTCGGCGAAGTGGTCGACCGCGAGGGCCGCCGTCGCGACATCCAGCTCAAAGGCGCGGGCCCGACGCCGTTCTCGCGCCGGGGAGACGGCCGGGCGGCGCTCGGGCCGGTTCTGCGCGAGTACATCGTCGGCGAGGCGATGGCGGCACTCGGCATCCCGACGACGCGGGCGCTCGCGGCAGTGCGGACGGGGGATTGGGTCAGACGGGAGCGTCCCCTGCCCGGCGCCATCCTGACGCGCGTCGCCGCCAGCCATATCAGGATCGGCACCTTCCAGTTCTTCGCGGCACGCGGCGACGCCGAGGGCCTGCGCGTGCTCGCGGACCACGCGATCGCCCGGCACTATCCGGATTGCGCCGACAACGAGGCGCCCTATCTCCGTCTGCTCGAGGCCGTCATCGCGGCGCAGGCCGCGCTCGTCGGGCAATGGCTGCTGATCGGCTTCATCCACGGCGTCATGAACACCGACAACATGTCGATCGCCGGCGAGACCATCGATTACGGGCCGTGCGCCTTCATGGACAGCTATGATGCCGGCACGGTGTTCAGCTCGATCGACGAGCATGGCCGCTACGCCTATGGCAACCAGTCGGCGATCGCGCGCTGGAACCTGACCCGCTTCGCCGAGGCGCTGCTGCCCCTGCTGGCCGAGGATGTCGATCAGGCGATTCCGATCGCGCAGGCGGCGCTCGACCGCTTCGAGCCCCTGTTCCAGCGCGGGCTCGTCACCGGCTTCCGCCGCAAGCTCGGCCTCGCCACGGAAGAGCCCGAGGACATCGAACTGATCAGGACGCTGCTGGAAACGATGCAGCGCGGCAAGGCCGACTTCACTCTGACCTTCCGACGGCTTGGCCAGGACACCACCTCCCTCGCCGATGGCGAGGCCTGCCGCGACCTGTTCGAGACCCCCGCCGAATTCGATGGCTGGGAAAGCCGCTGGCGCCAGCGGCTGCAGAAGGAGGCGCTCGCGGCCGAGGCCGAGGCGCGTCGGGCGGCGATGCGCTCCGTCAATCCGCTCTTCATCTCGCGCAACCACCGTATCGAAGCGGTGATCCAGGCAGCTGAGGAACGGGACGACCTCGCCCCCTTCGAGGAACTGCTTTCCGTGCTGGCGAGGCCCTATGAGGAGCAGCCGGGGCGCGAGAGCTATGCCTTGCCGCCGGCCGCCCATGAGCGCGTTCTGGCGACTTTCTGCGGCACCTAGAGCACCTCCGCGATACCGGGCCGCGGAAATTCTCTATCCGTTTGTTTTATCGCCTTTTTCCTCACGCGAACCGGTACCCGCTTCGCACTCAATCTCGCGGCAGGAGGTCGACGCGCCGCAGGTCCTTGGCCCGCCCGAAGCTCTCGACGATCGCGCGCAGCTCCTCGCGTTCGGGAACAGGGAGCGCGACGCCGCCGACCCGGACGACCTGCCGCGTCGCGGGAACGATCTCGCGCCAGGCGTCTCCGGCGCGGACCGCGAAGCCGGCCATGAACTCGACGGGAAGCGGAGCACCGCCCCAGGAGAGATAGACCTCGGAGCGGAACCGGGGATGCGGCGCGGGAGCACGCAGTTCAAGACCGAGCTGGCGCGCGACGCGCCTCGCATCCGCGACGCTGGCCAGGATATCGACGTCGGCGACGTCGCTCACGCGCCCGCCATGCAAGGCGATGGCTGCGCTGGCGATGACCCACCACGGCTCCCGTGCGACGGCCATGATGCCGGCGGCGGCGGCGAGCGTCTCGTGCAGGGCCTTGGGCAAGACGACAGGCGCCGCCCCACGCATCGGTGTCAGCCGCGGCCGGCCCAGCGCACGATCTCGATCAGCACCTGCGACAGCGCCTTGTCGAGCGCATGGGCCGCGGCAGCCCCGTCGGCCGTGCCGGCCGGCACCCGCGCCGAGAACAGCTTGGCCCGCTGGATCTTGCCGGTGCGGTCGCCGACCAGCTTGGCGGTGATCTCGACCACGGCCTGGCCGCTCGCGGCATAGATGTTGAAGCTGCGAATGTCGGTGTTGAGCTGGACATCCGGCACCATGCGCTCGCCCGGCCGGCTGACCGCAGCGATCCGGCTGCCGTTCTCGAAGGTCTGGATCAGCCGGGTCTGGACCAGCCGCGGCACGCGGTCGGCCCATTGCGCGCTGCCGAGGAAGGACAGCGCGCCGGCGGAATCCTTGACGATGAGCCGATCGGAATCGAGAGCCTGCACCGTTGTCGGCTCGGCGACGACGAGGGCCGCCTGCGAGCCGCCGACGCGGCCGAAATCACGCGGCGCCGAGAGATCGAAGGTCGTCGGTGTCGGGCCGCCGCCGCAGCCTGCCAGCAGCAGGGCGACCGCGATCGCGCCGGAAGCGGCACGCGCGCGAGCGGAGAGCGACGAAAGCGGGCTGGGCATCAGCATCGAACTAGCGCGATCCACCATATTGGGGAAGCGGCGGGCGACCGCCGAAGATGAACTGCTGGGGATTACGCTCGAAGCTGCGCAAAGTTCGGTTCACTTCGGAGAGAGTCCGCTTGCCGTCGGACGCCAGCGTTTCCAGATCGCGCAGGCCGGGGCCGGTGAAGCGGTTGATCCCGGTGGTGATCTCGGCCGTGCGCTTGTCGAGATTGTCGGCGAGGACGCGAATCGACTTTGCGGCATTGCCGACCTCGGCGAGAGCACCCTGCCCGTCCTCGGCATTAAGGAAGGACTGCGCTGCCTTGAGCACGCCTTCGACCTGATCGGCAGCCCGGTTGAGCTTCTCGGTGATCGAGGCGACATCGCTAACCACCTTCGAAACGTCGTTGCTGGAGCCGCCGAGGGCCGCGGTGAACTTGTCGATATTATTGATAATGTTGGAGATCTTCTGGTCGTCGACCGAGCGGACAACCTCCGTCAGCTCTTCGCTGAGCACGCCGAGCTTCTGCGTCAGCGGCGAGATCGTCTCGGCGATCTGCCCGAAGCTCGCCATCAGCTTGTCGATGCCGTCGGCGTTATTCCCGAGAGCCGCCGAGAACTTCTCGACGTTGCGAACGGTGTTGGTGATCGAGCCGGAATTCTCCTTGATCAGGCCATCCAGGCTGCCGAGCACCTCGTCCGCCTTCTGCGCGACATTGCGCACGGATTCGATGATGTCCTGGAACTCCGAGCGGTCGGCGTAGATCGTCGGCAGCGCCTCGCCCTGCTTCGCCTGGAGAACCGGCGCATCCTGCTGGCCGCCGATCAATTGCAAGGCGACCACGCCGGCCAGCCCCTGCGCCTCGATGCGGGCCCGCGTGTCGATCCGCAGCGGGGTTGTGTTCTCGACCTCGATCACCCCGTAGATGCGACTGGGGTCGTCAGGCTGGAGCCCGATCTGCTTGACCTCGCCGACGCGCAGGCCGTTGAAGAGCACGCTCGAACCGCGCGCCAGCCCGGTCACCGACCCCGTGAAGATCACCCGGACGTCCTGCTTGCGGCCGGAGCCGCCGCTGCCGAACCAATAGACGAAGCCGAACATCGCCGCGATCACTGCGAGCGTGAAAAGACCGACCAGAGCATAGTTGGCGCGAGACTCCATGTTGCTCCGTCAGGTCCTCATACTGTCTTGCGGCAATCGGGCCCGGGCCCGCTCGCCGCCGAAATAGGCTTTCAGCCAGGGATGGTCGCAGGCCAGCATGTCAGCGAGCGAACCGACCGCGATGACACGCTTATCCGCCAGGGCGGCTATTCTGTCGCACGCAACGAAGAGACTGTCCAAATCATGCGTTACCATGAACACGGTCAGTCCCAAAGTCTGCTTCAGCGTCATGATCAGTTCGTCGAAATCGGCGGCGCCGATCGGGTCGAGTCCGGATGTCGGCTCGTCGAGGAACACGATCTCGGGGTCGAGGGCGAGCGCGCGGGCGAGTGCGGCCCGCTTGATCATGCCGCCGGAGAGCTCCGAGGGCGTCTTGTCGGCGGCGTCCGGCGGCAGGCCGACCATCTCGATCTTGAGCATGGCGAGCTCGTCGAGCAGCTTCGGCGAAAGCTTGAGATATTCCCGCATCGGCAGCTGGATGTTCTGCTTGACGCTCAGTGCCGAGAACAGCGCGCCATGCTGGAACATCACGCCGAAGCGCCGCTCGAGCGTCCGGCGGCCACGTGCGTCGAGCCGGTCGACATCCTCGCCGAAGACCTCGATCGTCCCGCGCTGCTTGCCGACGAGACCGAGAATGGTGCGCGTCAGCACCGATTTACCCTGCCCGGAACCGCCGACAAAGCCGAGAATCTCGCCGCGCATCACCTCGAGGTTCAAGCCATCCATGATGACCTTCTCGCCGAACGCGACCTTGAGATTGCACACGCGAATAACGGGCTCGCCGGCGCCGGCAGAGGCAGGCTCCCTCGCGGCCATAGGCATTGCCAGATCCCCCTGCTCCGCCATCGCCCTGCCCTTCAGAAACTGATCGAGGCGAAGAACATGGCGAAAAGCCCGTCGACGACGATGACCATGAAGATCGCCTTCACCACCGAGGCCGTGACCTGGCGCCCGAGCGATTCGGCCGAGCCCTTCACGGCAAGCCCTTCGATCGAGGCGATCAGGCCGATGACGAAGGCCATGAACGGCGCCTTGATGAGGCCGACAGCGAAATGCTGCCAGGTGATCACCGATTTCAGCCTGGCGAGAAAGGTGTCGGGGCCGATGCCCCCATAAAGCCAGGAGACGAGCCCGGCACCGACCAGCCCCGCCATCGCGGAGATGAAGGTCAGGATCGGCAGCGAGATCATCAGCGCCAGGATGCGCGGCACGACCAGGACCTCGATCGGCTCGAGCCCCATCACCCGCAGCGCATCGATCTCCTCGCGCATCTTCATCGAGCCGATCTCGGCGGTGAAGGCCGAGCCGGAGCGCCCGGCGACCATGATCGAGGTCAGGAGCACGGCAAGCTCGCGCAGGATCAGGATGCCGGTCAGGTTGACCACGAAAGCGGCGGCGCCGAACTGCTGCAGCTGGAAGATGCCCTGCTGCGCGACGATACAGCCGACCAGGAACGAAATCAGGATGATGATCGGCGCGCCGCTGAAGGCGATCAGCTCGATCTGGTTGATCAGGGACGGGCCGCGAAACTTGCGCGGCCCGAACAGCGCCCCGCCGCAGGCGATCATCACCTCGCCGAGAAAAACGGCGCCTCCGACCAGGTCACGGCCGAAATTGGTGATGGCCTTGCCGACATTGACGAGGACGGTGACCAGCCCGATCGGCTTACCCGGCGCCTTGTAGTCGGAGGAGCGCAGAGCGACCTCGCCCAGCAACACGCCGTGCTCGGGGCGGCGGCTGGCGAGCTCGACCTTCGCGCCACTGGTCTCGCCGATATCCTTGAGGCGGGCGAGGAGGTAGGCGCCGAGCGTATCGAGACGGGAAATAGCCGAGAGATCGAGCTGCGCCTGCCGGACCGCTGCGACGCGCTCGCCGATCTCGGCAACGAGCGCTTCCAGACGCGGAGCGCGATCGGCGCTCCAATTGCCGGTGAGCGCGACAGCCAGGACTCCGCCCTCATCGCGATAGACCGCTTGCGGTTCAGCGTCGTCGACGGCGGTCATGAGGGTTTACCGGCCTCTTGCGATCGAATCTGTCGCCCCCCGGCCTGTATCGCCGCGCAACCCCGCAATGGCAAGCGTCGCGAGCCCGGCCCCGACCAGCGCGACCGGAACCATGGCCAGGAAGACACCCGGGCCGAGAAGCCGGTAGAGATAGCCGGCGAGCACGGTCAGGGTTCCCATCGCCAGCGCACCGACAGCCACGAGACGCCCCTGCGCCGCCGCCCGGCGCGCCTCCGGAGCCAGAGCCGAGACCGCGGCGAGCGCGCCCAGATGCGCGCAGGCGAAGCTGACGCCGTGCAGGAGCTGGAGCCCGATGGTGAAGGCGAAACCGGGGTCGAAGGCCATCAGACCAAAGCGCAGCGCAGCCGCCATGGCGGCGATGACGGTCCAGCGCAGGCCGCCGACGCCACGGGCCGCAATGCCGCCGGCGAAGAGGAAGACGCCGATCTCGGCGACCACCGCGATGGCCCAGAGAAAGCCGATGCGCTCGTCGCTGAAGCCGAGACTGCGCCAGTGCAGCGAGCCGAAGGCATAGAGCGCGGCATGGGTGGCGTTGACGCAGGCCGCGGCCATGATGGCCAGCCAGAAACTGGTCGAGAAGCCGCGGATGGGCATATCCCGCCCGCTCGCCTCGGCCGCCGCCGCCGGGGGCGGCGGAGCCTGCAAGGCCGCCAGCGCCGCCATCAGGCTGCAGCCCGCGAGAACGAGCGGTATCGGCCAGGCACCATGGCGCGCCACGAGATAGCCTCCGGCGAGATTGCCGAGCACGAAGGTGACCGAGCCCCAGAGGCGGACCCGGCCATAGTCGCGCAGGCGGCCGGCGCGGACCTGGGTCGTGGTCAGGATGTCGGCGAGCGGCACGACGCCCGAGAGCGCGACCGCGGCGAGCGTGGTCACGAGCGCGATCGGAACCAGCCCTTCGAGCCTCGACAGCGTGTAATAGGCCGCTGCGGCACAGGCGTTCAGCAGCGCCAGCAGCAGAACCGGGGGGATGCGCCGGTCAGCAAGGCCGGTGATCCACGACGCCGCCAGGACGCGCACCAGGATGGGAACGGCGAGGACATAGCCGATCTCGACATCGCTCAGCCCCTTCGCGCCGAGCCAGACCGGGAAGAACGGCAGATAGAAGCCGATGCCGACGAAGTTCAGCCCGTGCATCAGGGAGAGGCGCGCAGCAAGCCAGCGCCCGGAACCGAACCCGGAATATGGCGAGGAGGACATGGCCGTGGCAGCGATTTCTTAAAGAATCACCAGCAGATTGCCGGATGGCCATCTTCGATCGGCTCGACTCGATTTGACCAGCCCGTGGAGAGCAGCCTTGCCATGAGCGATGCGCGTTCGCTGACACCTCTGAGCGAAGTGGACTATGAAGCCATCTCGGCCGCGGTCATGGAAACCGGGCGCGGCCGCTGGTTCCTCGCGGAATACGCCAAGCGCAACCGCCAATCCGACACCGAGACGGTGCTCTCGGCCATTGGCCGGCTCGAACGGCTCCTGATTGCCCCTTCCGCCGTGCTCGAAGCCAATCTCGGCTTCCCGGATGCGGCGCGCGCGATCGCGGAATTGCGCGAGGATCTAGAACGCGTCGGCAGCGCGGCCCCGTCGCGGCTGTCAGGCCGGATCCAGGAGGCCGCCTCCGGTATCATCGGCGCCGCCGAAGCCATTCAGGAAGCGGCCTGGACGCTGCGCGAGAGCGGCGCAGCCCCCGATATCTGCGACAAGCTCGACCGTCGCGCCGCCGAGATCCACGGCGCCACGGCGACCGTCGAAGCGGCGGCGGACCAGATCGAGAAGATGACCGCCACCGTCGCCATGCTCGATTCCAGCCTGCGCGCCCTGGTCGAGGGCACGGCCGTTCCGCTCGAGGCCACGCCAGCCGCCGTGATCGTGGAAATCCCGGAGCCGCACCCCCCGCTGCAACTGCGCCAACCGCTCACCGATCCCGGCGATATCGACATCGTCGAAGTCGACACGCAAAGGCGCGCACCGCTGGCACAGGACGGGCCGCAGCCCGGCAGGCAGCGCCTGCGCCGGTTGGCCGGCCGTTCCATGGTCGACGAGGACATCGTCTTCAGCGATATCGGCGCGCCCGCGGAGGCGTTTCCCGCCGTGCCGCCGAGCAGCTCGGCGCGCCTCGAGATCAGCTATTCCGAGGCGGATCTGCGGGCGATCGGCTCGCTGCCGGTCGAGGAAAGGCTGCGTTTCTTCGCCTGAGCCGGCCGTTCCCGTCTTTCAGTTCTCGCGCTTCAGTGCGCTCTCGTGCCAGCGCCGCAGCAGGAGATGCGAGATCCAGCTCGTCGCCAGGAAGATCGCGACGCCCGTCAGCGAGATCATGATCAGCGCCGCGAAGACCCGCGGGATCTTGAGCTGGTAGCCGGACTCCAGGATGCGATAGGCCAGCCCCGAAGCGCTGCCGCCGGTGCCGGCGACGAATTCGGCGACGACCGCGCCGATCAGCGCCAGCCCGCCCGAGATCTTCAACCCGGCGAGGAAATACGGCAGGGCCGCCGGCAGCTTGAGAAAGCGCAGCGTCTGCCAGCGCGTGGCGCCATGCAGCTTGAAATAGTCGACGAGATTGTGGTCGGCCGAGTTCAGCCCGAGGATGGTGTTGGAGAGAATCGGGAAGAAGGCGACGATCCAGGCGCAGATCAAGAGCGAAAGATCGATATCGCCGGCCCAGATGATGATCAGCGGCGCGATCGCGACGATCGGCGTCACCTGCAGGATCACCGCATAGGGCAAGAGCGCCATTTCCAGCCATTTCGACTGGGTGAACAGCACGGCGAGCGTGACGCCGAAGAACACCGCCGCCGCCAGCGCCATGAAGGTGATGCGCAAGGTGATCCAGAGCGAGCCGGAAAGCGTCGACCAGTCCTCGACCAGCGTCTGCCCGATCAGCAGCGGCCCGGGCAGGACATAGGACGGCACCTCGTTCCAGCGGACGAGAAACTCCCAGAGCCCGAGCGCCAGGGCGCCGATGCAGAGCGGCGCCAGCAGGCGCGGCCAGGCGCTGGCCGGCAGGCCGAAGAGATGCGGCTCCCGATCGAGGACCGGGCGGGCCTCGGCATCGGTGCCGTCATGGGCCGGGGAGGCTGTGGCTGTGGCGGGGGCGCTCATGAGCCGATGGCCTCCTTGAGCCGGCCGGAAGCGAGCCTGCAGAGGCTGGCATAGTCGGCGGAGGTACGGAACAGATCGTCGCGCGGATAAGGCGCGTCGACCGCGAAATCGGCCATGACCCGGCCGGGGCGCGCCGCCATCACGACGATGCGCTGCGAGAGGTAGACCGACTCGAATACCGAATGGGTGACGAACACCGCGGTGAAGCGCTCCTTCCACCAGAGCTGGAGCAAGTCGTCGTTCAGGCGGTGGCGGGTGATCTCGTCGAGCGCGGCGAAGGGCTCGTCCATCAGCAGGATCTTCGGCCGCATCACCAGCGCACGGGCGATCGAAACGCGCATCTTCATGCCGCCGGAGAGCTCGCGCGGATAGGAGTTCTCGAAGCCCTTGAGGCCGACCAGAGCCAGCATCTCGGCGGCACGCTCGGCCGCCTCGCGCCTGGGAACATGCTTGAGTTTGAGCGGCAGCATGACATTGGCCAGAGCGTTGGCCCAGGGCATCAGCGTCGGGTCCTGGAAGACGAAGCCGAGATCGGGCCGCGCGCCCGCTGCGCCGTCCTGTCCGGCGCCACGCCATTCGATCGCGCCCGTGCTGGGGCTGGCGAGGCCGGCGATCATGCGCAGCAAGGTCGACTTGCCGCAGCCGGAGGGGCCGAGCAGGCTGATGAACTCGCCGGCGCCGAGGTCGAGATCGACATCGCGCACGGCGAGCGTGCCGTTGGCGAACTGCTTCGAGACCCGGCGGACGCTGACCAGCGGGCTTGTGCCGCTCGCCGATGCCGCCGGGGATGTGCTCAGATAGGCCGTGTCCAAAGCCTGATGGTCCAATCGCTTAGGGCTTGTCTGGAATGGCGATAACCCGGATGGGCCGCGGCGCAAAGCGCGCTGCGGTCATTCCGGGCTACCCATCCCCAGGAGGGTTCCCCGCACATCCGCCGGCGATGGCCGATGGCGGCGGAACCGGGCGGTCGCGACGATCAGGCCTTGCCGACGCCCTTGTTGACGAATTCCAGGCTGTAGGCCTTGCGGAAATCCACTCCGGCCGGAATGACCCCGGCCTGCGTCATGCTGTTGTAGAAGCGCTCCCAGCGCGCATCGGTCATGGCACCGATACCCAGAGTGAGCGCGTCGCCGGAGAGGACGATGCCGTTCTCGGTCATCGCCTTGAGGGCGTAGTCGAGCTTCTCCTGGTCGATATCCGGATTGTCCTTCAGGATCCGGGCATTGGCCGCGGCGATGCCCGGTCCGCCCTTCAGATACTCGGCCCAGCCCTCGAGCGAGGCGGTGACGAAGCGCTGGACCAGATCCTTCTTCTCGTCGACCATCTTCTTCGAGATGGTGATGGTGGTGTTGTAGTTCTCGAAGCCGGCATCGGCGAGGAGATGCACCACCGGCTCGACCCCGGCCTTGCGGATGGCGAAGGGCTCGGAGGAGAGGAAGCCCTGCTGTGAAAGCCGCTTATCCGCCAGGAAGGGCGCCATGTTGAAGGTGTAGGGCCGCACCTGCTCGTCGCGATAGCCGAATTTCAGCTTGAGGAAGGGCCAGAAAGCGACCCGGCCCTGCGCGCCGATCAGGATCGGCTTGTCCTTCAGGGCCGCGAGCGAATCATTGCCCTGGCCGGGATGCGAGATCAGGACCTGCGGGTCCTTCTGGAAGATCGAGGCGATGCAGAGGAAGGGAATGCCTTCCTTGGCGAAATGCAGCGCTTCCAGCGAATTGCCCATGATCATGTCGACGCGGCCGCCGAGCAGGAGCTGGGTCGGGTTCTGCTGCGGGCCACCCGGGCGGATGTCGACGTCGAGGCCGTACTTCTTGTAGATGCCGTTGGCGGCGGCGAGGTAGAAGCCGCCATGCTCGCCCTGGGCGCGCCAATTGGTCTGGTAGCTGACCTTGTCGAGCGTCTGCGCGTTGACGCGCGCGCCGGGAACCGGGATCAGCACCGAAGCGGCCGAACCACCGAGCAGACCGAGCGCGGCGCGCCGATCGAGGCGATACTTCATCGTCATGTCTGAAATCCCTTCCGCAACTGATGGTGGCGGCTCGCGGTGGGCGACGCACGAGCGCTGGGCTGCGACCGGCGGAGAATGCCCCCGGCTCAGCCGGCGCACAAGCGCCAGTCAGCGGCTTCGGCAGCGCTTGTCCATGCATGGCGGCGCCCGATCCGGCGCGATCCACAGCTAAGCCTTCGCGCCCTGCCTCGCTGCCATGGCGCAAAGGCGGGTTCCAGCGCGGTCTTTGCAATGTAGAAGACAGCGACGGGACCTGACCCGGCCTAGCGAGGACCAGACGAGATGAGCGCGCGCTTCTGGGGCGATCTGAAGACCACCGATTTCCAGGGTCTCTCGCCCGAAACCACCCTTGCCGTGCTGCCGCTGGCGGCGATCGAGCAGCATGGTCCGCATCTGCCCGTCTCGGTCGACACCACCGTGATGAACGCGATGCTGGCGCTGGCGATGCCGCAGGTTCCGGCCGGGCTCGACGTGCTCGTGCTGCCGACGCTGGCGATCTGCAAGTCGAACGAGCACCTGCACTCGCCGGGCACGCTCACCCTCTCCTGGGAAAGCGCGATCCGCAGCTGGATCGAGATCGGCGAGAGCGTGAAGCGCGCCGGGCTGCGCAAGCTAGTTCTCGTCACCTCGCATGGCGGCAATGTCGACCCGATGAAGGTCGTCGCCCGCGAACTGCGCGTCGCCCACGGCATGCTTGCCGTCTCGACCTCCTGGAGCAATTTCGGCCTGCCGCCGGGCCTGTTCGCGCCGCTGGACGCGCTGCACGGCATCCATGGCGGCGATGTCGAGACCGCGCTGATGCTGCATTTCCGGCCGGACCTCGTCGACATGAGCAAGGCCGGCCGCTTCGAGCCGCTGACGGTCGCCATGGCCGAGGACTACAAGTGGCTGCGTCCGACCGGGGCACACCCCTTCGCCTGGATGGCGCAGGACGTGAATCCGTCCGGCGCGGTCGGCGATGCCAGCCTCGCCACGGCCGAAAAGGGCAAGGCGACGGCCGAGTTCCAGGCGAAAGGCTTCGTGGAACTTCTGGCAGATGTCGCGAAATTCCCGCTGGAAAAGCTCTACAAGGCGGGCTGAACCCGTCTTTCCTGGGCGCTGCGTAAAGCGTCTAGACTCTCCGCACGACATTGCCCCAGCGCGTCATGCTCGCCCTTGGGGCGAGCATCCACGTCCTGAACGCCGTACTGCAAAAAGGCAGATGTGGATGGTCGGGACAAGCCCGACCATGACGGTAGCGCACGGCATCTGCGCCACCGCAGCAATCTCAATCCGGATCGAGCAGGCGCGGCCCCGGCCCCTGCTGACCGAGCTCGTCCCAGGGATTGTGGAGCGGACAGCTCTTCACCGAGAGGCAGCCGCAGCCGATGCAGTCGGTGAGATGGTCGCGCAGCCGGGTCAGGCGGTCGATCCGACGCTCCAGCTCGAGCTTCCACGCCGCGGAGAGTCGGCTCCAGTCCTCGGCCGTCGGGGTGCGTTCGGCCGGCAGGGTCTGGAAGGCCTCGCGGATGGTCTTGAGCGGAATGCCGGTGCGCTGGGCGACCTTGATGATCGCGACCCGGCGCAGGACCTCGCGCGCATAACGGCGCTGGTTGCCGGCGCTGCGGCGGCTGCGGATCAGCCCTTCCGCCTCGTAGAAATGCAGGGCCGAGACGGCAAGGCCGCTACGCCGCGCCACCTCGCCGACGCTCAGATCCTCCGCGAAAACCCTGCGTGCCTTTGCGACCACGGCGCTTGACCTCAACCTTAGTTGAGGTCTTATACGGTGTGCTCCGCTGGTTCGCCAGCCCAAGGAGCGCTCCCATGCATCGTCGGCTCACCCACTCCATCCACCTCGCCGTGATCTACGGCAGCTCCCGCGAAGGCCGCCTTTGCGACAAGATCGCCGGCTGGACTCTGGCGCAGGTCGAGGGCGAAGGCCCATTCTCGGTGGAAGCGGTCGATCCGGCCGCGCACGACCTCGCCGAGGTCAAGGCGAGGCTCGGCCGCGCCGATGCCTTCATCGTGGTGACGCCGGAATACAACCGGAGCTTTCCGGCGCCGCTGAAGGCGATCATCGATGATACCGGCCCCGAATGGCGCGGCAAGCCGGTCGCCTTCGTCTCCTATGGCGGTGTCTCGGGAGGCCTGCGGGCCGTCGAGCAGCTCCGGCTCGTCTTCGCCGAGCTGCATGCCGCGACGATCCGCGACGGCGTCTGCTTCGCCAATGCCTGGAACCAGTTCGACGAGGCAGGCCGGCTCGCCGATGCGGAACGGGCCGAACGGGCGATGGCGACGATGCTCGGGCAATTGCACTGGTGGGCGAGCGCCCTGCGCAGCGCCCGCAACAGCGTACCTTACGGGCAGTTCGCGGCCTGAGCGGCGGCTAGCACTCCATCCTGGGCCTGTCGAAATCCGAAACTAGCCTAACGCCGCGATGCAGTTTCCTTCACAAATCGGAACTGGTCGCGGCGCGGCTTTGGCGGAAGGATCGGCGGGGTCCGATCCTTCCGCCTAGGAACCGCCATGCAGCTTCAGCTCCTGCGCAACGCCCTGCTCAAGCTCACCTATGCCGGCAGGACGCTGCTGATCGACCCGGATCTGGGCTCGAAGCACAGCCGGCCTTCCTTCACCGGCCGCTCACAGAATCCGATGGTCGCTCTGCCGGAGCCGATCGAGAGCATTCTTGCCGGGGTCGAGCAGGTCATCGTTTCGCATCTGCATGCCGACCATTTCGACGCGGTCGCGAAGGAGCGCATTCCGAAGGAGCTGCCGCTGCTCTGCCAGCCCGGCGACGAGGCGGCGATCCGCCAGGCAGGCTTCGTCAATGTGACGCCGCTCGAGCATTTCCTGCGGCTCGGCCCGATCGTGATCACCCGGCAGCCGGCCCAGCACGGCACCGGTGCGGTGGTCGAAAAAATGGGGCCGGTGATGGGGCTGGTCTTCGAGGCGCCCGGCGAGCCGACGCTCTATTGGTGCGGCGACAGCGTGCTCTATCCGCCTTTGCGCGATGCCGTCGCGACGACCGCCCCCGACGTGATCGTCACCCATTCCTGCGGCGCGCAATGGGACGACACGCTGATCGTGATGGACGCGGAACAGACGCTGGAACTTTGCGAAGCACACCCCGAAGCCATCGTGATCGCAACCCATATGGAGGCGCTGGACCATGCGACGGTCGATCGCGCCACCCTGCGCCGGGCGGCCGAGGCGCGCGGCATCGGGGCAAAGCGGCTGCGTATCCCAGCCGATGGCGAGACGATCGCGATCAGCTGCCCGGCGCCGGCGGGCGCCTGAACAGAATTTTCGTCATCCCGGACAAGCCGCGCCAGCAACGCCGACGCGGGATCCATGCCTGAACCGTTCCGGCACGGATCCCGGGTCGGACTTCTCCGCCCGGGATGACCAGGCTTGGATCCGGACTTTCCCCGTTCTCAGCTACTTGGCGTAGATGTCCTTGTAGGTGTCGCGCAGCAGGTTCTTCTGGACCTTGCCCATGGTGTTGCGCGGCAGTTCGGCGACGACGAAGACCTGCTTGGGCTGCTTGAACTTCGCCAGCCTCTGTTCCAGCGCCTTGGCGATGCCCTGCGCCGTGATGTCCGCACCGGACTTTGCGACGACCACCGCCGTCACGCCCTCGCCGAAATCAGGATGCGGCACGCCGATGACGGCGCTCTCGATCACGCCCGGCATATCGTCGATCTCGGTCTCGACTTCCTTCGGATAGACATTGTAGCCGCCGGTGATGATCAGGTCCTTGCCGCGTCCGACGATATGGACATAGCCGGCAGGGTCGATCTTGCCGAGGTCGCCGGTGATGAAGAAGCCGTCCTCGCGGAACTCGGCCTTGGTCTTCTCGGGGTTGCGCCAATAGCCCTTGAAGACGTTCGGGCCCTTGACCTCGATCATGCCGATCTCGTCGCGGGCGAGTTCCTTGCCCGTCTCCGGATCGACCACCCGGGCCGAGACGCCCGGCAGCGGGAAGCCGACCGTGCCGGCGACCCGGTCGCCCGCATAGGGGTTGGAGGTGCTCATATTGGTCTCGGTCATGCCGTAGCGCTCGAGAATGGCGTGGCCGGTACGCTCGCGCCATTCTCGATGGGTCTCGGCGAGCAGCGGCGCCGAGCCGGAGACGAACAGGCGCATATGCTTGGTCGCTGCGGGCGTCAGCCTCTGATCCTGGAGCAGGCGGACATAGAAGGTCGGGACGCCCATCATGCAGGTCGCCTGCGGCAGGTATTTGAAGACCTGGTCAGGATCGAATTTCGGCAGCAGGATCATCGAGGCGCCGGAGAAAAGCACCGTATTGGTCGCGACGAACAGGCCGTGCGTGTGGAAGATCGGCAAGGCGTGCAGCAGCACGTCCTCCTTGCCGAAGCGCCAGTAGTCGACCAGCGCCAGGGCGTTCGACGAGAGATTGTCATGGCTGAGCATCGCCCCCTTGGAGCGACCGGTCGTGCCCGAGGTGTAGAGGATGGCGGCGAGATCGTCGGCGCCACGCGCGACATCGGCGAAGTCGGCGGGGGCCGCCGCAGCCTTCTCGATCAGACTGCCGGTGCCGACGCCGAGCGTCTCCAGCTTCGCACCGGCCTTTTCGGCATAGGGGCGCAGCGCCTGCGCCTTGGCGGGGTCGCAGACGAAGACCGCCGGCTCGGCGTCGCCGAGGAAGTACTCGATCTCGGCCGGGGTATAGGCGGTGTTGAGCGGCAGGAAGATCGCACCGGCGCGGACCGCGCCGAGATAGAGCATCAGCGCCTCGATGCTCTTCTCGACCTGGACGGCGACGCGGTCGCCCGGCTTGACGCCGAGGGCGACGAGCGCCCCGGCATAGCGGCCGGAAGCCGCGACCATGTCGGCATAGCTGAAGACCCGGCCGTCATCGATCAGCGCAAAGCGGGCGTCCGGCGCCGGAATCCGCGCCCGGATGAGATCGAACAGATGGTTACCCATGATTGCGGGTCCTTTCAGGCAGTGTCGGTTCGTGTGGTTCAGGCGCCGGCCGGGCGCAGGAGCTTCTTGACCGAGGATGAGGCGACCACGGTGGAGCGGCTGGCGAAGGCCTCGTGATAGGCTTCGATGTCGGCGAGGTCGTAGCGGTAATTGACCATCACGCCATGCGACTCGCGCAGCCCGCGCTCAGCCAGGTTGCCGCCGACATTGATGCGCTCCAGTCTCGCGCCATTGCCGAGATGGAAGCGCGCCACCGGATCGATCACCCGGCCCGAGCCGGTCCGGGCCCGCAGCATGTACTGCGCCATCATCTGGCCGAGCAGCTTGTCGCGCCGGGCGCGGCCGGCCTCGTCGAGCGCCGCGACCTCGGCGGGCTTGGCCATCAGGGCCGCAGCCTCCTCGTTGCCGAGGCCGAGCGCCGCAGGCTCGGCCAGCTCCCTGGCGAGCCAGCGCGCGAAACCCGGCACGGGCGAGAGCGTGACGAACACGTCGAGCCCCGGCAATTCGCGCTTCAGGTCCTCGGCAACCTGCTTGATCAGGAAATTGCCGAAGGAGATACCGCGCAGGCCCTCCTGGCAGTTGGAGATCGAGTAGAACACCGCCGTGGTCGCGGCCGAAGCCGGCAGGATTTCACGCTGCTCGCTGAGCAGATCATCGATCCGCCGCGGAATCTCGCCGGTCAACGCCACCTCGACGAAGATCAGAGGCTCGTCCACGAGCTGGGGATGGAAGAAGGCGAAGCAGCGCCGGTCGGCCGGCTCCAGCCGGCGGCGCAATTCGTCCCAGTCCTCGATCGTATGCACCGCCTCGTAGCGGATGATCTTTTCCAGCACATTGGCCGGGGTGTGCCAGTCGATCCGGCGCAGCACCAGGAAGCCGCGATTGAACCAGGAGGCGAAGAGATGCCTGAAATCGGCATCGACCACCGAAAGCCCCGGCTCGGTTTCGAGTTCCCGCAGCAGGCTCTCGCGCATCCTCACCAGCACATGGGTCCCCCCCGGCGCGAGGTTGAGCCGGCGGAAAAGCTCCTGCCGACGCGGCTCGGAGGCGAGATGCAGCTCCGAGACCGCGCTGGCGTCCGGCGCCTCGCGATAACGCGCGATCGCGGCTTCGAGCCGGTCGTGATCCGGCCCGAAACGCTCCTGCAGCATCCGGAAGAAGCCGAGCCGGCCGGCAGGGTCGAGCCGCTCCCATTCCTCGAGCACGGCTTGCGCCAGGGCCATGCCGGAGGCCTCGCCGCGCCCCGAAAGCAGATGCTCGCAGAGCTTGGCCAACGGCTCGCGCCGGCCAGACGAAAAGCGCTCGAAATTGATCAGCGCCCGTCCGCGATCGGCAACCGTCGTCAGGAGATCGCCGAGAAACGCCATGTCCATTCCCGTGCCTGCCTCTCATCCGGGAGCCGGGGCAGGTTCAGGCGGGAACGAATTCCCGCCCGGCTCGCATCCTGCTCCGGCCTCACCGGCATCCTATACGAGTTTCCCAAGGAGCAAACGCGAGCGCCGCGGCAGGTCAGCGCAGCAGGCTCCAGGCCTTGAGGAAGAAGTCGGGCGCGCCGAAGTTCCCGGACTTAAGCGCCACGACCAATTCGGGACCGTCGACCACGCGGGTCCAGGGCACGCCCGGATCGATCTCGGGACCAATCTCCAGGGTGCGCACATCGAGCCCCTGCACCACCGCGCCAGAGGTCTCGCCGCCCGCGACGAGCAGGCGGGAAACGCCGCCCGCGATCAAAAGCCGCGCCGCTTCGGCGAAGGCATGCTCGACGGTCTCGCCCGCCTTCTCGCGGCCGAGCTTGTCCTGGACTGCGGCAACCTCTGCCGGATCGTCGCTCGAATAGACCAGGAAGGGCTTGTCTTCCGGCTGGGCGAGCGCCCAGGCGGCGAGATCGGCGGCCTTCTGCGAGCCCGCGGCCAGAGCGAGCGGATCAACCTTCAGCGCCGGGATGCCGGCGGCGCGTGCCGTCGCGATCTGGCCGCGTGTCGCGGTCGAGCAGCTGCCCGAGATGATGCCGGCGCGGCCGGCCGGCGCGGAAAGATGGGTCGCCGTCTCGCGCCGCGGCAGCAGCCCGGCCTTGCGGAAGTTCTCGGGCAGGCCCATCGCGATGCCCGAGCCGCCGGTCAGCAGGACATGGTCGGAAATGGCCTCGCCCAGCACCATCAGATGACCGTTGTCGAGCGCGTCGGTGACGACATAGCGCACGCCCTCGGCGGCGAGCTCGGCCAAGCGCTTGCGGACGGCGCTCGCCCCCTGCGAGACGGCGGAATAGGCGACGAGGCCGACCGGATGCTGCGTCTGCGCGCCCATAAGGCGCATCAGATTGGAATCGCGCATCGGCGTCAGCGGGTGATCCTTCATCGAGCTTTCGTGCAGCGGCACGGCGCCGACGAAGAGATAACCCTGGAAGATCGAGCGGCCATTGGCCGGGAAAGCCGGACAGATGATCGCCTGGCTGGCGCCGAGACGCTGCATCAGCGCGTCGGCCACCGGGCCGATATTGCCCTGAGCCGTCGAATCGAAGGTCGAGCAATACTTGAACAGGATCTGGCGGGCGCCCGCGGCGAGCAGGGCCTCGCAGGCGGCGAGCGAATCGGCGACCGCCTCGGCGACCGGATTGGTGCGCGACTTCAGGGCGACGACGACGGCGTCCGCCTCCGGCAGCGCAGCGCCCTTGGCGGGCGCGCCGATGACCTGGAGGGTGCGCATGCCGGCGCGGTTCAGCATCAGCGCGACATCGGTCGCCCCGGTCATGTCGTCGGCGATCACTCCCAGCAGCATGGTCTCGCGCTTCCTCGTCGGCTCTTCAGATCGTTGGCTCGTCCGGCGGATCGCCGGACGCGCGCCTGAATAACAGAGTTCCTCGGCGATGCGACAGACCTGACCGCGCCTCAGCCATGCATGCCAGGGCAATCCCGTGGAATAGCGGTTTACTTGCATCCGCGGCCGCGAGCGGGGCAGGATGCATGCAAGCTTGAGAAAAGCGCGAGGGGTCGGGGCGGTGCTGTTGGCGGCGATGCTATCGACGCAGACCGTGAAATGCGCCACGCTGGTTCCGCGTGGGACCAATCCGCATGGCTGACCGGAGCAATGCCGAACAGGAAGCCTCAGGCCGGCCGGCCCCGGCCGGATCCCCGGTGCTTGCTGTCGAGGACCTGTCGATCCGCTTCGACGGATTGCCCGAACGGCTTTCGCTGGTCGACGGCTTGAGTTTTTCGGTCGCGGCCGGGCGCACGCTCTGTCTCGTCGGCGAATCCGGCTGCGGCAAGAGCCTGGTCTCCCTCGCGATCATGGGCCTCCTCGCCTCGCCCCCGGCCCGCATCACCTCGGGCTCCGTCATCCTCGAGGGCGAAGCGATCCTCGGCGCCCCGGCAGAGCGGCTGATGCAGCTGCGCGGCGAGCGGATGGCGATGATCTTCCAGGAGCCGATGACCTCGCTGAACCCGGCCTTTACCATCGGCAACCAGCTCACCGAGGCCGTGCTCTGCCATCACCAGGTCTCATCCGAGGAAGCCCGCCGCCGGGCGATCGAGATGCTGCGCAAGGTGCGGATTCCGGCGCCGGAGGCGCGGATGAACGCCTACCCGCACCAGATGTCGGGCGGCATGCGCCAGCGCGCCATGATCGCGATGGCGCTTGCCAACAGCCCGAAGCTGCTGATCGCGGACGAGCCGACGACGGCGCTCGACGTCACCATCCAGGCCCAGATCCTGAAGCTGATCCGCGACCTCCAGAAGGAGACCGGCACGGCGATGATCCTGGTGACGCATGATCTCGGCGTCGTCGCCGAGGTCGCGGACGAAGTCGCGGTGATGTATGCCGGCCGCATCGTCGAGCAGGGCCCGGTCGAGCGCATCTTCGAGGACCCGCAGCATCCCTATACGCTCGGGCTGATGGGCTCGCTGCCATCGCTCGGGCCGCGCCAAGGCAAGCTCGCGGCCATTCCCGGCGCGGTGCCGCCGCCGGCGCGCTGGCCTCAGAGCTGCCGCTTCGCCTCGCGCTGCCCCTTTGTCGCGCCCCAATGCACCGAAAGCCGCCCGCCGCTGCGCGAATTCGGCGGCGGACACAGCGCCGCCTGCTTCCGGGCGCCGGTCGAAGATCTCGCCATGGTGGCGGCATGAGCGGAGCCGGCGCGGAACCGATCGTCGAGGCCGTCGGCCTCACCCGTCATTTCAAGGCGAAGAAGCCCTCGCTCTTCGCCAAGGCGCCGCTGGTGCGGGCAGTCGAGAACGTCTCCTTCCAGGTCCGGCGCGGCGAGACCTTCGCCATCGTCGGCGAATCCGGCTGCGGCAAGTCGACCCTGTCGCGCCTGCTGCTGCGATTGATCGAGCCGACCGCGGGCGCGATCCGCTTCGAGGGCCGGGACATCACTGCCCTCCCCGCCGAGGAGATGCGCCGGCTCAGGCGGCGCATGCAGATGATCTTCCAGGACCCTTACGCCTCGCTCAACCCGCGCATGAGCGTCGGCGAGCTGATCGGCGAGCCGCTGTCCGTACACGGCATCGCCAGCGGCAAGGAGAAGGCGGCGCGCGTCTCCGAACTGCTCGCCAAGGTCGGTCTCTTACCCGACTATGCCAATCGCTATCCGCACGAGTTTTCGGGCGGCCAGCGTCAGCGCATCGGCATCGCCCGGGCCTTGGCCTGCGGCCCAAGCCTGCTGATCGGCGACGAGCCGGTCTCGGCGCTCGACGTCTCGATCCGGGCCCAGGTGATCAACCTGCTCGAGGACCTCAAGGCCGCGTTCGGGCTGACCATCATCCTGGTCGCGCACGACCTCGCCGTGATCCGCCACACCAGCAACCGGGTGGCGGTGATGTATCTCGGCGAGATCGTCGAGCTGGCGGAGGCGGCGACATTGTTCTCGCGGCCACTCCACCCTTACACGCGCATGCTGATGGCGGCGATCCCGGTGCCGGATCCGCGCGCCCGCAGCGCCGAGCCGGTCACGGAGGGCGACCTGCCGAGCCCGACCGCTCCGCCGCCCGGCTGCCGCTTCCATCCGCGCTGCCCGCATGCCCGCGCGCGCTGCCGGCAGGAGCATCCGGCCCTGCGGGACAGCGCGGTCGGCCATGCCGTCGCCTGCCATTTCGCCGAGGAAATCGCGGCTAGCCAGCCCGCCGGGCTGGCGCCGCCGCCGGAGAGCCAGAACCGCCGCCGCCGGATCGCGCTGTTCGCCGCCGCGCAGGCGGCAGGAGGCGCAGCACCACCGCCATAGAACGACAAGAAGAGGGGACGTTACGATGAAACGCTTCGCATTGCTCGCTTCCGCCGCCCTTATCGGCCTTTCCGCCCTGCCGGCGCTGGCCCAGTCGCCCTCGACCCTGCGCATCGGCCTGCAGGAAGACCCGGACGTTCTCGACCCGCACAAGGCACGCACCTTCGTCGGCCGCATCGTCTTCAAGGGCCTCTGCGACAAGCTGCTCGACATCACGCCGGAGCTGAAGATCGTCCCGCGGCTCGCCACCGAATGGTCGTTCTCGGCCGATGGGCTGACGCTGACGATGAAGCTGCGCTCGGATGCCAAGTTCCATGATGGCGAGGCCTTCGACGCCGCCGCCGCCAAGGCCAATCTCGAACGGGCGATGACACTGCCGGATTCGCTGCGCAAATCCGAGCTCGCCTCGATCGAGAGCATCAGCGTGGTCAATCCAACGACGATCGCGCTGAAGCTGAAGCGGCCGGACGCGACCCTGCTCGCGCAGCTCACCGACCGGGCCGGCATGATGCTCTCGCCGAAGAGCCTCGGCGCCGATATCGGCGCCAAGCCGGTCTGCTCCGGCCCCTACCAGTTCGTCGAGCGCGTCCAGAACGACCGGATCGTGCTCGACAGGTTCAAGGGCCATTGGGAGGCCGCGAACTACCATTTCGACCGGGTGATCTACCGCGCCATCCCCGACACCACGGTCAGGCTCGCGAACCTGCGCGCCGGCGAGCTCGACATGCTGGAACGGCTCGCGCCGACCGATGTGAAATCGGCGCAGGGCGACAAGACGCTCAAGGTCGCGAGCATGCCCAATCTCGGCTACCAGGGCATCACCATCAACACCAACCATGGCGACGCCGCCAACCAGCCCATGGGCAAGGACAAGCGCGTGCGCCAGGCGCTCTCGCTCTCGATCGACCGCAAGGTGCTGAGCCAGGTGGTGTTCGAGGGGCTCTATGCCCCGATCATCCAGCCCTTCCCGCCGACCAGCACCTTCGTCGACGCCAAGCTGCCGGTGCCCGAGCGCGACGTCGCCAAGGCCAAGGCTCTGCTCAAGGAGGCTGGGCAGAGCAAAGTCTCGGTCGAGCTCTTCGTCACCAACAACCCCGTCGACGCGCAGCTCGGCCAGGTCATCCAGGCGATGGCGCAGGAGGCCGGCATCGACATTCAGATCCGCTCGACCGAATTCGCCAGCCAGCTGCGCGACCAGCAGCAGGGCAAGTTCCAGATGAGCCGGATCGGCTGGTCCGGCCGCATCGACCCGGACGGCAATATCCACCAGTTCGTCACCACCAAGGGCAACCAGAACGACGGCCGTTACTCCAACGCCGAGGTCGACAAACTGCTCGACGAGGCCCGCACCATCTATGACGTCGCCGAGCGCAAGAAGCGCTATGATGCGGCGCAGAAGATCCTCCAGGACGAGCTGCCGATCGTCTATCTCTACAACCAGACGGTGTTCTTCGCGCTGCGTTCGAGCATTACCGGCTTCGTGATCAACCCGGACGGGATGATCCGGCTTTCCGGGCTGAAGCGGTCGTAACGGCCTTGCTCCAGCTCGCACCAACCGCCCCGTCATCCCGGACGACCGAAGGTCGCTCCGGGATCCATCGAAGGGCGTCGTGCTCGATAATCGATCCCGGCGCTCCGCGGCGCTTGCCCTTGGGCCGACCCAAGGTCGGTCCCGAGGGCTGCGGCCGGGATGACGGCGAATCCGGAAGCGTCCCATGCTCGCCCTGATCGGCCGGCGCGTCCTGATCGCCATCCCGACGCTGTCCCTGGTGTCGCTCTTCGTCTTCGCGCTGCAGAGGGCGCTGCCGGGCGATCCGTTCCTGGTCATCGCCGGCGAGGAGCGCGATCCCGAGGTGATCGCGCGGCTGCGCGAGATCTATCGGATGGACGATCCGATCGTGGTGCAGTTCTTCGCCTGGCTCGGGCAGGTCGTGCAGGGCGATTTCGGCCGCTCGCTGCGCACCGGCGAGCCGGTGCTGAACCTGATCCTGCAGAAGCTGCCGGTGACGATCCAGCTCGCCACCGCCTCGATCATCATCGCAATCGGCATCGGCATACCCGCCGGCATCCTGGCGGCACGGCGCAAGGGCACGATGATCGATTACTCGACGAGCGCGCTGGCGTTGTCGGGGCTTTCGATCCCGAATTTCTGGCTTGGCATCATGCTGATCCTCTTGTTCTCGGTCGAGCTCAAGCTGCTGCCGCCCTCGGGCTATGAATCGATCTTCAGCAATCCCTGGGGGGCGATCGAGCGGCTGATCATGCCCGCCTTCGTGCTCGGCGGCGGGCTCGCCGCCTTCATCATGCGCCATACCCGCTCGGCGATGCTGGAGGTGCTGCGCTCCGACTATATCCGCACCGCCCGCGCCAAGGGGCTCGACGAGCGCAAGGTGGTCAACAAGCATGCGCTCGCCAATGCCCTGGTGCCGATCATCACGCTCTCGACCCTGCTGTTCGGCGAATTGCTGGCCGGCGCCGTGCTGACCGAGCAGATCTTCACCATTCCCGGCTTCGGCAAGCTGATCGTCGATGCGGTCTTCAACCGCGACTACGGCGTCGTCCAGGGCGTGGTGCTGTGCACCGCCATCGGCTTCATCTTCATGAACCTCGTCGCCGACGTGCTCTATGTCCTGGTCAATCCGCGCCTGAGGACGGCCTGATGGCGGATGCCGCACTTCCTGCCGGCGCCGCCGGCCGCTCCGCGGGCGCCGAAACGCCGCTGCGCCGGGCCTGGCGCAAGCTCCGGCGCAACCGGGCGGCGCTGATCGGCGGCACGATCGTGCTGGTGTTCGTGCTGATGGCCGTGCTGGCGCCGCTGCTGCCGCTCGCCGACCCCCTGAAGTCGAACTTCCTCGCCATCCGCAAGCCGCCCTCGGCGCTGCATTGGTTCGGCACCGACGAGCTCGGCCGCGACCAGGTTTCGCGCCTGTTCTTCGGTGCGCAGGCCTCGCTGCTCGCCGGCATCGTCTCGGTGCTGATCGCGCTCGGCGTCGGCGTGCCGGTCGGGCTCGCCGCCGGCTGGTATGGCGGCTGGGTCGATGCCGTGATCTCGCGGATCACCGAGGCACTGCTCGCCTGCCCCTTCCTGATCCTCGCCATCGCCTTGGCTGCCGTGCTCGGCCCGTCCTTGACCAATGCGATGATCGCGATCGGCCTGTCGGCGGTGCCGATCTTCATCCGGCTGGTCCGCGGCCAGGTGATCAGCGTCAAGACCGAGGATTTCGTCGAGGGCGCACGCGCCGTCGGCGTGCGCGATTCCGTCATCCTGTTCCGCCATGTCGCGCCGAACACGCTGCCGCCGATCGTGGTGCAGTCGACGCTGTTCATGGCGCAGGCGATCATCCTCGAAGCCGCCCTCTCCTTCCTCGGCCTCGGCCAGCAGCCGCCCTCCCCGTCCTGGGGCCAGATGCTCAACGTCGCCAAGAACTTCATGGAGCAGGCGCCCTGGATGTCGGTGGCCCCCGGCGCCGCCATCTTCCTCGCCGTGCTCGGCTTCAACCTCCTCGGCGACGGGCTGCGCGACGCGCTCGATCCAAAGGAATCCTGATCCGCCTCTCCAAGGATACCCTCATGTTCACCACCCGTCCCGAAATCCTCGGCACTTTCGGCGTCGTCACCTCGACGCATTGGCTCGCCACCGCCTCGGGCATGGCGATGCTGGAGAAGGGCGGCAACGCCTTCGATGCTTGCGCCGCCGCCGCCTTCGTCTTGCAGGTGGTCGAGCCGCACCTCGTCGGTCCGGGCGGCGACATGCCGGCCGTGTTCTATTCGGCGGAAAGCAAGAAGGTCGAGGTGCTGTGCGCGCAAGGGACGGCACCGCAAGCGGCGACGATCCAGGCCTACAAGGCGCTCGGGCTCGACATGATCCCGGGCGACGGGCTGCTCGCCACGGTCGTGCCCGGCGCATTCGGCGGCTGGATGGCGCTGCTGCGCGACCATGGCCGGCTTTCGCTGCGCGAGGTGCTGGAGCCGGCGATCGGCTATTTCGAGAACGGCCACCCGATGCTGCCGCGCGTCTCCGACACCATCGCCGGGCTGACCGAGCTGTTCAGCGGCGGCTGGCCGAGCTCCGGCGCGGTCTATCTGCCGGGCGGGAACGTCCCGAAGGGCCGCGAGCTCTTCCGCAACCCGGCGGCAGCCCGGACCTACAAGCGCATCCTCACCGAGGCGGAGGCCGCGGGCAGCGACCGGCAGGAGCAGATCCAGGCGGCCCATGACGCCTGGTACAAGGGCTTCGTCGCCGAGGCGATGGATGCCTTCTGCCGTGGCGAAGCCGTCCTCGATTCCTCGGGCCGGCGCCATAAGGGCCTGCTCACCGCCGACGACATGGCGCGCTGGCAGCCACGCTACGAGGCACCGGCGAGCGCGACCTATCATGGCTGGGAGGTCTTCAAGACCGGGCCCTGGGGGCAGGGACCGGTCTTTCTCCAGACCCTGAAGATCCTGGAAGGCATCGACCTCGCCGGCATGGGCCCGGCCAGCCCGGAATACGTCCACCACGTCACCGAAGCGATGAAGCTCGCCTTCGCCGATCGCGAGGCCTATTACGGCGACCCCGATTTCGTGAAAGTGCCGCTGACGACGCTGCTTTCGGAGGATTACGCCAGCGGCCGTCGCGCGCTGATCGGCGAACAGGCCTCGCATGAGCTGCGCCCCGGCATGGTCGCCGGCTATGAGGGCCAGGTCGAGGCGATGCTCGGCAATCTGCGCATCGCCGGCCAGAACGGCAAGCCCGCCAGCGCGACCGTCGGTGAGCCGACCCTGGCCTCGATGGTCGCCGCCTCGCGCCGCGGCGACACCGTCCATATCGACGTGATCGACCGCTGGGGCAACATGATCGCGGCGACGCCGTCCGGCGGCTGGCTGCAATCCTCGCCCGTCATTCCCGAACTCGGCTTCCCGCTGAACTCGCGGGCCCAGTCCTTCTATCTTGAAGAGGGACTGCCCTCGTCGCTGGCGCCAGGCAAGCGACCGCGCACGACGCTGACGCCGAGCCTCGCCTTCGAGAACGGCGAGCCGCGGCTCGTCTTCGGCACGCCGGGTGGCGACCAGCAGGAGCAATGGCAACTCGGCATGTTCCTGCGCCGGGTCCATCATGACCTCAACCTGCAGGAGGCCATCGACCTGCCGCTGTTCCACACCCAGCATTTCCCCTCGAGCTTCTATCCGCGCGAGGCGCGGCCGGGTCAGATCACCGTCGAGGAGAGCCTGGGTGAGGCGGCGCTGGCCGAACTCGTCCGGCGCGGCCATGCGGTCGAGCGGGCTCCGGCCTGGACCGTCGGCCGGCTGACCGCGGCCGAACGCAGCGCCAACGGGCTCTTGCGCGCGGCTGCGACCCCGCGTCTGATGCAAGCCTACGCAGCCGGGCGCTAGAACATGCTGCGAAAAAGCGGCCACGGTTTTTCGCAGCATGTTCTAAACTATTAGAATCGATCACGCTGCATTCGGACGATTCCGTCCGAATGCAGCGTGATCCAGGAGTTCTGCATCCATGACATGGTCAATCGTCGCCCGCGACGCCGCGACCGGCGCCTATGGCGTCGCTGTCTCGACCTGCGCCTTCGCTGCGGGCGCGCGCGTGCCCTATGGCTGCGGGCGCGTCGGCGCGATCGCGACGCAGGCCTACACCAATCCGCTCTATGGCGTGGACGGGCTGAGATTGTTGCAGGAGGGGCGCTCGGCGGTCGAGATCATCGCCAGCCTCACCGCAGCCGATGAGGGGCGCGCCCATCGCCAGCTCCACCTGATCGACCGCAACGGCAAGATCGCCGCCTATACCGGCAATGCCTGCATCGACTGGTGCGGCGCGGTCGACGGGCCGCAGGTCTCGGTCGCCGGCAACATGCTGGCCGGGCCGGAGGTCGTCCAGGAGACGCTGAAGGCCTATGTCCAGAATTCGGGCCTCGATTTCGACGAGCGCCTGCTGGTCGCGCTCGAAGCCGGCGAGAAGGCCGGCGGCGACAAGCGCGGGCGGCAATCCTGCGCCATCAGGATCTGGGCCGACGACCCTGTGCCGAGCTTCGATATCCGCGTCGACGATCATGCCGATCCGCTCGGCGAGCTCCGGCGGGTCTGGCGTGTCGCGCATCAGCGCTATGTGCCGTACCAGAAAGCCTCGCCCTCACGGACGCGGCCTACCGGGGTGACCGACCGGGCGGAGCTCGATCGGTTGTGCGCGGACTATGCCGCGGCATGGAACGAGCGGCATCCGGAATAGCGTCCGTCATTCCGGGCTTGCCGCGTAGCGGCGAGCCCGGAACCCATGACCGTCGCGCCAATCCAGCTCGTCATGCTCGCCCTTGGGGCGAGCATCCATGTCTTGAACACTGCTCTCGCTCGAAAGAAGACGTGGATGGTCGGGACAAGCCCGACCATGACGGAAACGGCCGTATTCGGGTGCCGGGCTCAGACCTGCGGTCTGCCCCGGAATGACGGCTGATATCAAGCCGCCTTCGCGGCCCTGCCCTCGCCGGCCCAGTTGGCGTACCAGCTCTTGAAGCGGCGCCATTCGGCCTCGACGAAATTGCGCTGGGCCGTGGACAGCGCGTCGCTCTCGTTGAAGTGCAGCGCATAGGCCGAGTGGCCTTCGAGCACCATCAGGTGCTTGTAGAACAGCACGAGATCGACGCCCTCGTCGAATTTCGAGAGCACATAGAGCGCGCGCTCCAGTTCGAGCGCCCGGCGCTCGGCCTCCGGATCGCCGGCCGCGGCCTTCTCGCTGAGGGCGACGAGGTGGAGCACCTCCTTCGGCAGGGCGTTGCCGATGCCGGTGATCGAGCCGGTGGCGCCGCAGCGGATGAAGCCATGCGTCACCTGCGTGTCGACGCCGACCATCAGGGTCAGGGCGCGGTCCTTGCTCGTGATGTGCTCGGCCGCATAGGACAGCGCCTCGCCGCCGCCGAACTCCTTGAAACCGCGCAGATGCGGATAGCGCTCGCGCAGGGCGAAGAACAGGTCGGCCCGGGTCTCGTAGCCGTAATGCGGGCTGTTGTAGATCACCGAAGGCAGGTCGACGGCCGCTTCCAACACCGCCTCGAAATGGGCGCGCTGGGCCGGGACCGAGGAGCCGCGCGACAACACACGCGGGATGATCATCAGCCCCTGGGCTCCGACCTGCTTGGCATGGGCGGCGAGCGCCGCAGCGCGCTTCGGGTTCTGCGCGCCGGTGCCGACGATCAGCGGAATGCCGGCCTCGACCAGGCGCCGCACGCCTTCCATGCGCTGCTCGTCGGTGAGCAGCGGCCAGTCGCCCATCGAGCCGCAATAGACCACGGCCGACATGCCGGAGCCGATCAGGTGGCGGCCAGTGCGGACGAGCTCGTCATAATCGACGTCGCGCGAGGGGGTGCAAGGGGTCATCAGAGCCGGGATCGTCCCGCTGAAGATATTCTGGGTCATGACATAAGGTCCGCTTGGAGGAGGCAGACGGCCGCCGAGCGCGGCGGCCGCGATGATATCGTGGAATCAGGCCGTGATCGACTGACCAGCCTTGCGCAGCTCGGCCAGCACCGGCGCCTTGGGCAGCCAGATCTTGTCGAACTCCGCGACAACGGCCTCCGCATCCTTCGGATTGGCGAGCTTGAAATTAGCACCGGCGGCCTTGAACTGCTCGACGAGCTTGGGCTCGTTGACGGCGAGCTCGTCGATCTGCTGGTCGAGCGCCGCCTTGATGGTCTTGGTGATCAGCTCGCGGTCGGCGGCCGGCATGCCCTGCCAGACGCGGCCGGAAGCGAGCGCGATCACCGGCATGAAGATGGCGTTCATCTGGAGGATGGTCTTCGAGACCTTGTCGAAGCGCTGGTTCCAGGAGAATTCGAGATCGGCCTCGAGCCCGTCGACCTGGCCGTTGGTCATCGCGTCGAAGACCTGCGGCGTCGGGATCGGGGTCGGGGCGGCGCCGAGCAGCTGGTAGAAGTCGCGATAGACCGGGGTCGGGTTGATGCGCAGCTTCATGCCCTTGATGCCGGCGACGCCGTCGATCTCCTTGGCGGCAAAGACGGCGCGCATGCCGGTAATGCCCCAGGCCAGGCCGACGCAGCCGGTCTCGCGCGGCAGCACGTCGAAGAGCTTCATCGCCACGGGGTGGCGGACGAGCTTGGCGATCTTGGCGGTGGAGTCTACGATATAGGGCGCGGTGATCGCGCCGATCGCCGGGACACGCGAACCGAGCTCGGCCGCCATGATCCAGCCCATATCGAGCGCGCCCGACTGCATCTGCTGCAGCATCGCCGCCTCGTTGCCGAGCTGGCCGGAGTGGAAGACCGTCAGGTTCAGCCGGCCATTGGTCTCGGCCTTGAGCGCTTCGCCAACCTTCACGGCCGCGCGATTCCAGGGATGACCGTTCGGGGTCAGGATGCCGAGCCGCAGCTCCTTGCTCTGGGCCCGTAGCAGCGCGGGCTTTGCGACGGGCAGGACGGCGGCGGCGGCGAGCAGATGACGGCGTGAGATGGTCATGACGGAACTCCCCTTATGGATGGCAGGCGGTTTCACTTCACCAGGGCCAGCGAGAGCCATGGGTAGATCGAGAGCAGGACCAGGAGGACGCAGGAGATGATGAAGAAGGGCAGCGTCACCAGGAACATCTTGCCGGGCTTGGCTCCCGTCACCGCAGCGGCGACGAAGAAGCACAGGCCGACCGGCGGCGAGAGCAGGCCGAGCACGAGGTTGATCACCACGACCACGCCGAAATGGCGGGGGTCGATGGCGTAGACCTCGGTCGCGATCGGCAGGAGGATCGGTACCGTCATGATCAGGCCGGGGATGCCGTCGATCACCGTGCCGATGACCAGCAGGATGACATTGACCAGCAGCATGAAGGTCACCGGATCCTTGGCGATCGCCTGGATCGAAGCTGCGACGCTCTGCGGGACCTTGCCGTAGACCAGCACCCAGGAGAATACGGCGGCGGCGGCGACGAGGAAGAGGACGATCGCCGAATAGACGCCGGCGCGCAGCATCATCTGCGGCAACTGGTCGAAGCTGAGCTGCCTGGTCCAGTAGCGGCCGATCAGCAGTGCCGCGACCGAGCCGACGGCCGCGGCCTCGGTCGCATTGGCGAGCCCGCCGAGGATCGAGCCGACGATGACGATCGGGATCAGCAGCGTCGGAGCCGACTTCAGCACAATCCTGGCGCGCTCGCGCAGGGAAAGCTTGTCGCCGGCCGGGTAATTGTAGACGAAGCCCATGGCGGCGATGATCAGGAAGAACAGGACGGTCAGGAGCACGCCCGGCACGATGCCGGAGATCAGCATGTCGCTGACCGAGACCTGGGCCAGCACGGCATAGACGACGAACATCACCGAGGGCGGGATGATCGGGCCGAGCATGCCGCCATAGGCGGTGAGGCCGGCGGCGAAGTCCTTGTCGTAGCCCTTGCGCTCCATCTCGGGGACCATGACCTGCGCCATGATCGCGACCTGGGCCGTGGCCGAGCCGAGGATCGAGGCGACGAACATGTTGGCGAGAATGTTGACATAGGCCAACCCGCCCTTGAGCGAGCCGACAAAGGCCATGGCGAGGTCGACGATGCGGCGCGTGATGCCGCCGCCATTCATGATCTCGCCGATCAGGATGAAGAGCGGGATCGCGATCAGCCCGTAGCTGTCGACGCCCCCGAACATCTGCAGTGGGTAGTTGGGCAGGAGCTGCATGCTGCCGGTGGCGGCGATGAAGACCAGCGCGCCGAGGCAGAGGCAGAGCGCGATCGGCACGCCCGCCAGCATGATCGCGAAGAAGGCTCCGATCGTGAGTGCCATCAGTTCACCACCCCGTCTGCATTGGCGGCAAAGCCGGGCAGCTTCTGCTTTTCGACGAGGCCGAGATCCTCGAAGAGATTGGCGAGCGCATGCAGGCTCATCGAGAGCGCGAAGAGCGGCATGATCAGGTAGATCACCCAGGTCGGCCAGTTCAGCGTCTGGGTCCGCTCGGTATAGATGAAGTTGAAGGACTGGCCGGCGTATTCCCTGGCGTCGAAGCCGGCCTGCGCGATGCCGACCGGATCGAGCCAGAGCCAGCACATCACCAGAAGCCCGATGCCGAAGAGCAGCACGCCGAGCGTCGCGATAATCCGGAAGATCGCGGCACCGCGCTCCGAGAAGCGCTCCGTCAGCATGGTCACCGCGAAATCGAGCCGCATGCGGGTCATGGCGGAGGCGCCGATGAAGGTCAGCCAGACCACGCTGTAAACAGCCGATTCATCGATCCAGTAGATCGGTCGCCCGGCATAGCGCGTCGCGACATTGAGCAGGATCAGGGCCGAGAGCAGGAACATCAATCCCTGGATCGCCCTGTGCTCGAGCCGCAGCCAGCGCCCTGAGAGCGCGACCACCACCTCCGGAACAGCCATCGCACGACTTTTCGCCGCCATCGCCTGGTTGATCATTCTTATGTCCCCTTGTGACTTTTGTAGATTGTATAAAATCTACATGTCAATGGCTTTTCGCCACGCGGCCCGCTAGGATGCCCCGGCCATGTCAACCACCCTGAAGCACCGGACGCTGTCCTCGGCGATCGTCGACCAGCTCCGCCAAGCCATCCTCGACGGCAGCTATCCGGCCGGCTCGCAATTGCGGCAGGACGCACTGGCGCAAGCCTATGCGGTCAGCCGCATCCCGGTGCGCGAGGCGCTGTTCCAGCTAGAGGCGGAAGGTTTCGTGAAGATCGTGCCGCACAAGGGCGCGATCGTCTCGGGGCTGTCGCTCGACGAGATCAACGACGTCTTCGAGCTGCGCAAACTGCTCGAGCCCCGGCTCTTGGCGAGCTCGATCCCGGCGATGACGGCTGCCGATTTCGAGGCGGTGGCGGGCATGGAGGCCGCCTTCGAGGAGGCGATGTCGGCCGGCGACATCAGCCGCTGGGGCCTGCTCAACGCGGATTTCCATCTCGCGCTCTATGCCCGCGCCACCCAGCCGCGCACGCTGTCGATCGTCGCGGGTCTCTTGCAGACCAGCGACCGCTATACGCGGCTGCAGCTCCAGCGCGGCTCCTCGATCGAGCGGGCGCAGGCCGAGCACAATGAGCTGATCAGCCTGTGCCGCAATGGGCAGCTAGCCGAGGCCGAGCGCTTGCTGGTCGACCATATCGAGATGGTCCGGCGCGACCTGGTTGAGTTTCTGGAGGCTGGCGGGAAAGAGTGAAGCTCTCCCCGCCGGACAAGCGGCGAAGCGCCGCAAATCCCAATTACCGGCGCGCTGCCGTCATGGTCGGGCTTGTCCCGACCATCCACGTCTTCGCTTCACTGATCGCGTGCGGTGTTCAAGACGTGGATGCTCGCCACAAGGGCGAGCATGACGGTGTGGTACCTGAACGAGAGCCGTTCAGGTCAGCTTGCCGCGGGCCGCCACCGGCAATTCGCCGATCAGCTTGTCGCCGCGCACCGTCACCAGACGGTCGACCATGTTGACGACGACGCAGACATGGTTCGGCACGATGCGCACGACCTCGCCGACCTTGGGCCGCTCATTGCTGGCGGAAAGGTCGAGGAAGCCGTGCTCCTCGGCGAATTTGGCGATCTTCGCCGAAGGGTACTCGAGGATCAGCCCATGCCCGTCGAGGCCGCCAATATCGCTGGTCAGCGTCTTCGAGCCGGAATCGAGGATGCCACGCTCGGGCGCCGCACGGCTGACCACCGTCGCATAGACCGTCAATGCGCATTCTTCGAGCGAGGCGACCCCGGCTGCGATCTGCATGCGGTCATTGAAGATCGAGGTACCGGCGCGGTGCTCGGTCGCGCCCTTGAGCTTGCCGATATTGGGCACGTTGGGCGAGCCGCCGGTCGAGACCATCCCCGCCTCGAGCCCGGCCTCGCGCAGACCGGCATTGGCGGTGTCGAGGAAAACCTGCGTGCGCTCCCAGCCATCCTCGGGCGGGTACATCATGAAGCCGGCGAAGGTCAGCCCCTTGGAGCCAGCGATAAGCTTGGCGAGCTCGACCGCCTCGCCCGGCGTGACGACGCCGGCGCGCTCGCGGCCGGTGTCGCATTCGACCACCACTTCGAGATCGCGCCCGGCGATCTCGGCCGCCTTGGGCAGGCCGGCGATGGTGACCGGATTGTCGGCGGCGACGATCATGCGCACCCGGCGCTGAAGCGCGCCGAGACGCCCGAGCTTCTCCTCGCCGAGGATGTTGTAGGAGATCAGGATGTCGTCGATGCCGCCATCGGCCATGACCTCGGCCTCGCCGAGCTTCTGGCAGGTGATGCCGCGCGCGCCGGCCGCGATCTGCAGCCGCGCCAGCTCGGGCGATTTATGAGTCTTGATGTGCGGGCGGTTGGCGATGCCCGCGGCATCGCAGGCCGCCTGGAGCTTGGCGATGTTCGCCTCGACCTTGTCGAGGTCGATGACGACGGCCGGCGTACCGTAGACGCGGGCGATTTCCTCGGCGAGCGCAGTCGTCATGGCAGTACCTTGATGATGACTTCGATCTCGACCGTCATGCGGTTCGGCAGCGAGCCCATGCCGACGGCCGAGCGGGCATGGCGGCCATTCTCGCCGAGCACGGCGACGAACAAGTCCGAGCAGCCATTGATGACCTTGGGGTGATCCGAGAAATCAGGCGCGGCATTGACCATGCCGAGTAGCTTGACGACCTCGACCTTGTCGAGCGAGCCGGCCGCCTTCTTCATCGCCGCGAGCAGGCCGAGCCCGGTCTGCTTGGCATGCTCATAGGCTTCATCGATCGAGACGTCGGCGCCGACCTTGCCGGTCGGATAGGTGCCGTCGGCGCGCTTGGGCCCCTGGCCCGAGAGATAGACCATGTCGCCGACCCGCTTGAAGCTGACATAGGTCGCGACCGGGCTCGGCACGTCCGGCAGGCTCAATCCGAGATCCTTGAGCTTCTGATCAGCACTCATTCGCATTTCCTCCAGGCAGATTCCGGCGCCGTCTCGGCACCGGCGATCAAAGTTCGCGCGTCATGTAGCGGGCGTCATCGTCATAGCTCGCCAGCTTGCGATCAAGCGATGCGTCATGCGTCAGGCGAAAGCCATGCCGCTGCCAGAAGCCGGCCGAGCGGTTGACCGCGATCAACGCCATCCGGCGAAGCGCGGCCTTGCGCGCCTCCTCTTCCAGCAGCGCGACCACACGCGACGCCGCGCCGCTGCCCTGCGCACGCGGCAGCAGAGCAAGATCATGGATGTAGTAGGCGTCGGCATCCGGCGGGATCGCGCCGAGCCGGCTGTTCAGCGCCGGCGCCTGCAGCAGCGGCCAGGGGTGACTGACGACATAGCCGGCGAGGCCGCCATCGGCGCCGGCAAGCGACAGGCACCCGGCCGGCGACAGCACCAGCCGCTCGGCGAAGACCGCCTCGTCCTCGGGAAAGCCGGGATGGACTTCCGCCGCGACGTTCATGACGCCCGGCAGATCGGCTGGCACCATGGGGCGCCAAAGGAGAGCGGTCGCAGTCATCGTCTTCTTCTACCCGGAACGATCCCCCGCAGGCACCACTCAGCGCCGCGCCCGGGGAAGTCGTGCCGGGTGTAGCAGAAACGTTCGGGCGGCGGCTACGCCGCCTCGACCTTCCTGAACTTGTTGCTGCGCTTCGGGTGCCACCAGGCGCCCTTGAGCACGACGCCCTCGGAGACGATCTTCTTGTCGCCGATCAGATGCTCGCCGGTGACGTCGACATAGTCGAACTTGCCTTCCTTCACCGTCAGGATCGTCGCATCACCGAGCGAGCCGACCTTGAGCGAACCATATTCCGGCCGCTTCAACGCCATGCCGGCATTCAGCGTCGAGGCGGCGACGACGTTGTTGAGGCTCATGCCCATGCAGAGGAACTTCGACATCGTGGTGACCTGGTCATAGGCCGGCCCATCGATGCAGAGCTTGTGCACGTCGGAGGAGATCACGTCCGGCTCGAAGCCGTTGGCGAGCATGGCGCGCGTGGTCTTGAAGGAGAACGAGCCCTTGCCGTGGCCGATGTCGAAGATGACACCGCGCTTGCGGGCGGCGAGCACCTCTGGCTTCACCGTGCCTTGCGCGGTCGAGGGCGCGTTCGGGAACGGGCGGAAGGCGTGGGTCAGCACGTCGCCCGGCCGCAGCATGCCGATGACCTCCTCATAGGATGGCGGCGGATGGTCGATATGGCACATCAGCGGCATGCCGACCTCGTTGGCGACCTGCAGCGCGATGTTGAGCGGCACGGTGCCCGAATTGCCGGAGGCGTGCAGGCCGACGCGGACCTTGATGCCGACGATCAGGTCGCGGTTCTTGTCGGCGACCTCGACGCAGTCGATCGGGTTCATCATCCTGAGGTCGCCGCTCTCGCCGACCATGACGCGGTGGTCGAAGCCGTAGATACCGGCATGCGAGACATGGAGATAGGCGAGGATGCGCGCCTGGCTCTTCTCGATGACATGCTTGCGGAAGCCGGCCCAGTTGCCGGGACCGGCCGAGCCGGTATCGACCGAGGTGGTGACGCCGGAAACCCGGCAGAATTCGTCGGCATCGATGCCGAGCGAAGTGCCGCCCCAGTAGACATGGGTGTGCAGGTCGATCAGCCCGGGCGTGACGATATAGCCGGAGACGTCGCGGATCTCCTTGGCGCCCTTCAGGTCCTTGCCGAAGCCGGAGACCTTGCCGTCGGTGAAGGCGACGTCGAGGACGCCGTCATGCTTCTGCGAGGGGTCGATGACCCGGCCGCCCTTGAGAATGAGATCGTGGGTCATGCTGCTTCCCCGCCTTGGCGTTCATTGTCGAAATTCATCTCGTCATCCCGCCCCTAGCAAAGCAGGAATGTGGAATCCACGGCCGTGTCTTCATCGCGAAGCCGGCTGCAAAAATCGCGGCTCTCCCGGGATGGGCCCGCGACGATCCGGTGCGGGCCAGGGCGGTCACGCCACCGCCGCGCCCTTGCGCTCTACGATCATGCCGTAGGTCTGCGGCTCGCGGTGTTTCGCGAAGTTGAAGGTCGAGTTCTTGTAGCTCTTGCCGAGATCGAGATCGCAGCGGGCGATGACGAGCTCGTCGCCCTCGGTCACCGCCTGCGCCACGACCTCGCCGGTCGGCGCGATGATGCAGGAGCCGCCGATCTGGTCGACACCGGCTTCGAGGCCGGCCTTGGCGACGCCGACAACCCAGGTCGCGTTCTGGTAGGCGCCGGCCTGCATGACGAGCTGGTTGTGGAAATTGCCGAGCCGGTCATGGTCGGGCGCCGGCGGGTTGTGCTTGGGCGTGTTGTAGCCGAGCACAATCATCTCGACGTCCTGGAGCCCCATGACGCGGTAGCTCTCGGGCCAGCGCCGGTCATTGCAGATCATCATGCCGAGGCGCCCGCCCATGGTCTCCCAGACCGGCCAGCCGAGATTACCGGTCTCGAAATAGCGCTTCTCGAGATTCTGGAAGGCTGCGTCGGGGCGGTGCTCGGGATGGCCGGGCAGATGGATCTTGCGGTATTTTCCGACGATCGCGCCGGATTTGTCGACCAGGATAGCGGTGTTGAAGCGGCGCTTGCGGCCATCCTCGAAAGCGAGCTCGGGATAGCCGAGATGGAAGCCGATGCCGAGCTTCGCAGCTTCGGCGAAGAGAGGCGCCGTCTCGTTCGAGGGCATGGCGCTCTCGAAATAGGAGTCGATCTCGGCCTCGTCCTCCATCCACCAATGCGGGAAGAAGGCGGTCAGCGCCGCCTCCGGGAAGACGACGAGATCGCAGCCATTGGCCTTGGCCTGGCGCATCAGCGCGATCATGCGGGTGACGGCCGAGGCGCGGCTCTCCTCGCGGTGGATCGGCCCAAGCTGGGCGGCGGCGACGGTCAGGATACGACTCATTTCAGCACGTCCTCGGCGGAGCGGCCGACAATGCCGCGATAGACTTCCGGATCGGTCGCGCCCTCGGTGCCGTAGCAGAGCACGCGGGACGAGGTGTCGAGGCCAAGCGCGCTGCGCAAGGCCGGATCGCGCGCCGCCTTGAACAGACCGGCGAGCCCGGCGACGCCGGATTCTCCGCCGACCACGCCGAGCGTCGCGAGTTGGCGCATCGCATCGGCGGCGGCCGCGTCGCGCACCGTCATGAAGGCGTCGGCGCCGGGCTGGAGGATGCGCCAGGCCAGGATCGAGGGCTCACCGCAGGCAAGGCCGGCCATGATCGTCTCGAGATCGCCGCCGACCGCCGTGACCGCCCCGGCCTTGGCCGATTCGAACAGGCAGGCGGCATTCTCCGGCTCGACCACCACGAAGATCGGCCGCGCCGCGCCATGGCGCTCCCAGCTATCGGAGAGCACGGCCGCAGCGATGCCGCCGACGCCGCCCTGGACGAAGACATGGGTCGGCTGCGCGCCTTGCGTCTCGACCTCGTTGGACAGGACCGAATAGCCCTGCATCACGTCCTTCGGCAGCTGCTCATAGCCGGGCCAGGAGGTATCGGAGACGATCTGCCAGCCATTGGCCTCGGCTGCCGCCGCACAGGCGCGGACGCTGTCGTCGTAATTGCGGCCCTCGCGGACGACGGTCGCGCCATAGGAGCGGATCGCCTCCGCCCTGCCCTCGCTGACGTTCTCGTGGATGTAGATCACCGCCTTGACGCCGGCACGCCTTGCGCCCCAGGCGACCGAGCGGCCGTGATTGCCATCGGTCGCGCAGGCGACGGTCAGCCCCTCCCGACCACGCGCCGCGACCAGCCGGTCGACGGCATAGGCGCCGCCGAGGGCCTTGAAGCTGCGCAGGCCGAAGCGGCCGCCCTCGTCCTTGTAGAGCACCTGGCCGAGATCGAGCGCGTCGGCGATGGCCGGAAGATCGCGCAATGGCGTCGGCGCATAACCGTCCCATGCGGCGATCGCCGCATGGGCGCTGCGGCCCTTGTCGCGGGAGAGGATGGTGCGCAGATCGTCGCCATAGGGCGCGTTCCGGTCGAGCCGCGGATTGAGGATGAAGTCCGGACCGCGGCTATCTGAATTGGCGTCTGTCATGGGCTGATCGTCGACCTCGCTCGGCCCCCTGGTCAAGCGTCGGCGAGCGCAGGCACGGCCTGCTTCAGGAGCGGGTTATCCTCCGCCGGCAGATCGTGCAGATGGCAGGCGGCGACATGGCCCTGCGCCATTGGGCGCAAAGCCGGCTCTTCCGTACGGCAGCGATCGAAGACGTAGGGACAGCGCGTGTTGAAGCGGCAGCCCTTGGGCGGATTGATCGGGCTCGGCACGTCGCCCTTGAGCAGGATGCGCTCGCGCCGGATTTTTGGATCGGGCACCGGCACGGCAGAGAGCAGAGCCACCGTATAGGGGTGGCGCGGCGCGCCGAAGATCTGCTCCTTGGTGCCCATCTCGACGATCTTGCCGAGATACATCACCGCGACGCGGTGGGTCATGTGCTCGACGATGGCGAGGTCGTGGCTGATGAAGAGCAGGGCCAGGCCAAGTTCCTTCTGCAGATCGCAGAGCAGGTTGACGATCTGCGCCTTGACCGAGACGTCGAGCGCCGAGACCGCCTCGTCGCAGATGATCAATTCCGGCTCGGCCGCGAGCGCCCGGGCGATGCCGATGCGCTGACGCTGGCCGCCGGAGAATTCGTGCGGCCAGCGATTCACTGCGTCTCGCGGCAGGCCGACCTTATCCATCAGCGCCATGGTGCGCTCGGTGACCGCCTCCTTGCCCTGGACGATGCCGAAATTGGTGATCGGCTCGGCGAGGATGTCGCGGACGCGCATGCGCGGGTTGAGGCTGGAGAACGGGTCCTGGAACACGACCTGTACACGCTGGCGCAGCGGCCGGAGCTTGCCGGTGGAAAGCTGGTCGATGCGCTGGCCGTCGAGCACCACCTCGCCGGAGGTGATATCGAACAGGCGCAGGATCGCCTTGCCGACGGTCGACTTGCCGCAGCCGGATTCGCCGACCAGCGACAGCGTCTCGCCCTTGGCGATCTCGAAGGAGATGCCGTCGACGGCGTAGACATTCGCCGTGATGCCCGAGAGCAGCCCGCCGCGGATCGGGTAGTGCTTCTTGAGGTCGTTGACCTGGAGGATGGGCTGGGTCGTGCTCATGCCGCGACCGCGTCCTTCGGCGCATAATGGCAGGCGGCGATATGACCGGCGGCCTTGAGTTCGAGGCCGGGCGCGACCTGGCGGCAGAGATCGGTCACCTTCGGGCAGCGGCCGGCGAAGACGCAACCGTCGATGCGCTTCTTCAGGCTCGGTACCAGGCCGGGGATTTCGGAGAGGCGCTCGGTATGCCCGGAGAGCGAGGAGCCGAGCTTCGGCACCGCGCCGAGCAGGCCTTGCGTATAGGGATGGCGCGGATTGGCGAAGAGTTCGCCGACAGGCGCCTCCTCGACCTTGCGGCCGGCATACATCACCACGACCTGGTCGGCGACCTCGGCGACGACGCCGAGATCATGGGTGATCAGCATGATCGCGGCACCGACGCGGGCCTTGAGGTCGCGCATCAGGTCGAGGATCTGGGCCTGGATGGTGACGTCGAGCGCGGTGGTCGGCTCGTCGGCGATCAGGAGCTTGGGCGAGCAGGCGAGCGCGATCGCGATCATCACGCGCTGGCGCATGCCGCCGGAGAGCTGGTGCGGGTATTCCGCGACGCGCCGGCGCGGCTCGGGAATGCCGACGAGCTGAAGCATCTCGACAGCGCGCTCGGTCGCCTGAGCCTTCGACATGTTCTGGTGCAGCCTGAGCGTCTCGCCGATCTGGCGGCCGACGGTCAGCACCGGATTGAGGCTGGTCATCGGCTCCTGGAAGATCATCGAGATCTCGTTGCCACGGATCTGGCGCATCTCGGCATCCGAGCATTCCAGGAGGTTCCGCCCCTGGAAGCGGATGGCGCCGGCCATCTTGCCGGGCGGCTCCGGTATCAGCCGCAGGATCGACATGGCGGTGACCGACTTGCCACAGCCGGACTCGCCGACCACAGCGAGCGTCTGGCCCGCCTCGATGGAGAAGGAGACACCGTCGACCGCGCGGTTGATGCCGTCGGGCGTGCGGAAATGGGTCTGGAGCTTGTCGATTTCGAGCAGGGCCATGGTCAGAGCCTTTTCGCCATGCGCGGATCGAGCGCGTCGCGCAGGCCGTCGCCGAGCATGTTCACGGCAAGGACGGTCAGCGACAGGAAGATGGCGGGGAAGAGGATGATGTGGGGCTTGACCTGCCAGAGCGCACGGCCCTCGGCCATGATGTTGCCCCAGGACGGCGTCGCCGGCGGCACGCCCGCCCCGATGAAGGACAGGATCGCCTCGACGATCATCGCGCTGGCGCAGATATAGGTCGCCTGCACGCTCATCGGCGCCAGCGTATTGGGCAGGATATGGCGGAAGACGATCATCGGCGTGCGCGTGCCGGCGGCGATCGCCGCATCGACATAGGGCTGCTCGCGCAGCGACAGCACGACGCCGCGCACGAGGCGCGCAACGCGCGGGATCTCGGCGATGGTGATGGCGATGATGACGTTCTGGACCGAGCCGCGGGTCAGCGCCATCAGGGCGATGGCGAGCAGGATCGGCGGGATCGACATCATGCCGTCGATGACGCGCATGATGATGCCGTCCGACCAGCGCACGAAGCCGGAGAACAGGCCGATGACCAGGCCTGCGATCGAGGCCAGGATCGCGACGCTGAAGCCGACAAGCAGCGAGACCCGCGCGCCATACATGACGCGCGAATAGATGTCGCGCCCCAGCATGTCGGTGCCGAACCAGTAGAGCTCGGAGGGCACGCGAGTGCGCCGCGCGGTCGAGATCGCGGTCGGATCGACGGTGCCGAGCCAGGGCGCGAACAGGGCGATGAAGAACATGATCAGCAGCAGGACGCCGCCGATCGCGATCGAAGGGTTCTTGCGCAGGAAGCCGGTGAAGCCGGTCAGCGGCTTCCGGGCCTTCAGCACGTCGGGAAGTTCAGGAGCGACCGCGAGGTCGCCCGGAACCGGGGCGGGATGCTGCACGGTCAATAGCGTATCCTCGGATCGACGAGGGTGTAGATCAGGTCGATGGCCAGGTTCACCAGCACATAGACGAAGGAGAAGATCAGCACGACGCCCTGGATGACGGGGTAGTCGCGGCGCAGGATCGCATCGAGCGTGAGGCGTCCGAGCCCGGGAATGGCGAAGACGCTCTCCGTCACCACGGCGCCGCCGATCAGCAGCGCGACGCCGATGCCGATGATGGTGATGATCGGCACCGCCGCATTCTTCAGCGCGTGCAGGAAGAGGATGCTGTTCTGCGCAACGCCCTTGGAGCGGGCGGTGCGGATATAGTCCTGCTGCAGCACGTCGAGCATGGTCGCGCGGGTGATGCGGGCGATCAGCGCGACATAGACCAGGCCGAGCGTGACCGCCGGCAGGATCAGGTTCTGGAACCAGGGCCAGAGCCCTTGCGAAATTGGCGTGTAGCCCTGCACCGGCACCCAGTCGAGCTTGAGCGCAAAGACATAGGCGAGCAGGTAGCCGACGACGAAGACCGGCACCGAAAAGCCGAACACGGCGAAGGCGACGACGGCGCGGTCGATCCAGGTCCCGGCCTTCCAGGCAGCGACGACGCCGAGCGGCACGGCGACGCTGACGGCCAGGATCAGCGTCAGCACCATCAGCGAGAGTGTCGGCTCGATGCGCTGCGCGATCAGCTGCGTCACCGGCAGCGACGTGAAGATCGAGGTGCCGAGATCACCCTGGAGCACCCGGAAGAACCATTCGCCGAAGCGGACGAGATAAGGCCGGTCCAGGCCCAGGCTGGCGCGGATGCGTTCGACATCGGCCGGCGAGGCCTGGTCGCCCGCGATGATGGCGGCGGGGTCGCCCGGTGCGATGTAGAGAAGCGAAAAGACGAACAGCGCCACGAAGGCCATGACGGGTATCGTCGTGATGATGCGTCTTACGATAAAAGCGAGCATCCGCAGCCTTTTGCTGGAAAGTGGGCGCCGCATCGTTTCGGACTGGAACAATCCGAAGCCGCGCGACGGGCGTCGTTGAAAAGCCGACGCCCAGGCAGCGGCCCGGGCGTCGATCTCATCCGTGTCAGGCCTTGGCGACGTTCCAGAAGAACGGCAGCGGGCCGCTGGTCACGCCGGTGACGTTCTTCCGCCAGGCCTGATAGCCGAGATAGAAGCCGGTCGGCGCGAAGACGACGTTCTCGACGGCGGCCTTGTTGAGACGGGCCATCGCGGCCTTTTCCTCGGCCATGTCCTTGGCGTTGAACCAGTTGGTGACCTCGGTCTCGACCGCCGGCACATCCGGCCAGCCGAACCAGGCCTTGTCGCCATTGGCGCGGATCGCGGTGTAGGAGGACGGGTTGAGGCAGTCCGCACCGGCATGCCAGGTGTGGAACATGCTCCAGCCGCCCTGCCCCGGCGGGGTCTTCTGGGCGCGCCGCGCCCCGACCGTGCCCCAATCGGTGGCGACGAACTCGACCTTCATGCCGATGCTCTTCAACAGCTCGGCGGTGACGTCGCCCATCGACTTGGTCGCCGACATGTCCTGCGCGACCACGCAGATCACCGGCTCGCCCTTATAGCCGGCCTCGGCCAGGAGCTTCTTGGCGGCCTCGATGTTCTTCATCTTCAGCATCGCCCCACCCTCTTCGGTGTAGAGCGGCGTGCCGGGGGTGAAGAAGCCGGGCAGCGGTTTCCAGAGCTTGTCGTCGTCGCCGACGATCGAGCGCATATAGTCTTCCTGGTTCATCGCCGTGAGGACCGCCTGGCGCACCTTCACATTGTTGAAGGGCGGATGCAGGTGGTTCATGCGGAAGGACCCGATATTGCCGAGCGGGTCGCCGATATCGACATTGATGTTGGCGTTGCTCTTGAGCACCGGGACGAGATCGGAGAGCGGGGTCTCCCACCAGTCGACCTCGCCGTTCTGCAGCGCGGCGGCGGCCGTCGCGGCGTCGGGCATGATCACCCATTCGATGCGGTCCACGAGCATCTTCTTGCCGCCGGCGAGCCAGTCCGCCGGCTCCGAGCGCGGCACATAGTCGGCGAACTTCTCGAACACCGCCTTGGCACCGGGGACCCATTCGCCGCGGGCGAATTTCATCGGGCCCGAGCCGACATATTCGGTGATCTGCGTGAAGGGATCGGTCTTGGCGATGCGCTCCGGCATGATGAAGGAGCAGGGCGCATTGTTCTTGGCCAGCGCCAGCAGCATCTTCGGATAGGGCTGTTTCAGCACCCATTTCCAGGTGCGGTCGTCGACGGCGGTCAGCTCGTTCTCGATCGCCCGGATCATCAGGCCCATCGGGTCGCGGGCCTGCCAGCGCTTTAGGCTCTGCACCACGTCCTTGGCGAGGACGGGGGTGCCGTCATGGAATTTGAGGCCGGGACGGAGCTTGAAGGTCCAGGTCAGGCCGTCGGCGGAGACCTCCTCGGCCTCGACCATCTGGCGCTGCGGCTGGAACTTGGAATCGATGCCGTAGAGCGTGTCCCAGACCAGCGCCGCCGCGTTGCGGACGACGTATTGCGTTCCCCAGATCGGATCGAAATTGGCGAGGTTGGCTTGCGGCACGAAGCGCAGGGTCTTGGCGGCGGCTCCCTGAGAAAGGGCCGGCATCGCCAGCCCGCCGGAAGCTGCAAGCACGCCCGTCCCTGCGGCAGACTTCAGAAAACTTCTGCGGTCCATCAATCTCTCCCCTGAAACGGCCACCTCTTGCGGGCGACCTTGGGGCGAGTGTGGGCGGAAAAATCCGCTCTGACAACACGCTCCGCGAACCGTCCGCGACGGCAGAAGAGCTTGCAGGGTTCGTGCCAAAAGACAGATGTCGGCGCCTCGCGGAGCCGACATCACGGAATGATGCGTGAACCGGAGGCTATCCGGCAAAAAATTGCGCGCACCCTACCTAAATCGTTTCAATCGGCGCATCGACACGCGGGAAGGGTCGCAAGGCCTCGAAAGCCGCTGCCGCCTGCAACACCCGATAATCGCTTCCGTAAGGTCCGACGATCTGCAAGCCAGCGGGCAACCCGGCCCTGGTCAGGCCGCAAGGCACCGAGGCCGCGGGGGCCTGCGTGATGTTGAACGGGTAGGTGAACGGGGTCCAGCGGGTCCAGTCCTCGCCATAGCCGCCATGGGCCGGCGTGTTGCGGCCGACGGCGAAGGCGGGCAGCGGCAGGGTCGGGGTCAGCAGCAGATCGAAGCGTGCATGAAATTGCGCCATCTGCAGAGCCAGCGCGTTGCGCCGATTGAGCAGGACATCGACATAGGTGGCACCGTCGATGCGCTCGCCGGCCTCCGCCACCGCGACGAGGCCCGGGTCCATCCGCGCCCTCGCCTCGGGGCCGGCACTGCGCAAAGCGAGGGCCGCGCCGGCCGACCAGAGCGTCATCAGCGTGTCGAGCGGATCGGCAAAACCCGGATCGACCTCCTCGACGCGGGCGCCGAGCTCGCGGAAGGCCAGAGCGGCATCGCGCGTCAGCGCCGCAATCTCGGGATCGACCGGCACATCGCCGCCGAGCGTCGCCGACCAGGCGATCCGCAGCCCCCGCACCCCGGCATCGAGGCCCGCGGTGAAATCGGGCGGCGCATCGGTCATCGCCGTCATGTCGCGCTCGTCCGGCTGGCCGATGGCGTTCATCGCCAGCGCGGCATCGCGAACCGTGCGGGTCAGCGGGCCGAGATGGGCGAGAAAGCCCATGGTCGAGACCGGCCAGGCCGGGACGCGGCCATAAGTCGGCTTCAATCCGAAAACCCCGGTGAAGGCGGCGGGGATGCGCACCGAGCCGGCCCCGTCGGTGCCGAGATGGATGCAGCCGAGATTGAGCGCCGCCGCGGCTGCGGCTCCGGAGGACGAGCCGCCCGGCCCGGTCGCGACATCCCAGGGATTGCGGGTGATGCCCGTAAGCGGCGAATCACCGACGCCCTTCCAGCCATATTCCGGCATCGTCGTCTTGCCGAGGAAGACGCAGCCGGCCTCGCGCAGCCGCGCCACCGCCGGAGAATCGGCTGTGAAAGGCGCATCGGACGCCACCGCCGAGCCGCGTCGCATCGGCCAGCCGGCGACACCGAGATTGTCCTTGATCGTCACCGGCACGCCGTCGAGGGGCCCGAGCGGCGCGCCCTTCAGCCAGCGGGCCTCGGCGTCCTGCGCCATGGCGAGCGGCACCTTGTCGTCGCGGACGACGAAGGCGTTGACCTGCGGCTCGAAGCGCTCGATGCGCGCCAGCGCATCCTTGGCGACCTCGAGCGGCGAGAGCTCGCGGGAGGCGTAGAGCGGCGCGAGCTCGGCGGCGGAAAGCGAGGCAATGGCGGTCATGACGGCACCCATTCGGAAGATGAGATCGGAACTCACCGTCATCCCGGGCAAGCGGCTTCAGCCGCGCAGACCCGGAATCCATCGCAGGGCTCCGCGCCCTAAGACGGATCCCGACGCTCCGCTTCGCTGCGTCCGGGATGATGGAGAGTGGTCGTGAACACTCTGGCTATCGGGCATTCGCCGCGCGCCAGGCGGCGCTGAGCAGGACATTGGCGCCGGCGACCATGTCCTCGTCGGTGCTGAGCTCGGCCGGATTGTGCGAGAGGCCGCCGATCGAGGGGATGAAGATCATCGCCGTCGGGCAGAGCCGCGACATCATCTGGGCGTCGTGGCCGGCCCCGGAAATCATCCGGCGGATCGGCAGCCCGAACTCGGCGGCGCTCGCCTCGACGCTGGCGATCAGCTCCTCGGCGAAGGGCGTCGCCGGAAAGCGGGCGAGATCGCGGAAGCTGATCGCGATGTCGTCGCGCTCCGACAATTCGGCGCAGAACTTGCGGACCGCCGCCTCAGCCTCGGCCAATGGCGCGTCCAGCGGGTTGCGCAGGTCGAGCGTCATCACCACCGTCTCGGGCACGACGTTGACATTGCCGGGCTGGACGCGAATGACGCCGCAATTGGCGAGCTGTCCGGGGATCGTCCTGGTCAGCTCATTGGCGAAGATGTTGATCCTGGCGGCTGCGAGGCCGGGGTCCCGGCGATAGCGCATCGGCGTGGTGCCGGCATGGCTGGGCCGCCCTGTCAGGGTCAGTTCGAGCCAGCAGATCCCCTGGATGCCGGTGACCGCGCCGAGACCGCCGCCCTCGCTCTCCAGGATCGGGCCCTGCTCGATATGCAGTTCGAGATAGGCATGCGCCGGCAGGAAGCCGGGCTGTTCCTGACCGTGATAGCCGATGCGGCCTAGCTCGGCGCCGAGCACGGCGCCGTCGGCGTCCTTCTCGGCATGGGCTGCCTCGACGCTCATGCCCCCTGCCCAGACATAGGAGCCGAGCATGTCCGGATGGAAGCGCGCGCCCTCCTCATTGGTGAAGGCGATCACCGCCATGTCGCGCCTCGGCTGCAGGCCGGCATCGCGCAGGGCGGCAAGCACCTCCAGCCCCGCGATCACGCCGAGCGCGCCGTCGAAGCGCCCGCCGGTGCCAACCGTGTCGATATGCGAGCCCATCACCACAGCCGGGCCGTCCTGCTGCCCCTTCAGGATGCCGACGATGTTGCCGATGGCGTCGACCTTCACCGTCAGGCCGAGCGCCTGCATCTGGCCGACCAGCCAGTCGCGCCCCTGCTTGTCCTCATCGCTCAGAGCGAGGCGTCGGCAACCGCCCTCCGGCGTCGCGCCGATGCGCGAGAGCGCCGCCAGCCGCGACACCAGTCGCTCCCCATCGATCCGCAGGTTGGTGCTCATCTCGCAGGCGCTCCTTGGCAGGCATGGCTTCGGTTCGGATACGCAGCAGGCAGGAAGCGAGCCGCCCGCGCAAGAGGCAGAATGGCTCCCCGACGTGGAACGAGGGCGCTTCATGCGCAATGCACCGCCTGCCACGACAGCATGGGGGCTGTTAAGTGGCTGCCTGCCCAGATAAAAGGCAGCCATGTCACAGATCGCGCTTCACATGCGGCCGGCGAGCCCCTGGCTCACCGAGGTCAAGGCCATGCTGGCGTTGAGCTGGCCGATGGTGCTGACCAATGTCGCACAGACCGCGATGACGGCGACCGACGTCATCATGATGGGCCATCTCGGGCCCGATGCGCTGGCCGCGGGCGCGCTCGCCACCAATCTCTACATGGCCGTGCTGATCTTCGGCATCGGCGTGATGGCGGCAGTCGCGCCGATGGTCGCGATCGAGCTCGGACGGAACCGGCATTCGGTTCGCGACGTGCGCCGCACCGTGCGCCAGGGTTTCTGGGTTGCGGCGACCCTGGCGGGGCCGATGTGGCTCTTCCTCTGGCAGGCCGAAGCGATCCTCAAGACGATGGGCCAGAACCCGGCATTGGCGGAGGCGGCTGGCTCCTATCTGCACACGCTGCAATGGGGTCTGCTGCCTTTCTACATCTATCTCGTCCTGCGCGGCTTTCTCGCTGCTCTGCAGCGGCCGTTCTGGGTCTTCGTGACCGTGCTCTTCGCGGTCGTCTTCAACGCCTTCGCCAACTGGGTGCTGATGTTCGGGCGGCTCGGCTTCCCGGCGCTCGGCCTGCCGGGCTCGGGGCTGGCGACCTCGCTGGCCTCGACCCTGATGTTCGCCGGCCTCGCGCTCGTGGTCTCGCTCGACCGGCGCTTCCGGCGCTACCGCCTGTTCGGGCGCTTCTGGCGAGCGGACTGGAGCCGCTATCGCGCCTTCTGGCGCATGGGCCTGCCGATCGGCACGACGGTGAGCTTCGAGGTCTGGATCTTCAACGGCGCCGCCTTCCTGATGGGCCTGCTCGGCCCGACCTCGCTCGCCGCCCATGCGATCGCGATCCAGATCGCCTCGCTGTGCTTCATGGTGCCGATGGGCATCGGCCAGGCCGGAACGGTCAGGGTCGGGCATGCCTACGGTGCCGGCGACAGGGAGGGCATCGCCCGGGCCGGCGCCACTGCGCTCGTGCTGGCGACCGCTTTCATGTGCTTCACCGCGCTCCTGATGCTGCTGATCCCGCACTGGCTGGTGGTGCCGTTCCTCGACGCCAGCAAGCCGCGCGCGGCCGAGGTGGCGCAGCTTGCCATGCTGTTCCTGTTCTATGCGGCGATCTTCCAGATCGTCGACGGCATCCAGGTGGTCGGCGTCTCGATCCTGCGCGGCCTGCGCGACACGCGCGTGCCGATGTTCTTCGCCGGCCTCGGCTATTGGGGCATCGGCCTGCCGCTCTCGGCGGCACTCGGCTTCCTGACGCCGCTCGCCGGCGTCGGCATCTGGATCGGGCTCGCCACCGGTCTTGCAATCGTCGCCGTGCTGATGCTGACGCGCTGGTTCGCCCGCGAACGGCTTGGCCTGATCCGGAGGCCGGCGGCCACCGACGCCGCCTAGATCGCCGCTCGGACGCGATCACAGTGATCCATCTCATTATTATCGCATCTGATTTTTTCGAAAAATGGAGCCCATTTTTCGGTCCGATGCGATGAGATCGGCTCCGATCAGCTTGCTCGGTCATCCGGCTGGCGCCCTCGGGGCCGCCCCTGAGCGGACCCGAAGATGAACGCTGCGGAATGCCGGAAGCCCTCGCGTGCCTCTGGTCCCCTACGATGGCTTCCGGAGCTGCGTGGCTTCGCCGCTTCTCCGGAGCGACGATCAAGTCAGAGCGTCCTGCTGCAGTTTCCGCCGCCAGACAGGGCTGCCGGACATGCGAAAAGGGCCGCTCCCGGCAGGAGCGGCCCTCGGATCGGTCTTGCGCGGGCGCCCGGGCCGGCTCGATCGGGAACCGGCCTCTCCCTGCCTCAGAACTCCTCCCAACCGGCATCGCCCTGGCGGGAATTGGCGACCTTGCGCATCGGTGCGGCCGGTCGCGGCTCGCGGCGCGGCGTCGCCTTCTGCTGGGCGAAGGCAGCCTCCGCGAGCTGGCGCAGGCGCCGCGGCTCGCTGTCGGCCTCGCTCGCGGCAGACGTGGTGGCACGCGACTGCGGCGCAGCGGCAAGCGGCACGGCCGAAGCGGTCCCACCGGTGCGGAAGCTCGCCACCAGCGTATTGAGCTCGCCGATCTTGCCCGAAAGAGACCCCGCCGAAGCGGCGCTCTGCTCGGCCAATGCGGCGTTCTGCTGGGTCATCTCGTCCATATGCGCCACCGTCTGGCTCATCTCCTCGATGCCGTTGGCCTGCTCCGCCGAAGCGGCCGCGACCTCGGAGACCGTGGTCTGGACCTTGCGCGAGGCATCGACGATGCGGGTCAGGGCATCGCCAGCCTGACGGACCAGCTTAACGCCCGCCTCGACCTCGGTGTTCGAGGAGGAGATCAGCCCGGAAATATCCTTGGCCGCCTCGCCCGAACGCTGTGCCAGCGTACGCACCTCGCTCGCCACCACGGCGAAACCCTTACCGGCATCGCCGGCGCGCGCCGCTTCGACCGCCGCGTTCAGCGCCAAAAGATTGGTCTGGAAGGCGATGTCGTCGATCACCCGGATGATGTCCGAGATCTTGCGCGAGGCGTCCTCGATACGGGCCATCGCGGAAACCGCCTCGTTGACAATGCCCCCGCCGGTCTGCGCGACCGCCATGGCCTCACCGGCCAGAACGACGCCCTGCTGCGCGGCCTGCGCCGACGCCTTGACCGAGGCCGCGAGCTCCTCGGTCGTGGCGGCGCTTTCCTCGAGCGAGGAGGCCTGCTCCTCCGTGCGCTTCGAGAGATCGTCTGCGCCGGTCGCGATCTCGCGCGCCGAAAGCCCGACATCGCCGGCGGTCGCCTGGATGGTGCGCAGCGTCAGCGACAGCTTGTCGGCGGTGTCGTTGATCGCGCCCTTGAGATCGGCGAAGCGGCCGCGATAGGCGCTGTCGATACGATGCGTGAGATCGCCGGCCGCGATCGCCTGGAGCGCCTCGGCGAACTCGGTGGTGGCGGCGTCGACGACGCGATTGATCTCGTTGATCCCGGCGACCAGCTTCGCCATCTCGGCATCGGCCCCGTCGAGCGCCAGCCGCGCCGAGAAATCGCCGGCTGCGGCAGCGGCGACGACCGTGCCGACATCGGAAACCACGAGCGCCATGGATTCGGCCCGTGCCAACCGCTCCTCCGCCGCCGCCCGCTCCTGGGCCTGCAGCAGCGCGACCTGCTCCGTGCTCTGACGCAGCACGGCGAGGGCGCGCGCCATGGCGCCGATTTCGTCGCCGCGCTTGGTGTGGGGAACCTCGATCTGCGTGTCGCCCGCGGTGACGCGGTCCATCGCCTGTCCGAGATCGAGCAGTGGGCGCGTGATCGACCGCTGGGCGAACAACATGGCGGCAGCGAACGAGGCGATCAGGGTAGAGAACAGCAAGACCGGCAGAATCCACTGAACCTGCCGGGTGAAGCTGGCGGCCTCCTCGGCGAGCGCATCGCCGACGGCCTCGTTGCGCTTGGCGAAGGCGACGAGGTTGTCGTTCAGGGCACGCCGATTGGCGCGGTTCAGATCGGTGTTGCCCTGCTCGTCCGCCGCAGCCGGCGAGACCTCGCGGCCAAGCCTGATCGTCTCGGCGCGGAAGGCGATGAACTCATCGATCGATTTCTGCACCTTGAGAGCCGCTTCGCGCTCCGCCGCCGGCACGCGTGCGACCAGATCGGCCGCGAGCTTGCGCATCACCGGGAAGCGCGCCTCCTTCGTCTTGGCGAAAGGTTCCGCCTCCTTCGCATCCTTCGACATGTAGATGCCGCGCGAATCCATCACGACAGCGAAGACCTGCGTGTTGATCCGTTCGGTGAGCAAGGTGATTTCACCCTGCACGTCGGAGCGGTGATTGAGATCCTGGGAGCGGGAAAGCGCGTAGAGGGCGAGGCCAGCCGACAGCACGGCACCGATGGCGATAATGCCGAGCATCGCCAGTATCTTGAAGCGAATCGATTTCATTGCGTCCTGCGCCCCCTCCCCCGGGCGCACGGCCGCGGGTCAAATGCCTTGGTCCAACGGCCGGGCGCCGCAGGATAGCCAAAGGTTGAAGAAAGACTTGCCGGGCAACCTTTAAAACTCGCTTAAATTGCTGTTAAATTGAGCATATCACGACGTCCTGATCGGATCGGCGGCTCCGGACCGGAGCTCCGCCCTCGCCTTCGCAAGCGCGCGGCAACCAGTTTGGTCATGCGTACGACGCATGAAAAACTGTTGCATCCAGGCAACGCTCTGCAACCGCCTTACTTTCGCCATATCGTCTTCACCCGAGCGCCATGCCAAGCCGCGAAGTGAAAAGCCGTCCGCCGGGCACGGCTCTTTGGAACCGACCGGCGCTCCAATCGTTTTCGCCGCCAGTTGCCCTATTTACGAGCCGAGTTCATGCCCTCCCGCCAGCCTGCCGCCCCCGACCAGCTCTCCCGCCGCCGGTTCGTCACCCTCGCCTCCGCGTTCGCCCCGGTCGCGCTGACCGGCTGTGTCAGCACGACGCAGCAGCCCTATGAGGTGCGGGCGCCGATCCATCACAACGCCGCTTTCCTGTCGATGTATGACGAGCGGCCGGAGGAGACGTTCCCGCTGCCGGCCACCGATATTTCCGAGGTCGAGACGCGTTTCCTGCGGCAGGAAGTGAACTACCGCACCAATGAGGCGCCCGGCACGATCGTCGTCGACACCTCCGCGCGCTATCTCTACCTTGTGCGCGAGAACGGCCGCGCCATCCGCTACGGCATCGGCGTCGGCAAGCAGGGCATGTCCTGGCGTGGCCGCGCCACCGTGGCGCGCAAGGCGGCCTGGCCGCGCTGGACGCCGACCGCCGCGATGATCAAGCGCGAGCCCGAACGGAATGCTCCCTGGGCCGGCGGCATGAAGCCGGGGCTCGAGAACCCGCTCGGCGCCCGCGCGCTCTATCTCTACCAGGGCAGCCAGGACACGCTCTACCGCATCCATGGCACCAGCGAGCCCTGGTCGATCGGCAAGGCCGTGTCCTCAGGTTGCATCCGCCTGTTCAATCAGGACATCATCGACCTGCACAGCCGCGTACCGACCGGCACTCCGGTCGTCGTGCTGAACCGCAATCCCTCGAACGAGCCGCTCCTGGAGACGGATGCCCCCGCCCCCGAAGACGACTACATCTGATAGCTTGAGGCCCGACGGTCTCGCGCTGACGCTGCTGGATCCGGCCGAGTACGGCCGGGCGCCCTGGAAGAATGGCGGCGGTGTCTCAATCGACATCGCCGCGCGCTACCGTGACTTCGCCGCCATGGGCTCCGAGGAAGGACTGGTCTGGCGTCTCGGCCGCACGTCCATCTCGGCCGCGGCCCCCTTTTCGGATTATGCGGGCCATGATCGCCAGCAGGTGGTCGTGACCGGTCGCGGCCTGGTGCTGGAGACGCCTGACGGTGAGCTCTCCCTGCGCGAGCCCTTTCGCCCGATCGGCTATGACGGGGGCTTGAGCATCGTCAGCCGGCTCGAGGACGGCCCGGTCGAGGTCGTCAACCTGATCGCCGACCGCAGCATGGCGAGAATCGCGCTTGGCGTGCTGCAGGAAGGCTCGGCCCTCTTCCTCCAGCCGGGAACGCATATCGTCTACGCAGCGGCCGGCCCGCTGGCCCTCGAGGTCGAGGGCGCGGCGACACCGCTCGGCAATGACCAGGGCCTGCGGATCGAGGCCGCGCGCCCTCTGAAGCTGCGCGGCGAGGCCGGGCGCGGGCTGATCGCCTCGATCTATCCGGCAACCCCGGACGCGCTTCCGGCCTGAGCCAAGCGCGTCGCGAATTTGCCTGGCGACCGATTTGCTATAGGGGCTGCGCCATCCGGCAGGCCCGCCGGGCAACAGGATAAGAGTGCCTTATGCGCGTTACGATGATTGGCTCGGGCTATGTCGGCCTGGTTTCGGGGGCGTGCTTCGCTGATTTCGGCCATGAGGTGATCTGCGTCGACCTGGACGCCGGGAAGATCGCGGCGCTGAACCGCGGCGAGATCCCGAT
>NZ_JAFKFX010000051.1 GCF_017308075.1 Allobosea sp.
TCCCCAATGCGGTCGCGGGGTCCACCCGGAGCGCTGCGCGAACCCCGAGGCCACTCGCGATCAGGCACACGACCACCACGACGAGGCCGAGCGCGAACATGTTGTCGGCTTCGAGGATCACGCGGCGCGGAAAATGGTCGCTGATGCCGACGATCAGCGTGGCACCAATGGAAAATCCGATGAGACCAAGCGCCAGCGCCTGCTGAACGATCATCCCGATGATAGTTCTGTCCGGGGCGCCGATCAGTTTCAGCGTGGCGATCTGCTTCGTCTTCTCCATGGTCATGGTGTAGATGATCAGGGCGATGATCACGGCGGATACGACGAGCAGGAGCGCGAGGTTCAGGCAGCTCAAGGCGCAGTCGGCGGGCTGACCCAAAGTACAATCGACGGAACGCCCGCACATTGTCAGCGTTCTGAGACCATGCACGGACTCACAGCGACCTCCGGGACGGAACTAGGCGAGAACGGCCGCCAACGCCTGAAGTCGAGGCTGCCGGAACACCGTCTTGCAATCGCGACCGCGACCGATGACGGCTTTCTGGAGCTCTGCGAGGCCTATGGACTGGCTTCCGCAGCCATCGCGCACTGGTCCCGCTCGACGCAGCCGGAACGAGACGAACGGCTTCGCGAGTACCATGAACTCGTCGCTTCGCTGGAGAAGGAAGCTGTCGAGCACCTCCGAGGGTATCGCGGCGGCTGATCAGGCTATCTCAGGCCCTGAACTTCTCGACCGCCCGCTGGGCAAGGTCTTCCTCATCCATTGCCAGTGGCGCGAGGCTGGCCACGATGACGGCCAGCCGATCGCGCTCGCGCTCGTCGATGATAGGCTTCCGGGTCTTAATATCAGTCCACGCTGCCTCAAGCGCCGCGTGGGCGCGCGCGAGGTCGACCGGGCCGGTCAGCGAGCTAAAAGGCATCTGGGCTTCCTGTAGGCATAGTCGGCGGCAGATGTAGCGCGGGCGGCCGCAAACGCAAGAAGGCCAAGTCCGTGTGAGCGAGAACGGCCGATGAAGGAGACGGGCTGGCAGGCGGCCAGACTGCTCTCTTAGCCTTTAGGCCTACCCCAAATGGGGGGTACAAATCTGCATTGAGCGGGTATGTTTTCGGGCGCGGCGCCAAAATGAGGGTGTGTCTTGGCTACCGAGCCCCTACCTCCAGTATTTGCCTGCGATCAGTGCGGCGCGGTCATCATCGAGATTCCGGAATGGACGGACGACCAGGCCGTCCTTAGCTGCCAAGACTGCGGAGAGCCGATCGGCAAGATCAGGCAGCTGCTCACGGTGCTTCGGGCCGCCTTGGTCGACAATGAAAACGAGCCGCCAGACGCCGAGGAGACCCCAGCGACCTCGGACGCGGGAGATCGACATCGGAATCGTCTGGGCCGACCTGGTCGACTGAAACGGAGAGGCACGCGGCGATAGACCTGGCATCAGCATCAGCGGATGCCGACGAGGACTTCCTTGCTGCCGTCGAACTTGTAGTAGTGGCTCTTACCATCGCTTACCTCGCAGCGCGCGGTGCCATTCTTTTGCTCGGCGGACGCGCTGAGAGCAGCGGGATTTCCAGAGGCAGAGGACTGGCTCACCTGCCAGACCCACCATTGACCGCGGGTCGGAGCGACCCACTGGCCGGCGCCGCCAGCAGCAACCTCGAGTTCGTCGTCGGTCAGGGCGATGTTGTTCAGGTCCTACTTGGTCACCGGCTTCTCCTCTCTCCATCCATCCGACCGTCGCGGCCGGCTCGTTCCGTGAGAGGACCTTATGCCGGCCCGCCTTACAGCAGCCTTACAGCCCGGCAGGCCCCAGCGGGGCGTTAATGGCGTGCGCGGGGAGCGTCGCGCGGGGAGCGTCGCGCTGGAAGCGCGGGATCTCGACCTCCATGAGAACGTCCTGCGCAAAAGGGTGTAGGAGTTTGCCGCCGATCCGGGGCAGGCCTTTCCTGGCCACAGCCAGATGAGGCCGGAGCAGCTTGAGATCGAGCGTTTGCGGCGTGAGGTCGCCAAGCTCTAGGCGGGGCGCAGCATTCTAAAACGTATGGCCGCCCCGTCGGCAAGGATGTCGCTGGACAACGTGATCCGCGGCGACGGTGTAGACGATCACATGGGCTTCATGCCTGTGAACCCGCACGGGCGGCGTGAACTCGGCGCGCTCCCGCGCCAATGTCGGCATGGTGGCGATCGTTTCGAACAGCTGGGCCAAGGCGTCGACATAGCGGTCGGCCTGCGCGGTCGACCAATTCTCCGCGGAGAAACGCCAGATTTCGTCGAGATCGTCCAGTGTCCGAGGCGTGAGCCTATAGCGGGCTCCGCTACCTAACGGCTTGACGCTCGCGCATACGCAATTTGAATGCGTCGACGTCGAGGGGCTGCGGCTCTCCGCTTTCGACCCCTTCGGTGATGGCGGCCTGCAGTGCCGCGATCGCTTCCGCCCGCTGCTGATCCTTGCGGATCAGATCCCGGACATAGTCGCTCGCGTTGCCGTTTCGGCCGCCTGTCGCCTAGCGTTCGACCCAGGCCTTCATCAGCTCAGGCAAGGACACATTCATCGTCGCCATCGGCTCCTCCATTCACTGTGGACGCTACCACAGATGACAATCTTTGCCAAAAGCGTATCGATGATTTGGGCATGTGAGGCTTTCGCGCAGGCTCCTTCCCACGAAGGAAGCGCGAGGGAATGCGCACCGGAGGCCCTGATTGCGACTTATCCCGTCCATGTTCGTGACCGCGGCGCCGTCTCGGCTTTCAAGACCATGATCATGAAAGCCGCGCCGGTGGCTCTGGCGATTCCCGCAGCTCCTCCGAGGCGACGAGTGCCCGAGAGGGTCGGCTTGTTCCCCGCGACGATGAGCGCGAGGAAAGGATGGAAGGGCCTTGCTACTCCGCCTCCATCACCTTCCCCTCGCGCCTACCTCACCAGGCAGGGGGTTTCTTCCGACCTTTGGCATGAAAGAGCGAGGGGAAAATGGGGAAACTCCTTCGCCAGCAGGTGACGCCGGTCCAGGGAGGCTCGACCTCTGCCCCCTGCGCGTGCACGGCGGTAGCCCAGTGTCAACCGCCCGCGTCCGCCTGCTGAAGGGGCAGAACGGCCTCCCAGGCAAACCGGAACAGAATTGGCAGCAGAGACTTCTCGTTCAGTCCTCACCCCTCCCTCGCGCCCCTCTTCTTCCGAAGCCACCACGGCAACCGCGCACGCAAACCGATGCTGCCGCTCGTCATCCGACCCACCACCACCCGCTCACCCCTGGACAGGGGGTGAGCGGGTGGTGGTGGGCTTGATGCAAGCGCGCCGGCAACCAAAGGAGGTTGGCTGCGGACAGCCGTCTCAGCGCCCAGACGCTCATCTCCACCACCACCTCCTCCCCTGGTAAGGGGAGGAGGTGGTGGTGGAGTCTTCGCCTGGACGCTAGAGCTTGTATCATGTCTACGGCTCGGGCAGCCGCCCGAGCCGTCCCAGAGAGACCCCGACAGAGGGGCGCGAGGGATGGGGGCGATCTGTTCGCGACGATGAGCGACCTCGCCCCTCCCACTCGACACGGCTTGATCTGTGCAACCGCGAGCTGGCCGGCCGCAGGGAGCTTGGATCACAGCGCCATTGTCGCGTGATCGCCCCTGGTGCTCATGCTTCCTCTACCGCCACCGGATCATCTTCACGATCTGACGTCGACAGCGCGTCCGCAGCGGCTTTACGCTTGCCAGCCGCGACGCGCCTGGAAGCTGGCGTCGCAGCGACTTCCTTTCGCATGGTGGCGTAAGGTCCCACGCCCCTGATGCACAACCGCTCCCGAGTATTCTTGCCCGGATCGTTATAGGTTTCGATGGCTGCGAGATTCAGCATGAAGTCGATGAGGCTCTCGATCTGCCTGCGGTTCGCCTTGCCGTCGATGCCGAGCTGATCGGCCACCGCGAAGCCGAACCATTTTTCAGAGCCGAAATTGTAAACATGTCTGGAATCACCCAGCGCATCCAGCGCCGCAGAGGCCCATTCGGTGAGATCGACCTCCACGACTTTTGGCTTGAACGGCTGAACGACGCCGACGATGTCGCCGGGTTTTCCGGAATCGGGGTCGTTCCCGATCGCGACCGCGCTGAGCCTGATCCAGCGGGTTCCGGCCACCGCGGTGTTGTTCTGCTTGGTCACGCGGATGGCGACGTGGCTCTGGCGCTCTTCTTCCCCGACACCAGAGGTTCTGGCCTCCGCCCCGCTCATCTGCGCAAGGTTGCGAACATACCGCGCCGCCGCGGCAAGCGAACTCGCGCCGCGACTGGCATCGGCACTATCGCTGCTGCCGCCCTTGGACGTGTGATGCACGAGATGGACGGCACACCCGCCCTCCTCCGCGATCCTCGCCCAGGCCTTCGCCATCATGTCGATGCCAGAATTGTCGTTCTCCGAGATCGAATGCGTCGAGATGAACGGATCGACGATGACGACATCGATCCGACCGCGGATGCTGTCGATCAGGCTCCTGACAAGTTCGTCGTTGACCTGCATCCCCTTGTTCTGCACCGACTTGGAAAGGTCGATGCGCTTGGCTCCCCGGCCCGAATTCACGAAGAGCGACTCGCGCAATTCGGCATGATCGAGCCCCTGGGCGATCGCCGCAGCCCTCACCCGTCGGTCGAGTTCATCAAGCGGCTCCTCGCCATTGTAGATCCAGACGCGTAATGGACGCGTCGGTGTTTCGAGGAAGTCGGTTCCGGATGCCATCGCGACGGCCTCGGCGATGCAGAGCGAGGTCTTCCCGGTACCACCACCGGCAATAGTCAGGGTGACCTGTTCCTTCTGGTACGCCGGCCCGAACAGAAACTCGCGCATGGGCAAACGCGCTCCTTCAAGAGCTCGGTAAGGTTCCGGGGCAGGAAAAATCGGCGCTGTGGAAGAAACAGGGTTAGTCATGATGCCAGTGAGCTTTCGGTCAGGTGCGGAGGCGCATTGCAAGTCGCACGTGCGAGCTGCCGCACAACACGGCCGCTGGTGCCCATCGAAACGAGAATGGATTGAGATATGACTGACGCTTAGCGTGCATGGGTGGTTAAGAATTTATCGCCAAAACCAGAGAAACTGAGGTTGGTGATGATCTGGTCATCGCCGACGGACGGGAGCATTACGATATTGACGACACAGCTGAGCTATCTCTTGTCGGGAATAGACTGGAGAAGCCCGCAAAAAACATGACGTCAGACGCGTATTGGATAGCATTATCTGATTAAGCATCTGTCCCAATCTGATTGAATGGCTTTGTGACTTCGAAGCCGAATGATCTCCCTCTGGACCTTGCCAGCGCCTACCAGGGGCTGTTGGCCGAGCGTGAAGCCCGGCTTCAGGTCGAGGCTGAACGGGACATCGCTGTCGCGGGTGCCGCCAACGCGCAGGCGCAGCTGTCCGACCGCGGCGCGCTGATCGCGCATCTCGAACTGCGCATCGAGAAGCTAAAGCGCGAGATCTATGGGCCGCGCCCGGAGCGCCCGGCGCGTCTGATCGACCAACCAATTGGAGCAGAAACTCGAGGAGTTCGTCTCCGTGGCGAGCAAGGACGGGCTTGCTGCGACCGCCGCGACGGCGAAGACCCAGACCGTCCGAGCCTTCACGCGCAAGCGGCCGGTGCGCAGGCTCTGGCCAGACGATATTGAGCGCGAGCGCGTCGTCATCGATCCGCCTGCGGCCTGCCGCTATATTCTGCCGGAGGTGGTCGAGCCCGTATCTTGCCACGCCATGCTGCACCTGCCGGGTATCGCGCTCGCGCTAGCAGCTCTCGGCTTCCTCGGGTTCGGCGCGCGCTCGTTAGCGGCCGAATGGAGCCTGATCCTGGCAGAGGACATCGTATTATCGAGCGCCCAGCTTAGGCCGTGCTCATCCCCGCGTCGGCGCTTGCGTTGCTCTCGGTGCTGGCGGTGTCGTTTTGCAGCCTATCTTGGAGCCGGCCGCAGCAGACGGCTGCACTCCAAGAGGCAAGGCATGAAGCGAAGATCAAGCTTCCGCAGGGTGGCGACACCATCGGGGGAGTGTGAAAACTCGCCGGCACGTAGAGTAGGCCTACGACCTGGATCTCGACGCCGGGGAAGACGGAAACCATGGATAGCCCGGCCGCCTTGCGGCGGCCAGACGAAATCAGGCTGCCTGCTTGGTAGCGGCTGCAACAGCAGCGGCAGCAACCGGAGCGGCCTTCGCGATGGCGCCCTTGAACGGCGTATAGGTGTTTTTGGCGAGAGCCACATAGAACTCGCCTATCTTGGTGAACTGGGCGACCGCGTCTTCGAACGAGCTCTTGACGTAGTCGGCCTGGATCTCAAGGACCTTGTCGAAGGACTTCACGCCAGCGAGCTTCTCGATGGCGGCGGTGCCGGCCTCGAAGGACTTCTTGGCATAGTCGGTGGTCTCGGCGGCGATGGTCTGCACACCCTTGGAGGTGGCGTCAAAAGCCTTGAGAGCTGCGTCGAGATTATCTTTGGAAGCCTTCTGAAAAGTCTCGAACTGCTGGATCATCATCTTCTCCTGCGCGCCTTGTGTGCGGCTTTTGGTGATCGGCCGAAACGGATCGACGTATCGCCTCGAGGTTGATAGAAAGAGATTATCGGCGAGCCTTGCAACCATATCGTGCGATGCAGAATGAATAGCAAGTATATGCTGCAATGCAAAATACGTAGACCGTTTTGAGCGTAACCGTTTAAGTGTTGATGATCGTGTCTCCGCCGCGATCTCGCCGTCGAGAAATTCGCGCTCGAGCTTGGCACCAGCCCCGCACCTCGGCCATCTCGGCAACGGCGCGCCCGAAAGCGCGAGGCATCCCTTCAGGTCGTCCGATGCCGCTGCCGTTGGACTTGCTGGCCGGCTTGGAACAGGAACGATCCAACCTGCGCCCCAGGCGAACTCGAAAGCAGACCGCTGGCCAGCAACCGGTCGAGCAGTGCTTCAGGACTTCGCGCTTCGCTTCCTCGGGCCCGTCGCCGGCAAACCCCGCGAAGACGCCGACCTCGCTCCAGTGCGCCTTGAGGGGCCTTCTGCCCGCTTGCCCGTCAACGCCCCTGCCTGAGTCAGGCTTTGACGCGAGACAGGTAGTCGGCGTTCGGGCAGAAGGGCGGCGCCTCGCTTCCTGCAGTGTGATCGAGCCAGTTGCGGCATTCGCCTGCATGCGGACAGGCCAAGCAGCGCCGCGCGGCCGCGGCAAAGGCTACTCCGCGTCCGTCTCTCGCGGCCGCTCCGGAGGCGGCCCCGGTATGCTCCATCATTTCTCCGAAGAGATGCGCCTGTCTCTGGACGCGCTCGAAGATCGGCCACCAGCGTGACTGGCCTTGTCCCAGGACTCTCATGAACATGAGCCTCCCCATACCGCGATGATCGGGGAGCGTAGCAGACCGGCCTCCGGGTTCATTGACCGGGAGCAAAGAAAGGCGATGGGCGGATGTGAGCCGAAAATCCCGAGATTGTCCGAGATCAACGAAATCGACAGCGCCGGTCGCTATATCTCAGCCTTTCCACCGCATCGCGATGATCCTGCGTGTCGTGAGCCAGCGCCTGCATGGGCGCTGCCATGTCCAGCACGGTATCGAGCCGCGCGGCGCAGGACGACCTGAGCAGGCGCTTGGTCATGCGCACGGCGTGGCGCGGATTTGTGGCGATGCGGCGGGCAAGTGCCTTGGCCGCCGGCAGGAGTTCCTCCGGCTCGGTGACGGCCGAGACCAGGCCGATGGCGAGCGCCTCGGCGGCCTCGACCGGGTCGCCGGTCAGGGCCATTTCGCAGGCCTTCGAGAAGCCGACGATGCGGGGCAGCAGCCAACTGCCGCCATCACCGGCGATCAGCCCGAGTTTGACGAAATTCTCGGCGAAGCGGGCATTGGTCGAGCCTATGCGCAGGTCGCACATCAAGGTCAGGTCGCAGCCGGCGCCCATGGCCGGCCCGTTCACCGCAGCGATCACCGGCACGTCCAGCGCCTCGAAAGCGAGCGGTAGCCTCTGGATGCCGTTTCGGTAATTGCGGCGGGTGTTCAGCGGGTCGGGATCGCGCAGGCCACTGCCGGAGCCCATCGCCCGCAGATTACCGCCGGAGGAGAAAGCGCTGCCCGCACCGGTGAGGATCGCGACGCGCACCGCGTCGTCGCGCTCGAGCCGCTGGAGCGCCGCCAGCAGCGCCTCAACGACATCCGCATCCGAGATCGCGTTACGCGTCTCCGGCCGGTTCAGCGTCAGCAGGCAGATGCCTTCGGGGTCGACGTCGTAGAGGACTGGTTCAGACATCGTAGGTTCCGGGTTCGTGGAGACGGAGGGGCGAGGGACAGGCTACCAGGCGAAGGAGGCGAACTCGGACATCGCTGCCCGTTCGGTCCTCGCCGCAATGCAGGGATGGCTGGCATCCCGATAGCCGAGCGACATGCCGCAGAAGAGCGTCCGCCCGTCCGGCACGCCGAGGAAATCCCTCAGCGTCGCGTTCCAGCTGCCCCAGACCTGCTGCGGGCAGGTGTCGAGCCCCTCCTCGACCGCCAGCAGCATGAGCGATTGCAGGAACATGCCGAGATCCGCCCATTGCGGCGGCCCGACCCGGGCGTCGAGATAGAAGAACAGCCCGACCGGCGCGCCAAAGAAGTCGAAATTCCGGCGCAGGAGTTCGGAGAGGCCGCTGCCGTCCTTGTCGGCGAAGCCGAAGGCCTCGTAACGCAGGCGCCCGGCTGCGGCGCGACGCGCCCGCAGCGGCTCCCAGAGCGGCGATGGGTAGGAGGCGAATTCGAGCGGCTCGCCCGCGGGGTCGCGCGCGAGCTTCTCGGCGATCAACCGCTTCAGCGCAACGAGGCGCTCGCCACCGACGGCATAGACGTGCCAGGGCTGGAGATTGCCGGTCGAGGGCGAACGGCGCGCACGATCGAGGATGTCTCGAACTTTGCCTTCGGCGACCGGCCGATCGCTGAAGGCCCGCACGGACATGCGGCGCTCGATCGCCTCCGACACCGTCACGGAGGTCGCCGGCTCAGCCATGGCCGGACTTCCCCGCATCGCCCCCGGCCGTCGCTTCCCTGTCGGCGACCAGCGTCCGCAGCTCGGTCTTGAGGATCTTGCCATAGGAGTTCTTTGGTAAGGCTTCGAAGAAGAGGTAGTGCTTCGGCCGCTTGAAGCGGGCGATGTGCTCATCGCAGAGCCGGTCGAGTTCGGTCCGATCGATCGTCGCGCGATTGCGCACGCTCACTGCGGCCACGACCTCCTCGCCCCAGTCGGCATGCCGGCGGCCGAGCACAGCGACCTCGGCGACATCCGGGTGGCGCAGCAGCACCTCCTCGACCTCGCGCGGGTAGATGTTGACGCCGCCGGAGATGATGACGTCCTTCGAGCGATCCTTGAGCGTCAGCAGGCCGCCCTCGTCGAGCGAGCCGAGATCGCCGGTATGAAGCCAGCCATCGCGCAGCGCCGCCCCCGTGGCCTGCGGATTGTTCCAGTAGCCGCTCATCACGCTGTCGCCACGCACCAGCACCTCGCCGACCGCGCCGGTGGGGAGCGACTGGCCGTCTTCGCCGGCTATGCGCAGTGACACGATCGCCTGCGCATAGCCGACCGAGCCGAGCCGGTGGTCGAGCTGCCCGTCGCCGGGGTCGGCGTGCAGGCTGCGTGGCAGGACGGTGATCGTCATCGGGCTCTCGCCCTGGCCGTAGATCTGGACGAGGCGCTGGCCGAAGACCTCCAGCGCCCGCCGGCTGTCCTCGACATACATCGGGCCGCCGCCATAGATGATCGTCTTCAGGCCGCGTCGTTCGGCATCGCCGATCACGCCGGCATTCATCAGCCGTGTCACGATGGTCGGCGCCGCGAAGAAGGCGCAGCCGCGATGGGCCCGCAGCAGCGCGGCGAGTTCCACCGGGTCGAAGCGCCCGCTTTCCGGCACGACCTGCGCCGCCATCGCCGCGACATGCGGAATGGCGTAGATGCCCGAGCCATGCGAGAGCGGCGCCGGATGCAGGATGCAGTCTCCCGGCGCGACATGATCGACTTCCGAAAGGTAGCCGCTGGTCATCGCCATCAGGTTGCGATGGGAGAGCACGGCTCCCTTCGAGCGCCCGGTCGTGCCGCTGGTATAGAATAGCCAGGCTGGGTCGCCGGCCTCGACCTCCCGCTGCGCCGCTTCGTCGAAGCCGGCGAGTTCGCTCGCCTCGATCTCGTCGGCCGGCAGCACCAGAGGCACCCGCTGCTGCATGAAGCCGAGCGCGTCCGCGACCGTCGCCGAAAGGTCGGCCGTGACGAAGACCAGGCTGGCGCCGGAATCGTCGAGGATATGGGCGATCTCGCGGGCATGCAGCTTGGCATTGACCGGTACGGTGACCAGCCCGGCGCGCCAGCAGGCGAACAGCAAGGCGAGATAGGCCGGGCAGTTGCGCATCACCAGCGCGACACGGTCGCCGGGCCCGAGGCCATGGCGCGCGACCAGGCCGGCGGCGATCCGCGCCGAGTGCGAGGCCAGCTCACGATAGCGCCAGACCGGCCGCTCGCCCTCGAAGACGGCGACCCGGTCGGGCCGGACCTTTGCGGCGCGGATGAGGAGCGAGGCGATGTTCATTGGCTATTGTCCGAGATAGGCGGCGCGGACCTGCGGATCGTCGAGAAGCGCTGCCGCCGGGCCGCGCAGGACGATCTCGCCCTGGCGCAGCACATAGGCTTCGTCGACCGAGCGCAGGCTGAGTTGTACGTTCTGCTCGACCAGAAGAAGGCTCAGTCCCTCCCGGGTCAGGGCGCTCAGCACCTCGAAGATTTCCGCGACGACCTTGGGCGCGAGGCCGATCGAGGGCTCGTCGAGGACGAGCAGGCGCGGGCGCGTCATCAGTGCCCGGCCGATCGCGACCATCTGCTGCTCGCCGCCCGAGAGCGTGCCGGCACGCTGGCCGGCGCGTTCGCGCAGTCGCGGGAACAGCTCGTAGACGCGCGCGAGTCCCTCCTCGCGATGCGCCCGTGCCGCACCGAAGGTGCTCGCCGCGACCAGGTTCTCGGTCACCGTGCATTCGGGGAACAGCATGCGCCCCTCCGGGACGGTGCCGATGCCGGCGCGCGTGCGGTCGGACGCCTTCATCGCCCCGAGCGTCGCTCCATCCCAGTCTACCGTGCCGGTCCGGGTCGGCAGCAGGCCGTTGATCGTCTTGACGATCGTGCTCTTGCCGGCACCGTTGGAGCCGACCAGGGCGACGCGCCGGCCGCGCTCGATGGTGAGATCGATGCCGCGGATGACGTTGGCCTTGCCGTAACCGGCGGCGACGCCTTGCAGGACGAGGCGGCTCACGACACGGCACTCCCGAGATAGGCTTCCTGCACCCGGGCATCGGCCAGCACCGCGCGGGTGGTGCCACTCGCCAGCATCTCGCCGAAATTGAGCACGATGGCGTTGCCGCAGAGCTGGCTGATGATCGGTACGGAATGCTCCACCATGAGGATGGTGACGCCCTCTGCATTGATGCGCCGGATCTGGTCGCACAGGGCGGCAGCTTCCGTCGCCGTGAGCCCGGCAAGCATCTCGTCGAGCAGCAGAAGCCGTGGCTCCGTGGCGATGGCGCGCGCGATCTCGAGGCGGCGCATCTCGGCGACGCTGAGCCGCTCGGCATCGAGATCGGCGAGGTGATCCATGCCGATCCGCCTCAACGCCAGATGCGCGTGATGCTCGGCGTCAGCGGAGGCCGGATGTCGGCCGAAGGCGGCGACCTTGACGTTCTCCAGAACGCTCATCCCCTGGAAGGGCCGCACGATCTGGAAGGTCCGGGCGAGGCCGAGCCGGCAAATATCATGCGGGCGCATGCCGTCGATCCGCCGGCCGTCGAGATGCACGGCGCCGGAGGAGAGCGGGAGCAGGCCGGACAGGCAGTTGAACAGCGTGGTCTTGCCCGCTCCGTTCGGCCCGATGATGCCGAAGATCTCGCCCGGCATCACCTCGAAGCTGACATCCGATACCGCCTTGAGGCCGCCGAACGACTTGCCGAGCCCGGTGACCGCGAGCAGAGGCTGCTGTGTGCTCACTGTGCAGCCTCCATGGCGAGAGCCTTGGCATCTGCGGCCGGCTTCTCCGGCGCCCGTCGCCGCAGGCGCGCCGCCAGCACACCGCCGAGGCCCTGCGGCAGCAGCAGCGCCAGCACGATCAGCAACAGCGCATAGGCGACGATGTTGACGCCGTGGAAACCGGAGCCGAGATAGTTCCGCAACAATTCGCCGGCCGGGATCAGCAAGGCGGCGCCGAGCAGCGGGCCCCAGAGCAGCCCGAGGCCGCCGATGATGCCGAAGACGAGGAGCTGGATCGAGAGTTCCACGCCCAGCGTCGAGCGCGGATCGACGAAGGCGAAGGTATTGGCGAAGATCGCACCACCGATCGCGGTCACGACGGCGCTGAGTGCGAAAACCAGCAGCTTGTAGCGCATGGCCGGCACGCCGAGAGCTTCCGCCGCGCCCTCATTGTCGCGCAGCGCACGCCAGTAATAGCCCGGCCGCGCCGTGAGCACGGCCTGCGAAATGAAGAGCGTCAGCGCCAGGAAGCCGACGATGATCAGGCCATAGGGCCATTTATGGTCGAACTGCAGATAACGCAGTGCGTCCGGGGACGAGGGCAGCATCATGCCGTCGGAGCGGCCGAGCCAGAGCGTCGCCGAGACGAGCAGGAAGGCGACCTCGCTGAAGGCGAGGGTCGCGATCGAGAAGAAATAGCCGCGCAGGCCATAGCGGAAGCAGAGCAGGCCGATGAAGAGCGCGCTCGCCAGCGCCAGCAGGGCGGCGATCGGCCAGGTCGCGAGCGGACCCAGCCCGAAGCCGACCTGTCCGTAGGCGACGGTGTAGGCGCCGATGCCGAAGAACAGCGAGTGGCCGAGCGAGACCAGGCCGGTAAAGCCCGCCATCAGGTTCCAGGCGACGGCAACGGTGCCGATCAGCCCAACCATGATGAAGATCTCCATGAAATACGGATCGCTGAGGCTGGCGCAGAACGCCGCGATGGCGAGCAGGGTCGGCACCAGAGCGGGAAGGAAGCGACGAAGCATCAGCGCGATCCTCCCGCGGGGACGAGACCTTCCGGCCGCAGCAGCATGACCAGGATCAACAGCGCGAACGGCACCGCGGCGGCAACCGAGGCGGTCAGCCAGGAGGCGGCGAGGCTTTCGGCGACGCCGACCAGCAGCGCGCCGATCAGCACGCCGCCGAAGGAGCCCATGCCGCCGACGATGACGATCACGAAGGCCTTCAGCGTGAAGAGCTGGCCGACATGCGGGTTGACATAGAGCGCCGAGACCATCAGCGGCCCAGCGATGCCGAGCGTGCCGAGCCCGATCGCCATCGCCCAGCGATAAGTGCCGCTGATGTCGATGCCGGACAGCGCCGCCCCGTCGCGCGACTGCGAGACGACGCGCATGATGAGGCCGAGATCGGTCTTGCGCAGGGTCAGGTAGAACAGGCCGAGCAGGATCACCGAGGCAAGCGCGGCGATCGCCTGCGGCATCTGGATCAGCACGGGGCCGAGCCAGATGCTGGCGGTGGAGCGCTCCTGCGTCACCAGCAGGTTATCGGCCTTGAAAACGACGAGCGCGAGATATTGCAACAGGAGCGACAGGCCGAGCGTCACCGCCATCTGGTTGATCTCCGGCACCTTGAGCGCCGGGCGGATCAAGCCGTCGAAGAGCAGATAGCCCATCAGCATAAGCACCGGAGCGACCAGGAAGACCGCGAGGATCGGGTCGACGCCGAGGAAGGTGAAGGCGAGATAGCCGCCATACATGGCGAGCATCAGGAATTCGCCATGGGCGAAGTTGACGATGCGCATGACGCCGAAGACCAGCGTCAGCCCCACGGCGACGAGCGCGTAGATCGCCCCGTTGGTCAGCCCGCTGAGCAGGGCCTGGAGGAAGATTGTGCTCGACATGCGACTCCTCGCGCGGCGCGCCTCCGCCATTGCCGGCGAAGGCGCGGCTGGGCGTAATGATCAGCCCTGGACGGGCGCCGGCGGACGAACGGCGACTGCCTCCGGCCAGACCGTGACGAACTTGCCGTCGATCGCCTGGACGATCACGCAGGTCGCGGGCGACTGGCCCTGCTCGTCGAAGGAGAGCACGGGGGCCGGCAACACCGCCGCTGGACCATCGGTGATCTTCAGCGAGGTCAGCGCCTCGCGGATCGCGTTGCGGTCGGTCGACTTGGCGGCGTCCGCCGCGAGCGCCAGCGCATAGGTCGCGACGAAGGCCTGGGCCTGGTTGCTGAGCGGCGTCTCGCCGGGATGCGCCTCGGCGAAGGCCTTCACGAAGGCCAGGCTGGCGGGCTTGTTGAGGTCCGGCGACCATTCGACGACGCCGAAGGTGCGGTCGCTCGGCTTGCCGGCGGCGAGCACCGTCTGGTTCACATGCGCGCCGCCAAAGCCGACATAGAGCGGCCGGAAGTTCTGCGCGGCGAGCGCGCGCAGCAGCACCGTCGAATCCTCGGCATAGGCGCAGGTCAGCAGCCCGTCGGCGCCGCTGGTGCGCAGCTTGGTCGCGATGGTGCTGAAGTCCGGCGTGCCGGTGCGGAAGGTCTCGTCCGCCACGATCGGATAGCCGCGCCCCGGCATGACGGAGGTGTAGTTGGTGCGCACTGCCTGGCCGGCCGGCCCGTCCTCGGTCGCGAGCGCGAGCTTGGCGACGGGAACGCCCTTCGACTTCTGATAGTCGAGGAAGTCGGCGATATAGCCACCGAACCACTTCGCCTTCACCGCCGTGCGGAAAACGTATTTCATGCCTTGCTCGGTCAGCGCGTCGTTGACGGCGCTGGTGATCATGAAGGGCGTGCGGTTGCGATCGGCGATCTGCGCCGCGGGGATCGTCGTCGCGGAGGCCCAGGCTCCGGTCAGGGCGCTCACCCGCTCGCGGCTGATCAGGCGTTCCGCCTCGGCGCGCGAAACCTCGGGCTTCGACTGGATATCGGTGACGATGAGCTCGAGCTTGGCGCCGCCGAGCGATTTGATGCCGCCCGACTCATTGATCATCTTGGCCGCGAGCTGATGCGCCTTGAGCATGCGGATACCGTCCGAGGCATGGACACCGGTCGTCGGCACGAGCACGCCGATCTTCAGCGCCTCCGTCGCGGCGCGCCCGCGCGAGGGGATGATGGCGGGCATCGCGATCGCAGCTCCCATCAGAAGGGTCTGCCGGCGATCGATCGTGAACTTCGTCATGATTGCGTTCCCTCTCTCGTGAATGCGGCGGCGGGTTCTGCTGCCCGCCGCTCGGTTCGGATCTTCAGCTCATGGACACAGCACGGCGCGACCGACGAAGCGGCCCTCGCGCAGTCCGAGCAGCGCGTCATTGGCGGCTTCGAGCGGCAGCCGGGTGACCGGGATCGGCGCGATCTTGCCCTCGCGTGCAAGCGCGACGAGCTCGCGCAGTTCGGCGAGGTTGCCGACCAGGCTGCCCTGGATACGGGCTGCCTTCATCGGGATCAGCGGCAGCGACCAGGGCGCGGTTCCGCCGAAGAGCCCGACGATGACGAGCGTGCCGCCCTTGGCCAGGGCATCGAAGCCGAGCGCGGCCGACTTCTCGTTGCCGACGAGGTCCACGGCCGATTGAGCGGGACCGCCGATCGCCGCTGCGATCTGCGCGAGCGCATCGGGAGCGGCGCCGTCGATCGCGGCGAGAGCCCCGGCCTCCAGGGCCGAGGCCCGCTTGGCCGGATCGAGATCGACGAGCACGGCGCCCACGCCGCCAAGCGCGCGCAGGATCTGGATGCACATCAGCCCCAGCCCGCCGGCGCCGATGACCAGGACCGGCTGGCGCGTGATCTGATCGCCGAGCTTCTTCAGGGCGCTATAGGTCGTCACGCCCGAGCAGGCGAGAGGGGCGACCTGTGCCGGATCGAGATCGCCGATCGGCAGGAGATAGCGCGCATCCGGCACGCGCAGATATTCGGCATAGCCGCCGTCGCGATGGACGCCGAGATAGCCCGCCTTGGCGCAATAGTTCTCGAACCCGTCCCGGCAGGTCTGGCATTGGCCGCAACCGATCCAGGGATAGGCGAGGCAGCGCTCGCCGATGCCGACCCCCTCGACCTCTGGCCCGAGCGCAACCACCTCGCCGACGGTCTCGTGCCCCATCGTGATCGGCAGGGCGACGCCGCGATCCTTGAGCGAAAGCTTGCGGCCGGCGCCGAGGTCGTAACCGCCTTCCCAGAGATGAATGTCGCTATGGCAGACGCCGGCCGCCTTGACCTTGATCACCACCTCGCGACCGACCGGGACCGGCTGCGGCTTCTCCGCCGCCGCCAGCGGCGCGCCGAATTCCTCGATGCAGAAAAAGCGCATGGCCGGCTCCGTTCCCTTCTTTCAGCGCGCCGTGAAGCCGCCATCGACCGGCAGAGCGACGCCGGTGACGAAGGAGGCATCGTCAGAGGCGAGCCAGAGCGCCGCATGGGCGATCTCTTCGGGACGACAGAGCCGTCCGAGCGGCACGGCTGCGAGCAGCTTCTTCTCGTTAGCTGCGGCTTCCGCGAGATCGCCGGAGCGGCTGGTGAAATTGGTCGCCATCGGCGTATCGGTCAGCCCGGGACAGATCACGTTCACGCGGACCTTGTCGGGCGCGAAGGTCTGGGCGAGCGATTTGGTCAGACCGACCACCGCGAATTTGCCGGCTGAATAAACCGGACTGAACATCGAGCCAACCAGCCCCGAGACCGAGGCTGTGAAGATCAGCGAGCCGCCGCCGCGCTTGCGCATATGCTTGATGACCTCGCCCGCGGCCAGGGCGGCCGAGTCGACATTCAGCGCCATTGCGCGGCCATAGGCGGCAAGGTCGAGATCCTCGATGCCGGCCGGCCCGGGAATGCCGGCATGGGCCCACATCACGTCGATGCCGCCCAGGCGCGCCGCCGCTTCGTGGACGGAACTGCGCATGACTTCCTGGCGCGAAAGATCGGCCTGCAGCGTCTCGACGCTCTGCCCTCGCCCCCTCGCCTCTTCGGCGAGCTTTGCCAAAGCCGCCGCGTTGACGTCGATGGCGAGCACCTTCGCGCCTTCGCGCAGGAAGAGCTCGACGCCCGCCTTCCCCATTCCCGACGCCGCCGCCGTGACGACGGCGAGCTTCCCAGCCAGACGCATGTTCGTTTCCTCCGCAGATCTTATTGAGCGTAGGCGTCGGGAAACTGCCCGGTTGTGCTGACGACGGTCGTCCGCGTTTCCAGGTAGTTGTCGAGCGCTTCGAGCCCGTTCTCGCGCCCCCAGCCGCTCGCCTTGAAGCCGCCATAGGGCGTCGACCAGCGGATATAGCGGTAGGTATTGACCCAGACGATGCCGGCCTGGATCCGGGCGGAGACGCGGTGGGCGCGGCCGATGTCGCGGGTCCAGAGGCCGGCCGTCAGGCCATAGGTCGTATCATTGGCGATCGCGATCGCCTCATCCTCGCCGGAGAAGGGGATCAGCGAGGCGACCGGCCCGAAGATCTCCTCGCGGGCGATCCGCATGTCGTTGGCGACATTGGCGAAGACGGTCGGTTCCACGTAGAAGCCCTCGGCCAGCGCGCCATCCTCCAGCCGGCGCCCGCCGGCGACCAGCGCGGCCCCTTCGGAGCGACCGATGTCGATATAGGACAGGGTCTTGGCGAGTTGCTCGGCATGGGCCTGCGGGCCCATATGCGTCGCCTCGTCGAGCGGGCGGCCGACACGAACCTTGCGCGCACGCTCCGAGAAGGCCTCGACGACGCGGTCGTAGATCGGCCGCTCGACCAGCACGCGTGAGCCGAGCGCGCAGCTCTGGCCGCAGACCGCCCAGGCCGAAGAGGTCGCGGCGTTGATCGCCTGGTCGATATCGGCGTCGGCGAAGATGATGTGCGGTGCCTTGCCGCCGAGCTCGAAGGAGAAGCGCTTCAGATTGTCGGCACCGGCGCGCAGGATCGCTTTGGCGGTGCGGCCCTCGCCGGTGAAGGCGATCTTGTCGACACCGGGATGGGCGACGAGATGGGCGCCGGTGTCATGGCCATAGCCGGGCACGACATTGAACACGCCTGGCGGAAAACCCGCCTTCTCGATCAGGCGGGCCAGCTCGAGCGCCGTCACCGGCGTCTGCTCGGCCGGCTTGAGCACGACAGTGCAGCCCGCGGCGAGTGCCGGAGCGACTTTCCAGACCGTCGTCAGCATCGGCGCGTTCCACGGCGTGATCGCACCGACGACACCGACCGGCAGGCGTGTCGTGAAGCAGTGGACGGAGTCGTCGATCGGGATCGTCCGCCCGGAGATCTTGTCGGCCAGCGACGCGAACCACTGGAACCAGTGATGATGCGCGCCGAGATCGTTGCGCGATTCACGAATCGCACGGCCGGAATCGCGCGTCTCGAGGATCGCCATCTCGGGCGCCGCCTCGCGATAGAGATCCGCCAGGCGTCGCAGCAGGGCGGCGCGCTCCCAGCCCGGCATCCGCCGCCACGGCCCTTCGAATGCGGCGCGCGCTGCGACGACCGCCCGGTCGATGTCACGCGGCCCACCGAAGGCGACGCGCGCCCAGGGCTTTCCGTTGGACGGGTCAATGCTGTCGACGATGCCGCCATCGAGGGGAGCGACCCATTCGCCGCCGATGAAGAGACGCTCGTATCGGCGCAGCTCCGACCCGGATTCCGGGGTGGGCTGCCTGAACGCTGTCGCCATCATCCGCTCCAACCTGCTTCTTGGATGGACAACTTGTACACGCACATGAATTTTTTCGTCAAGCCCGAAACCAACCAGCGGTGCAGAAATCGAAAATCGACAAGCCTATGTAATATCAGCACTTATTATCAAATCACGGCTAGTCAAACTCTGTCGCATCGCACAAAATTCTTGCTGCACTGCCGCGCATAATTGTCTCGCTCTGGCCAAGATTGGCTATTTCCGAGACAAATAATTCCTGTATATGAACATTCAACGCGCCACATGAACCCGGCGCGCGAAATGGGACGGGAGCCGAGATGGGGCCGCTTGCAGGCATCAAGATCATCGACATGACCTCCGTGCTCATGGGACCCTCAGCAACACAGATGCTGGGCGACATGGGCGCCGACGTGATCAAGGTCGAGGCGCCCGATGGCGATGTCACGCGCCAGATCCCGCCCTATCGCCATGCCGGAATGGGCGCGATCTACCTCAACGCCAACCGCAACAAGCGCAGCATCTGCCTCGACCTGAAACAGCCCGACGGACATGCGGCGCTGCTCCGCCTCGCCTCGGATGCGGACGTGCTGGTCTACAATATACGTCCGCAGGCGATGCGCCGGCTCGGGCTCGGCTATGAGACGCTGGCCGAGCTCAATCCGCGTCTGGTCTATGCCGGCATGTTCGGCTTCGGCCAAACCGGCCCCTATGCCGCCAAGCCCGCCTATGACGACCTCATTCAGGGCGGCTCGGTGATGTCGCATCTGATCGCGAAGGCCGGCGACGGCACGCCGCGCTATGTTCCTTCCGCCATCGCCGATCGCGTCGTCGGGCTCGCGGCTGTCGGCGCCATTTGCGCGACCCTGGTCAATCGCGACCGCACGGGCCTCGGGCAGCAGGTCGACATCCCGATGTTCGAGACGATGGTCGGCTTCGTGCTCGGCGATCATCTCGCCGGGCTGAGCTTCGAACCTGCCCTCGACCGTGGCGGCTATCCGCGCCAGCTCTCACCGCAGCGGCGTCCCTACCAGACCAAGAACGGCCATGTCTGCGCGCTGGTCTATACCGACAAGCAGTGGACCAGCTTTCTGGGCGCGATCGGCCAGGCGGACCTGCCACAGCGCGACCCGCGCTTCGCGACCTTCACCGAGCGCAGCCGCAATATCGACCATGTCTATGGCGAGCTCGCGCGCATCTTCCTGGAGCGCACGACCGAGGAGTGGCTCGCCCTGCTCGAGCGCGCCGACATCCCCTCGATGCCGATGCACGACTTCGAAAGCGTGCTGAACGACCCGCATCTGACCCAGACCGGTTTCTTCCGGACGGTCGAGCACCCGACCGAGGGGACGCTGCGCCTTTTGCCGCTGGCCGTCTCCTGGTCGCGGACGCCGGCCGAGATTCAGCGGCTGCCGCCGCGCCAGGGCGAGGACGGGGTCGAAATCCTTCGGGAGGCCGGTTTCAGCGAAGAAGCGGTCGCCGACCTCCGGGTGCGCGGCATCATGCTGGTGCCGGAGCCGCCTGCCACCTCATCCGCAGACAAGCGACGGAGCGCCTAGATGGACTTCAGACTGACCGACGAGCAGGAGGCGATCCGCGATGCGATCTCCGGCATCTGCAAGCGCTTCGGGGATGACTACTGGCTGAAGCGCGATCGCGAGGGCGGTTTCCCGAACGATTTCTACGCCGCCTTCGCCGATGCCGGCTGGCTCGGCATCTGCATCCCCGAAGCCTATGGCGGCTCGGGGCTTGGGATCACCGAGGCGGCGATCATGATGCGCACCATCGCCGAATCCGGGGCCGGAATGTCCGGCGCCTCGTGCCTGCACATCAATATCTTCGGCCTCAATCCCGTTCTGGTCCACGGCACCGAGGAGCAGAAGCAGCGGATGCTGCCGCCGATGGTTCAGGGGCGCGAAAAGGCCTGCTTCGCCGTCACGGAGCCGAACACCGGGCTCAACACGACGCAGCTCAAGACGCGCGCTGTCAGGAAGGGCGACGGCTATGTCGTCGACGGCCAGAAGGTCTGGATCTCGACGGCCCAGGTCGCCGACAAGATCCTGCTCTTGGCACGCACGACGCCGCTGGAGGAGGTGACCAAGCCGACCCATGGGCTCAGCCTGTTCTACACCGATTTCGATCGCTCGCGGATCAAGGTCCACGAGATCGAGAAGATGGGGCGCAAGATCGTCGACTCGAACGAGCTCTTCATCGAAGGGCTGGAAATCCCGGTCGAGGACCGGATCGGCGAGGAAGGCCGCGGCTTCGAGTACATCCTGCATGGCATGAACCCGGAGCGTGTGCTGATCGCGGCCGAAGCCGTCGGGCTCGGCCGGCTCGCGCTCGCCCGCGCCACCGCCTATGCCAAGGAGCGCATCGTCTTCAACCGGCCGATCGGGCAGAACCAGGCGATCCAGCATCCGCTAGCGCAGAATTGGATGGAGCTTGAGGCGGCCTGGCTGATGATCATGCGCGCCGCCTGGGAATATGACAGCGGCCTGCCCTGCGGCGCCAGCGCCAATGCCGCGAAGTACCTTGCGGGCGAAGCCGGCTTCAATGCCTGCCAGCAGGCGGTCATGACCCATGGCGGCTATGGCTATGCCAAGGAATTCCATGTCGAGCGCTATCTGCGCGAGGTGATGATTCCGCGGATCGCCCCGATCAGCCCGCAGCTCGTGCTCTGCTTCATCGCGGAGAAGGTGCTCGGCCTGCCCAAATCCTACTGAGTGATCATGCGGACTCTCGATCCAGCGGCACCCGACCTTTCGGCCTTCATCCGGCCGGGAGATCGGGTGCTGTGCGCGCAGACCTGCGCCGAACCGTCCTTGCTGGCAGCGGCGCTGCCGGCTGCCCATGCCGCTGTCGGACCGTTCGAAACCTTCGTCGGCACGGTCGTCTCGACCAGCTTCGACCATGCGCCGGAGACGATGGCGTTCGCCGGCTATGGCGCCATGGGGCGCGCGGCCCGCCTGGCGCGCCGGGGCCAACTCGATGTCTGGCCGCTGCATTACAGCGCGCTCGAGGCGGGCTTCGCCTCCGGTGCGATCCGCGCCGACGTCGTGCTGCTCCAACTGGCCCAGGGACCGGGTGGCTACTGCGCGACGCTCGCCAATGATTACGTGCTGGCGGCGGCGCGCCATGCCCGCTGCGTGATCGCGCAGGTCAATGCGCGCGCGCCCTGGTGTGTAGGCGCCGAGCTGGATCCGGAGCTGCGCATCGATGCCGCAGTGGAAACGGAAACCGACCTAGTAGAGGCTGCCTCGGCGCCCTCGGGCGAAACCGAGGCGGCGATCGCCCGCTATGTCGCCGGGCTCGTCCCGGACGGCGCCACGATCCAGATCGGTGTCGGCGCGCTGCCCGACGCGGTGCTCGACGCGCTCGAAGGCCATCGCGATCTCGGTATCCATTCCGGCGTTCTCGCCGACCGGATGGCCGGGCTGATCGCGCGCGGCGTCGTCACCAACGCCCGCAAGACGCTGGAGCCGGGCATCAGCGTCGGCAATCTCGTCATCGCCACGCAGCGGCTCTTCAACATGATCGACGGCAATCCGGCCTTCGCGCTCCGGCCGGCCGCGCATACCCACGCCATCGGCACGCTCGCCCGTCAGGAGCGCCTCGTCACGATCAATTCGGGGATCGAGGTCGACCTGCTCGGGCAGGTCAATGCCGAGCGCGCCGACGGCCAGCCCGTCGGCGGCACCGGCGGCCTCGTCGATTTCACCCGCGGTGCGCAGCTTGCGCCGAACGGGCGCGCCATTCTCGTCCTTCGCGCCACCGATCGCAGCGGCGAACGCTCGCGGATCGTGCCGCGGGTCCAGGCGGTGACGATCGGCCGGGCCGATGTCGATACGGTCGTGACCGAATACGGCGTCGCCGAACTCGCGCATCTGGGCGCAGCGGAGCGCGTGCGGGCGCTGATCGCGATCGCCGCGCCGCAGCACCGCGAAATGCTCGAGCGCGCCCTGCGCGAGGGAGGGGCGTCGTGACGCCAGTTGCTAGTCCTCGCGGGCCGCTCGCCGGCATCAGGATCGTCGAATTCGCCGGCATCGGCCCGACACCGATGGCGGGCATGCTGCTCGCCGATCTCGGCGCCGAGATCGTGATCATCGACCGGTTGGAACCGAGTGGCCTCGGCATCGCCCGCGCGCCGCGCTTCGACGTCACGCGTCGCGGCCGGCGCTCGCTCGCGCTCGACCTCAAGCGTCCCGATGGCGTGGCACTGGCGCTCGACCTTGTCACGCGAGCCGATGCCCTGATCGAGGGTTTTCGCCCGGGCACGATGGAACGGCTCGGCCTCGGCCCGGAGACCTGCCTCGCCGGCAATCCGAAGCTCGTCTATGGCCGCGTCACCGGCTGGGGGCAGGACGGCCCGCTGGCGAAGGCGGCCGGGCACGATCTCAACTATATCGCGCTCGCCGGCGCCCTTTCGGCGATCGGCCGCCAAGGCGAAGCGCCGACGATCCCGCTTAACCTGATCGGCGATTATGGAGGCGGGGCGATGCTGCTCGCCTTCGGCCTGGTCTGCGCGCTGCTCGAGGCGCGCGGCTCGGGCCGCGGCCAGATTGTCGACGCTGCCATGGTCGAGGGCACGGCGACGCTGATGGCGAGCCTTTACGGGCTTGCAGCGGCCGGGCTGCACCAGCCCGAGCGCGGCACCAACCTACTCGATTCCGGTGCCCCGCATTACGAGACCTATCGCTGTGCCGATGGCGAATGGATCACCATCGCCCCGATCGAGCCGAAATTCCGCCAGGTGCTTCTCCAGCGGATCGGCTTCGCGCCGGAGGACTTCCCTGACATGGCGGACACTGCCGCCTGGCCGGCGGCCCGAAAACTGCTCGCCGAACGTTTCGCCGAACGCAGCCGGGAGGAATGGCGAGCCCGGCTGGAAGGGAGCGACGCGTGTTTCGCGCCTGTGCTGTCATTGGCCGAGGCGCCGCTTCATCCGCATGCGCAGGCGCGCGGCATGTTCGTCACGCTCGCGGGCGTAGTACAGCCGGCGCCCGCACCGCGCTTCAGCCGCACGCCAGCGGCGATTCCCACTCCGGCGGAGGAACCCGGCGCGAGCGGCCGCGCCGCGCTCGCCGATTGGGGCGTCAGCCCCGACGAGATCAGCCAGCTGGAAGGCGCGGGCGTGATCCGCGCCGCCGCAAATATCCCGACACCCGTTCCCTGAATCCAAAGGAAAAACGCCCATGGCCGGACGCTATTATGAGGAATTCGAGGAGGGTCAGCTCTTCGAGCATGCCTTCTCGCGCACCGTCACCGAGCAGGACAATATCGGTTTCAGCCTGATGACGCTGAACCCGCAACCACTCCATGTCGACGCGGATTTCTCGGCCAAGACCGAATGGGGCCAGCCGCTGTTCAACAGCCTCTACACGCTCGGGATCATGATCGGCATGAGCGTCTACGATACCACGCTCGGCACCACCGTCGGCAATCTCGGCATGAGCGATGTGCGCTTCCCGAAGCCGGTCTTCCATGGCGACACCCTGCGCTCGCGCACCAAGGTCGTCGGCAAGCGCATCAGCAAGTCGCGTCCCTCGGTCGGGCTCGTCGAGTTCGAGCATGAATGCCTCAACCAGCACGGCGAGGTGGTGGCGATCTGCCGGCGTATGGCGATGATCCACCGCAGCAAGGAGGCCGCCTGATGCGCAGCCTCCTGTTCGTACCCGGCGACAGCGCGCGCAAATTCACCCGCGCCTGCGAAAGTGCAGCCGATGCGCTGATCCTCGACCTCGAGGATTCCGTCGCCGCCGAGGCCAAGGAAACAGCGCGCCGCGAGACCGGCACGATGCTGCAGGCGCCACGCGGGCGCCAGAAGCTCTTCGTCCGCGCCAACGCCTTCGACACCGGGCTCGCGGCGGCCGACCTCGCGGCGGTGATGCCGCATGCGCCGGATGGCATCGCCCTGCCGAAATGCGACGGTCCCGACCAGGTCAGGAGGCTCGGGCATATGCTCGACGCTTTCGAAGCCGCCCATGGCCTGGCGGCCGGGAGCACGCAGATCCTCGCCATCGTCACGGAGACGGCCGGCTCGCTCTTCGGTCTCGGCTCCTATCGCGACTGCAGCCCGCGGCTCTGGGGCATGATGTGGGGAGCGGAAGATCTGGCCGCCTCCTTGGGCGCCACGACAAACCGTGAGGGCGGGGCGCTGTTGTCACCCTACCGCCTGGCACGTGATCTCTGCCTCGCCGGGGCGGCGGCGGCCGGGGTGGTCGCGGTGGACACGGTCGCAACCACGATCGACGACCTCGACGCCGTGGCGCAGGAGGCGCGCGCCGCGCGCCGCGACGGCTTCCTGGCGAAGGGGATCATCCATCCCAAACACGCCGAACTGGTCAACGCCGCCTTCCGGCCCAGCGAGGACGAGATCGCCTGGGCACAGCGCATCGCGCAGGCGTTTGGCAGTGGCGCCAATCTCGGCGTAATGAAAATCGACGGTCAGATGATCGATAAACCGCATCTCACGGCGGCCGAGCGTATTCTCGCCTCGCTGGGCACCGGCTGATCGGCACAGGGATTCGACAAGGAAGCGCATGCAGGTCAAGCAGGCCGCCAACGTTCTCGAACTGCTCGAGTTCTTCGCCCGCCGGCAGAAGCCGGCGACCCTCGCCGAGCTCTCAGACGAGCTCGGCTGGCCGCGTTCCAGCACCTTCAACCTGATCGGTACGCTGGCGGATAAAGGCTATCTCTACGAGCCGCGCGCGCGGGGCGGCTACTATCCGAGCCCGCGCTGGCTCGCCATGGCGCAGGCCGTCGCGAGCGCCGAGCCGCTGCCCGAGGCTGTGCTGCAGCTCGTCGCCGAAGTCGCGCGGGAAACCGGAGAGACGACGGCGATCGGCGCCCCGTCCGGCACGCATGCAGTCTTCATCTACGTCATCGAATCCGAGGCGCCGATCCGCTATTTCGCGCAGGAAGGGCACCGCCTGCCGATCCAGGCAAGCTCGACCGGGCGCGCGATCCTGGCGCAATACTCGGTCGCGGAGCGCGATGCGCTTTATCGCAAAATCACCTTCGAGCGCTACGCGCCGACGACGCCGAGTAATATCGACGCTGTCGAAGCGGAGCTGCGGCGCTCTTCGGTGCGCGGCTATCATTTCAGTGATGGCGACTACAGCCGCGATCTGGTCGGCATTGCCTGCCCTCTGCCACTTCCGGAAAGACGGCTTTCCATCGTCGTCGCCGGTCCGCAGTTCCGCTGCCTGCCGAGAGCGGAGGAAATTGCCGCGACGCTCAGAGCAGCCATCGAGCGCTTCCGGGGGGAGATAAATCCTGCGCCATCCGGTGGAGCCTAGCACACAGGTCTGCTTCGTCGCCTCGGGCTAGGTGTATAGTCCCGGCGTGTCATGGTTTGGCTGTCGAAGGAACAGCTTCGACTTTTCGATGTTGACGGCTTTGAGAGCGCCTAGCGGTGTTCTGAACCGAAGCGCCCTGAGCTGTTTGGCGTAGTTGTAGGCGAGCAGCCAGTCCCGGACGTAGCGTCTCAGCTCGTTGATGGTGCCGTAGTGGACGGCGCGGACGGTTGCGTCCTTGATGGTGCGGACCATCCGCTCGGCCTGGCCGTTGATCCACGGATGATACGGCTTGCTGAGCCTGCGCTCGACGCCACGTTCGGCGCAGACCCCGCCGAAGATATGGACGACGGAGCCAGCCTCGGCTCGTTTATCGTGCTGGACGAACTGAACGCCGTAGCACATTGGAAAGAGGCTCAACCGTTGGTTGACGGCGCGCGAAGCCTTGTGTAGCGCAGCGCGCCGTCACGGCGGTCATGGCCGGCCAGCCGGTCTCTAAAGTGAGGTTGTCGAGACAACACTTTGGAGAGAGGCCGACCATGACCAAGCGCTTTTCTACTCCCACCGGAGCCGTGCTGGTAGCGATCGACATGTCCAAGCACCGTCAAGGAGGTGCTGATAGAACGGCCGGAAGGCGGTCGACGCCGGCGGATGACCGTGTTGGCGACCAAGCCGGATTACGATCGCCTGGCTGCTGCGCTTTCCGCGATCGGACGACCGATCCTCGTGGGCTTCGAGGCGACCGGCAACTACCATCGCACGCTCGCTTACCGGCTTCTGACGGCAGGCTCGAGCTGCAGCTGATCTCCTCGGTCGCGCTGGTCCGAAGCCGAGCGCAGCTTTACCGCCAACTCCGCGCATGAGCTACGCACGCCGGTGGCCGCCGCGCTCGCGCAGACGCAGAGACTGATCGTTGAAACGACCGACGCTGCCGCGCGCAACCAGGCTCGCGACATTGAATCCGCATTGCGCCGGCTCTCGGCTCTCTCGGAAAAACTGATGCAGCTGGCCAGGGCGGAAGGCGGCAGTTTGCATGGCGCCGCGCCGGTCGACATCGGCGCCCTACTCCGGTTGATCGTGGATGAACTGACCGCCAACGCCGGCGCAGCCGGGCCGATCAAGCTGGCCCTGCCCGATGCCCCAGTGCTCTCCCGCATCGATCCCGATGCCTTCGCGATCCTGATGCGGAACCTGATCGAGAATGCGCTGAAGCACGGCTCGCAGGCCGAACCGGTCTGCGTGACGCTGTCGATGGACGGCCTCCTGCGCATCGCCAATGCCGGGCCGGCCGTACCGCAGGATCTGCTCGCCCGCTTGCTCGACCCGTTCGAGCGCGGCCGCTCGCAGGCGAAAGGCGCCGGGCTCGGGCTGGCCATCGCGAAGGCGATCGCCGCCGGTACCGGCAGCAGCCTCGAGCTGATCTCCTCGAGAGAGGGACACCAAGACGGCTTCGAGGTCCGCCTCCGGATCGGCCGGCTGGATTGATCCAGTCGGGAGGGCGCGACCACTTACTCGGCCAGCAGCGTCGTTAAAACATATATTTTTAATGAATGTTTATGAATTGCCTCTGCAGATGAACCGAAGCCGGCGTTGGCCGGACGTTTTCTCAGGCAAGCAGACTCATGCGTTCCTTCTCCATTCGCACCGCGCTCGTCGGCAGCCTCGGCGTGCTGACATTGGCGCTCGTCGCCGGCCTCGCTTACGCCGTGTTCGCGATCACCGCGATGTCGCGTGACGAGCATGCGCTGACGCAGCAGATCGTCCCGATCGTCCGTCTGAGCGGCGAGGTGGGAGGCCGGGTCGATCGCAGGCATCTCCTGCTCAACATGCACGTCAACAGCCTCGACGCCGCGACGCGCTCGCAGATCGAGAAGAGCATCGAGGAACAGACCCGCGGGATCGAAGCGGCCACGGCGGATCTGTACCGGTTGATGATACTGCCCTCGAATATCGAGGCGCTGCACCGGTTCGAGCGAATGACCAGCGTGTATCTCTCTCGCCTGCAGAACATCCTGGCCCCGTCCAACAGCGGAGACAAGCCCGCGGCGACGCAAGCCCTGCGCGAGATGCGCCCTCTCGTCAGCGAAATGGAGCAAACGGTTGCGGGCATCATCGAGCGCGCCAACAACCGCGCCACCGTTATCGCAATCACGGCCGAAACAAACTATCGACAGAACCTTCTGACGCTGGCCTTGATCGGTCTCCTGGCCGGGCTGGTCGCTACAGCGGCAATCTGGTTCGTGACCGGGCGGGTCATCCGTCCGTTGTTGGCAACGACGGCCACGACCGGGCATCTCGCCGCTGGCGACTTGCAATGTGATGTCGCGTTTCAGGAGCGCGCCGATGAAATCGGAACGTTGGCTAGGGCACTCGACCTCTTCCGTCGCAACCTGCAGCATATGCGCGATCTTGAGCAGAGCGAACGCGCGGAACAAGCCCGCCGTCTGGCGCGCAGCCAAGCCATGGAGGCGATCGTTTCGGATGTCGGCGAGGTTGTCGCCGCCGCAGCCGCCGGCGATTTCTCAGCTCGCCTGCAGATTGACGATGCCGATGAGCAGATGCAGAGGCTCGTCGCCGGCATCAACCAGATCAACACCGTCGTCGACGGCGCCACGCTCGAATTCGTCGCGACGTTGCAACGGGTCGCCGAAGGCGACCTGACACAGGACATCCCGACCCACTACCAGGGCCGCTTTGGCGAGCTGAAGACGGCCGTGAACGAGACCATCAAGCGCCTCGCCTCGACTGTCAGGACGATCCAGGCGACGGCGGCGGATGTGAGCCTCTCCGCCCATGAGATCGCGACCGGAGCCGACGATCTCTCCAGGCGCACCGAAGAGCAGGCGTCCTCACTCGAAGAGAGTGCAGCGACCACGGAAGAGCTCGCCGCATCGGTCAAGGCATCGGCCCAGGCCTCACGCCAGGCGGCAACGACCGCGGAGGAAGCGACGCGCGAGGCCGAGGGCGGTGGCGAGATCGCAGGCCGCGCGATCGCCGCCATGGTCCGTATAGAGGAGGCTTCGAAGAAGATATCCGACATCACCCGAGTGATCGACGACATCGCCTTCCAAACCAACCTACTGGCTCTCAATGCGGCGGTGGAAGCCGCTCGCGCTGGCGATGCCGGCAAGGGTTTCGCCGTGGTGGCAAGCGAAGTACGCACCCTGGCACAGCGCTCGGGCGAAGCCGCCAGGGACATCTCGACGCTGATCACCTCGTCCAATGCCGAGGTCGCCGGTGGCGTCGAGCTCGTACGCCAAGCCGGCGATGCCCTGACCCGCATCATGACCGCATCCCAGAAGGTCGCAGCAACCATCGCCGATATTTCCGCTGCCGCGTCCGAGCAGGCCAACGGCATCGAAGAAATGAGCCAAACCGTCGCCCACATGGACGAGATGACCCAGCAGAACGCGGCCTTGTCCGAGCAAAGCGCCGCTTCCGCCAATGCGCTCGACCAGCGCATCGGCCAGCTCAACGACCTTGTCGCGGCTTTCAGGACCGGCAGCGACGCAGACCCAGCCATGCGCCGGGTCCCGACGCCGGCCGTCACGCCCCATCAACGCTCAGCCACTCTGAGACCAGCCGGCGGGCCGGAGCTCCTTCAGCAGCTTGCCGAGCAGGCTTTCACCGCAGCGCCCAGAAGGGTCGCCAATGCCGGCAGGCACCATGTCGCCGGCTGGGCGGAATTCTAGGAAGCTCCCGCTTGGTGGCTGCCGGCGTATTCTCGCGCCGTTGCGAACGAGGCGGGGGGTTAACTCGCCCCCCACTTCTTGACCGTTCCTCCGACGACGTCCAGCGTCACCGGGTGAATTCTGACCCGCAAGATGTTCCCGTTCACATCCGTCACCTTGAGCCGATAGCATCCGTCTCCAATCCTCACCCTGGAGATGGTCCAGCCGAATTCGTCTGCGAGTTTCGACACGGCCGCCAAGGATTGCCTTGGCTCTGCCGGATTCCGGCATCCATCGTCAGCCAAGGCTGCTGCTGTCGGTGTCGCCACAAGAAGGGCGATCATAGCCAACATCTTTTGCATCTCCTGCTCCTCGGTTCAGGTTGTCGATGCAAAAGCCTATGCTGCGAAGCTGACGCGTTGCTGAAGCCTTCCAGCGTTTGACGTCAGCAATGCGTCAGAAGCCGGAATACTTGGGTTCTGCATAAGGCGCGCGCAGTAGGCTGCGCATGAAAATCTGCGTAGCGCATGCACCCGGCGCATGAAGCCATGGTCGACAGTCGACAGAGCCCAAGCCATGCCGCCTATCTTGCACCTCTCGTGGGGTGGAGGCGCATCGAGACCTCTGAGAGTGTAAACTTGTTTTACAAGAACGGATTAGGCCGCTTCGAGCCCCGATGCCGACTGGATCAAGCGCAAGAGAGATCGGCTTCGGACGAGCGGACTGGCGCCGCGTGGTCGCAGATTTCGACAGCGGCATGGTTTTCGTCGTGGCGGAATGGCTCGAAGGGATGGATAGTCTCGCAACGGATGCGGAACGGTGACCGATGTCGACCTTGACGCAAAAAGCGACCCGGTTCGACAACGACATCAACGGCAGCCCGATGCGGCTCGGTCAGGCTCAAAGCCGAAGCCGTTCTCCTGATCCTCCGACGCACGGTCCGCTCTGGAGCGATATTGCTGAGCGGAGAGGTTGACGAGATGGCCGATGGTTCGGGACAGGTTGCAGCGGAACTCGGTTTAGCGCTTCTCGCTAGCGAAGCGGAGGCCATTCTGGCAACCGATCGGAACGGGACCATCCGGTTCTGGAATCCCGGCGCGGTCCGGCTTTTCGGCTTCACACCGGAACAGGCTCTCGGCGCGCCGCTCAACCTGATCATTCCCGAACGGCTGCGGCAACGGCACTGGACCGGCTGGGAACAGGTCATTGCGACGGGCACCACGCGCTATGGCGCCGGAGATCTGCTCTCCGTCCCGGCTCTCGCGGCGGGTGGCCGGCAGGTCTCGGTCGAATTCACAATCACCTTGCTGCGCGGGCTCGATGGCGGGATCACCGGCATGGCGGCCATCCTGCGCGATGTCACGCCCCGCTTCGAGGAACTACGCCGGCTGCGACGCGAGCTGGCAGAGCGGAGCGGGACAGGGCAAACGAGAGGAACGAGGCCGTGATCGCCACCGCCGACCTGGCCCCGACCCTCGATGTGATGCGTTGGTTCAATACGCCGCGGCCACGCGCTCTCGCGGACCTGCGCGGGCGGGTCGTGGTTCTCCACGCATTCCAGATGCTCTATCCTGGCTGCGTGCAGGGCGGCCTGCCGCAAGCGCAGCGGACTCCCGACTCTTCCCCGCAGAAGAGGTCGCAGTCATCGGGCTCCACACGGTCTTCGAACACCATGCGGCGATGACGCCGGTCTCGCTCGAGGCCTTCATCCACGAATACCGCCTGACCTTTCCGATCGGCATCGACCGCCCTACGGAGGACGGGCCGATTCCGCAGATCATGGCCGCTTATGGCATGTGCGGAACGCCGAGCCTGATCCTGATTGACCGGGCGGGGCGCATCCGCAAGCACGGCTTCGGGGCCGAGGACGACATGCGGATCGGTACCGAGATCGCGACACTCCTGGCCGAGCCGGCCGATTAGTAGATCGCAGCCTCGCCTAGCGATTCCTGATGCCGGTTTCGGTTACGATGTGGTGCATGGGGATGTCATGCGGTTGCGGTATGATCGACGCCATCGCCGCCTGATCATAGCCGACGCCGATCGCGACTGTGCTTGCAGGCAGCTGCACCAGCGTCCGGTCGAAGAAGCCGCCGCCATAGCCGAGCCTATAGAAGTCTCGATCGAAGCCGACGAGAGGCGCAATCACGATATCCGGGATGACGACTTCGCCACCCGCAGGAATCGGGATGTTCCAGACACCGCGCGCCAGGCGATCTCCCTGTCGCCAGCTTCGGAAGATGAGCGGCGTCCGGCTCGCGACCACCACGGGCAGCGCCGTGTGTGCGCCGCGGACCTGGAGTGACGCCAGCCATGGCCGCAGATCCGGCTCGCCGCGGAACGGCCAATAGGCGCTGACAACTCGCCCACCGAGGTCGCCGCTCAGCGTGTCGAGGGCTCGCGCGATCTTTGCCGCTGCATCGCTCCTGAATGCGGCCGACAGCACAAGGCGATCCGCGATCAGTCGTTCCCGCTGGACCTTGCGCCAGGCGACGACGCTTTGCGTTGGCGGGGACGGCGGAGCGAAGCCGAAATACGCAGGATCGACCTCTCGCATAAAGCAGGGCGGCGAGGCGTAGCCGCGCGGCTCCTCATCGTCATCGCCAGTCATCTCCCCTCCATCTGCGTTGCCACAACCCGCCAGAGGTCGCCTGGCACCGCCGCGTTACGGGCGAACGTCCAGATGCCGGCGCTGCGTAACGGGCTCGAAACATTGCGGAAGAACAGGCTCACCGGGCGCCCCGGCAGCTTGAAAGATTCACTGGTGAAGCGGATCGACACCTCCATCAGCTCCTTTTCGACCCGGGCTTCGACAATCTCGGGCTCGATGCGCGAGAATAAGGTCTCAACCACTTCTTCCCCTGCTTCCTCGCGCTCGTTGATCGTCTTGTTGAAGGCATCGTAGACCTCGGGCGAGAGCCAGCGGCTCAACGTATCCCGATCCCCGGCGTCGAAGGCCGAAACGATCGCCTCATAAGTCGCGAGCGCCTTTCCAACAAAAGCTTCGACCGAGATCGTGCCGTCGCGCTGCAAGATCTCGCGCATCGCGGCGGCTGACCGCGACGCGGTCGCGGACCGGGCAAGCAGGTTGGGTTTCTGCATCGCCTGATCGCCCACTGCTAGCTCAGTCGGCTCTGGGTTCCCGGCCTGTCCGAGCGAGGTCAGTTGCCGTGTGAACCAGACAAAACTCCAATAGCCCCAGAGTAACCAGAAGAGGGTGGCCAGTCCGATGCTGTCGGCTTCATGGGGCATGACGACCTCCCTATCCTGGTTCCGCTCCGCTTCCGAACGCGCTTCAGGCTTCATGATCGGTGCCAAAGATGCGCGGCAGCGTCTCGAACTGATGGAAGGGCGGCGGAGAGGACAACGTCCACTCCAGTGTCGTCGCACCTTCGCCCCATGGATTGTTGCCCGCCGGGCGCTTGCGCCAGAACGCCTCGCCGACTACCGCGAAGAAGACCAGCAGGCTTGCTGCCGAGATGTAAGAGCCGACCGACGAGATCAGATTCCAGCCCGCGTAGGCGTCGGGATAGTCAGCGTAGTGGCGCGGCATACCGGCGAGCCCGAGGAAATGCTGCGGAAAGAACACCAGGTTCACGCCGACGAACATCATGACGAAATGGAGCCGCCCGAGCCATTCATTGGTTAGATAACCGCTCATCTTCGGGAACCAATAGTAGAAGCCCGCAAAGATGCCGAACACGGCGCCGAGCGACAGCACGTAGTGGAAATGAGCGATGACATAGTAAGTGTTGTGCAGGACGCGGTCGATGCCGACATTGGCCAGCACCACGCCGGTCACGCCACCAATGGTGAACAGAATAATAAAGCCCATCGCCCAGAGCATCGGGACGCCGAAGCGGATTGAGCCGCCCCACATCGTCGCAAGCCAGGAGAAGATCTTGACGCCAGTTGGGACCGCGATCACCATCGAGGCGAAGGCGAAGTAGCGCTGTGTGTTGAGCGACAGGCCGGCGGTGTACATGTGGTGCGCCCAGACGATGAAACCGATCAGGCCGATCGCGACGATGGCATAGGCCATGCCGAGATAGCCAAAAATCGGCTTCTTCGAGAATGTCGAGACGACATGGCTGACGATGCCGAAGGCCGGCAAGATCATGATGTAAACTTCGGGGTGCCCGAAGAACCAGAACAGGTGCTGGTAGAGGATCGGGTCGCCGCCGCCAGCGGGGTCGAAGAAGGTCGTGGCGAAGTTGCGGTCGGTCAGCAGCATGGTGATCGCACCCGCCAGCACGGGTAGCGCAAAGAGCAACATGAAGGCGGTCACCAGCATGGCCCAGGCGAAGAGCGGCATCTTGTGCATGGTCATGCCGGGCGCGCGCATGTTCAGAATCGTGGTGATGAAGTTGATCGCGCCCAGGATCGAAGCCGCGCCGGAGAGATGGATCGACAGGATGACGAAATCGACCGCCGGGCCGGGCTGACCGGTCGCGGCCGAGAAGGGCGGATAGAGCGTCCAGCCGCCGCCATGACCGGAGGTGCCCGGCGCGCCCTCGACGAAGAGCGAACAGAGGAAGAGCACGAAGGACGCGGCCAGCAGCCAGAACGAGATGTTGTTCATGCGTGGGAAGGCCATGTCCGGCGCGCCGATCATCAGCGGCACGAACCAGTTGCCGAAGCCGCCGATCAGCGCCGGCATGATCACGAAGAAGATCATGATCAGGCCGTGAGCGCTGACGAACACGTTGAACACCGCGGCACTGGAGAAGATCTGCATGCCGGGCTGCTGCAGCTCCATCCGCATGGCGACCGACAGGGCGGTGCCCAGCACCCCGGCGCAGCACGAGAAGATCAGGTAGAGCGTGCCAATATCCTTGTGGTTGGTCGACAGGAACCAGCGGGTCCAGAAGCCGAGCCTGTGGCCGGCGGTTTCGACGTGAGCTGTCATCTCATTCTCCCGACGAGGCGCAGTGGCTCGGCACGTGCCAGCATGACCGGTGACCGCGTCTCGCCAAACGCGGTCATCAACGCGTCCTCCGTCTGCGCCTTGGCTTTCCGGTCGGCGCGACTGCGGCGGACGAGCAAAATCTCTGCAATGGCCGACAACGCGATTTCCTCCGGCGTGCGCGCGCCGCGAGCGAGCCCAGCCCGGGCAAGGATTCGATCGAGCACCTGGCGTCGGAAGCCGGCCTTGCGCAGATGGGCCAGCACCAGCCCGGCACGCTTGCGGCTGGCGATCAACGCGAAATGGCCGCCCTCGCTCGAAAGCAGACGGCCAAGCGATGCGTGGTCGCCACGATGCTGCGTCGCGACGGCCGCAAAGTCCTCGGCCGCCGGCGCCACCACCGCGTAGTCAGGATCGTCGGGGATGATGCGGGAAGCTTCGAGCAACCCTTCCGCACCGGCCATGGCGTCATCGACGATGGCCGCGAACCCAAGCAGGGCGCCGAAGTGGCGCAGGCGTTCAGCCACGCGGCCATGCCCCAGAACCCAGAGCGAAGATCGCGGCAGGACTGGCTCAACATAGGCCCGCATCCGGCCGCCGCAGGGCATGCAGGCGCCGAGTACCTCGCTGTCGAGATCGACCTCAACGAACTGCGGTGTGCCGCTGGCAGAGGTCTCGACAGCAGCATTCGCAATCGTGGATTCGGCACAGCCGCCGCCAACCCAGCTCGCAATGACTTCCCCTTCGGTATCGAACAGCGCCTTCGCACCGGCGCGCCCTGCGCCGGAGCCGCGCGCTTCGACGACGACACCGAGCGCGAAAGCGCGGCCCGCGGCAGACAGTTCGGCGGCCAGTTGGAGGACATCCGTCCCGGTAAAATCGACAGGGCGCACGCCCATGGCATCCCATCCCAGAAGACTGGGAACGCCATGTTCAGGGGATCGTGCCGGTCAGCTGTTCCGCATGGACGATGGCGTTGCCCAGCTCCGCCATCTTGCGCCTTTAGAAAAAGCGAACAAACGAATTTAATGGCACGTTGAATGCAGGAATAATGCTACAAAGGCCTCGGAGGCGCTGTGCATGGATATCGAGCTGGCCCGAACCTTCCTGGAGATCGTGCGGATGCGCAGCTTCGTGCGCGCCGCCGAACAGCTCAATGTCAGCCAGACTGCCGTCAGCGCACGCGTCAAAGCGCTCGAAGCGCAGCTGGGGAGGCCGCTCTTCATCCGCAACAAGAATGGCGCGTCACTGACGCCGGCCGGGGAACAGTTCCTGCGCTATGCGCCCATGTTCATGCAGCTCTGGCAGCGAGCACGGCATCAGGTTGCCGTTCCTCCGGGACGACGGGCCGTGCTCAGCGTCGGCGGCGAGCTCAGCCTCTGGCATCCCTGGCTCATGGACTGGCTACGCTGGATGCGCCAGGCCGCGCCCGACATCGCGCTGCGCGTCGAGGTCGGCCTGCCCGAAAGCCTGACCCATCAGGTTTCGACCGGGGCGCTCGACATCGCCGTGATGTATCAACCGCAGCACCGGCCGGGCGCGCGCGTCGAATTGCTGCTCGAAGAAAAGCTGGTGCTAGTCTCGACTACCGCCGACACCGAAACCGCAGGGGCGGACAACTACGTTTATGTCGACTGGGGCCCGGACTTCGCCCAGCATCACGAACTCAGCTTCCCTGAGGAGAACAACCCCGGCCTGTTTGTCAGCCTAGGACCGCTCGCCCTGAGCTATATTCTCGAAGCTGGCGGCTCGGGCTATTTCCGCCAGCGGGTGGTCGCGCCACACATCGCCGCCGGCCGGCTTCATCTCGTCGCGGACGCGCCGAGTTTCCTCTACCCGATTTATGCCGTCTGTTCGGCCCAGGCCGATGACGAGCTAGTCAGCCTCGCCCTTGCCGGATTGCGCAACATCGCCGTGGCAGATGCGGTCAAGACGGCGTGCTTCCAGGCCCCCGACAGCGATGCGTCGAGTTAGAACGGGGTTCCTTCGATCTCCCCAAGCAGGATATCTGGGGTGCCGAAGACGGAGTAGCTACCCAGATTAAGACATCAGGGACGCGCTAACGCAACAGTCACCGGGCTGACCTGGCGGCCGGAAGACATCCGGCAAACCGCCGTTTCGGCATCGCTTACGGATAAGCGCTCGAGCCTAGCTGCGCTTCGGCGGGCTCTGTCGGATAGGTCACCTTCCCGTCGCTCGTCCTCACGGCTCCCGGCGTCGGCGTGGCATGCTCGATCTGTCCTGGCCCCATCAGGTGATCGACCGGATGGCCGTTCAGGACAAGATAGTCGGTGATGATGCGGCGGTGGCATCGCCACCAGACGGCCTCCGCGCACATCAACGCCACGCGGCGATTGGCGCCGAGATCCAGCACCTGTCGGAGGGCATCACCGAACGCGTTGCTCAGCGCGTAATCGGCGTAGTTGTGAAAGCTTTGATTCCGCCACAGCGCGTTGAGCCGATCGTCCACTCCGTCTTGCTTCGCGCGGCGTCCGCCAAGCTCGGGGATGTGGCAGTAGCCAATCTGGAAGCGCTCTAGATCATCGGGCAATCGGTCGATATTGAACTCTGGATTGGCTCGCGATCGCGGAAAGCTGCGGACATCGATCAGGAGATCGACGCCGGCCTCCTGCAGCATCGTCACGAATTCGGGGAGGGAGCGGTTGGAATGACCGATCGTGGAGAATTGGGCCACCATCAGTCGATCTTCGTCAGGGCAGCGTCCTTGTGGGCGGCGACATGCTCGCTCCTGTCGCTCCTGATCTCATATTGCGGCTCCGCCGGCGAAGCGCGATGTCGGTAGCCCTTGTAGTCGAAATCGGCGTGATGGACCCTGATGATCCTGCCGCTCACCATGCCGGCCTCGGAATTCCAGCGGACGTGATCGCCAACCTTGAACTTGTCCATGACGTTCTGCCTTCGGGGTAGAATACGCAATCAACGAACTTGTTCCGGGTGCATGCGAGAACCGGGCCCTGACCTGCATGGAACGGCATGAACGATCTGAGGCGTGCCCTGCATTCAACCGACACGGGAACGATCGCTCGCAGCCTCACAGGAACCATCGCCCTAACTGAGGCCGTGGACCAACATTAGATCATAGAAATCGACCAAAAGATTGAAGTGTAGCTCATTGTCTGCCGCAATCTCCCTGGCATAGCGCATGAAAAGATCGACCTCCGTCCTGGCGATCCCGCGCGCCTCGGCGCATTCGCTGTTGCTGCGCAGAGCAGGCGCCGGAGGCAGGAACTGCAGCGAAAACGACCAGCGCTGGTCAAGTTCGTGGGCCGCTTGCAGATACGAGATCATGAGGCGCCTCGTTCAGACGGTTTTGTTGGCCGCACGGAATGCCGAACGTGGAAGCGCCCTTCATCCATACGACAAGAGGATCGTGTTCTCCGGCCCACCAGTCGTCAAGCATGCGGCACCGCGATAGGACTACACGTCTCTCGGGGCCTCTGTTTCGTCATTTGGATTTTGCTCTCTGCCCTAGCGCCACCACGACGACGACGGCGACCGCCGCAGCAATGGTCGACAGGTCGATACCTTCACCATTAATCAAAGCCGCCAGGCCAAGCGTCATGAATGTCTGCAGCAACTGAGTCTGACTGGCATTGGCGACACCCGCCAAGGCGAGGCCGGCATTCCAGGCGAAGAAGCCGATGAACATGCTGAACAGCGTGACATAGCCAAGCCCCGCCCAGGCAGACGTCGGCACGACGCTCAGATTTGCGGGCATCAGCCAAAACGTGGCCGGCACGGTCACAGGCAGCGAAATCACCAGTACCCATGAAATCACCTCCCATCCGGGCAACTGGCGCGAGAGCTTTCCGGAATATACGTGTCCTATCGACCCGGTCAGGGCGCCCGCGATCAGATAGAGATCGCCGACACCAAAAGCCTCGCCTCCATCGCGCAACACAAACCCAGCCACGATCGCGGTGCCTAGAATAGCAAACAGCCAGAACCGCACCGGCGGGCGCTCGCCCAGTATAAGAGCGGCAGCGGCGGCAGTGGTGAGCGGCATGATCCCCAGCACCACACCGCCATGCGCTGCTGGCACCGTACGCAAACCCAATGCGACGAAGCCGGAGAAGCCAATAACGAAGCAGAAGGCGCAGACCCCCATCAAGCACAGTTGAGCGTTCTGCGGCCGATTCCGGCGTAGGCCAATCAATAACAGCGCCGCAATCAACCCTGCGACAGCGGCACGAGCAGCCGTAACGAAGTAGGCGTCGAGGCCGGCGACCGCGAGCCGAGTTGCTGGCACGGTGCCGCTGAATATGACAACTCCGACCAAAGCTAGAGACATGCCAGTCGCGTGGCGGCTGGATGAAGGCTCAGTCATTCTCAGTCGCGCTCTCTACCAGATCAAGGAACTGCGTGGCGTTTGTAGAAGACAGTTCGATAGACTCAGGGCGGCGCTATATCTCCCGCAATCGCTACGGTCGATTCCGAAGCATGACGGATTAGCCCCCGCCATTGCGCTACATGATCGAAATAGAAGTGAGAGAAAGAACTGCAATAATCCAGTTCTCGTGGCGGCGAAGCTCAGGCTTCACGCTGCATCGGCAAAGCCCAGAACACTCGGCAGATCGCCAAAATCTGTCAGCGCATGCTGAGCGCCCAGACACACCAGGTGCGAAACTGATTGAAAACCCCAGGAAACAGCGATCGGCGTTACCCCAGCCGCCACTGCCATGTCGATATCGTAAGAGCTGTCTCCAACCATCGCGGTACGCTCGGCCATCGTGCCGACTTCCGCCATCGCGCGGAGGACCATGCCCGGATGAGGTTTGGAGGGCGCGTCATCAGCCGTCTGCACGGTGTCGAAAAAACCCTGCCAATCGTGCTGTGCGAGAACAAACTCGGTCCCCTTGCGGGACTTGCCGGTGGCGATGCCGAGTTTCAACCCTGAGCGTTGCTTCAGAAGCGACAGCGTTTCTGCCACCTTGGGAAAAAGCGGCGCGCGAAGCGCGGGATCGGCCAGGGCGCGTTCGTGCATGGCGCCAATGACTTCGCGATAGGTCCGCGTCAAGAGATCATCGGGCTCGGCCAGGCCGGCGAGCTTTGCCATCGCAGTGCCCAGCGAAAGCCCGACGACTGCGAGACCGGCTTGCCGCCCCGGATGAAGACGCCCGCATCGCCGGAAGGTTTCTGCTTGAGCCGCAAGAAGGGTCGCGCCAGAGTCAACCAGCGTGCCGTCCAGATCAAAAATCACGAGGTCCATAGCGCTCTTTCGGCAAAGAAGTTCCAAGTCGACGCTTTGGATCAGGAGGCCGCATGGAGACTATAGTGCCCCCTCGAATGCGAGCCGGAATGGCCTACCGGGGGCTGGCTAGCGCACTCCGGCTCGCCCCCCCGCGGTTGGGGCAGCGCGGGGCTCGGGCAACAGGCTCCTTCTTTCTCGATGCGTCAAGAGCCATCGGCATTCTATCCCTTCCAAGTTGAAGAGGCGCTCAGCCGACGGACGCCGAGCATCGTGCGAACTCCCCTCAATGGGCCTGTGCCTTCGCGTGCAGGATCTGGCCGAGGAATTTGCGGGTGCGCTCGTTCTCCGGTGCCCGGAAGAACTGCTCGGGCGGCGCGACCTCGACGATCTCGCCGGCATCCATGAAGATCACCCGGTCGGCGACCTTGCGGGCAAAGCCCATCTCATGGGTCACGACCAGCATGGTCATGCCGCTCTCGGCGAGTTCGACCATGACGTCGAGCACCTCGCTGACCATCTCCGGATCGAGCGCCGACGTCGGCTCGTCGAACAGCATGATCTTCGGGTTCATGCAGAGCGAGCGGGCGATCGCGACGCGCTGCTGCTGGCCGCCGGAAAGCTGGATCGGAAACTTCATCGCCTGCTCGGGGATGTGCACCCGCTCGAGCATGATGCGTGCCGCAGCCTCGGCCTCCGCCCTCGGGATGCCGCGGACCTTCATCGGCGCCAGCGTGCAGTTCTCCAGCGCGGTCAGATGGGGGAACAGGTTGAAGCTCTGGAACACCATGCCGATCTCGCGGCGGACATCCTCGATGCCGCGCAGGCCCGCATGCACCGTAATGCCGTCGATGACGATCTCGCCGGACTGGTGCTCCTCGAGCTGGTTGAGGCAGCGGATCAGGGTCGGCTTGCCCGAGCCCGAGGGCCCGCAGATGACGATGCGCTCGCCGCGGGTGACCGAGAGGTCGATGTTCCTGAGCACATGGAAGTCGCCGTAGAACTTGTCGACCTTGCGCATCTGGATGATCGGGGCTTCGTCCGACCTTGCCGCGGGCTTGGTCGCGGTCGCTTCGCTCGCCATCACTTTTTCTCGTCGCTTGCGTCTTGTGGCGCTGCGCCCGGCGCTTGACCGGGCGCAGCGTCGTCGTCCTGGATCAGAACTACGGCATCGGCGGCAGTTTGGTCAGCTCGACGCCGAACCAGCGCTTGTTGATCGCCGAGAGCTCGCCGTTCTTCTCGATCTCGGTGATCTCACCACGCTTGTCAGCGCCGATGACGGCGGCGGCGGGCGCGACCAGGTCGAGATAGCCACGATCCCACAGATCGGCCTCGATATGGCGCAGCCAGGGATAGCGATGACGAATGTCGTTCAGCACGGCAACGGCCCCGCCGTGGTCCTGGATATCAGCACCATGAGCTACGAGCCCGACTAGGCGGTGTGGACGGATTTGATTAGGACGAATGCTGCGGCGAGCGCGACGATGGCCGCGAAGTTCCGCTTTGTCTTTTCGCAGCGTAGGGCGACCCGCTTGAAGCGCTTGAGCTTTCCGACAGCCTGCTCGATGCGGGCTCGCCCTCGATAAAGGGCCTTCGCGAAGAAGGCTGAGTTGTCCTTCTCGTTGGTCTTGTGTGGAATGATCGGGATGATGCCGCCCGAGCGCGCTGCCTGCCGGTTAGCCTTGCTGGCGTAGCCCTTGTCGCCGACAGCGGCGCGCGGATCGATATCGGGGCCGAGCCCGAGCAGAACCGGGAAATGTGGTGCATCGCCCTTCTCGCCCCCGGTCAGGTCGAAGGCGATGGGATGGCCGTCGAAATCGGTCTTCAGGTGGATTTTGGTCGAGAAACCGCCACGGGAACGGCCGAGCGCCTGTCCCTCCTGCCCCCTTTGGCGCCTGCCGCAGAGACATGGGCGCGCACGATGGTCGAGTCGAACATCTGCACGAGGTGCGCTGAGGACGATAGCGAGGCCAGGTGATCGAAAAAGGTCTCGAACACGCCAGCCTTGCTCAACCGGTAGAAGCGCTTCCAGACGCTGTTCCACTTGCCGAACCGTTCCGGCAGAGTCCGCCACGTGATGTTGTGAACCGAGAAATAGTGCATCGCTTCCAGGAACAGCCGATCGTCACGACCCTTGTCGCCCCGGCGCGGCAGCGAGGCCCGGAACACCTCCAGCGCCACAAACCAATCCGCATCCGCCATCTTCGTGGACATCGCCGACCTCCAAATCAGTCGGCTCTCCATGAATCAGACAAAGCGCGTCAGAGGAATCCTCTCCGATCGACATGCGGCAATCCGTCCACACCGCCTAGGTGGCCAAGCGTATCGATGACGATGCGGCGCTAGCGGCCTTTGACTTTCTTGCAGCACCGAAGCCCCAGATGCCGCCGCCTTCCGTGGTCTTGACACTCTGGCCGTCGATGACGCCAGCGGTCGGGCCGACCTCCCGGCCTTCCAGGTCGCGAGCCGCCGTGACCAGGTGGTGGCTGATCGTTTTCAGGAGGCGCGGTCACACCAGTCGTAGAAATAGCGCTGGACGGTCGTGAAAGGCGGAAAATCCTGAGGCAGCAGCGACCATGGACAATCGCTCGACGCCAGATAGAGGACCGCATTCATGACCTCGCGCAAGTCCGTCACGCGGGGTCGACCGATCGGTTTCGGCTCGGGCAGAAATGGGCGGATCAGCACCCATTCCCGATCGGTCAGGTCACTTGAATAGCGCTGCCCTTGCCGTGCATGATCATGCCGGGCGGCTTCGGTCCAGGCCATTGTGGCCTACATCACGTCTCGTAACCAACCTGCTGAAACTACCCAACCCTATTTGGGTTGGGCTCTCAGGCAATCCGCCAGCCGCCGGCGCGCCACCGCCGGGCGGAGCAAAAACAGGCCACCGATGAGAAGGCCGAGCCCGACACCGGCGAGACCATCGCCTGATCAACATCGGCAGCGCGATATGGCAGGGGCCCCGATCGGCCCCCCTGCCATATCCGCCTCACCTCAACGACAGTGGCCTGCTTTTGCTCCGCCGCACTGGCCTGGAATCCGACCGCCGTTGACATGATGCGAATGCTGGGCGTGATCTGATCGATAGCTCATCAGCGAGCATCTGTGACCAATCGGCGGCAACCAAGAGGCGGGCAATGGCCGTGTTACGACTTTCCACGACCGGCCTTGAAGTTCATTGCGATGACCCGCTCTCGCGTCTGGCAGGCTTCCTCGACAGCGTGTTGCGCGGTGTCGGGCAGGTAATGTTTCAGAACAACAGCTATGCCGGGCTGCTGTTCCTGATCGGCATCGCCTATAACTCCTGGCTGTTCGCGGTGGCCGTCCTCGTCGGAACGGTGGCCAGCACGCTCACCGCCATTGTGCTGGGTGCGGATCGTATCCTCGTGCGTAGCGGCATGTTCGGATTCAATGGCGGGCTGGTCGGCGTCGCGCTGTTGTATTTCCTGCAACCCGTCCCGCTCACCTGGGCCTGTGTCATCCTCGCCGCCGCCTGCTGCACCATCGTCATGGCTGCTATGCTTGCCGCCTTCGATATCTGGAAGCTGCCGGCGCTGACGGCGCCGTTCGTGTTCATCTCGCTGTGCTTTTTCCTCGCTACCGCGCGCTTCGGGCGACTGGAGACCACTGGCTTTCTGCCAACCGCGGGACTGCCGAAGGCCGCGGCTGTTGAAGGCGTGGCGAGCGCGTCCACGATAGCTGAAGGACTGTTCAACGGCGTCAGCCAAGTCTTCTTTCAGGGCAGCGCCACCACCGGCATGCTGTTTGCGGCGGGGCTTCTAGTTGCCTCACGCATGGCCTTTGCGGCGGGATTGGCGGGTTCGCTCGCAGGCCTGCTCGTCGCCTGGGGCATGGGTGCGGCAGAGCCTGCGATCCGTGCCGGGGCGTTCGGCTTCAACAGTCTACTGGTCGCCATTGCGCTTGCCGGCACATTCCTCACGCCAAGCTGGGCTGCAATCGCCTATGCCTTGCTCGGCGCGATCGCCACCCCCTTCGTGGCTGCGGCCGCCGCCGCCGCGTTGGAACCGCTCGGCATGCCTGCGCTGACGCTGCCGTTCGTGCTGGTCACCTGGATCTTCCTGCTCGCCAGCCGGAGGTTTCCGAAGTTCCGAGCCAAGCCAACCGCATAGCACGATAGCACAACCACCGTTCTCAGTGCCGAACCAGATACGCCGATCAGGCTGCAGCGCTTCCGAGGAGCGGATCTCGCAGGCTGGATTGGCCATGTCGATCTTCCTCCTTGAGCGCACGATACCGATCGCGCGCACGATCAAGGCTATTCGCCTCCACTGATAGAAAAGATACAACGATGATCTGGCGCACACGTCGCAATAGGTTTACGCTCAGATCAACTTAAGAAATGTATTTTCTTTATTCCTTACATGACATAATGCCGCACGATCTAGAAAAATATAACAATATACATAAATACTATCTGATAACTGAGGAGATATGCTTTGAATAAATTCAGTACTGGGATCAAAGAAAGCCGCCAAGAGCGCACCGATAGGATTTCCAGTGAAATCTTACTTTCCGAGCAGCGGGCTCGGGAGAGCAAAATGGCCCGGCTTCGAGCCTTGCGGACGGGATTGGAAAAGGCCGCGAACTAGGGGACCCGCTTGCGGGTAGATAAAGTACGTCGACGGGTCTCGGTGGGACACCGGGCTCGCTGCTGATCGGGTTACGCGCAGCTGCATCTCGTCGATCGCTTGGTACCCAGGGTGCCAAAGCGGATTCTTCGAACTTCAGCATAAGGAGCTGATCATGGCCATTAACGGGAAAGTTGCTTTGATTACCGGCGCAGGTCAGGGAATCGGACGTGCGATAGCCCTGCGGCTGGCAAAAGATGGTGCCGACATCGCCCTGGTTGACGTCAAGAACGACAAGCTGAAAGCCGTCGCGGACGAGGTCAAGGAGGCGGGCCGGAAAGCAACGACATTTGTAGCCGACGTCACCAAGCGCGATCAGGTCTACGCCGCGGTCGATCACGCTGAGAAGGAACTCGGCGGCTTCGACATCATCGTCAACAATGCCGGCATCGCACAGGTTCAGGCTCTCTTGGACGTAACACCGGAGGAGGTTGAGAAGATCCTCAAGGTCAATGTCGAGGGCGTGCTCTGGGGGATACAGGCAGCCGCCCGAAAATTCCGGGAGCGGAAGCAGAAGGGCAAGATTATCAATGCGTCGTCCATTGCCGGGCATGACGGCTTCGAGCTTCTGGGTGTCTACTCCGCAACCAAGTTTGCGGTCCGGGCCCTCACACAGGCAGCGGCCAAGGAGTTTGCCAGCGACGGAGTAACCGTCAATGCTTATTGTCCTGGCATCGTCGGTACCGACATGTGGGTTGAAATCGACAAGCGATTTGCCGAGATCACCGGTGCGAAGGTGGGGGCAACCTATGCAAAATACGTGGAAGGTATCGCTTTGGGGCGTGCGCAGACGCCCGAGGACGTCGCCGCGTTCGTCTCGTTCCTCGCGGGGCCGGACTCGGATTACATGACCGGACAGGCTCCGCTGATCGACGGCGGGCTCGTCTATCGCTAAGGGCAGGGAATATCGCTCACGGCTGCCGTGAGCGATATTTTCTAGGGTCAGGACCCGAAAATTCCTATTCACATTGGGATTGTACGAAGAAGGCTCTGCGGCAGAATTGAGCGATCGAGGCTGGAAACCCAACCTTCCAGCGATCCAGCAGATGATCTCGGATCAGAACCAGTCGGCGTCACAGCCCCGGTCGGCGAGCAACCATTGCGCTTTGGGCAGTTCGCCCAACAGTGGCGCTGCACCGATATAGTCGCTAATCACGCGCCGGTCATGAAGACGCTCAGGGAGCGGACGTTCGCATCGGTAACAGCATGGAGCTTGGTGTTCATGTTACCCTTGATGCGCCCCGTCGGTCGACCGAGATCCCCTTTTTTGACCCGCGGGCTCGATGCCGTGCGATGCGTCTTAAGATAGGTCGCGTCGATCATCACGGCCTTGCGCTCGGCACCGACGGCAGTCAGCCCTTCCATCATCCGAGCGAAAACCCCAATATCGCGCCACTGCTTTTATCGATTGTACAACGTCTTGTGGCGCCCGTACTCCTTCGGCGCATCCCGCCACCGCCACCCACTGCGATTGACGAAGATGACCCTGCTCAGCACCTGCTGATCGTCCACTCGCGGCTTGCCAAGGCTCTTCGAGAAATACGGCTTGAGCCGCGCCATCTGTTCGTTCGGCGACCAGTAAAAATCGCTCACATCCAGTCTCCTCGCAGAGCCTGATCAGATCGCGCCTCTCCGATCAATGAGTCCTGACCCTAACCAGAAGTAGAGCCTAAAGAGAGAATCTTCTTTTTCCGGCCTACTGCCAGGCTGAGCGCCGACAGCTTTCTCGACGGCGACAATTCGTGGCAGGTGGTCTCAGCGGTAATTGGCGGAAAGCCCGTTGGGGTCGTCATAAAACCCGCCCTATAAGACCTACTAAAATTGTCTTGCATGGAAGGAAATCGCATGGGCGAGAGCAAAGCATCAGAGCTTTCTAGCCTTTTTTTGCAGGATGATCTTCAGGAGAACTCCACAAGACTTGCCAGCGGGCATCCAGCCGATATTGCCGCCGCACTGCAGGAAATCAAGCCGGCACCAGCATGGTCCATCCTGAAGGAGGCAACCCGGCTGCGGCAGGCGGACATATTCGGCTATCTCGACGCCGGCTTTCAGTTAAGGCTTGCCGCCGTCATACCGCGCGCAGATCTGGCCGCGATCTTCGTGGAGATGGATGCTGACGACCGAACTGATCTCTACAAGCACCTGTCGGATCAACAGCGTGAGGCGCTGATGCCCGCACTCGCACATGCCGAGCGCGAGGACATCAGGCAACTGGCTGCCTATGAAGAAGGCACGGCTGGCGCCATCATGACCTCGGACTATGCGTCCCTGTCGCCACAACTCAATGCGACGCAAGCGATCGAAGTGCTTCGCCGCGAAGCTCCCAACAAAGAGACCATCTACCGCGCCTATGTCCTCGATACCGGACGCCAGCTTGTCGGCTCTGTCAGGTTGCAGGACCTTATCACCGCGCCGGCCAGCGTCAGGGTCGCCGATCTCATGGAACGCAACACCCATGCAATCCGGGTGAATGACGACGTTGAGGACGCTGCTCGCAAGATCGCCCGCTATGACGTGATCGCGCTGCCGGTGATCGACGCACAGGAGCGACTGGTCGGCATCATCACCCATGACGATGCGCTGGATGTCATGGAAGCCGAGGCGACCGAGGATTTCCAGCGGATCGGAACCGTCACCAATCTGGATTCCAGCGTGGCGACCGCGACCGTTCCCATGCTTTACCGTGCCCGGATCGCCTGGCTGATGCTGCTTGTCTTCGGCAACATCTTTTCAGGCGCAGGCATCGCCCATTTCGAGGACACGATTGCCGCCCATCTGGCACTGATGTTCTTTCTGCCGATCTTGATCGCCTCAGGTGGCAATGCGGGCTCGCAGTCCGCCACGCTGATGGTGCGCGCGCTGGCGACAGGCGATATTCGCATTTCGGACTGGGGCCGCGTCCTAGGCCGCGAGCTGGTCGTTGCCATTCTTCTCGGTCTCAGCATGGCGGCGGCCATCGCCGTTATCGGGGTCTTTCGCGGTGGCCGCGACATTGCCATCGTGATTGCCCTGTCGATGATTGTGATCGTCACCGTCGGCAGCATGATCGGCATGTTACTGCCCTTCATTCTCAGTCGCTTCCGGATGGACCCGGCGACGGCCAGCACGCCGCTCGTGACCTCGATCGCTGATGCCACCGGCGTCTTGATCTACTTTTCAATAGCCAAGGCCCTGCTGTCACTGCCTTGAACAGAGATGTGCGGCAGTCGGCCGCAACGCAATGCATTGTGCGCGCGGTAACTAAATGGCTTGTTGAACTTGGAGGTTGCGCCAAATATTTTGAATTTTTCTGACAGCAACCATTGTCCGAATTGGATTCGCTACTGTCGGAATTCCAATCTGTCACGATTAACATTAGTGGAGAGATTATGCTTTACGTTGACCTGCCCACACGCTCCGAAATTGCGAACCTTTCCAACATTCGCGCAGACGCCTGCGTTTCGATCTATCTGAAAACGACGCCTGTAACCCAGGAGGTCGGTGGATCGCGTATCGAGTTCGGGAATCTGATCCGAGAGGCGCAGGCTCAGCTTCAGGACGCAAATTTCGACAAGAGACGCCTTGCGGTGCTGCTCGACGGTCTCCATGACCTGCTTGATGACGATGAGTTCTGGCGATTTCAGGCAAACAGTCTCGCCGTCTTCGTCACCCCCGACCGCATCCGCACCCACCGCCTGGCCAACGACCTGACGTCGATGGTGCAGGTTTCCGATCGGTTCCACCTCAAGCCGCTTCTGCGCGCCGCGACCTTCCCGCACTCGGCTTTCATCCTTGCTCTTTCCGAAAATGCCGTGCGCCTGGTCGAGATGCATGCCGACCTGCCGCCAGAGGTGGTGAAGGTACCTGGCATGCCCAAGGATGCTGCCTCGTCGGTTGGACAATCAACCTTGAACGACCGCTCTTTCAGCGGACGCATCCATGGGTCCGAAGGGCAGAACGTGCGTTTCCAACAATACGTTCGGCAGGTCGACGTGGCGCTTCGCCAGGTCCTGTCCGGCCGCGATATTCCGCTGATATTGGCCGCGACCGGCAGACTGGCATCACTTTTTGCCCAGACCTGCTCGTATCCGCACCTGATGAAGGATGCGATCGCCGATAGTCCGGACCAGTTCAGCGCTGCCGAACTTGCGAGCAAGGCCCGGCCGATTCTTGACGAAGCATATGCATCCGACATCGCGGACATACATGCGCTGTTTGACAGGCGTACGGGCGAAAGCCGCACGACGACCGATATATCGGATGCCGCCCGGGCGGCGACCTTCGGTGGTGTTCATACCCTGCTGATCGATATCGACAGCACCGTTCCGGGCTTCGTCGATGATCAGAGTGGCGCCGTCACTTTCGTCGAACAGGACGACGCGAAGGCCTATGGTGTGGTCGACGAGATCGCAACACGGGCCCTTGCAAGTGGCGCGCGGGTCATGGGCGTGCGGCGCGAGGATATTCCAGGCGGCAACGAGCTGGCGGCGATCCTTCGCTATCCAATCTAAGAATTTGTGGGGAGGCGGCATCTGCCACTCCCCATGCCCCGGGAGGCAGGCCGGCATGGCGATCCAGACAATAGTTGCGGCAATCGCCCTTGAGCACGGCGATGAGCAGGTGGCTCGGCGCGCCATCCAGCTTGCGGTGGAGCATCGCGCTCGGCTTATTCTGAGTCATGCGATTGAAAGCCTGCCTGCACCCGATCACGATCTCCCGCCACCGGCGGGGAACGCGACGATTGCCGGAGTGCTTGCAACCGATGCGACTGCAGCTTTTGAGCGCCTTACCATACCAGCAGACGTTCAGGCACAAATCAGGGTCGAGTTCGGCAAGGCCGATCAGGTGATCGATCGGCTGGTACGTGACCACGCCGCCGACCTGCTCATCATAGGTCCCGGAAAGCCACGAAACCTGCGCGAGAGACTGTTTGGTTCGACTGCGGATCGGCTTCTACGCTCCAGTCCGTGCCCAATTTTGGTCGTAAAGCAAAAAGCGGCAGAGTCGTACCGTCACGTGGTTGCGGCCATTGATTTCTCGCCGATGTCACTGGCCGCCGCGCAGGCTGCTGCCCAGGTTGCCCCTGAGGCAAAACTTGAACTCGTCCATGCCTTCGAAATCCCGATGACCTTCGAGCAGGCCATGCTGAAGGCGGGCACTCCCCAAATCGAGATCGACCGATATCGGCGAGCCAAAGAGGAGGCTGCCAGGAAGGAGCTGGCTTCGGCCCACTCGAGCCTCGCGGTGCAGGGCAAAATCCGGGTCGTTCGCGGTGACGCCGCAACGGCTCTGGTGAGGCTCGCACGATCTGGGAGAACGGACCTCTTGGCTCTTGGCGTCCAGGGAAGGACCGCAGTTTCCGAGATGATACTGGGTAGCGTCGCGCGCCGAGTGCTTGCGGCATCCTCTTGTGATTTGCTCCTGGCAAAGAAACCAATTTCGGCGACTTGATAATGTCCCGCGAGGGGCAGGCCAGAAGGGTCGGCCGATGCCGATGATCGGGAGCTTTCGCTGCGCCCATCCGTCCTGGAAAACAGCCGGGTGCATCATGGTGCGTCATAGTCGGGCAAGATCCGATCCAAACCCGCCTTGTTCGGCCCTTCTGGCGGGAACATATCCACACGTTAGCCGAAGCCGCGCAGCGCTCCTGTCGGATTGTCCTGGTCGTGTCCCTGATGGTGGTGTAGCTTCGCGGAGCCACCACGATGCCGGCGTTGGCCGGGCGGGTCAGGCGGCCACGGCGGGCAGGCTGACGATGGGATCATCGCTGATCGGTGCGATGCTTTCCAGCGTGATGTAGCGGGCTCGCTG
>NZ_JAFKFX010000025.1 GCF_017308075.1 Allobosea sp.
GACCGGCGGCTTCTTGCCCTTGCGCTTGGCCTCGATCAGCGCGAGCAGCGCCTCCTCGTAGTGATCCTCGAAGCCGCTCGGATCGAACTTCGCCTGCTTCTTGTCGATGATGTGGGTGGCGAGATCGACCAGTTCCGGATCGAGCTTGCTCTCGTGCAGGCCGTCGAAGACCTCGTCCGGCTGGCGCACGGTCTTGTCGTAGCGCAGCGTCGTCAGCAGCAGCCCCTTGTCGAAGGGCTCGATCATCGCCGGCCGCTCGCGGCGATAGAGCACGATGCGGGCGATGCCGGCCTTCTTCTGCTTCGCCATCGCCTCGCGGATCACAGCGAAGGCCTCTTCTGAGACCTCGTCGGAGGGGCTGAGATAATAGGGCTGGTCGAAATAGATCTGCGGGATCGCAGTGCGGTCGACGAACTGCACGATCGAGAGCGTGTGCGAGCTTTCGATCTGGACCGCGTCGATCTCGTCCTCCTCTATCAGTAGGTATTCGTCGCTGCCGATCTCGTAGCCCTTGACCTCGTCATCGGGATCGACCGGCTTGCCGCTGACACTGTCGACATATTGGCGGCGGACGGTGTTGCCGGTCTTGCGGTTGATCACACGGAAAGAGACCTTCTCGCTACGGTCGGTCGCCGAGGTCAGCTCGACGGCGCAGGATACCAGCGAGAGCTTGAGATAGCCCTTCCAGGCGGGGCGCGGGGCCATCACGCCGCCTCACGCCGGCGCGCGGGGCCTGCAGGCTGGGCGACGAGGAGTTCGGCCCGCGCAGCATCCTCATGGGTGACAAGTGGGACCGGGTCAGTGAGAATGGCGGTCAACACGGCGGGGTCCAGTTGGCCGTTCCCAACGACCCATGCAAGAGCGTCTCGTGTCTCACGCTCCGCTCGCAATTGCGCCGCCAAAGCCAGAATAAGACGGTCCTTCGCATCGATCCGCATTGCGACACTCCGTGATTTGTCATCGCAACCGCTGAGACGAGGTTTATGTTCCTCCCGAGGCAAATGAGATGGCTGCCGGGCGACAAGGCGGCAGTGATTAACCCAACTCCGTTGACCTGCTGGCTTGGATAAGTGCCAATATTGCGAACTATGCGAGGCTGGTGGATAGGGGCTTGGCGGTGAAACGGTCGATCTTACGGCCGGCGAAAGTCATCATCCGAGATCGTCGGAACCTATCTCTCTCTTACGGGTAGTGCCGGCAGGAGGGTTGCCGATGGCCTTCACGATCCGATCCCAGGACGACTACGAAACGGCAATCGCCCGAGTGCAGGAGCTTCGCAACCGAAGCCCCGCAACCGTCGCGGAAGAAAGCGAACTCCGTCATCTCCTATTAGCTGCCGACGATTGGGACCGCACCATGGGCGGTGAGGCCGCCGGCAAAAGAAGCATTGCAGACGCCCTAGCCCGCGAAACCGGGGCTGGTTTCGCTCTTTTGATGGCACAGCTGTTCCCGCAGCGGGATTGGGTCGCGGATCTCGCCAATTCGCTGGGGCAGAAGCGAAGCTACGTCGAACGACACTTGCAACATGACGTGATGCCGCCGCCTGATCTCGTCGGCGCCGCACAACGGCTCATGAATGCCAATCCACCGTCAGTCGGCGCCGCAACCAAGCAGGGCTTGAGCAGCCCCGATTGAGAATCCTGGGCGGCTGCCGAAGCGCAAGAACGATCTATCCGCCGCCGAAAAGAGTGCCGCCGCCTTCGGGCAGGAAGTCGGGGAGCCCATCCGTCTTTACACCGCGCGCCACAATATCGAACGAACCGTTCGGCAAAGGTGGCTGCAGCGACCTCGCCTGGTCCCATGGCGCCGTCATCCAAGCCTGACATTCTTCTGGCCTCGTCAGGATCACCGGCATCGCCTTCGGGTGGATCGCGCCAACCTCAGCATTCGGCTCGGTCGTCAGAAAGGCATAGAGATCGATCGTTTCCGACCTCCTTTCCCTTGGCCCGAAGCTTGTCGGCGCGCTTCGACGCGGCGTCGAGCAAGGCCTTCTTCGAGGACGGCATTCCCCAGCGCGTCACGGCGAGATCCCGGATGAATTCGAAGAGCAGATCCGAGCGGCATGACGCTGGCGCTCTCTCGCTCTTACCCGGGCGACACGCCGAATCGACGGGCGAGGGCTTTTGGCGTGTCAGCTGCGGCATGAGGCCAGAACCCGTTTGGGGCGGGTCGATCACGGTTCAGGACCCGTCGCCAGATATCCGAACGGCGAGCCGTAGACGCCCACAATGAGCCAAGGTTGGAGCACTCAGCGCGCCAAATCGACGAGGCTTACTTCGACTGTTACCGAGAGGCCTTCAGGGCGCCAGTCATAGGTCATGCTCGCACCTAGCTGGGACCGCGCAGCCCTTTCGACAAGTACGCTCCCGAATCCGTTTGGACCGGAGGGCGCGTTGACGATCGCAGGACCTCCCTCTTCACGCCATAGAAGGCGCAGCTGCCCCGCCGCTGCCGCCACCACGACATAAACAGATCCTTCATCGATGGACAGGGCGCCGTACTTCACAGCATTGGTCGCAAGCTCATGAAAGACCAGAGCCAACGCCGTCGCCGCATTAGAACCAACAAGGGCATCCTCCCCCTGGATCGAAACGCGTCGACCCGATGCGCCCTGGTATGGTTCCAAAAGGCGCGCGAGTAGCAACTTTAACCCCCCATCTCCAATCTCTTTTCTAGAGACGAAAGCATGAGCGCGATGCAGGGATTGAAGCCGACTTTCGAGCTTCTCCGCGAATTCCTTGTTTGTGGGCTCGAACCTCGCTGCCATGCGAACGAGGCTGTTGACGACGGTAAAGATGTTGGCGATGCGGTGCGACAGTTCGCGGGAGACCAGCTCACGCTGCTCTTCAGCCCGCCGGCGAGCAGTAATGTCGATGTGAGCCCCGATCAGACGCAAGGGAGCCCCCGCGTCGTCCCGGACTATTTCTGCTTTCGCGAGAATCCAGCGTGTCTGTCCGTCGCTGGGCCGTATGATCCGATACTCCACCTCATACTCCGTTTCCGGCCCGTTTACTGTCGCAAGAAAGTGGCTCAGCACACGGTCACGGTCTTCCGGGTGAAGGCGGGCTACCCAGGCCTCATGGGACTCGTGGGTTGCGTCGGGCGGCAGGCCATGCACCACCAGATACTCTGGTGAGCGCACGTTCTTGAAATTGTTGCCCCGCAGATCGACCTCCATGCCGCCGATCTGGCCTATCCGCTGAATACGGGCGAATTCTGCTTCTCGCGCGCGCAGCCTGCTCTCTGCCGATTCGCTCGTGTCTTCTGCCATGTCACTCTGGTCCGCCGATAACCAAGCTTACGCAGCCAAAGCCGTTCTCCGCAAAGTCATAAGACAGCGCCCCGCCAGGCGGCCCTACTCGCGGAATAATTCTAAGGCCAGCCCGGCGACCGAAGCTGACCGTCTTTTCTGTCGTCCGCCTCGGAACAGAGGGGGGGCGTAATAGTTAGGCCAGCACGATGGAGCGCCTCGTTACGGGCGCGAAAGGAATAGCATCATGGATACCGAAAACGGCTTCAAGACCATGTCCCAGCATGCGGACGCTGACGCTCCAGGCAAGACCCCTGCCCCCGGTTCATCAAGGCTGAAGCAGTTCGACGATGATGACGAGCTCTCCGATGCCGGGAGAGCACGCGCCACGGAACTGCAACGCTTGATTATCGAAGAGATTCGAGATCGGCCGGTACGGGCGTTGGGGTGGGCCGCGACTGCCGGCTTTATTCTTGGCATCTGGGTGTCGAGATAGGTTATGGCGGGCTTGGCGGTCCTGGCTTCGGCAGGCATCAAGGCAGCGCTGGTTCGGACGCTCGGCACTGAACTCCCGGCCGAGCGTATTCGGGGCGATGGCCGATCGCTGGCCACCGTCTTTGGGCAGGCTGCGCCGACGCGGCCTGGCACGCAAAGCCTGGGCACGCATCAGCCGCTCGATGCGATGCAGGCCGCAATCGATGCCTTCCGCCAGCACGGTTCGCCAGACACGCCTGGCACCATAGGTCCGATCCGAACCAAGGAAGCTTGCCCGGACCCTGGTGCCGATCTCCTCGTCGTCGCGTGCTCGACGGCTCGGTGACCGGTTGAGCCAGGCATGGAAGCCCGAGCGCGACACATCCAGCGTTTCGCAAAGCCATGCGACGCCTCCGAGACGAAGTAGCTCTTCTCGTCGGTGAAGCGCACTGCCAGGGCGAGGAGATCCGACGCGCCTTGGAGGCCGTTCTCGGGAGTGACGCTAGGGTGCGGCCGGCCGAAAGTCCGAGCGCGTCCCTTGGGCTCGGGAGCGCCAGGAGATGTTACGGCGCAGGGCCGGCGGCGTCGTAACGTACCGGTAGACGATCGTCTCCGCGAGGCGGAGCAGCCGGTCGGCGTCGAACGACTTCGGGCGGAAGAAGTAGATCTCCTCGCCGGCCGAGCGCCGCAAGGCCTCGTTGAACCCGTACGCCGTACCGCGCGCGAGCTGGGCCGGGTCAATCCCGAGGTACTGGCAGTGGCGCTCACCATCCGGTGTCCTGAGCCAGCTGTTCAGGCGAGCGCTCTTCATCCTGAAGGCGAGCTGCTTGTCGAATTCGCGAGGGGTCATACCGGCCGGCAGACGGACGACGAGGCAGCGGTCCCCGACCGAGACGGGTGAGCCGGCGAGAGGCAGTCCGCGCGGGAGGATGTGCTGCATCATCCAGGTGTCGAACCCGAGATCGCTGCAGGGGTAGCCATCGGCGCTCGTAGTCAGGGCGGCGTAGTGGTCTTTGTTGAGCTCTTCCGATCGCATCCGAAGATCGGTCTGCGTCGTCGTCGACAGCTTATGGACCGCCGCCTTCAGGCGTCGCGCGAGCCCGACGAGGCCTGTGGCGGCGGCGTTGACATGGTCGAAGCCGCAGCCGGCGGCGTAGATCGCAATCCTGCCGCCGGCGACGTAGTGATGCTTGTAGGCCGGCTGCTCGAACGCATCGGCGGGAAGCATTGCCAGCTTCTTGCCGCCAACCGTCGGCCATTGCGTCGGGAGCCAGTGGGTGACGGCCCCGAGGCTGCCGTCCGGAAGCAGCCGGTCCATAGGCTGGCGGCGCGAGGAGGCGGTCGGCGCCGTGATGTTGCCGTCGGCGATCGTCGAATCGATGGTCATGAGCGTGATCTTCCTGTTTCGGTTCCTGGTCCATGGGGGTTGGTGCCCACGGCTCCCGACTTCCTCCTTCCTCGAACGACAAAAGGCGGCGCGTTGCGGCGCCGCCTGTTCCATGCAGAACGCTGTTCACGCTCGCTCCCCGTGATCCCGAACGGCGTTCAGAACACGGTTCGCAAAGTATCGCGGAGCGACCTCCTGCGACCAAAACACTGTTCAGAACAGCGTTCTGGTCGCATTTTGCGTGGCGAACGTTGTTCTAGACGATCTCGATCCAAGTCGGGATGCCGGTGGCCATGAGGTCCGGATTGACGAGCTTACCGAGCCAGCTGGCGTCCTCGAAGATCATCCTGACCGCCGCCTGCATGTGGAGGGGATCGCCGCGGCAGGCCCGATCGTCGATCGCCTTGACGACCCGCTTCTTGGCCTTCACCCCCTCAGATCCCCGAAAGACGGGCCAGATCGCGACCTGCGCGGCCGTCAGATAGGCCATGATCTGCGCGCCCTCAGCCGCCCGGCGCAGCTCCATGGCAGTGTCGCCCGGCGTCTGCGCCAGAGCGAACAGCCGATCGGCCATCTTGATCAGGCGCTCGACACGCCCGGCGAGCTGGTTGAGATCTGGCGCGCGCGCGAGAACCACGGCCCAGTGTTGTGTGTTGGTGTCCACGAACACGGGCGGTCCCCCCTCCGGCGGAAGGACAGTGGTGAGATCGTAGTGCCGCATCGGCCAGTCGGCGAGGCCTCGGTCCTGCGCCGCGGGGACGGCCGGTCCAGCCGGGACCATGAGCTCACCGACGTTGAAGGCTGCGCGCTTGACGCGGATGCGGGTTGCCGTCGCGGGGGCAAGCGCCGGAACGTGTCGGCCGTCCTGGTTGTCGCCGTAAGGTCCGATGCACTCGGCCAGGGCCAACTTGGCCTCGACGACGTCGAGATTGTCCGAGGGCCAGATGGCGGTGAGCGCTGTGAACGAGAGGCCGATCAGGGTCAGGCCGGCGGCGGTGCCCGGAACGGCATCAAAGCCTGAGCCGTACCTAACACGCATCGCTTCGTCAGCCAGGCGTTTCGCCTCGCGCGCCGCGAGCTTGAGGTTGGGGACGGCGCTACGAAACGCAACGAGTTCGGCGATAGTGGGATCGTCGCTGACGAGTTCCATCACGATGCCGATCGGATCGAGATCAGTCCTGGCTTCCGGATGGTCGAGGGCACCGCGCTCGTTCTGGACCGAGAGATCCTGCTTCTTGTCATTCATAGGATTTTTTCCAAGGGGTTACAGCCACGCGGCTGCATCTCCCCGAAATTCCCGGAATCAAGAGAGGCGCCCGCTCGGGCGCCTCATTTTTTCGTCCTCACCGGCTCGACGACGCCAAGCCGTCACCACGGCGCTCCTACGGTTCTCTGAGCGATTTCGGCTTGAGAGGAGCGTGGGACGCCGTTGGCGTTCAGCCGCCAAGCACCCACCACGGGCTTGCCACGGTCCCTTGAGCTCATTCTGCGCAGGGAGGACCGTAGGAGCCGGTTCCTGTGTTTCCAACCCTGGAACAGGGAGGAGTTCGCCCTATTCGCGCTCTGGCCATCGGCCCGCCTCTCCGATCCTGCCGAGCGGGATCTTTTCGTTCCTGGCGACGCCAACGGCTCGCCACGGCCGTCCCTGCGCCACGGTGCTCGACGATGACCGTCGAACACCACGCCGGGATGTCGGCGCTTTTCCTCGACAACCGCGTCAGGAACGATTGGACGCTAGCATCGATCGCAGGTGGTCTCCCATCGCCATGGCGAGTTCGAGTGTCGCGCGCGCCTGAGGCCTCGCTGTCATCTCGTCGCAAGCCCCCTGCAGGCGAGCCCGGGCGTCGTGTGCCTGCGGCGCAAGCGCGATCCGTGCGAGGATGATGAGCTGCTGCAGGATCGCACCCTCCTGCGCGGCAATCGTGGCCTCGTACTGGGCCGGGCCGAGGTCGTCGTCCCGCAGCGAGCGGGCGAAGCGCGTCGCCGCGCGAACATGGCGGAGGGCTTCGTCCATGAGGGCATCGGTGTCGATCCCTTGGGCGAGCCAGGCGTTGAGCGTGGCCTGCTCCTCGAGCGAATGAACCGTTCCCCGCCCCGGTTCTTCCGGGGCGCGTTCGCTGGTGGCGGCATAGGCGATAGCGTCATGGGCGACCTGGACGGGATCGACGCGTCGAAGTCCGAAGGCGATCTGCCCGAAGGAGCGCAGCGGATTGTCGTGCGGGCCGTCGAGCGTCCCCAGCACCGCGTAGCCCTGCTCACGCTTGGCGTGGCGGTCGACGGCGGTGCGGGCCGGCAGCAGCGCGACTGCAATGTTGGCGATGTTGTTGAGGATGACGACGCTGAAGAGCTGGCCGACATGCAACCTGAAGGTCGCCTCGTCGGTGTTCTGCACCATGGCGACGAAGCGCGCGGTTTCCTCGGCGTGATGCCTGGCGCGGACGGCGATCGCAGCGATCGAGGGCGTGTTCTTGAGGAAGGCGGCGTAGTCGGCGTCGCTGGGGTCCTGCAGGCGCAGGGCGGCAAGCTCGTCGACGACCGGACGCTCGGTGTGGTCGATGACGAGGCCGTGGAGGCTGGCGGCGCGTGCCGGCTGGCGGGGCTGATTGGCAGTCATGTTCAGGTCTTTCTTGTTGATCGGGTTGGCGAGGTTCCCCGGGGGTGCTTCCCCGTTCCTCTCGCTTCCTCCCCTCATTCCCTGGCCCTGTTCTTCTGGCCCGGCGCGATCGCCGCGCGCGGAGCCGGCGGCGACGTCATCTCTGTCAGGAAGCCCATCCGGCTCTTCTTGCCGCGATCGAGCCCGAGGACGCCCTGGGCCCGCGCGAGGTCGCCTCGGGTCACGTGTCGACGCGACGACATGCACGCGAAGCCGAAGGCGATTGGCCACAGTCGCGACAGTGCTCTCGGCGTCAGTGAGGCGAGTTCCTCGAAAAGAGCTTCGGGCGGGCTCTCGAACAGATTGCCGCTCGCCGCATTGGCCTCGGCGAAGAGCGATCTCTGGATCGCCAGCATCTGATCGGCCTCGAGGCTGATCTCGAAGGTGATGAGGCGGTCGACGATCGAGTTCGGCAAGGGCGATAGGTCATTGGCTGTCGCGATCCAGATGATCGCATCGGCACGCAGCGGAATCTCGAGAAACTCGTCCTGGAAAGCCCGGGCATTTTCCCGCTCCAGGAGGCTGTGCAGGACGTTGATCGGCGTCTCGGTCGGATTGATCGGGCTCGATTTTTCGATCTCGTCGATAACGATGACAGGCGAGGCGCTGTCGCTCTCGATCAGGAGCTGCGCGACCTTCCCCGGCCCGGCCGCGCGCCAGGCGGGCGCCAGTCCCGTGAACCAGGAGCCGCGGTCGCTGATGGTGTTCATGGGGATGGTCAGCGTCGGCACACTGAAGGCACCTGCCAGCCGGCGCGCGTAGAAGGTCTTTCCGACTCCGGGGGGACCCAGCAGCACACAGGGGTCGAGGCGCAGCGGCTGGCCGCCGGCCATCGCCAGCGTCGCCGCACGCAGGATCCAGGCTGTCACCTCGCTGAACTGCGGACAGGTGAGGTCGAGCGCGGCGATGCGGGCGATCAGCGCGGCGTCGGGCATGATCAGGCTGCGACGGGCTCCCCGCTCATCCTCATGGAGGCGCAACCAGAGGGCACGTTGGCGAGCGGCCTGGGCGGAGTCGTCCTCGCCGTCTCCCATGGCCGAGCCACGGTCGGCATAGAGACGCTGGAGCAGATCGCGCGTGCTGAACAGGTCGAGGCCGATCGCCTCCGTCGGCGATGGAGGCAAGGGCGCCGGCGGCTTGCGGCGTGCGCGGCGGGGCGTTGTGGTCATGGGATGTCCAGGCTTTCGAGTTCTCAGGGGTTCTGCGGCTGCAGTCCCGCTCGTCGGCCCGGCCATGAGAAAAGGGCGCTAGCCTTCCGGCCGCGCCCTTCCATCCTTTATCTCTGGCGCCCGTGGTTACGATACAGCCGCGCCGATCGGCCTCAGCATCTCTCCTCCGCTCGGGCCAAGGGCATCGCGGCGGGCAGCGAGCCAGGTGCTGATCTCACGGAGCGCGCTGCGCTGATCCGGATCCGCAGTTGCCGACAGCTCGGCGCAGCGCGACAGGGCGCGAGGCAGCGTCAGCCAGGGCACCTCTTCTTCGGTGGTAAGCCGATGGCGCAGCCAGTCCTGGCCACGGTTCCCGGCATCGGGCGAGAGTGTCTCCGGTGCGTTCAGGAACACCTGCCGGATCGCCAGGCTGCGCAGGCGCGGATCGGCGATGTGCTGCGCGGCAAACCCGGCCCGGTGTTCCCAGGCGATCTCGTGCCAGCGCCGGCACGCTGCAGCATCGCGGTCGGAGACGAATCCGCCTGAATACAGCTGGCCGTCCGGCCAGGCGCAAGGCTCCCGATCGGCGTATTGGTCCTGCAGCGCCAGCGCGAGCTGGCGGGTGAAGGTTGGGTGCGCCCATAGTGCCCGGGCCCGTTCACGATACACTGCTTCGGGCTCGGGCTCGGCGAGCGCATGTACCGCTTGGTCCCAGGCAAACAACACAGGCTGCGCGTTGGTCTTGACCTGCCTGACGGGCGAGCGGCTGGACCGGATGCGCGCCAGGAGCTCGGGTGCGGAGAGGCCGATGAATCCGGCCGGGTCTTGGCCGAGGTCGATACAGACCCGCGCGGACGGGTTCGTTGGCGAGCCGATCATCGGGAGCACCGGCGTCAGGCGCGAGGTGCCGCCCAGGATCAACGGCTCGCCCGGCTCCAGCAGCGCGAGCGGCCCGGATTTCTTGGCATGGCCGAGCATCGTCGCCATCGTCGACGGCGCCCGGTCGAGCAGAAGCGCGAACAGGTCGCGCGTCGCCCGCACGTCCGCCAACGCGTCATGGGCTTCATCTTCGGACAGGGCGATGCCATTGGCGCGGCAGACGTCGCCGAGTTTGAGGACGGGCTTACCGGTTGCATCGCGGGGGATCGCGACCGCGTCCGGCTCAAGCATCACGACAGCGCGAAGCATGGTCAGGACGTCGGCCCGACCATGGCCGGTCATGGCTCCTAGATACGGCGGCAGCAGGGTCTGGTAGAAGCTCTGCCGCAGGACCTCATCGTCGAAGCGGATTGTGTTGTAGCCGATCAGCATCGCGGGCTTGCAGTCCGCGATGATCCTGGCGATCTGTGCCATCATCTCGATATGGCTCAGCGGCTGGTCATCGAGCATCTCCGGCGTGACGCCGGTGATGAGGAGCGCGTCGGGCGACGGCACGACATGGATGGGCAGGCGGCAGCGCAGCGTCAGTTCGCGCTGCACCGCAAGCTTGGCATCGGCCTGCAAGAATGCCGCCTGCAGCGGGACGTCCCAGCAGGGTTCGAGGCCCGAGGTCTCGAGGTCGTAGAACAGGTACATGACGGCCTCACTGTGCCCGGCCAGGCGGGTGCGGCAAGGGCGTCAGCACGATGCCGAGCCGCTCGGCATCGTTCTTCATCGCGGCCTCGACCATGAAGATCGCGTTCGAGCGCGCACCTTCCCCATCCAGCTGCGCCATCGACTCAAAGACGTGGATCTTCAGCGCAAGGACCGCGCGAAGCTCGGTCGGGGCCTCGGCCAGCAGCAGCGCCATTCGGCGAGCGGCGATCCTCGCGCCCTCGGCGAGCTGGCGGCCGTTGAGGCCGTAGTCAGCATGGAAGTGCTCCGGCGCCTCCTCCAGCAAAAAGGCGTCTGAGTGGCAGGCCTCCCAGCGCAGGAAGAGTTCGTCAGCGGTCTTTTGCGTTGCGTAAGCACGCGCATAGAGCCGCATCTGGTCGTCGTCGGGCAGGTTGCCGTGGCCGGCGGCAAAGGTCTCGTTCGTCATATTCAAATCCAAGGAGCGCGGGCCCGAGGACCCGCTCCAGGGATCTTCACTCTCGGGGGTGATCTCAAAGGAGATTCCGCCCTGCGCCCTTCTCAGCCCCTTTGGCCAATTCTTCCGAAGTTGGCCCATTCCTGACGTCGGGAGCGTCCGCTTTCCGGTAACCTGGTTGGCAGCCACGCCGCGGCCGGAGCTGGCCATTAGGCGAACTTGCGAAGTTCCGCTTGTAGTTGCCGCATAGGCGCGCCCGATGGGACGGGAGAATAGCCCAGAACGACGCACGCCTTGTCCTAGGTGACGCTCGCGTCGTAGCCGAATGGAATGACGAGGTCTGAGATCTCTTTGCCCGCCTTGAAGGCCGGACCGGGGGATCGCCTAGGGCTCAAGAAGGGTCAGTGGCAAGCTGGAGCAGGAAGAAGATCCATTTGCGGGCATCGCCGGCATCTCGGGGCGGTTGGTGGACGGAAGCTGTTATCCAAGCGTGAACTGAGGCCTCGACCTAGATTGGGTAATGAGCCCATTATAGTAGGACGGTTTTGAAGAGGAAGGAATGTCAAACGATACCCAGCAAAAGGCGGAGCCTGCGCAAGAACAAGCGCCCCACGCCGGCGACGCAGCGCCCGTGGCTACCGTGGCGAGCGGCGTGCTGGGCGCGTTCTTCGACGAACTCGAAAAGACCGAAGACCTCAAAGACAAAGCCGGCAAGCTGCGCGCGCTCATTCTCGGCGAGGGGGTCATGGCAGAGCCCGCCATCCGCGCGATCCTTTTCCCGGATGCGACATGATCCGCATCGACAAGATCACCATCCGCAAGTTCCGCGGGATCATCGAGCTGGAGTTGGAGCCCAAGGGAGAGAACTTCGCGGCGTGCGGGCCGAACGGCACTGGCAAGAGCGGCATCGTCGACGCGATCGAATTCGCCCTAACCGGCAATCTCTCTCGCCTGTCCGGTCGCGGCACCAAGGAGCTGTCGGTCAAGCAGCATGGGCCGCACGTCGATTACGTTAAGAAGCCCGAGGAGGCGTGGGTCCGGCTCGACGTGAGCCTGCCGTCGCTAGGCAAGAAAGCGTCAATCACTCGCACGGTTAAGGCGTCCACGGTGCCGACCATTGAGCCGGGCGACGCTGACGTCCTGGCCGCCTTCGCCGATGTCAAGCTCCATCCCGAATTCGTTTTGTCGCGGCGCGAGCTGATCCGCTACATCATCGCGGAGCCCGGGGACCGGTCAGACGAGGTTCAAGCGTTGCTGCGCCTCAGCGATGTCGAGAAGCTGCGCGGCGTACTCAATAAGATAAACAACGCCTGCGGCAAGGACGTGGCGCCGGCTGAGCGCGCCGTGCGGACGGCGACGCAGCCGCTGCTCGATGCCCTTGGGATCGAGAGTCTCAGCAGGACGGCCATGCTGGGCGCGGCCAACGCCAAACGCGCCCTGCTCGGCCTGATCCCGCTTGATGACGTTACGGCGACCACGGACCTGGCGGACGGTCTCAAGGCCGAAGGCGACGGGGTGGTGCAGAAGGTTCCCAAGGCGCAGGCCGCCGCGGACTTGGCGACGCTACGCAGCGCTCTGACAACCTTGGGCAGCGACGAGGTTAACGCCCGGCGAGCCAAGGTCGCCGATGCAACATTGGCGCTATCTGGCGACGCCGACGCCGCCAACGAGGTCAAGCGCGAGACGCTGCTGAAGACGGCGCTCGATCTTTACGATGACGAGCAATGCCCGGTTTGCGACACGCCACAGACGCCCGACCACTTCACGGCCCACCTGAAAGGCAAGCTCGATCATCTATCCGAGGTTGCCCAGCAGCGGAAGGCGATCGAGGCGGAGATCGCGCCTCTGCTCGACGTGATCACCGCTGCGGGATCGGCAATCCGAACGATCCTCCCATATGGGGCGATGTTCGAGCCGAAGCTCGAACTCAAGGACTTGGCCGAGTTCAGAGTTCTCCTGGGCGGCCGATATCAGCAGCTCAGCAAGCTGCTGCCCCTTGAGGACACGCTTGCGATCGTCGAGACCGGGTTCGACACGGCGCCGCTCGCCGCGGACCTCGGTGCGGTCGAGGCCGCCATCAAGGCAGTGCCCGAACCAAACGCTGAGGTCGGGGCGCGGACGTTCCTGCTGAACTCCCAGGCGCGGTTGACGGCCTATCGGGAAGCGAAAGCGGCGCACGAGATCGCTAAAGCCAATGCCACGCTGGCGGCCCGGGTCTATGAGACCTACGGTGCCTCTACGACGGCGGCCCTGGAGGCGATCTACGCCGATGTCGAGAGCACGTTCTCTGACCTCTACCGCGAGATCAACAAGCCTGATGAGGGCAAATTCACGGCCCAGTTGCTGCCCTCGCTCGGCAAGCTCGGCTTCAATGTGGACTTCTATGGGCGCGGCCAGTTCCCGCCCGGCGCCTTCCACAGCGAAGGCCACCAAGACGGTATGGGACTCTGCCTGTACCTGGCGCTGATGAGTCATCTGCTCGGCCCCAACTTCACGTTCGCGGTCCTCGACGATGTTTTGATGTCGGTCGACCGGGGGCATCGCCGGGAGGTGTGCGCGCTTCTCAAGAAGCGCTTTCCAAATACCCAGTTTATTCTGACCACCCACGACGAGGTGTGGCTGCGGCATATGAAGGCCGAGGGCCTGATCAAGGGAAAGAGCTTCGCTCACTTCAAGCACTGGAGCGTCGCGACGGGCCCGGCCGAGTGGACGGACGCCGGAATTTGGGAGGAGATCGACGCCCATCTAGCGCAGGGGGACGTCCAGCCGGCGGCGGCGGCGCTACGCCACCATCTCGAACACTTCGCCGGGGAGATGTGCCACCGGCTGCGCGGCGTCGTCGAATACCGGGGCGACGGCAACTTCGGCTTCGGTGACCTGATCACCGGCGCCGCCAACGCCCTGACCGACGCCTACAAGAAGGCCAAGGCTTCAGCCAACTCGTGGAACAAGCAGGAGGTGGTGACCGCCATCGGAGAGCGGGCCTCCGCCTTCACCGCCGCAAGGGAGGCAGCCAAAGTGGACCAGTGGCAGCTAAACGCCGGCGTCCACTACAATCCCTGGGCCGACCTGACGCGCGAGGACTTTCAACACGTGGTCGACGCCTACAAGGCGTTCGCGGCGCATTTCGAATGCGCGAACTGCTTGGAGCTGCTTTGGGTCACACCGGAGTACAAGCCGAAGGAGCAGCTCTGCTGTGCTTGCGGCGACGCCAGCCTGAACCTGATCGTCAAGCCGGTCGGGGCGAAGCCCGCCACCGCACCCGCCTCCACAAAAGAAGAGGCGGTTGAGCCCGTCATCAAATGATCTTGGAGCCGAGTTCAGGTCTGCTCCGCGCGCGGAAGAGCTTTAGATGCGATCATGTCGGCCTATGGCCACTTCGGGTCGCGGCTGGACGATCATCGACTGCTGCGCACCCCTTCAATTAGAAGCACCGCCCGGGTGAGTCTCTGGAGCGGCGATTGCAGCCCCCTCTTCCAACTACACGCTGTTGAGACAACCGCGCATGCTCAAACAGAACGCATCGGCAAGGGATCTATGGAGACAGTTGCTGGAGCAGCTTTCCAGCGACCCCTACGCCACGCCCAAGCCCCTGGGACGCCGCAAGATGAGCACACGCAGGCCTTCACACCATAGAGTCTGACTGCCGGTTCTCCGCGACAACCCCGTCGCTGGTAGCTTTTTGCCGAAAGTGATCAATGGCACGCTCCACGAGATCCTGCTCGTCTAGCGCCACCGGCGCAAGGGAAGCGACGATGAACTTGAGCCTGGTTCGCTCGGCCTCCTCCGACCCCAGCATCACAATCTGCTCGTTCTGAACCCTTGCCCAGGCGGCTTCCCAAGCGGCCAACGCCCGAGCAATATCGACCGGGTCTCGCAACGAACTGAAAGGCATCCCACCCTCCTCCTTCACAGGGCACTGTTTGAGATTGCGGCCATAATAAGATGCCGGCTCCCCTCGTTTTCAAGAGGCCGTGCGGCTTACAGAGGCCAGCGTCTGGAGGCCCACCAAGACGTGGCGGCCACAGCCAACATCCCGCAAATGACCGCCAAGACAGTCCACACTTCGCACCCATGTTTCTGGAAAGATCACGGTGTCTACGCGACAGCCGCAGCGTAACTTCAACTGCGAAGGCAGAATGGCGGCGAAGGGTCGCAGACCGCGGAGCGCAGGGCGATTACTTGGCTGATCCGCCGTTCAAACCACGTGCCTTGATATCGGCGGCCGCCTCGCCTCGAAAGGTGACAGAGGCCTGATAGATGACCGTCCCCGAGGGATCTTGGACCGCAATCCGGAATTCGGCCTGAGCCGCCTCAGGCAGATCTGCAACCAGCTCGGCCAGCGCGCGGTGAGCGTCTCTCACTGCAACCGCGTCGCTCGGGTGTTCAATAGGGTCAGTCAGATCGACATGGTGCTCGTCGTTCACAGCAAACCGGTACAGCGGCATCGGCACCTCCCATCAACTCCGGGGAAAATGCCGATGGCCGTATCCGGTTCCTGCAGCTGGAAACAAAAAAGGCCCGGCCCCGCGTGAGCGAGACCGGGCCTTTTGGCTTGCCCTGCTTACTCGATGACCTGGACGATCTTGCGAGTCTTCGGCTCGACCAGGACCGTGCGGTTGTTGACGACGGTATAGCGGTAATCCTTCACGCCATACTCAGCCGGCACTTCACGGTAAGTGACGCCACGCTCGGGCAGCACGGCGCCGACCCGAACTTCTTCGCTGTATGTGTAGGATGGGACGCGCTGCTCGGTCACATAGGTTTTGAAGCGCGGAGTGTTGTCGCCGATGATGCCTCCGACAACGGCGCCCCCGACGCCGCCCACAACAGCGCCTACCGGGCCGCCGACAACCGCACCGCCAACTGCGCCAGCAGCTGCGCCGCCGGCCGCGCCACCCTGGGCTCCCGAGGGGTTCTGAGCGTAAGCCGCCATCGGAGCCAAGGCGATTGCGGCAGCAAGAATGATCTTCTTCATGACTTGAACTCCCGTTGCTCCCCAGTTGGCGCCACAACTTAGAATCAATGTAAAAGGTTCCACTTGGGATCGGTTGGCTTTGGGCTTTCCTTGCCAACAGCAACTTGCGAGCGCATGCTGGGAGCATGGCATTCACCGGAGCTGCTGCGTTCGCGGCGTGAGGCGCGGTCGCGTCTCTTCGACCTTGTGGCGGAATGGAAACGCGGGGGATTGCATATCCTCAGGTCCCTGGCTCGAGTCCAGGGCAAGGTCGCCAGGGACGCACAATCGGCGCAGCGGAACTCTCTTGAGATACCCGCGTTGTCAGCCGCCCATTCCTTTGTCGAGTCCCGCCCATGTCGCTTCCCGCATCGCTATGGCTGGGCACTCTTGCCCTCATCCTCGGGACTCTAGCGGTGCTGTCCTTCGGGGGCCCTTGACGAAGCGGCGCCGAGCCACTCGGAGCCGCTTAGGCCGGCCTGCATTCGCGAGGGGCTCTCTAGGACGTCAGCAAGACGCTCGGCAGCCGCCGGCTGCCCCTTGAACCGACTGCCATTGCCCATAAATCTTCCGGCGCTGCAGCCCGGAGCTCCTGCCCTGCTGCGGCAATCGCATCCATGTTACTACAGGAGGATACGACCTTGGCACTTCCGTCAGATCAATTCGAGCGTCCTGTCGTGGTGCTGACCCAGTTCGGCGTTCCCACCGCAGTTTCATCGGCGATGGAGGCCTACATGTTCCTGACCGACTGGCCTGCTTCGCAGCGCGACGTTGTTTATTCGCTGGCACTGAAAGGCTGTCTGGCAGCCGTTCGTGGCGACATCGAAACTGAGACAGCGCGAGGGCTCTTCGCTTCATGGGCGGAACGACGCGACATCCTCGCGCCCGACGTCGCAGCTTTCATCAGCAGCCGGCGCGGAAGCTCGCACGGCGCCCGCTAACGCAAAGGCCCGGCCCCGTCGTCAGGGACCGGGCGCACGGACTGGAACAATGCGGCTAAGCCCACGCCTTGAGGCCCACGATGTCGTGGCCGGGCTGGATCCTGGCCACGCGCCGGTAACCAGGGTGAGCTTTCCAATTGCCTGTCTTTCGCTCACGGGGTGAGAACGACTTTGATGCAGCCGTCCTCCTTGTCGCGAAATGTCTTGTAGAGGCCCGGGCCGTCCTCCAGCCCGGCACGGTGCGTGATGACAAAGGAAGGGTCGATTTCGCCGGAGGTGATCTTCTCGAGCAGCGGCGCGAGGTAGCGGTGCGTATGCGTCTGACCAGTTTTGAGCGTCAGGCCCTTGTTCATGAAAGCGCCCATCGGCATCTTGTCGAGATAACCGAAATAGACGCCGGGCATGGAGATCGTTCCGCCCTTTCGGCAGCACATCATTGCCTCCCGGAGCGCATGCGGACGATCGGTCGCGAGATAGGTTGCAGCCTTGATCTTGTCGACGATGGCATCGAATGATCCGCTGCCGTGCGCCTCGGCACCAACTGCTTCGATGCAGCGATCCGGACCACGCCCCGCCGTCATTTCCATAAGCCTGTCGTAGACCGGGCCGTCATCGGAGTTGACGATCTCAGCTCGCCCCTTAGAGGCAGCCAGGGCCAAGCGCTCAGGCACGTTGTCGATGGCGATGACTCGGCCTGCACCGAACATCCAGGCTGACTGGATCGCGAACTGGCCGACGGGCCCGCAGCCCCAGACGGCGACTGTGTCTCCCTCCTCGATTTCGGCATTCTCCGCCGCCATGTAGCCGGTCGGGAAGATATCCGAGAGAAAAAGCACCTGCTCATCAGGGATGCCTGTCGGGACCTTGATAGGACCGACATCGGCGTACGGCACTCGCAGGAACTCCGCCTGCCCACCTGGGAAGCCACCCAGCATGTGCGAGTAGCCGAACAGGCCGGCAGGTGACTGCCCCATCGCCTTCCTGGCTTCGTCGGCATTCGGGTTGGAGCGGTCACAGAGCGAGAACAGCTGCTTGCGACAAAAGAAGCAGTCACCGCAGGCGATATTGAAAGGCACGACCACCCGATCGCCGACCTTGAGGTTGCGAACACCGCTTCCAATCTCGACGACCTCGCCCATGGTCTCATGACCCAGAACGTCCCCGGCTTCCATGCTCGGCGTATAGCCATCGTAGACGTGAAGGTCGGACCCGCAGATCGCGCACGCGGTGACCTTGATCACCACGTCGCCGGCATCCTGGATCTGCGGATCAGGCACCGTTTCGCAGCGGATATCGCTCTTGCCGTGCCAGCAGAGGGCTTTCATGACGTTCTCCTGCGGATGGCCCCCGCCATGGTTCCGAACGTCACAAGCCGACAAGCGTTCCCAGGCTTTTAGGAGCTTCGGCGAGTTGCGATACAACGACCTCGAGCCAGCGACGAACTTGGGCTGGAACATGCCGCTGACACACCGGTTTCATCGGCACGGTCCACCATAGGAGACTGACGATGGCGAACGACCCCAAGACCCTGAATGACCTCTTCCTCGATACGCTCAAGGACATCTATTACGCGGAGAAGCAGATCCTGAAGGCCTTGCCGAAAATGGCTAAGGCAGCGACGGCGCCGGAACTGAAGCAGGCGTTCGAAAAGCACCGGGATGAGACAGAAATGCATGTCGAGCGCCTGGCCGATGTGTTCGAGATCGTCGGCAAGGCACCGCGCGGCAAAACCTGCGACGCCATCCTCGGTATCATCGAAGAGGGCAAGTCGATCATCGAGGAGTTCGAAGGCAGCCCCGCCCTCGACGCTGGCCTTCTCGCTTCGGCGCAGGCTGTGGAGCACTACGAGATTTCTCGTTACGGCACACTGAAGGCCTGGGCCCAGCAACTGGGAATGGCGAACGCCGCCAAACTTCTGGACCAGACGCTCACCGAGGAGATGAAGACGGACCAGACGCTGTCCCAGCTCGGCGAGAGCAAGATCAACAAGCAGGCTCAGGCCAAGGCGGCCTGATTTACGGGTGGTTTCGGCGGCGCGTCGGAGCCACCCTTTCCCACTCCGAGGCAACCATGCCCGACCAATCAGACCCGATTTCCGATCTTGGAAATTCTTCCTTCTTCACCCGGCTTTCTCAAAACGTTGCGCGCTACTCGGGCAAGCCTGGCACCTTCTTTGCGGCGCTCGGAATCGTCGTCGCTTGGGCTCTTTCCGGCCCGTTCTTTGGCTTCAACGACACCTGGCAGCTTGTCATCAATACCTCGACCACAATCGTGACGTTCCTGATGGTGTTCGTGATCCAAAACAGCCAGAACCGCGACACTGCGGCGATGCAGATCAAACTCGACGAATTGCTTTCAAAGGTCGAAGGAGCTCGTGAGGAGCTCATGGATCTCGAAGAACTCGACGAAGAGAAGCTCGCGACAATCCGCGACGACTACGAGCGTCGAGCAAAGCGAGCGCGCAGCCAACCGGACTGCAACGTCCCGGGCGTTACCTGATCGAGTGACGGGGCCGCCGTACTGGCTCAATGTGACTTCAGTTGTCTTCTTCCCTGATCCGCTTTCGCGAGGCCAGGTTGCCGTTTTGGAAAAGAGCTTGTGGGCGACTGTCTTCCTGAACTGACAACACGTACTGTTCATTTGTGCGTCGACATGCAGAGGCTGTTCGGTCCGGAAGGACCGTGGCCCACGCCATGGATGGCTCGTGTGCTGCCGCAGTGTGTCGCCTTGGTGGAGCGCCATCCGCAAGCCACCATTTTCACACGGTTCATCACGCCTTCGACCATGGACCACGCGGTCGGAGCCTGGCGCGATTTCTATGACCGCTGGCCACACACGACGCGTGATCGGCTCCAAGCGGACCTGCTAGAGCTCGTCCCAGAACTGGCTCGGTACGCGCCGCCCGCCCATGTGTTCGACAAGCCCGTCTACTCGGCATTTGCAAGCCGTAGATTACTCGCTCATCTCCGTGACCGGTCGGCCGACACAGTCATTCTGTCAGGCGCCGAGACCGACGTTTGCGTGCTCTCGACAGCGTTAAGCGCGGTCGACCATGGTTTCAAAGTCGTGATCGCGACGGACGCTGTATGCAGCTACTCGGATGTGGGACACGACGCCCTGCTGGGACTCTTTCGCGCGCGCTTCAGCCAACAGATTGCGGTTGCCCCAACCAGCGAGATTTTGGATCGCTGGCGCGCTGTTTGATCGCAGGCTCGACGACATGCATCGGCGGATGCTCCCAGCGACGGGTTCCTCCACTTGCGCGCCCTATGAGCTGGCGGGAACGCTCACTGGTCCCAATTGCGAGCCGCGGTGCCTCGTTGCCACGCGCCATCTACAAACGAGACAAAGCCCCGTCCCGCGTTAGCGAGACCGCCTAATTGGCGTGCTCATGCGACGGTTTTTAGTACGGCCAGCGCTTTGTAATAACGGCCAGACCGAAGAGAGCGATGCCGATGAGTAGCGCCCCAGTCTCCACACCATCCTCCCAAGATCCGGGAGAAAATTTACTGGCGGGCGCAAAGTTCCGCGCGACAGCGCCAACATCGAAACTCAGACAGCCCGCGAGGCGATGGCGGATGCGATCTCTTTATCCGGGCGGGTCCCAGAGCAGCCAGAGCACGACGGCGCCCAATGGCCCTGCATTGAGCAGAACCACCGGCAGGCCGGAAATATCCACGGGCGCGCTCCTCAGCCGCGAGTGGCGCCGGCGGCAACGACACCGATCTTCGCAGCGAGCTTCTCGGCGATGGCGTCCGGATCGAGCCCGAAGCGCGCGACGGCATCGGGAACGGCCTGCTGCACGTAGGTGAAGCCTTCGGCGATCCGGGGCCGTCGACGGGCCGCCGGGCCGCCAGCGCGCCGGAGCCAAGGCGCCCGATCAGGAGGCCCGCCCCCCGCGTCAGCGCGGTCAGCAATGCCTCGCGATGCCGCGCCTCGATGTCGAGCCCGAGCTTTTCGCGGATCAGCTTGAACAGCCAGGCGGCGAACGCCGCGATAAAGATGCCGGCGATCCTACCGCTGTCAAAGGCTTTGGATCATTGGTCGAAGCGGCCGATCGGGTGCGTATTTCGCCAAGGAGGCTGGTCGCGACCGCCTGATCATGTCCGGACAGGTGAAGATGACCTCACACCAAGCGAGCTTGACGACAGCCTTGCGTCACCTTCGCCGTTCGAAATGCGGCGGTCTGAGATCCGCCGCATGGAGTGCCTCCTAGCCGCTTTCACCGCGATCTTCTTCACCTGCGACAACGCCTCCTGTGTTTTTGGCAGTGTCACGATCAGGACGCCGTTCTTGAATTCGGCGCTGGCCTTGTCCGTGTCGAGACCCCCGGCAGGGGGATCGAGCGATAGAACGAGCCGTAGGAGCGTTCCGATAGGTAATAACCTCTGTTGCTCTCCTCGCGATTACTCCTCTTCTCGCCTTTGATGGTGAGGGTATTGTTGGTGAGCGAAACGTCGATCTCCTTCTGGTCAATGCCCGGAAGTTCAATCGAGATCTCCAGTGCGCTTTGCGTTTCGGCAACATCGGTTCTCGGACCATCAGGAGCCCAGTGCCGGAACGCCGCGAACGGCTGATCGAACCGTTTCCAGAAGTCCTCAAAGATCCAGTTCACATCACGCTGGAGAGAAAACACGGGGTTGTCCTCCTCCCGCTTCGCGACGTCGCTTCACGGATGAAGCTCGATGAGTTTAAGCGGCCCATCATCGTGCTGACCGCCTTCGGGCGACCCACGGTGATCTCGTCCGCTGCGTCTTCTTGGCAGATTGGCCCGCGGGACGGCGTGATCCAGCCCACAGCTTTGCCATGAAGGCCTGTCAGGCGGCCGTGCGCGGCGACATCGAGGCGGAGACGGCACGCGGCGTTTTCGCCGCCTTTGCTTAGAAGCAGGATATCCTGGCTCCGGATATTGCACTCATTTCCTGCGGGCGCCGAGCGGGCCCGCAGAATTTCGCCTGAGTTCGATCAGGAAACAGCCCCGCGGGCTGCTTCCAATTCAGTGCAGGTGGAATTCGCCATTGATCGCGCTGAGATCGGCTGGCCCGATCAGATCCTTGTGCGTCACGGTGATGCGAAAGAGCTTGCCGTCCAACTTGGCTTCCCAGAAGGCCAGGAACTTGTTGAGCTGCGGAAAGCGCGGCGCCAGGTCGTAGTCCTGCCAGACATATTCCTGCAGGATCGAAGGGTGGTCCGGCAGGCGATAGAGGATGCCGGCGGTGGTCAGGCCATAGCCCGCGATCTGACGGGCGAAATCAGTGGAAGCCATTCCTTTTCAGCTCCGTGGTTGCGCTGCGCATGGCAGCGCAAATCCAATGCGCCCGCAAGTCGAAAAGTTCCTCTTAGCTGCAAGAATTCAAGGTGTTAGCACTCATACGAAAAAAGTGCTGCCAGCCTCTTGAAGGCAAAAATGGGGCAACCTAGATCATCGCGCGGGCATGGCGCCTCAGGGGCGCGCGAACCTCGCCGCGAGACCCGCATAGGACCGGCCCGCTTTGACATGTGACCGACATGGAAATTGGAGGAACTCATGAAGTTTCGGCCACTGCATGACCGGGTCGTCGTGAAGCGCATCGACGCCGAGGAGAAGACCAAGGGCGGGATCATCATCCCCGACACCGCCAAGGAAAAGCCGCAGGAGGGCGAGGTCGTCGCCATCGGGCCCGGCGCCCGCGACGAGATCGGCAAGCTCGTGCCGCCCGACGTGAAGGTCGGCGACCGCGTGCTCTTCGGCAAATGGAGTGGCACCGAGGTCAAGATCGATGGCGAGGATCTCCTGATCATGAAGGAGTCCGACATCATGGGCGTCGTCGAGGCGACGGCAACTCTGAAGAAGGCGGCCTGACGGGGCCTTCATCCCATCTCATCAACCTGAAACCTCAAGTCTGAAGGAGTGAGGAATCATGGCTGCGAAGGACGTGAAGTTTTCGCAGGACGCGCGCGAGCGGATGCTGCGCGGCGTCGACACGCTTGCCAATGCGGTGAAGGTCACGCTGGGCCCGAAAGGCCGCAATGTCGTGATCGAGAAGTCGTTCGGCGCTCCGCGCATCACCAAGGACGGCGTCACCGTCGCCAAGGAGATCGAGCTTTCCGACAAGTTCGAGAACATGGGCGCCCAGATGGTCCGCGAGGTGGCGTCGAAGCAGAACGACGCGGCCGGTGACGGCACGACGACCGCGACCGTGCTCGCCCAGGCGATCGTCCGCGAAGGCGCCAAGGCGGTAGCTGCCGGCATCAATCCGATGGACCTGAAGCGCGGCATCGATCTCGCCGTGGAGGCGGTGACGAAGTCGCTCGGCGAGCATTCCAAGGCGATCACCGGCTCGGAGGAGGTCGCGCAGGTCGGCACCATCTCCGCCAATGGCGACCGCACGATCGGCGCGATGATAGCCGAGGCGATGAAGAAGGTCGGTAACGAGGGGGTCATCACGGTCGAGGAGGCTAAGACCGCCGAGACCGAGCTCGACGTCGTCGAGGGCATGCAGTTCGACCGCGGCTATCTCTCGCCCTATTTCGTCACCAACACCGAGAAGATGGTCGCGGAGCTCGAGGACCCGTATATCCTGATCCACGAGAAGAAGCTCTCTAGTCTCCAGACGATGCTTCCGCTGCTGGAAGCCGTCGTGCAGACCGGCAAGCCGCTGCTGATCGTGGCGGAGGATGTCGAGGGCGAGGCTCTCGCCACCCTCGTCGTCAACAAGCTCCGCGGCGGCCTGAAGATCGCCGCCGTCAAGGCGCCGGGCTTCGGCGATCGCCGCAAGGCCATGCTCGAGGACATCGCCATCCTGACCGGCGGCACCGCCGTGAGCGAGGATCTCGGCATCAAGCTGGAGAACGTCACGCTCGACCTGCTCGGCCGCGCCAAGAAGGTCCGGATCGAGAAAGAGGCTACCACGATTGTGGACGGCGCCGGCTCCAAGATCGAGATCGAGGGCCGTGTCGCGCAGATCAAGGCGCAGATCGAGGAGACCACCTCGGACTACGACCGTGAGAAGCTCCAGGAGCGTCTGGCCAAGCTCGCCGGCGGCGTCGCGGTGATCCGCGTCGGCGGCGCGACCGAGGTCGAGGTCAAGGAGAAGAAGGACCGCGTCGACGACGCCCTGAACGCCACTCGCGCTGCAGTGGAGGAAGGCATCTTGCCGGGCGGCGGAATCGCCCTTCTGCGAGCGGTCAAGGCGCTGGAAGGCCTGAAGCCGGCCAATGACGACCAGAAGACCGGCGTCGAGATCGTCCGCAAGGCAATCACGGCGCCTGCGCGCCAGATCGTCGAGAATGCCGGCGGTGACGGCGCGGTCGTGGTCGGCAAGCTGCTGGAGTCTTCCGATTATGCCTGGGGCTACGATGCCCAGACCGGTGAATATGGCGATCTGGTCAAGGCCGGCATCATCGACCCGACCAAGGTCGTGCGCACGGCGCTCCAGGATGCGGCGTCGGTCGCGGGCCTGCTGATCACCACCGAGGCGATGATCGCCGAGCTGCCGAAGAAGGAAGCGGCTCCGGTGATGCCGGCCGGCGGCATGGATTATTGAGCAAGGAGGGCGCCGCGGCTTCCGTGGCGCCCTCTGCCAGCGCCGCGATCTCCTAGGCATCCCGAGGGAAGCCATGCCCTTTTCGTCGCTGACCGATCCTATCGAGCTCGCCCGTGCAGAGGCCGCTCCTGAAAAGGCATGGGCGGAACTCAAGCCGTGGCGTCCGGAGGGCTCCGGCGAACAGGAGCGAAACAACTTCGCCTATATCGTGGCTTCACTGGTTCCACTGGCGTTCGACGAGGAGGATCTCGCACAGCGTGCAATCGATCGGTTTTGCGAGAAGGCCTAAGCGAGGGGCCCGTGAAATCCCCCCAGATTTCCTCAATCGCATCAGATGTCCGACATGACCGATGCCCGAAACTAATGACCTCTCGCCTTCCGACCGCTTCAAGGCCCTCATCACCAACGTCGAGAGCGCAACTTATGGCCTCAAGGATAATCTCCTGGCCGTCGTGACACGGGATGGATCGGCAACCTGGCAGACGGTCGCCGCTCACATCGAAACCCAATTGTCCGGCGCGGGAGAGTTCGCGACCGCGCGGTTGAACGCCATACTCGCCTTGATCAGGACCCTATCTGGAAAATCCGAACGATGACGACCGCGACCGCCGAACATCGCAGCTTCGAAGCCGACGTCTCCCGCCTCCTCCACATGATGGTGCACTCGGTCTATTCCGACCGGGACGTGTTTCTGCGCGAGCTGATCTCGAACGCCGCCGATGCCTGCGAGAAGCTGCGCTACGAAGCGATCGACCATCCCGCGCTGCTCGGCGAAGAGCCCAAGCTCGCCATCACCATCGAGGCGGACGCCGAGGCGGGCCGGCTCGTCATCGCCGATAACGGCATCGGCATGAGCCGCGACGAGATGATCGAGGCGCTCGGCACCATCGCCCGTTCCGGCACACGCAGCTTCATGGAACGTGTCGCTACGGCCGAGGGCAAGGAAGGCGCCCAGCTCATCGGCCAGTTCGGTGTCGGCTTTTACTCTGCCTTCATGGTCGCCGGCGAGGTCGAGGTCGTCAGCCGCCGCACCGGTAGCGACGAGGCCTGGGCTTGGTCCTCGAACGGTAAGGGCGAGTTCACCGTGGCGCCGATCGCATTGGACGAGGCTCCCGCGCGCGGCACGCGGGTGACGCTCCATCTGATGAACGATGCCAAGACCTATGCCGAGCGTTGGACGCTGGAGCGCATCGTCAAGCAGCAGTCCGGCCATGTCCCCGTGCCGATCATGCTGGTCGAGAAGCCGGGAGCGGAGCCGGCCACGCTTGCCGACGGCGCCGCGCTCTGGACCAGGCCGAAGAGCGAGATTTCCAAGGATGAGTATGTCGATTTCTATCGCAGCGTCGCTGGGCAATATGACGAGCCGGCCGCGACCATCCATTTCCATGCCGAGGGCCGGCACGAGTATAGCGCGCTCGCCTTCGTGCCGGGCGCACGCCCGTTCGATCTCTTCGACGCCGAGCGCAAGGGGCGGATCAAGCTCTATGTGAAGCGCGTCTTCATCACCGACGAAGCCGAGTTGATGCCGCGCTATTTGCGCTTCGTCCGCGGCATCGTCGACACGGCCGACCTGCCCCTCAACGTCTCCCGTGAGATGATTCAGGACAGCCCGCTGCTCGGCGCGATCAAGAAAGGCGTCACCAACCGGGTGCTCTCCGATCTTACGAAGCTGTCAGAGCAGAATGCCGCGACGTTTTCCCTGGTCTGGGAGAATTTTGGCGCGGTCATCAAGGAAGGGCTCTACGAGGACTTCGAACGCCGCGGGCAACTCCTCAATCTCTCCCGCTTCCGGACCACGGCTTCCGGCGAAGACTGGCGGAGCCTGAAGGACTATGTTGGCGCGCTGAAAGAGAACCAGACGGCGATCTACTATATCGTCGGCGACGATGCGGGCCGGATAGCGAACTCGCCGCAGCTCGAAGGCTTCCGGGCTCGCGGCATCGAGGTTCTGCTGCTGTCCGATCCGATCGACGGCTTCTGGGTCTCGGGCATGCCGGAATTCGAGGGCAAGCCGTTCAAGTCGGTGACGCAAGGCGCGGCTGATCTTGGCCTCGTTCCCTTGCTCGGTGGTGCGGCGTCGCCGTCAGCCGAGACGAGCCAGGAGGTCGGCGCTCTGCTCGCATCGATGAAGGTAGCTTTGGCTGGCGAGGTCGCGGATGTCAGGACCTCGGATCGGCTCACCGAGAGTGCCGTCTGCCTCGTGGCGTCCGACAAGGGGCCGGATCGCCAGTTCGAGCGCTTGCTCAGCGCTGCCGGCCGCCTCGACAGTGCCGCCAAGCCGATCCTGGAGGTCAACCCGCGTCATGCGGTGGTCGCGGCTCTCGCCGCTGTCGAGGACGGCGCGCTACGCAGTGACGTCGCACACCTTCTCTTGGACACCGCCCGCGTTTTGGACGGCGAACGCCCGACAGACGCAAATGCATTCGCCGAAAGGCTCAACCGGCTCGTAACGCGGAGCTTAGGCGACCGCTGAGCGACGAGCCCTGGGAGCATGTGGGCGGTGCGGTTGCTGTGATGTCCCCGCTCACGCTTTGGATTCAATATCGGTAGGAGCCCCTCTGTTTGGCCTCAAGGTCGGCTTTCGGGCGTGGGGCGAATGTCCGCAGCTGGCGCGACGCAGCCGTCAGCCCCACCTGCTCCGCATCGCGCCGGACTGGAGACGAAGAGCGCGCTATCATTGCCGTCCTCCATGACGTGATCGAAGATAGTGACGTAACGGCAGAGGATCTCCGGCGGGAAGGCTTCTCGGAACCGATCGTGGACGCGATTAAAGCTTTGACGCGCCCGGAGGGCGAAGCCTCCCAAGACTTCATCTTCAGGGCCGCGGCAAACGAACTGGCCCGGCCGGTGAAGATCGCCGATCTCCGAGACAATCTGGATAGGACGCGGCTCGCTGTGTTGCCGGCGGGCAAGCGAGACAATCTTCTCGCGAAATATGACGGCGCACTGAGCCTGCTGGATCGATGATACGTCATCGTCGCACGGCGATGGTGTTGCCTCAAAAACCGGCCTGGGGCTGAATTGCAGCCATGTCAGAAAAGCCAACTATCGAGATACCAGTCATCAGCGTCTCCGAGGTGGTTGTGAGCGCCGATCCTGCAGAGGGGCCCATGATCAGCCTCGCAACGGAAGCAGATGCCGATCTCCGGCTGGTGCTGTCGCAGTCCGCTCTCGCTCAACTTGAGGTGATGCTTGCCCGCGCCGCTCAGGAGCAGGCCAAACACCAGCCCCGACAGTGATCCGCCCCAACACCTTTACGCTGCTGACTTTGATCTGCGCGCTCGTCGCAGTCCGCGCTTGGGGGTGGTTGTCTGGGGCTTGGCGGCAATAGCCCGCAGCTCCGGGCCGGCATGGGTAAGGAGTTTACGGCGCCGATCAAGGATCAGTTTTCTAGAGGAACCGCTTCTGGCCTTTGGGGTTCATCCCACCAACAAGGGCCAAACTCTATGTCTGGGCGACTTACCATCTTTAGATCGGGCGAGGGCTGGGCCGCGCGGGACGCGACCGGGGCCAAGTATGGGCACTCGCCTAATCTCTTCCAGACCATCGAGGCAGCGGAGCGATTGGCAAAGCGGATCGGCGCCCAAGTTTTACTGAGCCGCGAAGCGCAGAACCATCTGCTTTCTCATCCGAGGAAGAAGCCAACTGGCTGAACGTGCTGCCTGACGGAGATTGGAGCGGTGGAACGGTGCTGCCCCGCCGCCAAATCGGTGGGCACCCGATTGTCGCCTGCTTCACCCGCGTTGATCGGCATGTTGGTTCTAGACACAGAGCCGGGCCAGCGCCCTTCCGAGGTAGCCCGGCTGATTTCATCGTTCGGGCTATCCGGAGTGCAGTTCCTTTCGGCAAAGTAACTAGGGGGGTGGGCGTTGTCGGAGCGGCGGACTGATCGCTGCAGCCGGGGTTCTACATGCCGATCAACATTGAGATTCGAACGACCGAAGAGCGCGAAACCGCCGGCCGGCTTATCGAGCGGTTGATGGGCGCGATCGAGGACAGTCCAGAAGAGAGCAAACTCAAGATGTTGCTCGCAGCGTGCGAAGCTTGGGACGCTAAATGCAAGCGGGCGCTCCTATGCCAGCCCAATCCGTTCTGTGCTCTGGAGGAAAGCCAGGCCATCACGGTGTGTTTCGGCGTGCAAGTTTGACCCCATGAGGCGGGGGATCGGCGTCCAACTTTGACCCCCTTGAGCCGGTTTCGGTGAGACTGCCCGTCCTGGTTTCGGATGGGCGGGCGGGGGATGAAGGGCGTGGATACGATTGCGCGGATCCGGCGCGAGTTTTCGATCCGTGGGAAGACGATCAAGGAGATCGCCCACAAGCCGCGGTGCTCACCCAACATGCCCGCTCGCAAGCTCCTGCGCTCGATTCAAGAGGGAGCCCGCGACATGGCAAGGGACATCGCCCAGACCGACGCCTATGTCGTCTCACGGCGCGAGCGGAAGAAGGTCGAGATGCTCTTCGCCCACCTCAAGCGCATCCTGAATCTCGATCGGCTTGGTTACGCGGTCCAAACGGCGCCAGAGACGAGTTCCACCTCGCCGCAGTAGCCCAGAACCTCAGGAAGCTCGCCAACCTCCTCCCGAATGGACCTCAGATCAGGGCCGCGTGACAGGCGAAGACGCTCGCCAGCAAATCGCCGCCCGTGATCGCCTCGCCCGCAGACCGACTTTTTCAACGGTATCGGCGCTGCACAGCCTGAGCGCTCCTACGGATGTGTGACTTGCTGAACGCGAAAGCAGACTCCACCTAAACCAGGACAAAAATTGGGGTCGCAGGTCACAGGCTGCGCAGATGCCGCCTGATCCAGCCCCTCCGCAACCACCGCGCCGCCACGAAAACAGGGCCGGCCTCCGAAGTCGGCCGGCCCTGGGTATAGGCGGCGCAAGCGGCGCAAGGCGGATCAGGGTTCCTGCGCCGCGCTCACCATGTGAAGGTCTCGAAGACCGAGACCCCCATCTCGTCCTGGATTCGCTTCATGTCCCAGATGAGGTCCACCAGAGCGTCCTTCGTCTGAGGTGTCCGGCACTCCATGATGACGTAGTAGACGTGCGCCTGCGTCAGCCAGTACGATCTTGACTTGCGAACTCTGCGGCGACCGATCCTGATGGTGGCGTCGATGGCTTGCGGCGCGTCAACTCCCGCCATGTTCTCAAGGTGATGGCCGATCCACCGATCAAGCTGGCGCGGGCGTTCGAATCCGATCTCCGTCGCCAATTGGAGGGACGTCACGCACAGGCGCCCACCCAACGGCCGGAAGTCCAGCCGGTCGAAGATCAGGGTATGGTCGGGGCGCCTAAGCATCGCTGGCACACCCCCCGGCCACCAGGCGCCAAGGCCACTGGCCCAGCCCTGGCTCCGGCATCGCCATCTGGCGAGCCAGATAAACCCCACGGTCGATCACGTCTGCCAGCGCTTGGTTGGTCGCGTCGGTGTGAGCCTTGAAGACGACATAGACGACCTCGGCCGGGGTGAGCCAGTACATCAGCCCCGGCCGCACCTTCGTCGCCCCCAGACGCACGATGAGACTGCCGCGATGGGGCTGAAGCCCCATCGCGGCCATGGCGGGCCGCCGCGTATCGATCCAACGCTCCAGGCGCCACGGCGCGCAGGGAGAGCCGTGACGGTCCGTTCGCGTGCTCGGAGCAGGAGGACGGAGCAACAGCTGCGACCGAGATTCCACCCGAACCAGGGCAGCCGAATAGGCCAATAATCGACCTGTCTCATATCTGGCCGACAGGAACGCGCTCCCTCGCTGTTCTGTCGCGAGAACAAGCTCAGAGGACCGTGGTAGGTCCGGGGTGATCGCGCGGGCTCGTCGCACCCCGGGAGTCCCACGGGTCGCCCCCATATCGCAGTCAGGAGCTTCTCGCGGGATGGGCGCAGGAAAATTTGAATGAGACCTTTTTCTTGATTTCGCCGTCCGCAGCGTCCGCAGCGTCCGGCAAGGACCCGCTGGGCAATATCGCCTGATTTGAACGGCTCGGATCACGAAGTCAGCTCTCCTCGAGCGAGTGCCGGCATCGGCGGCCCATTCCAGCAACGGCTGACCTTTCGCAGCCTTTTCGAAGCTTGAGCGACCTCCGCCTCCGAAGCTCGTTCGATAGATTCAAGCAGGGGTGATTGCGGACGCTACCTGGGCCAGCAGTGAAATCACCGTCCGGGATCGTCCGAACGAGGCTGAGAATGGCTGACCCACGATTTTTGCCAGAAGCTAAAACAAATGGAGCGTGCGCCGCCGGTCTTTGGTTTTGGCTCGGTGAAACGCGACGTTGATCTTCTTGGCGATGAGGATCGGCTTGATCCGCTTCACATGGCTTGAGATCTGGGCGAGACCGGTGGGAACGGGAAGGCGCGAACCCGAGGCTTTCAGGCGTCGGGCGATTTCGGCTTGGAGCTCCTGCATCGTTCCGCTCCAGCAGTTTTTATTCTCGTCCCACAGTTCGAGGATGGTCAGCAGGATCGGATCCAGCTCGGCAAGTTCGTCCGCCGCAGTCTGCCTATTTTTGTCATAGGCGTTCATGAAGCTTCCAGGCCCGCCGAAAAGATCCTCGATCGCGATACCGAGCATCGCGAATTCAGCCATGCGCGGCAGGGGGCCCGGGCTCCATTCACCGAACTCCTCGCTCAAGAACTTGCGACGCGCAAAAGCGAGAAGATCCAGCAGGGCCTCCGTCAATCTTGGTGCAAGAGCAGAAAAGGCCTTGTTGACGGATGCGGTATCGCGGCGGCCACCCTCAGGAAACGCAGTCGTGTTGATGACCAGGGCACGATCGGCGAGATCAGGTCTTAGGATAAGATCCCCGATTCCATTTAGGATGACCGGAGCTTTGAACTCGAGATAAACCTCGTCGGCGTCGGTCCTCGCCCGCCGCATCGCGAAAACTCCGCCCGTCGAAATCTTGCACAGATTGTCGCTCATCGGCGCCGAGATGCGCGAGACATTGTCGAAAGCAAGGAGACGGGCGTTGCTGGCCGAGACAAATAAGTCCTTCTCCGAAGAGGGCAGCGATCTCAAAGGCGCGCTGCTTGGATCGACCAACTCATGGGTCAGTCGGACAAGCGTCGATTTTGCAGAGCCTTGATCACCACATACGGTCAGGACTGGATAGGGACCATCCGGAGTGAGCGCGCATACGCACCACGTCATGAGAAGCTGAAAATCATCAGCGGTATCAAGGTTCAGAAGCGCCTTGAAAGCCTTGAACGCTTCTCGATGCTTAGCCTGACAAGCGACATCTAGCTCGTTCGTATTGCCATTGACCGCACCCTGGCTGCGAATCTTGGGAAAGGGGCGCATCGCGCGGCTTCTGGCAAAATGCACCGGTGCTCGCGTGGCATGGTTCCATAAACCCTGACTGATGACGATGACGTCGCGCGCTTCGTTGCCGAGGTCGATAAACCAGTCTTTTCCGTCTGAACCGACACGGCGAAAAATGCGCTTCTCCGGTTCATCGGCTGCATGATCACCGATTTCATTGATCGCCGTCCGCAATGCATGAGGCGATGGATGGCGCTTGTGCTCGCGCAGGAATTCTCGGCGTACCCATGCCCTGAACCCACGCGACGCGACCGCGAAGGCTTGGCGACCTGCGCCGATGGGAACGGAGGCAAAGCCCTCTCCCTGCCAGGAAAACAACTCAATGAAGGCACCCGTCGGTGACAAGATCTTGCGAAGGAGATCGAGGTCGGATGGCGGTGGATCGTCCTTTTTTCTCACCGCTGCTGCCCCCGGCTGGTCGCCACGTCGCCCGCCGCACACGCGGCGGCCTGCTGTATCGTGAGAGCACCCAAGAATCCGTTTATCGTGTCCGCACTCGCTCATGACGCACGCGCGACCCGCTCGGCCTTGCCTGCCATCCTGCATCGCCGGTGCGATGGCAGCCCAGCATGCTCAAGGCAGCTCTGCGCTGATCGAAGTCGCCACGGAGAAGAAGGAAACGGGAATGCCCCGGGGGAACCCTGCACGAAAAGGACCAAATCATGACGACTATCGACAAGCGGCCCTCCAAAAGGCCGATCGGCAGCGCGCTCCTGCCGGAAGGGTCGGCTGGCGCCGTCGGGCGCTGGTTTCCAACGCAGTGGCCGCGCATTTGCGGCGAAAACCTTCTCCCATTGCAGGATGATGCGTTCCTGACGGCGCCGTTCCGCTCGCGCTACCAGCCGGGCCTGCGGACGCCTGATCAGGATCATCGAGGTCATCATCCACCGACATGTCACGCTCGGTCCGCCGGCCCGAAATGTGAGTTGGGTGTCGCGCGGGCAGGGAATCAAGAAGGAAGGGTCCTTCTAGCCGACGCATACGTGCGGAATGTCGGCGCGGCGCTAGCGCTATCGTCGAGCCGACGAAACGCCGACGGTTGCCATGGCCCTGAGGGCCTTCTCGACCTTCGGGCCATAATCGAGGGCCTGAACCGCGGAATTGAGCGTTGGCAAATCGAAGCCGGCTCCATACCCGCTCGTCGTGTCGGAGACATCGTGGCCAAGCACCTCCTGCATGACCGCGTAGAGCGGTTTGGCCTGGTTGCGGAACTGATCGGTGACGCGGTGGCGAAAGCTATGAAAGGTCTTGTTTTCCTCAGCCGGCACGAACTTTCGCGCGTAGCGTCCCCACCATTTGCTGAACCCGTGCGTGATCTTCCCACGATACGGCGTCAGCAAGGGAAAGAGCCGAACCGCTCCTGCCTTCCGTTGCGCAGCGACGTATGTCGGCAACCCGAGGTCAATCAGACGCTGGTGGATCGGGACCTTGCGCCGCGACGACTTGGTCTTCCGGCGCGTCTCCTGGCCGGGCGTATCGTCGATCGTCTCCATGTCGCAGTAATGAATTCCGTCTTCGCAGCGGATATCCGCCGTCCGCAGCTGACCGATCTCTTCCAGACGCGCGCCACTGTACATCGAAATCAGCGGCAGCCACTTCTGCGCCTCGCCTCCGCCTGCGGAATAGCGCGTCCCCTTGGAAAAGACGGGCGAGGCCAGAAGCTTTTCAAGATCCTGGTCGGTATACGGTTGGCGTTTGACAACCTCGCCTTCCTTGAGCTTGAACTTCGTCCCAGCACAGGGATTGCTCGGGATTTCGTCGTGATTCAGCGCGATGGCAAGGATCGCTGAAATCGCTCCGATCGCCTTGTCGTTGATCGTGCTCCGCGACAGAAGCTTCGCCCGGTTCTTCGCCGCCCATTCCTGGATGACTGCGACACTGGCCTCCCGGAGGTCGGCCGGTACATTCCGCGGGAAGAGGCTCAACCCGTCGCGATAGGCAAGGACTTGCTTCTTCGTGATCGAGCGGATCGGCAGGTTGCCGTTGATGGCGATGAAACGCTCGACATAGACACCGTATTCCTCTGCTGTCTTGTCGGCCGGCTTCTGCTGGAGCTTCCAGGCCTCGTAGGCATCCCGCAACTTCGAACCTTCGTCGGGGTCGGATAGCTTCAGCGGCTCGACCGGAACCGGCGTCTGGACGGGCTTTCCATTCAGTCGCGCAAGCACGTCCCGATGGGCTTCCATCCCTGCTCTCAAGAGGGCAAGAACAAGCCGTCGGCGATCGGGATGCACGCGGGGAATGATCACGCCGTTTTCGGCGAGAACGGCATCGACCTCGTTCTCTCCGACAGCATCGTCGAGCATCTGCCTGATCGCGCGAGCGCTGGCCTCCGAATGCCCATCGGCGGTCAGCGAGGCGAGCCTCGGAACAAGAGAAGAGCTGTCGTAGTCGAAGGCCTTCATGTCCTCCAAGCCGCGCGTTAGCGCTCCGAGTTCGCGCTCATGCGCTTCTCGCCGCGCCGCCCGGATGGCGCCCGGATCGGACTTCGACCAGCCAGCCTCCTCCAGGACGATCTCCGTCTCGTCGGCGAGCGTGTCGTCACTCAACGCCTCGTCATCATCGCGGCTCAGAATCTGCTGGTAGTAGCGCTTCGCCATCGTTTCGATATCCGACGGGGACAAGCCAGTGACCGCGCGCGGCGTTTCGGGACGCTTCGATCGGACCAGCCGAAGGCGCGCGACTTCGATGATGTCCTCGACTTGCGGGTGAACATCGAACCAACGCTTGCGCGCGAGGGCGATGTCACGCGTGCCTAGTGCGATCTTGATGGTGGCACGTCCACCAACCGCGCGTCGCTCGCCCGTCCATGGCAATGCGACCTCTCCCGCTGCAGCAGCCCGAAGCGCAGGCGGGATGTTGCGGAAATAGGTGAAACCGCCTTCAGCGCGTTCGACGAGAAACGGATTTCCGTTGGCGTTGATGCGGCCCATCCGGCACCTCCAGAGCGCCGGATTCTAACCAGGATTCTTACCAGAATTCCTACCAGCCGTCGCAGCGAGGCTAAACCTCGCATAAAAACGCTGAAAAATCAAGGATTTCCGGCGAAAATGGCGCTCCCTAGGGGACTCGAACCCCTGTTTTCGCCGTGAGAGGGCGACGTCCTAGACCGCTAGACGAAGGGAGCAGCGCGGCAGGCCGTCCGTATAGTCGGGCCTTGCCCGCACTGCAAGCCTTTCCTGCACCGCGATGACAAAAGCTTCACACAGGCGCGGGGTGGCCGGTTCGGCTTCATCCCACCCGTCCGCGCGTCGGCGCCCTGCCCTGCCGGACCAGCAGGGTCAAAATGCCCGCTTCGCCGGCATTTCGTGATGGTTCCAGCCTTGCGAAGCGCTCCTGCCCGGACCGGAACGCCCCGCATTCCCCAGTGTCCCGGCATCGTGTCGAGGCTCGTGCTGCGGATCGTATCCGGGGACCGAAAGCCTATGCTGGCCCCCGAGCCACCGGCGCGAAGCCTGTCTGGGCCAACAAGGCGCCGGTTCGGAGGGCGAATCGCCCAGTGCGGCGGAAAGCATCCGCGCGGGCGGGGCCGGCAAGCGCCAGCCCCGCAGAAGGGCGGCGACGAGACAGTCCTCAGACGGCCGATGCGGCATCCGGGCCGGCGAGCGCCGGATAGTCGGTGTAGCCCCGGGCATCGCCACCATAGAAGGTCGCCGTATCCGGCGTGTTCAGCGGCGCGTCGCGGCGCAGGCGCTCCGGCAGGTCGGGATTGGCGATGAAGAGCCGGCCGAAGGCGACGAGATCGGCCTCGCCCTTCTCGACCGCCTCGATGGCGAGCGCGCGGGTGAAGCCGTTATTGGCAATGTAGGCGCCGCGGAAAGCCTTGCGCAGCGCCTGATAGTCGAAGGGCAGATAGTCGCGGGCCTCGCGCGTCGCGCCCTCGACGACATGGATGAAGCCGATGCCGCGCTTGTCGAGCTCGTCGACGAGATAGCCGAACAGCGCCTGCGGATGCTGGTCGCGGGCATCGTTGGCCGGGCTGACCGGCGAGATCCGGATCCCGACGCGCCCCTTCGGGAAGACCTGGGCGACGGCGTCGACCACCTCCAGCGTCAGCCGGGCGCGGTTCTCGATCGAGCCGCCATAGGCGTCGTCGCGCTTGTTGGAGCCGTCACGCAGGAACTGGTCGAGCAGATAGCCATGGGCGCCGTGCAGCTCGATGCCGTCGAAGCCGGCGGCCTTGGCGTTCTCAGCCGCCCGGACGAAGTCGGCGACGATGCCGGGGATCTCGTCGAGCGCGAGCGCCCGCGGTTCCGAAACCTTGGTGAAGCCGCTCTCGATATAGGTCTTGGTGTTGGCCCGCAGGGCAGACGGCGCGACCGGCGCCTGGTTGCCGGGTTGCAGCACGCTGTGGCTGACCCGGCCGACATGCCAGAGCTGGGCGAAGATCACGCCGCCCTGCGCATGGACGGCGTCGGTCACCGCCTTCCAGCCGGCGATATGCGCGTCGCGATAGATGCCCGGCGTCCAGATATAGCCCTGACCCTGCTGCGAGATCTGCGTCGCCTCGGTGATGATCAGCCCAGCACCGGCGCGCTGGCGGTAATACTCGACATTCAGCGCATTCGGCGCATCATTATGCTTGCTGGCGCGATTGCGGGTGAGCGGCGCCATCACGACGCGGTTCTTCAGCGTGAGATCGCCAAGCTGGAAGGGCGTGAACAGCTTCGCAGAGGAAGCGCTGACGGAAGCGCCGGAATGACTCATCTTGGCGGTCCTTGTCGGGAGGCGGCCGGTCGGCCGGAGGGAGGGGAGACGGCGTGCCGGCCTTGCGGGCCGGGCCGCGCCTTCGATTCTGAGATAGGGTCCGCCCGGCGAATTGACATGCCCGGAGAGGCTCGCACGGCAAAAAGCCAAAATCCATTCGCCGCGGAGGCATTGCGGGGATGAGCCTTCCGCAGAAGCTGCAAAAGACGATGGCAATCGCCTCCGGCGGAGCGCTCCGCAGCGGCAGGCGCTGGCTCGGCGCCGGGCTGAAGGGACTGGTCGAGCTGATCTATCCACCATCCTGCATCGCCTGCCGGGCAGCAACGGACCAGGCCCAGGGGCTCTGCGCCGCCTGCTGGTCGGGGATCGGCTTCATCGAGCGGCCCTTTTGCGAGCGCCTCGGCACGCCCTTCGAGGTCGACCTCGGCGCCGGGCTGGTCTCGCCCGCCGCGATCGCCGATCCGCCGGTTTTCGCCAGGGCCCGCGCCGCCTGCCGCTTCGACGGCACGGCGCGCGAGCTGGTGCACCGGCTGAAATATGGCGACAGGCTTGAACTCGCTCTGATGCTCGGCAGGATGATGGCGCAGGCCGGCCATGAGCTGACCGCGGAATGCGACCTCGTCGTGCCGGTGCCGCTGCATCGCTTCCGCCTCTGGACGCGCCGCTTCAACCAGGCTTCCGCGCTGGCGCAGGTGGTGGCGCGGCAGTCCGGCCTGCCCTGCGAGCACCAGGCGCTCGCCCGCGTCAAGCGGACGAAGCAGCAGGTCGGGCTGACGCGGGCGCAGCGCGGCGAGAACCTGCAGGGCGCCTTCAAGGTGCCGCCGGCGATGCGCCCGCGTCTCGAAGGCAGGCGCGTCCTGCTGGTGGACGACGTGCTGACCACCGGTGCGACCGCCAATGCCGCCGCCCGCGCTTTGCTGCGCGGCGGGGCGACGGCCGTCGACATGCTGAGCTTCGCCCGGGTCGTGACGGAAAGCTGAGCCGGCCCTATATACGAAGGCTGGAGACAGCGACCGGACCCGAGCGATGCCGCAAGTCACGATCTACACCACGAGCTGGTGCCCCTATTGCCATGCCGCCAAGGCCCTGCTGACCAAGAAGGGCGTCGCCTTCGAGGAGATCGGCGTCGACGGCAAGCCGGAGCTGCGCCAGGCGATGACAGCCAAGGCCGGCGGGCGGACCTCGGTGCCGCAGATCTTCATCGGCGAAAGCCATGTCGGCGGTTCCGACGATCTTCACGCCCTCGAGGCGCAGGGCAAGCTCGACGCCCTGCTCGCCGCCTGAACGGAGAGAGCCATGTCCGGCACGCGCTTCATCGCCGCCTGCGTCCAGATGCGTTCGAGTCGCGATCCGCTGCGCAACCGCGACGATGCGGTGCGGATGATCGGCGAGGCCGTCGCCCAGGGCGCGCAGTTCGTCCAGACCCCCGAGGTCACCAATCTCTGCGAGCGCGACACCAAGCGCCTGCGCGAGACCTGTCAGGCCGAGGACACCCATGACGTCCTCGCCGGGCTGCGCGAGACCGCGCGCGACCGCAAGATCTGGCTGCAGATCGGCTCGCTCTCGGTCAAGGCCGGCGAGAAGATCGCCAACCGCGCCTATATGATCGACCCCGAGGGCAACATCGCCGCGCGCTACGACAAGATCCATCTCTTCGACGTCGATCTGCCCAATGGTGAGACCTGGCGCGAGTCGAACACCTTCAGCGGCGGCGCCGAGGCGGCCCTGGTCGAGACGCCTTGGGGGCTGGTCGGCATGTCGATCTGCTACGATGTCCGCTTCCCCTATCTCTACCGGGCGCAAGCGGAGGCCGGCGCCTTCATGCTGACCGCGCCTGCCTGCTTCACCCGCCAGACCGGCGAGGCGCATTGGCAGGTGCTGCAGCGCGCGCGGGCGATCGAGAACGGCGCCTTCATGGTCTCGGCCGCGCAGGGCGGCGTGCATGAGGATGGCCGCGAGAGCTATGGCCATTCGATCATCGTCGATCCCTGGGGCCGGGTCCTGGCTGAGGCCGGCAACGAGCCGGGCGTGATCCTCGCCAAGATCGACCTCGCCGAGGTCGCCAATGCCCGCACCCGGATTCCGAGCCTGCGGCATACGCGGCCCTTCACGGTCGAGACCTGGCAGGCCGAGCGCCCGCAGCGCGACGCGGCCGAATGATGCGGCCCCGCGGGCTTGGCGCCGGAGGCGGCAGGCCCCATTTTAACTGATTGAGCCCTTGAGACGCTTCGGCACGCCGCGCATTGTGGCGCCCCGACCAGAGAAGACATGATCCGCTACGCTCTCATCTGCGATAATGGCCACGGCTTCGAGAGCTGGTTCGCCAGCTCCTCCGGTTTCGACGAACAGGCCAGGCGCGGCCTCGTCGCCTGCCCGTTCTGCGACAGCATCAAGATCGAGCGCGGCGTCATGGCTCCGGCGGTCGCGCGCACGGATCGCGGCCCGCGCCCGTCCGAGCAGGCCGAACCGGCGGAAACGCCCGCCGCCGAAGCTCCAGCGCCGGCGACACCCGCGCCCGTCGCGCTGATGGGCGAGAAGGAAGTCGCCTTCCGCGCCATGCTAACCGCCCTGCACGATCATGTCGCCAAGAACGCCGAGCATGTCGGGTCGCGCTTCGCCGAGGAGGCGCTGAAGATCCATCACGGCGAGAGCGAGGGCCGCGCCATCTATGGCGAGGCAACGGCCGAGGATGCGAAGATGCTGAACGAGGAAGGCGTCGACTTCCTGCCGCTGCCCAAGCTGCCGGGCGCGAGGAACTAGAGGCAGCCCTTCCCGCGTCATGGTCGGGCTTGTCCCGACCATCCACGCCTTTGCCCACTGGGTGCGCGAAGCGTTCGAGACGTGGATGCTCGCCACAAGGGCGAGCATGACGGGCCTCGCCAACAGGGATCAGCCTGGCACGCATTGTGACTTGCAATCGCTCGATCGCGGGCATATACCCGCACCCATGTCCTCGCCCTGCATCTGCACGACCCTGCGCTCGGCCTCGCGGCGGATGATCGCCTTCTATGACGAGGCGATCGCGCCGGTCGGGGTCAACATCGCGCAGTTCAGCCTGATGCGCTCGATCGCCCGCATCGAGCCGGCGACGCTGACCGAGCTCGGCCACCGGGTCGACCTCGACCGTTCGACCGTCGGCCGCAATGTCCGCGTGCTCGAGAAGATGGGCCTCGTCGCGCTCGGACGTGGCGAAGACCAACGCGAGGCGATCGTTCAGCTCTCCGATGCCGGTCGACAGGTCCTGACCGACGGAGCCCCACTCTGGGATGGCGCCCAGAAGGCCCTCGACGACCGCCTCGGGGCCGATTTCATGAAGCAGCTGCGCTCCGCCCTCGATTCACTCTGATTCCTTCACGCAAATACGGGTATCTACCCGCGACAGGAAGCCGCCATGCAACCGGACTTCGCCGCCCCACCTGCCCCTTCAGGCCTCGCCGGCGCCCTCGCCCGCCATGGCATCCATTACGGCTGGATCGTCGCCGCCGTGACCTTCCTGACCATGCTGGTGACGGCGGGCGCGGTCGGCGCGCCCGGCGTGCTGATCGGGCCGCTGCAGAAGGAGTTCGGCTGGGCGACCTCCGAAATCTCCTCAGCGCTGGCGATCCGGCTCGCGCTGTTCGGCCTGATGGGCCCCTTCGCCGCCGCCTTCATGAACCGCTTCGGCCTGCGCCCGGTCGTCGCCGTCGCGCTCGCCTTGATCGCCGCGAGCATCCTCGGCTCCTTCGCCATGACCGAGCTCTGGCAGCTGATGCTGCTCTGGGGCGTCGTGCTCGGCTTCGGCACCGGCATGACAGCCATGGTGCTCGGCGCCACCGTCGCGACGCGCTGGTTCTCGCACCGGCGCGGCCTCGTCGTCGGCCTGTTGACCGCGAGCACCGCGACCGGCCAGCTCGTCTTTCTGCCTCTGCTCGCCTGGCTGACCGATCAGGTCGGCTGGCGCTCCGCCATGCTGCTGGTACTCGGTCTGATCGTCGTCGCGGCGCTCGCCGTTCTCGCCCTGATGCGCGACCGGCCGGTCGATGTCGGGCTCGCGCCCTATGGCGAGACGAAGATCGTCCCACCTCCCTCAACCCCCGCGAGCTTCGGCGCGATGCTCGTCTCGCCGCTCGTCGCACTGCGCGAGGCGGCACGGACCCGCACTTTCTGGGTGCTGTTCGGCACCTTCTTCGTCTGCGGCGCCAGCACCAACGGGCTGGTGCAGACCCATTTCATCGCGCTCTGCGGCGATTACGGCATGGCCGCGGTGACGGCGGCGGGCGTGCTCGCCGTGATCGGCATTTTCGATTTCCTCGGCACGGTCGGCTCGGGCTGGCTCTCCGATCGCTATGACAGCCGCTGGCTGCTGTTCTGGTACTACGGGCTGCGCGGGCTCTCGCTGCTCTACCTGCCCTTCACCGGCTTCTCGTTCTACGGCCTCGCTCTGTTCGCCGTCTTTTACGGGCTCGACTGGGTTGCGACCGTGCCGCCGACGGTGAAGCTCGCCGCCGACCGCTTCGGCGAGAAGGCGAACCTCGTCTTCGGCTGGATCTTCGCCGGCCACCAGCTCGGCGCCGCCTTCGCCGCCTATGGCGCCGGCTTCAGCCGCACCGCCTATGACAGCTATCTGCCGGCCTTCTTCATCGCCGGCGCGCTCTGCCTCTTCGCCGCCGCCTTCTGCATCACCATGCGCGGCGGCAAGGCCAGCGCGCTGGTGGCGAAGCCGGCCTGAGACAAGGCGAACCGGTCAGGCCGCCCGGTTCGGCCGCGCTTCGAGCTGGCGCCTTGTCGCCCGCGCCAGCCGGCGCACGCCCTCGCCCAGCACATCCGGCGCCGAGCGGGTGAAGTTCACCCGCATCGCGCTCTTCAGGGCGCCATCGGGATCGAAGACGCTCGATGGCACGAAGGCGACCTTCTCCTGGAGCGCATGGGCATAGAGCGCGTCGGTGTCGATCTCCGGCGTCTTCGCCCGCATCCAGACGAACATGCCACCGGGCGGCACCTCCCATTCGAACCAGTCGGAGAGATGCTCGCTGGCAGCGGCGCAGAGCGCGTCGCGCCGCTCGCGATAGGTCGCGACGATCCTGGGCACATGCTGCGCCTCGAAATCGCTCTCGATCATTTCGAGCGCCAGCGCCTGCGTCAGCAGACTGGAGGCGATGTCGGTCGACTGCTTGACCAGCGCCAGCGCCGCGATCAGCGAGGCCTCGGCGACGATCCAGCCGACACGCATTCCCGGTGCCAGGCTCTTCGAGAGCGTACCGAGATAGATCACCGGCCCGTCATAGGCGCCGTTCGGCTGGCGCTGCGCATGATGGGCGAGGATGCCGGGCCCGGCCGGCCCGTCGAACTGCAGCGGCAGATAGGGGTCGTCCTCGACCAGCCAGGTCCCGGCCTCGATCACCTTGTCGAGCAGCCCGGCCCGCTGTTCCTGCGAGACGAGCACGCCGGTCGGGTTCGAATAATTCGGCACGGCATAGACGAATTTGGCCTGCCGCAGCGCCACGTCATGGCCCGGCGCCTGCAGGCTCCAGTCGAGCTTCTCATAGCGCGGCGCACGCGGCCGCCAGGCGTCGAGCGCCCCGAGATAGGTCGGGAATTGCGAGACGATCAGCTCGCCGGGGTCGACCAGGAGCTTGCCGACGAGATCGAGCCCCTGCATCGCGCCGGTGGTAAGCAGCACGTTTTCCGGGCCGAAGCAGCGCCCGCTCGCCGCCGAAACCCGTTCCGCCACCGCCGCCCGCAGCGCCGGCAGCCCCTCGATCGGGCCGTATTCCAGGATCGCCGAGCCCCAGCGCGTCAGCGTCCGCTCCTGCGCGGCCGCCATCGCCTCAACCGGATAAAGCTCCGCCGCCGGCAGCCCGCCGGCGAGGCTGACGAAATCAGCCTGCCCGCCGATCGCCATGAACTGCTGGGTGATGCTGTTGCCGGTCGATAGCCAGCTGGCGAGGGCAGGACGGCCGGCACGCGGTTGGGATTGGGACATGCTTCTCACTGCGACTGCGGATAGCGGGCTGCGGATGATCGAGGCGACCCTACAGAGCCGCCCGCTCCCGGGAAACCACCCCGGGCGCATGGCGCCGCCCCGGCCCGGCAGTGGCCAGCGGCGGCGGGCCGGGGCATAAGCGCGGAAAAGGGGAGCAGAAGACCATGCGCATCGTCGACGTCCGCGAGATCACGCAACCGATCGCCTCGCCGATCCGCAATGCCTATATCGACTTCTCGAAGATGACGACGAGCCTCGTCGCCGTCGTCACCGACGTCGTCCGCGACGGAAGTCGCGTCGTCGGCTACGGCTTCAACTCGAATGGCCGCTACGGCCAGGGCGGGCTGATCCGCGAACGCTTCGCACCCCGCCTGCTGGAAGCCGAGGCGAAGAGCCTCATCAACGATGCCGGCGACAATCTCGATCCCGATCGCTGCTGGGCGGCGATGATGAAGAACGAGAAGCCGGGCGGCCATGGCGAGCGCTCGGTCGCCGTCGGCACGCTCGACATGGCGATCTGGGACGCCACCGCCAAGATCGCCGGCAAGCCGCTCTTCCGCCTGCTCGCCGAGCGTCATGGCCGGCAGGCCGATCCAAAAGTCTTCGTCTACGCCGCCGGCGGCTACTACTATCCCGGCAAGGACGACGATGCTCTGCGCGCCGAGATGCGCTCCTATCTCGACCGCGGCTATCGCGTCGTGAAGATGAAGATCGGCGGCGCCCCGCTGGCCGAGGACCGTCGCCGCATCGAGGCGGTGCTGGCCGAGATCGGTGGGGATGCGCAGCTCGCCGTCGACGCCAATGGCCGCTTCGACCTCGAGACCGCGATCGCCTATGCCAAGGCGCTGCGCGACTATCCGCTGTTCTGGTACGAGGAGGCGGGCGACCCGCTCGACTACGCCCTCCAGGCTGCCCTCGCCGAATTCTATCCCGGCCCGATGGCGACCGGCGAGAACCTGTTCAGCCATCAGGACGCGCGCAACCTCCTGCGCCATGGCGGCATGCGGCCGGATCGCGACTGGCTGCAATTCGACTGCGCCCTCTCCTACGGGCTCTGCGAATACCAGCGCACCCTCGCCGCGCTGAAGGTCGCCGGCTGGGGCTGGGACCGCTGCATCCCGCATGGCGGCCACCAGATGTCGCTCAACATCGCCGCTGGCCTCGGACTGGGCGGCAATGAGAGCTATCCCGACCTGTTCCAGCCTTATGGCGGCTTCCCTGACACGGTTCGGGTCGAAAACAGCTTCATCACCATGCCGGACCTGCCGGGCATCGGCTTCGAGGGCAAGTCCGACCTGATCAAGGTGATGCGCGAACTGGCGGAGTAGCATTCCGCGCCGCTTTCCATCGTCATGGTCGGGCTTGTCCCGACCATCCACATCTTCGGCAATCGAAGACGACGCTCAAGACGTGGATGCTCGCCACAAGGGCGAGCATGACGGAGAGGCAACGACCCAGCTCATCCCGAGCGATAGCCCTGCTCCGCCCTCATCCCAAGGTCTGAGGCGACCTTTCGCCCCCACTGGCGTTATCTTCGTTGCAGTGCAACAATCAGTTTGCACGAGCTCAAGAAGACGGCACGGCAGGGAGCGGCCATGAACGCGATCGATCCTCTCGGCAAGCAGACCCAGCGCGACAAGCCTTTGTCGCGTGATAAACCCTGGATCTTCCGGACCTATGCCGGCCACTCCGACGCCGCCGAATCCAACAGGCTCTACCGGACCAATCTCGCCAAGGGCCAGACCGGGCTTTCCGTCGCCTTCGACCTGCCGACCCAGACCGGCTACGACCCAGACCATGTCCTCTCGCGCGGCGAGGTCGGCAAGGTCGGCGTGCCCGTGACGCATCTCGGCGACATGCGGACCCTGTTCCAGGACATTCCGCTGGCGCAGATGAACACCTCGATGACGATCAACGCGACGGCGGCCTGGCTGCTCTCGCTCTATATCGCCGTCGCCGACGAGCAGGGCGCCCCGCGCCCGGCCCTGCAGGGCACGACCCAGAACGACCTCGTCAAGGAATACCTCTCGCGCGGGACCTATGTCTTCCCGCCGCGCCCCTCCATGGCGCTGACCACCGACATCGTCGTGTTCACGGCCCGCGAACTGCCGAAATGGAACCCGACCAATGTCTGTTCCTACCATCTGCAGGAAGCCGGTGCCTCGCCGGTGCAGGAACTCTCCTTCGCGCTCGCGACCGCGATCGCCCTGCTCGACTCGATCAAGGCCCGGCCGGAGGTCTCGGCGGAGGAATTCGGCAGCGTCGTCGGGCGCATCTCCTTCTTCGTCAATGCCGGCATGCGCTTCGTCACCGAGCTCTGCAAGATGCGCAGCTTCGTCGAGCTCTGGGACGAGATCACCCTCGGCCGCTATGGCGTCACCGAGGAGCAGCATCGCCGCTTCCGCTATGGCGTGCAGGTCAATTCGCTCGGGCTGACCGAGCCGCAAGCCGAGAACAATGTCTACCGCATCCTGATCGAAATGCTGGCGGTGACGCTCTCCAAGAAGGCCCGCGCCCGCGCCGTGCAGCTGCCGGCCTGGAACGAGGCGCTCGGCCTGCCGCGCCCCTTCGACCAGCAATGGTCGCTGCGCATGCAGCAGGTGCTGGCCTATGAGACCGACCTGCTCGAATTCGGCGACATCTTCGACGGCTCGACCGTGATCGACAGCAAGGTCGCCGAGCTCAAGGCGGCGGCGCTCGAGGAACTGGCGAAAATCGACGCCATGGGCGGGGCCCTGGCCGCGATCGAGACCGGCTATATGAAGCAGGCGCTGGTCGAGAACGGCGCGCGCCGGATCGAGGCGATCGAGCGCGGCGAGCAGATCGTCGTCGGCGTCAACAAGTTCACCAATAGCGAGCCCTCGCCGCTCTCGGCCGGCGAAGGCAATGTCGTGACCGTCCCGGATTCGGTCGAGATCGAGGCCGTCGGTCGGCTGAAGGCCTGGCGCTCGGCCCGCGACGCCAGGGCGGCGGAGGCCGCGCTCGCCGAACTGGCGAGCGCCGCCAAGGAGGCCCGCAACGTCATGCCGGCCTCGATCGCCTGCGCCAAGGCCGGCGTCACCACCGGCGAATGGGCCCAGACCCTGCGCGAGATTTTCGGCGAGTACCGCGCCCCGACCGGCGTCGATACGACCAAGCTCGGCGACGATGCCGGGCTCGCCACGGTCAAGGCCGCCGTCGCCCGCGCGACCGAAAAGCTCGGCCGCACGCCGCGCTTCCTGGTCGGCAAGCCCGGGCTCGACGGCCATTCGAACGGGGCCGAGCAGATCGCGGTCAGGGCGCGCGATGCCGGCATGCAGGTCAGTTATGGCGGAATTCGCCAGACTCCCGAGGAGATCGTGACCCAGGCGAAGGAAACCGAGGCAGATATCATCGGCCTTTCCATTCTTTCGGGTTCGCATCTGCCGCTGGTGCGCGACGTCACCGCGCGCCTGCGCGTCGCCGGCATGGAGGTGCCGGTCGTGGTCGGTGGCATCATCCCGCCCGATGACGAGAACGCCCTGCGCAATATGGGGGTCGCGGCGGTCTACACGCCCAAGGACTTCGCCCTCGATGGCATCATCGCCGATGTCGCCGGGCTCGCGGCGAAGGAGCGCTGACGCCGGCCGCGTCCCCCGGCCGGCTACCTCGCCCCTTTCAGCAGCCCCTGCTCGGCTGCGGGATCGAGCGGGCCTTCCGCGCCGCGATCGAGCAGGAAAGCCTCGGCCAGCGCGCCGCCGCTCGCCGGCTTGTATCCCGCCGTCTCGGGTGGGGTCGCCGCGACGAACTCGGTCCGCCAGCCCTGCCCGTCCCGGCAGTCGATCCCGTTCCAGCCCGGCGCGCCCTGCCCGGCGCCGGAGACCGTGTATTCCCGGCAGAGCCGGCCATCGGCGAGCTTGTGCGAGGCGATGATCCGCAGGTTTCCTGCGGGCAAGACGAGCGCGCCGCCGCTCGCCACGGTGTCGAGCGCCGCGCTGAGCGCAACCCGGTCGAGACCAGCGACCGCGATGCCAGGTTCGGCGCCCGGCCCGCCGCGCCCGGCGAGATAGCCAGCCACTCCGCCCGCCACGAGCAGGAAGCTCGCCGCCAGCGGCAGGCGCCAGGCCGCGCGAGGGACGGCGGGACGCGGCGCTGCTGGCTGCTTTTCCGGGGCGCCGCCAGCGATCACCGTCAGCTGCGGCTGAACGGGCGCGGGGCGGGCATCGGCGGCGGCGATCGCGGCCAGGAGCCGCTCCGGCACAGCCTCCTGCTTCGCCTCGCCCTCGGCTTCGAGCAGGAAGCGCGTCTCGGCCAGGACGGCGAAGCGCTCGGCCAATTCGGGATCGGCCGTGACCAAAGCATGCAGACGGTCTGCCTCGCCGGCGGCGAGTTCGCCATCGGCGAGGGCGATCAGCATCTCGTCGGAAACCACGGGCTTCGTCATTTCGCTTCCATTCCCAGTCTTGCCGCGAGCCCCTGCCGCGCCCGCGACAGGCGGCTCATTACCGTTCCGATCGGGATCGCCAGCCGTTCCGAGGCGTCGCGATAGCTGCAGCCCTCGACGCAGATCAGCATCAGCAGCCGGCGATGCTCCTCCGGCATCTGCGCCAGCGCCTGCTGGACGGAATCGACCGTCAACGCGACCTCGTTCACCTGCCGGCCATCTTCGCCCGGCAGATCGAGATGGGCATCGATCTCCTCGGTGCGCCCCTCGCGCTGGCGCTTGCGCAGCGCATCGATCCAGAGATTCCGGGCGATGCTGAACAGCCAGGCATCGAGCCTAGTCCCCTCCTGAAACTGCGCCTGCGCCTTCAGCGCCCGCTCGCAGCTCGCCTGCGCGAGATCGTCGGCCTCGCTGGCCGAGCGCGTCAGCGTCATCGCATAGCGCCGCAGCCGCGGCAGCAGCGCGACCAGCTCTGTCGCGAAGGGCGAGAGCCCGCCGACTCCTCCCGGCGGCGGCTGTCCGCTCGCATTCTGGCCTGATAGCCTGTCAGACATCTGTGTCTCTCGGTATTGCTCGAAGCTATTGCGGGCAGGACAGGCTGCCCCAGCCGAAGACGGGGTCGCGGCCGGGCGCGCCGAGGTCCCTGGCCTCGGCCGAGAGCGCGGCGAGCAGTGCCTGCGGCAGCGCCTTCTCGTCCTGCATCCGGCGATGCGCGAAGGCGAGCGTCACCAGCGGCGCGGCATAGGAGGTACCCGAGCGCGGCGGGCCGGGCCGCATCGCCTTGTCGGGGAACTGGACGCGCACGCCCGGTGCCGCGAAGGCGAGATGCGCGCCACGATTGGCGCGCGCATAGATCTTGCCGTCGCGGTCGATCGCGGTCACCGCCACCGCCCAGGGATAGGCCGCCGGATAGCGCGGCTCGGTGCCCGGCCCGTCATTGCCGGCGGCCGCGACGAGCACCGCGCCGCGCTCGTGCATCAGGGCGCCGAGACGCTCGAGCAACAGGTTCGCCGGCCCGGCGAGGCTGAGGTTGACGACCGGCACCTGCCGCCCGGCCAGCAAATCGAGCGCCGCGACGAGGTCGAAACTGTCGGCATTGGCGCTGCCGCCACGCCGGTGGAAAGCGTCGACCGCGATGATGCGTGCCCCCTCGCCGCCGGTGCCTCGCGTCAGCAGGATCGCGACATCGGTTCCGTGCCCGTCGCCGGCCGGCTTGTAACCCGGCTCGCGCACGCTCTCGGCCTCGATCGCCCGGCCGGCAAGCGCCGGATGCGCGAGGTCGACGCCCGTATCGACCATGCCGATGGTGCCGCGCGCGACGCAGCTCCCGGCAATGCGGGCCTCAGGCGCCAGCAGCGAGAAGCAGCGATTTTCCGGGCATGGCGCCGCGACGCCGCGATAGAGATGGTTGAGATCGACCAGGGCCGCCGGAAACAGCGTGCGCACCCGCTCCAGTGCCCGCGCCGTCGAGAGACGCCGCGGCACGCGCATGCGCACCGTCAGATTGCCGACGAGGCCGAGACTGCGCTGCGCGACCAGGCGAAACCCTTCCTCGCGCAGCCGGGCGATATCGGCCTCGTTCAATCCCGCCGCGACGATCTCGCGCGGCACAGCCTGGAGCACCTGACGCTGCGTATTCCGCTGCGTCCGGCGCTGCGCGCCTTGCCCGATCTCGAACAAGCCGAACAGGTTGAAGGAACGGATATGGCGCCCGCTGCTGCTGCGCTCCGAGCTGCCGCCTCCACTGCCGCCTCCGGGACCGCCGGCTCCGCTGCCGCCCGTTCCTCCTCCGCCTCCGCCGCCGTCATCGCCACCGCCATCATCGTCGGCGAGAGCGGCAGCGAAACGGCCGGAGGCGTCGGGCAGGCTGCAAAAGGGCATCAGTGCCAACCCGAAGCCGAGCGTCAGGGCCCGCGCGAGCCGCGTCAGGCCGGCGGAGGAAGGACGGCAATGCGTCATGCCGCCGTCCTCTCGCCGCGCAGGCGGATGCCGACGCCGATCATGCGCACCGCATCCTCGGCGGCACGGCGCAGCAGCTTTTCGGTTTCGGCGATCGCCTCCTCCAGCGTGCAGGGACGCTTCAGGATGCTGGCGAAGGCGTCGATGCCATGCTCGAAATTGATCCGCACCTTGCCCCGTCCGATCGTGCCGGCGAGCGCCACCACCGGAATGCCCAGGGCCTTGGCGCGCCGCGCCACCTCGGCCGGGATCTTGCCGAAAGGTGTCTGTTCGTCGAGGCAACCCTCGGCGGTGATCACGAGGTCGGCCTGGCCCAGCAGGTCGTCGAAAGCCAGATATTGCATGACGATATTGTAACGTGGGTGCAGCCTCGCGCCCAGCAGCCCCTGCAGGCCGGCGCCGAGCCCGCCCGAAGCGCCGCCGCCGGGCGCGCAGGACAGATCCTGCCCGGTCGCCTCGCGCAGACAGGCGGCATAGGTCTCGAGCGCGGCCTCCAGGACGACGACCTGCTCCGGCGTCGCCCCCTTCTGCGGCGCGAAGACGCGCGCCACGCCTTTCGGGCCGAGCAGGATGTTGTGCCAGTTCACCGCGGCATCGATCCTGACGTGGTCGAGACGCGGGTCGCGCCCGGAAAGATCGATGCGGGCGAGGTCGGCGAGCGCACCACCGCCCCAGGCGATCTGCTGTCCCTTCACGTCGAGCAGGCGGATACCGAGGGCTTCGGCCATGCCGGCCCCGCCATCATTGATTCCGCTGTCGCCGCAGCCGATCAGGATGCGTTCCGCACCGGCATCGAGCGCGGCGAGGATCAGCTCGCCGACGCCATAGCTCGTTGTCAGCATCGGGTTGCGCTGGTCGCGCGGGACCAAAGCGAGGCCGGCGGCAGCAGCCATCTCGATCACCGCGGTCTTCGGGCCGGGGCGGCCGAGGAAGCCGAAGCGGGCGGCGACCGGCTGGCCGACCGGCCCGGTCACGGTCAGCTCATGGAGCTGACCGCCGGTGGCGGCGACCAGTGCCCGGGTGAAGCCTTCACCGCCATCGACCAGCGGCGCCAGCAGCGTCCGCGCGTCCGGCATGGCGGCATGGACGCCCGAGGCGATGGCGGCGGCGACGTCGCTGGCGTCCAGGCTCTCCTTGAAACCCGAAGGGGCGATCAGGATGTTGAGCGTCATCGGATGATCCTCACAGTGCCACGAGGCCTTGCGCCTCTGCTCCGTAAACGATGCCGCTCCGGGCTTATTCCGATGCCGGCTCATTATTTTTTCTGGCGAGTCTCAGCGCAGAGCCAGGCCGAAAAGCGGCCAGAACCAGAGCGAGAAGCCCATCAGGAGGGCGAACATCACCGGCAGCAGCGCCAGCGAAAGAAGCATCAGGTCGCGTGCCGAATAGGTCGGTTTTTCGAGATCGGCATAGAGCGCGACCGGCTTGGCGCTGACCGCCAGGGTCTGGCAGAAGCCGGTCCCCATCACGATCAGCACGATCAGCGCTCCGGCATCATAGCCATGCGCGACCAGCGGCAGGGCCAACAGCGGGATCAGGATCGTAGCCCGCGCGCTGCGCGAGGTGATCAGGAGATGCGAAAGCAGCGCGACCGCAGCGACCAGGGCGGCGACCGCCGGGACCGAGCCCAGAGCCCCCGCCGGCAGGGCCGCGAGCAGGAGCTCCATCAGCGATTTCGCCGCGCCGGTCGCGATCAGCGCACTGCCCATCAGCGTGGTCGCGGCGAGGAACAGGATCAGCTGCCATTCCACCGTCTTCGCCGCCTGCTTCATAGAGACCGGAGCGAACGGCTTCAGCGTCACCGCGACGGCGCCGAGCAGGGTGACGATCGCGGCATCGAGGCCATGCAGGCCCTGCGTGCTCCAGCCGAGAACGACGAAGCCAATGACGGCGCCGACATAGAGCTGCTGGCGCGAGAGCGGTCCGGTCTCGGGCGCCGGCAAGGACAGGCCCCGTCGCCGCTCGGCCGGTTCGAGGAACAGCCACAGGATGATCGCCATGGCTACGAGGCTGGCGAGCACCGCCAGCGGCAGCGCCATCGCCATCCAGCCGAGATAGCCATAGCCGGCGCCGCCGCTGCGCAGGATCATCTCGACCGCGATCAGATGCGCCCCCGCGCCGATCAGCGAACCGCCGGCCGAAAGCAGGATCACCGTCGGGAACAGCAGAGCGAGCGCCCGGTTGATCCTGGCATCGTCGATCGCCGCGGCGAGGGCGAGATAGACCGGCAGCAGCAGCGCAGCCCGGCCCGAGGTAGAGGGCACCACGAAGGCGGTGGCGACGATTACCCCAGTCACGGCGAGGAAGAGAGCCCTGACTGTGCGGACACGGGCCAGGGCCGAGAGCGCCAGCCGCTCGGCCAGCCCGCAGGCGCGCAGCGCCGCGGCGATGATGAAGGCACCGATCAGGAGCCAGATCAGCTCGCTGCCGAGCGCGCCATGCAGTTGCTGAGCCGGGACGGTGCGCGTGGCGACCAGCGCCGCCGCCGCGGCGAGCGCGATCAGCGTGTCGTCGAGCCCCGTCAGGCACCAGGCGACCGTCGCGAGGCCGAACACGATGAGCGCGATCCTTGCCTCGGCCGCGAAGGGCAGGCAGAGCCAGATCGCCGCGCCGAGCGATACGGCGAGCCCGAGCGGCAGGATCCCGGCGCGGACCGCCGGCCGCATCGTCAGGGCAGGAAGGGTGAAGGACCGTGGTGCGCCGACGCGCTCCCCGGTCAAGGTCGGGGTCGGGACAATGCTCATGCCCCGCAAACGACGGCGCCGCCCTGCTTATTCCCCGATGCTGCAAAGAATCTATGCCGGGCTCAGACCAGCCCCTGCGCCTTCAGCGTCTGATAGGCCTTGAGGATTTCCTGCAGCGTGCCCTCGCGCGAGCGGTCGCCGGCATTCGCATCCGGGTGGAAGCGCTTCACCAGTTCCTTGTAGCGCGCCTTGATCGCCGCCTTGTCGGCGCTGTCGTCGAGGCCGAGCGTATCGAGCGCCTTGCGCGCCAGGATGCCGACCCGCGATTCCGGCTTGCTCGCCTCCTGGCCGGAGCGCGCCCCGAAGATGTTGAAGCCGTCCTGCACCTCGGGCCCGGCAGCGCCGCCGGCGACCCGGCCGCGCTGCGCCATCCGCGCCGCCTTCGAATTGACGCCGAGCTTCCAGGTCGGCCGGTGGCCGATCTCTTCCTGCTTGGCATAGGCGGCGAGCGCCTCGTCGTTCATCCCGGCGAAGTAGTTGTAGGTCGCGTTGTAGGCCTTCACATGGTCGAGGCAGAACTGGAAGAACTTGCCTTCCTTGCCGCGCCCCATCGGCGCCCGGAACTCGCCGCTCTTGGCACAGCCAGGATGATCGCAGCGGCGCGCAGGGCTTTCCTCGACCGCTTCCGCCTCGGAAGCGCCGATCCTGATGCGGTCGAAAAGGCGTGAGTTGAAGTTCATGCTGGACGGGTTATGGGACCGGAAGGCGAAAGCGACAAGGGCATCGCAGCAGCGATATCTGCCGCGCGACAAGGGCATGATCATGACCGCAATGGCTGAACGGATTAAGACCAAACTGGAGCGGGCGCTAGCGCCCCTGCGGCTCGCAGTGCTCGACGAATCGCACCAGCATCACGGCCATGCCGGCTGGCGCGAAGGCGGACAAACCCATTTCAGGGTGGATATCGTCTCGCCGGCCTTCGCCGGCAAGAGCCGGCTCGAGCGCCACCGTCTGATCAACGCCGCCCTCGCCGAGGAACTGGCCGGCGGCGTGCATGCGCTGGCGATCGTCGCACGCGCCCCCGAGGAAGGCTGAGGCGCGGCTCTACGCTGCCTTCCGCTCCGGCGTCAGCAGATAGATCGCCGTCGAGGCGAGCAGCAGCGCCGCGAAGACCCAGTGCAGATTGGCGAAGGCGGTCGCCGCGTCGTGGCCGGTGCCACGCTGCATCGCGATGAACCAGCCCGAGCCGAACTGGACCATCGCCGCCCCGGCGATGAACAGGAAATTGACGAAGGTCATGCCGCGCCCGACCAGATGCTCGGGGAAGAATATCCGCGCATGCGCCATCAGGATCGCATAGGTGAAGCCGGTCCCGCCGACGATCGCGAACAACAGCACGGAGCCCGGCATCGAGCGCTCGCCGAGCAAGGCGAGCAAGGCGAAACCCACCCCGGTCGCGGCCGTGCCCCAGGCGACCAGCGGCTTGCTGCGGCCGGTGCGCTTCTGAAGGGCGCCATAGACGAAAGCGCCGACGACCATCGTCGTTGCCATGCCGAGCGTCGCATGGCCGGCCATGACCGCGTCGAGCCCGTGAACCTGCGTCATATAGGGCGCGATCCACAGGCCCCGCGCCGTCGCGATGATGGCGTAGCCGACCAGGGTGATCGGGGCCAGCAGCCAGAGCGGGCCGATGCTGACGATGCTCTTCAGCCCCTGCAGCAGCCCTTCCTGCCTGCCCGAGGCGTCGGTCGCCACCGGCGGATCGCGGACCAGCACCGCCGCCAGCACGGTCGCCAGCAGGAACATCGCGGCGAAACCCAGCATGGTCGCACGCCAGCCGAAGCTCTGCGCCGCCAGGGCCAATGGCGCCGCGCCGACGAGATTGCCGAGCGAACCCAGTCCGATGAACACCGAGGACAGCACGCCGAAGCGCGCGACATCCTGCGTGCGGGCGAAGAGATAGAGCGCCGACATGAAGATCGGCGAGCAGCCTATGCCGACCAGCCCCATGGCGAAGACCGCGACCCAGGCGTTCTCGGATGTGGCGAACAGAAAGGCGCCGGCCGTGCCGATCGCCATCGCCGTGCCGACCGTGCGGCGCGGGCCGAGCCGGTCCAGCGCCCAGCCGACGGGGAACTGGGCGGCGGCGAAGGTGATGAACCAGGCCGCGCCCAGCGTGCCGAACTCGGCCGGGCCGATCTTGAGATCGGCCATGACCGGCCCGGCAATGACGCTCAGGAAAGAGCGGTAGAAGATCGAGAGGATATAGGCCGGCAGCAGCGCGAAGAAGATCGTCACCGGGAACCCTCACACCGGGCCAGAGCGGCCTCGGCCGGCTGCGGAATTCCCGGGGCTCTCACTTGAGCCGCTCGAGCACGGAGACGTAGTTCGCCACCGCGGCCCCGCCCATGTTGAAGATGCCACCGAGGCGGGCATCCTTGACCTGCATGCCTTCCGGCGCCTCGCCGACGAGTTGCATCGCCGAGAGTACATGCATCGAGACGCCGGTCGCGCCGATCGGATGCCCCTTGGCCTTGAGACCGCCCGAGACGTTGACCGGCAGCTTGCCGTCTTTCTGGGTCCAGCCCTCCTTGATCGCCCGGGCGCCGTCGCCCTCCCTGGTCAGGCCCATCGCCTCATATTCGAGCAGCTCGGCGATGGTGAAGCAGTCATGGGTCTCGACGAAGGAGAGATCGTCGAGCGCGACGCCGGCATTGGCGAGCGCCTGCTGCCAGGCGCGCGCGCCGGCCTCGAACTTCAGGATGTCGCGGCGCGACAGCGGCAGGAAGTCCTGGACATGGGCCATGCCACGGAAGCCGACGGCGCGACGCATCGTCTTCGCGGTCTCCTCATCCGCCAGCACCAGCGCAGCGGCGCCGTCCGAGACCAGCGAGCAGTCGGTGCGCTTCAGCGGCCCGGCGACGAAGGGGTTCTTCTCGCTTTCCTCGCGGCAGAAGGCATAGCCGAGATCCTTGCGCATCTGGGCGTAGGGATTGTCGACGCCGTTCTTGTGGTTCTTCGCCGCGATCATGGCGAGCGCGTCGGACTGGTCGCCATGGCGCTGGAAATAGGCTCCTGCGATCTTGCCGAAGACGCCGGCGAAGCCGCCCTGGGTGTCGCCTTCCTGCGGCAGATAGGAGGCCTTGAGCAGGTTCTTGCCGATTTCAGGCCCCGGCGTCGTCGTCATCTGCTCGACGCCGACGACGAGCACGATCTTGGCGGCGCCCGCCTTGATGGCACGCACGCCCTGATGCACCGCGGCCGAGCCGGTGGCGCAGGCATTCTCGACCCGCGTCGCCGGCTTGAAGCGCAGCGCCGGATCGGCCTGCAGCACGAGGGAAGCGGTGAAGTCCTGGGCCGAGAAGCCGGCGTTGAAATGGCCGAGCACGATCTCGTCGACCTGATCGGCGGTGATGCCGGCATCGACCAGCGCATCGGTCGCGACCCTGACGATCAGGCTCTCGATGGTCTCGGCATCCTGCTTGCCGAAGGGCGTGTGGGCCCAGCCAACGATTGCAGCGCTCATGACGTCATCTCCCGAATGATGTGCAGTTACACCTTATCTGCCTTCGGGCGCGCGCCGCCACAAGCGGCATGGGTGCATTTCTGCCGTGCGTGGAAAGGTCACCGAAAGCGAACGCCAGTCAAGCGCAGCCGCGGCGCGCTATCGCATCGGACCGAAAACTAGCCGACCGAGAGTGCCAGCAGCACGCCGACGCCGACGACGATCATCGTCATGCCCAAAAGCTCCCGCCGCGACGTACCCTCGGAGAAGATCCGGCGCGAGGCGATCTGCGCCAGCGGCACCTCGACCAGGCCGAGCGTGCGGACATTGGCGGCGCTGGTCAGCGAGAAGCCGATGAACCAGAACTGCGAGGCGGCGGCGCCGAGGAAGCCGGCGGCGAGCGAAGGCTTCCAGTTCTCGAGCGAGCGTCGCAACGCGGCCCTGTTGGCCACCGCCATGTAGCTGACGAGGATCACCGAGGAGAACGCCAGCCCCCAGGCCAGGGTGGTGGTGGCGCGCAGCACGAAATTACCGTCTGGCAGGGCGAGGATACCGCCACGGAAACCGATCGCCGACAGCGCGAAGGAGGCGCCTGCGGCGATGCCGAGCACGGACGGGCGCAGGCCCGCGGCGCTGAGCTTCTCGCCCGGCTTCCACGACATCACGACGACGCCGGCGGTGGCAACGACGATGGCGGCGAATTTCGGCCAGCTCAACGCATCGCCGAGCAGGAGCGCCCCGAACAGCGCGACCTGCACCGGCTCGGTCTTGGTATAGGCCGTCGTCACCGAGAAGGAGCGCTCGCGCATCGCCGCCAGCATCAGCCCGGTCGCCAGGATCTGGGCCACCGAGCCCCAAAGGGTAAAGCCGAGCGAGCGCAGATCCGGCGGCGGCGGCAGGCGGCCGCTCGCCAGGCAGACCAGGACGAGGAAGATCAGCGCGAAAGGCAGGCCGAACACGAAGCGCACCTGCGTGGCGCCGACCACGCCGATCGCGTCGGTCAAGGAGCGCTGGGTCAGGTTGCGGGCAGTCTGGAGCAGCGAGGCGGCGAGCGTCGCCGGTATCCACAAAAGGGCGAAGCTCACGCGGAAGTCCCGAAACAAAAGCGATTTGCCCGCTTGTGGACCGGTTGACGGCGCTAGGCAAATCGCTCTGCGAAGGGTAGGTATGCAGGATCGGCGAGGCCGGAAATCGCCCGCCGTCTCGAAAATGCCTCAAGCGTCGCGTTGAAGCCCCTCGACTACACGTCAAGACAGGTTCAAGACCTCAGCCGATGAACGCATTTCGCTTCGCCGCCGGCGCGACCCTCGCCAGCTTCCTCGCCGCAGCCATGCCCGCCCAGGCCGGCACGAGCCTAGTGATCGACGCCTCGAGCGGCGCCGTGCTCTCGAGCGAGAATGCGAGCCAGGCCTGGCACCCGGCCTCGACTACGAAGATGATGACGCTCTATGTCGCGCTCAAGGCGGTCCGCGACGGAAAGATCGGGCTCGAGACCGCGATCCCGGCTTCGAAGCGGGCCGCCAGCCAGCCGCGTGTCAAGGTCTATATCCGCGCCGGCCAGGAGGTGACGCTCGACAACGCCATCCGCATCATGATGGTGAAGTCGGCCAACGACATCGCCTATGTCATCGCCGAAGGCGTCGGCGGCGATGTCGAGAGTTTCGTCGCAATGATGAATGCCGAGGCCCGGCGCCTTGGCATGCGCGACACCAATTTCGTCAATCCCAATGGCTGGCACCACCCCGACCAGCAGAGCAGCGCCCGCGACCTCGCCGTGCTGGCCATGGCGCTGATGAGCGAATTCGGCGACTATTCCGACTACTGGAACACCGGCGCCGTCCAGCTCGGCAAGCAGGTGCTGAAGAACACCAATGGCCTTGTCGGCCGCTATCATGGCATCAACGGCTTCAAGACCGGCTTCGTCTGCGCCTCCGGCTTCAACGTGGTCGCGACCGCGACCCGCGGCGGGCGCACGCTGATCGCCGTGGTGATGGGCGCCCATTCCGGCGCCGAGCGCACCATCAAGGCGGCGCAGCTGCTCGATGACGGCTTCGGCAAATGGGGCGGGCTCGGCACCACGGTCGCCAGCCTTCCCTCCGGCACTGGCGGACGCGCCTACAGCGTCTGCGACGCCGTGCGCCGCGGCGGCGGCGCGCTCGGCGACGACGTCGATTCCAGCGGCCCGATCACCGTCTCCGCCGCCCCTGGTGTCGGCGGCAACAGCGACGGCACCTCCGACCGCTTCGCCGTCGGCGTGCCGCAATCCGGCGTCGGCGGCGCGGTCCTGACGCGCTCGCCCTCCGGCCGCATCACGCTCGGCCAGCGCGCCCCGCTCGCCACCGTCCCGGTCGCCTTCGGCCGCACCCCCGGCTCGGCCTCCGCTCCGCTCGCTGCCAATGTCGTCGCCAAGCCCGACACCCAGGTCGCGCGCGAAACCATCCAGCCGGGCGCACCGGTCGCGGCCGGGCTGGTCGGCTCCGGCCGCACCGCCTCCGCCAATGGCGCCATTCCGGCGCGCTCCTCCGCCTTCGCCGCCACGGCGCCGGGCGACGAGGTCCAGCCGCCCTCCAACGCTTTCGGCTCCGGCCCGCTGCGCCTGCAGGGCGCCGTCCAGCCGGGCGCCGCGACCCCGGCGAGCCTGCGTCCCGGCGCCGCCGCCGGCATCAAGCCGGCAGCACGCAACGCCGCCAAGGCTGCGCCGGCCAAGCCCTTGCTGACCAAGCCGGCCAGCAAGCCGAAGGCTGCGCCAGCCAAGCCCAAGCCGAGCACGGCGCTGGTCAAGCCTCCCCCGCGCCCGGCCAAGCCGGCAGCCTCCGCCGCCAAGCCCGACGCCTGAAACCTGCCGGAGACGCCGTGCGCACCGACGACGACGTCTCCAATAGCCAACGCGGCATCGCGCTGGCGCTCGCCTCCGCCGCGGCCTTCGGTACCAACATCGTCAGCGCCCAGATCGCCGGCATTGCCGGGCTGAGCGGCCCGCTCCTGGTCTTCTACCGCGTCTTCGTGATGCTGGCCCTGGTCGGCGGCGTCATCCTGCTCTGGCGCTCCCGGCTTTCCGTGCCGCGCCGCTGCTGGCCGGCCCTCATCCTGTTCGGCCTCTCGACCGGGCTCGTCGGCAGCGCCTATCTCTCCTCGGTCGCCTTCCTGCCGGTCACCGTCGCCGCCGTGGTGTTCTACACCTTCCCGGTGCTGGTCGTGCTGGCCGAGCCGCTGCTGACCCGGACGCGACCGCGCCTGGAACGCATCGTCGTCGTTCTCGTCGCCTTTCTCGGCGTCGCCATGGTCGTCGGGCCCGACTGGCATGGGCTCGATCCGCGCGGCCTCGCACTCGCGCTGCTCGCCAGCGTCGCTGCGGCGGTGCAGTTCTTCGCCGCCGGCGCGCTCGGCGAGACCGGGACGCTGCCAAAGCTGTTCTGGTCGCATCTGATGATCCTGCCGGTGACCTTCCTGATCCTGCTGCTCACCGGCGGCATGCAGCCGCCGGGCGCCCTCGCCCTGGCGCCGATTGCGGTGCTCGTCACGATCGGCGGCTATCTCGTCGGCTTCCTCTGGCAGGTCCTGGCCCTGGCGCGGGTCGCGCCCGGCCCGGCGGCGCTCGCCTTCTGCGCCGAGCCGGTCTTCGCCGTGGTCATTGCCGCCGCGGTGCTCGGCGAGCGCGTCGGCATGCTGCAATATGCCGGCGGAGGCCTTGTCGTCGCCGCGATCATGGTCAATGTAATATTAGAACAAAAGCGGGTGCGAGCCTCGAAGCTGGCGCTCGCGCCTCCGACCTGAATCATCCGCCAGAACGATCGTCCATCATGTCTGCAATGCCGCCTCCACCCATCCCGCTGACCTTGCTCACCGGCTTTCTCGGCGCCGGCAAGACGACGCTGCTCAACCGCCTGCTCAAGGACGAGGCGCTGGCCGACACGCTGGTTCTGGTCAATGAGTTCGGCGAGATCGGCCTCGACCACCTCCTGATCGAAGGCGCCGAGGACAACATGGTCCTGCTCGCCTCCGGTTGCCTATGCTGCACCATCCGCGACGATCTGATCGTGACGCTGGAGGATCTGCTGCGCCGGCGCGACAATCACCGGATCGCCCCGTTCCGGCGCATCGTGATCGAGACGACCGGGCTCGCCGACCCCGCGCCCATCCTCAACGTCCTGATCAACCACCGCTATCTCGCCATGCGCTTCCGGCTCGACGGTGTCGTCACCGTGGTCGATGCGGTCAATGGCTCGGCCACGCTCGATGCCCATGCCGAGGCGCTGCGCCAGGTGATCGCCGCCGACCGGATCGTCCTGACCAAGACCGAAATCGCCCCCGATCCCGAAGCCGTCGCCGCTCTGCGCCGCCGTCTCGGCGAACTCAATCCCGGTGCCGCGATCCTGCCCGCCGACGCTCCGGCGCAGGCGCTGGTCGGTGCCGGGCTCTACGATCTCGCCGACCGGCCCGGCGAGTTGCGCCGCTGGCTCGCCGCCGAGACGCTCGAAGCTAGCCACGATCACCACCATGACCAAGACGGTCACGGGCATCATCACCACCACGACGTCAACCGCCACGACGCCAGCATCCGCGCCTTCGTCCTGACCGCGGAGGAGCCGATCCGACGCGCGACCTTCGAACTGTTCTGGACCCTGCTGCGCTCGACCCATGGCCCCAGGCTGCTGCGCCTCAAGGGCCTGGTCGCGCTGGCCGAGGAACCGGAGGCTCCGCTTCTGGTCCACGCCGTCCAGCAGATCCTGCACCCACCGATCCAGCTTTCGGCCTGGCCCGATTCCGACCGGCGCTCGCGCCTCGTCCTGATCACCCGCGACCTCGACGAGGCGGTGGTCGCCCGGCTCTGGAGCGCCTTTCTCGGCCGTGCCGCGCCGGCGGAAGTGGGCAGCCACGCCCGTCATCATCACGGCTGAACCGGGCGCATCTGGCCCGCTTCTTGATCCCTGCCAACCAGCCTGCCGCTCTCGCTGTCGCGACGTGCCATTCCGGTACGGAACAGTATCGATCCGGCCTGGCTCCGGAGGCAGGACCATGCCGAACCTCTTCGCCCTGAACACACCGGCCGATGGCCGTCGGCCAGCTGCGCGGGCCGGCACCAGCCATGCCGCCAAGGCAGGCGGCACGCTTCATATCGAGCGCCGCCAGCTTTCTGCCTGCGCCGCGATCGAAGCCGAATGGGCTGCCCTGGCCGCCCGCGCCATCGAACCCAACCCCTTCTACGAGCCCGGCTTCGCGCTGCCGGCGGCACAGCATCTCGTCAGCTTCCGCAATGTCGGCGTGCTGCTGGTCCGGCAGGGCAGATCGGGCGGCACCGGTCGCCTGCTCGGCTTCATCCCACTTCAGCCCAGCCGCCGTCTGTTCGGCAGCGATGTCCTGACCGGCTGGAACGACGCCCGGCTCGGCAGCGCCGCCCCCCTGATCGACCGCGATGAGCTCGTCCCGGTGGTCGAGGCCGTGCTCGGCATGCGCGGCAGCTGGGGCAGCACCACCTCGAGCGGCCTTCTGCTGCAAGGCATCGATCGCGATGGCGATCTCGCCCAGGCCATCCTGAGGCAGGCGCCCGCAATGGGTTGGGGAGCGAGCCTGGGCGCCGGCACCACGCCGCCAGCGCCTCCGGCCGAAGGCGGTCCCGATCTTTCGGCGCTGCGGCATGGGCTCTCCCGCCACGGCGAGCTCGCTCTGGTCGACTCGGCCTCGCGGCAGGAACTGCGCGACGTCGTCGAGATGCTGCTGGCGCTGGAGGCTTCCGGCCCGCGCGCCCGGGCCGGCGCCGCGACCCTGCAGGACATTCGCGAGACCGCCTTCCTGCGCGCCATGACCCGCAATCTCGCCCGCAGCCGGCAATGCCGCGCCAGCCTGCTGACGCTGGACGGCCAGCCGATCGCCGGGGCGATCCTGCTCGGCAGGGGCAACCGCCGCTGGCTCTACGCCAGCGCCCAGGACGAACGCTTCGCCAGCTTCGCGCCCTTGGCGCAGCTTCTCGCGCAATTGCGGCGGCGCAGCCATCTCCATGAGCTGTTCGGCGAGATCGCCGGCCAGCACGCGGTCACCGACCGGCTGGCGCTCGCCGAAATGCGGCTGCGGCCGGGAGCACGCGGCAGCCTCGCGCCGGAACGTCCCGGCGCGCTCAGCCGGGCTCGTCGCGCAGCAGCCGCCGGATGATCTTGCCGGTGGTGGTCATCGGCAGTTCGGTCCGGAACTCGATCTCGCGCGGATATTCATGCGCCGCCAGGCGCTGGCGCACGAAACCCTGAATCTCCGAAACCAGTGTTTCCGAGGGCTCCTGGCCGGCGGCCAGCACGACGAAGGCCTTGACGATCTCGGTGCGCAGCGCGTCCGGCTTGCCGACCACCGCCGCCAGCGACACCGCCGGATGGCGCAGCAGGCAATCCTCGATCTCGCCGGGCCCAATCCGGTACCCTGAGGAGGTGATCACGTCGTCATCGCGGCCGACGAAGCGGAAATAGCCTTCCGCATCGCAGAGCCCCTGGTCACCAGTGGTCATCCAGTCGCCGATGAACTTGGCCGCCGTCGCCTCCGGCTTGTTCCAGTAGCGCAGGAACATCACGGGATCCGGCCGCCGCACCGCGATCCGCCCCTCCTCTTCAGGCTCGCAGAGGCTGCCATCGGCGCGGATCACCGCGACCTCGTGGCCCGGCACGGCCTTGCCGATGCAGCCGGGCTTGATCACGCCGAGCGCCGCGCTGGAGGCGAGCACGAGATTGCACTCGGTCTGGCCGTAGAACTCGTTGATGGTCAGGCCGAGCTTCTCGCGGCCCCAGGCCAGAGTCTCGGCACCGAGCGATTCGCCACCCGAGGCGACGGTGCGCAGCCTGAGATCGTAGCGCCCGCGCGGATTCTCGACCGAGCGCAGCATGCGCAGCGCCGTCGGCGGGATGAAGCTGTTGCGCACCCCGAAATCCGCCATCAGCCGGAAAGCCTCTTCCGGATCGAACTTCGCCGCCGGCCGCGCCAGGATCGGCACGCCATGGTGCAGGGCCGGCATCAGGCAATTGAGCAGGCCGCCGGCCCAGGCCCAGTCGGCCGGCGTCCAGATCAGATCGCCCGGCTGCGGCAGGAACTCGTGCGGCATCTCCACCCCCGGCAGATGCGCCGGCATCACCCGGTGGCCGTGCAGCGCGCCCTTGGCGTTGCCGGTCGTGCCGGAGGTGTAGATCATCAGCGCCGGATCGTCGCGCGCGGTGTCGACCGGGGTGAAGTCCGGGCTTTCGCATTCCAGCGCCTTCTCAAGCCCTTCTGCCTGGCCATCGGCGCCGTCGCTGGTGAGGATCAGCTCGAGTTCCGGCAGCGGCTCCTCGATCTGCGCCAGCTTGGCAAGGCCCGCCGCATTGGTCACCAGCACCTTGGCGCCGCAATCAGTCAGCCGGTAGGACAGCGCATCGGCGCCGAACAGCGCCGCCAGCGGCACGGCAATGGCGCCGAGCTTGTAGGCGGCGAGATGGACGATCGGCACATGCCGTCCCTGCGGCAGCAGGATCGCGACACGGTCACCGCTGCCGACGCCGCGCCGGCGCAGCGCATTGGCGAGGCGGTTAGACTGGGCCCGCAATTCGCCATAGCTCACCGGCGTGACCGACCAGTCCGGATTGAGCTCGATGATCGCCGTCTTGTCGGGCTGGGCCGCGGCCCAGCGGTCGCAGCAATCGACGCCGATATTGTAGCGCTCCGGAATCTGCCAGCGGAAGGCGGCGCGCAGGCGCTCGTAATCGCGGATATCGGGAAGCATCGGCAGACCCTCGGCTAGAGGGCGCGCACGATAGGCAGGCGACGGAGCGCTGTCACCATGGCCCAGTGTCGACCATCGTCTTCACGCTCCGCTCAGCCCCGTGCCATCTGCGAGCGCTTGGCCCAGCCGGTCATCCGGTTCTCGACGAAATCGACGACCGCGACCAGGAAGATGCCGAGCACGGCCAGCACGATCAGCGCCGCAAACACCAGAGGCACGTTGAAATCGGCGGAGGCGCGGGTGATCAAATTGCCGATGCCGAGATTGGAAGCGTTCTGCTCGCCGATCACCGAGCCGACATAGGCGAGCGTGATCGAGACCTTCAGAGCCCCGAAGAAATACGGCAGCGAGCGGGGGATGCCGACCTTGGTCATGATATCGAACCGGCTCGCGCCGAGCGCCTTCAGCACGTCCTCGGTCTCCGGCTCGATCGTCGCGAGGCCGGTCGCGACATTGACCACGATCGGGAAGAACGAGATCACGAAGGCGGTCAGCACCGGCGGCAGCCAGCCGACGCCGAACCAGAGCACGAGGATCGGCACAACCGCGACCTTGGGGATGGCATTGAAGCCGACCAGCAGCGGGTTGAGCCCGGCCTGGAGCAGGCGCGACGAACCGACCAGCAGCCCGACCGCGAGCCCGAACAGTATCGAGAGCCCAAAGCCGGCCGTGGTCATCCAGAGCGTGTGGAAGGCGTTGGTGTAGAGCGGCTTCTGGTACTGCACCAGCGCGGCCCAGATCGCCGAGGGCGGCGGCAGCACGAAGGCCGAGATCGAAAGCGCCCGGCAGGCCGCTTCCCACAGCGCGAAGAAGCCGAGCGTGAACAGATAGGGCGCGAGCCTGAGCCAGATCGAGCGCTTCATGCCGCCGCCCTCGCCTCGCGGATATGGCCGCGCAGCTCGTGGACGATCTCGGCGAATTCCGGCGTGTAGGTGATTTCGAGGTCGCGCGGACGGGCGAAGCCGATCTCGCGCTCGGCGATGATCCTGCCCGGCCGCGCCGACATGCAGAACACCCGATCGGCCAGGAACACCGCCTCGCGCAGATCATGCGTGACGAGGATCACCGTGACGGCGCGCTCGGCCTGCAGATCGCGGATCACGCACCAGAGCTCCTCGCGCGTGAAAGCGTCGAGCGCGCCGAAGGGCTCGTCGAGCATCAGCAGCTTCGGCTCGTGGATCAGCGAGCGGCAGAGCGAGGCGCGCTGCTGCATGCCGCCGGAGAGCTCCCAGGGGTATTTAGCGCCCATGCCCTTGAGGCCGACCTTCTCCAGCAGCCCTTCGGCCCGCGCGACATACTCGTCCTTGTTGGCACGCAGGCGCTGGCGATGCGGCTGCACCACTTCGAGTGGCAACAGGAGGTTGTCGAGCGTCGTACGCCAGGGCAGCAGCACAGGGTTCTGGAAGGCCATGCCGGTGATCTTGATCGGCTCGGCGACGCGCTGGCCGGCCACCGTGACCATGCCGGCCTTCGGCTTCTGCAGTCCCGTCGCGAGCTTCATCAGGGTCGACTTGCCGCAGCCGGACGGGCCGACGATCGCGGCGAACTCGCCCTCGCGCACCTTCAGCGACAGGCCGTCGACCGCGGGCGGCCCGTCCCCGCCGCTATAGACATGCGTGACCTCGTTCAGTTCGACGAAGGCGGTCAAGGGCGCTCCATGGGCCGCAGAAAAGGAGCCGGCCTTCCCTTCACCGGGAAGGCCGGATACGGGACGGGAAGCTCAGAGCTTCCGCTCGGGCTCGGCCGGCAGGAAGCTGTCGATGAAGGCCTCGCCCGCCTTGGCCTTGTCCTTGAAGGTGAAGGTCAGACCGATCTGGTCGAGCGCCGTCGCCCAACGCGCCTTGTCGATGCCGCCGACGCCATTGGCCTTGACCCAGGGCGTCACCACGTTCTGCTCCAGCGTCATCTTCAGGCGCTCGAGCTCGACCTCCTGCTTGGCGACATCGTTACGCTTGATCACCAGCTGCGCGCCGAGCTCGGGATTGGCGACGGTGTCGCGGATACCCTTGGTGATCGCCCGCAGCAGGCCGCGCAGCGCCTCCGGCTTTTCCGCCATGAACTTCGGCGAGGCCATCACGACATTGCCGTAGAGCTCGACACCGTAATCCGACATCAGCATGGTGACGATGTCGTCGACCGGCACGCCGCGCGACTTCAGGTTGATGTAGGAGGAGTTGGCGAAGCCGAAGACGGCGTCGACCTCGCCCGAGGCGAGCATCGGCTCGCGCACCGGGAAGCCGACATTCTCCATCCGCATCTTGCTGTCGTCGAGCTTGTTGACCGTCTTGAAGATCGGCCATTGCGCGAAGGCGGCGTCGGCTGCCGGGGCGCCGAACTTCTTGCCTTCGAGGCTCTTCACATCGCTGGTGATGCCGCGGCTCTTGCGGCCGACGATGGCGAAGGGCGGACGGTCATAGACCATCATCACCGCCTTGAGATCGACGGTCGGATTCTCGTCGCGGAAGCGGATCAGCGAGTTCACGTCGCCGAAGCCGACATCATAGGTGCCGGAGGCGACACGCGGGATCGCCTCGCGCGAGCCATTGCCGGTGTCGATGGTGACGTCGAGCCCCTCGGCTTTGAAATAGCCCTTCTCCTGCGCCATCAGGAACAGAGCCGCCGGCCCCTCGAAGCGCCAGTCGAGCGTGAAGCGCACCGCGGTCTGCGCCGCGGCCGGGCCGGTTCCGAGCCCCGCGACGACCAGGCCGAGCACGCCCGCCAGCCCGGCCAGGCGCCGGCGTGAAAGGGAGCTGTGGACTTTAGTCGTAGACATCTGGGACTCCGGAATGGGGCGCGAGAGGAGCGAGGGCGGGAAATTGGTTCCGGCGACGACGAGCAAGGCCCGTGCCGCAGAGCAGGCAGCTTCAAACTGGCGCAATGTCCATCTGCGTCAAGCCGATCCGATGAAAATTCATGCAGCGCGGCAAACAAGTCGCGCAAATTTCCGGCAGCCCGGCTCGGGCGCGCCCAATCGCGGTCAGGACACGGCCGCTCAGAGCGGCAGAGCGCCGTCGGTCTTGACCTCTTCCATCACGGCATAGGTCCGCGTCTCGCGCACCGCCGGCAGCGCCAGCAGCACCTCGCCGAGGAAGCGGCGATAGGCGTTCATGTCGGCCACTCTGGTCTTGACGAGGTAGTCGAAACCGCCGGCAACCATATGGCATTCCAGCACCTCGGGCGCCCGCTTCACCGCATTGGCGAAGCGCTCGAAGGCATCGGGCGTCGTCTTGTCGAGATAGACCTCGACGAAGACCAGAAGATGCAGGCCGAGCTTCACCGGATCGAGCGTCGCGCGGTAGCCGGTGATGTAGCCCTCGCGCGTCAATCGCTTCAGGCGCTCGCCCGTCGCCGTCGGCGACAGACCGACCGCTTCGGCCAGCTCGACGCCGGCGGCACGGCCGTCATTCTGCAGCATCGCCAGCAGGCGGCGGTCGGTTCGATCCAACACGGGATAATTTCCTGAAACTCTTCCTTTATCCCGGATTTCATATAGCCAGAGCGCGAACATATCCATTGATATCCGGCGAGATAGCCATGATCCTTCAGATCATCCCGCATTCGCCTCTCCGGAGTCCCCGCCATGGCCGCCCCTGCCCCGCGACCGATCGACAGCACCGCGCCCGTCTTCCACGCGCCCTATGCCGAGGATGACGGAGCCATCGCCGGGCGCCTGCTCGCCGGCTCCAGGCGCGAGCCGGCCGCCAAGGCCCGCATCGACGCCCGCGCCAGCGGGCTGATCGAGGCGATCCGGACCCGCAAGGTCGGCCTCGGCGGCATCGAGGAATTGCTGCGCGAGTATTCGCTCTCGACCAAGGAGGGCCTCGCGCTGATGGTGCTGGCGGAAGCCCTGCTGCGCGTGCCCGACGCCGCCACCGCCGACCGGCTGATCGAGGACAAGCTCGGCCAGGGCGACTTCGCCCATCATGAATCGAAGTCCGACGCCTTCCTGATCTCGGCCTCGTCCTGGGCGCTCGGCCTCACCGCCCGCATCATCCAGCCCGGCGAGACCCCGACCAGCATCATCGGCAATCTCTCCAAGCGCCTCGGCCTGCCCGCCGTGCGCACCGCGACGCGCCAGGCGATGCGGGTCATGGGCAATCATTTCGTGCTCGGCCAGACCATCGAGGAGGCGCTGAAGCGCGCCCGCTCCGGCACCGGCAAGCTCTACCGCTACTCCTTCGACATGCTGGGCGAGGGCGCCCGCACGCAAGGAGACGCCGACCGTTATTACGCCTCCTATGCCGCCGCGATCGAGGCGATCGGCCGCTCGGCCGGCAATGACAAGCTGCCGAACCGCCCGGGCATCTCGGTCAAGCTCTCGGCGCTGCATCCGCGCTATGACGCGACCAATCGCGAGCGCGTGCTCGTCGAGCTGACCCCGAAGGTGATCGAGCTCGCCCGCCAGGCCAAGAAATACGATCTCAACTTCACCGTCGACGCCGAGGAGGCAGACCGGCTCGAGCTCTCGCTCGACGTCATCGACGCCGTGCTGGCCGATGCCTCGCTCGCCGGCTGGGACGGCTTCGGCCTCGCCATCCAGGCCTATCAGAAGCGCGCCAGCGCGGTGATCGCCCATATCGCGGCGCTGGCCGAGTTCCATGACCGGCGCATGATGGTGCGCCTGGTCAAGGGCGCCTATTGGGACACCGAGCTGAAGCGCGCCCAGGAACGCGGCCTGCCCGACTATCCGGTCTTCACCCGCAAGGCGATGACCGACCTGAACTACGAGGCCTGCGCCAAGCAGCTGCTGGCCCTGCGCCCGCGCATCATCCCGCAATTCGCTACCCATAATGCGCTGACCGTCGCGACCGTCGCCGAGCTCGCCGGCGACCAAAAGGGCGCCCAGCCGGACGGCCGTCTTGCTGAAAACCTGGACTTCGAGTTCCAGCGCCTGCACGGCATGGGCGAAGCGCTCTATGAGCGCCTGCTGCAGGAGAATTCCGGCTTCGCCTGCCGGACCTATGCGCCGGTCGGCGGCCATCAGGACCTGCTCGCCTATCTCGTGCGCCGCCTGCTCGAGAACGGCGCCAACTCCTCCTTCGTCTCGGTCTCCGGCGATCCGGACGTGCCGGTCTCGGAGCTGCTCGTGCCGCCGGCCGACATCATCGGAACGCCGGGCGCCGCCCGCCATCGCCGCATTCCGCTGCCGGCCGACCTCTTCGGCCCGTCCCGCAAGAACTCGGCCGGCGTCGAGCTCGGCGATGCCGCGAGCCTGGAGGCGCTGCTCGCCGAGATCGGCCGCGCCACCGCAAAGCCCTTCGCGGAGGCGAGCGCCGTGATCGACGGCAAGCCCGTCGCCGGCAACCGCCGTGAGCTGCGCTCGCCGATCGATGCGAGGCCGATCGGCCATGTCGTCGAGGCCGACGAGGCCGCCGCTGCACGGGCGGTGCTCGCGGCGAAGGCCGGCTTCCCCGCCTGGAACGCGACCCCGGCCCGGATCCGCGCCGCGGCGCTGCGCCAGGCGGCCGAGCTGATGGAGGCCCGCCGCGGCCCGATCCTCGCTTTGCTCCAGGCCGAGGCCGGCAAGACGCTGGACGACGCCATCGCGGAACTCCGCGAAGCCGTCGACTTCCTGCGCTATTACGCCGCCGAGGCCGAGGCGAAGTTCGCGGTGCCGACCGCCCTGCCCGGCCCCACCGGCGAGGAGAACCGCCTCGTCCTGCGCGGCCGCGGCCCGTTCGTCTGCATCGCGCCCTGGAACTTCCCGCTCGCCATCTTCACCGGCCAGGTCGCGGCCGCGCTGGTCACCGGCAACAGCGTCGTCGCCAAGCCGGCGCCGCAGACCCCGCTGATCGCCAGCCTCGCCATCGCCATCCTGCACGAGGCCGGCGTGCCGAAATCGGCGCTGCACCTCACCCCCGGCGACGGCAAGCTCGGCGCCGCCCTCGTCTCCCATCCCGACGTCGCCGGCGTCGCCTTCACCGGCTCGACCGCGACCGCCCGCGCCATCAACCGGGCGCTCGCCGCCAAGGACGTCCCGATCGTCCCGCTGATCGCCGAGACCGGCGGGCTCAACGCCATGATCGTCGACGCGACCGCCCTCGCCGAGCAGGTCGCCGACGATGTGGTGATGTCGGCCTTCCGCTCTGCCGGCCAGCGCTGCTCGGCGCTGCGCCTCTTGGTCGTGCAGGAGGACGTCGCCGACAAGATGGTCGAGATGATCGAGGGCGCCGCCAGCGTGCTCAGGCTCGGCGATCCCCGCGAGATCGAGACCCATGTCGGCCCGGTGATCGACGCCGCCGCCAAGCAGCGGCTCGACGCCCATATCGCGGCGATGCAGGCCGAGGGCCGGATCGCCTATGCCGGCGCGGTGCCGTCGCTCGGCGGCACCTTCGTCGCCCCGCACATCATCCGGCTCGACAAGGTCTCCGACCTCACCGCCGAGCATTTCGGCCCGGTGCTGCATGTCGTGCGCTGGAAGGCGGGCGAGCTCGACAAGGTGATCGAAGCGATCGAGGCCACCGGCTACGGGCTGACGCTCGGCGTACATTCGCGCATCGAGACCACGGTCGAGCGCGTCACGCAAAAACTCTCGACGGGCAATATCTACGTCAACCGCAACATCATCGGCGCGGTCGTCGGCGTGCAGCCCTTCGGCGGCCACGGCCTCTCGGGCACCGGCCCCAAGGCCGGCGGGCCGAACTATCTCGCCCGCTTCGCCACCGAGCAGACGGTGACGATCAACACCGCGGCGGCCGGCGGCAACGCCTCGCTGATCGCGATGGGGGAATAAGAGACAGCACCCTTCTCCCCTCGGGGGAGAAGGTCCCGGCAGGGGGATGAGGGCAGTTCGACCGGGCGAGCCCTCCTTCCCTCATCCGTCAGCGCTTCGCGCTGCCACCTTCTCCCCCGAGGGGAGAAGGGTTCCCCGCGCCCCTACTCCGCGCCCCTTGCCGCCGCCTGCTTCAGCCGCGCCAGCGCCTCCTCGGCGCCGGCCTTGACCTGGATGTCCTTCGAGGCCGCTTCCAGCTCGATCCGGGCGAGCAGCGCCGCGACATCGGGCACCTGGCCTTCCGCCGCGAGCTTCAGCACGGCGTTGGCGAGCACGTTCGGCCAATAGGCCGCGCCGCCCTTGGCCAGCCCCTTGGCCTTGCGGCCCTCGAATTCCTTGGTGAGCTGTTCGGGGGTTTTTCTGGCCATGGCGGCGCCTTCCGTGAATCGCGTTCGAGCGGAAGCTTATAGCAGCACGGCCGTGAACGGCGCGGCGAAGGCGCAGGGAGCCCTGTCCGCCGACGACTTTTCCCGGCCTCGCCCTGCCGAAACGGCAGCTTTCCCGCGATGCCCTGCCTGCAGGGCCGGGCGGCGCAAGCAGCATTTGCGCCCGGCGTCGGCAGGGTGCACCAGCCCCGCCGAAGGGCCGCGCAGCCGGCCGCACGTTCAGGACATCGCCCATGCCTCTCGCCTTGCGCGCGCTCGCCGCGACCCTTGCCTGTCTTCTCGTCGCCGCCCCGGCCTCGGCCGAGATCACCGACCCCGACCTGACCTGCGCCGACTATCTCAAGACCGGCCAGCACAAGGCCGACCGCAGGGCGAGAGCCGGCGCCAGCCACGAATCCGCGACCATCGAGGCCAAGGTCCGGGCCTTCTGCGCCGCCAATCCGAAGATGAAAGCGATCGACGCCGAGATGACGATGACCGGCCTCTGAGCCGGCAGGGGGCGCCAGCCGCCCTCAGCCCCGGTCCGGGCCCATGCCCGGAATCGCCTCGATCTGCGCCTTGTGCCGGGCGATGCGCCGCTCGGCCTCGTACCAGGCCTCCCTGCCCTCGACGCCGGCGAGGCGCAGGCGGATCGCCTCGCGGAAGGTCGCGCGCATCTCGTCGGAGAGGCAGTCCATGAGCTTGCCGGCGCATTCCCCGCCATCCGGCCCGGAGCAGGCCCTGGCGCGCCGGCAATCCTTGCGACCGCAAAAGCGCCAGCACTGCATCAATGTCGCGACCCTGCGAAGCATGATCGGCCGCTCGCGCTGATAGCGCTCGAACTCCTCCTTCGTCGCGCCACGATGGTCGGGATTGCGGGGCATGGGATGTCCTCCGATTGGCTCCCAGCAAGGAGTGGGAAGCGAGCCGCTTCCCTTCTCCCCTTGCGGGAGAAGGTGGCGCGCAGCGCCGGATGAGGGGTCGCGCTACGCTTTCCGATATCGGCCGCAGGTAGAAAACTAGTCCCGTCAGGTCGCGAGACCCCTCACCCCACCCTCTCCCGCAAGGGGAGAGGGAGCAGGTCGTGCCTCCCGCGCCCAAACGCCGTCCCCGCCCGCAGGCTGATCCCGCGGGCGTTGTCGCAAATGAGGGGCAGCGGAGCGCCGCGAGGCGCGGGTTTGGTATCCGCTTCCATTGAGCCAGGAAGCGGCGCGGATGGATCCCCATCCGCACGCCCCGTGGCGCTCCGCCGGCGGCGATTTGAAAACTCCGGGCCGCGCTTCATTCGGACCTTGCCCGATCCCGCTCGTCGCCTTCGCCAGTTCCCCTCATCGGGTCGTCGCGTCGGCGCTCGGGCGGTTCACGATCGGCGGCCTGGTCCGGCTAGCGAGCTCCTCGCGCAGGGGCCGTAGTACCCCCAGGTCGGTTCCCGAAGCCTCCCGGGACCGGGTTGCAAGCCCGGCCGCAGGCGCCGCACCCACCCCGCCAAACGACATGCCTCCGGTCGGCCGCCCCTCGGGGATGGGATGCGGGGGAGTATAGGGGCGGTCGGGAGGGCGGGGATAAGTTTGCGGAACCGCGCCGCAAAACCCCTCTCCTGTAAGGAGAGGGGTTCAGGTTGCGGTTCCCGAAGCCTCCCAGGAGCGAGGCGCAACCCTCGCCCGCAGGCGCCGCACCCACCCCGCTAAACGACATGCCTCCGGTCGGCCGCCCCTCGGGGATGGGATGCGGGGGATCATACGGGCGGTTGGGAGCGCTGGGATTGATTTTCTACATTCTCAGCTTCCCTCCACCATTCGCCGGCGGGAGCAAGCCGCGCCTTCACCGAAGAGGCCGCCCCACAATCAAATAAACGACTTAACGCCCCTCGTTAAGTTGGAGTTGAACAGGCGCGCGAAAGGTGCTAGGAAGACCTTTATGGAGATTAGGTTCGTGGATACCCGCCTCGCACTGATCGAGACGGAGCGAGCGGCAGAAACCGGGTTGCCGGTGGCTGTGATTCAATCCATGCGCCAGCGTTTGAATCTCATGAGAGCAGTTCCTGACACCAGTACAATGCGAGCGTGGAAGAGCCTTCGCTACGAAGAAGCAGCGCTTGATTCCAATGGAATGCAATCGATAGCGGTGTCCTCCCAATGGACGCTTCACGTTCGCATCAACGATAAAGTTACACCGGCAGAAATCATGATTATGGGCCTAAAAGAACAAATTCGCGGGGCCGCCTAGATGACAAGCTTTAAAAGCGTCGGCATCGATCATCCAGGCACATTTATAAAAATTGAACTCGAAGAGCGCGAGTGGACACAGCGAGATCTTGCGTTCATCCTCGGACAGACTGAGCAACAATTGAACCCTTTGCTATCCGGCAAGCGGGCCATCACGCCCGATATGGCGCGCCTTTTGGGCGATGCCTTCGGCGTTCCTGCACAGTTTTTTGCCAATCTTCAAAGCCAGTACGACTTGGCGAACGCCAAGGAGCCTGATCCTGCCGTCCGCACGCGCGCTGAATTGCAGACCGCATACCCGGTTCGAGATATGATCCGACGCGGATGGATTAGATCCGCAGAATCGTCACTTCTACAACTGCAGGTTGATCGCTTCTTTGAAGCCGCCAACGACCCAGACGGGACACCGACTGTCGCGTTTGCAGCTAAGAAGACCCATTATGACGCTGTGTCACCGCATCAGCTTGCTTGGGTTTTTCGGGTTCGCCAGCTCGCTCGACATATTAAGGCACCTGAGTTTTCTATTGATAAATTAAGATTAGCCCTGCCCAAGCTACGGTCTTTAATGATTGATCCGGAGGCCGTCCGTTACGTGCCAGAGATTTTGAAATCTTGCGGAGTACGTTTAGTTATTGTTGAGACTCTGCCTGGAGCAAAAATTGACGGCGTATGCACTTGGTTAGACGATCAATCCCCCGTCATTGGCATGTCTACTCTTTATGATAGATTAGATAATTTCTGGTTTGTCCTAAGGCATGAAATCGAACACATTCTCCTTGGTCACGGAAAATCTGGCTTCGGGATTGTTGACCACTTGTCTGGAGAGGGGCAGTCCGTAGGTGAGAGCGTAACAGAAGAGGAACGGCTGGCTAACTTCGCTGCTAGCCAATTCTGCATACCACACGAGAAAATGGATTCGTTCTACGCACGGAAGAACCCATATTTCTCAGAGCGAGATGTGATTGGGTTTGCTGCAACAATGCAAATCCACCCAGCTATTGTCGTTGGGCAGTTGCAGCGACGTATGAACCGATACGATTTTCTTCGAAAATACCAGACGCCGGTTCGCCGCTATATAGTCGAAAGCGCCACCACGGACGGCTGGGGCAACGTTGCTGAAGCTGAACTTTAGCCAAAAACCGAGGCGAAAATGGCAAATTTTGCTGAGCAGATGCAGAGAATATTTGAGCGATACAACACGGAAGTCGATCCTTCTCCTGTCTCTCTCGATGAGGTAGCTGTTTGGGCGATTAGGCAAGGCCTGTACCGCCCCGAACCAAGGGACATTACCAAGCTCTGCCGAGAGGCACTCGCAGAAAGCTTGCGCCAGCAAAAGCGGACCGACGCGGAAGGGCGAAAGTATCGCGCCAAGCACTCCGTAAAAATGAACGTTGGCGGAACCCAAATGAATCTCTGGGCAGACATCGACAACGCACCGCGCTCATTCATGGAAAAATCTTTTTCTCAACGCCGTAAATCGATCATCGACGATTGCTTTCAAATTAAGCAGGACGTCGATCACTACAACGAAGTTCACGCCTCCGAACGCCCTATTCAGATGGTGTTGGATTTCACAGATGATATCGCGGAGATCGAAGCTGCGATCCATTCATCTAAACGAACTGATGATGCGGCATAGCATTGACAGAACAATTTGTCGCGCAACCGCTTTTCGATCCATCCCTTGACTCCCCCGCCCCTCCCATCCTACCCTCGTCGACGGGACACGCCTCCCCACCGAGGCGCGCCCATCTGCAAGGATGGAGACATCGATGGCGAATACGATTCCGGCAGCGCGCCCGCGCGTGCCCAATTTCTCGTCCGGCCCCTGCGCCAAGCGCCCCGGCTGGACCCTCAAAGCCCTCAGTGACGCGCCGCTCGGCCGCTCGCACCGCGCCAAGGTCGGCAAGGACAAGCTCAAGCTCGCGATCGACCTGACCCGCGAAGTGCTGCAGGTCCCGGCCGATTACCGCATCGGCATCGTCCCCGGCTCCGACACCGGCGCCATGGAAATGGCGATGTGGTCGATGCTCGGCGCCCGCGGCGTCGACATGCTGGCCTGGGAAAGCTTCGGCTCCGGCTGGATCACCGATGTCGTCAAGCAGCTCAAGCTGCAGGATGCCCGCCTGTTCGAGGCGCCCTATGGCGAATTGCCGAACCTGAAGAAGGTCGACAGCAAGAACCGCGACGTCGTCTTCACCTGGAACGGCACCACCTCCGGCGTGCGCGTCGCCGATGCCAGCTGGATCGCCGATGACCGCGAAGGCCTGACGATCTGCGACGCGACCTCGGCCGCCTTCGCCCAGCGCCTCGACTGGCAAAAGCTCGATGTCGTCACCTTCTCCTGGCAGAAGGTGCTCGGCGGCGAAGGCGCGCACGGCATGATCATCCTCTCGCCGCGCGCCGTCGAGCGGCTGTTGACCTACAAGCCGGCCTGGCCGCTGCCGAAAATCTTCCGCATGACCTCGGGCGGCAAGCTCTCCGAGGGCATCTTCGTCGGCGAGACCATCAACACCCCGTCCATGCTCTGCGTCGAGGACTATGTCGACGCGCTCAACTGGGCGAAGAAGGTCGGCGGGCTCGATGGCCTCGTGAAGCGCGCCGAGGGCAATGCCCGCGTCATCGCCAAATTCGTGCGCGAGAACGACTGGATCGACTTCCTCGCGGTGAAGCCGAAGACCCGCTCGAACACCTCGGTGTGCCTGAAGTTCACCGACCCGGCCGTGACCGCGCTGCCGGCCGAGCAGCAGGCGGCCTTCGCCAAGCAGGTGGTGAGCATCATCGAGAAGGCCGGCGCCGGCTACGATCTCGGCCATTACCGCGACGCCCCTCCCGGCCTGCGCATCTGGTGCGGCGCCACCGTCCAGGCCAGAGACCTCAAGGCGCTGCTGCCCTGGATCACCTATGCCTTCAACGAGGCCAAGGCTTCGCTGGGCAAGAAGGCGGCCTGAGGCGCTTCGCCCTGTCATTCCGGGGCGCGGGCTTTCGCCCGCGAACCCGGAACCCACGACCGGGCGAGCCCTCTCCACCGCTTCATCAGTATTGCACCCCGCCATGGGTTCCGGGTTCGGCTTCGCCGCCCCGGAATGACAGGTGGGGTTCCCTCCCCTTCTCAGCGCCGAAACGCTCCCCGTGCAGCGCGGCGCCGCCGGAGCCATCATCATGACCGCCCCCAAAGTCCTGATTTCGGACGCCCTCTCCCCCGCCGCCGTGCAGATTTTCAAAGATCGCGGCATCGACGTGACCTTCGATCCGGCCCTCGGCAAGGACAAGGACAAGCTCGCCGCCGTGATCGGCGACTATGACGGCCTCGCCATCCGCTCGGCGACCAAGGCCACCGCAAAGCTGCTCGCCGAGGCGAAGAACCTGAAGGTGATCGGCCGCGCCGGCATCGGCGTCGACAATGTCGAGATCCCGGCCGCCACGGCGCGCGGCATCATCGTGATGAACACGCCCTTCGGCAATTCGATCACCACCGCCGAGCATGCCATCGCCATGATGTTCGCGCTCGCCCGCCAGATCCCGGCCGCCGACCTCTCGACCCAGGCCGGGAAGTGGGAGAAGAACCGCTTCATGGGCGTCGAGATCACCGCCAAGACGCTCGGCCTGATCGGCTGCGGCAATATCGGCTCGATCGTCGCCGAGCGCGCCATCGGCCTGAAGATGCGGGTCATCGCCTTCGACCCCTATCTCTCGCCGGAACGCGCCGTGCAGCTGGGTGTTGAAAAAGTGGAGCTGGACGAGCTCCTGAAGCGCGCCGATTTCATCACCCTGCACGTCCCGATGACCGAGAAGACCAGGAACATCCTCTCGGCCGAGAACCTCGCCAAGACCAGGAAGGGCGTGCGCATCATCAACTGCGCCCGCGGCGGCCTCGTCGACGAGGCGGCCCTCGCCGAGCTGATCAAGTCCGGCCATGTCGCCGGCGCCGCCTTCGACGTGTTTTCGCAGGAGCCGGCCGAGACGAACCCGCTCTTCGGTTTGGACAATGTCGTCTGCACGCCGCATCTCGGCGCCTCGACCAATGAGGCGCAGGAGAATGTCGCCCTGCAGGTCGCCGAGCAGATGAGCGACTATCTGCTCAAGGGCGCGATCACCAATGCGGTGAACTTCCCGTCGATCTCGGCCGAGGAAGCGCCGCGGATCAAGCCGTTCGTCGATCTCGCCGAAAAGCTCGGCTCCTTCCTCGGCCAGCTCACCGAGGCGCAGGTCAAGGGCATCCGGATCGAGTACGAAGGCGCGGTCGCCAAGCTGAACCTGAAGGCGATCTCGGCCGCCGCCATCACCGGCGTGCTGCGCCCCTTCCTGCCGGAGATCAACATGGTCAACGCGACCATGATCGCCAAGGAGAAGGGCATCGTCGTCGAGGAGCTGACCCGCGAGGTCGCCGGCAATCTCGAAAGCGTCATCCGCATCGTCGTCGAGGCGCAGGACATGCCGCGCCATGCCTCCGGCACCGTCTTCCATGACGGCAAGCCGCGCATCATCGAGATCCGCGACATCCAGGTCGACGCCGAATTCGCGCCGCACATGCTCTATGTCCGCAATGCCGACAAGCCGGGCTTCATCGGCCAGTTCGGCTCCGTGCTCGGCGAGGCCGGCGTCAATGTCGCGACCTTCAATCTCGGCCGCGACAAGCCGGGCGGCGACGCGATCTGCTATGTCGCCGTCGACGAGGCGATCTCGGACGAGCTGCTCGCCCGGATCCACGAGATCCCGATGGTCAAGCGGGCCCGCCGCCTGAAGTTCTGAAGGCTGCGCAATGGTGGTGCGCATGCTATATTTCTCCGGAACGGAGGATTGCGCATGCGCATCGTCACCTTCGACGTCCGCCGTGACGACGATGCCGGCGTCTGGTACGCCAGTTCGAGAAGCGATGCCGGCATCGTCACGGAGGCCGCGACGATCGAGGCTCTGCGCGAGCGGCTGAAACTGCTCGTGCCGGATTTCCTGGAGACCGAGGAAGAACTCCGGCTCGACCTCGACATCAAGGTCTCGGACATCGTTCAGGCTGCTTGATGGTCGAGATCGGCCCGCGGCTGAAACGTATCCTGCGCAAGGCTGGCTACGAGTATTACCGATCAGCCAAGGGCGACCATGAGATCTGGCGCCATCCGGAAACCCAGAAGCAGGTCTCGCTCGACGCCGGCACGAAATCCCGCCACACGGCGAATGAGATTCTCAAGCAGGCCGGCCTGCCGAAAGCGTTCTGGGCGCCCAAACGGCGCCGCAATCACCCTCCCCTGTGGCAGCCCGCCACAGGGGATTTTTCATGCCGACCCGCCGAGCCTTCGCCCAAGCCTTCGCCTGCTCCGCCGCCCTCATCCTTCTCACCGCCTCGCCCGCTTTCGCCGACTGGGACAAGGCAAGGCTCGATGCCTGGATCAAATCCATCGAGCAAACGGCGAAAGGACGCCTCGGCGTCGCGCTCCTCGACCTCAGGGATCGCAAGAGCTGGTCGCATCGCGGCACCGAGCCCTTCCCGATGCAGAGCGTGTTCAAGTTGCCGCTCGCGGTCGCGGTCCTGCAGGCGGTCGAGGCCGGAAAGCTGAAGCTCGACCAGAAGATCACCGTCACCCGCAACGATCTCTCGCTCTATCACAGCCCGCTGGCGAAGGGCTTCAAGGGCGAGCGCAACGACTACACGCTGCGCGATCTCCTCACCCGCTCGACGGCCGAGAGCGACAACACCGCCGCCGATCTCTTGCTGCGCCTGATCGGCGGGCCGCAGGTGCTGACCGCGATGCTGCGGGATGGCGGCGTTCCCGGCATCTCGGTCGACCGCTATGAGCGCGTCTTCCAGCCGGAGATTCTCGGCCTGCCCGGCTATCGCTGGGACGAGGCGATCGACACTGCCGCCTTCTACAAGGCGATCCAGGCGATCCCGGCCGCAGAGCGACACAAGACGCTGGAAGCCTCGCTCAAGGACAGGCGCGACGCCGCCAGCCCCGATGCCTCGGCCGCCTTCCTCGAAGCCCTCGCCAAGGGAAACTGGCTGCGCGAGCCCGCGCACACCGCCCTGCTCGACAAGATCATGCTGGAAACCAAGACGGGACCGCAGCGGATCCGGGCCGGTCTGCCCGACGGCGCGCGCTTTGCCCACAAGACCGGGCTCGGCCCGAGCGCCGACGGGCTCAACCACGCCACCAACGATATCGGCATCGTCACCCTGCCGGATGGCCGCCGCTTCGCCATCGCGGTCTATCTCGCCGGGTCACAGGCCGATGCCAAGGCTCGCGAAGCCGCCCATGCGGCGGTCGCGCGGCTGGCGGTGGAGAGTCTGCGCTGAGGCTCAGCGCCTGCGCTCGGCGATCCAGATCCCGCCGAGCACCAGCGCCAGTGCCAGCCCGTGATAGAGCGCGAGGTGCTCGCCAAGAATGAGCACCGCAAGCACCGGCGCGAACACCGGCACGAGGTTGACGAAGACACCGGCGCGGCCGGGGCCGATCAATTCGATCGCCCGCATGAAGAAGAGCTGCGACGCCAGCGAGGGGCCTACCACGACATAGATCAGGATCAGCCAGCCGGTCAGCGTCGGCCAAAAGGCCTCGCCGGTGGCGATCTCGGCCGCGAGAAGCGGCAGCGAAACCAGGCAGGCGACCATCGCCATCGCGGTGAAGAAGATCAGCCCGGGCATGGGCGGGCGCGTGCGGATGCCGACGGTGTAGCCGGCATAGAGCAGGCAGGCGATGATCATCCAGAGATCGCCGGGCACGAAGCTGAGCTGAAGCAGGGTATGCCAGTCGCCGCGGCTCGCCGTGACGAGCACGCCCAGAATGGTGACGGAGACGCCGAGCGCCTGCAGCCCGCCGATCGGGGTCCGAAAGGCGAGAAAGGCGCCGAGCAACACGAAGACCGGGATCGAGCCCTGCAGAATGCCGATATTGATCGCGGTGGTCGAATAGGCCGCGATGTACATCAGCGTATTGAAGGCGGTGAAGCCGAAGGTGCCGAGCAGCGTCACCTTGAGCCAGTTCGCCTTCAGCACCGGCCAGTGCTCGCGCAGCCCCTGCCGGAACAGATAGGGCATGACGGCGCAGACCAGGACCCAGCGCAGCGAGGTCAGCGTCATCGGCGCGATATGGCCGACGGCGAGCCGGCTGGCGACGGCGTTGCCGGCCCAGAGCAGGGTGGTCAGCGTCAGCAGAAGATAGGCATTGGCCCAGATTCGCTGAGGAAGGGAGGCGGCCGGCTGCAAGATGCACGATCCTCATATCTGCGGAGCGCTTGCATAGCCTTGCAGGCAGCGCTTCTCCTATGAGAGGAGGCGCAACGCAGCCCGTCGCCACACGCAATCGTGCCGAGGAAGCCATGAATCTGTTCGCCCCCAAGCCGCTCCGCGTCCTCGTCGTCGACGGCTACAAGCGCGCACAGCGCGAGGAGTACGCGCGCGACAGCGGCGCGACACCGGGCGAGGCCTATGCCGCAGAGCTCCGGCGGATCGAGCCCTCTCTGGTCACGGACATCTGTCTGCCCGCCGACGAGGGCGCCAATCTGCCCGATGGCAGCGGGCTCGCCTCCTATGACGGCATCGCCCTGACCGGCTCGTCACTGCACATCCACAGCCCGGAACCGGCAGTGACCCGGCAGATCGAATTGATGCGGGCGATCTACCAGAGCGGTACGCCCTGCTTCGGCTCCTGCTGGGGCATCCAGATCGCGGCCGTCGCCGCCGGCGGCAGCGTCGCGCTTAATCCGAACGGGCTGGAGATCGGCTTCGCCCGCCGCATCGCCAAGACCGAGGCCGGCGCCGCGCATCCGCTGCTCGCCGGCCGCCCGGCCGCCTTCGACGCACCGGCGATCCATTTCGACAGCATCGTCGCCCCGCCGGACCACGCGACCATCCTCGCCGCGAATGCGATGAGCCCGATCCAGGCCGCCGAGTTCCGCCAGGACGGCGGCACCTTCTGGGGCGTGCAGTACCATCCGGAATTCTCGCTGCGACTGATCGCCACGATCCTGCGCCGGCATAGCAAGGCGCTGATCGAACGCGGCTTCCGCCGCGACGAGGCCGACACGGAAAGCTGGCTCGCCGATCTCGATGCGCTCGACGCCGATCCCGCCCGCCGCGATCTCGCCTGGGCGCATGGGCTGGACGAGGAGGTGCTCGACCCGGTCAGGCGCGTGACCGAGCTCAGGAACTTCCTGGAGATGCGGGTGAAACTGCAGGCCAGCCTGCGCGGGCGGGCATGAGCCTGTCCGTCATGCTCGCCCTTGTGGCGAGCATCCGCGCCTTGAACAGCACCTTCGAAGGAAGAAGATGTGGATGGTCGGGACAAGCCCGACCATGACGGACATCGCAACAGCTGGAACAGTAGAATTACGCCGCCGCGGCTTCCGTGCCCACCGCTCTGTCGAACACCCTGCCGCCGAGCACGCGCGCCGTATCGAGATGCTCCGACATCTCCGGCACCGGCACCAAGAGTTCCGAGGTCACCACCGGCGCGCCGCAATAGCCGAAGATGCCGTGGTCGATCTGGGTCCGCATCGCGCCGAAATAGCCGTGGCGGGCATAGGTGCGCATGTCGGCCCCGGCGACCGCGACGAGATGGACCGGCAGGTGCTGCAGCTTCCTCACCGTCTTCCCGCCTTCCAGTTCGTCATAGGCCCAGCCATTGGCGAAGACGCGCTCGATCCAGCCCTTCATCAGCGCCGGCATCGACCACCAATAGACCGGATAGACCAGTACCAGCGCATCGGCCCGCTCGATCCGCATCTGCTCGAAAGCGATGTCGGTGGGCTGGGCGATCTCGCGGCGATGGGCGGCGAGGTCCTTCAGCGTGAAGCGCGGATCGAAGCCCTCCCTGGCGAGATCGGCGATCTCGGCGCTGTGACCGGCGCCGGAGACGCCCTCGGCCAGCTTCTGCGCCACGGCTTGGCTGAGCGAGGCGGGATCGGGATGGGCGACGACGACGAGGGCGTGCATGCGAAATCTCCGCTGTGATTGCGATCGGCGGTCGATCGCTATATACTTTTAGTAAGTTACTTTTGGTATATAAAACATGTCAAGCACGGAACCCAGCCTGCCACGCCGTCAGCGCCTGACGCGCGAGGAGCGCCAGCGCCAGTTGATCGAGACCGCCTGGCGAATCGTCGGCGAGGAAGGGACGGACGCCCTGACGCTCGGGCGCCTGGCCGAATGGGCCGGGGTGACCAAGCCGGTGGTCTACAGCCACTTCCCGACCCGCAGCGCCCTGTTGATCGCGCTCTATCGCGACTTCGACATGCGCGAATACGCGGTCATGGAGGCGGCGCTCGAAAGCAGCGAGGCCAGCCTCGCGGGCAAGGCGGGCGCGATCGCCTCCTCCTATGTCGACTGCGTGCTGGCGCAGGGGCGCGAGATCCCCGGTGTCATGGCAGCGCTTGCCGGCTCGCCCGAGCTCGCCGCGGTCAAGCGCGATTGCGACCTGATTTTCCTGCAAAAATGCCGGGGCCTGCTCGCGCCCTTCGCCGCCGGCAGGACGATCCCGACCGCCGGCTTGCGCGCCATGCTCGGCGCCGCCGAAGCCCTGTCGCACGCCGCGGCGACACAAGAGATCGGCGCCGACGAGGCGAAGCGCGAGCTGTTCGAGACGATCGCCGCCATGGTCGCGCGCAGCGCAAGGGGCTGATCCGGCACGTTGCGGGGTTCCGTGCGCGTCCCGCAGCCTGTAAACGCGCGGCAATTCCAGATCTTGAAAACCTCCCGGACCCCATGATTCGCCTCGAAAGCATCGGCAAGCAGAACGGCCGCCAGATCATCTTCATCGAGGCCTCGGCCGCCTTGCAGAGGGGCGAGAAGATCGGCCTGGTCGGCCCAAACGGTGCCGGCAAGACCACCCTGTTCCGGATGATCACCGGTGAGGAACTCCCGGATGAGGGCCAGGTCTCGGTCGATCGCGGCACCACCATCGGCTATTTCAGCCAGGATGTCGGCGACATGGCCGGTCGCAGCGCCGTCTCCGAGGTGATGGACGGCGCCGGCCCGGTCAGCTCTGTCGCGGCCGAGCTGAAGGAGCTCGAGGCGGCGCTCGGCGATCCCGACCGGGCCGACGAGATGGAGGCGCTGATCGCCCGCTATGGCGAAGTACAGGGCCGCTTCGAGGAGCTTGACGGCTACGCGCTCGACGGCCGCGCCCGCGAGGTGCTCGCCGGCCTCGGCTTCAGCCAGGAGATGATGGAGGGCGATGTCGGCGCGCTCTCCGGCGGCTGGAAGATGCGCGTCGCGCTCGCCCGCATCCTGCTGATGCGCCCGGACGCCATGCTGCTCGACGAGCCGAGCAACCATCTCGACCTCGAAAGCCTGATCTGGCTGGAGAGCTTCCTCAAAGGCTATGACGGCGCCCTCTTGATGACCTCGCACGACCGCGAGTTCATGAACCGCATCGTCGGCAAGATCGTCGAGATCGACGGTGGCACCCTCACCAGCTATTCCGGCGATTACGAATTCTACCAGCAGCAGCGGGCGCTGGCCGAGAAGCAGCAGCAGGCGCAGTTCGAGCGCCAGCAGGCGATGCTGGCCAAGGAGATCGCCTTCATCGAGCGTTTCAAGGCCCGTGCCTCGCATGCTGCGCAGGTGCAGAGCCGCGTCAAGAAGCTCGACAAGATCGACCGGGTCGAGCCGCCGCGCCGCCGCCAGACGGTGCAGTTCGAGTTCCAGCCGGCGCCGCGCTCCGGCGAGGACGTCGCCACGCTGAAGAACGTCCATGTCCGCTATGGCAGCCGCAGCATCTATGAGGGGCTCGACTTCCAGGTCCGTCGCAAGGAGCGCTGGTGCGTGATGGGCGTCAACGGCGCCGGAAAGTCGACGCTGCTGAAGCTCGTCGCCGGCTCATCGAAGCCCGATGACGGGTCCGTCGCCATCGGCGCGAGCGTCAAGATGGGCTATTTCGCCCAGCACGCGATGGAGTTGCTCGACGGCGACGCCACCGTCTTCGAGTCGCTGGAAGGTTCCTTCCCGCAGGCCGGCCAGGGCTCGCTGCGGGCGCTCGCCGGCTGCTTCGGCTTCTCGGGCGACGATGTCGAGAAGCGCTGCCGTTTCCTCTCCGGCGGCGAGAAGGCAAGGCTCGTCATGGCGAAGATGCTCTACGACCCGCCGAACTTCCTCGTGCTCGACGAGCCGACCAACCATCTCGACATCGCCACCAAGGAGATGCTGATCACGGCGCTCGCGCAATACGAGGGCACCATGCTCTTCGTCAGCCACGATCGGCATTTCCTGGCGGCGCTCTCGAACCGGGTGCTCGAGCTGACGCCGGACGGCGTCCATCTCTATGGCGGCGGCTACACCGAATATGTCGCCAGCACCGGCCAGGAGGCGCCGGGCCTGCGCAGCTGATTTCCTTCCCCCTTGCGCGCGAAAATGGCCCGCAGGGCCGGATGAGGCGTCGCACAGGCCTTTCACGTCGTGGTCGGGCTCGTCCCGACCATCCACGTCTTCGCTGGTCGAGTGTCGTACTCCAGGACGTGGATACTCGCCGCAAGGGCGAACATGACGGAAAGATCACGCGCCCCCCGCCCCTGCCCGTCCCCGCAAGGGCGGGGGGTTTTCCGCGCCTCCTCGCGTTTCGAACTCATGCATCCCTCGCTCCCCTGACGCAGCGAAAACCGTCCTGGCGACGGCAAGGGGCTGCCATCGTCGCCGGGCGGTGGTCATGCCCTCGCGGCGCCTTTCCACCTTCCGGCCCAATTCCGCCCTCGCCGCGCCGAAATCCCTCGGGCAAATCGCGGCCGCGTGATTTGTCGGGGGACAGCATGATGATGAAGACCGGATTGGCCGCAGCCTTGTTTCTCGCCCCGGGCCTGGCCGGCGCCGCCGAGATCGAGCTCGCCTCGCAGATCGACCGCGTCACCGTCTATCCGGACGGCGCCGTGGTAACCCGCCTCGGCAAGGCCACCCTCCTGCAGGGCGTCTCGCAGATCGTGCTGCGTGGCCTGCCGGCGACCGTCGATCCCACCTCGATCCGGGTCGAGGCGGAAGGCGACGGCCCCTTCACGATCGGCGCGGTCGATGTCCGCCAGATTCCCGGCGAGGCCCGCCCTGCCGTCGACGCTGCCCTCGAAGGCAAGATCAGGGCCCTGCAAGGCGAGAAGGCGAAGCTCTCGGGCGAGGTCAGCGCCGTCGAGGCCAAACGCGCGACGATCGAGAATTTCGGCAGGACCGGCCCCGACAAGCTCGGCCCCGACGGCAAGGCGCTGCCGGTCACCGACTGGCCGGCGATCTTCGATGCGATCGGCACCGCTCTGGTCAAGGTGCAGGGCGAATTGCTGACCCTGCGCAACCGCATTTCCGATCTCGACGCCGAGATCGCGGCGCTGGAGAAGGCCCGCCCGCATGGCGCCCGCGCCGGCCAGTCCAGGCGCGAGGTCGCCATCGCCGTCGAGGCGAAGGCGCCGGTCGCGGCCGAGATCGCGGTCAGCTACCGCGTCTCGGGCGCGAGCTGGCTGCCGGTCTACGAGGCGAGGCTGACCACCGGCAACGCCAATGGCGGCGCCGAGATCGTCTTCACCCGCCGCGCCGAACTGCGCCAGCGCACCGGCGAGGACTGGAGCGAGGTCGCTGTCGAACTCTCGACGACACGCTCGGCGCAAGGAACGCGGGCGCCGGAGTTGAGCCCCTTGCGCATCGCTTTCTACGAGCCGCCGGTGGTCTATGAGGAGCGCGCGCGTGCCCTGCGGCAGGAAGCAGAACGCGCGGGCCGCCCGCCCGCTCTGGCGGTCGCCCCCGCCTCACCGGAGCCCGCCGCCGACGCCCTCCAGAAGCAGCAGGCCGAGATCCAGACCGCCAGCATCAGCGCCGGCGCCTATCAGGCGAGCTTCATGGTCCCGGGCCGGGTCTCCATCCCGCCGGACGGCTCCAGCAAGGCGGTGGTGCTGACGCAAGGCAAGCTCAAGCCCGAGCTCGCCGCCCGCGCCACGCCGGAACTGGAGGAGAAGGCCTATCTCGAGGCGAGCTTCAGCCATGAGGACGAGGCGCCGCTGCTCGCCGGCGAGGTCTATCTGCACCGTGACGGCGCCTATATCGGCAAGGGCCGCCTCCGGCAGGTCGCGCCCGGCGACAAGGTCGAGCTCGGCTTCGGCGCCGATGACCGCATCAAGGTGACGCGCGCGCCGGTGCGCCGGCGCGAAAACGATTCCGGCTGGCTCGGTTCGACCCGCACCGACCAGCGTGAGTTCAAGACGGTGGTGAAGAGCCTGCACGCCCAGCCGGTGAAGCTCACCGTGATCGAGCGCGTGCCCTTCTCGGAGAACAGCGCGATCACCGTCGAGCTGTTGTCGCAGAGCACGCCGCCGACCGAGAAGCAGGTCGGCGACAAGCGCGGCGTCTCGGCCTGGAGCTTCGAGCTCGCTCCCGGCGCGCAAAAGGAAATCCGCCTCGCCTACCGGATCAAGTATCCCGGCGACCGCGAGGTCGTCTTCGATCAGACGCGGCGGTAGCTCGCTCCCTTCTCCCCTTGCGGGAGAAGGTGCCCCGAAGGGGCGGATGAGGGGTCGCGCAGCTCGGCGAAATTGGCAGGCCGCCAGCCGAGCCAACGATCCGCGTCGCGAGACCCCTCACCCTAGCCCTCTCCCGCAGGGGGAGAGGGGACAGGTCCCGCCCTATTCCGCAGCGACGGCCTGCCAGCCCTGGCCGAGTTCCTGTTCGACGAGGCCGACCCAGTAGCGCACGCCGGCCGGGATGATCGCGTCGTTGAAGTCGTAGAGCGGGGTGTGCAGCCCCTTGAACGAGCCGTCGGCCTCGACGCCGTTGCCGATGCGCATGAAGGCGCCGGGGCAGACCAGCATCATCTCGGCAAAGTCCTCGCCGCCGGTGCCACGCAGCATCTGGCCGTTGACATGCGCGGGATCGACGGCGGACGAGGCCGCTGCGACCGCGACCTTGACCTGCTCGGCCGCGTTGACCAGCGGGCTGGTGCCGCGATGGTAATGGGCCTCCGCCTCGCAGCCCCAGGCCTGCGCCGTCGCAGCCGCGAGTTCGGCGATACGGCGCTCGACCAGCGCCCGCACCTCCTGTGAGTAGGTCCGCGCCGTGCCGCCGATGACGAGCTCGGAGGGGATGACGTTCGAGGCGTTCTCGTCGCCGCCATGGATGAAGCCGACGCTGATCACGGCCGTGTCGAGCGGCGCGACATTGCGGCCGATGATGCCCTGCAGGCCGAGCACGAAATGCGCCTGCGCATAGGTGATGTCGGTCGAGCGGTGCGGCTGCGAGCCTCCATGACCGCCGACGCCGCGGAAGGTGACCCGCCACGAATCGGCCGCCGCCAGGAAGGGGCCGACCGCCGTGCCGAAATGCGATGCCGGCACGCCCGGAGTATTATGCAGGCCGTAGATGGCGTCGCAGGGGAAACGCTCGAACAGCCCGTCCGCGAGCATGGCATTGGCGCCGCCGCGGCCCTCCTCGGCCGGCTGGAAGATCAGGTTGACCGTGCCGCCGAAATCCCGGTTCTCGGCGAGGTAGCGCCCGGCCGCGAGCAGCATGGTGGTATGCCCGTCATGGCCGCAGGCATGCATCCGGCCCGGAAATTTCGAGGCGTGCGGCAGCCCGGTCAGCTCCTCGAGGGCGAGGCAGTCCATGTCGGCCCGCAGGCCGATGGCGCGCTGGCCCGGCCCCTTGCCGCGGATGACGCCGACGACACCGGTCTGGCCGATATTCTCGGTGACCTCGACGCCCCATTCGCGCAGCTTGTCGGCGACGAGCTTGGCCGTGCGATGCTCTTCCAGGCCGAGCTCGGGATGGGCATGGATGTCGCGGCGGATCGTCGTGAACTCGGCATGGTTCTGGCCGAGCCAGTCGTCGAGCTTCGTCATGGTCACGTTCCCCTGCTTGCGGCTGTTTTTGAAGCATGGCCCGTGCCATCGCCATCCGCCGTCCCTTGAAGTCATAGGGCCGTTCGCCGCCAGATCACTCTGCAAACGCGGCAAAACAGCCATGCTTCGGAAGACTGACGCCCCTTTCGACACCGTTCGCCCAACGCGATCCGACTACCCCGCGACGAAGCGGGACACAGGCTTGTCTCGCGATCGGGAGGCCCAGCCCGGTCATGGCGCAACCTTGAATTGACTCCGCAAATGCCGCTGCCAAGCTGCTCGCCGAAGCGGCCGTGCGGGCGCCGGCCGGTCTCCCCTGAGCGATGCAGGAGGCGGCGATGATCCAGAAGAAGGGCTCGACCGGGCCCCTTGTCTTCACGATCCAGGAACAGCTCAATCTGCGCATGCCGGCGAACGCCAACCGCGCCGCGCTGAAGACCAATGGTCAGTTCGACGCCGCGACCGAAAAGCGCGTCAGGGAATTCCAGGCGATGATGAACCTGACGGTCACGGGCATCGTCGACGACGTCACCTCTGCGGTGATCACCCAGTCTTCATTCGAGTACGAAGCTATCCCGCGTCCGATCGTCATCCTGCAGAACACGAGCCGCTATCATTGCTGGGCAGCCGCCCTCTCCTCCTGGACCCAGGCCATCCCCCGGGTGAAGACGATCAGCCTCTGGCAGGCGCTGGAGGACTACAGGAAGGTCGCCGGAGCGCTCGACGAGGACAATGAAGGGATGACGACGCGTGGCTGGACCCAGGTCGTCAAGCGCTGGGGGCTGCAATTCAAGGCCTATGGCGGCAGCAAGGGCGCCGATATCGACGATCTGACGATCGACAAAATCTGGCGCCATGCGAAGGCGCGGGGCCCGATGCTGATCGCCTATAACCTCCCCGACACGGATGGCGAGGTCGCCCACACCATTGTCGCCTATGGCGTCTTTATCGGCTTCAGCGAAGACAATCCCAATTTCCGCGGCTATCGCGTCTGGTGCATGAACCCATGGCGGATCGGCCGGCAGATGATGCCGTTGGCCGATATCCGCACGGGCGGGGCAGCGCTGGTGATGTGGAAATAGCCTGCCGCTCAGCCCGCCATCTCGACCTCGGCGCTGCGGCCGAGATCGGCCATCCACTGGCGGTAGCGCGGCTGCGCCTCGAGCTGGAGCGCATAATGCCGGCGCAGCGCGTCCGTGAGCCGGCCGCGACGCTTCAGCGCCTGATCCGCGAAGCCGATCATCACCGAATTCGGCCAGGCCTGCGGCCGGATCGCGCGGAGGCGCGCGAACAGCGCATCCTCGCTCTCGTCGGCGTGGACCTGCGCGATCAGCGAGAGCATCGCCGCGGTCGAGCGCGAAATGCCCATATGGCAGTGGACCAGCAGATGTCCCTCGTGGCGCTGCTCCGCCGATTCGCGCAGCTTCGCGCCGAAACCGAGGATCTCGTCGACATGCGCCTGCGTCGGGTGCACGCGGCCTTCCTGCGGCGTGATGATGTCGTGGAAGCGCAGGGTCGTGCGTTCATGCGCCTCATAGGCCAGAAAGGATTCGAGCTCCGGCAGGTCAGGATCGAGCAGCGAGAGCACATGGCTGACCTTGCGCTGGCTCTGCGCCGGCAGCTCTTCGATGCCGCAAATGGTCAGCGTCGAAATGGCGATCGGTTGCATCGTAGCGGGCCCCTGCATGACGGATGACCCCGGGTTAGTCCTCCTCGCCCGCCCGGGCAACAGCGATAGCCGCAGGGCTGCCCCTCACCAGCCGGCACGAGTGCCCGCACCGGGAGGAAGCACAGCGCGGGATGTTGCCGCGAAGGGGCGACCAAACGCCGCCCTTGTCGACCGGTCAACGCCTGGCGACGGGCGGAATCGACCGGTGCGCGGCCAATTCTTCCCCGGTTTTCCCGGTCTCAGCCTTGACCTCGCCATGCTCTTGGAGGAAGAGGGGTTGCAAGGACCTCCCCGAAACCCCGGCCTTGCGCCGGGGTTTTCGTTTGTGCGGGCGCCTTGCGTCGGTGTGCTTTCGCTTCGGCCCGAATCGGCTGTCCGAAGCGAGTTTCGCGCCGGCCCGTTCTGGAGCATGGCCCGGTCGCGGAAGTGATGCCACTTCCGCCGTCGGGTTTCGGCAGCGAGAGAAAGGTCACCGCCATGGCGAACGTGGTCGTGGTCGGCGCCCAGTGGGGCGACGAGGGCAAGGGCAAGATCGTCGACTGGCTGTCGAGCCAGGCCGATGTGGTCGTCAGGTTCCAGGGTGGCCACAATGCCGGCCACACGCTCGTCATCGACGGCGTCGTCTACAAGCTCTCCTTGCTGCCCTCGGGCATCGTGCGCCCCGGCAAGCTGTCGGTCATCGGCAACGGCGTCGTCGTCGATCCCTGGCATCTCGTCGAGGAGATCGCCCGGCTGCGCGCCCAGGGCGTCGAGATCAGCCCTGCGAATCTGCGGATCGCCGACAACGCGACGCTGATCCTGCCGCTGCATCGTGAACTCGACCATTTCCGCGAGACCTCGAACACCACGCTGAAGATCGGCACGACCAAGCGCGGCATCGGCCCCGCCTATGAGGACAAGGTCGGCCGCCGCGCCATCCGTGTCGTCGACCTCAAGGACCGCACGATCCTCGAAGCCAAGATCGAGCGGCTGCTGGCCCATCACAACGCGCTGCGTCGCGGCCTCGGCATCGCCGAGATCGACGGCAAGGAATTGCTCGCGCAGCTGCTCGGCATCGCCGACGAGATCCTGCCCTTCGCCGACACGGTCTGGGCCCTGCTCGACGCCGAGCGCCGCGCCGGCAAGCGCATCCTGTTCGAGGGCGCACAGGGTGCCCTGCTCGATGTCGACCACGGCACCTACCCCTTCGTCACCTCCTCCAACATCGTCGCCGGCCAGGCTGCGACCGGCTCGGGCCTCGGCCCCTCCGCCGTCGGCTATGTGCTGGGCATCGCCAAGGCCTATACGACCCGCGTCGGCGAAGGACCGTTCCCGACCGAGCTCCACGACGAGATCGGCGAGCTGATCGGCCAGAAGGGCAAGGAATTCGGCGTCGTCACCGGCCGCAAGCGCCGCTGCGGCTGGTTCGACGCCTGCCTCGTCCGCCAGACCGTCAAGACCTCGGGCATCGACGGAATCGCGTTGACCAAGCTCGACATTCTCGACGGCTTCGCCGAGATCAAGGTCTGCACCGGCTATCGTCTCGACGGGCAGGTCCTCGAGCATCTGCCAGCCGGGCAGCGCGATCAGGCCCGCGTCGAGCCGATCTACGAGACCATTCCCGGCTGGGAAGGCTCGACCGCCGGCGCCCGCTCCTGGGCCGAGCTTCCCGCCCAGGCGATCAAATATGTGCGCCGCATCGAGGAACTGATCGGAGCATCCGTCTCGGTGCTTTCGACCAGCCCGGAACGCGACGACACGATCCTGGTCCAGAATCCGTTCGAGGGTTGACGGACCGGAACAACACGGACATTTGAGGCCAATGGCCGATTTCCACCCCATTCTGGCGCGGGCGATTGCCGGGCTGACCGACAAGTCGCCCGAGGCGCGTCGGGCGGTCTATGACCGGGCCCGCGCCGCTCTGCTCTCACAGCTGCGCAGCCTCGATCCTCCGCTCTCGGAGGCCGACATCACCCGTGAGCGGCTTTCGCTCGACGAGGCGGTCTCGCGCATCGAGGCCGAGATCGCGCTCGCCGAGGCGATCGAACCGAGCTTTCCGCCACTGCCTGCGGATGAGCGGCGCGACCCCGCACCGCTCCCGGAGCCGGAGCGAGCCCCGCCAGAGCCGCGCCCCTCCCCTGCTCCCGCTCCGGCGGCCGAACAGATCTTCGACGAGCGTCCGGCGATACGCGAGGAGGCGGTCCCGACCCGGCCGCGCGTCGCCCCGCCACGTGCGCGCGGCGTCAACCCCGGCCATGTCCGCACCGCCGTCGTCGGTGCCGGTGTCGCGCTCGCCGTCGCGGTGATCGCCGGCGCGGCCTATTACGTCAACAAGATCAACCCGCCACCGGAGCCGACCGTCAGGCCCCGCGCCGAAGCGTCGGGCCAGCCGCCGGCCGAGCAGTCCGGCAAGATCAGCGAACGGGCCGGGGCCGAGGCAACCGCTTCCTCGCAAGGGGCCCCGCAGCGAGGCCCGGCCGTTCCCGGCGCCGCCAGCGACGTCGCCGTCGCCCAGCGCGCCGTGCTCTATATCGAGGTTCCGGACGCGCCGCAGCAGCCGCGCACCGTCCCCGGCCGCGTCTTCTGGCGGCTCGACAGCGACACCGTCGGCCAGGGCCAGCCGGTCGAGACGATCGTGCGCGCCACCGTCGAGATTCCCGACGCCGGCCTCGCGCTCGACTTCACCATCCGGCGCAACACCGACCAGGCCTTCCCGGCCTCGCATATCATCGGCATGCGGTTCACCACCACCGGCGAAGCGGCGAGCGACACGGTCCGGGAAGTCGGCGTGCCGCAGTTCAAGACCGATGAAGGCGAGCGTGGCGCGCCGCTCTCCGCGATTTCTTCGGCGCTCGGCGAGAACCTCTTCGTCGCGGCCTTGTCGAATGTCCAGGTCGAGGCCGACCGCAATCTCGACCTGCTCCAGACGAGGCCCTGGATCGACCTGCCGATTCGCTTCGCCTCCGGCCGCCGCGGCATCATCACCTTCGAGAAGGGCGTCTCCGGCAGCCAGACCATCGCCGACGCGCTCGCGCGCTGGCGCGGCTGAGCCGCAGGACGTCACTTTCTGGCGCGGCGAAGCTCAGGTCCGAGAACGTCCGACAGAATGCCGTTCGCCGGAGTTCCATTGCTTTCCGACATGGTCGGCTCGAGGCCGGCCATGTCGAGCACCCGGCAGCCTCAGCCGCCGGCGACCTTCTGGTAGTCCTTCACATCCGAGAAGCTGATATCCGGTGAGCGCTCAGCATCATATTTCAGCGTGAACTGCGACGAGGCCATGAACACCGGGTCGCCGTCGAGGTCATCGGCCATCGAGGACGGCTTCAGAGCGATGAACTTCTGCAGCGCGAGCTTGTCATCGCTCGAGACCCAGCGCGCGATCGCGAACTGACAGGGCTCGAAGTCGACGGGCAGCGAATATTCTACCTCCATCCGCTCCTTCAGCACGTCGAGCTGCAGCGCGCCGACGACACCGACGATAGCGGGCGCCCCGTCATGCGGCAGGAAGAGCTGGACGACGCCCTCCTCGGCCATCTGCTGCAGCGCCTCGCGCAGCTTCTTGGCCTTCATCGCGTCCTTGAGCTTGACGCGGCGCAGGATTTCCGGAGCGAAGGACGGCACGCCCTTGAAGATGATCTCCTCGCCCTCGGTCAGCGTATCGCCGATGCGCAGCGTGCCATGGTTCGGCAGGCCGACAATGTCGCCGGCATAGGCCTCCTCGGCAATCGAGCGGTCGCGGGCGAAGAAGAACTGCGGCGCGTTCAGCGGCATCGGCTTGCCGGTGCGCACCAGCTTCGCCTTCATGCCGCGCGAGAGCTTGCCCGAGCAGACGCGCATGAAGGCGATGCGGTCGCGATGGTTCGGGTCCATGTTCGCCTGGATCTTGAAGACGAAGCCGGTCATTTTCGGCTCGTCCGCCTCGACCGCACGCTTGTCGGCGATCTGGGCGCGCGGGCTCGGCGCATGGCGGCCGAGCGCGTCGATCAGGTCACGCACGCCGTAATCGCGCAGCGCCGCGCCGAAATAAAGCGGCGTCAGATGCCCCTCGCGGAAGGCCGTGAGATCGAACGGCTTCAGCCCCTCGCGCGCCAGGAAGACCTCTTCACGCCAGCTGTCGACCGCACCGTTCGGCAGCAGTTCGTCGAAGAGCGGATCGTCCTCGCCGGCGACGGCCGTGCCGGCATCGGTCTCGTCGCCCTTCTGGTTGCGGCGGAAGGTGTTCGAGGCGAAATCCAGCGTGCCGACGAATTCGCGCCCGCGCCCGACCGGCCAGGTCATCGGCGCGACGTCGAGCGCCAGCGTCGTCTCGATCTCGTTGATCAGGTCAAACGGGTCGCGCGTCTCGCGATCGACCTTGTTGATGAAGGTGACGATCGGGATGTCTCTGAGACGGCAGACCTCGAACAGCTTCTTGGTACGTGCCTCGATGCCCTTGGCGGCGTCGATCACCATCACCGCGCTGTCGACCGCCGTCAGCGTCCGGTAGGTATCCTCCGAGAAGTCCTCGTGGCCCGGCGTGTCGAGCAGGTTGAAGACATGCCCGCCATATCCGAACGTCATCACCGAAGTGACCACCGAGATGCCGCGCTGGCGCTCGATCTTCATCCAGTCGGAGGAGGTCTGGCGCCGGCCGGCCTTGGCCCTGACCTCGCCGGCGAGCTGGATCGCGCCGCCGAAATACAGCAGTTTCTCGGTCAGCGTGGTCTTGCCGGCGTCCGGGTGCGAGATGATCGCGAAGGTCCGGCGGCGCGCATGCGGCGCGGCGGCGGCCGCGGCGCCGTCGAGTGTCTGAAGATCGGTCATGGCGTGGTTGAGACAGGATGCCGGCTCCTGAGTCAATCGCCCTGCCCCGGCCTGAGCCGGCGTTTTTGACGGGCCCAACGCAAAATTAACCGAGCCGCGCCTAGCCTGACGGCGGTTTCACGCCGCGCGCCAGGGGGAAAGTCGCGGCTCGCGCGCTCAAGATCGCCCTGCCAATGCTGCGCACCATATCGCGTCAGATCCTCGCAGCCGTGCTGCTGCTCGCCATAGCGGCAGCGCTGGCGATCGCGTTCGGCGTCAAGACGCTCGAACGTTATGCGACGACGACGAAGGAGATGCAGTCCGCTTCGCACCGCGCCGCCATTGCCGAGCGTATCAACGGGCTGGTCAACAGCGTCGTCATGGAATCGCGCGGCATCTATATGAGCGATGACCTCGCCGGCGCCGAGCGCTTCATCCCGCTGCTGCTGCAGGGCCTGCGCGAGATCGAAGTGCTGATGCAGGACTGGCGGCCGCTGATCGGCCCGGGCGACCAGGAGAGCTTCGCCAACGTTGCACGACGCGTCGAGGAGTTCATCGCCTTCCGTCGCGAGATGGTCCGCCTGGCGCGCGAGCATTCGATCGTCGCCGCCCGGACGATGGGCAATGAAGAAGGCAACCGCAGCAACCGCAAGGCGCTGAACGAAGCCCTGAAGCGGATCGCCGGCACCAACGATGCCCGCAGTGCCTCGCTCGATACCGAGCTTGTCCATATGCAGCAGAGCAGCGCCGATCTGCTGATCGGAACCGGCGCCCTGGCCCTGGCTGGCGGCCTCGCCTTGGCGTTGCTGCTCGTCCAGCGCAGGATCGCCGGTCCCTTGCTGCGGCTCTCGGCGACGATGCGCCGCCTCGCCGCCGCCGAGCCGGTCGAGGAGATCCCGCTGGTCGAGCGCGGCGACGAGATCGGCGACATGGCACGCTCCGTCGCCGTCTTCCGCGACAATGCCAAAGCGCGCGCCGCGCTCGAGAGCGCCGCCGCCGGCGACGAGGCGGCACGCCTCGCCCGGCAGCGGCGGATCGACGAGATCGTGACCGCCTTCGATGCAAGGCTCGCCGATGCGCTGCAGACTGTCGGCGGCGGCGTCCAGACGCTGGAGACCGCCGCGCGCATGCTGAACGGGCTTGCCGTCGCCGCCACCTCCGAGATCGGCCGCGCCGAGACGGCCTCGCAGGAGGCGTCGGGCAATGTCCAGCAGGTCGCGAACGCCGCCGACAACCTGACCGATTCGATCACCGAGATTTCCGCTCGCCTCGCCCGCGCCAATGCGATGGTCGGCGGCGCCAGCGACGAGGCGCTCGGCGCCAGCCGCCATGTCGGCAATCTCGCCCGCGCCTCCGAGCAGATCGTCACCGTCATCGACCTGATCCGCGACATCGCCGAGCAGACCAATCTGCTCGCCCTCAACGCCACCATCGAGGCCGCCCGCGCCGGCGAGGCCGGGCGCGGCTTCGCGGTCGTCGCCGCCGAGGTCAAGACATTGGCGAACCGCACCGCCGAGGCAACCAACGGCATCGCCAGCCAGATCGAGGCTTTCCATGGCGAGGCGGAGGGCGCGGTCAGTGCCATCGGCATCATCACGCGCACGATGAGCGACGTCTCGCACCAGACCGCCGCCATCGCCGACGCGACCGAGGAGCAGCGCGCGACCACCTCCGAGATCGCCCGCAACGCCCAGGCGACGGCGCATGGCGCGGCGACCGTGGCGCAGCGTCTCGCCGGCGTCACGGCGGCCTCCGACGAGGCGATGCGTTCGGCCGCCGAGGTCCTGCGCACCGCCGAGCGTCTCGCCCGCGAGGCGGCGACGCTGCGGGGCGAGCTCGACACCTTCTTCAAGCAGATCAAGGCGGCCTGAGTCCGAAGCGGCTCGCGTCCCTGGAGCTGCGCCGGAATGACGGCGCAGCTTCAAAGCGAACGCAACCTCAGTTCTTCAGCCGGTAGCCGGTCTTGAAGATCCAGGCGATCACCGCGATGCAGGCGCAGAGGAAGACCAGCGTCATGCCGAGGCTGACGGCGATGCCGACATCGGCGAAGCCGAAGAAGCTCCAGCGGAAGCCGCTGATCAGGTAGACGACCGGATTGAACAGCGTCACCGCCCGCCAGAAGGGCGGCAGCATGTCGATCGAGTAGAACGAGCCCCCGAGAAAGGCGAGCGGCGTCACGATCAGGAGCGGCACCACCTGCAGCTTCTCGAAACCATCGGCCCAGACGCCGATGATGAAGCCGAACAGGCTGAAGGTCGTCGCCGTCAGCACCAGGAAGAGCAGCATCCAGAGCGGGTGCTCGATCTTGAGTGGCACGAACAGGAAGGCAGTGACGAGGATGATCAGCCCGAGCATCACCGATTTCGTCGCCGCCGCCGCGACATAGGCGAAGACAGCCTCCCACCAGGCGACCGGTGCCGAAAGCAGCTCGAAGATCGTCCCGGTGAATTTCGGAAAATAGATCGCGAAGGAAGCGTTGGCGATGCTCTGCGTCAGCAGAGAGAGCATGATCAGGCCGGGCACGATGAAGGCGCCATAGGGCACCCCGTCGATCGCCTGCATGCGCGAGCCGATCGCCGCGCCGAAGACGACGAAATAGAGCGAGGTCGAGATTACCGGCGAGAGGATGCTCTGCAGCGGCGTACGCCAGGTCCGCGCCATCTCGAACAGGTAGATCGCCTTGATCGCGTGCAGGTTCATGGTCACGGCGCTCATGCGTTCGCCCTCAGCAGGCCGACGAAGATGTCCTCGAGCGAGGACTGGCTGGTCTGCAGGTCGTTGAAACGGATGCCGGCCTCAGCCAGATCGCTGAGCAACGCCGTGATGCCGGTGCGCTCGGCCTTGGTGTCGTAGCTGTAGACCAGCTCCTCGCCATCGGCGCGCAGGGTCAGCCCATAGCCCGCCAGCGCCTCCGGCACCGCCGCAAGCGGCGATTGCAGATGGAGGGTGAGCTGCTTCTGGCCGAGCTTGCGCATCAGCTCGGCCTTGTCCTCGACCAGGATGATCTCGCCCTTGCTGATCACGCCGACCCGATCGGCCATCTCCTCGGCCTCCTCGATATAGTGCGTCGTCAGGATGATGGTGACGCCGCTGTCGCGCAGGCGCCGCACCAGCTTCCACATGTCCTGGCGCAATTCGACATCGACGCCCGCCGTCGGCTCGTCGAGGAACAGGATCTGTGGCTCGTGCGCCAGCGCTTTGGCGATCAGCACGCGCCGCTTCATCCCGCCCGACAGCGTCATGATCTTGTTGTCGCGCTTGTCCCAGAGCGAGAGATCGCGCAGCACCTGCTCGACGATCTCAGGGTTCTTCGGCTTGCCGAACAGGCCGCGGCTGAAGGAGACCGTCGCCCAGACGGTCTCGAAGGCGTCGGTGGTCAGCTCCTGCGGCACGAGGCCGATGCGGCTGCGCGCAGCGCGGTAATCGGCGATGATGTCGTGACCGTCGGCGAGCACCGTCCCGGTGCTCGGATTGACGATGCCGCAGACGATGCTGATCAGCGTCGTCTTGCCGGCGCCGTTCGGCCCGAGCAGGGCGAAGATCTCGCCGCGCCTGATGTCGAGCGTGACGCTTTTCAGCGCCTGGAAGCCCGAGGCATAGGTCTTCGAGAGACCGGAAATCTGGATGATCGGCTGCATGGCGGAACGCTGCTGGAGGGACGAGGCGATCTGATCAAGGCGGCGCCGCGCAGCTCCGCCCAGCCTGCGCGATTCCCCACCGCAAAAGAATATGGCCGGGACGCGCCCGGCCATAGCAATTTATTCTGTGAGTTCCTGTCAGCGGACCAAGATCAGCGGACGAAGAGCCAGATCAGGATGATGATCGGGATCGGAATTCCAAGCAGCCACAATGCGATCGAGCGCATGACATTGCCCCCTTGATTGCCACGATTGTTGATGGCGGGACAACGTCGCAGGCGCCGAGAAGGTTCCCCGTCCGGTTCAGACCAGCGCCGTCACGCTCGCATGCCAGCGCGGCTGGAAGCCATGGGCCAGCGCGGCCAGGCTCGCGGGCGGCGTGCAGACAGGCACCGGCCCGGTCGGCCGCGACCGCCGCGCGACATAGCCGGCCGGCGACCAGAGCAGCGCCGCATCGCCACGCAGGGCCAGGAATGTCGTATCGTCGCCGATGATCATCGCACCGTCAGGCAGTCCCGTGGCGTCGAGCCGGTGCAGGCGCTTCTCGCGCCCGCGGCGGCGCTCCCCGTCGAGCCTTTCGTCGATCTCCGGGAAGCTCGGCACGCGCCCGAGGCCGAGCCCAGCGACCAGCGCTGCACGGTAGGCCAGCGCATCGCCGCGCCGGCACTCCATGCAGGGGCGATGGCCAGCCGCCAGGGCCGTGACCTCGTCGCAGAAGAACAGCTCGGTATAGTAGCGCCCCCAGACATCGCGCTGCCGACCCTTGAAAGACAGGACACAGCAGATCCATTGCTGCGTCGCATAGAGCCGTCGCGGCAGGGCCCTAGTCGCCGGATCGTGGAACCTGCCGCCGCGATTGCCGAACAGCGTGCCGCGCGCCGGGTCGGCGAACAGCGTGCCATCGGGACGGATGCGGTTTGGCAGGGGCATGGCTGGCAGCGAAGCTTTCCGGCGATCAGCACAATCTAGGCCGGCCGCCGCCGGATCGCGTCAGCAGCGCTGAACCTGTCGGCTCCAGAGCATCCGCGCCCCTTTGCAGCGCGGATGCTCCGATTCCTTGTTTTATCGCTTGTTCTCACGCGAGCCGGTGTCCGCGTCGCTCGAAGAATGCTTTGGCGCGCGGCCGCGTGGCGCCCGAACTCGCGATCGCCAGGTGTTCCTCCGGCGTCGGGCAGCTGTGCGCGTCATCGGGGCCGATCTTCGAAGCCATGACGAACCCCTCCCAGACGATGCGACGCCATGCCGATCTTTCCGTCTCCGGGGCTTTGCTGCAAGTTCGGTGATGGGCGCGGAACCGAGCCGCAGAGCCGGTCATGGCAGGGCAGGACAGCATGGATCGCAGCGAGGCAAGGCCGGCCCCGACGCTCAGCCCGCATCCCGCGCGCGGCGCGATCCTCGCCGAGATCCATGCCCGGCCCTTCGCCCCGCTGGAGACGCCACAGCGCCTGCTGCATTTCGCCTTCATGACCGACCAGGCGCAGGCCAGTGCCGACCGCGAGGCGCTCGCCGGCTTCTGCGCCGGGCGAGGCGTCGCAGGCCCCGCCGAGGGCGCCAAACATCATCGCGCCCGGCTCGGCGAGATCGGACTGCGCTGGGAGCAGCACAGCGAGTTCACCACCTATAGCTGGGAGCTGCCGGGCAATGGCAATGCGCCGTTCACTCCCGCCGGCAGGGAGTTGCCGCATTTCATGCTGGAGCTGCCGCAGCCGGGACCGCATCTGGTCGCGGTCGACCTGCATCTGCTACCCGAGCGAGCAGCGCCGCCGCTCGAGGAGATCTTCGATCCGGCGAGCCTCGCAGCCTCGCTGGTCGACAGCGAGGGCGCGATCGCAGCGGCGGATTTCCAGCCCGATCCCGACGGCTTCGTGCGCATCCTCCTCCTCGACCGGTCGCTGACGCCCTCGCGGGCCGGGGCGCTGGCGCAGCGCCTGCTCGAGATCGAGACCTATCGGGTCCTCGCTTTGCTCGGCCTGCCGGAGGCGCAACGCCTCGCCCCTTCCGTGCGGGCGACCGAGGAGGCGCTGGTCCGTATCGCCGGCACGATGACGCAGACCGACGGGCTCGCCGCCGACAATGCCCTGCTCGACGAGATGACGGCGCTCGCCGCGCCGATGGAATCGGAAGCCGCCTCCTCGAATTACCGGTTCGGCGCCAGCCGCGCCTATGACAACATCGTCGGTCAGCGCCTCACCGCGATCGGTGAAGCGCCGTACCGGGGCTGGCCGACCATCGCCGCCTTCCTCTCCCGGCGGATGGCGCCGGCGATGCGCACCTGTCAGATGCTGCAGGAGCGCCAGGCCGATCTCTCGCGCAAGCTCGCCCGTGCCGCCAACCTGCTGCGCACCCGCGTCGACGTCGCGCTCGAGCAGCAGAACCGCGACCTGCTGGCAGCGATGAACGAGCGCACCCGGTTGCAGCTGCGCCTGCAGCAGACCGTCGAGGGGCTCTCGGTTGCCGCCATCGGCTATTATGTCGTCAGCCTGTTCGGCTACCTCGCCAAGGGCGCCAAGGATGCCGGCTACCTGCCTGTCGATGTCGGCATCGCGACCGCACTCTTCGTTCCCATCGCCCTGCTGCTGGTCTGGAGCATGGTCCGCCGGATCAGACGCGGCCACAGCGACGGCTAGCGCTGCACGATGACCTTGGTCCCGGGCCTGACGCGATCATAGAGGTCCATCACGTCGCGATTGGTCATCCGGATGCAGCCCGAAGAGACCGCCGCTCCGATCGTGTCGGGCTCGTTCGAACCGTGGATTCGATAGAGGCTCGATCCCAGATAGATCGCCCGCGCACCGAGCGGGTTCTCCATTCCGCCCGCCATATAGCGCGGCAGGTCGGGTCGGCGCTTCAGCATCGCCGCGGGCGGACGCCAGTCCGGCCATTCGCGCTTGCGCGAGACGATCTTCGTGCCCGACCAGCTGAAACCCTGCCGGCCGACACCGACGCCGTAGCGGATCGCCCGCCCCTGGCCGAGCACGTAATAGAGCCGCCTCTGGCTGGTCGAGACCACGACCGTACCGGGCGCCTGCTTGCCATTCCAGGCAACGAGCTGGCGCGGCACCGGCTGTTCGCTGAAGATGTTGAGGAAGTCCGCGAGCCCGCGGCTGATCGGGTTGGAATAGGCCGACGCAGGCGTAGCGAAAGCCAGAGCGGCGGCAGTCAAGACAATGGCGCGCAGCATGATCATCCCTGCAACGCCCCCCGCCGGGATTTAACCGGAATTGGGAAAGCCGGGTCAACCCTGGCTCCCCGGCAGCGGCGGAGCAGCGACAGCAGGGCCCGGTCGGAATCCATGAGCCTGCGGCAGCACCAGCGCATCGATCCTGACAACGACCGACCCAGGGCACCCCTATCAGCCCGCCCATCGCTTGAGGAAACGCCGAAAGGGACATCGCCATGCTGACCTTCTATCACGCTCCGCAATCGCGCTCCTTCTCCGTGCTCTGGCTGCTGGAGGAACTCGGCCAGCCCTACACCATGGAGCTCGTCGACATCCGCGCGAAGGATGGTCCGCCCGAGAGCTACCGCGCCATCCAGCCGCACAAGAAGGTACCGGCGATCGTCCATGACGGCACCGTCGTCACCGAGCGCGCCGCGATCTGCCTCTATCTCACCGAAAGGTTTCCGGAGGCCGGGCTCGCCCCCGCCATCGGTGATGCCGACCGGGCCGCCTTCCTGACCGCGCTGGTCTATGCGGACGCGGTGCTAGACCCGATCATCGCCACCAAGGTCCACGACTTCGCCTATGAACCGCGCGGCTTCTCCTTCGGCTCGCATGCCGACACCGTCGCCAATCTCGAGAAACGGCTTTCCGCCCATCCCTATGCCGCCGGCGAGCGCTTCACCGCCGCCGATACCCAGCTCGGCAGCGGCATCCATTTCGGCATGAACATCATCGGCGCCCTGCCGCGCCTGCCGGCCTTCGAAGCCTATATGGAGCGGATGCTGGCGAGGCCGGCCCTGCAGCAGACCATCGCCAAGGACGACGCGCTCCCGATCTGACCGGGATAAGGCGCGTCCTCGCGCGGCTCAGCCCGAGAAGGCGGCGCGCAACCGTTCGAGGACGGCGGCCTGCGTCGCCACCGGGGTCTGCGGCACCGAGACCGCGATGCCGTCGAAATGCCGGCGGCCGAGAAAACGGGTGCGGTCGAACACCGCCTCGCCACGGAACTGGGCCCCGCTGAACCAAGCCGCCTGGCAGAAGCGCGCCTGCGTGAAGGTCGCGCTCTGCTCGAAGATCGCATTCTCGAAGCCGGCATTATCGGCGAAATCGACCTCGACGAAATCCGCCGGTCCGCGGTAGCGGCAATCGCCCAGTCCCGCCTCCCATCCGAACCTGGCGCCGCGGAAGCGCACCGGCCCCTCGAAGAACGAACTGCGAAACCAGACGCTGCCGGAGAACTCGGCCTCGACGAAGCAGAGCGTGCCGGCACAGGAAATTTCGCGAAACTCCGCGCCGCGCTGGAAATGCGCCGCCCCGAAATCGGCCCCGGCCGCGAAACGCGTGCGTTCGAAGAAGGCATCGCCCGCGAACGTCGCGTCGCGGAAATCGGCCGGCCCGGAGAACCTGGCATCGGTGAACCACACATCGCTGCCGAAGGCCGACCCGGCGAAGCGCGCGGCACCCGGAAAGTGGAAGCCGGCGACGTCGAATTCCCCGTCGAAGCTCTCGTCGACCAGCTCGACACCGGCGAGCAATTGCCAGAGCGAGGTCAGGGCCGGATCGGCGCCCACCTTGCGACGCAGGCTCGTCATGGTCGCCGCCCAGGAATTCCAGGCCGCCACTCCCGATCCAAGGCGACGCAAGGTCGCCTCGCGCCGTGCCGCATGGATCGCACGAAGCTCCTCCGAATCGTGCTGCGGCAGCACCTCGGCCGCGTTGAGCGCGGGCTCGTACGGCCACGCCCAGGGGCTGGCCTGCAGGAGCTCGGAGCGAGTACGGGACGCGAGCCGGAGCAGGTCGGCCATGGCGGGTTGGAAATCCAGGTTAAGGAATGATTAACCTTAGAGCAGCGCAGCCTCAGGATCAATCCGGCGCACATTCCCGCCATGATTTCGCGCCTGCGCCCCACATCTCAGCATGCCGGCGGCCGAGCCAGCGAAGGCATGGCCGAAGGGAAGCCGGCGTCTTTCCGTGGTCGATGCAGTACACTTTTAAGGTTACGGGCCGATAAGGTCCCGTAGCGTAAGGCATTCGAAGTATTTTCCGCGCCATTCAGGGCGGCATCAGCCACGCGGAAAATCCCGTTTCGATGAATGCCTACCTGCCTTTGATCCTGTTCACGGTGCTGACCAATGCCGCGGCGCAACTGATGCTGAAACGCGGCATGACCGGGGTCGGCCATCTCGATATCGGCGGCGATGGACTGATCGCGACGGTCTTCCGCGTCGTCTTCAACCCCTTCGTCTTCGCCGGCCTGTGCACCTTCGTGGTCAGCATGGCCTCGCATCTGATCGTGCTGTCGAAGGTACAGATCAGCTACGCCTACCCGTTCCTGAGCCTCGCCTACGTCGTGGTCGCGGTCTACGCCTATTTCGTCTTCCAGGAGGATCTGAGTCCGGCCCGCATCGCCGGCATCGGCCTCATCGTCCTGGGCACGGTCTTCATCGCACAAAGCTGAGGGAAACCATGGACCTGATCGCCCGTTTCATTCTGCGCCTCGGCACCTTCCTCGTCCCGCCGGCCGAGCCGGCGCTGAAGCCGGTCCCGGTGCCGGCGCGCACCCGCCCTCGCCTGCCCGACGCGCCGCGTTGATGCAGCCCTTGATCTTCGAACCAGCGGTTCCCCGGACATGAAACACATCATCATCGGCGGCGACGGCTTCGTCGGCTCGCACCTTGCCGAGGACCTCGCCGCCATGGGCGAGGAGGTCCTCGTCTGCGACATCCACAAGAGCGGCCACGCCCATTACGACAAGGTGCCGTTCCAGAAGATCGACGTCACCGACGCCGCCAGCGTCGAGAGCATCGCGCTGACGCCGGACGACCTCGTCTACAATCTCTCGGCCAAGATGCTGTCGCCGATCGTGACCCGCAAGGAACGCCACGATTTCTTCTGGCCGGTGAACTATCATGGCACCGAGAACATCCTGAAATGGATGGAGAAGAACGGCGCCCGCAAGCTCGTCCACTTCACCACCGACATGATCTACGGCCATGCCGTGACCGTGCCGCAGGACGAGACCCATCCGGCGAACCCACTCGGCGAATATGGCGAGAGCAAGCTCGCCACCGAGAAGCTCGCCCAGGGCTATCGCGACCGGGGCTTCCAGATCCCGATCTTCCGGCCGCGCCTGATCATCGGGCCGGGCCGGCTCGGCATCCTGGTCAAGCTCTTCCGGCTGATCGACCTCAACCTGCCGGTGCCGATGATCGGCGCAGGCACCAACCCCTATCAGTTCATCTCGGTCTTCGACTGCGCCAGCGCCTGCATCGCGGCCTGGAAGGCGGACTTCCCCAACAGCGCCTATAATCTCGGCTCAGATGATCCACCGCCGGTGAAGAAGCTGCTCGGCGACCTGATCAGGCATGCCGGCTCGAAATCGATCCTGCTGCCGACCCCGGCGCCTCTGGTCAAGTTCGCGCTCGACACGCTGGACGCGGTCAACCTGCCGATCATGGACCCCGAGCAGTACAAGATCGCCAACGAGGTCTGCATCCTCGACACCAGCAAGGCCAAGCGCGAGCTCGGCTGGACGCCCAGATACCGCGACGAGGACATGCTGCTCGCCGCCTACACCGAATACCGCAAAGCAAAGACCGCAGGGACCAAGGCCGAAAGGAGCCTCGCAGCATGAGCATGCCCGCTTACCGGAACGAGGACGACATGGCCCCCGCCACTCCCGCCCGCCCGAAGCTGATCAGCGTCGAGGCCGCCAAGCAGCTCGACGCCACCCAGGTGAAGGACCTCTTCACCAGCCATATCAATCCCGGCCAGGTGCATTTCCTGAAGCTGCTCGGCTTCGACAAGATCATCGTCGATCGCGCCGAGGGCATGCACTACATCACCAGGGACGGCCGCAAGATCCTCGATTTCTTCGGCGGCTTTTGCTCGGTCGCCTTCGGCCACAACCATCCGCGTATCATCGCGGCAAGGCAGAAGTTCCAGGCCGAGAACCGCCATGAGATCTGCATGGCGTTCATGTCGCAATATGCTTCGGCACTCGCCCACAACCTCGCCCAGATCGCGCCCGGCGATCTCGACATGGTCTTCCTCGGCTCGACCGGCTCGGAGGCGATGGAAGCGGCGCTGAAGGTCGCCGAGCAGGCGCAGGGGCCCGGCAGATCGAAGATCCTGCACGCCGCAAACTCCTTCCACGGCAAGACCAAGGGCGTGCTCTCGGTCACCGATTCCAACCTCTACCAGTCGCAGTTCAAGCTCGTCGACAACCGGGTCAAGGTACCCTTCGGCGATATCGAGGCGGTGCGGCTGGCGCTGGAGAGCGATCCGGCGATCGGCATCGTCGTGATGGAGACGATCCAGGGCGGCGGCGGCATCGTCGAGGCGCCTCTCGGCTTCTGGCGCGAGCTGCGTGCGCTCTGCGACAAGCATGGCGTGCTCTGGGTCGCCGACGAGGTCCAGTGCGGGCTCGGCCGCACCGGCCAGTTCTTCGCCTTCGAGCGTGACGGCGTCGTGCCGGACGTGACCGCGCTCGCCAAGGCGCTCGGCGGCTCCAAGGCCGCGGTCGGCGCGATGATCGCCCGCCGCGAGATCTACATGAAGGCCTATGGCAAGCCGAAGGCGGCGCTGATCCACGCCCAAGCCACGTTTGGCGGCATGGGCGAGGCCTGCATCAGCGCGATCGAGGGGCTCAACGTGCTCTATGAGGAAGACCTCATGGGCAATGCGCAGCGCCAGGGCGATTATCTGATCGCAAGGCTGAACGAGCTGCGCGCCAAGCATCCCAGCCTGCTCAAGGAGATCCGCGGCCGCGGGCTGATGATCGGCGTCGAGTTCCAGGACATCAGCGAGACCATGCCCTTCGGGCTGAAGCACATGGTCGCGCTGCTCGACGACAAGCTGAAGGGCTCGCTCTGCGGCTTCATCGGCGCGCTGCTGCTGAAAGATTACGACGTGCTCGTCGCCTTCACCGAGTACAACCGCAACGTCATCCGGCTCGAACCTCCGCTGATCGTCACCCGCGAGCAGTGCGACGAGTTCATCACGGCACTCGACGACCTGCTCTCGCGCAGCATCACCCGGATCGTCACCGACTATCTGCGCAAGGTCGCCGTCAGCAAGGGCTGACACGCTGCGACGACATCTCCCGGATGCCTGAGGGCCGGCGAAAGCCGGCCCTTTTTTCCGTGCGCCGTCTCATCCCCAAGCGAGGCTTGACAGAACCTCGGAACAAACCAACTTTATAGGCATGACCACGCTGCGCAGCACCGTTCTCCGGATCCTCCCGATCGCGGACGTTTAGCCCCGGACTCGGCCTTACGCGCCCCGAGTTCAGGGGTGCTGTCTACGCTGTCCGCAGCACGATCTTACAGGCGCAACCTCCACATTCACGTTTTTCGAAGCAGCGCCGCGCGTCGGCATGCGCCACCACAGGACATTCGCGTCATCATGACCCAGAAGCCGCCCCGCAAGCCCAAGATCGTCGTCACGGAAAGCGATCTCGAGCGCCTGACCGGTCTCGCCACCGCCGCCCTCGAGCGCATTCCCGAGGTCGCCGAGGAACTGCTGAACGAAATGGACCGCGCCAAGGTCGTCAGCCCCAAGCAGATGCCGGCTGATGTCGTGCGCATGGGCTCGATTGTCGAGTTCAGCTCCGACACGGCCCAGCAGCGCCGCGTCCAGCTCGTCTTCCCCGGAGAGGCCGATATCGAGCAGGGCCGGATCTCGATCCTGACCCCGATCGGCACCGCCCTGATCGGGCTCGCGGCCGGCCAGTCCATCGCCTGGACGGCGCGCGACGGGCGCCAGCACACCCTGACCGTGCTGACGGTCGAGCAGCCGGCCGCCACGCCGGAGAAGGCCCCGGCCTGACTCAGACGCCCTCGGTCACCCGCCGCCAGAACCCGGAGGAAAAGCCGGGATCGATATGGCGGGCGAAATCCCGCCAGTGCGGGAAGGACGCTGCAAAAGTGGCCGGCGACATGCGCGCATCCTTGTAAGGGTTGACACGCCCGCCGGCCGAGATCGCGATGCGGTCGAGCTCGTCGAGCAACCGCAAGGTACGCTCGCCGCGATGCGGAAAATCGAGCGTCAGCGTCGCCCCGGCGATCGGAAACGACATCATCCCCGGCGACGGCACGTCGCCGAACAGCTTCAGCACCGTCAGGAATGAGCTCTCGCCGGCGCCGAGCGTCCGGCGCAGCATCGCCTCGACGGCGGCGCGGGCATCGGCCATCGGCACGGCGCACTGGAACTGGCGCAGCCCCTTCGGCCCATAGGCCCGGTTCCAGTTGCTCACCCGATCGAGCGGGTAGAAGAACGGCCGGTAGGGAATGCGCCGGGGCTCTGCCGTCTTCGGCTGAGCGGCGAGATACAGCGCATTGAAGGCGCTGAGCGTCAGCCGGTTGATCAGCGAGACCGGCGGCGTGATCGGGAAAGGCAGTGTCCGCGCAGCCTTGGGCGGCGGCGCCGAAGAGGCCGGAGCATGATTGGCCCGGAAGAACACCCCGCGCCCGAAGCTCCGGCCGCCGGCAGCTGAATCGATCCAGGCGACGGTGTAGTCATGCGTCGCATCCGAGTCCGCCGCGATCTCGAAAAAGCGCTCCAGCCCCTCGAAACGGATCGCCTCCTGCAGCATCTCGCCGGATTCGACCCTCATCAATTGCAGCGTCACCTGCGTGACGAGGCCGGTCAGCCCCATGCCGCCGATGGTCGCGGCGAAAAGGTCGGCGTGCTCGGCCGGCGAGCAGGTCAGGCGCGCCCCGTCCGAGCGGGCAAGTTCGAAGGACAGCACATGCCGGCCGAAGGTTCCGGCGCGGTGGTGGTTCTTGCCGTGGACGTCGTTGGCGAGCGCCCCACCGATGGTGACGAAGCAGGTGCCCGGCGTCACCGGCGGGAACCAGCCGAGCGGCACCGCGCGCTCCAACACCTCGTCGAGCAGGACGCCGGCCTCGCAGACCATCACCCCGCTCGTCTCATCGAAGGAGAGGATGCGTCCGAGCCGGCGCGCCGCGATCAGCCCGCCGCCATCGTTCAGACAGGAATCGCCATAGGAGCGGCCATTGCCATAGGCGAGCACCGGGACATCCTGCGCAGCCGGAGCGGCGAGCCAGTCGGCCGGTTCGAGCAGCTCCGAGCCATGCGTGCGCAGCCCGCCCCAGGAGCGAAGATCGGCGGACCGGCCTTTCACGGCAGGACCGAGGCGGCGACCATGATGACGACGACGACCGCCCCCATCAGCTGGCTGCGCCAGTCACGGATCATGAACACCAGCGGATCGTCCGGCATCTGGCCGCGCCGGGCCATGAACCAGATCCGCGCCATCTGGTAGAGCACGATCGGGCAGATCAGCCAGATCAGCTGCGGATAGCGGTAGAGCTCCTTGACCGCGGCACTGTCGACATAGAGCGCCATGATCAGCGCACAGGTGCAGCCCGAGGCCATGCCGAGCTGGGAGAGCGCCTCGATATCCTCGGCATGATAGCCACGCCCGGCCTTCTTCAACCCGGACTGGTCCTGGGTGATGCGCAATTCGGCATAGCGCTTCACCAGCGCCAGGCTGAGGAAAAGGAACATCGAGAAGGCGAGCAGCCAGGACGAGAGCGGGATAGCAGCCGCCGCATTGCCGGCAAGGATGCGCAAAGTGTGCAGCGCCGCGAGGCCGAGCACATCGACGAGCAGCTTGCGCTTGAGGAAGAACAGATAGGCCAGCGCCAGCACGAGATAGGCGCCGAGCGCTAAAAGATAGAGATCCGGGCGCGGCAGGAACCAGGCGAGCCCGAAGGCCACGATCATCAGGCCTGGCACCATCGCATAGGCCTGCGCCTTGGTGATCTCGCCGGCTGCGAGCGGGCGCTTGCACTTGGTCGGGTGGCGCCGGTCGGCCTCGACGTCGACGATGTCGTTCAGGAGGTAGATCGAGGAGGCCAGCAGCGAGAACGAGATGAAGGCGATTGCGCCATAGGCGACGGCGTGGACGTCGAAGACGTCGTGATTGAGCAGGATCGGGACGAAGACGAGGCCGTTCTTGAGCCAGTGATGCGGTCGCATCGCCCGGATGATCGCCGGAATCGCCATGGCTCTGTTTTTTCCCGTCGTTTTCGCGGCATTCCGCGCCTCCGACGGTCCAACAGCGTCAGTACCCACCGAAATCACGCCTCCATTGGCGTGCATCAATGGCGAGAAAATCCTAATTCCGCGTAGTGACCAACCGTCAGCGGTCAAGCTTCGGCCATCATACTTAATGTTTTTGCCCGAACGGCCGCAGCCGGAGATGGCTCAGCGACCGGGCTCGACCTGCATGATGCCGTCCTTCGGCGCCGCCCAGCGCAGCTCGCCCAGCCGCAGCATCGCATTCACATGGGCGAAGACCTCGCTGAAGGCGAAGCTGAGCTGGTGCGGATCGAGCGGGCGGGTGAACATCACCGGCACGAGCGCAGCGACCGAATGCGGCCCGTGCGCCACGGCTTCCGCGATCAGCCGGCAGCGTTCGCCATGATGCTCTGCGAGCTCGGCGCAGCGTGCCTGCAGGCCACGGAACGGCAATTGATGCCCGGGCAGGACCAGCGTCTCCGGCGGGATCGCCGCCGCGATGGCGCGTAGCGAGCGCAGATAGAGCCCGAGCGGATCGCCCTCGGGGTCGACCGCCCAGACGCTGATATTCGGCGTGATCTTGGCCAGGACCTGGTCGGCGGCGAGGAAGATGCCGGCCTCGGCGCAATGGAACATCAACTGCTCCGGCGCATGCCCGTCGCCCGCCAGCACCGAGAAATCGCGCCCGCCGATCCTCAGCACATCGCCGGCGACGACGCGGGTGAAAGTCGGCGGCAGCGGCGTCACCATGCGCAGATAGCCGTGGCCGAGCGTCGAGACGACTTCGGTGACCTGCGCGTCGAGACCATGGCGCAGGTAGAAATCCTTGTAGACCGGTGCCTCGGAGGCGCCCGGGCTCAGCGAGATGTTGAGACAGCCGAGATAGCTGGTCTGGCTGGTCAGGAGCGGGGTATCGAACTGCTCGTGAAGCCAGCCGGCGAGGCCGATATGGTCCGGATGGTAATGCGTCACGAACAGCCGCGTCAGGCGCCTTCCGGCGAGCGGGCCGGAGGTCAAGGCGAGCCAGGCGGCCTTGGTCGCGGCATCGCCGATGCCGGTATCGATCACCGCCCAGCCATCGCCGTCCTCGATCAGGTAGATGTTGACGTGGTCGAGCCGGAAAGGCAGCGCGATGCGGGCCCAGAGCACGCCGGGCGCGACCTCGATCACCTGCCCCGGAGCCGGCGGTTCGGGAAAGGGAAAGCTCAGGCCCTGGCTGTCGATCGCGTTCAAAATGGTCACCCCTGAACAATCTCCGCTCTGGCTCATAGCAGCGGTCGCAGGCCGCGGGAATGCCGGCAAACACGATGGCGGCCATCGCTCCTGGTTATGAGGACGACCGCAAGGTCCAAGCGGCACTGACGCACAGCGCTTGTTAAGGCGCGCGCGCCATGATCGGAACATGAGCGATTTCGACACCTTGCAGCGCGACTGGCTCGCCCATCTCGGGCATGAGCGCCGGCTTTCGCCGAAGACGCTCGAAGCCTATGGCCGCGATCTCAACCAGTTCCGCGCCTTCCTCGATGAACATCTCGGTGCTTCGCCCGACCTCAAGGCCGTCGCGGCGCTGAAGCCCGCCGATCTGCGCGCCTTTCTCGGCCAGCGCCGCCGCGACGGTGCCGGCAACCGCACCTTGATGCGCCAGCTCGCGGCCCTGCGTTCGCTCGCCCGCTTCGGCGAACGCGACGGCCGGCTCAGCGCCGCCGCTTTCGCCGCGACGCGCGGCCCGCGCCTCGGCAAGGGCCTGCCGCGCCCGCTCGATGCGAGGGCAGCCGCCGCCGTCACCAAGGCGGATTCCCGCATCGGCGAGGATCGGCCCGACTGGGTGCTGGCGCGCGACGCCGCCGTGCTCTCGCTGCTCTATGGCAGCGGCCTGCGCATTTCCGAGGCCCTCGGCCTGAAGCGCGCCCAAGCCCCGGCCAGCTCCGGCGACGCCCTGACCGTGCTCGGCAAGGGCGGCAAGACCAGAATGGTGCCGGTGCTGCCGGTCGTCGTCGACGCCGTTGCGCAGTATCTCGCGCAATGCCCCTGGCGGCTCGAGCCGGACGGGCCACTCTTCGTCGGGGTCAAGGGCGGGCCGCTCTCGCCGCGCATCATCCAGCTCGCGGTCGAAGGCCTGCGCGGCTCGCTCGGCCTGCCCGGCAGCGCAACCCCGCATGCGCTGCGCCACTCTTTCGCCACGCATCTGCTCGGCCGCGGCGGCGATCTGCGCGCAATCCAGGAACTGCTCGGCCACGCCTCCCTCTCGACGACGCAGGTCTACACCCGCATCGATTCCAGCCGGCTGCTCGCCGCCTATGACGCCGCCCACCCCCGCGCCCGTTGATAACGCCTGACCCTACGGAAATCCCGCTTGATTCCGCGCCGCAACCGGATGATCTGCGCTGCGCGATCCCCGGGGAATCAGGTCCATGGCTGCAGCTACCCAAGACGTCACCGAGGAGAGCACGACCGGGAGCAGGGTCAACAAGCGCATCGCCCTGCTGATCGCGATCCTCGCGCTGATGCTGGCCTTCGCCGAGATCGGCGGCAAGAACGCCGAGCAGGACGCGCTCGCCAGGAACATCGAGGCCTCCAATCTCTGGGCCTTCTTCCAGGCCAAGACCATTCGCGGCACCACCTTGCGCACCGCCGCCGAGGCGATGGAGGTCGAGCTCGCCGGCACGACCGAGCCGGCCACCCGCGAGCGGTTGCAGAAACGCATCGATGGCTGGAAGGCGACGATCGCCCGCTACGACACCGAACCCGAAACCCAGGAAGGCCGCAAGGAGCTGATCGCCCGCGCCAAGGCGGCGGAAGCCCGACGCGACATCTCCAGCGCCCGCGACGACAAATACGACATCGTCTCCGGCCTGCTCCAGATCGCCATCGTGATCTCCTCGGCGGCGATCATCACCGGCGTCGCCATGCTGGCCTGGACCGGCGGCGCCCTCGGCCTGCTCGGCCTTGGCCTGATGGTGCTGGCCGAGCTCGCGCCGACCGCGCTGTTCTGAAGGCCGTTCGCCTCCCCTCACCGCTCATCCTGAGGAGCTGACGGGCCGGGATGCGGCCGCTCAGTAGTGGATCGCCCCCCGCGTGCCGCCGCCGGCGGCGATGGCGTCGCCATTCACCGCGACGCTGCGCGGCGAGGCCAGGAAGGCGACGAGGTCGGCGATCTCCGCCGCGTCGACCAGGCGGCCGATCGAGACATTGGCGGCCGCGCGGCGCTCCATCTCGGCCGCATCGACGCCGGCATCGGCGGCCCGCGCCGCGAACATGCCCGCCGTCTTCTCGGTGCGCGTCACGCCGGGATGCACCACGGTGACATTGATCCCCTTCGGGCCGAGCTCGTCGGCGAGGTTCTTGGTCAGCGCCGCCACGGCGACATTGCGGATCGAGCTGATGGCCGAGCCGGTCATCCGCGCATTGAGGCCGCTGATATTGATGATCCTGCCCCAGCCATTGGCGGCCATGATCGGCGCCGCCTCGCGGGCCGTGCGCAGATAGCCCATCACCTTGACGTTGACGTCGTCCCAGAACAGCGCGTCGGTGATCTCGGCGAGCTTGGGCGGCACCGCCTGGCTCGCCGGCCGCGCCGCGGCATTGACCAGGATGTCGAGCCCGCCGAGCGCGGCGACCGTGCCGGTGACGAGCGCCTTCACCGAGGCATCGAGCTGCGTGTCAACGGCGAGCCCGACGACCTTGCGCCCGCTCTCCTGCGCCAGTTCGGCCGCGGCAGCGTCGAGCTCCGCCTGATTGCGGGCGGCGATGACGACATCGACGCCTTCCAGCGCCAATTGCCGCGCAATCGCACGACCGATCCCTTTGCTGCCCCCGGTAACGAGGGCACGCTTGCCGCTGAGCTTCAGATCCATGGTGAGGTTCCCCAGAAGGCGGACCGCAGCGCGGCGCCGGCACCGCCGTCGCCCCCGCGTTTTCCAGTGCATCGTGCTGGACCGCCACGATGCGGTCCAGCACCCGCGACGCGCCTCCGCCCTGCACCGTCGACGCATGCGCTTGACCAATTCATATCTCTATGGTTATGAATCAAATCATAGCCAATGAGTTATAGATCATGACACCGGTTGCTCACGACATCCTGTTCAGGACGCTCGCCGACCCGACCCGGCGGGCGATCTTCGAACGCCTCTGCCGCGACGGCGAACAGACCGTCGGCGCCCTGACGGCCCAGGCCGGGGTCTCGCAGCCGGCCGTGTCCAAGCACCTTGGCGTGCTGAAACAGGCCGGCCTGGTGCGCGACCGCCAGGAAGGTCGCCAGACCCATTACAGCCCCCAGATCGGGGCGCTCAGCCCCATGATCGACTGGACCAGCCAGATGATCGGCTTCTGGGAAGCACGCTTCGACGACCTCGAAAATTTGCTCGACAGGATGGACCAGTGAGCACCACCACCCCGCAGACGCGCTCGGTGATCGTCGAGCGCGAGATCGCCCATCCGCCGGAGAAACTCTGGCGCGCCCTGACCCAGCCGCATCTGATCGCGGAATGGCTGATGCGGAACGATTTCGTGCCGAGCCTCGGCCACCGCTTCAAGCTACATGGCGACTGGGGTGGCGTGCTCGATTGCGAAGTCCTCGCCATCGAGCCGAACCGCACGCTGTCCTACAGCTGGGACCTCGCCCATGAGGAGGCGGCCTTCAGCCTGAAGAGCGTGGTCACCTTCACGCTCTCTCCGACCCCTAAGGGCACGCTGCTGCGCATGGAACAGGTCGGCTTCCGGCCGGACCAGAAGCTGGCCTATGGCGGCGCAAGGAGCGGCTGGCCGCGCTTCTTCGACAAGCTCGAAGAGCTGCTCGCAAAAGCCGAATAGCCATGTCGCCCCACTCCGGTTTCAGGAAGGAGGCTTCGTTGACCTTGAACGGCTCCATTCGGCTGGCCCATCGCTGGCTGTCGATCATCTTCACCGCGACCGTCATCGCCAACTTCGTCGCCATGGCGCTGGGCGAGCCGCCGGCCTGGATCGTCTATTCCCCGCTGCTGCCGCTTTTCCTGATGATGGTCTCCGGGCTCTACATGTTCGTGCTGCCCTATGCTGCCGGTCGGCGGCAAGGGCGGCGGGCGGAAGGCTAGGAGCGAAGCTATGGCCGGCAAGAGTTCGAAGGCGGCTACGAAGCCGAAAGCCGAAGACGCGCAACCCGTGCTCCTTTCGGGCGGCAATCCGCAGATCGCCAAGGGCTATGGCGAGGCGCCGATCCAGGCCTATATCGCCGCCATGCCAGGCTGGAAGAGCGGTCTCGGCACCCGGCTCGATGCGCTGATCAGCGCCGCTGTCCCCGGCGTCAGGAAGGCGGTGAAATGGAACTCGCCGCTCTACGGCGCCGACGAACAGAGCTTTTTCCTCGGCCTGCACTGTTTCGCGAAATACGTGAAAATCTCCTTCTTCCGCGGCGCCGCGCTCGACCCGCTGCCGCCCGGCCCCTCCAAGCAGAAGGAGGTGCGCTATCTCGATATCTACGAGCAAGACGAACTCGACGAGGCCCAGTTCACCGCCTGGGTAAAGCAGGCAGCAGCCTTGCCGGGCGAGAAGATGTGAAGCGCGACAAGGAGATCGGTCGATGCAGCAGGAGAACGACAAGCCCGGCGATGTCGCCTCCGCCTCCGCGTTGATCGACGCCCGGATCGCGGAACTGACCGACTGGCGCGGTGCGGCGCTGGCACAAGTCCGCGCCATCATCCGGCAGGCGGATCCGCAGGTGATCGAGAGCTGGAAATGGCGCGGCGTCCCGGTCTGGGAGCATGCCGGCATCCTCTGCACCGGCGAGACCTACAAAAGCGCGGTGAAGCTGACCTTCGCCAAGGGCGCCTCGCTCCCCGATCCCGCCGGCCTGTTCAATGCGAGCCTCGACGGCAACACAAGGCGCGCCATCGACATTCATGAAGGCGATGCGATCCACGAGGCAGCGCTTGCTGCGCTGATCCGCGCCGCCATGGCGCTGAATGCGGCGGGGAAGAAAACGAAGAAGGCCTGATCAAACCGCGTGCTGGGGAGCGCGCGGCCATTCCGGCCCCTGCCCGCGTAGCTGCTCCCAGGCCCGCGCCATCTGCAGCACGCCGAGATCGTCGAAGCGTTTCCCGGTGATCTGCAGGCCGATCGGCAGGCCTGATGCCGTCATGCCGGCATGGACCGAGACCGAAGGCTGGTCCGACATGTTGGCCGCGACGGTGAAGACGATATGCTCGAAGGGCCGCTGGGGATCGTGGAGCGGCGAAGCGAGTTCGGCGGCAAAGCTCGGCACCGGCGAGACCGGCGAGAGCACATAGTCGAAGGGCTGGGCCGCCTTCAGCGCCGCATGGCGGATTGCCAGCATCTGGCTCATGCCGCGATGCACCTGCGCGCCGCTGAGGGCACGGCCGCGCTCTGCCCAAGCGTAGATATAGGGCAGCACCTTGCCCTGCCTCTCCCTCGGCAGCGCGCCGATCTCGGCCCAGGCGCGCTGGCGCCAGAAATCGTCGAGTCCGTCGAGCATATCCTGCGTCAGGAAAGGTGGCATCGTCTCGACGATCGCGCCGGCTTGGCGAAAGGCCTCGGCCGCCCGAACGATCGCTGCCCTCACCTCCGGCTCAACCGGCAGGCCGATGCCGGCTTCCAGCTGCAGCCCGATCCTGAGCCCGCGCGGCTCGCGCTCAAGGTCGAGCCAGGCGATCTCCTGCGGCGGCAAGCTCATCGGGTCGCGCTCGTCCGGTTTCGAAAGCTCGCGCATCATCAGGGCCGCATCGGCGACGGTGCGGGTCATCGGCCCGGCGACGCGGCCGTAATAGGTCGGGTCGATCGGCACCCGGCCGAAGCTGGGCTTCAGCCCGACGAGCCCGCACCAGCCGGCCGGCAGGCGGATCGAGCCGCCGATATCGGTGCCGACATGCAAGGGGCCGTAGCCGGCCGCCCCCGCCGCGCTCGCGCCGGCCGAGGAGCCGCCGGGGTTTTTCGAGAGGTCGAACGGGTTGCGCGCCAGTTTGTGGAAGCTCGACAGGCCCGAGGAGAGCATGCCGTAATCGGGCATGGTGGTCTTGCCCAGGATGACGCAGCCGGCCTCGCGCAGGCGCTGCGCCGGCGGCGCGTCGGCTGCAGCAGGGGCCAGTTCCGTCGCCGCCGTGCCGAGCGGCACGGGCACACCCTGCGTCGCGATGTTCTCCTTGATCGTGCAGGGCACGCCGTCGAGCGCCAGCGCCTCGCCCCGGCGCCAGCGCGCCTCGCTCGCCTTGGCGGCGGCGCGTGCGCCTTCGGGGTCATAGGCATAGAGCGCGTTGAGCGACGGCTCCCATCGTGCGATCCGCGCGATCACCGCCTCGGCGACCTCGACCGGCGAGAGCTCGCGCGAGCGAAAGGCGTTCAGCATGTCGACGGCGCTGAGATCGGCGAACTCGATCATCGGGAGATTCCCACAGTCAGTGTTGAAGCAAACGAACCGCGACAGTCATTCCGGGGCTTCGCGCCAGCGAAGAGCCCGAAACCCAGGAACACGACAGGTTTCCAGTTCGTCATGCTCGCCCTTGTGGCGAGCATCCACGTCTTGAACACGGCACTCGGCCAGCGAAGGCGTTGATGGCCGGGACAAGCCCGACCATGACGGAGGGAAATCGTGTTCGGGTGTTTCATGCTCAGGCCTCTTGGCCCGCCCGGAAAGACAAAGAGGTTCCACACCGGATCATCGTCCTCAATCCCGCGAACGCCGCGTGCGTGGATCGACCGCGTCGCGCAGGCCGTCGCCCAGGAGGTTGAAGGCCAGTACCGAAAGCGCAATCGCCATGCCCGGGAAGATGGCGAGCCAGGGCTGGGCTGCCATAAAGGTCTGCGCCTCGTTGAGCATTCGGCCCCAGGACGGGTTCGGCGGCTGCGTGCCGAGCCCGAGATAGGACAGGCCGGCCTCGGCGAGGATGGCGAGCGCGAACTGGATCGTCGCCTGCACCACCAGCACGCCGGCAATATTGGGCAGGATGTGCAGCCGGGTGATGGTGATCTCCCTCAGCCCGGCGGCGCGCGCCGCCAGCACATAGTCAAGCGCCCAGCATTGCAGCGCCGCCCCGCGTGCGAGTCGCGCAAAATAGGGCAGGCTGTAGATCGCGATGGCGATCACCGCATTCATCATGCCCGGTCCCCAGACTGCGCTGATCATGATCGCCGAGAGCACGGCCGGGAAGGCGTGGCTGAAATCGGCCATGCGCATGATCAGATTGTCGAGCAGCCCGTCGCGCCGCATCGCCGCAAGCAGGCCGAGCGCGCTGCCGACGGTGAGGCCGAGGCCGACAGCGCCGAGGCCGACCGCCAGCGAATTGCGGGCGCCGACCATGATCATCGAGAAGACGTCGCGGCCGAACTGGTCGGTGCCGAACCAGTGCTCGGCCGAGGGCGGCCGCAGACGCTTGAGGATCGCCATCTGCTTGGGATCATAGGGCGTCCAGACATAGGAGATCAGCGCCGCGGCGACGACGAGCCCGGCGAGGACGAGACCAGCAAGGAAAGATGGGCTGGCCCACCAGTGTCGCGGGCGCCCCCGCATGACAGGCTGCGGCGGCCTCATGTCGCACGGCTCCCGTCGCATGAGCGCCACCCCGGCGCGGTGAACTCGGCTATGCTCGGGCAAGCCAATGGGCTGAGCATTCGTCCGTTCGCGAGGAGGTTCAGGCTATGCCGCGCGTCATCGCGCTCATTCACCAGTCGGCCGGCGTCTTCGGCATCAGCTTCCCGGATTTCCCGGGCTGCCTCTGCTCCGCCGACAGCCTCGACGAAACCCTGCGCCGCGGCACTCGCGCGCTGACCCGGCATGTGGCGGCGATGGTCGCGGACGGGCTTGCCATCCCCGCGCCGCGCCCACTGGCGGCGCTGCGCACCGCCCCTGATTTCGCCGAAGACATCGCCGAGGCTGTCCGCATCGTGGCGGTCGATCTGCCGGTCCCCGAGCCGCGCCCTTTCGCCCCGGCCGGCGCCGCCCGCATCGGTCTCGGCTGGCATTGAAAGCTGCGCCATCGCGTCAATCCGCCTGCCGCAGGCGCGGATCGATGACGCCGTAGAGCAGCTCGACCAGGAAATTAACCAGCACGACCAGCGCGCAGAACAGCATGACGAGGTCCTTGACGACGATCAGGTCGTGCTGGGCGATCGACTGGAAGACCAGCCGCCCGAGTCCCGGCAGGGCGAAGACGTTCTCGATGATGATCGCGCCGGCGATCATCATCGAGAACTGCAGCCCGAGAATGGTGACGACCGGGATCAGCGCATTGCGCAGCACATGGCGCAGCATGGTCCGGCGCCGGCTCACCCCCTTGGCCCGGGCGGTCCGGACATAATCCTGCTGCATCGTCTCCAGCATCGCCGCCCGGGTGACGCGCGCCAGGATCGCCGCCTGCGGCAGGGCGAGCGCGATCGCCGGCAGCAGCAGCGCCTTGAAGGCGGGCACGAGCCCAGCACCCCAGCCGGGAAAGCCGCCGGCCGGGAGCCAGCCGGCACCGACCGCAAAGACCAGCACCAGCAGGAGGCCGAACCAGAAGTTCGGAATCGCGAGGCCCGCCTGCGCGAAGACCATCACTGCCGCATCGCCCGGCCGATTGTGATGCGCCGCCGCGACGGCGCCGAGAGGAATGCCGATCGCCATTGCGAGCAGGATCGCCATCGCGGCGAGCGGCAGCGTCACCACCATACGTTCGCCGATCAATTGCGTCACCGGCACGCGATAGGTGTAGCTGAGGCCGAGATCGCCGGTCAGGAGCCCGCCTATCCAGGTGAGGAAACGCACCGGAGCCGGCCGGTCGAGGCCCATTTCCATGCGCAGCGCCGCCAGAGCTTCGGGCGCGGCGTTGAGGCCGAGCGTCACCGCCGCCGGATCGCCCGGCAGGATTTCGAGCACCAGGAAGATCACCAGCGCAGCGCCGAGCAACGTCGCGGCCAGGGCGAGCAGCCGGCGCAGGAGATAGGCGGTCACGGGGCGCTCCGCTGGCTCTGCCCGGACGAGGCGACGCGAAACGGGCCTGAGAGCCGCGGGGAACCCTTCTCCCGTGTGGGAGAAGGGCAGGGATGAGGGCCTGCCCTAACCACAGAGGGCGCAACGGCGACGCTCCACTTATCGATCAGCGGCGGTCCCTCACCCCTGCCCCTCTCCCATCCGGGAGAGGGGTTCCCCGCGGATATCCCGATCGCCATCGAAAAACACCTACCGCCAGCGCACCTCCGCCAGCGGCGTCAGCGGCAGCGGCCAGTCGGTCCACATGCCCTCGAGATCGGCTTTGGTCACGGTCAGCTTCGGCAGGATGAAGAGGAAGCCGTTGACCGCGTCGCGCGCCAGCATGCGCTGCGCCTCGCCATAGAGCCTGTTGCGCTCGGCCTCGTCGAGCGTGCCGTCGATCTTGGCCATCAGCGCCTTGAACTCGGGGTTCTTGTACTGGAAGTAGTAGTCGTCGCGCGCATAGTTGCCGATGTCGAGCGGCTCGGTATGGGCGATCACCGTGAGGTCGAAATCCTTGCCCCGGAACACCCGCTCCAGCCATTGCGGGAATTCCAGCGGCTCGATCGAGGCGTTGATGCCGATCTGCGCCAGCAAGGCCGCGATGATCTCGCCGCCGCGGCGCGCATAGGCCGGCGGCGGCAGGCGCAGCGTGCAGGAGAAACCGTTCGGGAAGCCCGCCGCCGCGAGCAGGCTCTTGGCCTTGGCGATGTCGACCGGATAGGTGCCGGTCAGATCGACATAGGCCGGGTGCAGCGGCGAGAAATGGCTGCCGATATAGTCGAGATCGAAGCCGTAGACGCCGAGCGCGATGGTCTTGCGGTCGAGCACATGCGAGATCGCCTGGCGCACTCGGATATCGCTGAACGGCGCCTTGGCGTTGTTGATGGCGAGGATGGTCTCGCCCTCGGTCTTGCCGAGCGTGACCTTGAGCTTGGGGTCGGCCTTGAGCTGCGGGATCGCCTCCGGCGCCGAGAGATTGGTGAAGGCGTCGATGTCGCCGGCCCGGAGCGCCGCGACCTGGGCCTGCGGATCACCGATAAAGCGGAACACGGCCTTGGCGAGTGCCGGCTTCGGCCCCCAATACTCGGCGTTGCGCTCGAATTCGAGCCGGTCGCCGCGGTTCCAGCGCGCGAACTTGAACGGTCCGGTGCCGACCGGCCTGGTCTTGTTGTCCGCCGCCGTCGCCGGCGAGACGATGATCGCGTCGCCCCAGGCGAGGCCGTAGACGAAATTCGCCGTCGGCTGCTTCAGCGTGATCGTAACCGTCACCGGGTCCGGCGCTTCAATCGCGGCGATCTGCGTGAAGATCCAGCGCTGCGCATTGGTCGAATCGGGCGCCACCGCGCGCTCGAAGGAGAACTTCACGTCGCGTGCAGAGAACGGCGTGCCGTCATGGAAACGGGCATTGGGCCGCAGCTTGAAGGTATAGGTCAGCCCGTCCGCCGAGACCGTCCAGCTTTCGGCCAGCGCCGGCACGATCTTGCCGGTGCGGTCCATGGCGACGAGGCCCTCGAAGATGTTCTGCAGCACGACCTCGCGGATCGCCTGCGCCGCGCCCGATGTCGGATCGAGCGTCGGCGGCTCGAGCGTCATGCCGATCACGACGCTGTCCTTCGCCTGCGCGAAGGCGGGCAGCGAAAACTGGGTGGCGAGCGCGGCGACACCCGCCCCCGCCAGAAGATCGCGCCGCGTCGTCATCGTCCGCCTCCCTGATTTGGCGGCGCAAGATGGCGCGGGAACGAAGCGGGAGGCAAGAGCGCTGAAGGCTGCGGCATCCCCTCTCCCGGTTGGGAGAGGGATAGGGGTGAGGGCCCGCCACCAATTGTTAAGGCGAGGCGACACCGTCGCGCGTTCTGTGGATAGGGCAGTCCCTCATCCCTGCCCTTCTCCCACACGGCAGAAGGGTTCCCCGAGCCTCACGCTGCCAGCAGTGCAGATCACACGAAATAATCCGGATTGCTCGCCTGCAGATGGACGAGATCAGGCAGCAGCGTGCCGAGATGCTGGCGCATCGCCGCGATCGCGGCCGGCGCGTCATGGCGCCGGACCTCGTCGACGATGGCGAGGTGCTCGCGGATCACCATCTCCATGCGCCCGGGCACCGGCAGGGTCATGCGCCGGCAGCGGTCGATCTGGCTCTTGGCCGCCTGGGCGAGCTTCCAGACGCCGGGATAGCCGGCGCCCTGCGCCAGCGCCTCGTGAAAGGCCTCATCGGCGCGGTGGAAGCTCTCCTGGTCACCGCTGTCGAAGGCCTCGTGCTGGCGGGCAATGGTCGCATCCAGCCGGGCGATGTCCTCGGCGCTCGCATGCTCCGCCAGCAGTTCGACCGTGGCGCATTCCAGCGCCTGGCGAATGAACACCGCCTCCGGGATCGCACCGACCGGGATGCGCGCGACGAAGGTGCCGGCCTGCGGGAATATCTCGACGAGGCCTTCTTCCTTCAGCCGGATCAGCGCCTCGCGCACCGGCGTGCGGCTCATCCCGAAACGGGCGGTCAGATCCTTCTCCGATAACGGCGCTCCCGGCCGCAGCTCCATGTCGAGGATCTCGCGCCGGAGTTCATCCTGCACCATCGCCGCCGCCGTCGCGCGCCCGGCCGGCACGACGGCCATGCGCTGCGGCCGCCGCTCGCGCCGGCCTCCACCGGCTTCCCGATCGCTCATGGCTTCCGACATCGCCTCGCCCCGGCCATGATTGTCGCCTCCCGAATAGGACATGACGCGAGTCGTCATTTGTCGTCTTCAACCGACTAACACGACTCTGTTTGACGAACTAGTATATTAGTATATTGACCACGCCTCAGCGCCGTGCCTATGGTCACGGCCATAAGAGGAAACGCCAGCGATGCTGCTGCACGACGATCGTCTCTTGCCCGCCGAACCGGTGACGCGCGGCATTGCGCGCCGCCTCTATGCCGGCATTCGCGACCTGCCGATCATCTCCCCGCATGGCCATACCGACCCGCGCTGGTTCGCCGAGGACAAGCCGTTTCCCGATCCGGCGACGCTGTTCGTCAAGCCCGACCACTACATCTTCCGGATGCTCTATTCGCAGGGCATCAAGCTCGAAGAGCTCGGCATCGCCCGCAAGGATGGCGGTGAGGTCGAGGCCGACCCGCGCAAGATCTGGAAGCTTTTCGCCAGCAACTGGCACCTGTTCAGGGGTACGCCGACCCGGCTCTGGTTCGAGCATGCCGCCAACACGATCTTCGGCATCCGCGAGCGGCTCAGCGCCGACAATGCCGACAAGATCTATGACCGCATCGCCGAGCAGCTGGAGCAGGACGCATTCCGGCCGCGCGCTTTGTTCGAGCGCTTCAACATCGAGGCGATCGCGACCACCGAAGGCGCGCTCGACCCGCTGAAATGGCACGACATGATCAAGGCGTCCGGCTGGGGCGGCAAGGTCGTCACCGCCTATCGGCCCGACAGCGTCGTCGATCCCGAATTCGAGGGCTTCAAAGGCAATCTCGAGCAGTTCGGCGAATTGACCGGCGAGGATGTCACGAGCTGGAACGGCTATCTCGAGGCTCATCGCAAGCGCCGCGCCTATTTCATCGCGCGCGGGGCGACCTCTTCCGACCATGGCCACGCCACGGCCCGCACCGCCAACCTCACCCAGGCCGAATGCGAGAAGCTCTTCGCCAAGATCCTGAAGGGCAAGTTCTCGGCCGAGGATGCCGACCTGTTCCGCGGCCAGATGCTGACCGAAATGGCCAAGATGAGCCTCGATGACGGGCTCGTCCTGCAGATCCATCCCGGCTCCTACCGCAACCACAACCCGTATCTGTTCGAGCAGTTCGGCCGCGACATGGGCTGCGACATCCCGCGCGGGCTGGACTATGTCTCGGCGCTGAAGCCGCTGCTCGACGCGGTCGGCAACGAACCCGGCTTCACCGTCATCGCCTTCACCCTCGACGAGACCGTGTATTCGCGCGAGCTCGCCCCGCTCGCCGGCCATTATCCGGCGCTGAAGCTCGGGCCTGGCTGGTGGTTCCTCGATGCGCCCGAGGCGATGCTGCGCTTCCGCGAGCTGACCACCGAGACGGCAGGTTTCTACAACACCGTCGGCTTCAACGACGATACCCGCGCCTATCTCTCGATCCCGGCGCGCCACGACGTCGCCCGCCGGATGGACTGCCACTACCTCGCCAAGCTCGTCGCCGAGCACCGGCTCGACGAGGACGAGGCGGCGGAACTCGCCCATGACCTCGCCTATCGCCTGGCCAAGGAGGCCTACAAGCTGTGACCGCCGCGACCAGCAGGATCGACGAACGCCAGGCCGCCCATCCGCGCGATGTGCGCGGTTACGATACCGAGGCGCTGCGCCAGGATTTCCTGATCGAGCGCATCTTCGTGCAAGGCGAGATCGCGCTGACCTACAGCCATTACGACCGCATGATCGTCGGCGGCGCGATGCCGTCGGCCAGCCCCCTGACGCTCGACCCGTTCGCGCCGACCGGCACGCCCTTCTTCCTGGCGCGACGCGAGCTCGGCGTGATCAATCTCGGCGGTACCGGCTCGGTCAGCGTAGACGGCGAGCGCTTCGACCTGCCGAGCCTCGACGCGCTCTATGTCGGCCTCGGCGCTAGGGAAGTCTCCTTCGCCAGCGCCGATCCGGCTGATCCGGCCAAGTTCTACCTGACCAGCGCCCCGGCGCATCGCGAGGCGAAGCACCAGCTCATCCGCAAGGACGAGGCCAACACCCTGCATCTCGGCTCGGCGGAGACGTCGAACAAGCGCACCATCCGGCAATACATCATGCCGAACTCGACCGGCACCAATCAGCTGGTGATGGGCATGACGGCGCTGGAGCCGGGCTCGGTCTGGAACTCCATGCCCTGCCACACCCATACGCGGCGCATGGAGGCCTATCTCTACTTCAACCTCGATCCCGCCCATCGCGTCTTCCACTTCATGGGCGAGCCACAGCAGACCCGCCACATCCTCGTCGCCAACGAGCAGGCGGTGATCTCGCCGAACTGGTCGATCCATTGCGGCTGCGGCACCTCGAACTACGCCTTCGTCTGGGCGATGGCCGGCGACAATGTCGAGTTCACCGACATGGATGCCGCCCCGGTGGAGACCCTGCGCTGATGCCGACGCGCTCGCCCTTCTCGCTGGAAGGCCGGCGGGCGCTGGTCACCGGCGCCAATACCGGCATCGGCCAGGGCATTGCCCTGGCGCTGGCGCAGGCCGGCGCGACCGTGATCGCAGCCGGCCGATCGAGCATGGCCGAAACGCAGACACTGATCGCCGATGCCGGCGGAACCTGCCTGCCGCTCCAGGCCGATCTCCAGCAGAACGGCATCGCCGCGCGCGTCATCGACGAGGCCGGGGCGCTCGCCGGCCCGCTCGACATCCTCGTCAACAATGCCGGCATCATCCGCCGGGCGGACGCGCTCGACTTCAGCGAGAGCGACTGGGACGAGGTGATGAACCTCAATCTCAAGGCCAATTTCTTCCTGGCCCAGGCCTTCGCCAAGGCGGCGCTCGCGGCCGGTCGCAGCGGGCGCATCGTCAACATCGCCTCGCTGCTCTCCTTCCAGGGCGGCATCCGCGTCGCCTCCTATACGGCGAGCAAGAGCGGCCTCGCGGGGCTGACGCGGCTCCTCGCCTGCGAATGGGCGCAGCACGGCATCAACGTCAACGCGATCGCGCCCGGCTATGTCGAGAGCAACAACACGCAAGCGCTGCGTGCCGATCCCGAGCGCAACGCCGCGATCCTCGGCCGCATCCCGGCCGGGCGCTGGGGCAAGCCCTCGGATATCGGCGGCGCGGCGGTGTTCCTGGCGAGCGACGCCGCTTCCTACATCCACGGCGCGATCCTTCCTGTCGACGGAGGCTGGCTGGCACGATGACCGACCGTCTCGACGCCTTTTTCCAGCATGATGCGGATATCGCCTGGGAGGCGACCGATCCCGGCATCAAGCGCAAGATCATGGGCTATGGGCCGGATCTGATGGTGGTGCGCGTCGCCTTCGAGAAGGGCGCGGTCGGCAAGCCGCATCAGCACCCGCACCGCCAGGCCTGCTTCGTCGAGAGCGGCGTCTTCGACGTCACCATCGATGGTGAGACCAGCCGACTTTCCGCCGGCGACAGCTTCTTCGTGCCGGCGAACCTCGTCCATGGCGTCGTCGCCATCGAGGCCGGGCAGCTCGTCGATTCCTTCACGCCGATGCGGGAGGAATTTCTCTAGACATCGCCGCGCCGGCCCTCTGCGGCCATGGCGCTCGCCACGGGCAAAAACGACCGGAAAATCCGGCAGGTTTCAACGGGAGGGACTTCAACATGATCACGAGACGGTATTTCGCCGCGCTTGCGGGCGCGGCCTTCATCACCAGCTTCAGCCTGTCGGCTCAGGCACAGAACGTCACCCTGCGCTCCACCGACATCCATCCGACAGATTACCCGACGGTCGAGGCCGTCCGCCACATGGGCAAGCTGCTCGACGAGCGCACCCAGGGCCGTATCAAGATCAACGTCTTCCACTCGGCCCAGCTCGGCCAGGAGAAGGACACGATCGACCAGACGCGTTTCGGCGTCATCGACATGAACCGCATCAACATGGCGCCGTTCAACAATCTGATCCCGGCGACCAATGTGCCTTCGCTGCCCTTCATCTTCCGTTCGGTCGACCATATGCGGAAGGTGATGGACGGGCCGATCGGCGACAATCTCCTGAAGGATTTCGAGAAGCACGACCTGATCGGCCTCGCCTTCTACGATTCCGGCTCGCGCTCCTTCTATAATTCCAAGAAGGCGATCAACACGCCCGCCGACATGAAGGGCATGAAGATCCGCGTCCAGCAGTCGGACATGTTCGTCGCGCTCGTCTCGGCGCTCGGCGCCAATGCGACGCCGATGCCCTTCGGCGAGGTCTATTCGGCGCTCCAGACCGGCGTCATCGACGGCGCCGAGAACAACTGGCCGTCCTATGAATCGACCCGGCATTTCGAGGTCTCGAAATTCTATTCGCAGACCGAGCACTCGCTCTCGCCGGAGGTGCTGGTGATGTCGAAGAAGAGCTTCGACAAGTTCAACGCCGCCGACCAGGCGCTGATCAAGACGGCCGCCAAGGAATCCGTCGCCAAGATGCGCGAGCTCTGGGACGCTCGCGAAAAGGCTTCCGAAGCCAAGGTCAAGGCCGGCGGCGCCCAGGTGAACAGCGTCGAGAAGCAGCCCTTCATCGACGCGATGAAGCCGGTCTACGACAAGTTCGTCACCGATCCCAAGCTCAAGGACATGGTCGCCGCGATCCAGGCGGTGAAGTGAGCTGAATGGCGGGGCGGCCTCCGGGCTGCCCCGTTTTTTTATCGAGGAGGCCCCCATCCCGAGACGTCGCTTCGCGGCTCCTGAGAATGCGGGCTGAGCATAAGCAATCGGCAGACATCATCTGGACATCCCATGCACGCCTTCACCGCGCTTCTGACGCGCCTCGGCGCCAAGCTCAGCCTGTACTCGCTCGTCGCCGCCGGCACCGGCCTCGTCCTGATGACGGCCATGGTCGCCTGGGGGGTGTTCGGCCGCTACGTCCTCAACGACACGCCGATCTGGGTCGAGGCCGGCTCGCTCTTCCTGATGTCCTGGTTCATCCTGCTCGGCGCCGCCGTCGGCGTGCGCGAGAGCGACCATCTCGGCTTCGAGGTCGGGCTGATCATGTCGCCGCCACCCATGCGGGCCGCGCTGATCCTGATCGGCGAGGGGCTGGTCTGCGCCTTCGGCCTCGCCATGCTGGTCTACGGCACCCAGCTCGCCATGGGCACCTGGAGCGACCGCATGCCGATCATCGGCATCTCGCGCGGCTGGGACTATGTCCCGATCGCCGCGGGTGGCGCCCTGATCGCCCTGTTCGCACTCGAGAAGATGCTGCTCTTCGTCACAGGCCTGAAGCAGGCCCCGCTCGGCTTCGGCCATTTCGGCTCCGAGCAGGAGGTCTGAGCCATGGAACTCTGGGTTCTGTTCGGCTCCTTCTCGCTGCTGCTGCTGATCGGCGTGCCCGTCGCCTTCTGCCTCGGCATCGCCTCGGTCGCGACCGTCGTCTATATGGGCCTGCCGCCGGTCGTCGTCTTCCAGCAGATGAATTCCGGCATGAACGCCTTCGCCATGATGGCGATCCCGTTCTTCATCTATGCCGGCGATCTGATGATCCGCGGCGGCATCGCCGAGCGCCTGATCCAGATGGCGGCGAGCCTGGTCGGCCACCTGCGCGGCGGCCTCGGCCAGGTCAATGTCGTGACCTGCACGCTCTTCGGCGGCATTTCCGGCTCGGCCGTCGCCGACGCCTCGGCGGTCGGCGGGCTGATGATCCCGCAGATGAAGAAGCGCGGCTACGATGCCGACTACGCCGTCAACGTCACCGCCAACGCGGCGATCATCGCGCTCCTGATCCCGCCTTCGCACAACATGATCATCTATTCGCTGGCGGCGGGTGGCAATCTCTCGATCGCCGACCTCTTCACCGCCGGCATCGTGCCCGGCCTGATGCTCTGCAGCGCGCTGATGGTCGCGGCCTGGGCTGTGGCGGTGAGGCGCGGCTACCCGCGCGAGGCCTTTCCGGGCTTCGCCGCTGTCGGCCGCTATGTCGTCGTCGCCACGCCCGGCATCCTCCTGATCGGCATCATCTTCGGCGGCGTCCGCTCCGGCGTCTTCACCGCGACGGAATCCTCCTGCGTCGCGGTGGTCTACGCCATCCTCGTCACCATCCTGGTTTATCGGCAACTGACCTGGACCGCCTTCGTCGAGGCGACGCTCGGCGCCGTCCGCACCACGGCAATGGTGCTCCTGGTCATCGGCGCCGCCGGCTCGTTCGGCTGGCTGATGGCCTTCCTGCAGGTGCCGCAGGCGACGATCGCGGCGATGAAGGCGGTCTCCGACAACCCGCTCACCATCCTGCTGATGATCAACTTGATCCTTCTGGTGCTCGGCACCTTCATGGACATGGCGCCGATGATCATCATCTGCACGCCGATCTTCCTGCCGGTGGTCAAGGCCTTCGGCGTCGACCCGATCCATTTCGGCGTGATCCTGATTCTCAACGCCGGCATCGGCTTGAACACCCCGCCAGTCGGCTCGGTACAATTCGTCGCCTGCGCCATCGGGCGCATCTCGATCGGCGAATCCATGCGCACGATCTGGCCCTTCTACGGCGCCTCGGTTGCCGTGCTCCTGCTCGTGACCTATGTGCCGGGCTTCTCCCTCTGGCTGCCGAGGCTGTTCCATTGACCCGCCTGTCTTCCGCCACGCTCGCCGCCCTGCCTGCCACCGTCCGACGGCCCGGCTATGATCGCGCTGCGCTCACACCCGGCATCGTCCATCTCGGGCTCGGCGCCTTCGCCCGTGCCCATCTCTGCGAATTCACCGACGATGCGCTGGAGACCGAATTCGGCGCCTGGGGCATCACCGGCGCCAGCCTGCAAAGGCCCGACCAGCGCGACCGGCTGAAACCCCAGGACGGGCTCTACACCTTCCTGAAGCGGGCCCCTGCCGGGCCTGAGCTGCGCGTCATCGGCTCGGTCCTCGACGTCCTGGTCGCGCCCGAGAGCCCGCAGGCGCTGGTGGCGAAGCTCGCCGCGCCGGAGACCAGAATCGTCTCGCTCACCGTCACCGAAAAGGGCTATTGCCACGATCCGGCAACCGGCAGGCTCAGGGCCGACCATCCTGACATCGTCCGCGACCTCGCCGATCCCGGCGCGCCGCGCTCGGCCATCGGCCTGATCGTCGCCGGCCTCGCCGCCCGCAAGGCCGCCGGCCTTGGCCCGTTCACCGCGCTCTGTTGCGACAACCTGCCCGCCAACGGCCATGTCCTGGCCGGCCTCGTCCGCGATTTCGCTGCGCTGCACGACGACAAGCTCGCGGCCTGGATCGAGGCCAATGGCGCCTTTCCCTCGACCATGGTCGACCGGATCGTGCCGGCGACCACCGAGGCCGATATCGCCGAGGTGGTGCGCCTCCTCGGTCAGGATGATGCCGCCCCGGTGATCGGCGAGCCCTTCCGGCAATGGGCGATCGAGGACCGCTTCGTCGCCGGAAGGCCGCGCTGGGACGCGGTCGGTGCCCAGATGGTTTCCGAGGTCGCGCCCTTCGAGTTCATGAAGCTGCGCATGCTCAATGGCGCCCATTCGAGCCTCGCCTATCTCGGCTATCTCGCCGGCCATGAGACGGTCGCCGATGCCAGTCGCGATCCGGTCTTCGCGCGCTTCCTGCAGGGGCTCTGGAGCGAAATCATCCCGACCGTGCCGGCCCCGCAGGGCGTCGACCTCAAGGCCTATGCCGGCGACCTCCTCGCCCGCTTCCAGAATCCGGCGATCCGTCACCGCACCTGGCAGATCGCCATGGACGGCTCGCAGAAGCTGCCGCAGCGCCTGCTCGGCACCATCCGCGAGCGCTTGAAGGCCGGTGCGCCGATCGATCACCTCGCGCTCGGCGTCGCCGCCTGGATGGCCTATGTCGCCGGCACCGACGAGAAGGGCGCCGCGATCGACGTGCGCGACCCGCTCGCCGCCGAGTTCGCGACGCGCGCCAAGGCGGTCGGCCGCAATGCCGCGGCACTGAGCGAAGCCCTGCTCGGCCTCGGCGCGATCTTCGGCGACGACCTGCCGCGCGAGCAGCGCTTCACGCAGGCCGTGGCGGGGCATCTCGGCAACCTGTTCCAGAAGGGTGCGAAGGCGACGGCGGCGACGCTGGGATGAACGCTCGACGCTGCCGAGCCGAGCTCGGGGAACCCTCTCCTGTAAGGAGAGGGCAGGGTGAGGTGTTGGCGGCAAGACCAGTTGCGTGAGCGCTGACCGCGGCTGCGTTGCGGCGAGCGTTTTCTCTCCCGAACACCTCACCCCTACCCCTCTCCTTACAGGAGAGGGGATCCCGCGCCCTTTATGACGGCAACTGCCCCTTGATCCCCGCCCCGGCCTGGCGCCAGATGCGGGCGATGATCGCCCGCATCACCAAAACCTTCGCCGGCAGCGCCCTCGCCGCCCTGCTGCTCCTGCCCGCGGGCGGAGCGATCGCCCAGGCGCAGCCGACTCCCAGCTATGTCGTGCCGAACTTCTGGGATCCGAATGTCCGGCTCGAGCGGCCCGATCCCGGCCCACCGCGGGTCATCCGCTTCCTGACGGACGACGACTTCCCGCCGATGCATTTCGCGACGCCGGAGGGCGGCGTCACCGGCTTCTCGGTCGAGCTCGCCCGCGCCGTCTGCGAGAAGCTCGCCATGAGCTGTACGATCCAGGCGCGGCGCTTCGACACCCTGCTCGACTCGCTCGCCGAGGGCCGCGGCGACGTGCTCGCCGCGGCGATCCCGATCACCCGCGAATTGCGCGAGCGCTTTGCGGCGAGCCATCTCTATCATCGCTCGCCGGCCCGTTTCGTCACGACGCGCGGCAATGCGCGCGCGGATCTCGATCTCGCCGCTCTGCAGGGCAAGCGCGTCGCCGTGATCGCAGGCACGGCCCACCAGGCCTTCCTCGAGCGCGTCGCTCCCTTCGTCCAACGCCGCGAGGTTTCCGACATGCTGGCGGCGCTGACCCTGCTGCGCAGCGGCGACGCCGAATATGTCTTCGGCGACGGTTTCGGCTTGGCCCTCGCCCTCGCCGGCCGCGGCGGCAACGAGCTCGCCTTCGCCGGCGGCCCCTATCTGGAGTCGCGCTATTTCGGCGAAGGCGTCAGCTTCCTCCTGCGCAAGGACGAGCTGCCGTTGAAGCGCGCCATCGACTATGCGCTGCAATCGCTCTGGGACGACGGCACCTATGCGCGCCTGTTCATCCGCTTCTTCCCGGTGAGCCCCTATTGATCAGCCCGGCGAGGCGTTGCTCAGCGCGCCCTCCAGCGCCTGGCGGGCCACCGCCGCCATCCAGCCCGCCGTCGCCGGCAGGATCGCGTCGTTGAAATCATAGCGCTCATTGTGCAGTTCGCCGCCATCCCGCGCCGGACCGTTGCCGATCCAGACATAGGCGCCCGGCCGATCCCGCGTCAGCATCGGAAAATCCTCCGAGGCCGTGCTCGGCGGCAGGTCGCGCCTGACCGCGAGGCCGAGGCTCCTGGCGGCCGAAACCGCGAGCTCCTCCTCGATCTCGCTGTTGACGGTCGGCGCCCCCATCGCGGTGAGCAGCACCTCTGCCCGCATCTCGAAGGTCTCGGCGATGCCCTCGCTGATCTGCCTGATCCGGTCCATCACGCGCTCGCGCACCGACAGCCGATAGGTGCGGAACGTCCCCGAGAGCGTGACGCGGTCCGGAATCTGGTTAGGCGCCGTGCCGCCATGGATCGCCCCGACCGAGACGACGGCACTGTCGATCGGCTCGACATTGCGGGAGACGATGGTCTGCAAGGCGACGATCAGATAGCCGGCGGCGACGATCGGATCACGGGTCAGGTCGGGCTTGGCGCCATGCCCGGCCGTGCCATGCAGGGTGATCTCGAACCGCCCGGGATCGGCCATCACCGGCCCGCGATGAACCTGCACCGTGCCGGCTTCCAGCCCCGGCCAGTTGTGGAAGCCGAAGACACGCTCCATCGGGAAGCGCTCCAACAGCCCGTCGGCGATCATCGCCCTCGCGCCGGCGCCGTTCTCCTCGGAAGGCTGGAAGATCAGCTGGACCGTGCCGCTCCAGCTCTCGTCGCGCAAAAGGAGCGCCGCCGCTCCCAGCAGCGACACGGTGTGGCCGTCATGGCCGCAGGCATGCATCACCCCGCTACGCTGCGACGCATAGGGGACTGCGTTCGCCTCCTTGATCGGCAAGGCGTCGATATCGGCGCGCAGGCCGACGCTGCGATCCGAGTTGCCGCGCTTCAGCGTCGCGACCACGCCATGGCCGCCGATATTGGCGGTGAAGGGCACGCCGAGTTCCCGGAGCTTCTCCTGGATGAAGGCGCTGGTCTTCTCCTCCTGCATCGACAATTCCGGATTGGCGTGCAGATGCTGGCGCCAGGCGGTGAGTTCGTCGTGCAGATCGCGGTCCAACGCAGCATCCTTTCAGGCATGGGCGGCCACAGCCTATACCCCTGCCAAGCTCCGGCAAGGCGTCCTTGCGGGGGCTGGCGAGGCGCGACAGCGCATTGACGTCGCCCACGCATATCTGCGAAACCGCCCGCTCCCCTGCCGCATTTGCGAGGATCCCAGGCCAAATGTCCGTTTTCGAACCCGCGCTGATCGAAGCCGCCCGCGTCTCGGCCGCCTGGCCGTTCGAGGAAGCGAAGAAGCTCGTCGCGCGGCTGCAGAAATCGGGCAAGAAGGAGGTTCTGTTCGAGACCGGCTATGGCCCGTCGGGCCTGCCCCATATCGGCACCTTCGGCGAGGTCGCGCGCACCTCCATGGTCCGCCACGCCTTTCGTGTGCTGACCGACGACGCCATCCCGTCCCGGCTGATCGCCTTCTCGGACGATATGGACGGCCTGCGCAAGGTTCCCGACAACGTCCCGAACAAGGAGCTGCTGGCACAGCATCTCGGCAAGCCGCTGACCGAGGTGCCCGATCCCTTCGGCACGCATGACTCCTTCGGCCGGCACAATAATGCCCGCCTCTGCGCCTTCCTCGACCAGTTCGGCTTCGACTACGAGTTCAAGTCCTCGACCGACGCCTATCGCGCCGGCGAGTTCGACGCGACCCTGCTGAAGATGCTCGCCCGCTTCGACAAGATCATGGCGATCATGCTGGCGACGCTGCGCGAGGAGCGCGCCGCGACCTATTCGCCCTTCCTGCCGATCCACCCGAAGACCCGGATCGTCATGCAGGTGCCGATCGAGGCGCGCGATGTCGAGGCCGGCACCATCACCTGGAGCGACCCCGCGACCGGCGAGCGCTTCACCACCCCGGTCACCGGCGGCCATGCCAAGCTGCAATGGAAGCCGGACTGGGCGATGCGCTGGGTCGCGCTCGGCGTCGACTACGAGATGGCCGGCAAGGACCTGATCGACTCCGTCAAGGTCTCCTCTCAGATCGCCCGCGCCCTCGACGGCACGCCGCCGGAGGGCTTCAACTACGAGCTCTTCCTGGACGAGCAGGGCCAGAAGATCTCGAAGTCGAAGGGCAACGGCCTGACTATCGAGGAATGGCTCGCTTACGGCTCGCCGGAAAGCCTGGCGCTGTTCATGTATGCGCGGCCGCGCGAGGCCAAGAAGCTGCATTTCGACGTGATCCCGCGGGCGGTCGACGAATATCTGCAGTTCCTCGGCGGTTATGAGCGTCAGGACTGGAAGAACCGGCTCGGCAACCCGGCCTGGCACATCCATGCCGGCAATCCGCCCGCGCCCGAGCTGGTGGCGCAGGCCGGTTCGGGCGAGAACGCCACCCGCACGCAGATCAGCTTCGGCCTGCTGCTCAACCTCGTCGCCGTCGCCAATTCCGAGGACAAGGCGGTGCTCTGGGCATTCCTGCAGCGCTATGCGCCGGATGTCTCGGCGCAGACCCATCCGCGCCTCGATGCGCTGGTCGGCTATGCGATCGCCTATTTCCGCGACTTCGTGAAGCCGGCCAAGCACTACCGGCCGGCGGACGAGGTCGAGCGCCAGGCCTTTTCGGCACTGGCCGACGCGCTCGCAGCCCTGCCGGACGGGGCTTCCGCCGAGACCGTGCAGGACACCGCCCTGGACATCGCCCGCGCCATCCCGCGCTACCAGAACTTCCAGGCCAAGAGCGCGACGCCCGAGCGCCCCGCCGTCACCGGCGAATGGTGGAAGGCGATCTATCAGGTGCTGTTCGGCGAGGAGCAGGGCCCGCGCTTCGGCTCCTTCGCGGCGATCTACGGGCTCGAGAACACCCGCAAGCTGATCGCCCAGGCGCTCGCCGGCGATCTCCTGCGCGAGCATGAGGACTTCGTCGCGGCCCGCAAAGCGGGCTGAGGATCGGAAGTCGAGGACCCTGCATGACCGACGCTGCGACTGTCGAACGCGCCATCGAGAGCCGCCGCGCCATCCGCGCCTTCCTGCCCGATCCGGTCGATCCGACGCTGGTCCGCCGCCTGCTCGAGCTGGCGGCCTGCTCGCCGAGCGGCACCAACATGCAGCCCTGGCGGGTGCGTGTGCTCGGCCCGCAAGCGCGCGCCCGGCTGGAACAGGGACTGATCGCGGGGCTGGATTCCCCCGATCTGCCGATCGAGGAAGAATACCGCTACTACCCGCAGACCTTCCGCGAGCCCTATCTGTCGCGCCGGCGCAAGGTCGGCTGGGACCTCTACTCGCTGCTCGGCGTGGTGCGCGGCGACCATGAAGGCATGAAGCGCCAAACCCAGGCCAATCTGCGCTTCTTCGGGGCGCCGGTGGCGCTGATGGTGACGATCGACCGCGACCTGGAGATCGGCTCCTGGCTCGATCTCGGCATGTTCGTGCAGACCTTCCTGATCGCGGCGCAGGCGCATGGCCTCGATTCCTGCCCGCAGGCGATCTTCGCGCGCTTCCACCCTGTGGTGCGGCGTGAACTCGCGATCCCCGAGAGCGAGGTCGTGGTCTGCGGTATCGCCCTGGGCAAGGCAGACCCCGACGCCCCCGCCAACCGGCTGGTGCCGGAGCGCGAACCGGTCGAAGGCTTTACCAGCTGGCTGGGCTGACCCTCGGCGCCGGCGGCCCCTCAGCCGGCGACAGCAGTGTATTCTGTCTCGATCGAGGAGCTGTGGGCCTCGTGGTCGAAACCGTAGATATGGATCGAGATCGCCTCGCCCGGTCCGCGATTCTGCATGCGGTGGATGTTCGGGCCGGTCGGTAGCATGCAGGCGACATAGCCGGCCTGCCGGTCATGTTCCTCGGTCGGCACCGCTCGGGCCGTGTCGACGGCGCGATACCAGGTTTCCGACACCGTGCCGGAGACGACGCCGAAGCAGCAGGAACAGTGATGATCATGGATCGAGGTCGTCGCGCCCTCGGCCCAGACCATCGCCCAGACGCTGACGGCGTCGTTGCCGGCGAGAAGGTTGCGGGCATAGCCGCCGGGCTTGCGCAGCAGCGGCAAGCGCTGGACCAGATCGGGGATGGCGACGAGCTCGCGCAGGACATTGCGCGCAGCCGCCAGATAGTCGCGCGAACAGGTGCCCTCATGGGTCCGCAGATCGCGTAGCACCGCCCCGCGCCGCTCCTCGCTGAGGTAACCCTGCATGTCCTGATCTCCCCGGTCTCGAACGCCGGGGCATGATAGGTCCGGCTCATGGGGAAGGATTTGCTACCTGACGCCAAAATCCATGAAAATTGAAAACTGATACCAATAATCAAACTGTAACGAGCATCAGATTCTCGCACAGATAATTTCAGGCACGTTTCATTCCAGACTCGGAGAATTCCCTTGGCCAAGCTCGACAGCTTCGATCTGCGCATCCTTGCGCTACTGCAGGCGGATGCGAGCCTGCCACTGGCCGACATCGCCGAAACCGTGGGGCTTTCCTCGACGCCCTGCTGGCGGCGCATCCAGAAGCTCGAAGCCGCCGGCTATATCCGGCGCCGCGTCGCAGTGCTCGACCGCGACAAGCTCAAGGCCGGGGTCACCGTCTTCATCGCGGTCAAGACCTCCAGGCATTCGATGGAATGGCTGGAGCGCTTCCACACGGCGGTGCACGACCTGCCGGAAATCGTCGATTTCTACCGGATGAGCGGCGAGATCGACTATCTGCTCAAGGCCTATGTCTCGGACATCGCCGCCTATGACGCGCTCTACAAGAAGCTGATCTCGCGCATCGACCTCAGCGACGTCACCTCGATGTTCGCCATGGAGGAACTGAAATCGACGACGGCAATCCCGCTCGGTTTCGCCGCCGAGGGGCGCTGAGCCCGGCTCAGGCCACCAGCCCGCCGGCAGCCGCAACCCGGCGCAGATGGTGCGGCGTGTCGCCGAACAGGCTCTCGATCATGGTCAGGCGCTTGAAATAGTGGGCGCCGATATACTCCATGGTCATGCCGATGCCGCCATGGAGCTGCACCGCCTCCTGCCCGACGAGGCGGCAGGAGCGGTTGATCTGGACCTTGGCCGCTGACAGCGCCGTGGCGCGCTCCTGCGCCTCGTCATGCTCGACCATCATCGCCGCGTAGAAGGCCATGGAACGGGCCTGTTCGAGCGCGATCAGCATGTCGACCGCCCGATGCTGCAGCACCTGGAAATTGCCGATCGGCATGCCGAACTGCGTGCGGGTCTTGAGATAGTCGACGGTCAGGGCGTGCAGCGCCGCCATCGCGCCGACCGCCTCCGCGGCAAGCGCCGCGATCGCATGTTCGGAGAGGCGCTGCAGCACGGGCAGCCCCTTGCCCTCCTCCCCCAGCAGATCCGCATCGGCGACCCGCACCCCGGCAAAGCCGATCTCGGCCGCCCGCCCGCCATCCTGCGTCGGATAGCCCGTGATCCGCAGGCCCGGCGCATCGGCCGGCACCAGGAACAGGCTGATGCCCTGCGCATCGCGGCGCGCACCGGAGGTGCGAGCGCTGACCACCAGGAGCCCGGCACTGTCGCCACTGAGCACGACGCTCTTGGCGCCATCCAGCACATAGCCGCCCTCGACCTTGCGTGCCGTCATGGCGATGTCGTTAAGATCGTAGCGCGCCTGTTTCTCGGTCTGCGCCAGAGCGAGCCGCAGCGAGCCGTCGACCACGGCCGGGATCAGCCGCTGCTTCTGCTCGGCCGAGCCGGCGAGCCGCAGGGCGGCGCCGCCGAGCACCACGCTCGCAAGGTAAGGCTCCAGCGCCAGCCCCTTGCCGAGCGCCTCCATCACCACCAGCGTCTCGACCGGCCCGCCGCCGAAACCGCCCTCGGCCTCGCTGAACGGAATCCCCAGAAGGCCCATCTCGGCGAATTGCGCCCAGCCCCGCTCGGAGAAGCCGAGCGGCTCGCGGGCGAGCTTCTGGCGCGTCTCCACCGAAGGGTAACTCGCCGCGATCAGCCGCTCGACGCCGTCCTTTAGCTGCGCCTGTTCGGGGGAGAGGTCGAAATCCATGGTGCGTCTCTTCGGTTCGCAGCGCAGTCGTCCCATCCGCACCGTCATCCCGGACAAGCGGCAAAGCCGCGCCGCTCCGGGATCCATCGCAGGGCGTCGGCGCCCTAGTATGGATCCCGGCTCAGGCCCGGGATGACGGCGGCGGATAGCAAGGGGTCGAGCCCATCGTCACAAGCCCAGCACCGCCTTGGCGATGATGTTCTTCTGGATCTCGTTCGAGCCGCCATAGATCGAGACCTTGCGGTTGTTGAAATAGCTAGCGGCGGCCGCATCGGCCCAGTCATGGTCGAAGGGCCAGTCATTGGTCGGCTCGGCGCCGCGTTCCGGCGCCGCCAGCGCGAAGGGGCCGGCGACTTCGAGCAGGAGCTCCGTCGTCGCCTGCTGCAATTGCGAGCCCTTGATCTTGAGGATCGAGGAGGCCGGGTCCGGCCTGCCCGGGTCGCGCGCCTGTGCGGCGACGACCCGCATCTGGGTGATCTCCAGCGCCTTCAGTTCGATCTCGACGTCGGCGAAGCGCTCGCGGAAGTCGCGATCATCCCACATCGTGCCCTCACCCGCCGGCATCTCCTGCGCGAGACGCTTGATCCTTGCCATGCGCTCCTTGGAGAGGCCGATGCGGGCAATGCCCGTGCGCTCATTGGCGAGCAGGAACTTGGCATAGTCCCAGCCCTTGTTCTCCTCGCCGACGAGGTTCTCGGCGGGCACCCTGACCTTGTCGAAGAAGACCTCGTTGACCTCGTGCCGGCCTTCCAGCGTGATGATCGGCCGCAAGCTGATGCCCGGCGTCTTCATGTCGATCAGCAGGAAGGAGATACCGGCCTGCTTCTTCGCCGCCGGATCGGTCCTGACCAGGCAGAAGATCCAGTCGGCATGCTGGCCGAGCGTCGTCCAGGTCTTCTGCCCGTCGACGATGTAGTGGTCGCCCTCGCGCACCGCTCTGGTCTTGAGCGAGGCAAGGTCGGAGCCGGCGCCGGGCTCGGAAAAGCCCTGGCACCACCAGTCGTCGAGATTGGCGATGCGGGCGAGGTGGCGCTCCTTCTGCGCCTGCGAGCCGAAGGCGGCGATCACCGGCCCGACCATGTAGCAGTTGAACTGCTGCGGCAGCGGCACGGCGGCGAGCAGCATCTCCTCGGTGAAGATGTAGCGCTGGATCGCCGTCCAACCCTGCCCGCCCCATTCTCTCGGCCAGTGCGGCACCGCCCAGCCCCTGGCGTTCATGATCCGCTGCGAGGTGACATAGTCCTCGCGTGAGAGCCCGCGCCCCTCCGAGACCTTGCGCCGGATCTCGGCCGGGATCTCATGGCGGAAGAACTGGCGCACCTCGTCGCGGAAGGCCAGCTCCTCGGGCGTGAAGCGCAGGTCCATGGGTACCTCCCGTCATTCTCAGGCGAAGCGAAGCGCAGACCCGGGAATCTCGTGACGCAAATGCTGGTTTCCGAGATGGTCGGGTCGGGTCCGACCATGACGCTCGCTTACGAATTGATCTCGAACAGCCCGGCGCAGCCCATGCCGCCGGCGACGCACATGGTGACGACGGCATAGCGCGCCTTGCGCCGGCGGCCCTCGAGCAGCGCATGGCCGACGAGCCGCGCCCCGCTCATGCCGAAGGGATGGCCGATCGCGATCGCGCCGCCATTGACGTTGACCTTCTCGGGATCGATGCCGAGCTTGTCGCGGCAATAAAGCGACTGCGAGGCGAAGGCCTCGTTCAGCTCCCAGAGGTCGATGTCGGAGACCTTGAGACCGTTGCGTTCGAGCAGGCGCGGCACCGCGAAGACCGGGCCGATGCCCATCTCGTCGGGCTCGCAGCCGGCGGCGGCAAAACCGCGGAAGATGCCGAGCGGCTCCAGCCCGCGGCGCTTCGCCTCCTGCGCCGACATCACCACGCTGGCCGAGGCGCCGTCCGAAAGCTGGCTGGCATTGCCGGCGGTGACGAACTGATCCTCGCCGCGCACCGGCTTCAGCTTGGCGAGCGCTTCCAGCGTCGTGTCCGGCCGGTTGCCCTCATCCTTCGCCAGCGTCACCGCCTCCTGGCGGACGTCGCCGGTCGCCTTGTCGGTCACCGCCATCACCGCGGTCATCGGCACGATCTCGTCGTCGAAGAGCCTGCGCTGCTGGGCGGCGGCGGTGCGGCGCTGGCTTTCCAGCGAGAAGACGTCCTGCGCCTCGCGCGAAATGCCATAGCGTTGCGCGACATTATCGGCGGTCTCGATCATCGTCGTGTAGATTGAGGGCTTATTGGCGGTCAGCCAGTCGTTCAGCGCCAGCTCGCGCCTCGTCACCGGCTGCACGAGGCTGATCGACTCGACGCCGCCGCCGACCGCGACCGGCACGCCGTCCATCACGACGCGCCGCGCCGCATGGGCGATCGCCTCCAGCCCGGAGGCGCAGAAGCGGCTGACCGTGACGCCGGCCGACTGTACCGGAATCCCGGCGACCAGCGCGGCATGGCGCGCGACGTTCAGCCCCGTCGCGGCTTCCGGATAGCCGCAACCCATCACGACTTCCTCGACCGCCTCCGGCTCGAGCTTCGCCCGCGCCATGGCATGGCGGATCGCATGGGCGGCCATGTCGGCGCCCCGCACCTGGTTGAAGGCGCCGCGATGGGCCTTGCCGATCGGCGTGCGGGCAGTCGAGACGATGACGGCTTCGGTCATGGCGCTGGGGTGTCCTCTATCGATGATCTGATCTGTCTTCGTCCGAACGGCCGACAGAAATGCCTTCTACGCCGCCTTCAGCGCCGAGAAGCCCCTGCCCTCGGCGGCGAGCCTGCGCAGCAGCGGCGCCGGCTCGAGTGAGGCATCGCCGCTTTCCGCCGCCTGCTCCTCCAGCCGCCGGACGATCACGTCGAGGCCGACGGCCTCGGCCCAGTGCATCGGCCCGCCACGCCAGGCCGGCCAGTTGTAGCCGGTGAGCCAGACGATATCGATGTCCCCGGAACGCGTCGCGATGCCTTCTTCCAGGATGCGCGCACCTTCGTTGACCATCGGGTCGAGCAGGCGCGCCAGGATTTCCTCGCTGGTGAAGCCGCGGCGGGCAACGCCCTCCTTCGCCGAGATATCGGCGATCAGCGCCTCGACCTCCGGGTCGCGCTGCCCGGCGCGGGCGCCTTCCGGATAGAGGTAATAGCCGCGGCCGATCTTCTGGCCGAACCAGCCGCGCTCGCAGATCGCATCCGCCACGGCCGCCGTCTTGCCGCGCGACTTGCGGCTGCGCCAGCCGATATCGTTGCCGGCAAGGTCCGACATGGCGAACGGCCCCATCTTGAAGCCGAAACCGGTCAGCGCCGCATCGACCTCATGCGGCAGGGCGCCCGTGACCAGCAGCCGCTCGGCGGCGCGGGTGCGCTGCTCCAGCATACGGTTGCCGACGAAGCCGAAGCAGTTGCCGACCACGACCGGCACCTTGCCGAGCCGGCGCCCGAGCGCGATCGCGGTCGCCACGACATCGGCGGCGACGCCTTCCGGCCGCACAATCTCGAGCAGCTTCATCACATTGGCCGGGCTGAAGAAGTGCATGCCGAGCACATCGGCCGGGCGCGTCGTCGCCGCGGCGATCTCGGTCAGGTCGAGATAGGAGGTGTTGCTGGCGAGGACCGCGCCCGGCTTCGCGACCTTGTCGAGCGCACCGAAGATCTCGCGCTTGACGCTCATCTCCTCGAAGGCCGCCTCGATCACGATGTCCGCTTCCGCGGCGGCGGCGATCCCGACCGCCGGCGTGATCAGCGCCATGCGCTGCTCGCGCGTGGCCTCGGTCATCGAGCCGCGCTTCACCGAGAAGCCATAGGTGTCGCGGATGCGGGCATGGCCCTTCTCCACCTGCTCCTGCGAGGTCTCGATCAGCGTCACCGGGATACCGGCATTGGCGAAGCACATGGCGATGCCGCCGCCCATGGTGCCGGCGCCGATCACCGCGGCGCGCGCGATCGGGCGCGGCTTGACGCTGTCGTCGATGCCCGGGACCTTCGCCGCCTCGCGCTCGGCGAAGAAGGCATGGCGCAGCGCCTTGGAGCGCTCGTCGACGACGAGTCTGGCGAACAGGGCGCGTTCATTGGCGAGGCCCTCGGCCAGCGGCAAGGTGAAGGCGCCGCGCACCGCCTCGATCAGCGCCATCGCATTCGGCATGTCGCCAGACTTCGCGGTCGCGTCCCTGGCCAGCGCCTCGAAGGCCTCGCGATCGGCCGGCGTCAGCTTGTCGGCGATCTCGCCGGTCTTCCGCGGCCTGCCCTTCGCGGCGAGATCCTGCGCCAAACCGACCGCCGCCGCGACGAGATCACCTTCGACCACCCGGTCGACAAGGCCGAGATCGAGCGCCTTCTGCGCCGCGACCGGCTCGCCCGACAGCATCATCGGAAAGGCCTTGGCGGCACCGATCAGGCGCGGCAGGCGCTGCGTGCCGCCGGCGCCGGGAATGATGCCGAGCTTGATCTCGGGCAGGCCGAGCTTCGCCGCCGGCAGAGCGACCCGGCCATGGCAGGCGAGCACGACCTCGAGCCCGCCGCCAAGAGCGACGCCCTGGATCGCCGCAACCACCGGCTTTCGCGCATCCTCGATCAGGGCGATCACCTCGGGCAGGATCGGCTGGGCCAAGGGCTTGCCGAATTCGCTGATATCGGCGCCGGCGATGAAGGCCTTGCCCGCGGCGGCGATGACCAGCGCCTCGACCTCTGGATCGGCCATGACCTCGGTCACCGCGGCAGCGAGATCGCGGCGCAGCGCCGCTCCCAGCGCATTGACCGGCGGATTGTCGATGGTCGCCACCGCGACGGCACCCTGATGGGCGATCTTGACGGTCAGCATCTGCGGGCTCCCCCGAATCTCGCGCACGTTCCGCCAAGCGGAATGTTCTTCTGTAGGTTTCCCTGCTAGGGACCCGGCCGCACCCGCTCTTGTCAAGCTCGCATCGGCGTCGCAATTTCGAAAGGCGCGCTTCATTCTGCTATGCAGAATAACGTCTGGCAGTGCTTGACCGCCCGCGACCGCTCGAACATCGTCGGCCCCGGTCGACCCACTGCAACGCCTGCCTAAGAGCCGTCCGCATGTCCCTCCCGCCTGGCCTCGCGCAATCGCTCTCGCTGCCGGTGATCGGCTCGCCGATGTTCATCGTCTCCGGCCCGGAACTGGTGATCGCGCAATGCCTCAACGGCGTGGTCGGCTCGTTCCCGGCGCTCAATGCCCGTCCAGCCGACCAGCTCGACATCTGGCTGACGCGCATCAAGGCCGAGCTCGCCGCCGCCAAGGCAGCCGACCCCGCCCGCAAGATCGCGCCCTTCGCCGTCAACCAGATCGTCCACGCCTCTAACGACCGGCTCCAGCACGACATGGAAGCCTGCGTCCGCCATCAGGTGCCGATCGTCATCACCTCGCTGCGTGCGCCCGATGCGGTGGTCAAGGCGGTCCACTCCTATGGCGGCCTCGTCTTCCATGACGTGACCACGATCCGCCATGCGGAAAAGGCGCTGGAGGCCGGCGTCGACGGGCTGATCCTGGTCTGCGCCGGCGCCGGCGGCCATGCCGGCACGCTGTCGCCCTTCGCTCTCGTCGGCGAGGTCCGGCGCTTCTATGACGGCCCGATCATCCTGTCGGGCGCGATCGCCAGCGGCGGCGCCATCCTGGCGGCGCAGGCGATGGGGGCAGACCTCGCCTATATCGGCACCCGCTTCATCGCGACCCGGGAGGCGAACGCCGCCGAGGGCTACAAGGAGATGATCGTCGGCGCCTCGGCCGCCGACATCGTCTACACCCCCTATTTCACCGGCGTGCCCGGCAATTACCTCAAGCCGAGCATCGCGGCTCAGGGGCTGGACCCCGACGACCTGCCCCATGCCGACAAGAGCAAGATGAGCTTCGGCTCCGGCTCGGCCAAGGCCTGGCGCGACATCTGGGGCTCCGGCCAGGGCGTCGGCCTGATCGACGACGCCCCGCCCGTGGCCGAGGTGATCGCCCGCCTGAAGAGCGAATACGAGCAGGCGAGGGCCCGCCTGCTCTGACCGATACCGGACTGCGGTTGCCGGATTTCCACCCCTGCCCGGCCCTTTGAAAAAGAGAACAGGACAATGACCGAGACGGTGCTGACCGAAGACGTTGCCGAGGGCGTTCGGCAGATCACCATGAACCGGCCGGACCGGCGCAATGCGCTCGACCGGGCAACCTATCAGGGCCTGATCGACGCGCTCGCCGCCGCCGATGCCGATGCGGGCGTCCGCGCCATCGTCCTGACCGGTGCCGGCGGCTGCTTCACCAGCGGCAACGACATCAAGGATTTCGCCGCCGCGGCCGCCACCGGCGTCGGGGCGCGCATCGCCATCGACTTCCTCGGCGCGATCTCGACCACGAAGAAGCCGATCGTCGCCGCGGTCGAGGGCTTCGCCGTCGGCATCGGCACGACCATGCTGCTGCATTGCGACCTCGCCTTCGCCGGCAAGGGCGCGAGCTTCCGCCTGCCTTTCGTCGCGCTCGGCCTCTGCCCGGAGGGCGGATCGAGCTATCTCCTGCCGCTAATCGCCGGCTCCAAGCGCGCCGCCGAACTCCTGATGCTCGGCGAGGTCTTCAGCCCGGAGGTGGCGCAGGAGGCCGGTCTCCTCAACGCCGTCACCGAAGCCGGCGAGGCGCTCCCCTTGGCGGTCGAGAAGGCGAAGGCGCTCGCCGCCCTGCCACCGCAATCCGTCGCGCTGACCAAGATGCTGCTGAAGCGCGGCAGCGCCGCCGCAACCGCCGAGACCATCGCCACCGAAGCCCGCCATTTCGGCGAGCGCCTGATGTCGGCCGAAGCGCAGGCCGCCTTCGCCGCCTTCCTGATGAAGCGCTGAGGCGATGCCCGCGGCCGCTCCTCAGCAGCGCGCAAGGCCCGGGCGGCCGGCGCGCACGGCTGCGAGCGAGGCGGGCGAGGAGCGGCATTTCATCACGGCGCTGGCGCGTGGGCTCGAACTGCTTTCCTGCTTCCGGCGCGGCGAGGAGGCGCTCGCCAATTCCGAGATCGCCCGGCGCTGCGGCCTCGCGCGCTCGACGGTCTCGCGCCTGACCCATACGCTGACCCGGCTCGGCTATCTCCAGGCCATGCCGGAAAGCGGCAGCTACCGGCTCGGCACCGCGACGATCGCGCTCGGTGCCACCGCCCTCGCCGGGCTCGACGTGCGTCGCATCGCCCGGCCCGGCATGCGCGAGCTCGCCGCCTTCTCCAACGCCTCGGTCGGCCTCGGCGTCCGCGACCGGCTCGGCATGCGCTATGTCGAATGCTGCCGCGGCGAGGCGGCGATCGCGCTCAACATCGATGTCGGCTCGCGGCTCTCGCTCTGCCGCAGCGCCATGGGCCGGGCCTATCTCGCTATCTGCGACGAGGCCGAGCGCGAGGCGATCCTCGAAGATGTGCGCTCGGTCGACGAGACCGCCTGGCCGCGCCTGCGCGAAGGCGTCGAGCGGGCGTTGGCCGAATACCGCGAGACCGGCTGCGTACGCTCCTTCGGCGAATGGCAGCCGACAGTGAGCTCGATCGCGGTTGGCTTCCGCCCCGGCGGCGGCCTGCCGCCGATGTCGATCAATTGCGGCGCGCCGACCGTCATCCTCGACGAGGGCTTCCTGCTCGATGAGGTGCGCCCGCGCCTGATCGCCTTCGCCGCCGGCCTGGAAGGCGTGATGGGCTCATGAGCGAACTCGACCTGCCGCTTGCCGGCATCCGTGTGCTCGATCTCTCGCGCATCCTTGCCGGCCCCTGGTGCGGCCAGGTGCTCGGCGATCTCGGCGCCGAGGTCATCAAGATCGAGCATCCGCTGCGCGGCGACGACACCCGCGACTGGGGCATCCGCGTCGGCGGCCGCAACACCTGCTATTTCAACAGCGTCAACCGCAACAAGCGCTCGGTCGGCGTCGATCTCGCCCAGCCCGAGGGCCTCGCCATCGTGCGTGCGCTGGCGGCGAAGGCGGACGTGGTAATCCAGAACTTCAAGACCGGCGGCGCCGACAGGCTCGGCCTCGGCTATGCCGCGCTCAGCGCCGAAAACCCCGGACTGATCTACTGCTCGATCGCCGGCTATGACTCGGATGGGCCGGAGGCGACCCGGCCGGGCTATGACCTCGTGATCCAGGGCGAAGCCGGGCTGATGGCGCTGAATGGCGAGCCGACCCAGCCGCCGCTGAAATTCGGCGTCGCCGCCGTCGACCTCTTCACCGGGCAATATGCGGCGCAGGCCGTGCTAGCCGCGCTCGTCCAGCGCGGCCGCACCGGCAAGGGCCGCCATGTCGAGCTCGCTCTGTTCGATTCCGGCATGACCATCGGCGCCTATTATGCGCTGGAGGCTCTGGCGCTCGGCCAGGATCCGCCGCGCTATGGCAATGCCCATCCCTCGATCGTGCCCTATGGCGTGTTCGAGGCGGCCGATGGCGCCCTCGTCGTCACCGTCGGCAACAATGCCCAGTTCGAGCGTTTCTGCCGTCAAGTGATCGAGCGGCTCGATCTGCTCGAGGATGAGCGCTTCCGCACCAATCTGCAGCGCACCGTGCATCGCGCCGCCCTGATCACGGTGATCGAGGCCGAACTGCGCGCCCGGCCCCGCGCCGAACTGCTGGCGCGGATGAGCGCGCAAGCCATCCCCTGCGGCGAGGTGCTCGGGCTGCACGAAGCCTTGCGTTCGGCCCGCGCGCAGGAGGCCGGCATGGTGGTCGAGAGCCAGCGGCCGGACGGCAGCGCCGGCACCGTGCTCGCGCCGCCCTACCGGCTCGACGGCGCGCGCGCCCCGGTGGGACGTCTGCCGCCCGATCTCGGCCAGGACACGCGGGAGGTGCTCACCGCCGAGCTCGGGCTCGACGCGGAACGCCTCGCGCTCTTGCAGGGAGCGGGCGTGATCGCCTGATCGCACGGCCGGCCAGCGGGGCCGGGCGCGCGACGGTGCTCAATCGTCGTAGTCGTCGTAATCGCGGCGACGGCGATAATAGCGCTCGCGTTCACGCTGCCGCCAATACTGGCGCTCACGTTCACGCTCCCGCCAGTAGCGGCGCCGACGGCGACGGCGGTCATCATCATCGTCGTCGTCATCATCGTCCGCCCGCGCCGGGGCGCTACCGATCACCGTCGCAAAGACGGCGAGCAAGGGTAGCCCGAACAGGCTGCCGCGCAGCAGGCGGCGGCGGTCGAGATCGGTTTCGGCCATGATCCACGCGCTCCTCGAAGGCCGACACGGAGATGCCGGCCGATGCCAAACGCCCCAGCCGAGCCATTATTCCTGGCGATCACGCTTTCGTGAAGTCTCCCGCGACGGCGCTCGAGGCCCGGCGCCGGCTCGCCCGCCAGAGATTGGCGGCGAGCGCCAGGGCGAAGAACCCGCCCTGGACCACCACGATGCAGGGGCCGGTCGCGGCATCGAGATGGAAGGAGAGGATCGTGCCGGCGACGCTCGACAAGGTCGCCGAGGCGATCGCGACCAGCAGCATCAGGTCGAAACGGCGGCTCGTCAGGTAACCGATCGCGCCCGGCGCCACCAGCATGGCGACGACCAGGATGATGCCGACCGCCTTCAGCGCCGCGACGATGGTCAAAGCCAGCAAGGCGAGCAGGCCGAAATGCAGCGCCCTGACCGGCAGACCGATGGCGCGCGCATGACCGGGATCGAAGGCGTGCAGCAGGAAGTCGCGCCGCTTCAGCAGCATGATCGCAGTGACCGGCAGCGCGATCAGCGCGGTTTCGGCGATGTCGGCCCAGGTCACACCGAGCATGTTGCCGAAGAGGATGTGCATCAGGTGCTGGTCGCTATCGACCTTGACGAAGAGCACGAGGCCGAGCGCGAACATGCCGGAGAAGACGATGCCCATCACCGTGTCCTCCTTCACCCGGCTGTTCTCCTTGAGATAGCCGATGCCGAAGGCGCAGCCGAGCCCGGCGGCGAAGGCGCCGAGCGCCAGCGGCAGGCTGGCGACATGGGCGAGCACGATGCCGGGCAGCACCGCATGCGAGACCGCATCGCCCATCAGCGACCAGCCCTTGAGCACGAGGAAGCAGGAGAGCACGGCGCAGACCAGGCCGACCATCACCGCGACGATCAGGCCGCGCTGCATAAACTCGTGCGCGAAGGGGGAGAGCAGCCAGGTCTGGACGAGGCTCATGCGGAAGCCCTCGCACTCGCCGCCCGCCGCGCCGCCAGCCTTCCATGCTTTGGCGCGAAGACGAAGGCAGCGAGGAAGAGCAGGGTCTGGAAGACGACGATAAGCCCGCCGGTCGAGCCGTCGAGGAAGTAGCTGACATAGGCGCCGACCGCCGAGGTGACGACGCCCATCGTCACCGCGATCGCGATCAGCCGGCCGAAACGATCGGTCATGAGATAGGCGGTGGCCCCCGGCGTCACCACCATGGCGATGACGAGGCAGGCACCGACCGTCTGCAGCGCAGCGACCGTGCAGGCACTGAGCAGGACGAAGAACAGGATCTTCAGCCTGAGCGGGTTCAGCCCGACGCTGCGGGCATGGTTCTCGTCGAAGAAGACCAGCATCAGGTCCTTCCAGCGCGCCAGCAGGATCGCGAGCGAGACTAGCGTGATGATCGCGACCTGGATCACGTCCTCGTCGGAAATGCCGAGGATGTTGCCGAGCACGATCGACTGGACATTGACCGAGGTCGGGTTGATCGAGACGATCAGCAGGCCGATGGCGAAGAAGCTGGTGAAGACGATGCCGATCACCGCGTCCTCGCGCAGTTGCGTGCGCACCCTGACCAGCGCCATGGCGAGCGCCGCGAGCAGCCCGGAAAAGAAGGCGCCGGCGGCATAGGGCACCTTCAGCAGATAGGCGAGCGCAACGCCGGGGACGATCGCATGCGCCAGCGCGTCGCCCATCAGCGACCAGCCCTTCAGCATCAGATAGCAGGAGAGGAAGGCGCAGACCCCGCCGACCAGGGCCGAGACCCAGATCGCCTTGACCATGTACTGGTAGCCGAAGGGCTCGAGCAGGAATTCGATCATGGCTTGTCGTCCGTGCTGCCGCTCGCCAGCTTCTCATGGTCGCGCTCGCCATAGAGCACGAGCGGCCTCTCATCGTCGGTGAGCACGGTGATCCGCCGGGCATCGGCATCGTCGTGCAGGGCCGTGCCCTCGAGCCGGAAATGCCGGAGCGCGCCGCCGAAGGCCCGCTGCAGGTTCTCCTGGGTGAAGGTGGTCTCGGTCGGCCCCGCCGCCAGCACGGTCTTGTTGATGATCACGACCTGGTCGCAGAATTCCGGGATCGAGCCGAGATTATGGGTCGAGACCAGCATCAGCCGCCCTTCGGCCCTGAGCTCGCGCATCAGCGAGACGATCTGGTCCTCGGTCTTGACGTCGACGCCGGTGAAGGGCTCGTCGAGCAGGATCACCTGCCCGCCCTGCGCCAAAGCGCGCGCCAGGAAGACGCGCTTGCGCTGCCCGCCCGAGAGCTCGCCGATCTGGCGGCGGCGGAAATCGAGCATGTTGACCCGGGCCAGCGCCTGCTCCACCGCCTCGCGATCGGCCTTTCGCGGCAGGCGCAGGAAGCCCATATGGCCATAGCGCCCCATCATCACGACGTCCTCGACCAGAACCGGAAAGGTCCAGTCGACCTCCTCAGCCTGGGGTACATAGGCGACAAGGCCACGCTTCAGCGCCCGCTGCACCTCGAGTCCGGCGATCCGCACAAGGCCGGCAGCCGGCTTCAGGAAGCCCATCAGCGTCTTGAAGATCGTCGACTTGCCGGAGCCGTTGATGCCGACCAGCGCGCAGATCGTGCCCGGCCCGAGCCCGAAGGAGGCGTCGTTCACGGCGGTGACGCCGTTGGCATAGCTCACGGTGACGCCCTCCACCGTGATCGAGGGCGCGCCTTCCGCCGCGAGCCGCGGCGCTATCGGGCGATGCAGGTTCACTGACCGAACCCCTTGGCGATGGTGTCGACGGTGACTTCCAGCAGCTTCAGATAGGTCGGCACGGCGCCGCGCGCATCGGAGAGCGAGTCGACATAGAGCACGCCGCCATATTTCGCCCCGGTCTCGCGCGCCACCTGCTTGGCGGCGCGGTCCGAGATCGTGCTCTCGCTGAACACAGCCGGGAGCTTGTTCTTGCGGACGAGGTCGATCAGCCGGCGCACCTGCTGCGGCGTGCCCTGCTCATCGGCATTGATCGGCCAGAGATAGGCTTCGCGCCAGCCATAGTCGCGCGTGAGATAGCTGAAGGCGCCCTCGCTGGAGACGAGCCAGCGCTTGTCCTCCGGCACCTTGTCGAGCCTTGCGCGCAGCGGCGCGTCCATCGCCTGGATCTGCGCGGCATAGGCGGCGGCGTTCCTGGCATAGGTCTCGGCATTGGCCGGATCGGCCTCGCTCAGCGCCTTGCGGATATTCTCGACATAGATCAGCGCGCTTGCCGTCGACATCCAGGCATGCGGGTTGGGCTTGCCCTCATAGGGCCCCTCCTTGATGCCCATCGGCACGATGCCCTCGGTCACCACCGCGCTCTTCACGTTCTTCACATTGTCGAAGAAGCGCTCGAACCAGCGCTCGAGATTCATCCCGTTCCAGAGCACGAGATCGGCCGACTGCGCCTTGACCACGTCGAGCGGCGTCGGCTGGTAGTCGTGGATCTCGGCGCCGGGCTTGGTGATCGACTCGACGATCGCCGCCGTGCCGGCGACGTTCTGGGCGATGTCCTGGATCACCGTGAAAGTGGTGACGACACGCAACGGCTTGCCGGACACGGCCTGCGCCAGCGCGGTCAGAGGATCGAAGGCGAGGCCCAGCGCCAGCGGGGCAGCAGCGAGCAGGCTCAGGAAACGGCGGCGCGGGGACATGCTTTCTCCAGCGTTCGATGGCGCATGGCCGAACGCTATTGCAAACCACTTGCATCTGTCAACGCAGTTGCGAACGATTTGCGATAACTGCTTTTGCAAATGCCTCTCAGCGTTGCTACCTCTCTGCCATGAAGGGAATCGACCAGCGCGTGGAGGCTTTCGAGGGCCAGCTCCGCCAGGCGGGGCTGCGCATGACGCAGCAGCGCCGGCTGATCCTGCGCGTGCTCGCCGAAGCCGACGACCATCCGGACGCCAAGGGCATCTTCACCCGCGCCTTCGCGCATGATCCGACACTCTCGCTGTCGACGGTCTACCGGACGATGAAGCTTTTGGAGACGCAAGGCGCGATCGAGCGCCACGCCTTCGAGGACGGCGTCTCGCGCTATGAGCACGCCGACCAGGAGCATCACGACCACCTGATCGATGTCGAGACCGGAACGGTGGTGGAGTTCTCCTCGCCCGAGATCGAGGCGCTGCAGGCCAAGATCGCCGCCGAGCTCGGCTATGAGATCGTGCGCCACCGGCTGGAGCTCTATGGGCGCAAGATCAAGGCGCCGCGCCGCAAGCCTGCCGCAAAGTAAGCCTGAGGCGCCCCGCAGCGACCTCGGCCGCCGCCGGCGATCGCGTCATGAGGAATTAAAAGAAAATGGCCGGATCGGATCCGGCCATTTTCCGTGTCGTTTTCGGGACTCAGCCCGCCTTGCGCTTGTTCTGGCGGTTGGCGATCAGGTCTTCGACCACGGCCGGATCGGCCAGCGTCGAGGTATCGCCCAGCGCCCCGAACTCGTCCTCGGCGATCTTACGCAGGATGCGGCGCATGATCTTGCCGGAGCGGGTCTTGGGCAGGCCCGGCGAGAACTGGATCAGGTCCGGCGACGCGATCGGGCCGATCTCGTTGCGGACATAGGTGACCAGCTCCTTCTTCAGGTCCGCCGTAGGCTCCTCGCCCGCCATCAGCGTGACATAGGCGTAGATGCCCTGCCCCTTGATGTCGTGAGGATAGCCGACCACCGCGGCCTCCGAGACCTTGGGATGCGCGACCAGCGCCGACTCGACTTCGGCCGTGCCCATGCGGTGGCCGGAGACGTTGATCACGTCGTCGACGCGCCCAGTGATCCAGTAATAGCCGTCAGCATCGCGCCGGCAGCCATCGCCGGTGAAGTACCTGTTCGGATAGGTCGCGAAATAGGTTTCCTCGAAGCGCTTATGGTCGCCATAGACCGTGCGCATCTGGCCCGGCCAGCTCTCGGAGATGACGAGGTTGCCCTCGGCCGCCCCCTCGAGGACCTTGCCCTCGGCGTCGACGATCTCGGGCTTGACGCCGAAGAAGGGCCGGGTCGCCGAGCCGGGCTTCAGCCGGGTCGCGCCGGGCAGCGGCGAGATCAGGATGCCGCCGGTCTCGGTCTGCCACCAGGTGTCGACGATCGGGCAACGGCGCTCGCCGACGACGCGGTGATACCATTCCCAGGCTTCCGGATTGATCGGCTCGCCGACCGAGCCGAGCAGGCGCAGCGACTTGCGCTTGGTCTTGGTCACGGCCTCCTCGCCGGCGCCCATCAGCGAACGGATCGCGGTCGGTGCGGTGTAGAAGGTGTTGACCTTGTGCTTGTCGATCACCTCCCAGAAGCGGGAGATGGTCGGATAGGTCGGGATGCCCTCGAACATCAGCGTCGTCGCGCCATTGGCGAGCGGCCCGTAGAGAATGTAGCTGTGGCCGGTGACCCAGCCGACATCGGCGGTGCACCAGTAGATGTCGCCGTCGTGGTAGTCGAAGACGTATTGATGCGTCATCGCGGTATAGACGAGGTAGCCGCCGGTGGTGTGCAGCACCCCCTTCGGCTTGCCGGTCGAGCCGGACGTGTAGAGCAGGAAGAGCGGATCCTCCGCCTTGACCTCGACCGGCGGGCAATGGCCGGAGACCTTCGCCGCCTCGTCATGATACCAGACGTCGCGGCCATCCTGCATGGTGACGTTGCCACCGGTACGCTTGACGACGATGACCGTCGCGATGCCGCCCTTCACCTTGGGGTCGGCGGCATCGACATTCTTCTTCAGCGGAACGGTGCGGCCGCCGCGCAGACCCTCATCGGCGGTGATCACGATCTTCGAATCGGAGTCCTCGATCCGGCTGGCGAGCGAGTCCGGCGAGAAGCCGCCGAACACCACCGAATGCATCGCCCCGATGCGCGCGCAGGCCAGCATCGCATAGGCCGCCTCCGGGATCATCGGCAGATAGATGGTGACGCGGTCGCCCTTCTTGACGCCTTGGGCCTTCAGCACGTTCGCGAACTTGCAGACCTCGGTGTAGAGCTGCCCGTAGCTGATCTTCTTCGACTCCGAGGGGTCGTCGCCCTCCCAGATGATCGCGGTCTGCTTCGCCCGCGTCGGCAGATGCCGGTCGATGCAGTTATAGGCGACGTTGGTGGTGCCGTCCTCATACCATTTGATCGAGACCTTGCCCGGCTTGTAGCTGACGTTGCGGACCTTGGTATAGGGCTTGAACCAGTCGATGCGCTTGCCCTGCTCGCCCCAGAACTTGTCGGGATCCTTGATCGAGGCCGCGTACATCTTCTTGTACTTGGCGTCGTTCAGATAGGCCTTCTTGGCCCAGGTCGCCGGCACATCGTAGATCATCTCGGTCATATCAGACATCTCCCCAGACTTCGGCCGTCGGCGTGAGCCGGAGGCGGCTCTGGGCGGCATGGCGCCGTCGTCGCGATCCGACGCGGCTTCGTTCAAGTTCATCACATCATAAGACGCAAGCCATCGGCGACAAGCGCCGGCGGCTCGCACTTTCGTTGCTGCGACTTTCGGCGGGGGAGCGAGCTCCGCCGCTGCGCCCGGGTCGCTCCGGATACGCCGTCGCGTGCCCTGCCGGCCTCCCGGTGGACGCACGCGGAAACGGTCTCAGAGCCCGCCCATCCTGCAGACGATCGCCCATTCCTCGTCGGTCACGGGCTGCACCGACAGGCGGAAGGAGGTGACCAGCGACATCTTGGCGAGGCTCGGCTCGGCCTTCACCGCGGCGAGCGTCACCGGCTTGGGCAAGGGCTTCACCGCCTTGAAATCGACCAGCACCCAGGGCGGGCCCGCTTCGCTCCAGGGATAGTGCTCCTTGATGACCTCGACGATGCCGACCACCGCGAGCCCTTCATTGGAATGGTAGAAGAAGACCTGCTCGCCCTTCTTCATCGCCATCAGGTTGAGCTTGGCGGTGTGGTTCTTCACCCCGTCCCAGCGCGTGCCCTCGGCCCCGGCCTTGACCTGGTCCTCCCAGGACCAGACCGAGGGTTCCGATTTGATCAGCCAGTGAGCCATCAGGCGTCGTCCTCTTCTTCCTTCAAAGGCGCCGGCGGCCGCGAGGCGGCCTCGCCCTGCTCGTTCCAGAACCGCACCATCTCGCGGGTCAGCGCGGCGTAGTCCTGCGGGCTGAGCTCGATCCTGGTCTCGCCCTCGCCGAAGGGCAGGATCAGCACGAAGCGATGCGTGTCCTCGCGGCGGCGGCGGCGCAGTTCGATCACCCGCCCGGCGATCCGCCCGGCCAGAGGCACGGGCTGGCTCTCGGCCACCAGCTCCGCGCCGGTGGTCTTGCGTACCTCGGCGATGCCGCGGGCCACGCGTTTCGTCAGGTCGGACCAGTCATTGGCCATTATTCGCTCCCCGCCCGGTTCCAGCCGTTTCAGTTTTCGGAACGGATCGGCCGCGCCAGCAGCCCGGCGACCGCCTCGCGGACCCCGATCTTTCCGGCGATGATCGCCGCGACCGCTTCCGCGATCGGCGTCTCGATTCCTCGCGCCCGCGCCATCTCCGCCAGGATCGCCGCCGTGAAGGCGCCTTCGGCGAGCTTGCCGCCGGCTGCCTCGGCCGGCGTGCTGCCCTGCCCCAGCGCCAGCCCATAGGCAAAATTGCGCGATTGTGCCGAGGCACAGGAGAGCACGACGTCGCCCAGGCCCGAAAGCCCCATCAGCGTCTCCGACTGCGCCCCGAAGGCCTCGCCGAAACGGCGCAGCTCGGAAAAGCCGCGCGCCACCAGCGCCGCCCGGGCGCTCTCGCCATAACCGAGCCCGATCGCGATGCCCGCAGCGATGGCGAGCACGTTCTTGGCGGCGCCGCCGATCTCGACGCCGCGCGGGTCGTTGCTGTGATAGATGCGCAGCGAAGACGAACTCAGCACCTCGGCGAGCTTCTGCGCCAGCACGGGCTCGCTCGCCGCCAGGGTCAGCGCCGTCGGCAGGCCGCGGGCGATGTCGACGGCGAAGCTCGGGCCCGACAGGATCGCCGGCACCGCGCCCGGCCAGAGCTCGGCGATGATCTGCGTGGTGAACAGGCCGCTCTTCTGCTCGATGCCCTTGGCGGCCGAGATCGCCGGCAACCCGGAAGGCAAGGCTTGCGCGAGGCTCGTGCAGACCGGCCGCAGCGACTGGGTCGGCACCGCCAGGATCAGCGCCTGCGCCGCGGCCAGCGCCGTCAGCTCGGCGGCCGGCTCGACGGCCTCCGGCAGGATCGCGCCCGGCAGGCGCGGCACTTCGCGGCGTGCGCGCATCGCCGCGACCGCCTCGCCGTCGCGGGCCCAAAGGATCACGCGCCGTCCGGCCCGTGCCGCCGCCAAGGCAAGCGCCGCGCCGAAGGCGCCGCCACCGACGACGCCGATCGTGGCGAACCGATCCGCTGCCATCACACGGCGGCCTTGAGCTCGTCGAGCGGCCAGCGCGGCCGGGCGACCGCGCTCATATCGTCGATCATGCCGAGCCGCAGCCGCTCCAGCCCGGCCCAGGCGATCATCGCGCCATTATCGCCGCAGAGCGCCAGCGGCGGCGCGACCATCGGCAGCCCGGCCTCGGTGGCAAGCCGCATCAGCCCGGAACGGATCGTCTGGTTGGCGGCGACGCCGCCGGCGACGACGAGCGTCGACGGGCTGATCCCGGCCTCGCGGCAGGCGCGCAGCCCGGCCCGGGTCCGGTCGACCAGAACATCGACAACCGCGGCCTGGAAGGAGGCGCAGAGATCGGCGACATCGCGATCGGAAAGCGGCGCGATCCGCTCCGCCAGCAGCCGCACCGCCGTCTTCAGGCCCGACAGCGAGAAATCCGGCTTGGGTCGCCCGGTCATCGGCCGCGGGAACTCGAAACGCTCGGAATCGCCCTTGAGTGCCTCGCGCTCGACCGAGGGGCCGCCGGGATAGGGCAGGCCCAGCATCTTGGCGATCTTGTCGAAGGCTTCGCCGACCGCGTCGTCGATGGTCGTGCCCAGCCGAAGGTAGTCGCCGACGCCGCGCACGGCGAGCAATTGCGTGTGCCCGCCGGAAACCAGCAGCAGCAGATAGGGGAAGGCGACATCGTCGGTCAGCCGCGCGGTCAGGGCATGGCCCTCGAGATGGTTGACCGCGATGAAGGGCTTGCCGGTCACCAGAGCGATCGCCTTGGCGCTGGTCAGGCCGACCATCACGCCGCCGACCAATCCCGGCCCGGCCGCCGCCGCGACCGCGTCGATCTCCGAGGCCTTGAGCCCGGCATTTTCGAAGGCGCGCGCGACGATCCGGTCGATTGCCTCGACATGGGCGCGTGCCGCGATCTCCGGAACGACCCCGCCATAGGCGGCATGCGCCGCGATCTGGCTCAGGATCTCGTTGGACAAAATCTTGGCCGCGCCGCCGCGCTCGACGCCGACGATCGCGGCGGCGGTCTCGTCGCAGGTGGTCTCTATGCCCAGAACTCGCATGGCCGGTCGGTCGGAAAGCTCGCTGGTTTAAGGTCCCGGCAGCGGGGTGGCTGACAGGTGCGCGGTTTCGCGCGGGGATTTCCTTCGTATAGTGCTGCAGAAAGAGAAGGCCAATGGCGCGCGGGACGTTGCGCCGGGAAACGGAGAATTTGCGCCGAATGAGCGAACAGCCCACCCCCCCGCGGCAGCAGCGCCTGCCCGGCCGCTTCGTCATCGGTACGCGCGCCAGCCCGCTCGCCATGGCGCAGGCCCGGGAATTCGCCGGCCGGCTGATGGAGGCCCATGGCTGGGCCGCCGAGGACCTGCCCTTCGACCCGATCGTCACCACCGGCGATTCGATCCAGAATCGCTCGCTCGCCGCGGCCGGCGGCAAGGGATTGTTCACCAAGGAACTCGATGTCGCCCAGCTCGCCGGGATGATCGATTTCGCCGTGCACTCCTCCAAGGACCTGCAGACCGAGCTGCCGCCCGGCCTCGTGGTCGGCGGCTATCTGCCGCGCGAGGATGCGCGCGACGTGCTGATCTCACGCGGCATCTCCCGCCTCGCCGACCTGCCGCAGGGCGCCGTGATCGGCTCGGCCTCGCTGCGCCGGCAGGCGATGCTGCGCCGAATCCGGCCCGATCTGAAGGTCGTTCTGCTGCGCGGCAATGTCGCGCGGCGCATGGAGAAGGTCGCCAGCGGCGAGATCGACGCGACGCTGCTGGCGCTCGCCGGGCTGCGCCGGCTCGGCCTCGAGGACAAGGCGAGCGGCATCCTGTCCATCGCGGAATCGCTACCGGCGGTCGGCCAGGGCGCGATCGGCATCGTGATCCGCGAGGACGACGCCGCCGCGATCGCGGCACTCGCCCCGGTGATCTGCCGTGAAACCGGGATCGCGGTCACGGCCGAGCGCGCCTTCCTGGCCGAGGTCGACGGCTCCTGCCGCATGCCGATCGCCGGCCATGCCGTCGTCGACGGCGAACGCGTGCATCTGCGCGCCCAGCTGCTCTCGCCCGACGGCTCGCAATGCGCCGAGGGTGAGCGCCATGGTTCCGTCACGGAAGCCGCGCAACTGGGAGCCGATCTCGGGCGCGAATTGCGCGCCCGCGCCCCGGCCGGCATCTACGATCCGGCCTGAGCCTCTACGACCGGCCGAAACGAGGAGACGACATGCGCGTTCTGGTGTTGAGACCGCAGCCCGATGCCGAGCGCACCGCCAAGGTGCTGCGCGAGCGCGGCCAGGAGCCGGTCCTGGCGCCGCTCTTCAGCATCGTCCCAGGCGCGGAGCCGGCACCGAAAGGCCCGTTCGACGCGATCGTGCTGACCAGCGCCAACGCCGTTCCGGCGCTGGAGCAGTTGCCGAAGGCCTGGCGCAAGGCGCTTCCTGCATTCTGTGTCGGCAGCCGCACCGCCGATGCGGCCGGGGAACTCGGCTTCGCGACCCGCAACGCCAAGGGCAACCGCGCCGATCTCCTCGCTTTGATCTCCAGCCAATTGCCGGCGCCGAAGAAGCTGCTCTTCGTCGCCGGGCAGGACCGCCATGACGATCTGCCGGAGCAATTGCGCGCCGCCGGCCATGAGGTCGCGATCTGGACGGCCTATGAGGCCAGGGCGGTCGAGAGCCTGCCCGAGGCCGCCGTCGAGGCCCTGCGCCGCCGCGAGGTCGATGCCGCCCTGCATTATTCTCCGCGCAGCGCCCAGACTTTCCTTTCGCTGGCCGGCGCTGCCGGCCTGACCGAGCAGGCGCTCGCCTTGCCTCAGGTCGCGCTTTCGGCCGAGATCGCCGCACCGCTGATCGGCGCCGGCGCCGGCACCGTGCTGGTCGCCGAGCATGCCGAGGAGGCCGCTCTGCTCGCCGCACTCGACCAACTGCCGGCTCGCATTCTGCTCGATGGCGGTGCTAGAGAGGAAACGGCGGCGGCCGAACCGGCTGCCGAGACGGAAAAGGATGCCATGAGCGAGCCGAGCAGCGAACAGAGCCCGGCCGCAAAGCGTCGCAGCCGCTCGGGCCGCACCCCGCCGACCATCGAATTGCAGCCGCAGGGCGAACCGACCGCCGAGGTCTCCCCCGAAGCCGCGACGCCTGAGCCGGAGTCCGCCGCGAGCCCCGCCGCCGAAACCGAGCGCGCCGCCGAGGCCGTATTGCCCAGCGAGGCCCTCCCCCGCGAGTTCGAGCCGCCCCCGCCTCCCCTGCCTGAGCGCCGCCCCGGCCTGCCGGCGCTTGCTCTCGCCGGACTGATCGGCGGCGCGGTCGGCGCCGGGCTGGTGCTGCTCGGCCTCAAGCTCGCCGGCCCCGACGACGCCGCCCGCCTCGCCGAGTTGAACCGTCGGATCGAGGCGCTGCAGGCCCAGAGCGCCGCCTTGCCCAGCCGCGCCGCACTCGAGGCGATCGAGCGCAAGGCCAGCGCCGCCGCCGACAGCGCGGCCAAGGCCGACGCCGTGGCGCAGAGCAATGCGAGCCGCCTCGCCGAGCTCGCCAAGGCCGCCCCCGCGGTCGCGGCGGGCGACGCCGCCGCCCTGGCCCAGGTCACCGAAAAGCTCAGCCAGGCCGACAGCAACGCCGCCGCCGCCCGCACTGCCGCAACCGAACTCGAGCGCCGCCTCGGCGAGACCGGGCAACGCCTCGCCGCTGTCGAGACCACCGCCAAGAACGCTCTGGTGCCGAGCCGGCAGGCACTCGCCGCCACCCGCATCGTCCTCGCCGAGCGCGTGCGCGACGCGATCGCCGTCGGCCGGCCATTCCAGCAGGACGTCGCCGCGCTCGCAGCAGGCGGCATCCCGGCCGCCGAGCTGACCGCACTCGATACGGTCGCCGCCAAGGGCGCCTCGACCGGCGACGCCCTGCTCGCCCAGTTCCGCAGCCACCGCGCATTGTTTGCCCGCGAGAGCGCCCCGCCGGCCAGCAGCTGGGAGGACAAGCTGCTCGGGCTCGCCAGCCGGATCGTCACCATCCGCCCGGTCGGCGACACCGGCGCGAACGATCCGGCGACGCTGCCGATCCGGCTGGAGAACGCTCTGGTGCAGAACGACATCGCCACTGCGGCGGCGCTCTGGGCGCAGCTGCCGGAGCCGGCCCGCCGCCCCAGCGAGGCGTTCGGGACGGCGCTCAAGCAACGTGCGGCAGCCGAGGCCGCCATCGCCGCGATCGCGCGCAATGCGGTCGCCGCCCTGGGTTCGGCAGGCTGAGGAAGGCTCCATGGTTCGCGTACTGACCTATCTCCTCGTCATCGCCGCGCTGGCAGCCGGCGCCGTCTGGCTCGCCGACCGCCCGGGCGAGGTCTCGGTGCTCTGGCAGGGCTACCGGATCGAGACCAGCGTCGCGATCGCCGCGATCGGCGTCATCTTGCTCGCCTTCCTGGCCTTGGTCGTCTGGGCGGTGCTGCGCTTCGTGCTCGGCCTGCCCTCGGCCTTCAGCTTCGCCTCACGGTCGCGCCGCCGGGCGCGCGGCTTCGAGGCGGTATCCCGCGGCATGGTCGCGATCGGCGCCGGCGATCCCATCGCCGCCGGCCGCCACGCCCATGACGCCCGCAAATTCGCGGCCGAGGAGCCGCTGACCCTGCTGCTCGAGGCCCAGACCGCCCAGCTCACCGGCGATCGCGGCCGCGCCGAGGCCGCCTTCAAGGCGATGCTCGACAAGCCCGAGACCCGGGTGCTCGGCCTGCGCGGCCTGTTCGTCGAGGCGCGCCGCCGCGGCGACATGGCTGCGGCCCGCGCCTTCGCCGACGAGGCGGTGCGCCGCTCGCCCTCGCTCGCCTGGGCCAATGATGCCCTGCTCGATTTCCACACCAGCGCCGGCGACTGGCAGGCGGCGCGCACCGCCGTCGAGCGCCGAGCCGCGCTGCGCCTCGCCGACAAGGCCGAGGCCAAGCGCCAGCGCGCCGTTCTGCTCGCCGCCGAGGCGCTCGAAGCCAAGGGCCGCGAACCCGAGAAGGCGCTCGCCGCCGCACTCGAAGCCGCCAAGCTCGCCCCGGGGCTGACCCCGGCGGCGGCCCTGGCCGGGCGCATGCTCTCCGAGCGCGGCGACGTCAAGAAGGCGGCGAGGCTGCTCGAAGCCGCCTGGAAGGAAGCTTCCCACCCCGATATCGCCGCCGCCTATCTCGATGTCCGCCCCGGCGACAGCGCCCGCGATCGCCTCGCCCGCGCCGAGACGCTGACCCGGCTGCGTCCCTCCGACCCGGAGGGCGTGCTGGCGCTCGCCGGCGCGGCGATCCACGCCCAGGACTTCGGGAAGGCGCGCGCGGCGCTGAAGCCGCTGCTCGCCGGTGGCGCCTCGGTCCGGGTCTGCCTGCTGATGGCCGAGCTCGAAGAGGCCGAGCACGGCGCCGCCGGGCGCGTCCGCGAATGGCTCGCTCGTGCCACCCGTGCCCCGCGCGACGCGGCCTGGGTCGCCGATGGACTGGTCTCCGACCATTGGCTGCCGGTTTCGCCGATCTCCGGCCGCCTCGATGCCTTCGTCTGGACGATGCCGCCGGTGACGCTCGGCCGCCCCGCCGCCGATCTCGACGACGTGCTCGCCGATCTCGACGAGTCCGCGCCGCTCCTCGAAGGACGTGTCGAAACCGCGACGCCGGAGCCCGCCGCCGCGATCGTCGAGGCCGTTCCGGCCGCCACCGTGGCCGAGACGGTCACACCCACCCCGACGCCTGCCGCTGTGGAGACCCGAGCCGAATCTACGCCGGAAGCCAAGCCCGAACCCGTTGCCAAGCCGAAGCCCGAACCGGCGGCTACCGCGCCCGCCGAGGCGGCTCCGAGCCCCGCCAAGCCAGCCGGACAGGCCCGGCCATCGCCGGTGGTCTTCCCGGTCGCCCACGCTCCCGACGATCCGGGACCGGAACAGGCAAAGCCGGAAGAACCGAAGGGCCGCTTCCGCCTCTTCGGCTGACGCAATTCGGCGTCCTTCCTCGGCCAGAGCGCCATGACGAGCCGGCCACCTCCTGACGGGAGGGGGCCGACTCGCGCCTCGCGCGGCCCGAGCTGCCGATTAAGGCCCGCACATGATCTGTGATCTTTGGGTGCGATTTTCTTCCCTTGCGCCTATAGACGGGACATGAACGCGCCCAACCCCACTGATGTCCCGACTGAACTCGTCATTGCCGCCGAGCATGCCGGCCTGCGCCTCGACAAAGCGCTGGCGCTGCTCGCCGGCGAGATTTCCCGTGCCCGGCTGCAGCAGGTGATCAAGGAGGGCGGCGTCAGCATCGACGGCGCCGTGATCGCCGACCCCAGCCGCAAGGTCGCCGAGGGACAGAAGCTCACTCTGGTGATGCCCGAGGCCAAGCCCGCCGCGCCGGTCGGCCAGGCGATCCCGCTCGACGTCGTCTTCGAGGACGAGCACCTGATCGTCATCGACAAGCCCGCCGGCCTCGTCGTCCACCCCGCCGGCGGCCATGAGGACGGCACGCTGGTCAATGCGCTGATCGCCCATTGCGGCGCGAGCCTCTCCGGCATTGGCGGCGTGCGCCGACCCGGCATCGTCCACCGCCTCGACAAGGACACCAGCGGCCTGCTCGTCGTCGCTAAGCACGACAAGGCGCATCAGGGGCTGGCCAAGCAATTCGCCGATCACGGCCGCACGGGGCCGCTCGAACGGGCCTACCTGGCCCTGGTCTGGGGAGCGCCGCGCCGCCATAGCGGCACGATCGACGCACCGATCGAACGCTCCAACCGCAATCGCGAGAAGATGATGGTGGTCGGCGAAGGCCGGGGCCGCGAGGCCATCACCCATATCGAATTGATCGAGCGCTATCCGCCCTTGCTGCGCGGCCATGAGGAGGTCGAAGCACTGGCGAGCCTGGTCGAATGCCAGCTCGAGACCGGCCGCACCCACCAGATCCGCGTCCATATGAGCCATATCGGCCACCCCCTGCTCGGCGACCAGCTCTATGGCTCGGGCTTCATGACCAAGGCCAGCCGCCTGCCGGAAGGCGCACGCGCCGCGCTCACCGCTCTCGGCCGCCAGGCTCTGCATGCGCGCCTGCTCGGTTTTGCGCATCCGGTCACCCGCGAGGAGCTGCATTTCGAGTCGGAACCACCGGACGACTTTGCACGTTTGCAAAGAGAACTCGCGATCCTGTGACGGTTTTTTGCTGCGCCGCCCACTTTCGGTCACTCTCGCATTGAATATACTGCACTGCGAAGCGGATGGCTGAAGGGGCGCCGCTGGGAGCGCTACCCGCGAATTGACGACGGTCTTCGTCGAGGCAGCGCGCCGCACAATCCTGCCCGATGGATCATCGGGTGGTCGGCTCGCCGCTGTGCGGGAGCCTGGAGAGGAGTACGAGCATGGCGATTGCGTCGCTGCCCGTCATGTCCGCCGAGGGCGGACTTTCACGCTATCTGGAAGAGATCCGTCGGTTCCCGATGCTGGAACCGAACGAGGAATTCATGCTGGCCAAGCGCTGGCGCGAGCATGGCGACCGCGACGCGGCGCACAAGCTCGTCACCTCGCATCTGCGCCTCGTCGCCAAGATCGCCATGGGCTATCGCGGCTACGGGCTGCCGATCGGCGAGGTCGTGTCCGAGGGCAATGTCGGCCTGATGCAGGCGGTCAAGCGCTTCGAGCCCGACAAGGGCTTCCGGCTCGCGACCTATGCGATGTGGTGGATCAAGGCCTCGATCCAGGAATATATCCTGCGTTCCTGGTCGCTGGTGAAGATGGGTACCACCGCCAACCAGAAGAAGCTGTTCTTCAACCTGCGCAAGGCCAAGAGCAAGATCTCGGCGCTCGGCGACGGCGATCTGCGGCCCGACCAGGTCAAGAGCATCGCCACCAAGCTCGGCGTCGGCGAACAGGACGTCGTCGACATGAATCGTCGCCTCGGCGGCGACGCCTCGCTCAACACGCCGCTGCGCGAGGATGGCGAGGGTGAATGGCAGGACTGGCTGGTCGACGACAGCGAGAGCCAGGAGAACCGGCTCGCCGAATCCGAGGAAAGCGACAATCGCCATTCGGCGCTGCGCGAGGCCTTGAACGTCCTCAACCCGCGCGAGCGCCGCATCTTCGAGGCGCGCCGCCTCGCCGAGGACCCGATCACCCTCGAGCAGCTCTCGGAGGAGTTCGGCGTCTCGCGCGAGCGCGTCCGTCAGATCGAGGTCCGTGCCTTCGAGAAGGTGCAGGAGGCGGTCAAGAAGGCGCTGGTGCGGATCGAGGCGCCGCGCGCCGCGATCGGCGCTCAGTAGAGCGGCCGCAGCGGTTGCAGGGGCAGCCGCACCGGCCCGAGAAAGACCCTGCCCTCGCGCAGGACGACCGGCGGCAGCGGCGTGAGCCCTGCCGCCGCATTGCTTTGCGCCGCATTGGCCCGCCCGCCCAGCAGCGCGCCGAGCCCCGCGGTCAGCCCCCCGACCCTGATGCCGGCGACGCGCTCGATCCCGGCGACCGCGGCATCGACCTGCCCGGCCGGCCGATGCGCCTCGTCGAGCCCGAGCCGGCCGGAAGCCTCGAACCGGGCCGTGCCTTTGAGCAGGCTAAGCCGCGTGATCTCGATCCCGCCATTGGCCGTGCGCCAGCTTTCCAGCGCATCGGGATTGAAGCCGCGCCGAAAAGCGTAGGATTGCAAGACGGTCGCCTGCACGTCGAGATCGCTCGGTGCGGCATCGCCGAGCAGGGCATCGAGCACCGGCAAGACCGCTCCCTTCGTGCTCAGCGCGACATCGACCGCCTGCTGACTGGCATAATTCTGCTGGTTCGGCCGCAGATGCGCCTCGAACAGCGCCGAGCGCAGCGTTTCGCTACGCAGGCCGCCGCTCTCGTCCGGAGTGCGCAGCGTCGCGACCGGGTCGTGCACGACGAGCGAAATGCGCTCGAAACCGGTCGTGGTCAGGCGCAGGCTGGCCTCGAGCGCGCTCCAGTTGAGATCGGCGTTCTGCCTGGCCGGGAGAGTCGCGGTCAGCGGCCCGGTGGCTTGCAGGATCAGATGCCCCGGCGCGGTCGCCTGGGCTACGGCGACGGCGGGGCCGGTCTCGACCTTAACCTCGTCGCCCCAGCGCGAGGAGACCAGCGTCACGCCGGCGCAGCGCAGCTCGATCCGGAACGGGTAGCCGCCGATGCTGCGATCGCGGCAGGTCCAGTTGCGACCGGCAGCCGCCTCGCGCGCGATTCCCGCGTCGAGATGCTGCTCGACCTTGCCACGCGCCATCACCCAGAGCCCCGACCAGCCCGCGGCGAGGATGGCGAGCAGGACGAAGGGAGCATAGAGCCAGAAACGGCTGTTCCGTCGCGCGGTGATGTCGGCAGGCATGCGCGGTCGCTCCCTTGCAAGGATTCCGGCGGATTGATAGCGACCGGGGCGGCAAGAGGCCAGCGCCGATCCGCTTGCGGATCGTGGCGTCCTGTCTGCCGAGGCAAGCGGGCCAAATTGTGAGGGTACGGATGACCGAAGCGGAAACGCCGGAGGATCTCTGGGTCTTCGGCTATGGCTCGCTGATCTGGCGACCGGGCTTTGATTTCGTCGAGCGGGCCGGAGCACGCCTGCACGGCTTCCATCGCTCGCTCTGCATCTATTCGCATGTGCATCGCGGCACGCCCGAGACACCCGGCCTGGTGCTGGGGCTGGATCGCGGCGGCATCTGCCGCGGCGTCGCCTTTCGCGTGCCGGTCGACCAGGCCGCGGAAACCATCGATTATCTGCGAGCCCGCGAGCAGGCGACCGCGGTCTATCTCGAAAGGCGGCTCGCCATCCGCCTCGACGACGGGCGGCGCCTGAATGCGCTCACCTATATCGCCGACCGGGCCCACGGCCAGTATGCCGGCCGCTTGCCGGAAGCGGCGGTGCTCGGCTTCGTACGGCAGGGCAAGGGCGTCTCAGGCGAGAATCCGGACTATGTCCGGCGCACCCAGGAGCACCTGCATGAGATGGGCATCCACGACCCGCTGCTGACCCACCTCGTCGCCGAACTCGACAAGAGCGCGGGTCCTGCCTCGACCTGAGCCTTCAGGCCTCGGGCATCAGATCGGCGAGCGCGGCGCGCCGGCTCGCGCCGTCCTCTGCCAGCAAATGCACATGGATTTCGCAGGCACCGGCCATGGCGGCCGCGTCGCGCCAACGGGTCAGCGCCGCATCGATGCCGAAGGCTCCGCTGTCGCGCGCCGCGACGATCGTCCGCTCCGGCGAGACGGCGAGCAGCACGGCATCGGTGAAATTCAGCGCATGCCCGTCCTGCACGGCAAAGACCGAGGCGACATAGCGCCGCCCCGAGCGGCCCCGCCAGGCCGTGAAGCGCCGTTCGGCCAGTTGCGCCGCACCGCGCAGCGGCGCCTCACGCGCGGTCCGCACCGGGCTATCCTCGCAAGGGCCGGCCAGAAGAGCCAGAGCAGCCATCGGTTCCTCCTTTGTTCCAGAACAAAATCAGAACATAGTGACGCTGCTGTCAAGTTCAATCAGCCATTGCGCGTCGCTTCCTGCCGCGGACTGACAGGAGCCGGCACGCCGAGGCGGGCGAGTTCGGCCCGGCCCTCGCTGACCAGACGGTCGGTGGCGCTCTCGATCTGCTCCTGCAGCAGCATGTGGAAGGCCTTCTTGTCCATGCCGGGCTGGATCGCCGGCAGGATCTCGACGCGGATCGTCCCCGGGCGGCGCAGAAAGGAGCGCCGCGGCCAGAACAGGCCGGCATTGAGCGCGACCGGCACGCAGGGTACGCCGAGCTCGCCATAAAGATGGGAAACCCCGAACTTGTAGGCGGGCGGGGCTCCGACGGGGCGACGCGTCCCCTCCGGGAAGATCAGCAATTGCCGCCCGTTCTGCCCGAGCTCGACCTTGGCCCGGCGCGTCGCCATCTGCAGCGCGCGGCTGCCGGCGCTGCGATCGACCGGGATCATCTTCATCTTCAGCAGCGCCCAGCCGAAGAAGGGGAGCCAGGTCAGCTCGCGCTTCAGGATGTAGACGGGGTTCCGGAACACCGTGATCAGCGCGAAGGTCTCCCAGGCCGACTGGTGCTTCGCCGCCATGATGATGCCGCCGGGCGGAATGTTCTCGATACCGCTGATCTCGCAGCGCGTGCCGACGATCACCCGCATCAGCCAGAGCGAGCTGCTCGCCCAATTCAGGGCGACGCCGAGCAGGAAGCGCTTCGGCAGCACCATGGTCACCATGGCGCAGACCAGCCAGAAGGCGAGGTTGAGGTAGAAGGCGATATTGAAGAGGAGCGAGCGGAGCACGAGCATGCGGGGCAAGAACCTCGCCGGCGCGCGCCCGTCAAGAGCACCGCGGCCTCAGGCGCCCGGCACCTGCCCTGCGGAGCGCGAACGCTTGTCCTGCTCCGGTCCCATCTGGTCGCCCGGCTTGGGCGAAACCGGCTTTCGTCCGCCGATGATCACCGAAAGCCGCGAGGTTTCGGGATCGTCCTCGACCAGGCTGCGCAGGAAGGCCACCAGGTATTTGGCATATTCAGGCACCAGCAGCCTGATCGTGTGCCAGTCCTTCCACCAGGCCGTGACGTCGACCTGGTCGGTGACCACCGGATAGGGCACGATCCGCACGCCGGGCATGGCGTGATTGAATTCCAGCATGGTGCGCGGCATGTGGTAATTGGAGGTCACCAGCAGCAGCGAGCGGAAGCCGTGCTGGCGGATCCAGCGCCGGGTCTCGATGGCGTTGCCGATGGTGTTGCGGGCGCGATAGTCGAGATCGACGCAGCAGGTCAGCACCTCGCGCGCCCGTGGGTTGAGCTTCGCCAGCTCCTCTCGCCCGGTCCGCTCATTGACGCCGCTGATCAGCAATCGCGTACCACGATCCGCATGCAGCAGGCCGATCGCGTCGCCGACGCGCTGGGCACCGCCGGTCACCACGACGATCGCGTCGGTTCGAGGCGCCCTGGCCTCGCTCTGGGCCAGGCGCATCGCGAAATGCACATAGCCGGCGACAAGCGCCAGAGTTCCCAGCAAGGCGAGCCAAAGCAGCGCACGTCCCAACCTGCGGCGGAACGACGCCTTCGTCACGATGGCGCGCGCATCGGCCACATCGCCCTCAGCACGCGTAGGATGAGCTGGCCTCGCTGCGATCATCGCCATGACCACTGCAAGATACTCGCCCATTCGGGCGCAATAGCGGCATGATCGCAGGCCCCCCCTTGCAATACATCACGACATCGCCCGCAGATAATGCCGAACCGTCACGCGAGAGACGAGACCGGCAATGGCGGCAACGATTGCCGCAACCAGAATGACGACGCCATAGCCCGACCAGCCGATCTCGAAGGCGCCGAACATAGCCTGCAACTGATCTGCCTCGGGGGTCGCGCTCCAGGCCGAAGCCAGCCAGCCGAGCAGCGCGATGACGATGACGGCCGCGAATCCACCGGCGCCGCCGCCCCGCAACCCTAGCGTGATGAACCGGTTCTGGAACTCTCGGGCGATGAACTCGTCATCGGCGCCGACCAGATGCAGCACCTCGACGCTGTCGCGACTGCCAGCCATCGCACCGCGCGTGGCGAAGGCGACGGCGAGCGCCGCCGCCACCAGCACCAGCATCACCACACCGACCCCCGCGACGATGATCGTGTTCGCCATGGTCGAAAGCCGGCGCACCCAGAGCCGATGATCGTCCAGCGTCGCGCTCGGCACCTCGCGCCGCAATGTCTGGCTGAAGGCGACGAGGTCGTTCGCCACGCTGGCATTGAGGCGCAGCACGATCAGGCGCGGCACCGGCAGCTCGATCAGATCGAGCCCCGCGCCGAGCCATGGCTCGAGCAGCCTGTCCGATTCGTCCCGCGGCATCGCCCGTACCTCGGCGACGCTCGGAACCGCGCGGGCGAGCTCGACGGCCCGGGCGAGATCGGCCTCGATATTGCGGCGCGGATCGGGCCTGACCTGGATCGTCATCTCGTTGGCGACCGCGCCGCGCCATTGCTCCGAAGCCCGCGCCGCCATCAAGGCGCCACCGGCACTGAGCGCGGCCAGGAAGGTGAGGATCGCGATCACCACCACCAGGGCACGCCCGGCGACCGTGTCGACCGGGACCAGCGGCTGATCGCGCCGCAGATTATCCGGCAACCGCGATCGCGGCCGGGCGAACTCCTCGCCCTCCTCATGCTCGGCCGGCTCGGCGCCCCGGTCAGGCGTCGACATGAAGATGCCCGTCGGCAAGCACCAGGCGCGGTGCGTCATAGAGCTCCATCAGCGCCAGGTCATGGGTCGCGATCACCACCGCGGTGCCGAGCGTCTGCAACTCCATGAACAGGCGCAGCAGGCGCCGGCCCAGCCCCGGATCCACATTGCCGGTCGGCTCGTCGGCAAGCAGCAGCTGCGGCCGCGAGATCAGCGCCCTGGCGATCGCCGCGCGCTGCTTCTCGCCACCGGACAGAACCGAGGGCACCGCATGCATGCGCTCGCCGAGCCCGACCCAGCGCAGCAATTCGACGACCTCGGCGCGATAGCCGGCCTCTTCCTTGCCGAGCACGCGCAGCGGCAGGGCGACGTTCTCGTAGACGGTGAGATGGTCGAGCAGGCGGAAATCCTGGAAGACGACGCCCATCTTGCGCCGGAAATCGGTCAGCGTCGTCGCCTCGAGCCGCGAGACGTCCTGGCCGAAGAGGTGCACGAGGCCGCGCGTCGGCTTCAGCGCCATCAGGATCAGCCGGATCAGCGTGGTCTTGCCGGCTCCCGAAGGCCCGGTCAGATATTGGAACGAACGCGGCGCGATGCTGAAATTGATGTCTTTCAGCACCTCCGGCCCCATACCGTATCGCAGCCCGACATTTTCGAACCGAACCAACTCTGCTCCTATCCCGTCACCCGCCGAATCGCGCTTCGCCGGTCTCGCCGCAGTGCGATCCTACACCCGGAGCGGCCGCCCGCGGGAAGGGTCATGCCGTCGCTCCCCGCAATTCTTCGCCTGAAAGCACCCGCTTTACGCGACGTTAACCATAAATTGCGCCAATGACTGGACGAACCGCCTCCCGGCATGCCGGCGCTTGCGCGCCGCCCGGAACCGAGGAGGTTCGAACATCATCGCCGCGCCTTCCAGCCGGCTGCAGACCAACGCCGCGCGGAGCGACCACCCAAGACCATGCTGATCGTCTGCCCCTCCTGCGCCAGCCGCTATGAGCTCGACGAGGCCAAGATCGGCCCTTCCGGGCGCAAGGTCCGTTGCGCGTCCTGCCAGACGACCTGGCAGGTCGAGGCCCCGGCACTGGCCGCACCCCCGCCCGAGCCGCAGCAGGCGGAGGCGCCAGGGGCCGAGCCGGAGGCCGATCTCGGCGAGATCGCGGCCCAGGACTTCCCCAGCGCCCCCAGCGAGGACGAGACCAACGCCCTGCTGGCCGAGGAGTTGCGCCAGGCCGCCGAGATCGAGCAAAGCGTCTCGGCGCTCGCCGCCGAACGCAGCGACGCCGCGGCGGCGGCGCCTGCCGCGCCGACCAGACGGCGCCGCAAGCCTGCGGCGAAAGGCTGGCTCGAAAGGCTCCGGCCGGCCGGGCGCCTGCCGCTCGGCACACCCGCTGCCATCGCCCTCGCGGGGGTCTGCGTCCTTGGCCTGGCTCTCTGGCAGCGCGGCGCAGTGGTGCGTACCCTGCCGCAATTTGCCGCGCTCTATGAAAAGCTCGGCCTGCCCGTCAATCTGCGCGGGCTCGCCTTCAGCGCCGTCGAGAGCGAACTCGTGCAGGATGCGCAGGGGCGCTTCCTGGTCGTCGAGGGCGACGTCACCAACATCACCCGCGAGAAGACGAAACTGCCGCCGATCACGGTCGCCGTGAAGGACGAGGCCGGCCAGGTGCTCTACACTTGGACCGCAGATCCTCCGCGGCCCGTACTCGAGCCGGCGGAGTTGGTCCGCTTCCGGGCTCGGCTGGCCGCGCCGCCGGAGAACGGCCGCTCGGTACAGGTCCGTTTCGGGCCGCTCGCCCAGGCGACGCTCGCCAGCGCGCGGTGATTCCCCCACCGCATTGCCGTGGCGGACTTCAATTATCCGCGCTCCGGCGTTATCGATAGGTCCAGTTTCAGCCGCGATCATGGGGCGGCGCTAGCGGGCGCCGGAGCCCGGAAGGAATGCCAGACCATGCCGCCATCCCAGCGTATCCGGGTGCTCTACGACGAGGCGACCATTGCCGCCCGCAACGCCGAGATGGCTGCGGCGATCGCGGCTGATTCGCCCGCCGACCTGCTGGTCGTCGCGGTGCTGAAGGGCAGCTTCATGTTCGTGGCCGATCTGATCCGCGCGATGCACCGCGCCGGCATGGCGCCCCAGGTCGAGTTCGTCCATCTCTCCAGCTACCGCGCCGCCACCATCTCCTCCGGTCAGGTCGAGATCCTGCGCGACGTGCAGAGCGATGTCCGCGGCCGCCAGGTCCTGCTCGTCGACGACATCCTCGAATCCGGCCGCACCCTCGCCTTCGCCAAGGACCTGCTGGCGGCGCGCGGTGCGGCCAAGGTTTCGAGCGCCGTCCTGCTGGAAAAGCCGGGCAAGCGTGCCGTCAACATCAAGGCCGATTATGTCGGCTTCGAATGCCCGGATTATTTCGTCGTCGGCTACGGCATGGACGTCGCCCATTCCTATCGCCAACTCCCCTATGTCGGCGTGATCGAGACCGCCGACCAGGCCGGCTTGCCGGGGATCTGAACCCATGTCGCGCATTCTCGTGGTCGATGACGAGGAGACCCTGCGCATGCTCGTCGCGCGCGGCCTCGCCATGGACGGGCACGATTGCATGATGGCGGGCGATGGCGCCGAGGCGCTGGAGATCCTGACCGCCGAACAGGGCCGGTTCGACCTTGTGCTCACCGATATCCGCATGCCGCTGATGGACGGCATCGCGCTCGCCCTCGCCGCGAAGCGCGAATTCCCCGACCTCACCATCATGCTGATGACCGGCTATGCCGAGCAGCGCGAGCGCGCCAAGAGCCTCGAGACGATCGTCGCGGAGGTGATGGCCAAGCCCTTCACCATCGCCGAGCTGCGCGAGACCGTGATGCGGGTGATCGAACGCTCGATCGGTTGAAGCCCTTTGTCCATTGACGCCAGACGAGCGATATCTATCTTTGGTAGATATCGACCCTGGAGGCGTCGTGATGAGCACAGTGTCATCGGCAAGGGCCAAGCTCTTCATGCACGGCCGCAGCCAGGCTGTCCGGCTGCCCAAGGAGTTCCGTTTCGAGGGCAGCGAAGTACGGGTCAGCAAGGTCGGCGACAAGGTCATCCTGGAACCTGTCACGCGCCCGCCTTTCGACGCCGTAGCCTGGCGCGCCCGCCTCGATGCGCTTGGTGCACGCGATTTCCTGGTCGATGAGCTGCCGGATGATCCGCCACCGGGGAACGAGGACGAGATCGTATTCGGCTGAGCTGGTCCGATGTTCTGTCTCGATACCAATGTGATCGTGTTCGCAATCAATGGCCGCGTTCCGGCCGTCGAACAGCGACTTCAGCAGGAGCTGGCGGCAGGAACGACGCTGCTCATCCCAACCATCGTCCTCTTCGAATTGCGCTATGGCATCGCCAAGAGCGTTCGGCGCGAAGCGTCCACCCGGGTACTCGACGCCTTCCTTGCGGAAGGCTTCGAGGCACTTCTCTTCGACGCTGAGGACGCCGCCGAGGCCGGCGACATCCGCGCCGCGCTCGAATCCTCCGGCATGCCGATCGGCGCCTACGACGTCCTGATCGCTGCCCAGGCCCGTCGCCGCGGCGCGGTTCTCGTCACGGGTAATCGTCGCGAATTCGAGCGCATCCCCGGCTTGATGGTCACCGACTGGGCAGCGTGATCGTTCAGCGGTTCAACCACCAGATCGAGAGGTTGAGCACCGCGGCGAACGAGACCCAGGCGAGATAGGGCGCGAGCAGCCAAGCCGCGAACCGGTCCGGCAGGGCCGCAAAGCGCCTGATCGTCCAGATGATCGCGGCGATCAGCAGGGCGATGACGACGAGCCCGCTCGCCGGGCTGTTCAGCCCGAAGAAGACACAGGACCAGGCGAGATTGAGCGCGAGCTGGACATGATAGGCCAGCAGCGCCCGGCCACGACCGATCGTGCCTGACGGGCGGCGCAGCACGCGGAAGGCGGCGAGGCCCATCAGCGCGAACAGGACGGTCCAGACCGGGGCGAACAGCCAGTTCGGCGGGTTGAAGGGCGGCTTGGCGAGCCCGGCATACCAGCCCGGGATCTGCGGCACCGTCGCCGCGCTGCCGATCAGCGACGCCGCCGCCACGGGTACGATGGCGAGGATAATGGCCAGCCATGCGGGCAGCTGGCGATCGGCCCTATAGGTCTGTGTGCTCATGCGGCAAGGATGGGGTATCCCTGCGCTCCTCGCAAGACGAGCCTATTGCACCGCAGCAAAGACAGTGAGATGAATCGTCTCTCATAGTGGAAACTGGATCACCGATGACCAAGCGCCCGCTGCATCCCCGCTCGCTCGCCGCCCAGGCCATGGGCAAGATCGACCCGCTGACCAAGGCGGTCGTGCCGCCGATCCATGTCGCCACCACTTATATCCGCGACGCGGACAACGCCTATTCCTCGGGCTTCGTCTATGGCCGTCCCGACAATGAGACGGTGCACGAGGCGCAGGCCGTGCTCGCCATGCTCGAGGAGGCCAAGGCCGGCGCCCTGCTGTTCGGCTCCGGCATGGCCGCGGCGACCGCAGTGTTCCAGGCGCTCTCCCCGGGTGACCATGTCGTCGCCTCCAAGGTGATGTACTGGGCGCTGCGGGCCTGGCTCCTGACCGAGGCGACGCGCTGGGGGCTGAAGATCGAGTTCGTCGAGACCGACGATCTCGCCGCTTTGAAGGCAGCCGTGAAGCCCGGCATCACCAAGCTCATCTGGGCGGAGACGCCGTCGAACCCGCTCTGGACCATCACCGACATCGCCGCCGCCGCCGAGATCGCCCACGCCGCCGGCGCCAAGCTCGCGGTCGATTCGACCTGTGCCTCGCCGGTCCATACCCGGCCGCTGACCCTCGGCGCCGACATCGTCATGCATGCCGCGACCAAGGTGCTGAACGGCCATTCCGACGTCGTCGCCGGTGCGCTCTGCGCCAGCGAGGACGACGAGTTCTGGGGCAGGGTCAAGACCGTCCGCAAGATGCAGGGCGGCATCCTCGGCCCGTTCGAGGCCTATCTCCTGATGCGCGGCATGCGCACGCTCCATCTCCGGCAGGAGCGCCAGTCGGCCTCGGCCATGGCGCTGGCCCAGAAGCTCTCGGCCCATCCGCTGGTCTCACGCGTGCTCTATCCCGGCCTGCCGCAGCATCCCGGCCACGACATCGCGGCGCGCCAGATGCAGGGCGGCTTCGGTTACATGCTCTCGATCCAGGTCAGCGGCGGTGAGCAGGCGGCCGTTGCCGCAGCGGCTCGCGTCGAACTTTACAAGAGAGCGACCTCGCTCGGCGGCGTCGAGAGCCTGATCGAGCATCGCGCCTCGATCGAGGGCGCCGGCTCACCATGCCCGCCCGATCTGCTGCGGCTTTCGACCGGCATCGAGGATGTCGAGGACCTCTATGCCGATCTCGACCAGGCGTTGAAGGCGGGACACGGCTGAGCAGCGCGGCTGTTTCGCATCGGTTTCCGCAGGCCGATGCGATAACAAAAAGATCGATCACCGTAACCGCGTCCGGACGGACGCGCGGCGATCTAGCCGACCTTGAGCCGGACGCGCTCGACGACATCGCGCCGCCCCTCCGGCAATGGCCGGCTGCTGGCCGGAGGTTCCGTGTCGCCCGCACGGGCGACCCGATCGCGGCCATTCCGCTTGGCGGCATAGAGCGCCTTGTCGGCATTGTGCAGGAGCGCCTCGAAATCAATGAGGGCATCCTCGGACCAGGCGACGCCGGCGCTGACCGTGCTCGCAAACGAACCACCATTCCCGCTGAAATTGCGCTTAGCGAGGCGCCTGCGCACGCCATCGGCGAGATTTGCCGCCATGATCAGCGAGGCTCCCGGCAACAGCAGCGCGAATTCCTCGCCGCCGAGCCGCGCCGCGAGCCCCTGCGATCGGCTGGTCAGCGCCAGAATCTTCCCGAAGCTTCGCAGCACTTCATCGCCCGCCAGATGACCATGGACATCATTGGTCGTCTTGAAGTGGTCCATGTCGAAAACGATCAATGCCGCGGGACCTCTGACGTCGCCTGAGAGGCGACTGAGCAGCGCCCGCCGGTTGAGCAGGCCGGTCAAAGGATCGGTCTCGGCATCGCGCTTGTGGCCGCGCGCCAGCCGCGCCTGGTTCAGCGCCAGGGAAAGCGCGCCGATACCGGACAGGGTGAGCAGGCAGATGACGATGTTGAGGTCTTCGGCCCAGTTCGATGGAGCCTGCGACAAGCGCCATTCGCCATCCAGTAGCAGCAGGACGGCACAGGGGACGAAGGAAAGCCCCGTCAGCACGTAGAGGACCGTCAGCAGCGGGATGGCCAACCGGGCCTCGGCGCGCCCGAGCCAGTAATCCCAGGCCGTGATCAGAAGAATGACCGTCGCTGCGACGTTGAGCATGACGATGGCGGCGCCGTTGTAGCCGGCCAGCATCGGGACGGCCATGGCGACGGAGGACACCACCGCCATGACGACCATGCTGCGCCAGGGCAGGACGCCGGTGCGGAACTCACGGCCGGCGCCGAACACGAAGGCGAGGCCGGTCAGCAGGATCGTGTATCCGGCGGCGCCGATGGCCGGCACCATGGTCTGCGCGTACCAGCTGTAGATCAGCACGCCGAGCGCCATGAACGCCACGCCGAAAGTCCAGGCGATCAGGAAGCGTTCCGTTCTGGAGGCCAACCAGCTGACGAAAAAGGTGATCGCCAATCCGCAACCGGAAAGGGCGAAGGCCGTCAGCAGCGAATGGTAGTCCAGCGGCAAGGCACACTCTGCGGCAGGTGGCGATAGCTGCGCAGCTTATCGCCGCCTGCCCTTGCGAAAGCTTTAAGCCGACCGCGTGGATTCCGAGCTATCGCGGCCGAGGCCGATCCTGATCGATTTCGGCCCCTGGACTGGCTGCCCGGTCTAAATCCAGATGCCCTTCGCCGTCGCCAGCAATTGCCGGCGGTCGGCGAGACCGTTGGCGCCGCCATTGATCAGCTGCGTGACGCGGGCCGCATCGTCGCGGTCTGCGGCGGCGTTGAGGTTGCGGTCGCGCCAATAGGCGAAGGCGATCTGGATCGAGATGCGCGGATCGAGCGCGAGTTCCGGCCGGCCCTCGAGATCGACGTTCAGCATCCGGCCATAACGCCGGTAGTTGGCCCGGCCGGTCAGCTGGAAGACGCCGCGGCCACGATAGCGCGCCCCATCCCCGGCTTCGCTGTTGCCGAGATCCGCGCGCCCTTCATAGCGCGCGAACTGCGCCGGCCCACCCTGCTCCTCGAGCGTCCGGAAACGGTTGGTCTCATGCGCGGCCTGGGCGAGGAAATGGCAGAGGCGCAGCCGCGTCGTGATCTCGGCCTGAACGGCGAGCCGCTCGAAATGCAGCGCGATGTTCGCCATGATCTCGGCCTTGCCGACCGGGGCGAGCCGGGCGAGCCGCGCCACCGTCACGGCGAGGTCCGGCTCGGCGACGGCCTCCGGCATCTCGGCCGGAAGGTCCTCGGCGGGCACCGGCGTGGCGGGCTTCCCGCGGCTTCGCGATCCCTTCATCGTCATGACGGCGCTCCCCGTGGCTGCGGGGATTATGCACCAGCTTCGCGGCACGGGGATAAGTCTCCCGCGGTTTCCGGCGCGGTCTGTCACCCTGCTGAAACAGCCAGGGGCTAGGCGGGGCCCTCCATCCCTGAGGAACCCGTCATGTCCAACAAACCCGGCATCGATCTCAGCCGCCGCTCCCTGCTGACCGGTATTGGAGCCGCAGCTCTGGCGGCCAGCGCCGCTCCGGCGCTCGCGCGCGGCCTGCCGCCGCAGCCCAGCGCCGCCATCGGCACCGACGCCTCCTACTGGAATGCGGTACGCGGCCTCTACAGCGTCACCCCCGACATGGTGAATCTCGAGAACGGCTACTGGGGCATCATGGCAGAGCCGGTGAAGGCCGAATACAAGCGTCTGACCGACTTCGTGAACTTCGAAAACACGGTCTACGCCCGCACCAGGATCGGCAAGGATCTCGACGATGTCCGCACGCCACTCGCCGAGTTCCTCGGCGTGGCGCGCGAGGAGATCGCTCTGACGCGCGGCGCCACCGAGGCGCTGCAGACGCTGATCGCCGGCTACAACAAGCTCAATGCCGGCGATGGCGTGCTCTACGCCGATCTCGACTATGACTCGATGCAATACGCCATGAACTGGCTGAAGGACCGGCGCGGCGTCGAGGTCGCGAAATTCGATATTCCCGAGCCCGCGACCAAGGCCAATGTCCTCGCCGCCTATGAGGCCGCGCTCAAGGCCAATCCGAAGACCAAGCTGCTGCTGCTCACCCATCTCAGCCATCGCACCGGGCTGATGATGCCCGTCCGCGAGATCGCCGCCATGGCCAAGGCGCGCGGCGTCGACGTGATCCTCGACGCGGCCCATAGCTGGGGCCAGGTCGATTTCAGGGCAAAGGAGCTCGGCGTCGACTTCATCGGCTTCAACCTGCACAAATGGATCGGCGCGCCGCTCGGCGTCGGCCTGATCTACATCGCCCGCGAACGCCTCGCCGACATCGACACCCATTTCGGCGACGAGGATTTCAAACCCGACGATATCCGCTCGCGCATTCACACCGGGACGCCGAACTTCGCGGCCCAACTCACGGTTCCGGCGGCGCTCGCCCTGCACCGCGAGATTGGCCCGCAGGCCAAGGAGGCGCGCTATCGCCATCTGCGCAATTACTGGGTTGCCAGGGCGCGGGAACTCAAGGGCATCGAGATCCAGACGCCGGACGATCCGGAAATGGTAGCCGGGATCACCTCCTTCGCGATCGCCGGCAAGCGCTCGCCAGCCGACTGCAACGCCATCGTCGCGGCGCTGCGCGACCAGCACAAGGTGATGACCGTGCGCCGCGGCGGCATCGCCAAGGGCAATACCATCCGCATCTCGCCGACGCCCTATCTCGGCGAAGCCGATCTCGACCGCTTCATCGCGGCGCTGGCGATGGTCTCGGGCAACCGGGCCGGCTGAGCAGCCTCGGCCTCCTTCCGGGCCGCCGCGAGGCGGCGAGCCCGGTCTGCCAGAGCGCAGTCATGGCCTGATGAGGACACCGCGGTCTCCGGGCCCTTGCCGAGATCGCCCTTAATTGGACGGCTTCCGGACGGATGCCTCGGCATGCCCCCGAACGACGGCACTGCGGCGCTCAGTTCCGCCGCAGCAGGCGCTCGAGATAGTCGAGTTCTTCCAGCGGCCGCGAGGGATCGCCGAGGCGGCGGCGCAGCTCTTCGAGGATGCGCCGTGCGCGCTGCGTCGCGCTCTCGTCGGCGCCGGGCACGCGGACCCGGCCATCGGCCCAGTCGCGCTGGCGCTGCGGCCGGCCGAGCGGGTCGTCGCGGGTGCGCTGCTGGGCTGAAGGCCGCCCCGCCGGGCGCCCATCGGGCTCGCCAAAGGCGTTGTCATTGCCCTCACCCTCGCCGGGCTGGCCCTGCATCTGCTGGGCGAGGTTCTGGCCGCCCTTGCGCAGCGCGTCGAGCGCCCGTCCCTGCGCATCGACGGCCTCGCCTTCCTGGCCCTGGCCGAGCTGTCCCTCCGCCTCGCGCATCGCCTCCTCGGCCTCGCCGAGCTCCCCCGGATCGGCGCCCATGCCGCGCATGCGCCGCTGGAGGTCCTGCAGGCGCTCGCGCAGGGCCTGCTGCCGCTGCGACAGGCCCTGCCCCTGGCCCTGGCCGCCCTCGGCGTTCTGGCCGTCCTCGCCCTCGCCTTCGTCGCCCTGCTCGCCGGGTTGCTGGCCGCGTTGCCCACGCTGGCCCTGCTGCCCTTGCTGGCGCTGGCCCTGCTGGCCGGGGCGGGCCTGCTGCTGGCCCGGCCGCTGGCCACGCTGGGCCCGGTTCTGGCGCTGCTGCTCCTGCTGATAGGTCTCGTCGCGCAATTGCTGCTGCTCGCGCGTCATCCGATCGAGATCGCCGAGCGCCTGGTTCATCTCGCGCTGGCGCGGATCCTGCTGGCCGGGCCTTGCCGTCTTGAGGTTGTTGAGGAGGTTGTTGAGCTCCTCCATCAGCCGCTGCGCCTCGGCGAGATCGCCGCGCTTCGACAATTCCTCGATCCGGTCGAGCATGTTCTGCAGGTCGCGCGGCGTCACCGAGCGGAAATTCTCCGGCAGCTGCGCCTGGTTCTGCTCGCCATTCTGCTGCTGGCGCTGCATCTGCTGGGCGAGCTCGCGCATATAGCGATCCATCGCCCGCCGCATTTCCTCGGTGAGCTTGCGGATCTCCTCCTCGGAAGCGCCGCGTTCCAGCGCCTGCTGCAGGTTCTCCTGAGCGGCGCGCAGTGCCTTCTCGGCATCGGAGAGATCGCCATCCTCGAGCTGCAAGGCGAGCCCCCACATCAGGTCGGCGGTCTCGCGCAGCTGATCGTCGCTCGTCGCACGGCGCAGGCGCTCGCCGATCATCCGCATGGCGAGATAGACCCCGGTCTCCTTCATGAAGCGCTCGGGCTCGATCATCAGCGCGTCCATGGCGAGCTGAACGCGCTTGCGGGTCTCGACATTCATCACCAGACGGCGGCGCTCCTCGACCAGCGCCTTGGCCAGCGGCTTGGTGAAGACGCGCTGCGGCAGAACCACTTCGAGCGTCTCGCTACGGCCCTCCTGGCCGGCCTCGTCGCGCGCCAGCAGACTCATATTGACCTTGGCGCCGGCCCAGGGATGGGCCGAAAAATCGACCGTGCTCTTCATCTCCTCCTCACCGGAGGCGGAGGATGGCGGCGGCAGGCTCTGCTTCGGCGCTTCGACCAGAGAACGCCCGCTCGTGACCGGGCCGGCGCGCGAGACGATCACCTCGATCGCCGCGATTCCGTAATCATCCTTGGCGCGGTAGCCGATCCCGAGCCCGCCCTGCACGCCGCTCACGGGCTTGGGGGCATCGACGAAAGCGATCTCGGGCTTGGCGTCGATGACGGCGTGCAGGCTCAGCGTCTGCTCCGGGGCGCCGCTGCCTGTGATGCGCAGCGTGCCGTCACCGGCGAGGAGATAGCGCTTCTCGACGACCGCGACGGCAGGCTCGGCTGACCTGGCAGCCCCGCTTGGGCCGGCGCCGGCCGGCGCCGCCTTGTCATCGGCCGGCAGCGCGTCGAGCCGGCCTGTCGTGGCGACGTCCATGGCGCTGCGACCGGCGATACGCACGACCACCGTCGACTTCTCGGGAACGTTGAAGCGCGGGCTGGCGAGCCTGGAGAAATCGATCAGGATCGGCGGCAGGCGCGTATAGGCCGGCGGATCGATCCAGGCATCGATCCGCGCCGGTGCCGTCGCCGCGGCCGGGCCGCGCCAGTCGAAAGCCGCCGAGAGCCGGGGCCAGACCTCGTGGCCGGCGACGAAGAAGCCGGTGACCGCCGCGAGCAGCGGTACGGCGCGCAGCGCGCGACGGTCGCGTGCGGCCATCAGCGGCCGAGGCGCGCTCACCTTCAGCGCCGCGACATGTTCGCTCTGGCGCTGCAGGTGCAGCTTCCACAGCGCCTGCGAGACCGGATCGCGCCCACCGACGGCGAGGCTGTCCTCGAGCGCCGTCGCCGGACGATGGCCGCCCGCCACCGAGCGGTCGAGCCGGGCCAGCGCCTCGCGCCGGCCCGGCCAACGGTCGCGGACGATCGGCCAGAAACTCGCAAGAAAGGCGCCGGCGAACAGAAGCGCGCCTCCGGCCCGACCCCACCAGGGCAGATGCAGCCAGAGCCCGAGCCAGGAAACGGCGAGGAAGGCGAAGGCGACGGAAAGCGGTGCCCAGAGCCGCGGCCAGAGCCGCTCCCAGGCCAGCGACAGTCGCGACACCACCGCGAGGCGATCGAGCCTGCGGCGGATCAATGCGAGCGGATCGAGCGCCGTGTGGCGCGGCCTGTCATTCATCCCGCTGCTCCGGGCCACGCCATACGGCCCTCTGCCTCCGATATGGAACAAAGGCTAGCACGGGAATATGGCATGACCAGCGCGGAAGCGCGGCAGCCCACAGGCGCTCCGGGAATCGTGAAGCCGCCAGAGCGATCATCATGCGCGGTCTAGGACAGCCAGGGCGGCGACCGATCGGTGCCGATCAGCTCCTCATAGCTCTGCCTGGGCCGCGTCACCGCGAACTGATCACCCTTCACCAGGACCTCGGCGACCAGCAGGCGCTGGTTATAGGTCGAAGACATGCTGGCGCCATAGGCGCCGGCGGTCATGAAGGCGATCAGATCGCCCTGCCGGAGCTGCGGCAGCTCGCGCCCGGTGGTGAAGGTGTCGCCTGATTCGCAGATCGGCCCGACCACATCATAGGCGACCGTCTTTGCGCCCTCCGCGGGCTCCGCGACCGGCCAGATCTCGTGATAGGCCTCGTACATCGCCGGCCGCATCAGATCGTTCATCGCAGCGTCGACGACGAGGAATTGCTTGGTCGGCCGCGGATTGAGGTGCAGCACCCGCGTCAGCAGGATGCCGGCATTGCCGACGATCAGCCGGCCCGGCTCGAAGCCGAGCTCGACATCGAGTCCCGCCGTCAGCTTGCCGACCATCCCGGCATAGGCTTCGATCAGCCCCGGGCCATGGTCGAAGTCCCGCGGGACTTCATAGGGAATGCCGAGGCCGCCGCCGAGATCGAGCCGGTCGACCCGGTGCCCCTCCTCGCGCAGCGCCAGGACGAGGTCGCGCATCTTGGCATAGGCCGCCTCGAAGGCTCCGGTCTCGCGGATCTGGCTGCCGATATGCACGGCGAGTCCCATGATCCGGACGCCGGCCAGGTTGGCCGCGCGGGCGTAGAGCCGGTGCACGTCCTCGAAGGAGACGCCGAACTTGTTGGCCGAGGAGCCGGTGGTGATCTTGGCGTGGCCGCCGGCCCCGATATCGGGGTTGACCCGGAACACCGCCTCCTGGCGCCGGCCGAGCCGCTCGCCGATGCGCGACAGCAAGTCGAGCTCGCTCTCGCTCTCGATATTGACCTGGTAGATTCCAGCCTCGACGGCGAAGGCGAGCTCGCCCTCGCTCTTGCCGACACCGGAGAAGACGATGCGTTCCGGCGGGAAGCCGGCCGCCAGCGCCTTGCGGATCTCGCCTTCGGAAACCGTGTCCGCCCCTGCTCCCAGCCCCGCCAGCGTCTTCAGCACGCCGAGATTGCTGTTCGCCTTCATGGCATAGAAGACATGCGGCTTCCGCCCCGCCGTGATCGACGTCATCGCCTGCTCGTAGAGCCGGTAATGCCGCTCGATCGTGGCCGAGGAATAGACGTAGACGGGGGTTCCGACCTTCTCCGCGATCTCGCGCAGGTCGACATCCTCGGCGAAGAGCGCGCCGTCGCGATAGGCGAAATGGTGCATTGTCAGCTCAGAGCAGCGGGTCGAGCACGAAGGGCGTCTCGGGAATCTGCAACGCCTTGCTCGCCTTCGCCGGCTTGCCGAGCGGCGAGGCGTCCATGGCGGTCGGCGGCGTGTTCTCGACGGCGCCGATCTGCTTGTCCGGCAGCGCGATGGCGTTCTTGGCGTTGGGAGGGGCCTCGAGCGGGCCCTTGCGGCCACAGGCCGCGAGCGCGAGTCCGAGCAGGCCGGCCAGCAGAACGGCGCGGCCGAATTTCAGGCGGGAATGCGGCACGAAAGAAAATCCTCGGACTAGGTTCGAGCGGCAGTGTAGCGAATGGCGCCGCGGCTTGCGAGCCTCGGCGGCGTCATTCTCGGGCGCGGCGCAGCGCCGGCCCGAGAAAATGGGGCGGTAGAGGCTCGGGTCAAGCCCGGGACTGACGGCCGGCATCCCTGGCGAGCAGCTTCAGCCAGCGCTTGGCCTGCCGCTTCACATTGGCGGGCGCGGTGCCGCCATAGCTGACCCTGCTCTTCACCGACTGCTCGACACCGAGCACCGCGAAGACCGCCTCGGTGATCGTCGGCTCGACCTGCTGCATCTCGGCCAGCGAGAGCTTCTCCAACCCGACGCCACGCTCCGAGGCCAGGCCGACGAGGCGCCCGGTGACATGGTGCGCGTCGCGGAACGGCATCTTGAGGACGCGCACCAGCCAGTCGGCGAGATCGGTCGCGGTGGCGTAGCCGAGGCCGGCCGCCTTCTTCATCACCTTGAGGTCCGGCTGCATGTCGCGGACCATTCCGGTGGTCGCGGCCAGACAGAGCGACAGGGTCTGCACCGCGTCGAAGGTGCCTTCCTTGTCCTCCTGCATGTCCTTCGAATAGGTCAGCGGCAAGCCCTTCATCATCGTCAGCAGAGCCTGCAGCGCGCCGAAGATGCGCCCGGCCTTGCCGCGCACCAGCTCGGCCGCGTCCGGATTGCGCTTCTGCGGCATGATCGAGGAGCCGGTCGAGAACTTGTCGGAGAGCTTGACGAAGCCGAATTGCGGCGTCGCCCAGAGCACGATCTCCTCGGCGAAGCGCGACAGATGCATCGCGCAGATCGAGGCGGCCGACAGGGTCTCCAGCACGAAATCGCGGTCCGAGACCGAATCGAGCGAATTCGCCGTCGGGCGGGCGAAGCCGAGCGCCTCCGCCGTCATGTGCCGGTCGATCGGGAAGGAGGTGCCGGCGAGCGCGGCGGCGCCGAGCGGGCATTCGTTCATGCGCTCGCGGGCATCCCTGAGCCGGCTGCGGTCGCGCGCCAGCATCTCGACATAGGCGAGCAGATGATGGCCGAAGGTGACGGGCTGCGCCGATTGCAGATGGGTGAAGCCCGGCATCACCGCCCCCGCATAGGCCTCGGCCTTCTCGGCGAGGGCGAGCTGGAGATCGGCGACCTGCTCGTCGAGCTGGTCGAGCGCGTCGCGCACCCAGAGCCGCATATCGGTCGCGACCTGGTCGTTGCGCGAGCGGGCGGTGTGCAGGCGCCCGGCGGCGAGGCCGATCTGCTCGCGCAGATTGCCCTCGATGTTCATGTGGATGTCCTCGAGCGCACGCGAGAACGTGAAGCGCCCGGCCTCGATCTCGGCCTCGATGCCCTTGAGTCCCTTGGTGATGACGTCCACGTCGTCCTGCGTCAGGATCCCCGTCGCGGCCAGCATGGCCGCATGCGCGAGCGAGCCCCTGATGTCCTGCCGCCACAGACGCTGGTCGAAATCGATGGAGGCGTTGATCTCCTCCATGATGGCGTCTGGACCTGTGGCGAAACGCCCACCCCACATGCGGTTGCTCACGGCGATCTTTCCTGCTCTTGAGGACGCACGATGACGTCTCGTTCGAAAATGGCGGTGGCCCTCGGCGCGCTGGTTCTGGTCGCGCTCGGCGGCGTGGCCGCCTTCTACTCCGGGCAGGACGGAGCCGGCAATTCCACTTGCAGCGCCGCGACGACGAAGCTCGCCCAGCTGCGACCGCTGGTGAAGGGCGAAATCGCCGCCATCCAGGTGCCGCAAAAGTCGACGCCCGTGCCCGATCTCGCCTTCAACGGCCCGGACGGCAAGCCGACCAGCCTCTCGGCGATGCGCGGGCGGACCGTGCTGGTCAATCTCTGGGCGACCTGGTGCCCGCCCTGCCTGCTCGAAATGCCGGCGCTGGCCAAGCTCCAGAAGACGCTCGGCGGTCCGGATTTCGAGGTCGTCACCGTCAATATCGACACGCGCAACCTCGACAAGCCGAAGGAGTGGCTGGCGAAGAAGGACATCGCCGGTCTCGCCTATTACGCCGACCCCGAAGCCAAGGTCTTCCAGGACCTGCGCGCCGCCAAGAAGGCGGAGGGCATGCCGGTGAGCCTCCTGGTCGATCCGCAGGGCTGCGAGCTCGCGACATTGCAGGGGCCCGCCGAATGGGCCGGCACCGAAGCCCTCGCCCTGATCCGGACGGCGCTCGGCCGCTGAGCCGAGCTTTCGCCGCCCCGGCCGGAACCTCTGCCCGCGACGCCTATGGCTTGCCCGCCGACGCTCCGGCGAGCGCGAGCTGGCCCGAAAGGTTGAGCGGCGGCGCCGCGCCCGCCTTGTCGGCGCCCATATAGAGCGTCAGATGCGGGAACGGGATTTCGATGCCGCGGCGGTCGAAGACCTCCTTGAGCAGCTCGTTATAGGCGCGCCCGGCCGCCCATTGCGCGCCCGGCAAGGTCTTGATCCGCGCCCGCACGGTGATGGCGGAATCGCCGAAAGCGGTAATGCCCTGCATCTCGAGCGGCCCGATGATCCGCTCGCCATGCTCGCTCGCCTGCAGGCTGGCGAAGGCCTCCGCCATCGCCTCCTTCACCTCGGGGATGCTCTCGCGATAGGCGACCCCCATTTCGGCGACGTGGAAGGAGAAGCCCTTCATCATGTTCGAGACTTGATCGACCGAAGAGAACGGGATCAGGTGCAGCGTGCCGTCGAGCGAGCGGACCGAGACCGAACGAATGGTCAGGCGCTCGACCACGCCGGACTTGCCGCCGACCTCGACGACATCGCCCTCGTTCATGACGTTCTCGAACTGGATGAAGACGCCGGTGATGATGTCCTGCACGAATTTCTGCGCACCGAAGCCGATCGCCAGGCCCAGCACCCCGGCGCCGGCCAGCAATGGCGCGATGTTCAGGCCGAGCTGCCCCAGCGCGAGCATGAGGACGAGGACCGCGAGCGCCGTGGTGAAGGCATTGCGGAACAGGGCAAGCAGGGTCTTTTCGCGGGCGGTCGGGACCGTCCCGAAATCGGGATTGAGCCGATATTCGACCCAGGACAGCATCGCGACATAGATGCCCATGCCGACGAGGACGATCAGCGCCGCCGCGATCACCGAACCGGTCAGCCTCTGGCCGGACGCGCTCGCCAGCCATCCCGCAAAATCGAGCAGCTGCCAGGCCTGCGCGACGGCGAGAAGAACACCGAGGACGACCAGGGTCCTGACGATCTGCAGCACCCGCGGCGTGAAGGCCTGAAGCCGCGGCTCGAGCAGCGGCAGGCGCAGGCGGATATCCTCGGGCAGGCGAACGCCGACATTGGCCAGCCGCGAGACGAAGGCGACCACCAGCCCGCCGATCAGCGCGACGACCAAGGACTGGACCGTCGCAGCCATGACGAACGGCAAGGCACGCGCCGGGTTGACCAGCCAGACGAGGAAGATGCCGACGAGATAGGTGATGACAAGGATGTGCCAGTAGCGCCCGAAGACGTGGCCGGCGCGGGCCAGCAGGTCGCGCCGGCCGGCCTCCATCCGCGCGAACAGCCGGCGGCGCACGCTGTGCCGGTTCTGCAGGATGATGATGATCGTGATCACCAGGGCCGTCAGCGTCACCAGGACCTTGAGTGCCTGCGCCGCGGCGGCCGGGAGGTAGAGCGCCATGACCGGTGCCGCGAACAGGAATGTGTAGCCCATCAGCGAAACCAGCCGCGCCAGCCAGAAATACCAGTACGCCGCCATCGTATCGTCGAGCCGCAGGACGCGCAGTCCCGGATGGCGTGGCTCGAGCACGGCCCGCATCGCCACCTTGACGAATTCGATCACCAGAAAGGCGTTGAGCAGCAGGGTCTGGTCCAGCGTCATGCGGCGGGTTGCGCCGCCGACAAGCTGGAGGGCGATCAGATAGCCCGCCCCCCAGGCGAGGGCGACGCCCGCCAGATCCAGGATCCCCGCGCCGATGAGCGCGGCCAGCCGGGGCGCCCAGGATGCCCGCTCGACCCGCCTCGCCAGGCTGCCCTGCACCGCCTCGACGGCGAACCTGACGACCAGAAAGCTGGCGAACAGCCCCGCCGCGACCAGCGCCAGTGCCAGCCCGGCATCGCGCAGGCGCACCATGTCGAGCCCTGAATCGCCCGAAAACACCGACCCGATCTGCCGCGCCGCCTGCAGCGCTGCCGAGACCGCCTCGGCGCTCTGCTCGGCCACCGCTCTGGTGTATTCCGCGACACGTTGCGCCAGCCCTGCCTCGCTCGGCTGCGCCGGTGCCGCCTGCCCCGGCGGACGTTGCCGCAGGCGCTGGAGCAGATCCGCGCGCAGCTTGTCGTCCTCGAGCACGCGCACGAGATCGTCGAGCGACGCAGCCCCGCGCTCAACCGTCGAATCAGAAGTAGAACTAGAATTGCCAGGGACAATACCTTGAGCAAGGCAGATATTAGAAAATACAGAAAAAATAAAAGATAGAAAAAATAGAAATTTCGACATCAAAAAGGACCTGCGGGCGAATTTTGGGAGACGCGCAGCCTAGGCGCATCATATGTCCAGTCAACGAAAATAAAATTATACAAACAAATACAATACGATAACGGAAAATTCGTGAAAATCAACTCGCAAGGAGCGCTGGCGCGTCGCAATCTCGACATCCCTCATGTTAGAGTATCGGCCACCCCATCACTTGCCCGAGTACATGACCTACACGATCGGCCTCGCCACCACCTTCCACGACCCCGCCATCGCCATCGTCGGCCCGGATGGCGAGGTCGTCTTCGCGGAAGCGGCCGAGCGCTATCTCCAGTACAAGCGCGCCCCCAATTGCGAGCCGGACACCACGGCGCGGATGGACTCTCTGCTCAGGCGCTACATTCCGCGCGGTGCCGAGATCCGCCTCGCCACCAGCTGGGGCGCCGAGTTCACCGACTTCCTGGCACAGATGGACCGCAGCGGCGCCTTCACGCTCGATGCCCTGCTCAAGCTCTCGCCGGGTTTCAACCGCTCGATGGTGCCGGCGCGCTCCGAGCGGGCCTTCATCGCCTCGCTCCATCTCGCCCAGCAGCGCGCCGGGATCGGCACGCTGATCGGGCTCGACCGCGCCTTCGGCGAGGCCAGGATCATCGGCCTCGCGCGCTATGGCCACCATCTCAGCCATGCGGCCTATGCCTGCTGGTCCTCGCCCTTCCGCGACGCCGCCTGCCTGGTGGTCGACGGCATGGGCGAAACCGGCGCTTCGGCGATCTTTGCGTTGAGGGACGGCGAGATCACCGAGCTCAGGCGCCATAGCGGCCGTGCCTCGATCGGCTTCTATTTCGGCTTCGTCACGGACCTCGCCGGCTTCGATCAGGCCAAGGGCGAGGAATGGAAGATCATGGGGCTCGCCCCCTATGGCCGGCAGGACCCGGAATTGCTGACGCTGCTCCGCCGGCTCTACCGGATCGAGGGCACCAAGCTCTCCTTCGCCGACGCCGCGACGGTCAGGGAGGTCGGCGCCGAGATCCTCGCCCGCCGTCCGGCCGATGCGCTCGACAAGGGCTGGGCCGATCTCGCCCGCTGCGGCCAGGACGTCTTCGCCGAGATGATGACGGCGCTGTTGGCCGAGACCGCGGCGCTCTGCCCTTCCGAGAACCTCGTCCTCGCCGGCGGCTGCGCCCTGAACTCTTCTTTCAACGGCAAGATCTGCAACGACAAGATCGCGGGCCGCCACGGTTTCGCCCGTGTCCATGTGCCCTCGGCGCCAGCCGATGACGGCAATGCGCTCGGTGCCGCCTGGCTCGCCTATGCCGAAGCCAATCCCGGCTGGCGCCCGCCGGCGGGACCGCTGAGCCCCTATCTTGGCTCGACCGTCTCGACCGAGCCGTTCGAGCGGATGGCTGCCTGGGAGCCGCGGCTGCGCAAGCTCGCGGCCGATGAGATCGCGCCCGCGACCGCAAGCCTGCTCGCCGAAGGCAAGCTCGTCGGCTGGGTCCAGGGCCGCGCCGAATTCGGCCCGCGCGCCCTCGGCAACCGCTCGATCCTCGCCGATCCGCGCCCGGCGAACGCCAAGGACCTGCTCAACGCCAAGGTGAAGTATCGCGAGGCCTTCCGGCCCTTCGCCCCGTCGATCCTAGCCGAACATGGCCCCGACTGGTTCGAGGACTACCAGGACTCGCCCTATATGGAACGCACTCTAAGCTGGAAGGAAGCGGTCCGCGCCCGCGTCCCGGCCGTCGTCCATGAGGACGGCACCGGCCGGCTGCAGAGCGTCACGGCGCAGCGCAATCCGCGCTATCACGCGCTGATCTCGGCCTTCCACGATCTGACCAGGGTGCCGGTGATCCTCAACACCTCCTTCAACATCATGGGCAAGCCGATCCTGCATACGAGCGAGGATGCGATCCTGATGTTCTACACCTCGGGCCTCGACGCGCTGGTCGTCGAGGACTGGCTGCTGGTGAAGTGAGCCTCCGACGTGGCATCGGTAGACCGCCACCCGGCGCCAAATGCAAAAGGGCGGCGCCGGATGCGCCGCCCTCTCGAAGGCTTCGACAAATTGAGAGCGTCAGCTCGCCTGCTTGACGGTGATGCCCTTCTCCGCCAGCAGCGTCTGCAGCTCGCCGGCCTGGAACATCTCGCGGGCGATGTCGCAGCCGCCGACGAACTCGCCCTTGACGTAGAGCTGCGGGATCGTCGGCCAGTTCGAATAGGCCTTGATGCCCTCGCGGATCTCCTGATCCTCGAGCACGTTGACGCCCTTGAACGGCACGCCGACGTAATTGAGGATCTGCACCACCTGGCCGGAGAAGCCGCACATCGGGAATTGCGGCGTGCCCTTCATGAAGAGCACGACGTCCTCGGACTTCACCTCGGCGTCGATGCGGGCATTGATGTCGGTCATGTCCTGATCTCCTGGGGCGGGTTCAAGGCCCGCTGGATGCATTCGTTCTAATTCTGGGGAACCGCCGTCGTCAGCGCAAGGGCGTGCAACACGCCGCCCATGCGGCCTTGCAGCGCGGCATAGACCATCTGGTGCTGCTGCACCCGGGACTTGCCCTTGAAGGCCGCCGAGGTCACCGTCGCGGCGTAGTGATCGCCGTCGCCGGCGAGGTCCTTGATCTCGACCACCGCATCGGGCAGCGCCGCCTTGATCATGTTCTCGATTTCGTGGGCGTCCATCGCCATGTCTTTAGGTCTCCTCAGGCAGCCTTGCCGGCCATGTAGTCCGGCAGCCAGCTCTCATGCGCCTTGCGCAGAGCCACGATCGAAACGGCGGCCTCGCCCGGCAGGGCAAGATCGGCGCCGCCGGTCTGCCCGATCAGCTGCGCCGGAACGCCCGCCGCTTTTGCCTCGGCGATGAGCGCCTCTGCGGCACCGGCCGGCACCGTGACGAGATAGCGACCCTGATCCTCGCCGAACAGCACCGCATGGGCGGGACCAGCCGGCAGGGCCGCGACCTTGGCGCCGACGCCCTTCGCCATCGCCATCTCGGCGAGCGCGACCGCAAGTCCGCCATCCGAGAGGTCATGGCAGGCGCTGACGCGGCCGGCCGTGACCAGCGGGCGGACGAAATCGCCATTGCGCCGCTCGATGGCAAGATCGACCGGCGGCGGCGCGCCCTCTTCGCGGCCGCAGATCGTCGCGAGATAGGCGCTCTGGCCGAGCCAGCCATTGGTCTCGCCGATCAGGATGATCGCCTCGCCCTCGGCCTTGAAGCCGACGGTCGCATGCTTGGTCACATCGGCGAGGACGCCGACGCCGCCGATCGTCGGGGTCGGCAGGATCGAGACGCCATTGGTCTCGTTGTAGAGCGAGACATTGCCGGAGACGACCGGGAAATCGAGCGCCCGGCAGGCCTCGCCGATGCCCTTGATGCAGCCGACGAGCTGGCCCATCACCTCGGGCCGCTCGGGATTGCCGAAGTTGAGATTATCGGTGACGGCGAGCGGCAGGGCGCCGACCGCAGTCAGATTGCGCCAGGCCTCGGCGACGGCCTGCTTGCCGCCCTCGAACGGGTCGGCCTCGCAATAGCGCGGCGTCACATCGGCGGTCATCGCGAGGCCCTTCGGCCCGTCCTCGACCCGCACGATGCCGGCGTCGCCACCCGGCGTCACCGCCGAATTGCCGAGGATCAGCGTGTCGTATTGCTCCCAGATCCAGCGCTTCGAGCAGAGATCGGGCGAACCGACCAGCTTGAGCAGGGCTTCGGCATTCGCCATCGGCTGGGCAACGCTAGCCGCATCGACCACCGGCCGCTTCGGCGTCTCGATCCACGGCCGATCATATTCCGGCGCCTCGTCGCCGAGCTCCTTGATCGGCAGGTCGGCCATCGTCTCACCCTGGTGCTTGACGACGAAGCGCAGCGTGTCGGTGGTCTTGCCGACGACGGCGAAGTCGAGGCCCCATTTGCGGAAGATCGCCTCGGCCGGCTCCTCGTGACCCGGCTTGATCACCATGAGCATGCGCTCCTGGCTTTCCGAGAGCATCATCTCATAGGCGCTCATCCGCTCCTCGCGGCAGGGCACGGAATCGAGGTCGAGTTCGACGCCGAGATCACCCTTGGCGCCCATCTCGACGGCCGAGCAGGTCAGGCCGGCTGCGCCCATGTCCTGGATCGCGTCGACATGGCCGGCGGCCATGATCTCGAGGCAGGCTTCCAGCAGCAGCTTCTCGGCGAAGGGGTCTCCGACCTGCACGGTCGGGCGCTTCTCCTCGGCGCCCTCGTCGAAGGCGGCAGAAGCCATGGTCGCGCCATGGATGCCGTCGCGCCCGGTCTTCGAGCCGAGATAGACGATCGCCTTACCGACGCCGGACGCCTTGGCGTAGAAGATCTCGTCGGCACGTGCGAGGCCGACCGCCATGGCGTTGACCAGGATGTTGCCGTCATAGCGGCGATGGAAACCGGTGGCGCCGCCGACATTCGGCACGCCGAAGGAGTTGCCGTAGCCGCCGATGCCGGCGACGACGCCGGAGACCAGATGGCGGGTCTTCGGATGCGACGGGTCACCGAAGCGCAACGCGTCGAGCACCGCGATCGGACGCGCGCCCATGGTGAAGACGTCGCGCAGGATGCCGCCGACGCCGGTGGTCGCGCCCTGATAGGGCTCGATGAAGGACGGGTGGTTGTGGCTCTCCATCTTGAAGACCACGGCGAGCCCGTCGCCGATGTCGATCACGCCGGCGTTCTCACCCGGGCCCTGGATCACCCAGGGCGCCTTGGTCGGCAGCGTCTTCAGATGGATCTTCGAGGATTTGTACGAGCAGTGCTCGTTCCACATCGCCGAGACGATGCCGAGCTCGGTGATCGTCGGCTCGCGCCCGATCAGATGCAGGAAGCGCTGGTACTCGTCGGGCTTGAGCCCGTGCTCGGCGACCAACTGGGGGGTGATCTTGATGTCGTTGGGAATCACGCGACCTGTTCCTGACGGACGGGGCGAGCGGAGCGCTCATTCAGGGCGGGGCATAGCCCGAAGCCGGCGGAGAAACAACTTTTCCGGGCCAGATTTCAGATGCTCAGTCCCGCCAGCGCCGCACGCAGCCCTTCCGGGATCGGCACCGGCTTCTGCGCGGCGCGCTCGACATAGACATGGGTGAACAGGCCCTGCGCCGCCGTCTCCTGCGCACCTTCGCGGAAGATGCCGAGACGGTAGGTCACCGAGGAGCGGCCGAGCCTTTCGACCGCGAGCGCACCCTCGACCGTCTCGGGGAAGGCGACGCTCTCGAAATAGTCGCAGCGCGTGCCGACCACGAGGCCGACGACCGGGCTCTCCTTCACGTCGAGGAAGCCCTGCTCGATCAGCCAGGCGTTCACCACCGTGTCGAACCAGTTGTAGTAGACGACATTGTTGACGTGGCCGAAGACGTCATTATCGGCCCAGCGCGTCGGGATCGTGCGGAACAGCCGGAAACCGGCCCGCTTCAGTCGTACCGGCTTGTCGCTCATCCCTGCCCCTCTCCGCCCGGCTTCTCGCCGGTGCCGACCTCCGTCACGCCGAGCGCATCCGCCAGCCGCGCCTTGGCCGAACCCGGCCGGAGCGGCTTCTGCTGGCTCTCATGCGGCGCCCACCCCGAGAGCCAGACGATCTCGAAACTCGCCCGCAGCCTGCCATCCGGATCGGCAAAGCGCTTGGCATACAGCTCGGCGGCACGCAGCAGCACGGCCCGCCGCAGCGGCTTGCGGCTGCGCTCCAGCAGCGTATTGGCCCAGCCCATGGCGCGCAGGTCGCGCAGCAGGCCGAACAGATCGCCATAGCGCACGGTGACGAGCTCGCTGTCGACGACCGGCAGGGCGAAGCCGGCCCGCTGCAACAGGCTGCCGAGATCGCGCAGATCGGCGAAGGGCGCGACCCGCGGGCTCGCCCCGCCGCTCACCTCGACCTCGGCGGCGAGCAGTGCCTGGCGCAGTTCGGTCAGGCTCTGCCCGGCGAGCAGGCAGCCGATGAACAGCCCGTCGGGCCGAAGGCTGCGCCTGATCTGGAGCAGCGCGCCGGGCAGGTCGTTGACCGCATGCAGGGCGAGCAGCGAGGCGGAGAGGTCGAGCGAGGCGGCGGCGAAGGGCAGCGCCTCGAGATCGCCGACGATGTCGGCGCCAGCGCCGGCCGCCTCCGCCAGCCGCAGCACCCCGTCCGCCTTCTCCCGCAGCACCGGCGCCGCCAGCGGCAGGGCCGAGCCGAGATCGGCGGCGACCGCGAAGCGCCGCAGCACCGCAGAAAGCCGCTCCGCGAGATCATCGGCGCAGCGCGCCAGCAGGAAATCGGGATAGCCGCCCGCGAGCGCCGCCGCGAGGCGACGCCGATAGAGCGCGCGGTCGAAGACCTGGGAGCTCACCTGCGCACCCCCTCGCTTATTCCATGCCCTCGAGCTCGATGATCAGCCCCTCGATCATGTTGAGGCCGATCTGCCAGAAGGCCGGATCGCGGGCGTCGAGGCCGAACGGCTTGAGCAGTTCGGAATGATGCTTGGTGCCGCCGGCCGAGAGCAACGCGAAATAGCGCTGCTGAAAGCCCTCCGCCGAGTTCTGGTAGACGCCGTAGAGCGAGTTCACCAGGCAATCGCCGAACGCATAGGCGTAGACGTAGAAGGGCGAGTGGATGAAGTGCGGGATATAGGCCCAGAACGTCTCGTAGCCCGGGCCGAGCCTGATCGCGGGACCGAGGCTCTCCGACTGCACGCTCATCCACAGTTCGCAGAGATTTTCCGCCGTCAGCTCGCCCGAGCGGCGGGCTTCGTGGACCTTCCGCTCGAAGGAGTAGAAGGCGATCTGGCGCACGACCGTGTTGATCATGTCCTCGACCTTGGCGGCGAGCATCGCCTTGCGCTGCTTGGCGTCGACCGTCTCGTTGAGCAGCTTGCGGAAGGTCAGCATCTCCCCGAAGACGCTCGCCGTCTCGGCCAGCGTCAGCGGCGTCGGCGCCATCAGCGCGCCGTTCGGCCCGGCCAGCACCTGGTGCACGCCATGGCCGAGCTCATGGGCGAGGGTCATCACGTCTCGCGGCTTGCCCTGATAGTTGACCAGAACATAGGGGTGCGCGGAGGGCACGGTGGGATGGGCAAAGGCGCCCGGCGCCTTGCCGGGCCGCGCCGGCGCGTCGATCCAGCGCTCGTCGAAGAAGCGGCGGGCGATGCCGGCCATCTCCGGCGAGAAATCGCCATAGGCGGACAGCACGGTATCGCGCGCCTCGGTCCACGGAATCGTGCGCTGGTCGACCTTGGGCAGCGGCGCGTTGCGGTCCCAGTAGTCGAGCGCCTCGCGCCCGAACCAGCGTGCCTTCAGCTTGTAGTAGCGGTGCGACAGGCGCGGATAGGCCTCGCGTACCGCCGCCACCAGCGCATCGACCACATCGCGCTCGACCCGGTTCGCCAGATGCCGTGAATCGGCGACATCCTCGAACTTGCGCCAGCGGTCGGAGATCTCCTTGTCCTTGGCGAGCGTGTTGGTGATCAGCCCGAAGGTCCGCAGATGCTGACGGAAAACCGTGCCGAGCGCCTCGGCCGCTTCCTTGCGCACCGCCCCGTCGGCATCCTGCAGCCGGTTCAGCGTCAGTTCGAGCGTCAGCTCCTCCCCGCCGGCCTTGAAGCGCAGCGAGGCGATGGTCTCGTCGAAGAGCCGGTTCCAGGCGCCGTGGCCGGTCACCGATTTCTCGTGGAACAGCTCCTCGATCCGGTCCTCGAGCTGGTGCGGCTTGTCCTTGGCCAGGTCCTCGATCCACGGCTTCCAGTGGCTGAGCGGCGCCTGCGCGGCAGCCTTGGCCAGCACGGCTTCGTCGATCCGGTTGAGCTCCAGCCCGAAGAACAGCAGCTCGGTCGAGATCGCCGTCACCTTGTCCTGCGTATCGCCATAGAACTTGGCGCGCTGCGGATCGGTGGTGTCGCCGGAATAGACCAGGCCGGCATAGGACATGATCTTGCCGACGAGATCCTCGAGCTTCTCATAGGCTGCGACCGCCTCGGCCAGCACGGTGCTGGCATCGGCGCGCTCGGCCAGCGCGGCGAGCTTGCCGCGGTAGAGCGCCGCAAAGCTGCGCGCCTCGGCCAGGGCCAGCTCCAGATCGGCGGCGAAGGCAGGCGAATCCATCGCCGGATAGAGATGCGTCAAATCCCATTCCGGCAGGATGCCGAGCGCCGTGGCGGCCTTGGAGGCGCCGGCCTCGGCGCTCCGCGCGACATTGGCGGCGGTCGTCCCGGCGAAGGCTGTCGTCATGTCAAAGGCACCTTTCTGGCGAAACCGTTCCCTCCCATATGCGCGGACAAGACCGCGCGATCAACGTTGCGCAGCGCCGCATTCGCGCGCCGCCTCGCTCCAGCCGCCTGTGCATGCAGGGCATTCGCGCGAACTGAAGACGTTGACTTTCCGTAAGGGCTGCCACTACCCAGGGTCGAGACCGGCCTCTGCGAGCGCGCGCCGACCGCGGAATGGTGGAATGGACCACGCATATCTTCTGACCGCGATTCTGCCCGTCATTGCCGCAGTGCTCTGCGCGACCCTTTATTCCCTCTGGCTGAAGCAAAGGGAGCACCGGCATGTGCTCAACTGGTCCTTGGCCTATGCCTGCGCTGTCCTCGGCTCCGCGATCAGCCTGGCGCGCCTCATCACCGAGAACGCCGCGCCCTTCTCCCTGATCGCCAACGCCTTTCTGGTCGGTGTCGCCTTCTTCGCGGCGCGCGGCGCCCTGCTTCTGCATGGCGGCAGGCCGGCCGACCGCGTCACCTTGCCGATCCTGCTCGCCACCGTCCTCGCCGGAATCTGGTTCGGCCTCGTGAGCCCGAGCGTCTTCTGGCGCGGTACCATCGCCAGCATCGGAGCCGCCCTGATCTTCCTGATCGCAGCGCGCGCGATCGCGCGAGCCCCGGACCGCGACAGGATCGACCGGTTGACCGGCCTGGTCTTCGTGCTGACGGCCGCCCTCCTCGTCGCCCGTCCCGCCCTCGCCTTCGCGCTGGAGGGGCCGATCGAGAGCGAGGCGGAAGTGACGAGCGCCTTCTGGGGCGTAAGCTTCCGGATTTTCGCCATGCTGAGCTGGTGCGCCATGGCCGCCCTCTTCCTGCTCAGGGCGACGAGCGACTTGATGGCCGAGGCGACCGCGCAGTCGCTGACCGACCCGCTCACCGGCATCGGCAATCGCCGCGGCTTCTTCACCGCCGCCGAAACCGCGCTGGCCACGGTCGATCCGCAGGAGCCAGCGGCGCTCCTGCTCTGCGATATCGACGCCTTCAAGCAGGTCAATGACAGCTACGGCCATGCCACCGGCGATCTCGTCATCCAGGAACTCGCGAAAGTCCTGAGCGAGGCGGTCGAGGGAACCGGCGCCGTTCTCGGCCGCCTTGGCGGCGAGGAGTTCGTCGTCCTCCTGCCGGCGACGCCGCTCGAACCGGCCGTCACGGTGGCTGAGGCGATCCGTGCGGGCTATGCGCGGCGCTCGCGCGCCATCGCTCCTTTGCAGGGCCCGGTCACCGTCAGCATCGGCGTCGCCGAGACGGCCGGCGAGGAGGAGCTGGAAGCCGTGATCGAGCGTGCCGACGCCGCGCTCTACCGGGCCAAGCGCAAGGGCCGCGACCGGGTCGAGGTCGCCGGCCTTGCGGAAGGCACACCGGAAGTGCCGCAGCGTGGCACCTCGCATAGCCGCCGCTACAGGCGCGCCTTCACCGCACCTGAAGCACGGACCCGCACGCGCCCCTGAGCACGAACGGTGTCGCTGTCTTAATCACGGCTTAACCCTTCTGGCCGAGATTGCCCCGAAACGGAACAGCGCTTCCGCCTGCAAGCCCCTGGCCGATCGAGGGTCCATGTCCGCCACCGTCCTCGTCGTCGACGATGATCCCGTTCAGCGCCGGCTGCTCGACGCGATGCTCAAGCGCTTCGGCCATGACGTCCTGACGGCAGAGGGCGGCGAGCAGGCGCTCGCTCTGCTCGGCGACGAATCGCAGCATATCGACTGCCTGGTGCTCGACCTCGTCATGCCCGGCCGCGATGGCATGGCGGTGCTCGCCGCGCTGCGCGAGCGCGGCATCGCGACGCCGGTGATCGTCCAGACCGCCAACGGATCGATCGAGACCGTGGTTTCCGCGATGCGGGCGGGCGCGGTCGACTTCGTGGTCAAGCCGGTCGGAGCCGAGCGCCTGCAGGTCTCGCTCAAGAACGCGCTCAAGCTCGGCGCGCTCGAGCATGAGATCCGCTACATGAAGCGGCGCTCCGCCGGCCAGCTCGGCTTCCGCGACCTCGCCAGCAAGAGCCCGGATATGAGCCGGGTCGTGCAGCTCGCCGAGCGCGCCGCCAAGTCGAACATCCCGGTCCTCGTCGAAGGCGAATCCGGCGTCGGCAAGGAGGTCCTCGCCCGCGCCATCCAGGGCTCCAGCGACCGCCGCGGCAAGCCCTTCGTCACCGTCAATTGCGGAGCGATCCCGCACAACCTCGTCGAATCCATCCTCTTCGGCCACGAGAAGGGCGCCTTCACCGGTGCCACCGAGCGCCATGTCGGCAAATTCGTCGAGGCCAATGGCGGCACGCTCTTCCTCGACGAGGTCGGCGAATTGCCACTCGATGCCCAGGTCAAGCTGCTGCGCGCCATCCAGGAGGGCGAGGTCGACCCGGTCGGCGGCAAGAAATCGGTGCGCATCGACATCCGCATCATCTCGGCGACCAACAAGAGCCTGCTCGATCAGGTCAAGCGCGGCGAGTTCCGCGAGGACTTGTATTACCGCCTCAACGTCTTCCCCATCACCCTGCCGCCGCTGCGCCAGCGCCGCGAGGATGTCGCCGACCTCGCCCGCGGCTTCCTCGCCCGCTTCTCCGCCGAAGAGGGCAAGAAGCTGCGCGGCATCAGCAGCGAGGCGCTCGGACTGCTTAGCCGCTACGACTGGCCGGGCAATGTCCGCCAGCTCGAGAACGCCATGTTCCGCGCCGTGGTCCTTGCCGATGGCGACGAACTGACCATCGCCGAGTTCCCGCAGATCGCCGCGCAGATGGAGGGCTTCGACGTCCGCATCCCGCCGGCCCCGCCGCCCCTTTCCGGCGCGCGCCAGGAGGATGCGCCGCCGCGCATCGTCCAGGTGCCGGTGCGCGATCCCAACGCGCTCGACCTCGTCGCCGGCTCCGACATGCGCAGCCTCGACGAGCTCGAACGCGAGATCATCAAATTCGCGCTCGCCCATTATCGCGGCCACATGTCCGAGATCTCGCGCAAGCTCGGCATCGGCCGCTCGACGCTCTATCGCAAGCTCAAGGATTACGGGCTGATCGAAGGCGAGACCGGTCCGACCGGAGTGGACGCCGCCGAGCCGGAACCGGACCGAGCGCCGCGGCCGGCGGAACCGGCTTCGGACAGAATGGCCGCCGCTGTTGCAGGGCGGCACTAGTCGAAACAGGCTGCCTCACGCAGGTATCGGCGTGGATCGGCAGCGATTCGGGGACACAGCATGCGCCGTCGCCTTCTGGCGGAATCCGCCTCCGCCGCTATCCTGGCTCTCGCGCTCGGCATCGCCGGCGCGTTCGCGCAGGAAGCGCCGCACGAGGCCGCCGCGCCGCGCCTGCCGCTGCCGGAACTGCCGGCGCCACTGGTGATGCTGCCGGAAGCGGCCCCGCTCAAGCTCGACATTCCCGCCCCGCCCGAGCTGGTGCTCGACCTGCGAACCGGCCCCGCCGAAGAGCAGCCTGAGCTCGCCGCCCCGCTCGATGCGACCGAGCTCGTCACCGGAGCGATCTCGGTGACGCCGCAGCCTGAGGACCGCATATTCCTGCTCGAAATTCCGGCTCCCGAGCTGCCGCCGGTCGATCCCGCATTGACCGCCAGGCCGGCGCCGGAGGCGCCCTCCCCGGCCGCGCTCCCGGCGCAGATCGAGATCGCTCCGCCGGCATTGCCCGAAGTCGTGTTGTCGCTGCCGAGCGCGCTCGAGCTCGCCGCCCACATCGCCCAGCGTGCCGAGGATGGTCTCGCCGTACCGCGCCTCGCCCAGCGTGAGCGCGCCGACATCCTCGCCGCCTACGCTGCCAACGAGAACCGGCCGTTCTGGATCGAGGGCAAGGGCTGGAGCCCCGCCGGCAAGCAGCTCGTCGCCCAGCTCGCCCGCGCCGGCCAGGACGGGTTGCGCCCCGCCGACTATGCCGTGCCGGCTTTCGAGGCCAGCGACAAAAACGGCCTCGCCGAGGCCGATGTCAGGCTCTCGGCCCTCGCCGTGCTCTATGCCCGCGACGCGCGCGGCGGCCGCATCGATCCACGCCGCCTCTCGAAGATGCTGACCCCGGAGCTCGACCTGCCCTCGGCCACCGAGGTGCTGTCGGAGCTCGCCGGCGCCGCCGACCCGGGCGCGGTGCTCGCCGCGTACAACCCGCAGCACGAGGGCTATCGCCGGCTCAAGGCCAAGCTCGCCACGCTGCGCTCCGACGACGAGGATGTGCCTTCGGTGCGCATCCCTGCCGGGCCGCCGCTGCGGCTCGGCATGCGCGACCAGCGCGTGCCGCTGGTCCGCGCCCGCCTCGGCCTCGGCGCCAGCGAAGAACCGGTCTTCGACCGCTCGACCGCGACCGCGCTCGCCGAATTTCAGAAGCAGGCCGGGCTGCGCGCCGACGGCGTGCTCAGCAACCAGACGCTCGCCGCGCTCGGCTCGCCGCCCGCCGCCCGCCTGGAAAACGACATCATCGCCCAGATGGAGCGCTGGCGCTGGCTGCCCGCCGATCTCGGTGCCAGCCATGTCATGGTCAACGTCCCCGAGTTCCGGATGCGCATGGTCCATGACGGCAAGCCCGTGCACGATACCCGCGTCATCGTCGGCAAGCCGCAGAGCGCGACGCCGATCTTCTCGCACAAGATGGAATATGTCGTCGTCAATCCGTCCTGGTACGTGCCGCCCTCGATCCTGAAGAAGGAATTCCTGCCCGGGCTCAAGGCCGATCCCGACTATGCCGCCAAGCGCGGCTATGTCGTCACCCGCCGCGGCAATTCGATCTCGGTGCGCCAGCCCCCCGGCGAGCGCAACGCGCTCGGCTGGATCAAGTTCATGTTCCCGAACGACCATGCCGTCTATCTGCACGACACGCCGAACCGCCGCCTCTTCGCCGGCAACAAGCGCGCGCTCAGCCATGGTTGCGTGCGCGTCGAGAACCCGTTCGCGCTCGCCGATCTCGTGCTCGGCCCGGAATGGACGAACGAACGGCTGAAGCGCCTGATCGGCTCCGGCGAGCGCACGATCAGATTGCCGCAGCCGCTGCCGATCCATCTGGTCTACAACACGCTGGTGGTGAACGAGGCCGGCGCGATCACGACCTTTGAGGATCTCTACGGCTTCCACCGGCTCGTCCGCACCGCGCTCGAGCGGCTCTCCTGAGGCCAGATTGCGGCGGCGGCACGGTTTCGCCATGATCTGTGGGTAGCCAGCTGCGGACTTGCCGAAAATCCGGCGGGATGGTTGTGCCGCCGGTAACCTCCCGTTAAGCCTTCTCGGCAACTGTTCCTTCACGTTTACCGCACCGGCTCGCCGGCGCTTCGAGACGGGTCAGGTGAGAGTGAGCTGGTCGAAAGCCGAGACGACGAGACGGCTGACGCGCCCCATGCGGCGCCTCGCGCATACCGGTGCGCTCGTCGCGACCAGCGTGGTCGTCTTGTGCATTGGGGTCCGCGGCACGCAGGATGCCGTCGCCAACGGCGATACCCGCACCATCACCATCAAGCACATGCATACCAAGGAGGAGACGACCGTCACCTTCAGGCGTGACGGCCGCTACGATTCCGCAGCGCTCGAGAAGCTGAACTGGGCGATGCGCGACTGGCGCACCGACGAGCCGATCCGGATGGACCCGCGCCTGTTCGATCTCGCCTGGGAAGTGCATCGCAAGGTCGGCTCCGAAGAGCCCTTCCACGTCGTGTCCGCCTATCGCTCGCCCGGCACCAACTCGATGCTGCGCCGGCGCTCACGCGGGGTCGCCAAGTCCAGCCAGCACATGGTCGGCAAGGCGATGGACTTCTACCTGCCGGACACGCCGACCGCGAAGATCCGGGAGGTCGGCATGCGGCTGCAACGCGGCGGCGTCGGCTTCTATCCCGGCGCCCATACCCCGTTCATCCATCTCGACGCCGGCTCGGTGCGCTCCTGGCCACGCATGACCCGCGACCAGCTGGTGCGTCTGTTCCCGGACGAGAAGACCGTGCATCTGCCGGCCGACGGCAAGCCCCTCGGCGGCTACGAGGTCGCCAAGGCCGAGATTCTCTCCAGTGGCGGCTCGGTGATGGGCTATGCCGCCACAGATTTCGACGAGGGCGCGATCATCGCTTCCGGCCGCGGCGGGAAGGGCTTCTGGGCAGCGCTCTTCGGCGGCGACGACGAGGAGGCGGATGCCCGCCCGAGCCGCGGCCGCGCCGCGGCCCGCCGCGCACCGACGCCGCAACCCACCGTCATGGCCTATGCCGGCGACAGCAACAGTGGCGATGGCGGCCGTTTCGCGGTCTTCAATGCCCAGCCCGCCCAGACCGAGCCGACCGGCCGCGCCCTGATGCGCGAGCGCTCGAACCGCGCCACGGCACCGGCTCCCGCAGCGCCCGCTGCCGCACCGGCCGAGACTCAGCTCGCCGCCCTTGCGCCACCGCCGGCCGAGCCGCCCAAGCCCAGCGCGATCGCGACCGCATTGCCGGTCGCGCGACCGGCCAGCCTGACGCTGCCGCCGCCGCCCGCCGGCTCGCCGCAACTCGCCGCATTGGCCGCCGAGGCCTCGGCATTGCCCTTGCCGCAGACCGAGCAGAAGCTGATTCTCGCCTCGCTGCCGCCGCGCCGCCCCGGCGACCTGCCGCCCCCCGTGATCGAGGCTGTCGTGGCCGGCCGGCCTGTCGCGGCGCCCTTGCCACCGATCCGCCCGGTCGTTCTCGCGAACCTCGCCCCGGAGCCCGCTCGCGCCGAGGCCGAGGACGCGGCTCCTGCCGGTGCTCGCCTGGTCAATGTCTCGCATCCACCGCCGCCGATCCGTCCGCGTGCGCCGGGCGAAGCGCCGCGACGCGTCGCCGAAGGCGCGGCGGCCGAGACGCGGACGCCGATGGCCGCCGAATACGATGCCGATCGCTCCGGTCTGGATTCGCTGTTCGCCGCCGTCGCCCAGCCGGCGGCCGCGCCGCGCCGCGCCGGCGTCGCCACCGCCAAGGCGAAGGTGACCGATCCTGCCGCCAGGGGGTGGGTCGCGGGGCCAAGCCCGGCGGCCGCGCTCGGCTTCAGCAACGCCGCCCCCAGCGACCTCAAGACCAGCGGCTTCAGCGGCCCCGCCGTCCGCGCCCTGCCGACGACCTTCGTCCAGAACTGACCTGCCGACGGGCCGACGCTGCGACAGCGCCCGTCATGATCTTGTAGGCGTAGCGCTGCATCAATAAAACGCGCACAGTGCCGTCGCGTCATGATACGCGTCATGGCAGGATACGGACGATGCCTACGGGAGTCATGGAAATGCGCGCTCAACTTGCGGAAAGTCCGGCTCGCCGGTCGCGGAATGGAGCGACCTTCCTGCTCGTCGCCGGCCTCGCCCTGCTCGGCCCCTCCTGGCCCGCACTCGCCCAGCCGGCTCAACCCGCCCAGCCGGCGGCCATCCCGGTCGGCACCACCCCGGCGCAGAAGCGCCCGATCGAGCGCACCGCCGATTTCGTCGGCCGCATCGAGGCGATCAACCGGGTCGAGATCAGGGCCCGCGTCACCGGTTTCCTGGAAGCCGTCCTGTTCCGCGACGGTGACAGCGTCAAGGAAGGCGCCCCGCTGTTCCGCATCGAGAGAGCGCCGTTCGAGGCGGCCGTGCAGCAGGCGCAGGGCACGCTCGAGAGCGCCGAGGGGACGCTGCAGAACGCCACCACCCAGCGCCAGCGTGCCGAGGACCTGCTGCGGACCAATGCCGGCTCGGTCGCGGTACGCGACCAGCGCGTCGCCGAGGAGACCGCTGCGAAGGGCTCGACCACCACCGCCGCCGCCAATCTGAAGACCGCGGAGATCAATCTCGGCTACACCGAGATCACCTCGCCCATCGCCGGCCGGATCGGCCGTACCAAGCTGACCAAGGGCAATGTCGTCTCGCCGGACAGCGGCGCGCTGGCCCTGATCGTCAGCGAAGACCCGATGTATGTGAACTTCCCGGTCAGTCAGCGCGAATTCGTCACCTTCGGCCATAATCGCGTCGATGCCGGCGCGACCGGACCAAAGGTCACCCTGCGCTTTTCAGACGGCTCGACCTATGACCAGCAGGGCACGATCGACTTCGTCGACGTCTCGGTCGACCGCTCCACCGACACCGTCCTGGTCCGCGCCGTCGTGCCCAATCCGAAAGGCCGGCTGATCGACGGGACCCTGGTCAATGTCGCCGTCCATGCCGACAAGCCCGTGGACAAGGTCCTGGTGCCCCAGGCGGCGCTGATCGCCGACCAGCAAGGCGCTTACGTCTTCGTGGTCGAGGGCGGCAAGGCTGTGGTCAAGCGCCTGCAGATCGGCGCCGAGGCCGGCGCCTATGTCGTGGTCGACAAGGGGCTGAATGGCGGCGAGCAGGTCGTGGTCGAGGGGCTTCAGGGCCTGCGGCCCGGCACACCGGTTCTCGCCTCCCCCGTCGCAGCACCGCCGGCCGGCCGGAGCTGAGGCATGTTCACCTCCGTCTTCGTCGACCGGCCGCGCCTCGCCATCGTCATCGCGGTCGTCACGGTCATCGCCGGCCTGATCTCGCTCTTTGCGATTCCGGTCGCGCAATATCCCGACATCGTGCCGCCACAGGTCTCGGTGACGACCTCCTATCCCGGCGCATCGGCGGCCGTGGTCGAGTCGACCGTGGCGCAACCGCTCGAAGCCCAGATCGTCGGCACCGACAAGATGCTCTACATGAAGAGCGTCAGCGGCAATGACGGCAGCTATTCGCTGAAGATCTCGTTCGAGCTCGGCACCGATCCCGACATCAACACCGTCAACGTCAACAATCGCGTCCAGATCGCGCTGTCGAAGCTGCCCGAGGAGGTCAAGCGCAACGGCGTGACGGTGAAGAAGCAGTCCTCGGCGCTGCTCGGGGTCATCGCGGTCTACTCGCCGAAGAAGACCTACGACAACCTCTTCGTCTCGAACTACACCACCATCAACCTGCTCGATGCGATCCGCTCGACCCCGGGGGTCGGCGACGCCTCGCTGTTCGGCGCGCAGGACTATTCGATGCGCGCCTGGGTCCGCACCGACGCCCTGACCGGGCTCGGCCTGACCACCGGCGACATCATCAACGCCATCCAGTCGCAGAACACCCAGGCCGCGGTCGGCCGCATCGGCGCACGTCCGATCTCCGACGACCAGCAGCTTCAGCTCAACATCCAGACCAAAGGCAGGCTGAGCTCGCCGCAGGAATTCGAGAAGATCGTGGTGCGCACCAACCCGGACGGGTCGGTGCTGCGGCTCTCCGATGTCGCGCGCATCGAGCTCGGTGCCGCCAATCTCGACCGCGAGACCCGCCTCAACAGCGGCCCGGCCGTGCTGATCGGCATCTACCAGTCGCCGGGCGCCAACGCCATCGCGGCGCTCGATGCGGTCAAGAAGACCGTCGGCGACATCGCCCGCAATTTCCCGGAAGACCTCGCCTGGAAGGTGACCTACGACCCGACCGCCTTCGTCACCGCGACCATCGACGAGGTCAAGAAGACGCTGATCGAGGCGTTCATCCTCGTCATCATCGTCGTCTTCCTCTTCCTCGGCAGCTTCCGCGCCACCCTGATCCCGACCTTCGCCGTCCCGGTCAGCCTCATCGGCACCTTCATCGTGCTGAACGCCATCGGCTACTCCGCCAATACGGTCTCGCTGCTCGCCGTCGTGCTCGCCATCGGCATCGTCGTCGACGACGCGATCGTCGTCGTCGAGAATGTCGAGCGCGTGATGGAGGAGCATCCCGAGCTTTCGCCGGCCGATGCGACCAAGCGCGCCATGGGCGAGATCGTGGCGCCGATCATCGCGATCACGCTGGTGCTGCTCTCGGTCTTCGTGCCCGTCGCCTTCATCCCCGGCATTTCGGGCGAACTCTTCCGCCAGTTCGCCGTCACCGTCGCGGTCGCGATGCTGATCTCGGCGATCAATGCACTGACCCTGTCGCCGGCGCTCTGCGGCGTTCTGCTCAAGCCGCATCACGGCCCGCGGCGCGGCCCGATCGGCCATGTCATGCGCGGCATCGACTGGACGCGCGATCGCTATGGCGACCTCGTCGCCCGGCTGGTGCGCATCTCGCTGATCAGCCTGGCGCTGACCGCGGCCTTCGGTGCCGCGATCTACGGCATGGGGCGCATCACACCGACCGGCTTCCTGCCGGAGGACGACCAGGGCGCCTTCTTCGTCGTCGCGCAATTGCCCGACGGCGCCTCGGTCGGCCGCACTGCCGCCGTCGCCGCCGAGGTCGAGAAGATCCTCAAGGCCGAGCCGACGGTCGAGGATTACTCGACCATCATCGGGCTGAACTTCATCGACGGGAACTCGCAGTCCAATGCCGGCTTCTTCCTCGTCACGCTGAAACCCTTCGCGGATCGCAAGGGTGCCGACCAGAGCGCCAACGCGGTCCTCGCCCGCGTCGCGCAGAAGCTGCGGGCGGTACGCGGCGGCGCCGTGGTGCCGATCGCGCCGCCACCGATCGTCGGCCTCGGCACCGGCGGCGGCTTCACCTATGTGCTGCAGGACATGGGCGGCTCCGATCCCAAGGCGCTCGCCCGTACGCTGCGCGGCCTGACCATCGCCGCCAATCAGGACCCGCAGCTGAGCCGCGTCTTCTCGACCTTCTCGGACACGACGCCCTCGGTCTTCCTCGACATCGACCGCGACAAGGTCCAGATTCTCGGCGTCGAGCTGAGCACCCTGTTCCAGTCGCTCCAGGCCTCGCTCGGCGGCTACTATGTCAACGACATCAACCTTTTCGGCCGCACCTGGCAGGTCCAGATCCAGGCCGACGGCGCCGACCGCAAGTCGATCGACGACATCTACCGCATCAATGTCCGCAGCCGCGACGGCAGCATGATCCCGCTGCGCAGCCTGCTCGAGGCACGCATCATCGTCGGGCCGCAGGCGCTGATCCGCTACAATAACCGCCTCGCCGTCACGATACAGGGCTCGCCGGCGCCGGGGGTCTCCTCCGGCCAGGCGCTGGCGGCGATGGAGCAGGTCGCGGCGAAGACGTTGCCGGCGGGCTATCGCGGCGACTGGACCGACGTCTCCTTCCAGGAGAAGCGGGCCGAGGGCCAGACGGGGATGATCCTCGCTTTCGCCCTGCTCTTTGCCTATCTCTTCCTGGTCGCGCTCTATGAGAGCTGGACGATCCCCGTGCCCGTCCTGCTCTCGGTCGCGGTCGGCGTGCTCGGCGCCTTCGTCGGCATCGTCATCGGCGGGCTGACGCTCGACCTCTATGCCCAGATCGGCATCGTCGTGCTGATCGGCCTCGCGGCCAAGAACGGCATCCTGATCGTCGAATTCGCCAAGGAGCAGCGCGAAAAGGGGCTTCCCCTCCTAGACGCGGCGACGCTGGGCGCGCGCCTGCGCTTCCGGCCGGTGATGATGACCTCGCTCGCCTTCATCCTCGGCCTCCTGCCGCTGGTGATTGCGGAGGGGCCCTCGATGCTCGCCAGACGCAATGTCGGCACGCCGGTCTTCGGCGGCATGATCGCGGCGGCCGTGATCGGCATCTTCCTGATCCCGGCGCTCTACGTCATCTTCCAGTCGCTGCGCGAGCGCTTCCGCCCGGCCTCCAGGCCGAAGGTCGAGCGCGAACCCGACCCGGCGCAGTAGCGCCGGGTCTTACTCCCGGTCGATCGGCCAGGCCTCGAACACGTCGAGCGCCTCGCAGGCCTTGGCCTGTGCGGCGAGCGCCGGCCAGCGCGCTTCGTCGACGAACTCCGGGATGACGAAACGGCAGAAGCCCCAGGCGATCGCCGCCGCGATGTCGCCCGGCCGCAATTCCGGACCGGCGGCGAGCTCGCCGCGCCGCGCCGCTTGGTCGAGCAGATCGAGCGCCGTATGCAGCTGCGTCAGAATGCGCTCCTGCCAGTTGGCGTAGCGGCGCTCTTCCGGACGCTTGCGCTCGTATTCGACCGAAACCGCCTTGTCGGCGGCAACGATGCCGATGCCGGTCAGGCTGAGGTCCCGCACCCGTGCGGCCGGGTCGGCGGGCCGCAATGAGCGTCCGGCGACATCCTCGAAATGCTGGATGATCAGCAGCGATTCACTGATCACCGTACCATCATCGGCGACCAGCGTCGGCGCCTTGATCAGCGGATTGATCTTGCTGAACTCCGGCATGTGCCGGAACACCGAGACCGAGCGGTGCTCGAATTCGAGCCCGAGCAAGGTTCCGGTGATCGCGGCACGCCGCACATAGGGGCTGTCGAGCATTCCAACCAGCAGCATCACGATCTCCCGCTTCGATGGGCCGCAACACTGCCTTTGCGAAAGACGGCTGGCACGTGAAATCGGGTGAAGTGCAACTTCACGCAGCTTGATGTTCGTCCTCGCCAGATCCGACCATCTGCGCATGCTGATCCAGCACCTTCCGGCAGGGATCCCAGGTCGCGGCGGAGCCGAAGCGTTCGACCAGGAGATCGGTGAGCACGCGGACCTTGCCGGAGACATAGGCGCCCGGCGGACGCACGACATAAAGCCCGCTTTCCGGCAGCGGAAACTCGACCAGGACGGGCTCGACCCGGCCGGCGCGAATCGCCTCGCCGGCAATGAAGCTCGGCAGCAGGGCGAGACCCAGCCCGGCCTCCGCCCATTGCAGCAAGGTGTCGCCATTATCGGAACGAAGCCGCCCGCTCGGCCGGACGGAGACAAGCCGCCGATTGACCTTGAAATTCCAGTCGGGCACCGCCCCGCCGGTATAGATCAGGCATTCATGGCCGGTGAGATCGGCCGGCGTCGCCGGGCGGCCATGCCCGGCAAGGTAGGCGGGACTGCCGACGACGATGCCGCGCACGGAGGTGATCCGACGCGCCACCAGGCTGGAATCCTTCAGCACGCCGATCCGGATCGCCATGTCGAAGCGCTCGGAGATCAGGTCGACCTGCCGGTCGCTGGCCTCGGCATCGATCTCGAGCCGGGGATGCCGGCGCGCCAACTCGGCCAGCACCGGCGCGGCATGGTGGATGCCGAAGGAGAGCGGCATGCTCAGCCGCAGGCGGCCCGCGACCCCGCCGGCCTGCAGCGCCACCGCTTCGCGGGCTTCTGTCAGCTCGGCCAAGATGCGCTCGCCGCGCGCCTTGAACTCGAGCCCCGCTTCGGTCGGGCTGACGCCGCGGGTGGTACGGCTCAGAAGTCTGGTGCCGAGATCGGCCTCCAGCCGCGCCACGCGGCGACTGACGATCGATTTCGACAGGCCGAGGCTACGCCCGGCCCGGCCGAAGCCTCCGGAATCGACCACGGCGACGAAGCTGCGGATATCGTCGAGCTCGGACATGCAGGCGTTCCCCCGCTAGCAACAGATTGGTGCCCAATATGGGCATTCCGATGCAGCAAGTGAACCGCTACCTCTCCCTCATCAAGTCCCGCCTTCGCCGGGACGGCGCCTGTGCAGGCGCTCAGGGAAACCCGTCCTGTCTCATCGGTCCACCGACGTGACATGCGTTCGCATATGAGGAAGCCATGCTCGACAAGCTCAAGAAGCGCCGTACGCAATACGCTCTCGGCAAGAATCTGCCGATCCCCGAAGCGCAGGTGGATGCCCTGATCAGGGAAGCGATCCGACTGTCTCCCTCCAGCTTCAACTCGCAGAGCTCGCGCGCCGTCATTCTCTTCGGCAAGGAGAGCGACAAGTTCTGGAACATCACGCGGGAGGCGCTTCGCGCCGTCGTGCCGGCCGCCGATTTCGAGGGAACGAGCAAGAAGATCGACAGCTTCGCGAACGGTGCGGGAACCGTGTTGTTCTTCGAGGATCAGGAGCCGGTCAAGGCGCTCCAGGCCAGCTTCCCACTCTACGCGCACAACTTCCCGATCTGGTCGGAACATTCGACCGGTATCGCGCAGCTGGCCGTGTGGACGACGCTCGCCGACGCCGATATCGGTGCGAGCCTCCAGCATTACCATCCGCTCGTCGACGCAGACGTCGCCAAGGCCTGGAACATCCCTGCGTCCTGGAAGCTGACCGCGCAGATGCCCTTCGGCTCCAATGAAGCGGCTTTCCCGGAGAAGACCTTCATCGATGACGAGGTCCGGTTCCGGACCCATAGCTGACAGCCGCCCGCAAGACCGCCCAGGAAAGCGCCGGTCTCGGATGATCCGAGGCCGGCGTTTTCCGTCATGAATTGACGGCGCAGGAGCGATGGCCGACAGGGCTGCCAACTGAGAACGCACCCGCAGGAGCTTCGCGATGGCCGAGAACAGGACGCCTGACACCGTCGGTGCCGGCAGCAGGCCCGATCGCTCCGAGTTGGCCGCTCTGGCCGCCCGGGAGCAACCAGCCCGCCTTTCCGGCTGCGACCTGCAGGGGCTCGACCTGTCGCGGCTGGACTTTTCCGACTGGACCTTCGAGCGCTGCAATCTCCAGCACGCACAACTGAAGGGCGCCATTCTGGAGCGCACGAGCTGGACATCGTGCAGTGCCGCCTTCGCCGACATGACCGCAGCGGACCTGACCGAGGCCAAACTCACGTCCTGCGACCTCAATAATGCCGGGTTGCGCGGGGCGAAGCTCACCGCCGCATCCTTCATCGGCTGCAAGCTCACGGGCGCAACCCTTACGGAAACCCGGTCGCTGGACACCTGCTTCCGCGACACGCTTTTGGTCTACGCCAAGCTCCGCGGCATGTCGTTTCGCGGGATGCACCTCGAGGGCGTCGACTTCTCGCAGGCCGATCTCGGCGACTGCGATTTCCGCGACGCGATCCTCGCAGGCGTCAGCCTGCGCGAAGCCTCGCTGAAAGGCGCGCGCTTTCAGGGCGCAGATCTGCGCGGCGCCGATCTCGGTGGACTGCGGCTCGGCGATGCCGCCGCCTTCAAGGGCGCGACGATCTCGCGTGAACAAGCCGGGCAGTTGCTGCGGGAATTCGGGCTGAACGTCCGGTAGCGGACAGCGCCAGGGCCGGACGGCCTCGATCGCCTGACGACAGGGGCAGTCCGGCTGGCAATAGGCGGGTTGGCGCTCGACGCGCCGCCCGGATCAGGGCGTCTCGCCGACGGCCTGCAGATAGAGGTCGAGGATCGCCTCCTCTTCCTTGCGCTCGTCGAGGTCGCGCTTGCGCAGCGCGATCACCTTGCGCAGCACCTTGACGTCGTAGCCATTGGCCTTGGCCTCGGAATAGACCTCCTTGATGTCGTCGGAGATCGTCTTCTTCTCTTCCTCGAGCCGCTCGATGCGCTGCACGATGCTAAGCAGCTGATCGCCTGCAACCGGATCGTCCATTCTCAAACCCTTCTTCGAAAATTGGTCGCAGGGGTTCGCCCGGATGGGCCGCGAGGTCAAGCGGGAAGCGGCCGGATTTCACATTTCTCGCGCGATTGCGAGGCTCGCGGGCAACAAGCGCGCCAGCCGCCTGCCCCAGGCGCGCGCCGCGTGCGGCTGGCCGATCAGGTCCTGGCGGATCTCGATCAGCGCGTCGAGCAGGCCGCGCCGCGTCGCATGCCGGTCGATCGTGTCGCCCGGCAGCCCGCCCTTATAGGGCTCGTTGTCGCCGACGATCAGATCGCCTTTGTTCTGCAGCGCCGCGATCAGCGCCTGCGCCAGCCGGCCCTCGCGGTCCCAGAGCACACCGGCATGCCAGGGGCGGGGCACGCCCTTCCAGAACGGCGTGAAGGAATGCAGCGAGACGATCGCCGGCGGGTGTCCAGCCGCGATCGCGGCCTCGACCGCCGCGTCGATGGCGGCGTCATAGGGCGCGTAATAGCGGAGGATCCGCTCGGCGATGCCGGCCTCGTCGATCCGGGCGTTGCCGGGCACGAGCGCGCCATCCGAAATGCGCATCACCAGGGTCGGGTCATCGCGCCCGCGATTGGGATCGATCAGGAGGCGCGAGAAATTGCTCAGCACCGCCGGCGCGCCCAGCGCCGCCGCCATGGCCCGCGTCATCTCGGCCGCGCCGATATCGTAGGCGATATGGCGTTCGAGCTGCTGGGCCGGCAGGCCGAGCCCGTCGAGCTCGGCAGGAATGGCGTTGGTGGCGTGGTCACAGAGCAGCAGCACGCCGGTCGCCGGATCGCCCGGGATGATCTCGACCTCGCCCGGGAGCAACGGGACAGCATCGTTCGGCAAGGCCATCTGCGTCCCCATTCCGCCCTCGGAACCGCCCAGCAAATCGCGGATGACGCCCGCGCGCCAGCGACATAGAAGGGGCTGAGACGAAAGTCGATTGGCATGATCGGATTCGCGGGAAGGCCGACGGTTTGCAACAGCTTCGCAAGGCAATCGAACAGCGGCGCAAAGTGGCGCGGACGATCTTCGACGCCGCCGTGGCGCGCGCCCATCCGAGCAGCTGGCTCGCCGGGCACCTGCCCAAGCCTCCCCCGTCCGGCCGCCTGATCCTGCTCGCCGCCGGCAAGGCCGCCGGCAGCATGACCGCGCTCGCCGAAGCGCATTATCTCGACACGCTCGGCCTCGCGCCCGAACGCCTGCTCGGCCACGCCGTCGCCCGGCACGGCTACGAGACCAAGACCCGCCACATCCCGATGGTCGCCGCCGGCCATCCGGTACCGGACGAAGGCAGCATCGCCAGCGCCGAGCGCGCGCTCGCTCTCGCCCAGGGCGCAACGGCCGACGATCTCGTCCTCGTCCTGCTCTCCGGCGGCGGATCGGCCAACTGGGTCGCACCGGCCGGCACGCTCACGCTGGCCGAGAAGCAGGCCGTCAACAAGGCGCTACTGCGCTCGGGCGCGCCGATCGGCGAGATGAACATCGTGCGCAAGCGGCTCTCGCGCATCAAGGGCGGCAGGCTTGCCCTCGCCGCCGCCCCAGCACGGCTTTTGACCATCGCGGTCTCCGACGTGCCGCATGATGACCCGGCCGCCATCGCCTCGGGCCCGACCGTGCCCGACCCCAGCACCATGGCCGATGCCCGCGCCATCGTCGCCCGCTACGGGCTGAAGCTGCCGCCGGCGGCCGAGGCACTCCTCGCCGACGAGGCCAACGAGACGCCGAAGCCCGGCCATCCCGCCTTTGCCGGCAGCGACTACCGCATCGTCGCCCGCCCGGCCGACGCGATCGCCGCCGCGGTGGCGGCCGCCCGCGCCGCCGGTTACGAACCGATCGATCTCGGGCCCGATCTCGAAGGCGAGGCCCGCGAGGTCGCGCAGCGGCAGGCCCGGCAGGCCCTTGCATTGAAGGCGGAAGGCCGGCGCGCCGCGCTGATCTCGGGTGGCGAACTCACCGTCACCATCGCCGGCAAGGGCCGTGGCGGCCCGAACCAGGAGTTCGCATTGGCGCTGGCCATCGCGCTCGCCAGCGAGCCGGGCATCGTCGCGCTCATCGGCGACACCGACGGCACCGATGGCGGCGGCGGCGAAGCCAGCGATCCGGCGGGCGCGATCATCGACGAGACGACGCTGGCACGCGCCCGCGCGCTCGGCCTCGATCCCGCCCAATCGCTGCGCGACAATGATTCGACCGGCTTCTTCGAAGGCCTTGGCGACCTGCTGCGGACCGGCCCGACCCTGACCAATGTCAACGATTGCCGCGTAATCCTGATCGATCCATGATTTTGAGCGCACGCTTCGCCCGATCCGGGCTTCGCCTCGCCTTGCCGGCAGCGCTCCTGCTCGCAGGCGCCGTCCCGGCGCTGGCTGATCTGCGCATGTGCAACACCACGGGCAGCCGCGTCGGCGTCGCCATCGGCTATCGCGACGCCCAGGGTTGGGTCACCGAAGGCTGGTGGAACATCGCGCCGCGGGCCTGCGAGACCCTGCTGCGCGGCACGCTGGCGGCACGCTTCTACTATGTCCACGCCGTCGACTACGACAAGGGCGGCGAATGGACCGGCAAGTCGATCATGTGCACCCGCAACAAGGAGTTCACCATCCGCGGCATCGAGGATTGCCTGTCGCGCGGCTATGACCGCTCGGGCTTCTTCGAGGTCGACACCGGCGAGCAGAAGGGCTGGACGATCCAGTTGACCGACACCCCCGGAGCAGCGCCGCCGCGGCCTTGACCGCGATAGCCTTTCCAGTTCCGGGCGAGCGCAGAATCTTGCGTCTGCGCTTGCCCTGGAGCCACGAATAAGCGACGGAACGACCGGACGCAGAACGAACTGCGCGAACAAGGAGAAACGACCCAATGTGGCGGGAACGACGGATCAAGATCATCGCGACATTGGGGCCCGCCTCCTCCACGCCGGAGATGTGTGCGAAACTTTTCCAGGCCGGCGTCGACGTTTTCCGGATCAACATGAGCCATACCCAACGCGAGACGCTGCCCGAGAAGGTCGCGATGCTGCGGGCGCTGGAGACGCAGTTCCGGCGTCCGGTCGGCATCCTCGCCGATCTGCAGGGGCCGAAGCTGCGCGTCGGCCAGTTCGGTGGCGATGGCGGCGTGCTGCTGGAGAACGGCGCGCGTTTCACCCTCGATTCAGATCCTGCCCCCGGCACGGTCAAGCGCGTCCACCTGCCCCATCCGGAAATCCTCTCGGCGCTGGAGCCCGGTCACAACCTGATCCTCGATGACGGCAAGATCCGGCTCGTGGTCGAGAAGGCCTCGGAGAAGCAGGCCGTCACCAAGGTCACGGTCGGCGGCCGGCTGTCCTCGCGCAAGGGCATCAGCCTGCCCGACACCACGATTGCGGTCTCGGCGATGACCGACAAGGACCGCTCCGACGCCGAGGCGGCGGCCGAGGCCGGCGTCGACTGGATCGCACTCTCCTTCGTGCAGCGGCCCGAGGACATGGCCGATCTCCGCAAGATCGTGCGCGGCCGCGCGCTCGCCCTGGCCAAGATCGAGAAGCCGCAGGCGCTGCTGCGGCTCGAGGAAATCATCGATGCCTCCGACGCGATCATGGTCGCGCGCGGCGATCTCGGCGTCGAGATGCCGCTCGAGAAGGTTCCCGGCACGCAGAAGCGCATCACCCGCCTGTCGCGGCGCATGGGCAAGCCGGTGGTGGTCGCGACCCAGATGCTGGAGAGCATGATCACCGCCCCGGTGCCGACCCGCGCCGAGGTCTCCGATGTCGCGACCGCCGTCTTCGAGGGCGCCGACGCCGTGATGCTTTCGGCCGAGAGCGCCGCCGGCCAATTCCCGGTCGAAGCCGTCACGATGATGAACCGCATCGCCGAGGAGGTCGAGAACGACACGACCTATCGCTCGATCCTCGACGCGCAGCGCGCCGAGCCGGAGGCGACCGGCGCCGACGCCATCGCCAAGGCCGCCCATGAGATCGCCTCTGCCCTGCACCTGAAGGCGATCGCGGCCTGGACCTCCTCGGGCTCGACCGCCTTCCGCCTCGCCCGCGAGCGGCCGAATTCGACGGTCGTCGCGCTGACGCCCAACCGCGCGACGGCACGCCGCCTGACCCTGGTCTGGGGCGTGCATGCGGTCGTCACCAAGGACGCCAGCGACAATGACGACATGGCCTTCCGCGCCTGCAAATTCGCGGTGCGCGAGGGCTATGCGGCGCTCGGCGACCGCATCATCGTCGTCGCCGGCGTCCCTTTCGGCACGCCGGGTGCGACCAACATGGTCCGCATCGCCTTCGTGGCGAAGGAGCATGTCGAACAGGCGTGAGGACGTCTCTTCGCGCTTGCTGAGGAAGCACGCCGTCTTTCCGGGGTTTCCCGCAGCGAAGAGCCCGGCCCCCATGAATACCACGGCCGGCAGCAAGACTGTCGGTCGTGCTGCTTTCTCGAAAACGCATCGAGGTCATGGGTTCCGGGCTCGGGCCTTGCGGCCTGCCCCGGAATGACCCTGTGCCGCCGCCCGCCATTCCCCTGCGGCCGCCCCTGCTCTACTGCTTGAGCGATCCTTCCAGCAGCCCGCGACGCCCATGGCCATCACCGACATCGCCTCACGGACCTACAACCACAGCTGGCGGCTCGACCCGATCGTGCGCAGCCTGCTCGACACCGATTTCTACAAGCTCCTGATGCTGCAGATGATCAGGAGCTTCCACCCGAAGGTCGAGGTCACCTTCGGGCTGATCAACCGCAGCAAGGCGATCCGGCTCGCCGAGGTGATCGACGAAGGTGAGCTGCGCGCCCAGCTCGACCATGCCCGGGAACTGCGCTTCACCAAGAAGGAGCTGATCTGGCTCGCCGGCAACAGCTTCTACGGCAAGACCCAGATGTTCACGCCGGATTTCATCGCCTGGCTCGCCGAGTTCCGCCTGCCCGATTACGAGCTGCGCAAGGTCGACGGGCAATACGAGCTGACCTTCGCCGGCCCCTGGACCCATTCGATGATGTGGGAGATCCCGGCCCTCGCCATCGTCAACGAGCTGCGCTCGCGCCAGGCCCTGAAGGGCTGGGGGCGCTTCGCGCTCGACGTGCTCTATGCCCGCGCCAAGTCGAAGCTCTGGGACAAGGTCGAGCGGCTGAAGAAGCTGCCCGATCTGCGCATCTCCGATTTCGGCACCCGCCGCCGCCATGGCCATCTCTGGCAGCGCTGGTGCGTCGAGGCGCTGAAGGAGGGCCTCGGGCCGACCTTCACCGGCACCTCGAACGTGCTGCTCGCCATGGAGAACGATCTCGAGGCGATCGGCACCAACGCCCATGAACTGCCGATGGTGCTGGCGGCGCTGGCCGACGGCGACGAGGAACTGCGCGCCGCCCCCTATCGCGTGCTCGACGAATGGCGTCAGGTCTATGCCGGCAACCTCCTGATCGTGCTGCCCGACGCCTTCGGCACCACCGCCTTCCTCGACGACGCCCCCTCCTGGCTCGCCGACTGGACCGGCTTTCGCCCCGACAGCGCCCCACCGATCGAGGCAGGCGAGCAGATCATCGCCTGGTGGAAATCCCAGGGCCGCGATCCCCAGAGCAAGCTGCTGATCTTCTCCGACGGCATGGACATCGACTCGATCGAGGAAGCCTATCACCATTTCCACGGCAGGGTCCGCACCAGCTTCGGCTGGGGCACCAACCTCACCAACGACTTCGTTGGCTGCTCGCCGGTCGGCACGCCCGATCTCGACCCGATCTCGCTGGTCTGCAAGGTCGTCAGCGCCAATGGCCGCCCGGCGGTGAAACTCTCCGACAACCCGAACAAGGCCACGGGCGATCCGGCCGAGATCGCCCGATACCTGCGTATCTTCGGCGGCGCGGATCGCAAGGCGAAGGCGGTCAGGGTCTGAGCCCGCCGCGATCCGCACGGTATCAGCGCTGCGCCGACACCAGCAGCATCATCGGCCGCTCCAGCTCCTCCGCCAGCCCGGGATTCTCCGTGATCTGGGCGGCGGTCGGCGCGAATTCCGCGACATGGCGGAGCGTCCAGCCGGCGGCGATCAGGCCGTTCAGCGTCGTACCGAGCGTCCGGTGATATTTGAGGACGCCGTCGGTGAACCAGTTGGTGCGGCGCTCGCCTTCCACGGCATAACGGTTCACCGGCCAGGTCTTGCGCCCGTCCTCATCGCTCGACCAGCGCGGATGGGCCGCCGCCATGTAGATCGGGTGCTCGATCGTGAAGACGAAATGCGCGCCCGGCGTCAGAGCCTGGTGGATCATGCGGACCAGCCGGCCGAAATCCGCGATATAGTGGAAGGTCAGGGCGCTGTAGGCGAAGTCGAACGCCGCCGGAGGCAGCTCAAGCGTCTCGAGATCGGCGATCTCATAGGCGATCGCGGCATCCGAGGTCTGCGCCCGGGCACGCGCGATCATCTTTTCGGAGACATCCAGACCCGTGACCGATGCGGCGCCCTGTTCGCGCGCCCAGCGCGCGAACCAGCCGAAGCCACAGCCGAGATCGACGACCCGCCTCCCCTTCAGATCGGGGATAAGTGCGCGGATGGCCGGCCATTCCGGCGCCCCGGCGAGGCCGTGGACCTGCCGCGGAAGCTGGCTATAGCCGGCGAAGAATTCGGGATCGTCATAGATGTTCTGTGCCATGAAAGGCTCCATCGGTCATGCGGATGGACGAGGCACAGGCGAAAAGACGGCCTCGTCCGTATCCGGCGAGGCTGCGGGTGCGCGATACGCTTGGACTAACGCGATCGATGCCCCGGCATCCCGCCAGTCGGGATGCCGGCGAGCCGGGCGACAATATGCGTGTCCTTCTCGATCATGCCGGCATTATCTGGAGCAGAGCGAGGGCGTGTCAACGGGCTACCCGATCCGGAACACCCTCCCCGTCCCAGCCTCGCGGTAGAGATCCACCCGCCTGCCGTTCCAGTGATAGTCGAGATGCCGGCCCTGAACCGGATCGTGCGCGAGGTCCGGCCAGAACAGGCCGACGCATTCGCCGTCCGGCCGGCGCACGCTCGGATAGACGACGCCGTCCGAGCCCGACGCCCTGAGCCGCGCGCCCAGCGCCTGCCCGGCCTCGTACCCTTCCGCCAGCAGCAGCGGGCTCGTCCCGACCGCCTCGCCACGCAGATCGTGCAGTGAGCCTTCGACCGAGAGAACGATCTCGCGGAACTGCGAGGTCCAGCCCGGCGGCTCCTGTGTCTTCGCCATGAAGCTTGCATGGTGATGGATCGTCTCGAACAGCGCCGTCTCGAAGACGTCGCCGGCATAGAGCACGCCGAACGAGCCGTCGCTGAACCGGCTCGGCCGGTCGCGGCTGACATGGGTGAAGGGCGCCATCAGGAGGCTCGCCCCGGGGCCGGAGACGCGACGGCCCGGCGGCACCAGATCGAGATTGCCGATCGTCTCCATCAGCCGCGGATTGGTCTTCATCTCGGCCGAGATCAGCAGTGGCCAGTCGGCGGGGTCGGCGATGTCCTCGAACAGATCGATCGGCGGGAAGGCGCTGCGGATGATGCGGACCGCCGCCGAGCACGCGACCGGAACGACCGGAAACTTGCCGGAACTCACCAGAGCCCACGCTCGGCGTCGAGATAGCGCCGCACCCGCATCAGATCGGTGAGTTCGCCATCGAGCATGACCGCGAGCGCCGACTTGCCACCGAAGGCCTCGTTCGCCGCCCTGATCCAGGCATAGCCGCGCTGCGGCTCGCGGAAGATCAGGCGCAGCGCCTTGTGAATGCCCATCAGATTGGAGAGCCGCGCCGCGCCGTCGCGGTCGATCCGGCCGATCTCGCCGGACTTCCAGCGCCGGTAGCTGCGCACCGGCTGGTCGAGCAGCATGGCGGCCTCCTCGTCAGTGACGCCCCAGAGCCGAAACAGATTGACCGCCGCCCGGAACATCGCCGCCGCCTCCTCCTGCGTGATCGCGGCGGGAGAAAACGGCGCAGCAGCGGTATCGACCGGAGAAAGCGCAGTCATGACCAATCCTCCATATGGCATCATATAGATAAATTGATGCCATATGGCAAGTTTAGATCAGCGATTGGCTGGCTCAGCGCCGATCACGAGCCGCTGCGAGCATCGCGTCGATAGCCGCGGCGATCAGCCCCGGCGCGGCATGCTGCGGCATATGACCGACGCCCGGCAGCAGCAGCAGGCGCCCCTGCGGAGCCTCGCGCGCGATCGCAGCCGAATGGATCGTTGGCGAAACGATGGTGTCGGCATCCCCAGCGACCGCCAGCACCGGCACTTCGAGCTCGCGATAGCGCGGCGCCTGATCGGCAAGGAAATCGAAAGCGACAGCCATGTCCTCTGCATTGGATTGCTGAACGTCGGGACGCAGCAGCAGGCGAGCCTCGCCCGCCGCCTCATGGCAAGGCCGTTGCGGGACAAGGCCCGAGACCGCGTCCGTCTCGCCGCCCAGCCGGTAGCGCGCCAGCGGCACGCCGACAACATGGCTGAACAGCGACCCGATCCAGGGCGTAGCGGCGATACGCTGCGACCAGGCGATGCCGCCCGGCCAGGGATGGCTCATGGCGCCGAGCAGCACGAGGCCCTGCAGCCTTTCCGGTCGCTCCAGTGCGATTCGGGACGATATCGCGCCGCCGAGCGAATGCCCGACGAGCACGAAGCGCTCCGGCGCGATCCGGTCGAGCCCCTGCATCAGGGCCTGCGCCTGCCGGCCGGGATCGGCCATCTCACGCCCGCCCAAGCGCTCGCTCCAGCCATGGCCGGGGCGATCCAATGCGATGACGCGATAATTGGAGAGCGTCGGACCGAGCGCCGCGAGCAGATCGGCATGGTTGTCATAGGCGCCATGGAGTAGCACAACCGTACCGCGCGGCTCCCCCGCCGGCCTGCACTCACGATAATGCAGCCGCCCGCCTTCAACCGCGACGAAGGCGCCTCGGGGCGGGTGGCGCGCCTCCACCTCGGCACGGGTGACCTCACTGAAGACAGCGAGGCCGAGCGCGAGGAGCAGGATGGCGATCAGGGCACAACGCAACATTGCCGCTCCATCGCGGGCAATCGCATTGAGTCGCTACGCGAGCGCGACTCAGGCGTCGCGACCGTCGACCTCGATCTTGAGCGCTTCGACGGCCTCCTTGACCGCTTCGAGCTCGGGGTAGATCGCCAGCACCTGCCGATAGGCGATCATGGCGCGCTTGTCGTCGCCCTGCTGGCGCAGGATCGTGCCCAGCCCCATCATCGCGCCATAATGGCGCGGCTCGCGCTTCAGCGTCTCTCCGATGTCGAAAAGCGAGCGAATCGGGTCCCCCAGCAGGAAGAGCGCATTGGCGCGCTGGTTCCAGCCCTCGGCCCAGTCCGGCTCGAGCGTGATCACCCGGTCGAGCAGCTCGATCGCCAGCGGCAGCTCCTGCGCCTTCACGGCCTGCTGCGCCCGGCTCATCAGGAGGTCGGCGGTGTCCGAACCGGAGCGCGCCCAGCGGCGCTGGATCAGATTCGCGATGCCCTTGGCCTCTTCCGGCGTCTTGGCGGCAGCCAGACGCTCGAACAGCTTGTCGAGTGTCGCCGCCGGGCTGCGCGGCGCCGGCGTCTCTGGTTGATTGGGCTTGTCGTCGATGTCGGCCGGCGGCACCGCGCCGTCGCGCGACGGCGGCGCCGGCTGCGCCCAGACGGATAGCGGCACCGTGACGGCAAGCGACAGCGGCACCAGCGCCAAGCGGAGGAAACGGACGAGCCTCATGTCCGTGAATGTAGGCGGCATCGGCCCGGCGTCAATTCACGGGACGGCGAACTCACCGGAAAGCCAGGACGGCCAAGCCAAAAAAGCGGGCCGCACCGAAGTGCAGCCCGCTCTTGTTCCGGTCTGGCATAGTGCCGGTCGACGCGGCGTAAAGCCGCGTCGAAACTCAGCCCTGGCGCGCCTTGAAGCGCTTCTGGACCTTGTTGATGATGTAGACGCGGCCCTTGCGGCGCACGAGCTGGTTGTCGCGATGACGGAGACGCAGCGACTTGAGCGAATTGCGGATCTTCATGGCTCGAACTCCCATCGGCTCGCCCTGCGGCGAAACCGGTCAAAAATTTTGGCGCGACGCGAACCGTTTGACCGGCCCTCATCGAACAAACGACAGCGCGCCTGATGCGATGGCGGCTGTATAAGGACTTTGACGCCGAAAGCAAGGGCGAAGGCGCCGAATTCATCGCCTTTCTCGCGACCGCCCGCCGCCATCCTCCCGCCGTTTTCGCATGACCCGTCTAGCGGCCACAGAATGCGGTGCCTAGAGTGCGCCGCCGCCCCGGCATGCCTTCCGAAGGAGTCCTTCGATGTTCAACGCCAAATCCCTTCTCGATGCGCTCGTCAGCGCCGGCAGCCAGATCGGTGCCCAGGCAGGGCAGCAGGGCGCACAGGGCGGCAGCGGCGGGCTGAGCGGCATGCTCGGCAACATCGCCCAGCAGGTCCAGCAGGCGGGCGGCGCCGGTGGCCTCGCCGGCATGGCCGGCCAGATCTTCGGCCAGGCCACGCAGGGCGTGCAGGACGCCGCCCAGAAGACCGGGCTGCAGCAGGGCGCCACCGACATCGTCGGCCAGATTTCCGGCGGCAAGACGCCGGAGGAGTTACTCGCCCAGGCGAAGGGCATGTTCGGCAACAACCAGCTGGCCGCCGGCGCGGTCCTCGGTGGCCTAGGCGCGCTGATCTTCGGCACCTCGGCCGGGCGCTCCATTGCCGGCTCCGCCGTCAAGGTCGGCGGCCTCGCTCTGGTCGGCGGCCTCGCCTACAAGGCCTACCAGAACTATCAGGCCGGCAAGCCGCTGCTCGGCGCCGAGCAGCGAGTCCTGCTGCCAGCCCCCGCCGGCTCGGGCTTCGAGCCGGAAGCCGCGAGCGACGCCAATGCGCTGATCTTCATCCGCGCCATGATCGCCGCCTCGGCATCGGACGGCCATATCGACGACAGCGAGCGTGGCGCCATTCTCGGCGGCCTGCGCGAGGCCGGCTTCGACCCGGAGGCAAATGCCTGGCTCGCCAACGAGATGGCGAATCCCGCCTCGGTCGACGAGCTGGTCGAGGGCGCCGAGTCGCCGGAGCTCGCGGCGCAGATCTACACCGCGGCCCGAATCGCCATCAATCCGGACAAGCCGGCGGAAAAGGACTTCCTCGCCGGCCTCGCCGGCTCCCTCGGCCTCGATGCCGAGCTGGTGGCCAATATCGACGCCGCCGCGAGTGCAGCGAAGGTCTGAGGCCGGCAGGGGACGCCCCCCCCGATCAGCCGTCACTCCGGACAAGCCGCATCAGCGGCGCCGCTCCGGAATGACGCACCAAGAACAGAAAGCACCGGAGCCTCGCTCGGTGCAGGCCGGCCTCACCCTGCCCACGCCGCCTGGCTCAGTGAGCCACCGACTTTGAGAAGGCGTTGATCACGACGACGCCGGCGACGATCAGGCCCATGCCGATCACCGCCGGCAGGTCGAGCTTCTGCCCGAACAGGACGAGCGCGATCAGGCTGATCAAGACGATGCCGACGCCCGACCAGATCGCATAGGCGATGCCGACCGGCATGGTCCGCAATGTCAGCGACAGGAAGTAGAACGCGCTCGCGAAGGCGACCAGCGTGATCAGCGAGGGCACCGGCCGGGTGAACTGCTCGGACGCCTTCAGCGCCGAGGTGCCGATCACCTCGCTGACAATCGCGAATGCGAGATAAAGATAGCTCATGCGGCCTTGGCGCTCTTGAGGAACTCGCCCATCCGGCCGAGCGCCCGCTCGATATTCTCCAGCGAGTTGGCATAGGACAGGCGGATATAGCCCTCGCCATGCACGCCGAAATCCGGCCCGCCGATGGTCGCGACGCCGGTCTCCTCGAGCAGCGCCGAAGCGAGCTTCTTCGCCTTCCAGCCGGTCTGCGAGACATTCGGGAAAGCGTAGAACGCCCCCTTCGGCTCGATACAGGAGACGCCAGGCAGTTCGTTCAGCCCGGCGACGACCGCCTTCCGGCGCCGGTCGAACTCCGCCAGCATCATCGCGACCGCGTCCTGCGGGCCGGTCAGCGCCGCGAGCCCCGCCCATTGCGCCGGCGCGTTGACGCAGGAATGCGAGTTCACCGCGAGCTTGCGGGCATTGTCGTAGAGCGGCTTCGGCCAGATCGAGAAGCCCATGCGCCAGCCGGTCATGGCATAGGTCTTCGACCAGCCATTGAGCAGGATCAGCCGGTCGCGGATTTCCGGATAGCTCAAGAGGCAGACATGCTTCTCGCCGTCATAGAGCATCTGGTCGTAGATTTCATCCGACATCACGGCGACGTGGGGGAAGTTCGCAAGGCCGGCGACGAGCTTGTCGACCTCGGCCTTGGGCGTCACGCCGCCGGTCGGGTTCGCCGGCGAGTTGACGATCAGAAGTCGCGTCTTCGGCGTGATCAGCGACAGCGTCTCCTCGGCCGAGAAGGCGAAGCCGTTCGCCTCGCGGATCGGCACCGGCACCGGCGTCGCGCCGGTGTACTCGATCATCGAGCGATAGATCGGGAAGCCGGGATCGGGATAGAGGATCTCGGCGCCGGGCTCGCCGAACATCAGGATCGCCATGAACATGGTGACCTTGCCGCCCGGCACGATCATCACCTCTTCCGGCGAGACGTTCACGGCATAGCGCTTGTGCAGATCAGCCGCGACCGCCTCGCGCAGCGGCAGGATGCCATTCGCCGGCGTGTAGCCGTGATGGCCGTCGCGCAGCGCCTTCACCGCCGCCTCGACGATATGCTCCGGCGTCGGGAAATCCGGCTGGCCGATGCCGAGATTGATGATGTCCTTGCCCTGGCGCTGCAATTCGGTCGCCCGCGCCAGCACGGCGAAAGCGTTTTCCTCGCCGATCCGGGCGAAGGATGGGACGACCTGGAGCGTCATGGCGGTTTCCTCTTGCGCTTGTTGTCGCACCCGTCCCGCAGGCCGGGCCGGCCTTGTCCATCTGTCTTGGCCGCAAAGCCGCGCCCGGGCAAGCCTGCTCTCGGCCCCCGCATCTGCGCCCCTCGCCGGGCTGGGCCGCATTTGGAACACTTGCAAACTGCGCCGCCGCGACCTTTGCTGGTGCCGGGCGTGCATTGGCGATTGGCAGGCCGCTCAAAGCTGCTGTATGCAGAATACAGTAGCAACGGCAAGTGCGCTTGCCGTGCTGCCGTGGCCGGCATGACCTGTCGGTCAAATCGATTTAAAGACGATGCCGAAGCGGCTCGAAGGCCGCCTGGCCGCGAGAGGAAACGACGGGATGGCCAAGAGCCCCACAGGCAAGACGCCGAGCAAGTCTTCGAATGGCAAGAAGCCGGTCCGCAGGATCAAGCCGGAGCAGCTGCGCTCCAAGGCCTGGTTCGACAACCCCGCCAATGCCGACATGACCGCGCTCTATATCGAGCGCACCATGAATTTCGGCCTGTCGCGCGAGGAGTTGCAGTCGGGCCGCCCGATCATCGGCATCGCCCAGACCGGCTCCGACATCGCCCCCTGCAACCGCCATCATCTCGAGCTCGCCAGCCGCGTCCGCGACGGCATCCGCGAAATGGGCGGCGTGCCCTTCGAGTTCCCGATCCATCCGATCCAGGAAACCTGCAAGCGGCCGACCGCCTCGCTCGACCGCAACCTGCAATATCTCAGCCTAGTCGAGATCCTCTACGGCTACCCGATCGACGGTGTCGTGCTGACGACCGGCTGCGACAAGACCACCCCGGCCCAGATCATGGCGGCTGCGACGGTCGACATCCCGGCGATCGCCCTGCCGGGCGGCCCGATGCTGAACGGCGACTTCCGCGGCGAGCGCACCGGCTCGGGCACGATCGTCTGGAAGGCGCGCCAGATGATGGCGGCCGGCGAGATCGACTATCGCGGCTTCGTCGACCTCGTCGCCTCCTCGGCACCGTCGGCCGGCCACTGCAACACCATGGGCACGGCCTCGACCATGAACGCGCTCGCCGAGGCGATGGGCATGACCCTGCCCGGCGCGGCCGCCATTCCGGCCCCCTATCGTGACCGCTATGAGATGGCCTATCTCACCGGCCGCCGCATCGTCGAGATGGTCTGGGAGAACCTGATCCCCTCGAAGATCCTGACGCGTGAAGCCTTCGAGAACACCATCGTCATCAATTCGGCGATCGGCGGCTCGACCAATGCGCCGGTCCATGTCAACGCCATCGCCAAGCATATCGGCGTAGCCCTCGACAACGAGGACTGGACCAAGATCGGCTACGACACGCCGCTCCTGGTCAACATGCAGCCGGCCGGCGAGTATCTCGGCGAGGACTATTATCGCGCCGGCGGCCTGCCCGCCGTGATCGCCGAGCTGCTCGAGAAGGGCAAGCTCAAGCCGGCGATCACCGCCAATGGCCGCACCCACGAAGAAAACTGCAAGGGCTTCTTCGCGATCAACCGCGACGTCATCAAGAGCTATGACGAGCCGATGAAGAAGGAGGCCGGGTTCCTCAACCTCTCCGGCAACCTGTTCGACTCGGCGATCATGAAGACCTCGGTGATCACGCCGGAGTTCCGCAAGCGCTATCTCGAGAACCCGAAGGACCCGATGGCCTTCGAGGGCCGCGCCATCGTCTTCGACGGGCCGGAGGACTATCACCACCGCATCGACGATCCGGCGCTCGCCATCGACGAGCACTGCATCCTGTTCATCCGCGGCGTCGGGCCGATCGGCTATCCGGGCGCGGCAGAGGTGGTGAACATGCGGCCGCCGGATTACCTGATCAAGAAGGGCGTTTCCGCGCTGGCCTGCGTCGGCGATGGCCGCCAGTCCGGCACCTCGGGCTCGCCCTCGATCCTCAACGCCTCGCCGGAAGCGGCGACCGGCGGCGGGCTGGCTCTGCTCATCACCGGCGACAAGGTCCGCATCGACCTGAAGAAGCGCACGGCCAACATCCTGATCTCGGATGAGGAGCTGGCGCAGCGCCGGGCCGAGTTCAAGGCCAATGGCGGCTACAAGTATCCGAAGAGCCAGACCCCCTGGCAGGAGATCCAGCGCAAGATCGTCGGCGAGCTGTCCGAGGGCATGGTTCTCAAGCCGGCGGTCAAGTACCAGAAGATCCACAAGAAGTTCGGCGTGCCGCGCGACAACCACTGATCGCGCCCGCAACGATCGCGACGCCATACAGCGTCTACGACATCGCCCCGCCCGCGCCACAGCGCCGCGGGGCGATGCTCTTTCAGCCGCGAAGGATGCGTCGTCGGGATACGGGCCCGGGCCGCTCGCGGCGCCATCCGGCCCGCCTCAGGACACGGCATTCGCATGGCGCATCCCGGCTTGCCCCCCGATGCGGGGCTGCGGGGCTGACAAATCGGCGCAAGAACGACAGTATGGCGCCCCTAGACCGTTTTGAAACGATTTAAAATGGCGTACAGCCCGCAGGTCGAGATCTTCCGTAGGCTTCATGAAGCCGGCTGCTTCGTCATGCCCAATCCCTGGGACGAAGGCTCGGCGCGTTGGCTGCGCGGACAGGGCTTTCCGGCCCTGGCCTCGACCAGCGCCGGCTTCGCCTTCACCAGGGCCCGCGCCGACCAGGACGTGCCGCGCGACATGATGCTGGCGCATCTCGCCGAGCTGGTGAAGGCCGTGCCGGACCTGCCGATCAATGCCGATTTCGAGAACGGCTATGCCGACACGCCCGACGGCGTCGCCGCCAACGTCAAGCTCTGTATCGCGACCGGCGTAGCCGGCCTCTCGATCGAGGATGCGACCGGCCGCACCGAGGACCCGCTCTATCCGTTCGAGCTCGCGGTCGAGCGCGTCCGTGCCGCCCGCCGCGCCATCGACGAGACCGGCTCCGGCGCGCTGCTGACCGCCCGGGCCGAGTGCTTCCTGACCGGCCACCCCGATCCGCTGAACGAGTCGGCGCGCCGCATCAGCGCCTATGCGGAGGCGGGCGCCGACGTGCTCTATGCCCCCGGCCCGAAGACTGTGGCCGATATCGGCACCATCGTCGCCGCGGCCGGCGGCAAGCCGGTCAATACACTGGTCTATGGCGATTTCGGCCTCAGCGTTTCCGACATCGCCGCGGCCGGCACCCGCCGGATCTCGATCGGCGGAGCGCTCGCCCGCGCCGCCTGGGCAGCCTTCATCGAGGCCACCCGCCTGATCAAGGACGAGGGCAGTTTTCGGGGCTTTGCCGGCAATGGCGCCTCCGCCCCGCTCAACCCGTTCTTCCGCGATGATCTGAAGGCACGCTCGTGAGCGGACAACTCCTCATCGCGCCGGAATGGCTCGGCTGCAGCGGCCTCTGGCTGGTCGACGCCAAGGGCAAGCGCAAGCCGGTCGACGCCGAGGATGTCGGCCTCTCCGACGATCTTGCCGACCGGCTCGAAAGCTGGATGGATTCCTTCGACGCGATCTATGACGAGGCCGATGAAGCCGCCTCCGATTTCGGCAACCCGGTCGAGCGGCTCGCCTGGGAAGCCGAAGGCGCCGCTTTGGCGCAGGCCATCATCGACGAGCTCGGACCGGACTGGGACGTCACCCAGGACCTGAACGGCTGGCGCGAAAAGGCGACGAAATGAACCCGGTTCTGGACTGGACTCCCCCGCCCTTCCCGCCCGCCAAGGTCCTTGATGGCCGCTATTGCCGGCTCGAACCGATCGATCCGACCCGCCATTTCGACGAGATCTGGACGGCAATGGCCGGCCATGACGCGCTCTGGGAGTGGATGCCGGCCCATCCGCCCGAGGACAAGGCGGCCTATGGCGAGTTGCTGGCGACCATGGTCGCCAAGCCCGGCATCGTGCCCTTCGCCGTAATCGACAAGGCCGACGGCAAGGCCAAGGGCCATCTCTGGCTGATGGAGATCCGCCCCGAGCAGGGCGTCTTCGAGGTCGGCTACATCACCTACTCGCCGTCCTTGCAGCGCACCCGGGTGGCGAGCGAGGCGATCTATCTCTGCGGCGCCTATGGCTTCTCGCTCGGCTATCGCCGCTATGAGTGGAAGTGCAACAATCTCAACGAGCCCTCCAAGCGCGCCGCTCTGCGCTTCGGCTTCCAGTATGAGGGGCTTTTCCGCCAGCACATGGTGGTCAAGGGCCGCAACCGCGACACCGCCTGGTTCTCGATCACCGATGGCGAATGGCCGAAACGGGCCGAAGCCTTCGAGCGCTGGCTGGCGCCGGAGAATTTCGATGCGGAAGGCCGGCAGAAGACCTCGCTGACGGATTTCATGAAGCAGGCGAAAGCAGCCTGACATGTCGCTGCGCCGCGCCTCGACGGACGATATCCCGGCGATCGCCGCGCTGACCGAGGCTGCCTATCTGCCGAATGAGAGCATCATCGGCGTGCCCTCGCTGCCGCGCATCGCCGACTATCATCAGGTGCTGGCGGGGCATGAAGTCTGGCTCGCCGAAACCGGCGCAGAGCTCGACGGCGTCCTGGTGCTCGAGGAGGAGCCGGCGAAGTTCACGCTCTGGAGCATCGCCGTGGCGCCGGCCGCCGCAGGCCGGAAGATCGGCTCGACCTTGATGAATTTCGCTGAGGAGAGGGCCCGAGCGCTCGGCCACGACGCCATCCACCTCTATACCCATGCCAGGCTTGCCGAGCGCATCGGCTGGTATGAGCGGCTGGGCTACCAGACCACACATTTCGAGGATCTGCCGGACCGCCGGCTGATCCATATGCGCAAGAACCTCCGATAGTCGGAAAGTACAAGGAAGAAGCACAATGGCTGGACGTTTGAAGGGCAAGGTTGCGGTCGTCACCGCGGCTGGACAGGGCATTGGCCGCGCGATCGCCGAGGCCTTCGTCGCCGAGGGCGCGACCGTCTGGGCGACCGACAAGGACGTCGCCTTGCTCGAGGGCATTCCGAAGGCCAAGAAGCGCAAGCTCGACGTGCTCTCGACCAAGGCGGTCGAGGCCTTCGCCGAAAAGGTCGGCACCATCGACATCCTCGTCAACGCCGCCGGCTTCGTGCATCACGGCACCGTGCTGGAATGCGACGACAAGGCCTGGGAGTTCTCCTTCGACCTCAACGTCAAGTCGATGCACCGCACGATCAAGGCCTTCGTCCCCGGCATGCTCGCCGCCGGCAAGGGCTCGATCGTCAACATCGCCTCGGGCGCCGGCTCGGTGCGCGGCATCCCGAACCGCTATGTCTACGGCGCGACCAAGGCGGCGGTGATCGGCCTGACCAAGGCGGTCGCGGCGGACTACATCAAGAAGGGCATCCGCTCGAACGCGATCTGCCCCGGCACGATCCAGTCGCCCTCGCTCGACCAGCGCATCATCGAGCTCGCCAAGGTTACGAACACGACCGAGGCCCAGGCGCGCCAGGCCTTCATCGATCGCCAGCCCATGGCCCGTCTCGGCACCGCCGAGGAGATCGCCTGGCTCGCCGTCTATCTCGCTTCCGACGAGGCGAGCTACACCACCGGCCAGATCCACCTCGCCGATGGCGGCTTCGCGCTCTGAGGCGCCTTCCACTCGGCTGGAAACAGCCGAGCGGAAATCACTCCTGCCAGGTCAATAAGTCGAGCCTGTTCGGATCGCTGAGAGTAGCTTTCCTCTTTGCCGAACAGGCTCCGGCAATCGGAGCGACGCCATGCATGTCCTGATCACCGGCGCCAGCGGCATGATCGGCCAGCGCCTTGCCGCGCGCCTGGCGCGCGAAGGCGCCTGCAATGATCGGCCGATCTCGCGCCTGACCCTGACCGATGTCGTCGCTCCACCAAGGCCGACCGGCTTTTCCGGAGAGATCGAGACCCGTACCGAGGATGCCGGCGACCCAGCAGTCGCTGCTGCGCTCGCGGCTCTGCGGCCCGACCTCGTCTTCCACCTCGCCGCGATCATCTCCGGCGAGGCGGAACGCGATTTCGACAAGGGCTATCGCATCAACCTCGACGGCATGCGCAACCTCTTGGAGGCGATCCGGCAGGAGGGCATCCGCAACGGGCCTTACGTCCCCAAGCTGGTCTTCTCCTCGTCGAGCGGGATCTTCGGCGCCCCCTTCCCGGCTTCGATCTCGGACGAATTCCACGTCACGCCGCTGACCAGCTACGGCACCCAGAAGGCGATCGGCGAACTCCTGCTCGCCGACTATGCACGCCGCGGGCTCGTTGAGGGCGTCGGCGTCCGCTTCCCCTCGATCGTGATCCGTCCGGGCAAGCCCAATGCCTCGGCCGGCGGCTTCTTCTCCGGCATCATCCGCGAGCCGCTGCAGGGGCTGGAGGCGCTGCTGCCGGTCGAGGACAGCGTGCTCTTCAGCCATGCCAGCCCGCGTTCGGCCGTGGGCTTCCTGATCCATGCCGCCGGCCTCGGCCGCGAACAGCTCGGCCCGCGCATCAATCTGAGCATGCCCGGCGTCTGCGTCACCGTCGGCGAGCAGATCGAAGCGCTGCGCCGGATCGCCGGCGACAAGGCGGTGAAGCTGATCCGGCGCGCGCCCGACAAGGCGGCCTCCGATATCGTCAAGGGCTGGCCGACCCGCTTCGACGCCGCCCGCGCCATCGCTCTCGGCTTCAAGGCCGAGAAGGATTTCGACGAGATCATCCGCATCCATATCGAGGACGACCTCGGCGGCCATCTCCCCAACTGATCAATCAGACAATCGAGGAAACACCCATGCATATTCTCGTTCTCGGCGGCGCCGGCATGGTCGGCCGCAAGTTCATCGAGCGGCTGGCACGCGACAAGCAGCTCGGAGGCAAGCCGGTCGACAAGGTCACGGCGCAGGACATCTTCCCGGCCAGCCCGCCGGCCAACGCCCCCTTCGCCTTCGAGACGCTGACTTCCGACCTGTCGCAGCCCGGCGAGGCCGAGAAGCTGATCGCCTCGCGCCCCGAGCTGATCATCCATCTCGCCGCCGTCGTCTCCGGCGAGGCCGAGGCCGATTTCGACAAGGGCTACCGCATCAATCTCGACGGCACGCGCTATCTCTTCGAGGCGATCCGCCAGGCCGGCGACGGCTACAAGCCGCGCGTGGTCTTCACCTCCTCGGTCGCCGTCTTCGGCGCGCCCTTCCATGACAAGATCGAGGACGAGTTCTTCACCACGCCGCTGACCAGCTACGGCACCCAGAAGGCGATCGGCGAGCTCCTGCTCTGCGACTATAGCCGCCGCGGCTTCTTCGACGGCGTCGGCATCCGCCTGCCGACCATCTGCGTGCGCCCGGGTACGCCGAACAAGGCCGCCTCCGGCTTCTTCTCCAACATCATCCGCGAGCCGCTGAACGGCCAGGAAGCGGTGCTGCCCGTCTCCGACCAGGTCCGCCACTGGCATGCCTCGCCGCGCTCGGCCGTCGGCTTCCTCGTCCATGCCGCGACCATGGACACCGCCGCGATCGGCCCGCGCCGCGCCCTGACCATGCCGGGCTATTCCTGCACGGTCGCCGAGCAGATCGAGACCCTGCGCAAGGTCGCCGGCGAGAACGTCGTCAAGCGCATCCGCCGCGAGATCGATCCGGTGATCGACAAGATCGTCGCCGGCTGGCCGCGGAACTTTAACGCCCAGCGCGCGACCGCGCTCGGCTTCAAGGCCGAGGCGAATTTCGAGGAGATCATCCGCGTCCATATCGAGGATGAGCTCGGCGGCAAGTTCGTCGCGTAAGGACCGAAGGTCGAATGCCTCCACCGTCATGCTCGGCCTTGTGCCGAGCATGACGAGAGAGGCCTTCAGGCAGAAAGCTAACCTGTCCTAAGGCAGCTTCTTCAGCATCAGTGGTGCACCGACCGCCGGGTCCTTGCGCCATTGCCCGTCCTCGAAGACGAGCTCGACCTTGTGGCCCTTGCGGGCGATCAGCTCGAGCCGGCCGGCGACATAGCGCCAGGCCACGGGCGAGAAGATCGTCAGGCCAGTGTCGGTGCAAGCGCCTTCGAAGCTCGCGACGGTCGCGCCTGCGGTCTCGGAGGCCGCCGCTGTCAGGGAAAGCCTGCAGACCTCCCGCCCCGGCTGGCGCATCGCCGCATATCGGCCCGGCACGCTCTCGATCGCCGGCGCCTGCGCCGGATCGACCGGGGTACGCCGGCTCGCGGCGGTCGCCGCCAGTTCGGCGGCGCTCGGCGCCGGGCGCGCCGCGACGCGGGCATGGCCCTTGGGGTCGAGCCCGTATTGCGCGCCGTCGCTCCCCTTGCCGCGCCGCCCGGCCGCGCCGGCCTTCTCGTCGAAGGCGATCAGCACCTTGCCCGCCCCATCGATCAGGCGCGGAGCGCCGGCCGAGCCCAGATCCCAGCCGGCGGCCTCGTTCAGGATCGGCAGCGCCCGCCGGCAGGTCGCCGGAAAGCGCAATTGCCAGCCTTTCGCCGCAGGCTCCGTGCCAAAAGTGACGGTGCAGCTGCGCGGCGCGCCGATCTTCTCGATCTCCCAGGCTCCGGCCAGCGCGCGCGGCGCGGTTGCCGGCCTGCCCGCGGGTTGCCCCTGCGCGAAAACCGGGCCGGCGAGCAGAAGGAGCCCGGCGGCGAGCGCCGCGAGCCCCTTCGCTTGGCGGGTGGAGATCAGGCCTTCATCCATGGCGTCTCGACGACCGGGGTCAGCGGCCCCTTGCCGTCGAACCACGAATTCAGATTGTCGACCAGGAGCTGGCCCATCTGCTCGCGGGTGTGCACCGAGGCCGAGCCGACATGCGGCAGCAGCACGACATGGTCGAGCGCGATCAGTTCGGCCGGCACGCGCGGCTCGTCCTCGAACACGTCGAGGCCGGCGGAGAGGATGGTCTTGTCCTGCAGCGCCTTGATCAGCGCCTGCTCGTCGATCACCGTGCCTCGGCCGACATTGACGACGATGCCGTTCGGCCCAAGCGCCTTCAGCACCTCGGCATTGATGATGTGATAGGTCGAGTCACCCCCCGGGGCGACCGAGACGAGCGTGTCGACATCCTGTGCCATCTCGACCAGCGAGGGGTAATAGCGATAGGCGACATCGGCTTGGCGCGAGCGGCCATGATAGGCGATCTCGACCCCGAAGGCCTCGAGGCGATGCGCCACCGCCTTGCCGATCCGCCCGAGCCCGACGATGCCGATCTTGCGCTTGCGCAGCGAGGTGGTCAGCGGATAGGCGCCGGCGAGCCACTTGCCCTCGCGCAGATAGCGGTCGACCTGCGGCAATTGCCGGACGGTCGAAAGCAGGAGCCCGAGAGCGAGGTCGGCGACCTCGTCGGTCAGCACGTCCGGCGTGTTGGTGACGACGAGCCCGCGCCTTCCGGCCTCGGCAGCGTCGACATTGTCGTAGCCGACGCCGAAATTCGAGACGATCTCGAGCTTGGGCAGCGCATCGAACAGGGCGCCGTCGATCTTGATATGCGCGCCACCGCCGGCGACGCCGCGCACCCGGTCCCTGAGCTCGGCGAGCGCGGCGGCCTTGTCCTCGGCCTTCCAGAGTTCGTGCACGATGAAGCGTGCCTTGAGCTGGTCGGCGGCATAGGCCATCAGCGGCCCGGTCATGATGATCTCGATCTTGTTCTGCGCGGTCATGGGGCCTGTGCTCTCGTGGACGTGAACGGATACGCGTATCCGGGTTGATTTCAAAATATTAAAACGATTAAATGAAGCGTAGTGGCTCCAGCTCGATCCGCCCACCGGGGCGGATGCATCGCCGGGTCGCCCGCAGAGCAGAGACGGCCCGAGGCGCCGCTTCCCTGCCGAGCCACCAATCCCGGCATTTATAGTATGACTTATTCACGGCCCGGCTCGCCTTTTTCCGACGAGCGGCCGGCCAGCAATCGCAGGGTGCTGTTCAGGCTGTCGATCACCAGCCCGCTCATCCGGGCCGCGGCGAGATCCCCATCGCGCTGGCTGATCGCATCCAGCACCCGCTCGTGATCCACCAGTGACGCCGTGAAGAAGAAGCGGTCGTCCGGCGCCTTCAGGAACAGCGACCACTGGATCGTGGCGCAGACGGCCGGCGCGAGGCATTGCAGCGGCGGGTTGCGCGTCGCCTCGAAGATCGCCTCGTGGAAAGCGAGATCGGCCTGCACGGTCGGCTCGGCATAGGGAGGATTCACCGTCATGCCGCGATAGGCAGCCTCGATCCGTGCGAGGTCGTCCTCGCTGCGCCGCTGTGCCGCCAACCGCGCTGCGCTAGGCTCGACGAAAAGTCGCAACTCGAAGAGATCGCGAATGAATTTCTCGTTCGGGTCGGCCTCGAAATGCCAGGCCAGGACATCGGGATCGAGCAGGTTCCAGGATTCGCGAGGCGCGACGCGGGTGCCGCTTTTCGGCCTCGCCTCGACCATCCCCTTGCCGGTCAGGAATTTCACGGCCTCGCGATAGGCCGTGCGCGACACGGAGATCTCGCCGCGGATGCCGTCCTCGTTCGGCAACAGATCACCAGCCCGCGAGGCGCCGCTGATGATCGAGACCGCCAGCTTATGGGCGACCTGTCCGAACAGCCGGTCGGGACTCAGCATCCTCGCCCGCGAAGTGTCGCGCATCCGCATCCGCTTCGGCTTTCCTCCGCGCCACGCCGCCTTCCGGCGACGTCGGCGCTCTTCTGGCCGAGCGCTTGACACGCCCGTTCGTATCGTATGACTTTATCCGGGAACGGGAGCTACGCAACAGGCGAGGATTTGCCTGCATTGCGGCGCGCCTTGGTCATCGGCCCGGAGAAGCCGAGACCAATGGGATTGCGGCTATGCCGCCGGGGTGCGATCACTCGTCCCCGAAGGAAACTAAGACCGGGAGACGCCAAGATGGCCTCAGTCCAGATCGCCGATGTGCGCAAGGCCTATGGCTCGACGCAGGTCATCCACGGTGTAGACATCGACATCGACGACGGCGAGTTCGTCATCCTGGTCGGTCCCTCCGGCTGCGGCAAGTCAACCCTTTTGCGCATGATCGCCGGGCTAGAGAACATCACCGGCGGCGAGATCCGCATCGGCCCGCGCGTCGTCAACGACGTGCCGCCGAAAGAGCGCGACATCGCCATGGTCTTCCAGAACTATGCGCTCTATCCGCATATGACGGTGGCCGACAACATGGCCTTCTCGATGAAGCTGCGGAAGGCGCCGCAGGCCGAGATCGACGAGCGCGTCAACAAGGCCGCCGGCATTCTCGGCCTCGACAAGCTGCTCGACCGCTATCCGCGCCAGCTCTCGGGCGGCCAGCGCCAGCGCGTCGCCATGGGCCGCGCCATCGTCCGCGACCCGCAGGTCTTCCTGTTCGACGAGCCACTCTCAAATCTCGACGCCAAGCTGCGCGTCCAGATGCGCACCGAGATCAAGGAGCTGCACCAGCGCCTCAAGACCACGACAGTCTACGTCACCCACGACCAGATCGAGGCCATGACCATGGCCGACAAGATCGTGGTGATGCATGACGGCATCGTCGAGCAGATGGGCGCGCCGCTCGACCTCTACGACAACCCGGCCAACCTCTTCGTCGCCGCCTTCATCGGCTCGCCCTCGATGAATCTGCTGAAGGGCACGATCCGCGCCAACGGCTTCGAGACCGAGGGCGGCGTGATCTGGCCGGTCGGCCAGCATCCGGCCGATTCGAACGGGCGCGCCGCCGTGATGGGCATCCGCCCCGAGCACATCCTGCTCGACCCGGCCGGCCTGCCGGCCGAAGTCGTGGTGATCGAACCGATGGGCTCGGAGACGCAGGTGGTCGTCCGCTGCGGCGGCCAGGATCTGACCTGCATCTTCCGCGAGCGCATCACCGCCAAGCCGGGCGAGAACATCCACATCCGGCCCGACACCTCGGTCACGCATCTCTTCGACGCCGCGACCGGCAAGCGCATCTGATCATCCGCTGCTCCGCCCAATGGGGGCGCCGCCCCCGGGGCGGCGTCGCGCATCCGCCGACTACAAACCCTGACGAGGCTCCCATGTAGGGCCTCGCGGTCCAACGGAGGAGCTGACCCATGACGATTTCCAGACGTGACGTATTGATCGGCGGCGCCGGACTCGCCGCCGGCGCAACGCTTGCCGCACCCTCGATCGCCCAGACCGCCAATATCGAGAAGGGCGCGACCCTGCGCGTCCTGCGTCCGACCAAGTTCGTCGATCCCGACCAAGCGATCTTCGACGAGAACACCGCCGCCTTCACCAAGGCGACTGGCGTCCAGGTCCGCGTCGACTATGCGAGTTGGGAAGACCTGCGCCCGCAGACGGCGGTGACCGCGAACACCGGCGCTGGCCCCGACGTCGTCGTCGGCTGGGCCGACGACCCTCACATCTTTGCCGACAAGCTGGTCGACCTGACTGGTATCGCCGAGGACCTCGGCAAGAAATACGGCGGCTGGTACCCGATCGCCGAGAAATACGGCAAGAAGGACAAGACCAACACCTGGATCTCGATCCCGATGGGCGGCTCGGGCGGCCCGGCGGTCTATCGCGAATCCTGGGTCAAGGAAGCGGGCTTCGACAAGTTCCCGACCGACCATGCCGGTTTCCTCGACCTCTGCCGCAAGCTCAAGGCCAATGGCCACCCGGCGGGCTTTGCCCTCGGCAATGCCGTCGGCGACGGTAATGCCTTCTGCAACTGGCTCGTCTGGTCGCATGGCGGCTACATGGTCGACGAGAACAACAAGGTCGCGATCAACTCGAAAGAGACGATCGAGGCGCTGAAATACGCCAAGGCGCTCTACGAGACCTTCATTCCGGGTACGCTTTCCTGGCTCGACATCAGCAACAACAAGGCGCTGACGGCCGGTGAAGTCGGCCTGACGCAGAACGGCGTCTCGCTCTACTTCTCGATCAAGAACTCGAAGGACGAGAAGATCGCGGCGATCGGCAAGGACCTCAACCATGCCCAGATGCCGGTCGGTGCCGGCGTCGGACGGGCGACCGAGACGGCGCTGGTCATCAACGCCATGGTGTTCAAGCACACCAAGTTCCCGAACGCGGCCAAGGAATATCTCCGCTTCATGATGGAGAAGGAACAGTACGATAAGTGGCTGACCGGCTGCTTCGGCTACTGGACCCAGCCGCTCAAGGCCTACGCCAACAGCAAGGTCTGGGAGAGCGATCCGAAGATCCTGGTCTATCGCGACACCTGGGAGCGCGCTCTGTGGAGCGGCTACAAGGGCGCGATCACCGAGGCCGCCGGCACCGTCAACGCCGAATACGTCATGGTGCAGATGGTCGCCTCGGTCTGCGCCGGCCAGGCGACGCCCGAACAGGCCGCTGCGGAAGCCGAGCGCCGCGCCAAGCGCTACTACCGCACCTGATCCGTCACGACCGCGCCGCCGCCACCGCGGCGGCGCGGCTTCTCACGGGAAATCGCGCCATGACGATCGCGGCCGAGGCTCGGGCCGGCCACCAGTTCTCCCAGGGCTGGTTGACGCGCCTGTTCGACTACAAGCCATTTCTGGTTTTCATCTGCCTGCTGCCGGCACTGGGCCTGCTGCTGGTCTTTCTGAGCTATCCGCTCGGCCTCGGCGTCTGGCTTGCCTTCACCGACACCCGCATCGGCCGCGCCGGCTATTTCATCGGCTTCGAGAACTTCCAGTCGCTCTGGCACGATCCGGTCTTCATCACATCGGTCTGGAACACGCTGCTCTATACGGGCGTCGCGACCATCGGGAAGTTCGGGCTCGGCCTCTGGCTGGCGCTGCTGCTCAACAACCACCTGCCGTTCAAATCGCTGCTGCGCGCGCTGATCCTGGTGCCCTGGATCGTCCCGACCGTGCTCTCGGCGATCGCCTTCTGGTGGATCTACGATCCGCAGTTCTCGATCATCTCCTATATCCTGGTCGATGTGCTCGGCTGGCGCGAAACCTATATCGACTTCCTCGGCGCCCCCTGGCCGGCACGCTTCTCCCTGATCGCCGCCAACATCTGGCGCGGCATCCCCTTCGTCGCGATCTCGCTGCTCGCCGGCCTGCAGACCATCTCGCCGGCGCTCTACGAAGCGGCGATGCTCGACGGCGCCAATGCCTGGCAGCGCTTCCGGCATGTGACGCTGCCGATGCTGATGCCGATCCTGGCGGTGGTGCTGACCTTCTCGGTGCTGTTCACCTTCACCGATTTCCAGCTCGTCTACGCCATCACGCGCGGCGGGCCGATCAACTCCACCCATCTGATGGCGACGCTCGCCTTCCAGCGCGGCATCCCCGGCGGCCAGCTCGGCGAGGGCGCGGCGATCGCGGTCGCGATGATCCCCTTCCTCGTGATGGCGACGCTGTTCAGCTACTTCGCGCTCGCCCGCCGCAAATGGCAGCAGGGAGAAGACAATGACTGATCACGCTGCCGCGGAGCGCCCGCATCTGGTCGAGAAGGAGCAGGCCGGCGTCATCGACTGGTCGTCGGGGCCGCGCCGCTTCATCACCCTCTATCTGCCGCTTTCGCTCTTCGTGATCGTGCTGCTCTTCCCATTCTACTGGATGGCGATCACCGCGATCAAACCGAACTCGGAACTCTACGACTACAAGAACAACAACCCGTTCTGGGTGAAGTCGCCGACGCTGGAGAACATCAACAAGCTGCTTTTCCAGACCGATTACCCGCAATGGCTGCTGACGACGATGACCGTCGCCACGGTCGCGACGGCCCTCTCCTTGTTCTCCAGCGTGCTCGCCGCCTATGCGATCCAGCGCCTGAAGTTCAAGGGCTCGCAATATGTCGGGCTCGGGATCTATCTCGCCTATCTGGTGCCGCCCTCGATCCTGTTCATCCCCATGGCGACGTTGATCTTCCAGCTCGGTCTGTTCGACTCGCAATGGGCGCTGATCCTGACCTATCCGACCTTTCTGATCCCGTTCTGCACCTGGCTGCTGATCGGCTATTTCAAGTCGATCCCCTTCGAGCTTGAGGAATGCGCCATGATCGACGGCGCGACCCGTTTGCAGACGCTCTGGAAGATCACCTTGCCGCTGGCGCTGCCCGGGCTGATCTCGGCCGGCATCTTCGCCTTCACCCTGTCCTGGAACGAGTTCATCTACGCGCTGGCCTTCATCCAGTCGGCCGAAAAGAAGACCGTGCCCGTCGCCGTCCTGACCCAGCTCGTCGAGGGCGACGTCTACCATTGGGGCTCGCTGATGGCCGGCGCCCTGCTCGGCTCGATCCCGGTCGCCCTGCTCTATTCCTTCTTCGTCGACTATTACGTCGCCTCGCTCACCGGCGCGGTGAAGGAATGAGCCCCTGCCGGGCCCGTCCAGGGACGGGCCCATTGTCAGCAAAAAGGTTGGTTTTGTGAGTTCGATCGCCTTCGTCGGTCTCGGCGCCATGGGTGCGCCGATGGCCGAGAATCTCGTCAAGAAGCAGTTCCGCGTCACCGGTTTCGACATGCGCCAGCAGGCGCGCGACGCCCTAGCCGCAGCCGGCGGTCATGCCGCGGCGAGCGCCGGCGAAGCGGCGCAAGGTGCGGATGCCCTGATCCTGATGGTCGTCAATGCCGCTCAGGCCCGCTCCGTGCTGTTCGAGGCCGGGGCGCTCGCCGCCCTCGCGCCCGCGGCGAGCGTCATCCTGATGGCGACCTGCCCGCCCGGCGAGGTCGAGGCGATCGCCGCCGAAGTCGAGAAGAGCGGCCGCCGCTTCGTCGACGCGCCGGTCTCCGGCGGCGTCAACGGCGCCCGCAACGGCACGCTGACGATCATGGCCGGCGCCTCGCAGGAGAGTTTCGACGCCGGCAAGCCGATGCTCGACGCGATGGGCGACAAGGTCTTCCACGTTGGCCTGAAGCCCGGCCAGGGCGCGACCGTGAAGACCGTCAACCAGCTGCTCTGCGGCGTCCATATCGCCGTTGCCGCCGAGGCCCTCTCGCTGGCCCAGAAAGCCGGGATCGACGGCAAGCTGCTGTTCGAGATCATGGGCGGCTCGGCCGCCTCCTCCTGGATGCTCAGGGATCGCGGCCCGCGCATGCTCGACGACGAGCCGCCGGTCGCCAGCGCGGTCGACATCTTCGTCAAGGATCTCGGCATCGTGCTCGATGCCGGCCGGGCCGCGAAGGCCGCGCTGCCGCTGGCGGCCACGGCACACCAGATGTTCCTTGCAGCTTCGGGCCTCGGCCATGGCGGGCGCGACGACTCGCAGGTCGTCCGCGCCTATCGCGCGCTGAACCCCAAAGCTGCCAACGATGCCTGAAACCGGACTGGATGACGCCGCCTTCGCACGGGCTCGTCCGCAGGCGGGGCAACCGCTCGCCGGCGCGAGGCCGGGGTGCCCTGCCCTATTTCCTGCGGGGCGGAGCCGTGGTGCCGCGCACCACGAGATCCGGCTTCAGCACGACCCTGCGCGCCGGTGCGGCCGGCTCGGCGATGCGGCGCAGCAGCATCTCGGCCGATTGGCGCCCCATATCGTCCTGAAAATTCTTGATCGTCGTCAGCGCCGGATACCATTGCGCCGCTTCCTGGACATCGTCGCAGCCGACCAGCGAGAAGTCTTCGCCGGCCTCGAGCCCGCAATGGCGCAGGCCGAGCATCGCCCCGAAGGCGGTGAGGTCGTTGAAGCAGACCGCAGCCGTCGGCGGGTCCTCCACCGAAAGCACCTTCTGGACGCCTTTCAGCCCGTTCTCGCGCGTTCCCCAGGCGGAATAGACCAGTGCCGGGTCGAGCGGCAGACCGTGTTTGGCGAGCATGTCGCGATAGCCACGATAGCGATTGCAGCCGGTCGAAATCAGCTTGCTCTCGCCGAGGAAGGCAATGCGGCGATGGCCGAGCTCCAGCAGATGCTCCATCGCCAGCATGGTGCCGTGCCGGTCGTCGGAACCGACGAAGTCGAGATCGACGCCCTCGATCTCGCGCGAAAGCTGGACGAGCGGCACCTGCGCCGCCATCAGATGGGCCAGCGTCTCCGCCGTGCTGCCGCCGGCCGGGCAGATGATCATCCCGTCGGGCCGGTATTCCTTCAGCGTGTTGAGCACGCGGTCCTGACGTTCCAGGTTCTCCGCATAGGTTCCGAGAAGGATCGAGCGGCCATGGGCGGCAGCCGTTTCCTCGATCGCCGCCAGGAGCTCGGCGAAATAGGGGTTGGTGATGTCGTGGAAGCCGACGCCGAGAATATTGGTCCGGTCGGTCCGCAGCGAGGCGGCGCTGCGGTTGTAGCTGTATCCCATCTCGCGGGCGATCTTCTGCACGCGATGCTTGGTCGCGTCGGCGACGAGCGGACTGCCGCGCAGCGCGAGCGAGACTGTCGCCGTCGAGACGTCGAGGTGATCGGCGATGATCTGCAAGGTAACACGCCCTCGCCCGCCCAAGCGTTCCCGAGTGATTGCGGCGCCCTTTCCGACGGAGGAGGGGTCCCGCAGGTTTCCGTCGCCAGCCATAAAGCGCTTCTCCTGAAGCGGGTTACCCACGGCCTTCAACCAGTTCTTGGTCAAATCGTTCCGCATGCTCACCGTCCATCTCATATAATCCAGAGGAACTAAAGATGACCGCTCATAAAGAAGCGATCGGCTTCATCGGCGTCGGCTTCATGGGCCAGGGCATGGCCTCCTGCATCCTCGCCAAAGGTTTTCCCTTGACCGTCATGGGGCACAGGAACCGCAAGCCCGTCGAAGAGCTCAAGGCAGCCGGCGCCCAGGAGGCCCGGACGCCGCGGGAGCTCGCCGAGAAGGCCTCGATCATCTTCCTTTGCGTCACCGGCACACCGCAGGTGGAGGCCGTGATCAATGGACCGGACGGCATCGCAGCCGGCGCGAAGCCCGGCACGGTCATCGTCGATTGCTCGACCTCCGATCCCGGCTCGACGGTCAGATTTGCGGCCCAGCTCGCGGCCATCGGTCTCCACCTTTGCGATGCCCCGCTCGGCGGAACGCCCGCGCAAGCGGCTCTTGGCCAACTCTCGACCATGATTGGCGCCGACAGAGAGGTTTTCGCCCGGATCAAGCCGGTCTGTGACGCATGGGCACAGAAGGTGGTGCATCTCGGCCCGGTCGGAGACGGCCACAAGATGAAGCTTCTCAATAACTTCCTGTCGATGGGCTATGGCGCGATCTATTCGGAGGCGCTGACGCTGGCGCAGAAGATCGGCATCACGCCGCAGACCTTCGACAGCGTGATCTCGGGCGGCCGGATGGATTGCGGCTTCTACCAGACCTTCATGCAGTACGTGCTGCAGCGCGATCGCGACGCCCACAAGTTCACCTTGTCGAACGCGCTGAAGGATGTCCGCTATCTCGAAGCGGTCGCCAACGATGCCGGCATTCCCAACCCGGTCGGCAATGCCGTCAAGAACGTCTATGCCCAGGCCGTCGCGGCCGGGAAGGGCGACGATTTCGTGCCGATGCTGTCGGATTTCGTGGCGTCGCAGAGCCGCCTCTCGCTCACCGACAAGGGCTGAGCGGCGCGCAGCCTCAATCCAGCCGGGCCGAGCCTTCGGGCACGGCCCGGACCCGCTCGCGATAGAGCAGGTAGAGCCCGGAGCCGATGACGATGCTCGCACCGATGAAGGTGTAGCCGTCAGGAATCTGGCCGAAGACGAACCAGCCGAGCGCCACCATCCAGACGATCTGCGAGTAATTGAACGGCGAGAGCATGCTCGCCGGCGCGCGCTGATGCGCCAGGATCAGCAGCCAGTGGCCGAGGGCCCCGAAAAGCCCGACGCTCAGCATCAAGAGCCAGCTCGCCCCGTCGGCCGGCCAGGACCAGAACAGCGGCACCAGCGGCAGCATCACCACCGCCCCGACGATGCCGGAATAGAACATCGTCGTCTCCGGGGCGTCGCTGGCGGCGAGCATCCGTGTCGAGATGCTGTAGAAGGCGTAGCAGAAGCAGCCGCAGACGGTGAGCAGCGCCGCCGGGGGCAGCCCGCCGAAGCCGGGGCGCAAGATGATCAGCACGCCGATGAAGCCGACGCCGATCGCCGCCAGCCGGCGCGGCCCGGCCCATTCGCCGAGGATCGGCCCGGCCAGAAGCGCGACGAGGAAGGGCGTCGCGAACATGATCGAGACGCTCTCGGCCAGTTGCAGATATTTCAGCGCGATGAAGTTCAGCCCCGTCGAGGTCAGGAGCAGGAGCGAACGAAAGCCCTGCAGCCAGGGGCGGCGCGTCCGCAGGATGCCTGGCCGCGACCATGGATTGAGCAGGGTCGAGACCAGCGCCACGCTGATCAGATAACGGGCCGCGACGACCTGCATCGCATGCATCGAGCCGCCGAGCCATTTCGCCGAGGCATCGAGCAGCGCAAAGCACAGCACCGCCGCGCACATCAGCAAGATGGCGGTCAGGCGCGTCCGGCGCGTATCCGGGTGCGGAGCGGGGGCGGCCGACAAGCGACGGGTCTCGGCATGCTTCTGCGGAATGGCCTGAGATCAATGAACCGATTTAAAGGCCGAGACCAGTCCGGTGACGCATGCACGCCATGCCGGGAAGGCGCCGGCCTAGCTCAGGCTGCGTCCTCAACCTCGTCTTCGGGATCGTCGAGCTCGGCGCCGGCCTGCGAAAGTCCCTTGGCGACCTTGCGCAGCAGCTTGCGCAATTGCTTGCGTTCCTTGGAGTCGAGCTTCTCGAGCAGCTCCTCCTCGACCTGGATCCAGACCGCGTCGAGGGCCGTGGCAGTCTTCTGGCCATGTTCGGTCAGCGCGACCTGAACCAGCCTGCCGTCCTTGCCGCCGCCCTCGCGGCTGACCAGGCCCTGCAGCGAAAGCCGACCGATCGTCTTGGAAACCGTCGGCGGCTTGACCCGCAGCAAGGTAGCGAGCTCGCCCATGGTCATCGGCGCGGCCTGCAGCGCCTTCAGGGCCTGCTCCTGGCCCGGGAAGAGCCCGAGCGCATTCAGCCGCTCGCCCATCCGGCCGCGATGCAATCTCGCGGCGAGCAGCAAGGCGCGGCCGACGCTTTTCTCGATCGTCTTGGTCATGAGCCGGCCCCTCGAAAAGATTGCCCATACTTTTCGCCGGCTCTGGAATCGCCTGCCAACATGACAGGCAAATGACAATGGTGCGACAATCACCTAGAATTGTGCGGTCATCGCCTCGATCCTGCGCAGAAATGCCGTCCGGCTCTCCGGCGTCGAGCGGTTCATGTCGTAATGGGCCTGATAGCTGAGGCGAGCGGTTGGGTGGCAGACTGCCCGCAAGGACCGGCCGACCAGCTTGCGCGGCGGGTCGCCCATCAGCATGGCCCGCCAGCGCGTGGCGCCATAGGTCGTTACCGCAGCAAGCCGGCGAATATTCCAGAGGCTCGGCTGTGCCTGCCCCTCGACCAGCTTGAACGACACGCCGGGCAGGAAGACCCGGTCGAAATAGCCTTTCAGCATGGCGGGATAACCGAAATTCCAGACCGGGAAGCACAGGACCAGCGCTTCCGCCGCGCGCAGCCGCTCGACATAGCCGGCTACCGAACAGCCATTCTTCGCAAGGTCGAGATAGTCGAGCCGCTCCTGTCGGCTCAGCACCGGCTCGAAGCCCTCGGCATAGAGGTCGCAATCATCGACCTCATGGCCGTGCCGGCGCAGCCCGGCCACGGTCGCAGCGTGCAGCGCCGCGCCGAAGCTCTCGGGGTTGGGATGCGCGTAGACGACGAGGACGCGCATGCTCAGCCGCCGGCCGCTTCACCCAGGCTGCGGAACAGGAAGGTCTTTCCGGCGCGATAGTCGTATTCCGGGTCCTCCCAGGCGACCATCTTGCCGGGATTGAGCAGGCCTTGCGGATCGGCCTCGCGCTTGAAGGCGAGCTGGACCTCGTCGGTCTGCTTCATGCCGCCCTCTTCCAGCGTGTAGCGATGCGGGTTGAAGATCGGCGCGCCCATCTCCTCATGGATCGCCATGATCTCTTCAAGCCGCTCCTCCGTGGTGAAGCGCACCAGCGGCAGGCCGAAGCAGGTGATCTTGCCGTCGAAGCGGACGAATTCGAGATGGCAGGTCAGCTCGTCGCCGAAACGCTGATGGATCTTCTCGACCAGCTCGACCTGGTTGGGGAACGGGTAGAGCACCTGCAGATAGGTGATCGACGGATCGACCCTGAGCGCCCGCAAGGTGGTGTGGTTCCAGGCGAGCTCGAAGGAAGCCGGCAGGCCTTTCGCCTCTTCCGGCGTCAGCTTGTCCGAGCGCATCAGCAATTCCGCGCCCCGGAAGCGGCGTGCATAGGCCAGCGTCGATTCCACCGCGAAATCCGCGATCATGGCGATGACGCAATGGCTGTCGCGCGGCAGGAATTTGCGATGGCGCAGGAAATAGTCGTGCGGCGCCGGCGCCGCGACGACGGCGAGTTCCTTCAACGCCAGCCCGTCCTGCTCGCCGAGCGAATTGGCGAATTCGGTCGCGCCGCGCAGGCTGTCGAAGCCGATGATCACGTCGACCCAGTTATAGGCCGGTCCGAGCGGCATCTCGACCTCGGTGATGATGCCGTTGGTGCCATAGGCGTGCGAGACCTTGTGCAGGTCCTCGCCCTGAAGCTCGAGGATGCGCGGAGTCGCCTCCATGGTCGCGACCTTGAGGCGGATGATGTTGCCCCAATCGCGCAGGCCGCCCCATTTGATCGAGCCGACGCCGCCGGAGCCGCCAGCGATGAAGCCGCCGACCGAAGCGGTGTGGTAGGTCGAGGGGTGCAGGCGGATCTCCTGGCGCGAATGCGCCCGAGTCTCCTCGTCGATCTTCGAGAGGATCGCGCCGGGCTCGGCGACATAGCGCCCCGCCTCGATCGCCTTGACCTTGTTGAAGCCGGAGAGATCGAGCACCACCCCGCCCGAGAGCGGCATGGCCTGGCCGTAATTGCCGGTGCCGGTGCCGCGCGGCGTCACGGGGATGCCGAGCGCATGGGCGGCGGCGAGCACCTCCAGCACCTCCGCCTCGCTGGTCGGCGAAACGATGATATCGGCCGTGACCTGGTCGAGCTGGCGCTTCAGCGTCGGCGAGTACCAGAAGAAGTCCCGGCTCTTCTGCTTCACCAGCGCGGGATTGTCCTCGCTCCTGATGTTGCCGAGGCGGGCCTTGAGGGCGGCGATGTCGTATTTCGTGCTCATGCGTCGGTGCTCATCAGATGGTCGAGTTCGCGATAATCGGGCAGCGTGCGGTCGATCGCCTTGCCTGAGATCAAGACGGTGCGCTCGGCCTGCGGCCGGGCGAAGAATTCGGTCCAGTTCCGTGCCCGGGTCAGGATCAGGTCGGCGGGGCCGCCAACACTGAGCCGGCCCTGCCCAGGCAGGCCCATCAGCGCGGCCGGCGTCGTCGCGATGCTCTCTACCCAGTCATTGCCGGAATGGTCCAGTTGCAGGATGCGCGTGCCCTCGCGCAGCACCTCGACGAGGTCGAGATCGCCATAGGCGTAGAAGGGATCGCGGGTGTTGTCGGAGGCGATCATCACCGGCACGCCGACAGCCTTCAGCTCATGCAGCGCGGTGACGCCGCGCCAGCGCGGCGTGCGGCCGGCCTGCCGGTCCTGCAGATACATGTTGCACATCGGCAGCGAGACCACGGCGATGCCGGCCTCGGCGACCTTGGCGACGATGCGCGCCTCGTCCCGCGGCTGCTGCAGGGCCAGCGAGCAGCAATGCCCGACGAGGATCCTGCCGGTGAAGCGATGGCGCAGCGCCGCGTCGGCAATGGCTTCCAGCGAGCGCGCCGCCGGATCATTGCTCTCGTCGACATGGAAATCGAGGTCGAAACCGTTCTCGATCGCGGTCTGGAAGATCGTATCCAGCGCCGCCTCGAGCTCCGGGATCATGTAGGTGACGCAGCCGAGCAGCCCGTCACCATGCGCCCTCACCGCTCGGGTGATCGCCTGCATATGGGCGCCGTCGGCGACGGCCTCGACGCCGAACAGCGGCGAGCCCTGCAGGGCGATGCGCCCGGCCCATTCCGCCCGAAGCTCGGCCAGCACCGGCCAGGAGATGCCGATCTGCGGACCGAGCGAGTCGATATGGGTGCGGATCGCCGCCGTGCCGTGCGCGAAGGCGCAGCGCAGGCCGAACTCCATGCGCGCCCTGACGTCCTGCGCCGTCCAGTTCGCCTCGCGATCGGCGCCGACGCTGGTCAGCGCCCCCATGAAGCTGCCGTCCGGATTCGGGCTGCGCGGCCAGATATGGCCCTTGTCGAGATGGGTGTGCACATCGACGAGGCGCGGCAAGACGATGCCGCCGTCGAGATCGACGGCATGCCCGGCATCGAGACTCGGCATGCCGGCCGGCAGGAGCGAGGCGACGACGCCGTCCTCGATCGCGATGTCGAGCAGTACAAAGCCGGCCCGGTCGCTCGCAACGGCCTCGGCCGAGACCAGGCAGGCCGGCACCCGGGCCTTGTTCAAGCGATAGCTGCCCGAGGCCGGGATTGCTGCAAAGCCGGTGGTCACGTGGTTCTCTCCGGCTCGCCAGACGCCGCCTGAATCGGGAGGCGCGAAGATGAGGGCTCGGCGCGCCGCGATCAAGCGGCTCGTCGAGCCCCGGGGCGATCAGAGCCTGAAGACCTGCTGCGCCGTCTTGTGGGCCCGGATGTAGTCCCAATCATAGCTGACGCCGAGTCCCGGCCCGGTCGGCACCGGCACGGTGCCGTCCTTGTCGACGGCGTCGATCTGGTCAGAATAGCCGCAGGTATAGACCGGCGGCACCGCATTCGGACAATCCGGGCCGAGCAGCGCGATCTCGTAGAAATTGGTGTTGCGCGTCGCCGCCATGCAGTGACGATGCGCCGGGCCGCAGGCGTGGATCTCGACATCGACGCCGAAAGCCTCGGCGAGATGGGCGATCTTCATCGCTCCGGTGATGCCGAGATCATATTCCGGGTCGGAGCGCAGCATGTCGGTGCCGCCGGCGATCAGGAAGTCGGCCTTGGTCTCGAAGCCACGCAGATACTCGGTCTGAAGGATCGGCGTCTTCAGCATCTCGCGCAGCTTCTTGTGGGCGAAGGCCGAGACGCCGCAATCGCGCATCGGGTCCTCGTACCAGAAGTAGTTCGCCTCGTCGCAGGCCCGCCCGACATAGAGCGCGTCGGCGAAGGTCCGCAGCTCGTTGGCGGGGTCGAGCATCAACGTCATCCGGTCGCCGACGGCCTTGGCGACATGGAGCACGTTGCGCGCCTCTTCCTTGGCGTCGCCCTCGTGCCAGCCATGCACCTTGTAGGCACGGTAGCCGAGCTCGTAGCAGCGCTCGGCGAAGTCGGCGAAGGCCTGCGGCGAGTCGAGCCCGCCATTGCGGTCGCCATGATAGGTCGAGGCATAGGATTTGAGCCGTGTGCGGTAGCCGCCGAGCAGGGCCGAGACCGAGGCGCCGTAGCGCTTGCCGGCGAGGTCCCAGAGCGCGATGTCGATCGGGCCGATGCCCATGCCGTCATGCTGGCGCAGCTCCCGCTTCATCTCGTTCCAGATCAGCTCGCGATGATCGGGATCGCGGCCGAGCAGGCTCGGCGCCAGCGAAAGCGTCTGCGCCATGGTCGAGCGGCTGCCGCCCCAGTGCATGACATATTCGCCCTGCGCCCCGTCATCGCTGCGGATGACGATGGCGAACTTGGTCAGCTCCAGCGAGGAATTGGGCTTGTAGCCCATATTGTAGATCGCCCGCAGCTTGTCGGAGGAGACCCCGAGATTCCGCGCGGTGAACGAGAACTCGGTGATCTCGACTTCGGTGATGGTGGCCATGGAGGGTCCTCTTCAGAAGCCGGCGACCTTTGGGAGCCAGAGGCTCAGGGCCGGGACGTAGGTGATGATCGCCAGCGCAACGATGAGCGCGATCAGGAAAGGCCAGAGCTCGCGGATCAGCGGCCCGAGCTTCTCCCTGGTGATCGCCATTGCGACGAAGCAGAGCACGCCGACCGGCGGTGTGACCTGGCCGATCACCAGATTGACCAGGAGGATGATCCCGAAATGCACGAGGTCGATCTGCAGCGAGGTCAGCAGCGGCAGCAGGATCGGCACCAGGATGATCATGATCGCGATCGTCTCCATGAACATGCCTGCGATCAGCAGGGCGACGTTCAGGATCAGCAGCACGACCAGCGGATCGGTGGAGATCGAGGTCATGAAGTCGGTGACGAGCTGCGGTGCCTGCTCGATCGCCAGGATCCAGCTGAACGGCGAGGCCGCCGCGACGATGGCGATGATCACCGCCGTCTCGCGCGCCGTGCCGACCAGGATCGCCGGAAGATCGGCGAGCCTTATCGAGCGATAGATGAACATGCCGACGACCAGCGAATAGGCGGCGGCGACGCCGGCGATCTCGGTCGCAGTGAACAGGCCCGCGCGGAAGCCGACGATGATCAGGACCGGCATCAGGAGCGCCAGTGAAGCGTGCCGGAACTCGCTCCACAGGGTAGCGAGCGAGAAGGCGCCGGCCGGCCTGAAGTCGCGCCGCAGCGCCTGGATCGCGATCGTCCCCATGATGCAGCCGGCCATGACGAGGCCGGGAATGATGCCGGCAACGAAGAGCTGGCCGAGCGAGACGTTCGCCTGCCAGGCATAGACCACCATCAGGATCGAGGGCGGGATGATCGGCCCGAGCGTGCCGGCGACGGCCGAGAGCGCCGCGCCGAAGGCGCGCGGATAGCCCATCTTCTCGAGCTGCGGCACGAAGACCCGCGCCGCAGCGGCGGTGTCAGCCACCGACGAGCCGGAAATGCCGGAGAGGAAGACCTCACCGACGACGAGCGTATGGGCCGGGCCGCCGCGGATATGACCGACCAGCGCCTTGGTGAAGCTGAACAGCCGCTCGGAAATCCCCGACGCGTTCATCAGCGAACCCGCGAGCGTGAACAGCGGGATCGCCAGCAGCGGGAAGGACTGCACGCCGGCAACCATGCGCTGGGCGGCGACCGTCAGCGGCACGCCTTCCATGAAGATGGCGAGCAGGGCCGAGCCCGCCATGGCGACCCAGATCGGCGTGCCGACGACGAGCAGCGCTGCGAAGGTGAGGAGGAGGACAAGCACCATGGCGGGTCACTCGCGCGTGGTGATGTCGGACCAGAGCGCGCCGGTGACGCCCTCGTCGATCAGGTTGCGCAGGAGATGCAGCAGCGACAAAAGACTGCCGACGAAGAGCGGCGCGATCGCCCAGCCGGCGGAGATGCCGAGCATCGGGGTGAGATTGGGCATCTCGCGCTGCAGATAGAGCCAGGAATACCAGGTCAGCACGCCGAGCACCGCCGCCGTGACAGCCAAGGCCAGCACGCCGAAGGCGAAGCAGAGCCAGCGCGGCGCGAACAGCACGACGACGTCGATGATGATGTGCGTGCGGGCATGGAAGGCGTTGGCGACACCGAGGAAGATCATCCAGCCGAAGAGCAGCAGGATCAGCTCCTCCGACCAGGTCAGCGGATCGTTGAGGACGTAGCGGAACACCACGGCCGCGCAGACCAGCGCGGCGATGATGCCGTGCAGGGCCGCGAGTGCGAGGTTCTCCAGGCGGCTCGACCAGTCGTCGAGCCGCCGGATCAAATCGAAGCCGGTCATCATTGTGGACTCGGCGCCGTCGACTGGTGCTGCTGCAAGGCCTTCATGGAACCTCCTGCGCCATTCCGGAGCAGGCCGAAGCCCCGCCCCCGGAACCGATGCGTCTGGTCGAAAAGTCGGGATGGCCGATGCGCCCCATTCAGAGGCGGCATCGGTCCTGGTTTCCGGGCACGGCGCCGACGCCCCGCCCGGACTGACCGTCAGGTTTCCCAGCCCGCCACACCGATGGCGGGCATCGGACTAGCGCTTGCGCTGGGCCTCGATCGCCGCCAGCACCCGCTCGACCTGGGGCTTGCCCCAGCGGCCTTCCATCGCCGTCGTCACCACCTTGGCCTTGGCCGCGAAGGCGTCACGGTCGACATCCTCGATGATCTTGGAACGACCGGACTTGCGGATGTCCTCCAGCATCGAGGCTTCGCGCTTCTGCTGCAGATAGGTGTTCATCGCCGAGGCGCGGGCGGCTTCCGCGAACAGCACCTCGCGATGCTCGGGCTTGAGTTTGGCGAGGCTGTCCTTGTTGATGACGATCATGTTGTTCTGGAGCATGTGCTTGGTCATCGCGACATAGCCCTGCACCTCGTAGAACTTGCGCGAGAAGATCGTCGGGATCGGGTTCTCCTGCCCGTCGACCGTCTTCTGCTGCAGGGCGGTGTAGACCTCGCCGAACGGGACGGGCGTCGGTGCGCCGCCGAAGGCCTTGATCATCTCGACCCAGACCGGGCTTTCCGGCACACGGATCTTCAGCCCCTGCACGTCCTCGGGCTTCTTCACGGCCCGGTCGAGCGTCGTCATGTTGCGCCAGCCCCAGTACCAGATGCGGCTGACCGGCACGATATTGTGCTTGTCGCGCAGCTCGTCGAAGATCGGGTCGAAGGCGTCGGAACGGATGATCGCCTCGGCCTCGGTCCAGTCCTTCCACAGGAAGGGCGCGCTCGGGATCTCGAGCGCCGGAACGAGCGAGGACGCCGCCGCCATGGACGGTGCCGAGATGTCGAGCGCACCTTCCTTGACCTGCTTGAACAGGTCGATCTCCTTGCCGAGTTGCTCGGCCGGGAAGACGCGGACGGTGACCGCGCCCTTGGTGCCCTTGTTCACGCGGTCAGCGAATTCGGCGAAGAGTTCGCCGGCGATCTCGCTCGTGGTGTTGGCGTGGCCGAAGCGCAGCGTCTGGGCCTGGGCCGCACTCGCCACGAAGCCTCCGGCGATCAGCGCGGCGGCGGCGATCCGTTTCAGCATGTCTTTTCCTCCCTCTGTCGAAGGCCGGGCCGTTTTCGGCCTCGGCCGGTTGGCTATTTGATCAATCGTTCATAGGAGCCCTGGAGATGCCGGCGCATCGCATCGGCGGCGGCTTCGGGATCGCCGGCCTCGAGCGCATCGACGATGGCGTGATGCTCGCGATGGGTCGGACCGACATCCTGCTCGCGCGTCAGGTAGAGGCGCGAGATGTGGAGATGGAAACGTAAGTCGTCATAGCTTTTCAGCGCGACCTGGTTGCCGGCCAGCTGCAGGACGATGCGATGGAAGCGGTCATCCGCTTCCGTGAAAGCGCGATGGCTGCGGTATTCGCGCGAAGGCTCCCCGGCCATCATCGCTGCGACCGCGTCGCGCAGCCCGGCGATCGCCTCGGGAGCCGGCCGGCGCCGCGCCGCCTCGGCCGCAGCCCAGGGCTCGATCACGCCGCGAAAACTGTAGACGTCCTCATAATAGCGCTGGTCCGGCACCGGCGCCGTCGCGAAACCGACGAAGGGCTCGGCGCGGACCAGCCCCTCGGCGGCGAGTCGCATCAGCGCCTCGCGGATCGGCGTCGAGCTGACGGCGAACTCGCGCACCAGCGCGTCGATATTGAGCCGTTCCCCCGGCACATAGGCCTGGTCGAGAATGCGTTCCTTGATCAGCTCATAGACCTGCCCGGCCAGAACGACCCGGGACGGCTTACGGAATGTGGGTTCGGCATGCATCATGGATCGTGCATGATTTTGACATAGACCAAACTAAGTCAAGGCCTTCCGGTCATGCGGCCTTGTTTGCGCTGCAGCGATCGCGCATGAGAACGGCTCGCGAGAACGCAAGGACGAGCACATGCCGGGACAAGCGCGCATCATCGACGGCAAGGCGGCGGCAGCCGAGCTGCGGGCCGAGATCGGTCGCGAGGTCACTGCCATCAAGGCGGCCAAGGGTCTGGTGCCCGGCCTCCACGTCGTCCTCGTCGGTGACGATCCCGCCAGCCGCGTCTACGTCGCCTCCAAGGAGAAGCTCGCGGCCGAAGTCGGCATGAACTCCGCCGCACACCGCCTGCCTGCTGAGACGACCGAAGCCGAACTCCTCGCCAAGATCGCGGCGCTGAACGCTGACGCTGCGGTTGATGGCATCCTGGTCCAGTTGCCTCTGCCCAAGCATATCGACACCGGCCGGATCATCGACGCGATCGACCCGGCCAAGGATGTCGACGGGCTGCACCCGATCAATGCCGGCCTGCTCGCCGGCGGCAAGAACGGCCTCGTGCCCTGCACCCCGCTCGGCAGCATGCTGCTGCTGAAGCAGACCCTGCCGTCGCTGTCCGGGCTGGAGGCCGTCGTCATTGGCCGTTCGGAGCTGGTCGGCCGGCCGGTCGCGCAGCTCCTGCTTCAGGCCGACTGCACCGTGACCATCGCGCATTCGCGCACACGCGACCTGCCCGCCGTGGTGAAGCGTGCCGACATCGTCGTCGCCGCCGTCGGCCGTCCGCTGATGATCAAGGGCGACTGGATCAAACCCGGCGCCACCGTGATCGATGTCGGCATCAACCGGATGCCCGACGGCAAGCTCGCCGGCGATGTCGACTTCGCCGAGGCGGTCACGGTCGCCGGCGCGATCACGCCGGTCCCGGGCGGCGTCGGCCCGATGACCATCGCCTGCCTGCTGCGCAACACGCTGACCGCATTTCACGCGCGGCGGGGCGCATAAGCGCCCCTGCTCCGACCGTCCCAGAAAGCAAGACGCCCGGCTCTTCGCCGGGCGTTTCTCGTTCTGCGCAAGCCTACAGGCCCGGGCTCCTTTGGCGAGCGAGGCCGATCACATATGGATCGGGCGCTTGTCGACGGCGAGCGCCGCTTCCTTGACCGCCTCGGCCAGCGTCGGATGCGCATGGCAGGTGCGGGCGAGGTCCTCGGCCGAGCCGCCGAACTCCATCAGCACCGTCACCTCGGCGATCAGGTCGCCGGCATGCGGGCCGATGATGTGGCAGCCGAGCACGCGGTCGGTCGCGGCGTCGGCGAGGACCTTCACGAAACCGTCGGTATGGCGCATGGCGCGGGCCCGGCCATTGGCGGTGAAGGGGAACTTGCCGACCTTGTAGGCGATCCCTGCAGCCTTGAGCTCCTCCTCGGTCTTGCCGATCGCGGCGACCTCGGGAGCAGTGTAGACGATGCCGGGAATCGCGTCGTAGTTCACATGGCCATGCTTGCCGGCAATGATCTCGGCGGCCGCGACGCCCTCATCCTCGGCCTTGTGCGCCAGCATCGGCCCGCGCACCACGTCGCCGATGGCGTAGATGCCCGGCACATTGGTACGGAAATGATCGTCGATCACGACGCGGCCGCGCTCGGTCGCGACGCCGGCCTTGTCGAGGCCGAGCCCGTCCGTGTTCGGGCGGCGGCCGATCGCAACCAGCACGATATCGGCGCCCAGCGTCTTGGCCTCGCCGCCGGCGGCGGGCTCGACGGTGACGGTCGCACCCTTCTTGCCGGTCTCGACCTTGGTGACCTTCGAGCCGAGATGGAAGGTGAAGCCCTGCTTCTGCAAGATGCGCTGGAACTGCTTGGCGACCTCGTCATCCATGCCGGGCAGGATCCGGTCGAGATATTCGACCACGGTGACCTTGGCGCCGAGACGCGCCCAGACAGAGCCGATCTCGAGCCCGATCACGCCGGCGCCGACGACCAGCAGCTCCTTCGGAACAGCGGTCAGCTCGAGCGCGCCGGTCGAGGTGACGATGGTCTTCTCATCGGTGGTGACGCCGGGCAGCGGCGCCGATTCCGAGCCGGTGGCGATGACGATGTTCTTGGTCGTCAGCTCCTGGGTCTTGCCGTCCTCGGCGGTGACCACGACCTTGCCGGCAGCCGGGATCGAGGCCGTGCCGTGGAAGGGCTCGATCTTGTTCTTTTTCAGCAGGAAGGCGACGCCGTTGACATTGGCGTCGACCGTCTCCTGCTTGTGGACCAGCATCTGCTTCAGGTCGAGCTTGGGCGTGCCGACATCGATGCCGAGGCTGGCGAAGGTGTGGCCGGCTTCGGAGAACATCTCGGAGGCGTGCAGCAGCGCCTTGGAGGGGATGCAGCCGACATTCAGGCAGGTGCCGCCATGGCTCTTGCGCTTCTCGACCACCGCGACCTTGAGGCCGAGCTGGGCGGCGCGGATGGCGCAGACATAGCCGCCGGGGCCGGTTCCGATGACGACGAGATCGTAGGACATTGCTCAGGCCTCTCAACGCCCGTCTTGGTCGGGCTGGTCCCGACCATCCACGTCTCTGGGGTCGGAGGGTAAGTCGTGGATGCCCGGGACAAGCCCGGGCATGACGGTGTGGCAGGTCTCAGAGGTCGAGGACGAGGCGCGCCGGGTCTTCCAGCGCCTCCTTGATGCGCACCAGGAAGGTCACGGCCTCCTTGCCGTCGATGATGCGGTGGTCATAGGAAACCGCCAGATACATCATCGGACGCACGACGATCTGGCCGCCGACCACCATCGGCCGCTCCTGGATCTTGTGCATGCCGAGGATAGCCGACTGCGGCGCGTTGAGGATCGGTGTCGACATCAGCGAGCCGTAGACGCCACCATTCGAGATCGTGAAGGTGCCGCCCTGCATGTCCTCGATCTTGAGCGAGCCGTCGCGCGCCTTCTTGCCGAGGACGCCGATCTCCTTCTCGACACCGGCGATCGAGAGCTGGTCGGCATCGCGCACCACCGGCACCACCAGGCCCTTATCGGTGCCGACGGCGACCGCGACATGGTAGTAGTTCTTGTAGACGATATCGGTGCCGTCGATCTCGGCGTTGACCGAGGGGATCTCCTTCAGCGCCTGCACGCAGGCCTTCACGAAGAAGCCCATGAAGCCGAGCTTGACGCCGTGCTTCTTCTCGAAGACGTCCTTGTACTGGTTGCGCAGCGCCATCACCGCCGACATGTCCACCTCGTTGAAGGTGGTCAGCATCGCCGCGGTGTTCTGGGCTTCCTTCAGACGGCGCGCGATGGTCTGGCGCAGCTTGGTCATCTTGACGCGCTCTTCGCGCGAGGCATCGTCCGGCGCCGAGGGAGCGCGGACCTGCGCGACAGGCGCCGGGGCCGCAGCGGCGGCCGGAGCCGTCGCGATCGCCGCGAGCATGTCGCCCTTGGTGACGCGGCCATCCTTGCCCGAGGCCGCGACGCTCGACGGATCGACGCCGCTCTCCGCGGCGAGGCGGGCGACGGCCGGGCCGGAATCGGCGGCCTTGGTCGCGGCGCCCGAAGCGGCCGGCGCGGGCGCGGCAGCAGCCGGCTTGGCAACTTCGGCAGCCGGCTTCGGCGACGCAGCGGCGACAGCGCCGCCGGCGGTGATCGACCCCAGCAGGGCGTTGACGCCGACCGTCTCGCCTTCCTTGGCGACGATCTCGCCAAGCACGCCGGCGGTCGGCGCGTTGACCTCGAGCGTCACCTTGTCGGTTTCGAGCTCGACCAGGGGCTCGTCGGCCTTCACCGCATCGCCGGGCTTCTTGAACCACTTGCCGATGGTCGCCTCGGAAACGGACTCGCCGAGGGTGGGTACGCGGATTTCGGTCGCCATGTCAGGCCTCTTCTCGTGTCTTGGTCTCGAACCCGGTGCCGAAAGACGGGGCGGTCTTCGGGGAACACCGGGCTCCGGCGATAGCGGAGCGGATCAGGCCGCGAAGGCCTCATCCAGGAATGCGTTGAGCTGGGCGAGATGCTTGGACATCAGGCCGGTCGCCGTCGCGGCCGAGGCCGGGCGCCCGACATAGCGCGGCCGCTTCGACTTCGAGCCGGCATGGCCCAGTACCCATTCCAGATAGGGCTCGACGAAGGTCCAGGAACCCTGATTCTTCGGTTCCTCCTGGCACCAGACCACGTCGGCGCTCTTGAAGCGCGCCAGCTCCTGCGCCAGCGACTTCAGCGGGAACGGATAGAGCTGCTCGACGCGCATCAGATAGACGTCGTCGATGCCGCGCTTCTCGCGCTCCTCGAGCAGGTCGAAATAGACCTTGCCGGAGCAGAGCACGACCCGGCGGATCTTCGAGTCCTTGACCAGTTTGGTCGTCGAGTTGCCACGCTCGGCATCGTCGTGCAGCACGCGGTGGAAGGTCGAGCCCTCGGCCAGTTCGTCGAGCGTCGAGACGCAGCGCTTGTGGCGCAGCAGCGACTTCGGCGTCATCAGGATCAGCGGCTTGCGGAAGTCGCGCTTCAACTGGCGGCGCAGGATGTGGAAATAGCTCGCCGGGGTCGAGCAGTTCGCCACCTGCATATTGTCCTCGGCGCACATCTGCAGGAAGCGCTCGAGACGGGCGGAGGAATGCTCCGGCCCCTGGCCCTCATAGCCGTGCGGCAGGAGGCAGACCAGGCCCGACATGCGCAGCCATTTGCGCTCGCCCGAGGAGATGAACTGGTCGAACACCACCTGCGCGCCATTGGCGAAATCGCCGAACTGCGCCTCCCACATCGTCAGCGCGTTCGGCTCCGACAGGGTGTAGCCGTATTCGAAGCCGAGCACCGCCTCTTCCGAGAGCATCGAGTTAATGACCTCGTAGCGCGACTGGCCCTCGCGGATATGGTTCAGCGAGGTGTGGCGCGCCTCGGTCTCCTGGTCGATCAGCACCGAATGGCGCTGCGAGAAGGTGCCGCGCTCGCAATCCTGGCCGGAGAGACGCACCGGGTTGCCGTCGAGCAGCAGCGAGCCGAAGGCCAGCGCTTCCGCCGTCGCCCAGTCGATACCCTGCCCGCTCTCGACCGCCTTGCGGCGGTTGTCGAGGAAGCGCTGGATCGTCTTGTGGACGTTGAAGCCCGCGGGAACCTCGGTGATCTTCTGCGTGATCTCCTTCAGCACCGCCTCGGGAACGCCGGTCGCGCCGCGGCGCGGATCGTCCTCGTCGGCGCGCATCGCCTTCATGCCGGCCCAGCGGCCGTCGAGCCAGTCTGCCTTGTTCGGCTTGAAGGACTGGCCGGCGTCGAACTCGACCTCAAGCTTGTCCTTCCAGGCGGCGCGCATCTGGTCGAGCTCGCCCGGCTGGATCACGCCCTCGGCCTCGAGCTTGGTGCTGTAGAGCTCGAGCGTCGACTTGTGGCCGCGGATCTTGCGGTACATCAGCGGCTGGGTGAAGCCCGGCTCGTCGCCCTCGTTATGGCCGAAGCGGCGATAGCAGAACATGTCGATCACGACCGGCTTGTGGAATTTCTGCCGGAACTCGATCGCGACCTTCGCGGCGAAGACCACCGCCTCCGGATCGTCGCCGTTCACATGGAAGACCGGGGCCTCGACCATCTTCGCCACATCGGACGGATAGGGCGAGGAGCGCGAATAGCGCGGATAGGTGGTGAAGCCGATCTGGTTGTTGATGATGAAGTGCAGCGAGCCGCCGGTGCGGTGGCCCTTGAGGCCCGACAGGCCGAGGCACTCGGCCACGACGCCCTGGCCGGCGAAGGCCGCGTCGCCATGGATCAGCAGCGGCAGCACCTTGGAACGCTCGACGATGTCGCCGAACTGGTCCTGCTTGGCCCGCACCTTGCCGAGCACCACGGGATCGACGATCTCGAGATGCGAGGGGTTGGCGGTCAGCGAGATATGGACGTTGTTGCCGTCGAACTCGCGGTCCGAAGACGCACCGAGATGGTACTTCACGTCGCCCGAGCCCTCGACGTCGTCGGGCGCGAAGGAGCCGCCCTTGAACTCGTGGAACAGCGCGCGATGCGGCTTGCCCAGCACCTGGGTCAGCACGTTGAGGCGGCCGCGATGAGCCATACCGAAGACGATGTCGCGCACGCCGAGCGCGCCGCCGCGCTTGATGATCTGCTCCAGTGCCGGAACCAGCGACTCGCCGCCATCAAGGCCGAAGCGCTTGGTGCCGGTGAACTTCAGATCGAGGAACTTCTCGAAGCCCTCGGCCTCGACGAGCTTGTTGAGGATCGCGCGCTTGCCCTCGCGGGTGAAGGCGATCTCCTTGTCCGGCCCCTCGATGCGCTCCTGCAGCCAGGCCTTCTGCTCGGGGTCGGAGATGTGCATGAACTCGACGCCGACCGTGCCGCAATAGGTCCGCTGCAGGATCGCCGTCATCTCGCGGATGGTGGCGAATTCCAGGCCGAGCACGTTATCGATGAAGATCTTGCGGTCGAGATCGGCCTCGGTGAAGCCGAAGGCGGCCGGCGAGAGCTCCTCGATATCCTTGATGCCCTCGATCCCCAGCGGGTCGAGCTGGGCATGCAGATGGCCGCGCATGCGATAGGCGCGGATCAGCATAATGGCGCGCACGGAATCGCGCGTCGCCTGCTGGACGTCGGAAGCCGAAAGCGTCGTGCCGGCCGCCTTGGCCTTGGCGCCGAGCTTGTCGCCGATCACCTTCTCGACCACGGCCCAGTTGCCGTCGAGCGCCGAGACGATCTCGCCGCCGGGCGGGATCGGCCAGTTCGGGCGCTTCCAGGAGGCGCCCTTGGCGTTGTCGATGATCGCCTGGCGCTCGTCGTTCAGCCCGGCGAAGAAGCCCCGCCACTGCTCGTCGACCGATTTGGGATCAGCCTGGTAGCGGGCATAGAGGTCCTCGATATAGGCCGCGTTGCCGCCATAGAGGAACCCCGTCTGCGCGAGAGCCTCGTTGATGTCCTGGCGAGCCATGTCGTCCTGCCTTCTTCTGCCTAGCACATCGGGATCGGCCGCAGCCGATCATCTCTGATCGTTCCAGCGCCGCAACGCGCCGGCCGGGCCCCTGCCCGGCCGGCTCATCGCGACACTCAGCCCTTCAACACGTCCACCAAGGTCTTTCCAAGGCGCGCCGGCGACGGCGAGACCCGGATGCCGGCGGCTTCCATGGCGGCGATCTTGTCTTCCGCGCCGCCCTTGCCGCCGGAGATGATCGCACCGGCATGGCCCATGCGGCGGCCCGGAGGCGCCGTGCGGCCGGCGATGAAGCCGACCATCGGCTTCTTGCGGCCGCGGCGGGCCTCGTCCTTGATGAACTGCGCCGCGTCTTCCTCGGCCGAGCCGCCGATCTCGCCGATCATCACGATCGACTCGGTCTTGGGGTCGGCGAGGAACATTTCGAGCATGTCGATGAACTCGGTGCCCTTGACCGGGTCGCCGCCGATGCCGACCGCGGTCGACTGGCCGAGGCCCTCATTCGTGGTCTGGAACACCGCCTCATAGGTCAGCGTGCCCGAGCGCGAGACGATGCCGACCGAGCCCGGCTTGAAGATGTTGGCCGGCATGATGCCGATCTTGCTCTCACCGGCGGTGACGACACCCGGGCAGTTCGGCCCGATCAGCCGCGACTTCGAACCCGAGAGCGAGCGCTTGACGCGGACCATGTCGAGCACCGGGATGCCCTCGGTGATGCAGATGATCAGCGGGATCTCGGCGTCGATCGCCTCGCAGATCGCGTCCGCGGCGCCCGGGGGCGGCACGTAGACGACCGAAGCGTCGGCGCCGGTCTTGTCGCGCGCCTCGGCGACGGTGTCGAAGACCGGCAGGCCGAGATGCAGGCTGCCACCCTTACCGGGCGAGGTGCCGCCGACCATCTTGGTGCCGTAGGCGATCGCCTGCTCGGAATGGAAGGTGCCGTTCTTGCCGGTGAAGCCCTGGCAGATGACCTTGGTGTTCTTGTCGATCAGGATTGACATCGGTTTTCCTCAAGCCTTCTTGATCGCAGCCACGATCTTCTGCGCCGCATCGTCGAGATCATCAGCCGGGATGACGTTGAGCCCGGAATCGCGAATGATCTGCTTGCCTTCCTCGACATTGGTGCCCTCGAGACGCACCACCAGCGGAACCTCGAGGCCGACCGCCTTGACCGCGGCGATGACGCCGCGCGCGATGACGTCGCACTTCATGATGCCGCCGAAGATGTTGACCAGGATGCCCTTCACCTTCGGGTCGGCGGTGATGATCTTGAAGGCCGCGGTCACCTTCTCTTCGGAAGCGCCGCCGCCGACATCGAGGAAGTTCGCAGGGCTCTCCCCATAGAGCTGGATGATGTCGAGCGTCGCCATGGCGAGGCCGGCGCCGTTGACCATGCAGCCGATCGTGCCGTCGAGCGCGATATAGGCGAGGTCATACTTGGAAGCCTCGATCTCCTTCGGGTCCTCCTCGGTCTCGTCGCGCAGCTCCATCAGCTCGGGATGACGGTAGAGCGAGTTCGAGTCGAACGAGACCTTGGCGTCGAGGCACTTGATCTGCCCCTGCGTCGTGACGATCAGCGGGTTGATCTCGAGCATCGCCATGTCCTTGGCGACGAAGGCGGCATAGATCTGGTTGAGCACGGTGCCCGCCTGCTTGGCGAGGTCGCCGGACAGGCCCAGCGCCTTGGCGACGGTGCGGCCATGATGCGGCATGATGCCGGTCGCCGGGTCGACCGAGAAGGTCAGGATCTTCTCGGGCGTGTCATGGGCGACCGCCTCGATGTCCATGCCGCCCTCGGTCGAAACCACGAAGGCGACGCGCGAGGTCTCGCGGTCGACCAGCGCCGAGAGATAGAACTCCTTGGCGATGTCCGAGCCGTCCTCGATATAGAGGCGGTTGACCTGCTTGCCTGCTTCGCCGGTCTGCGCGGTCACCAGCGTGTTGCCGAGCATTTCCTTGGCATGGGCCTCGACCTCTTCGACCGACTTGGCGAGGCGCACGCCGCCCTTGGCGTCAGCCGGCAGTTCCTTGAACTTGCCCTTGCCGCGGCCACCGGCATGGATCTGGCTCTTCACCACATAGAGCGGGCCGGGCAGCTTCTTGGCCGCCGCGACGGCTTCCGCCACGGTGAGCGCCGGGAAGCCGGCGGAGACGGGCGCGCCGAACTCCTTGAGGACCGCCTTGCCCTGATATTCGTGGATGTTCATGCCTGATGTCCTGTCTGGAAGGGGTCGATGGCAAAGATGGCGGGCGAGGAAGGCCGAGAGGCGGGCGGCAGGGCGAGCCTGTCATCCGCCATTCGCGGCCTCGCCGCCGGCTCTATCTCACGCCAGTGACGAATCGATGGTCTTGCAGGCGTCGATGAGGCCCTGCACGGACGCGATCGACTTCGCCAGCATCTCCTTCTCGGCGACGTTGAGACGGATCTTGACGACGCGCTCGACGCCCTTGGCGCCGATCACCACCGGCACGCCGACGAACATGTCCTTGACGCCATACTGGCCCTTGAGCGCGGCGGCGGCCGGCAGGACACGCTTCTGATCCTTGAGATAGCTCTCGGCCATTGCGATCGCCGAGGCGGCCGGGGCGTAGAAGGCCGAGCCGGTCTTCAGCAGGTTGACGATCTCGCCGCCGCCCTTGCGGGTGCGCTCGACGATGGCGTCGAGACGCTCCTGCGTCGTCCACTTCATCTTGACGAGGTCGGGCAGCGGGATGCCGGCGACGCCGGAATAGCGGACCAGCGGCACCATGTCGTCGCCATGACCGCCGAGCACGAAGGCCGAGACGTCCTTGACCGAGACCTTGAACTCATCGGCGAGGAAGTGGCGGAAGCGGGCGGAATCGAGCACGCCGGCCATGCCGCAGATCATGTTGGGCTTGACGCCCGAGAACTTCTGCAGGGCCCAGACCATCGCGTCGAGCGGGTTGGTGATGCAGATCACGAAGGCCTTGGGGGCGTAGGTCTTGATGCCCTCGCCGACCGACTTCATCACCTTGAGGTTGATGCCGATCAGGTCGTCGCGGCTCATGCCGGGCTTGCGCGGCACGCCGGCGGTGACGATCACCACATCGGCGCCCTTGATGTCCTCATAGCTGTTGGTGCCCTTGTAGCCGGCATCGAAGCCGTCGACCGGGGCGGATTCGGCAATGTCGAGACCCTTGCCCTGCGGCGTGCCTTCGGCGATGTCGAACAGGACGACGTCACCGAGCTCCTTCAGGCCGGCGAGGTGAGCCAAGGTGCCGCCGATCTGTCCGGCGCCGATGAGGGCGATCTTCTTGCGGGCCATTGCCTAGTCCTTGTCTTTGGATACGTGAACCGGAAATCGAGGGTTCTTTGGCCCAACCGGGCTTTACGCTCAACCCTCGTCGAATTATGGCAAATCCGTGAATTTCGGCGCCAAAATCAACCATTTCGGGCCGAATAGCAAAGGAAATCAACAAATTACCGTGCCAGGGCGGGAACGACCCCTCGATACGACCGGAGAACAATACAATGACATTTTACAAAAAATGTCATTTTTCTCTGATTTTAGATCACGCCGGTCGCCAGAGTCCGCAGCACGACCCTGATCAGCGTCGCCAGCCGCGCATCGACCGAAGCCTGCGGCACATCGCCTTCCAGTTCAAGCGCCGCCGGATGGATGAAACGATGGGTCGCGTCGATCACGAAGGCGATCGCCCGGTCGCGGTCGCGCGGCTCGAAGGCGCCGGCGGCGATGCCTTCGTCGATCACCCGGTCGAACAGGGCGCGGACCCGGGACCGGTTGCGCCGGCTGATGGCATGGCGCTTCGCCACCGCCTGCGACAAGGCTGCGAAGAGATGAGGATCCTCGTGCAGCAGGTCGCGATTGGCCTTGGCCAGCGCCAGGATCAGCCGTTCGAGCTTGTCATCGGCCGGATCGGGACCATCGGCGATGTCGGCGAGGCGCCGCTCCGTCGCCTTGAGCCAGGCATCGACGACCGCATCGATCAGCGCCGTCTTCGACGGGAAGTAGCGATAGACGTTGGCATGGGTCATGCCCGCCTCCTCCGCCACCGCCACGACGGTGAAGCGGCGCAGGCCGTGCAGGCGCAGATGCTCGCTGGCGACCGAGAGGATACGGGTCTCGCTCGGCTCGCGCGTGCCCATGCCTAGGTTTCCACCAACCCTGTCGTCTCGCCGCTGGCGGCGGAATCGGCACGGCCATGCGGCAAGGCGAGATATTCCTCCGAGCGCATCTCGATCAGCCGCGAGACGGTGCGGTCGAACTCGAACGCCTCGCGTCCCGAACGCGCGACATAAAGCCCGGTCGGCTCGGCCGCCGCCGAGGCGACGAGCTTCACATGGCTCTCATAGAGCGTGTCGATCAGAATGATGAAACGCTTCGCCTCATTGCGCCGGTCCATGTCCATCACCGGGATGTCGTCGAGCACCAGCGTATGGAAATCCTGGGCCAGAGCGAGATAGTCGGAAGCGCCATAGGCCTGCGCGCAGAGATCGGAAAAGCTCGCCCGCGCCACCCCGGCCGCCGCCTGCGGCAGCCTGAGCTCGTGCCCCTTGATCGCGATCGTCGCGGGCACGCCCCGGGCGACGCCGGACAGGCGCGCGAAGGCCGTGTCGAGCGCGGCTCGCGCCGCCGCATCGGCCGGGACGTGATAGGTCGGTGCGCCGCCGAGCTTCTCGAGCCGGAAGTCGGTGCGTGCGTCGAGCCGGATGACCTCGACCTTGCCTTGCAGCAGGGCGATGAAGGGCAGGAACAGCGCCCGGTTGAGCCCGTTCTCATAAAGCCGGGACGGCTCGACATTCGAGGTCGCGACCACGACGACGCCCGCGGCGAAGAGCGCCGTGAACAGCCGGCCGAGGATCATCGCATCGGCGATGTCGGTGACGGTGAACTCGTCGAAGCAGAGCAGCGTCGCCTCGGCGGCGAGCGCGGCGGCGACCGGGCCGATCGGGTCGGCCTCCTTGACCTTGCCGGCTTTCAGATCCTGGCGATAGGCATGGATACGCTCATGCACATCGGCCATGAAGGCATGGAAATGCACGCGCCGGCGCGAGGCCAGCGGCATCGCCTCGTAGAACATGTCCATCAGCATGGTCTTGCCGCGCCCGACGGAGCCCCAGATGTAGAGGCCCTTGACGCTCTCCGGCGGCGGCTGCTTGCGGCCGAACAGCCAGCCGAGCGCGCTGCTCTTCCTGGCAAGCTGACGGCTGGCGAGCGTCTCGGTCAGCGCCTGCAGGCGCTTGACCACGGCGACTTGCGCCGGATCGCGTTCGATCGCGCCGGTTGCGACAAGGGCGGCATAGCGTTCGGGAAGGGTAGCGGACATGACCTGGAGGCAAGGGACGAGGCGCCTGAGGGTTATTGCAGGCCAGCCCCGCCCGCAAGCGCCGGCCGGCAATGGCCCGGAGACGGCGACGGCGCGGCCTGATCGGCGATTGCACCGGACAGATTTGCCGCGCGCTGGCGTATGATTGGAGAAAACCTGTCCAAATATCGCAGCGTTAGCGGTAATTTGCCGCAATCCGCGCTCTTGCAATTGGCGCTCGCGAGCGCATTTTGAAGACCGAGTTAGGGAAGAATACGCCTCCTGGTCGGCAGCGTGTCACAGCGCTTTATCAGGAGCTGCAATTGAATCGTTCGATGAAACCTGGCGCGAAAGCCAGGCACGGCGAGGTCAGGCGTCTCTGGCCCACCGAGCGCGACCTCTTCACCGCCCATCTTCTGCGCCTCGATGCCGCCTCGCGACGCGAGCGCTTCGGCACGGCGGTCAACGACGAATTCCTCACCGACTACGCCGAGAGCACCTTCGGCATCGGCGGGCTGGTCTATGCCTATGTCGAGGCCGGCGAAGTCCGTGGCGCCGCCGAACTGCGCGGGCTTGAGGAACTCGTCGTCCAGACTGGTGAAGCCGCCTTCAGCGTCGAAAGGGACTGGCGTCGGCGCGGCATCGGCGCGGCGCTGTTCGGGCACCTGATCACCGCGGCCCGCAATCGCGGCATCCGGACGCTCTACATGACCTATCTCCCCGAGAACATCGCGATGCGCAATCTCGCCCGCAAGTTCGAGGCCGAGCTGATCTCGGGTTACAATGACGTCGAATGCCGGATCGCCACCGGCGCCCCGACGCCGTTCACCTTGCTCGACGAGGCGCTCAACCATGCGCAGGGCTTCGCGGCGATGTCGCTCGCCTTGCAGCGCAAGCTCTGGCAGCCGGCGCTTTTCAGCACATCCGGCGGGCCTCACTGAAAGCCGGACGCGATCGCCGGACTTCCGCCGGCGATCCGCCTCTCGGTGAAAGCAGCGGCTTCGTCCGGGAAGCGAAGCCGCTTCCCGGTTCGACACTCAGCGATTGAGCGAGAGCGCCGCCCCCGATTTGGTGACGGCGCCGTTCATTGCGCCGCCGCCGGAGACGCGCAGCCGCGCCACCACCGAGCCGCCGCGCTGGTAGAGATAGACCTCCCCGTCCCGGTAATCCCAGGCATTGACCTGCTGCAATTCGCGGTTGGAGCAGCCATTGGCGCTGGCGCGGTAGAGGTCGAGCGAGGGCGCGCTCGAGAGCTGCACCCGGCAGGAGCCTCCTGTCGCCTCCTGCGCCGTCCAGCTGCCGACGACGGCATCCCGCGAGGCGCCGGGGCTGCGAGCCGGTGCCGGCGCTGGGTTGGGATTGGCGTTGGCGACCTGTCCGCGCAGCTGCGGCGCCTCGGTCACGCGCTCGACCGGCTGCTGGCCTTGCGGCGCGGCCTGGGGGTCGAAGAACGGATCACTCGGCGGCGGCAGGCCGCTACCCCCGGCCGGGGGCGCGGAGGCGACGGGGTAGCCGCCCGGCGGCGGCAGCGGCTCGGACATCACCGGCGCCGAGGAGATCGGCGGCGCGGATTGGAGCGGCTCGCTATAGACCGGCGCGCGCGCCGGACCCGAGCCCGGGCCGGAAAAGCGCTGCGAACCGGCACAGGCCGCCAGCCCGAGCAGCGGAACGAGGCCAGCCAGCCGCAGCAGACGCGTCGCAGGAAGATAGTTCAGCTTCATCTTCATCATCTCAATCGCGCGGCCGGCGGCGCCATCGCCGGGCCGACCTCCCCTGCATTGTGAATGCGGCGCCTGAACACGCCATGACCAAGTTCAAGGCGGTAAATGCAGCTCAGGTCAAGCGATCCCGCCATTTCGCCGACCGGTGCGGCATGGCAGAACCGGCTGTAGTCGACAAACGGGACCACAAGATGAAGCCGCTCACCCCCGCCGCGATTCGCCCACCCTTCGCCCGCTACAGCCATGGCGTCGAGCTGCCGGCCGGGCAGCGGCTGGTGTTCTGCTCCGGCCAGCTCGGCATCGCCGCCGACGGCACGATCCCCGAGAGCCCGCGCGACCAGGCCGATCTCTGCTTTGCCAACATCGCCGCGATCCTCGGCGAGGCCGGAATGACCCTGGCGAACATCGTCCGGGTCAACGCCTACGTCACCGATCGCGCCCATATGAAAGGCTATATGGAATCGCGCGACGCCCATGTCGGCACGCCGCCGCCGGCCTCGACGCTGATGATCGTCTCCGGCTTCACCTTGCCGGAGTTCAAGGTCGAGATCGAAGTCGTCGCCGCCGCACCGGAAAAGCGGCGCAAGACGGCGCGCAGCACCAGCGCGCCGAAGTTCTGACGGCCGCGGGCCGGGCTCAGGCCGGCTCAGGCGCCCGCCAGGGATAGGTCCAGGTCTCGGTCAGCGCCTTGTCGCCGGAACGCAGGAAGGCGCGCAGATCGGCGAGCTGGCCGGGCTCGACCACAATGTCGAAGAAGGCGCGGAACCCCTCGGTCTTGCGGTTCGGCACGATGAAGGCGCGCACGATCCGCCCGTTCGAGATCGAGGGCACGATCTCGACCTTTTCCGGCTGGTTGAGATGGAAGGCGAGATCGCCGCCGGAGAAGTCGATGATGAAGCGCCGCGCCCCGTCCGGCACCGGCTCACCCGAGCCCAGCGCCTTGGGCCGCGCCTGGTAGGTGTTGATCGCCCGCCCGCCCGGATGCAGCTCGTCGGCATCGAGCATGGCTGAGAGCTTGTAGCGGAAGCTGAATTCGCGACCGGGCTCGATCGGGTTCTTCGGCGCCCAGAGCGCGACCACATTGTCGTTGGTCTCGTCGGTGGTCGGCAGCTCGATCAGCTCGACATGTCCCTCGCCCCACTCGCCTTCCGGCTCAATCCAGTAGGAGGGCCGCAGCTCATAGGCGAGGTCGAGATCCTGGTAGTGCTCGAAGACGCGGTCGCGCTGGATCAGGCCGAAGCCGCGGACATTGCGCTCGACGAAATAGGACGAGGCCTGCTCGCGCGGATTGCGCAGCGGCCGCCAGATCCACTCGCCGCTGCCGGAATGGATCATCAGCCCGTCGGAATCGTGCAGTTCGCTGCGGAAATCGTCGTGGAAACGCCGGTCATTCTCGCCGGTGAAGAACATCGAGGTCAGCGGCGCCAGCCCGAGCCGCTCGATCTTGCGGCGTGCGAACAGGGTCGCCGAGACATCGATCACACTGTCCTGGCCGGGATAGATGTTGAAGCGATAGGCGCCGGTCGCCGAAGGCGAATCGAGCAGGGCGTAGACCGTGATGCGCTCGGCATTCGCCGCCGGCGACTCGACCCAGAACTCGCGGAAGACCGGGAACTCCTCGCCATCGCGCACGCCGGCGCCGATCGAGAGCCCGCGCGCCGAGAGCCCATAGCGCTGACCACGGCCGAGCAGGCGGAAATAGCTCGCGCCGATGAAGGAGATCAGCTCGTCGAAAACGCGTGGATCGTTCAGCGGATAATGCAGCCGGAAACCGGCGAAGCCGAGATTGACCGGCAGCGGTTTCTCGAACTTGGTGCGGCCATAATCGAAGAGATTGGTGGCATAGGGCACCGGCGTCGGTACGCCCTCGCGGATGACGTTCACCGTCACCGGGCGCGTGAACAGGAAGCCGGGATGGAACATCTGCAGGCGGAAACCTGAATTGGTCTGCGCCAGCAGTGAACGCTCGGGCCGGAAGCGGATCTCGCGCCAGGCGTCGAAATCGAGCCGCGTCAGCGCCTCCGGCAGGCTCGGCCCCGCCTCATAGGGCGCGATCGAAATCTCGCGGGCGCGGCGCACCACCTCCTCGAAGCCGAATCGCGGCTGCGGCGGCGACGCCTCGGGCTGCTGGGCCAGCAATGCCTGCGGCGCGGCCGCGGCGCACAGGGCGGCGCTCAGCCCGGCCAGAACCCGGCGGCGGTCGGTCACGATCATGGCGAAAGCTCGTCCCAGTCTCATCGCGCGGCGAAGGCGCATTCCGGCAATGACTTAGGGGATGAAATGGGGCCGGTCTAGGGCGTCGGCGAGGCCGGAAGGCACCCGCATCACGGCCGCGGCCATAGCGGCGGCGCATCCCTCGCCGCGTTCGCCAAAAAAACCGCGTCCGGGCGTAAGAAAAAACTTGAAGCCGGAGCCACCCATCCGTATATCGGCCTTACCCAATTCGCACGTGCCTGTGGCCGCGTGCCGGTCGGTGGGCATCCGGACAAGAGGCCGGACAGCCGCCAGGGATGGGAAACGGATGGAGGGGGATGGATATCCCCTCAAATCACGCTCCCGGTCCTCGCAAGAGGGCCGCTCCCGAACAGCGACTGGCAGCCGGAGGCGAAACCGGCGAACCCCGAATCTCCACGGGGGACGCAGCTTAAAGCAACGACGGAGCGGGCTTTTTTGGTCTCGTTGACCCTCCAAAGGTCAACACCGAAGAGGCTTGTCCTTCATTGCCGGCCGTGCGGGGATAAATCTCCCAATCGACGGTGTTTTCGGGTCCGGACGTGACGTCCGCTGTCCTTGGCGTCTCCATCGCGCCTCGGATCGCGAACGTTTCAACCGGCTACACGTCGTATCGGCGCCGCTTGCGCCGAAGAGGAGTCGCGCCGATGACCGAGCGCATCCGTGCATTTCTGCGTGACCGCCGTGAGGATGGTCCCTGCGTCGTGATCGACCTCGAGGTCGTGCGCGAGAACTATGTCGCCTTCTCCCGGGCGCTGCCGGACACCCGCGTCTTCTACGCGGTCAAGGCGAACCCGGCGCCGGAAGTGCTGCGCCTGCTGGCCAAGCTCGGCTCCTGCTTCGATTGCGCCTCGGTCGTCGAGATCGAGCTCGCGCTCTCGGCCGGCGCCACGGCGGACCGCATCTCCTTCGGCAACACCATCAAGAAGGAGCGCGACATCGCCCGTGCGATGGAGCTCGGCGTGCGCCTCTTCGCCGTCGACTGCATCGCCGAGACCGACAAGATCGCCCGCGCCGCCAAGGCGACCGGCACGCAGGATGCGAACATCTTCTGCCGCATCCTCTGCGACGGTGCCGGCGCCGACTGGCCGCTCTCGCGCAAGTTCGGCTGCGTGCCCGAAATGGCCGCGGACGTGCTCGAGCACGGCCATCGCAACGGGCTCGTCGCCTATGGCATCTCGTTCCATGTCGGCTCGCAGCAGGCGAATGTGCACGCTTGGGATTCCGCCCTGGCCTCGGCCTCGGCGGTGTTCAAGGAGTGCGCCACCCGCGGCATCTCGCTGTCGATGGTCAATCTCGGCGGCGGCTTCCCGGCGCGCTATCTGCGTCCGATCCCGGGCGTTCCGGCCTATGGTGATGCGATCTTCCAGGCGCTGTCGAAGCATTTCGGCAACCGCCTGCCGGAGACCATCATCGAGCCGGGCCGGGGCATGGTCGGCGAAGCTGGCATGATCGAGGCCGAGGTCGTCCTGATCTCGAAGAAGAGCGAGGACGACCAGGTTCGCTGGGTCTATCTCGACATCGGCAAGTTCAACGGGCTGGCCGAGACGATGGACGAGGCGATCCGCTATCCGATCCGTACGGAGCGTGACGGCGACGCCACGGTGCCTTGCGTGCTGGCCGGCCCGACCTGCGACTCGGTCGACGTGCTCTACGAGAAGACGCCCTATATGCTGCCCTTCTCGCTCGAGATCGGCGACAAGGTGCTGATCGAGGGCACGGGCGCCTATACGACGACCTATTCGGCCGTCGCCTTCAACGGCTTCCCGCCGCTGAAGCAGTACGTCATCTGACGCGGAGCATGTTCCGCAAAAGTGGCTGCCACTTTTGCGATCAGAACATGCTCAACTCTAGCAAGCGCGAATTCTTCTCGTCCGGCTGAAATCAGCCGGACGGAAAGCGCGCCGGGGTCGGCCTCGCCGCCCCTTGTGGATCGGGTCCGGCGAAGCGCCCTGCCAGGATCGGCAGGCCGCCCGGGAAACCGGGCGGAGCGCTTGCGCCTCCAGAATGGAGGGCGCAAGCGTGGCTCCCGCCGGACCCAATTTCCCCATTTCCTGACGTAGAAGCCGCGTTCGCGCGGCGCCGGGAAGGTCCGCGGAGGCGCGGGCGCTCCGGCCGGAGGTGCCCCATGATCACGATTCGCGAGGAAATCGCCGCCGATGTCGCGGCCCGCGAGCTCCTGCTCGATCGCTGCTTCGGCGAGCGCCGCACAGCCAAGTCGAGCGAGCGCTTGCGCGAAGGCCGGCTGCCGGCCGCGGGCCTGGCGCTCACCGCCGAGCGCGACGGCGCCCTCGTCGCGACCGTGCGTCTCTGGCATGTCGAGGCCGATGGCCGGCAGGCCCTGCTGCTCGGCCCGCTCGCGGTCGCCCCTGAACTGCATGGCGAAGGCCTCGGCGGCATGATGATGCGCGAGGCGATCTCCCGCGCCGCGCGTCACGGCCACGACGCCATCCTGCTCGTCGGCGACGCGCCCTATTACCAGCGCTTCGGCTTCTCGGCCGCGCCGATGGCCGAACTCGCCATGCCCGGCCCGGTCGAGCGCGAGCGCTTCCTCGGCCTCGAACTGCGCGACGGCGCCCTCGCCGGCGCCAGTGGCGTGCTCAAGCCCACCGGCAGGCTCGTCGCGACCGAGGGAACGGATGGTCTCCGACGTCGCGCCGCCTGAAACCGGGGAGCCGCAATCCTCGTCGACGGGCAGGCCATAGGCCTGCCCGTTTTCGTTTGGGATCGGCCCTCCCGGACGTTTCCGGTCAGGCTTCATCCGGCCGTCACCTCGATGCGCGAGCAGTGACGCGCCGGCCCCCGGAAACCGAAGCCAACCGCCTGCAAAAGCGGGGTTTTTGCCACTCAGCATTGACGTGAACGCCCCAACCCCATACGAGCCACGCTTGGCTCGAAACCTGACCCAGGAGTTGAAAAGAATGACGAATTGGCCCGTACACGGCGAGATCAGCGGCCCGATCGTGATGATCGGTTTCGGTTCGATCGGCCGCGGGACGCTGCCGCTGATCGAGCGGCATTTCAAATTCGACAAGAGCCGCTTCGTGGTGATCGCACCCGACGACGACAACCGGGCCCTGCTGGACGAACGCGGCATCCGCTTCATCCAGGAAGCCGTGACGATCGACAATTACAAGACCATGCTCGAGCCCCTGCTGACCACGGGTGGCGGCCAGGGCTTTTGCGTCAACCTGTCCTGCGACACCGGCTCGCGCGACCTGATGGAATTCTGCTCCAGCCTCGGTGCCCTCTATATCGACACGGTCAACGAGCCCTGGCTCGGCTTCTATTTCGATGAGAGCAAGGGCCCGGCCGAGCGCTCGAACTACGCGCTGCGCGAGATGACGCTCGCCGCCAAGCGCGCCCGCGCGCCCGGCGCGACGACCTCCGTCTCCTGCTGCGGCGCCAATCCCGGCATGGCCTCCTGGCTGGCCAAGAAGGCCCTGCTCAACCTCGCCTCCGATCTGCGCCTGAACCTGCCCGAGCCGACCACGCGCGAGGAATGGGCCGCGCTGATGCAACATGCCGGCGTCAAGGGCATTCATATCGCCGAGCGCGACACGCAGCGCTCGCGCAATCCCAAGCCGCCGGGCGTCTTCGTCAACACCTGGTCGGTCGAAGGTTTCATCGCCGAAGCCGTGCAGCCCTCCGAGCTGGGCTGGGGCACCCATGAGCGCTGGATGCCTGACAACGCCCATACGCACGAAACCGGGTCGCAGGCCGCGATCTATCTGATGCAGGCCGGCGCCGAGACCAAGGTCCGGAGCTGGTGCCCGACGCCCGGCCCGCAATACGGCTTCCTCGTCACGCATAACGAGGCGATCTCGATCTCCGACTACTTCACCGTGCGCGACGACAGCGGCAAGGCGATCTATCGGCCGACCTGCCACTACGCCTATCACCCGGCCAATGACGCGGTGCTCTCGCTGCACGAAATGTTCGGCAATGCCGGCCGCGCCCAGACCGAGCACCACATCCTCGAGGAGAACGAGGTCGTCGACGGCATCGACGAGCTCGGCGTGCTGCTCTACGGCCACGCCAAGGGCGCCTACTGGTTCGGCTCGCAGCTCTCGACCGAGGAGGCGCGCAAGCTCGCCCCGTATCAGACCGCGACCGGCCTGCAGGTGACCTCGTCGGTGCTCGCCGGCATGGTCTGGGCGCTGGAAAACCCGAATGCGGGCATCGTCGAGGTCGAGGAGATGGACGTCAATCGCTGCCTCGAGATCCAGCGGCCCTATCTTGGACCTCTCGCCGGCTACTACACCGACTGGACCCCGCTCGACGGCCGCCCGGGCCTGTTCCCGGAAGACATCGACACGTCCGATCCCTGGCAGTTCCGCAACATCCTGGTGCGCTGACGATGCAGGCACGTCATGCTCGGGCGACCCCAGGGAGACCCGAGACGACCGGGTCAAACCCGGCCATGACGTGGAAAAGCAAAAAGGCCCGCCTTCCGGCGGGCCTTTCTCGTTCGGGAGCCTTGCGCCGCTTCAGAAGCCCGGCGTCGAGAAGCTGTTGGCGAAGGGGTTGCGGCCAGCGCCGATGCGCGGTGGCAAGGTGCCTTCGCCATAGAGGTCGCCAGCAGCCGAATAGACCGGGCTGGCGATGATGTTCTGGGTCGCGTAGCGGTTCATGCTACCGACCGCGACGACGTTGCCGGCGTCGAAATAGCTGCGCTTCTGCACGGTGATGCGCAGCGGCCGCCGCTCCTGCGCTTCGGTAAGCGAGACGGCGACGGTCGTGGCCGCGAGCGAGATGGCGAGGCCGGCGGCAAAACGCGAAAGCGAACGCATGGAAGTCTCCTGGAGCGACAACTTCCGTCAACGGCGGAAGCCTGATCGATGGGAACAGGATACAAGTACTGAGTTAATGCTTTTGCCGCGCCTTACCAGAGGTAAGGCGACATAACGAGGCCATTACCTTGCGGCGCCTTGCCTTCCGGCGCCGGTTTTCAGGGCCGGCGCCTTTGCCTCGGCATCGGCGCCCTTGCGTCCGCCCGCAGCCGTACGCGGCACCGAGCAGCCCGGCCTGCGCTGCGGCTCGGCCTTCGCGAAGACGGCCCGCAACCCGGGATCGTCGCCGGCGCTGAGCAGCTCGACCCGGTCCAGCAGACAGGCGAGCTGCGTCCGGTCGACCGGCCTGGTCTCGCCGCCGCACAACCAGCCGGAGAAGGAAAGATGCGCCGCCCCGTCGAGATGACGGAAGCCGATGCAGGCGCGGCCGGCGCTGCCATCGCTCAGGCCGATATCGGCGGTCTCGACCGTGCCGAATTTGGTTTCGATCAGCGTCGTGGTGTCGCTGCGGCCGACGGAGAGCCCACGCGCCGCGCTCTCGCGCACCAGCGTGATCACGAAAGGCTGCGACAGCCCCACCGCAGCGCCCTGCTCCGCGGCCTCGCGATTGGCCTGGAACTTGAGTGCCAGGAAGGGTTGCCCGTCGCCGAACTCGCCAAAGCTCAGCATGTCCTCGCGCCGCCCCCCATCCTGGCTGCGCCGCGCCTCGTAGCCGGCACGCTTGCCGATCTCCGGCGCGTCCAGCCCGAACATCGCGATCGGCCGTGCGACATGGATCCAGCCTTCCTCGCCGAAGGCAGCGGGAACCGCCTGGATCCGGACATCGCGGATCGCCGGCGCGGCCACCGGCTCGGCCGGCACCACGCTCGACAGGCTCGGCAGCGCCTCCTCCGGCGTGCCGGAGGAAAGCCCGGCGACCAGCGTCGCGGTCAAGCCGATGCCGGTGGCCGCCGCGACGCCGCGCCAGAGCAGGCCGCCGGTCAGGCCCGCGCCGCCGGCACGCAACAGCCGCCCGCCTGTCCGGACCACGGCAGCGAAGCCGGCTTCGAGCGCGTCCGCAAGATCGATCAGCCGCGCGACCGGATCGACCCGTCTTGCCGGCACGCGACCGGTATCACCGGCCGGCGCCGGTCTCTGCAGGCGCGGCAGCGCGTTCCGCAGCCACGCGCGAACAACTGTCTTGATATCCCCGGACACGGCACGAACCCGACAATCTGCGGTCACCGGCAGCCGCGACGCCGCCCGTTTCCGCTCCTCACCCGCTGGGTAGATTCGGCAGGCTCCGTCAGCGGCCCGTTACCGATGGCAGGAGATCGCGAAACAGGGTCAACGCCGGGTAAGCAGGCAGGGTTAACGCGGATCGGGCGGTTGCCCGGCAGCGCGCCAATTGACTTTTCGCTGGCGGCGGTGTTTGGGAAGCCGGCTGGAAGCTGCTATCCTTCCGGCCTCGCGATGATGCTCAGCTCTGGATTGGCTCTGTGACCTTCCGTCCGACGACGAAATGCACGACCAAAACGGCGACCGGGAAAACCCGGACGCTGCGCTGACGCTTCGCCTCGATTCCGGGTTCTCCCCCCCGGCCGGGGTCAAAGGCCGGAACCGCGCTCGAACTGCGCGGCGAGGGCCTCCCGGGGAGGATGAACCGGTTTCGCCAGAAGGAATTCCAGCATGAGCTTCAAGGTCGCGGTAGTCGGCGCCACGGGCAATGTGGGCCATGAGATGCTCGACATCCTCGCCGAGCGGGCTTTCCCCGTCAGCGAGGTCGTGGCGCTCGCCTCGCAGCGTTCGGTCGGCACCGAGGTCTCCTTCGGCGACAAGAAGCTGAAGGTGAAGGCGCTCGAGCATTACGACTTCTCAGACACCGACATCTGCCTGATGTCGGCCGGCGGCGCCGTGTCCAAGGAATGGTCGCCGAAGATCGGCGCGCAGGGCTGCGTCGTCATCGACAACTCCTCGACCTGGCGCATGCACCCCGACGTGCCGCTGGTCGTGCCGGAGGTCAACGCCGCTGCGGCCGCCGGCTTCAGCAAGATGAACATCATCGCCAATCCGAACTGCTCGACCGCGCAGCTCGTCGTGGCGCTGAAGCCGCTGCATGAGCGCTTCGGCATCAAGCGCGTCGTCGTCTCGACCTATCAGTCGGTCTCCGGCGCCGGCAAGGAGGCGATGGACGAGCTCTTCAACCAGACCCGTGCCGTGTTCTCGGCCGGCGAGGTCGCGGCCAAGAAGTTCCCCAAGCGCATCGCCTTCAACCTCATCCCGCAGATCGACGTCTTCATGGAAGACGGCTTCACCAAGGAAGAGTGGAAGATGATGGCGGAGACCAAGAAGATCCTCGATCCGAAGATCAAGCTGACCGCCACCTGCGTGCGCGTGCCGGTCTTCATCGCTCATTCCGAGAGCGTCAACATCGAGTGCGAGAAGCCGGTCACCGCCGAGGAGGCGCGCGAGATCCTGCGCACCGCCCCGGGCATCCTCGTCATCGACAAGCACGAGCCCGGTGGCTACATCACCCCGCATGAGGCGGCCGGCGAGGACGCGACCTATATCTCGCGCATCCGCGAGGACAACACCGTCGAGAACGGTCTCGCCTTCTGGTGCGTGTCCGACAATCTGCGCAAGGGCGCAGCCCTGAACACGGTCCAGATCGCCGAGGTTCTGGTCAACCGCAAGCTGATCCAGCCGCGCAAGCGGGCGGCCTAAGGCCGTCTGCCAGAGACAGCGCGTTGCGACACCTCCCATCGCGACGCGCTGGATCGCACCGGGCTCAAGCGGCCATCTTCCGGCAGCTCTCGGCACAGGCTCGGCACGCCTTGACGCACTCCTCCATATTACCGACCCGCTCGCAGTCGCGGGCACAATCCTCGCAGATCTCGGCGCATTTCGCGCAGAGATCGCGATGATGCGGCGTGCCGAGCAGCATCAGATGCGCCGCGCTGCGACAGACCTCTGAACAGGCCAGCATCAGCCGGATATGAGCCGGCTTCGTATGCTCCCGGCCGAGTTCGAGGCAATGCGAGGACGCCATGTCGAGGCAGATGCGGTAGCAACGCAGGCAGTGGTCGATGCAAACCTGCATGCCGGAACTCGTATGCATAAGCAGTCTCCTTGCTGAGAAAGGGCTATCCCCTACCCAGGCAAGTCCTTCGGCCTGCCGCGGTTCCCTGCTGCAACATGATGTAACAATCGCGCAGGTCGACGGGCGCCCTAGCTCGCGCGCCGGGCATGCCCGCCTTTCCCTCTTAGCGCGACCATCCCACGGCGAACCTGCTAGGGTCCCTGAACTTCCCTGGTGCAGCAGCGGCCGGCTTGCGACAATCTCCTTCCCCTGACATGCAGCCCGTTCAAGGCGGGCAGCCTCCGTCTCCGCGCCGCGAGAACTCGCTGCGCGGCATCGGTCTCGTGCTGCTCGGCGGCGCCTTCCTGTCCAGTGCCGACGCCGTCTCGAAGCTGATGGCCGAGACCGTGCCGCCGCTGCAGATCACCTGGCTGCGCTATGCCGCCTTCGCCGTGATCATGCTCGCCATCGCCCTGCCCGGCGGTCGGCCGATGCTGGTCCCAAATCGCCTTCGCCTGCAATTGCTGCGCGGCGTCGCCGTCACCGTCTCCTCGATCCTGTTCGTCTCGAGCCTGAAATACCTGCCCATCGCCGACGCCACGGCGACGAGCTTCATCTCGCCGCTCTTCGTCACCGCGCTTTCGATCCCGCTGCTCGGCGAGAAGATCGGCTGGCGGCGCTGGACGGCGACGATCATCGGGCTGATCGGCGTTCTGATCGTCGTGCGCCCGGGCGGCGCCGGCTTCCAGCTCGCCGCTCTGCTGCCGATGCTCTCCGCCTCGGCCTGGGCCTTCGCGCTGATTTTCACCAGGATGATGAGCGCGACCGAGAACCCGGTGACCACCCTGACCTGGTCGGCGATCATCGGCTTCCTGCTGCTCAGCCTGCTGCAGCCCTTCGACTGGCAGCCGCTGACGGCGCAGGCGATCTGGCTCGGCGTCTTCGTCGGCGTGGCCTCGACCATCGGCCACTGGTTCGTGATCCTGGCGTTCCGGCATGCCGATGCCTCGCTGCTCGCGCCCTTCGCCTATTTGCAGCTGCTCTGGGCCTCGATCTTCGGCTTCCTGATGTTCGCCGTTCTGCCGGACCGCTTCACCTGGCTCGGTGCGGTCATCATCACGGGCTCCGGCCTCTATATCGCCCATCGCGAACGCCTGCGCGCCCGCGGCCCGCTAAGCCGCGGCTGAGCGCGGGACGGAGAGCCGGGCCTACCCCGGCTTCCTGACCCCATACTGCGCCAGGAACATCGTCACGGCCGAACCGACCACCCGGGCGATCTCCTCGTCATCCGGCGGCACGGGCACGGCGTTGAAGAGTCGTGGACGCGTCAGCGTCGACTGGCAGAGATCGATGAACTGTGCGGCTGCGAGCCCGGCATCCGCAATGGCGAGTTCGCCGACCTCGACGCGCCGCTGCAGGAAAGCGGCGAGACGCCGCGTCCCCTGCATCGGGCCGCGCTCGAAAAACTCCCGGCCGAGTTCCGGCATGCGCTCGGCGACGCCGAGTACGATGCGCTGGGCGCTGAGCGCAAAACCGCCAGTGATCAGCCTGACCAGTCTTTCACCGAAGCTTGCCAGCGCATGGGCGAGATCGGGGTCATCCGCCAGCGCCTCGTAGATGCCCTGCTTCTGCTTTTCGCGCTCGCGCTCGATCAGCGCGATGAACAGATGCTCCTTGTCCTGGAAATAGACATAGAGCGTGCCCTTCGAGACATTCGCCGCCGCGGCGATGTCGCTCATGCTGGCGGCGTCGAAGCCGCGCGCCGTGAAGACCGCATGCGCGCCTTCCAGGATCTGATGACGTTTGTCGGGGTCAGCGCCGGCGACCCGCCTGTTGCGCGAGCGTGGTTTAACATGGGTTTCCGGGCCGGCAGTCATCGCGTTCCATCCATGGCGCATTTCGCGCCTGCGAAATAATCGAACCATGCAGTTCGATTTTCCCTTGATATGCCTCTTTCCTGGCGCTATCTCAAGCCCTAATCGAACCGATCGGTTCGAATTGAAATCGTCAGGGCAACACATGTCGGCCGACACCCTCATCGAGAAGCACGCCGAACCCCGTCGCGACCGACTGAAGCTGGTCGATGCCCGGCTGGAGACGGCGCAGCCGCCTTCCGAGGCCCGCAAGCCCGAGGAAGCGACGCCGGGTAGCGAGCAGAGCGCAGCCAGGCCCCCAGCCGGCCGCAAGCCGGTCAAGCGCATGGCGCTGATCCTCGTCGCCGGGACCGTGCTCGCCGCCGGCGGCTGGTTCGGGCTCGACTGGTGGCGCAATGGCCGCTTCATCGTCTCGACCGACGACGCCTATGTCGGGGCGGAGATGGCGACGATCTCGACCAAGCTCGCGGCCAATGTCGCGACCGTCTCCGTGACCCGGAACCAGGAGGTCAAGGCCGGCGACCCGCTGGTCGGCCTCGACGATGGCGACCAGCGCATCGCCCTCGAAAGTGCGCAGGCGAAGAGCGCCACCGCTGCCGCCACCCTCTCCCGCATCGACGCCCAGACCGAGGCGGCTCGGGCCAGCCTGCTGCAGGCACAGGCACAGGCGACCTCGGCCGAGGCGGCGGTGACCCGCAGCCTCGCGGATTTCGAGCGCGCCAACAGCCTCGCCGCCAAGTCCTATGGCTCGCAGGCGACCCTCGACGCCGCCACCGCCGCACGCGACCAGGCCGCCGCCGCGCTCGCCAGCGCCCAGGCCGGCGTCGCCCAGGCCAAGGCCAATATCGAAGTGCTGCAGGCGCAGCGCATCGAGGCCGCCCGCCAGGCCGACGAGCTCAAGGTCGCAGAGGAAAAGGCGGCGCGCGACCTCTCCTTCACCAGGATCACCGCCCCGATCGACGGCCTCGTCGCCAACACCAATGTCCAGCTCGGCGACCTCGTCAGCGCCGGCAAGCGGCTGATGTCGATCGTTCCGCTCGACCAGGTCTATGTCGACGCCAACTTCAAGGAGACCCAGGTCGGCCCGCTGAAGATCGGCGACAAGGCGACGATCACCGTCGACGCCCTGCCCGGCCAGGTTTTCCAGGGCACGGTCAGCGGCATCGCCGGGGGCACCGGCTCGGTGTTCTCGCTGCTGCCGGCCGACAATGCGACCGGCAATTTCACCAAGATCGTCCAGCGCGTGCCGGTGCGGATCGCGCTGGCGCCCGAGGCGATCGCCCGCCACACGCTGCGGCCGGGCATGTCGGTGGTGGTCTCGATCGATCCGCGACCGCAGGCGCACTGAGCCGGCCAGCCCGCGAGCCCTCATCCTGAGGAGCCGTCCCGTAAGGGACGGCGTCGCGAAGGCTGTTCCAGCGCCCCCTGGAACCATCCCTCGCGCCGCGGCTGACGCCGCTCCTCAGGAAGAGGGCTGCGCAAACAAGAAGCCAGGGAGGCCTTGATGGCCACCGCGACCCTTGCCAGCCCCGCCGGTACCCCGCCGGCCTCCGACGCCATTCCGGCGAGGCGGATCTTCGCCTTCCTCGCCATGGTCTTCGGCATGTTCATGGCGATCCTGGACATCCAGATCGTCTCGGCCTCGCTCGCCGAGATCCAGGCCGGGCTCTCGGCCTCGGCCGACGAGATCGCCTGGGTCCAGACCGCCTATCTGATCGCCGAAGTGATCATGATCCCCTTGTCCGGCTATCTCAGCCGGGCGCTGTCCACCCGCGTCTTCTTCACCATCGCCGCCGCCGGTTTCACCGTCGCAAGCGTGCTCTGCGCGATGTCGACCTCGATCAACGAGATGATCCTGTGGCGCGCCGTGCAGGGCTTCATCGGCGGCGGCATGATCCCCGGCGTCTTCGCCGCCGCCTTCACCATCTTCCCGGCCTCCAAACGGCCGATCGTCTCGCCGCTGATCGGCCTGATCGCGACGCTCGCCCCGACCATCGGCCCGACCATCGGCGGCTATCTCAGCCATGCCTTCTCCTGGCACTGGCTCTTCCTGATCAATGTCGTGCCCGGCATCGGCGTCTCGATCGCCGCCTGGACGCTGATCGACTTCGACAAGCCCGACCATTCCCTGCTCAAGCGCTTCGACTGGCTCGGCCTCGCCAGCATGGCCGCCTTCCTCGGCAGCCTCGAATACGTGCTGGAGGAAGGCACCAGGCTCGACTGGTTCCAGAGTCATGAGATCGTCTTCTTCACCGGGCTGATGCTCGTCGGCTGCGTGCTGTTCTTCTGGCGGGCGCTGACGCGCGACGATCCGCTGGTCGACCTCTACGCCTTCCAGAACCGCAACTTCGCCTTCGGTTCGCTGTTCTCCTTCACCATGGGCATCGGCCTCTACGGGCTGACCTATCTCTACCCCGTCTATCTCGGGCGCATCCGCGGCTATGACGCGCTGATGATCGGCGAGACCATGTTCGTCACCGGCCTCGCCATGTTCCTGACCGCGCCGATCGCCGGGCGCCTCTCGGCCAAGCTCGACCCGCGCATCATGATGATGATCGGCTTCGGCGGCTTCGCGCTCGGCACCTGGCTCGCCTCCTTCGTCACCGCCGACTGGGATTTCAACGAGCTGCTCGTGCCGCAGATCCTGCGCGGCTGCTCGCTGATGCTGTGCATGGTGCCGATCAACAACCTCGCGCTCGGCACCTTGCCGCCGCAGCAGCTCAAGAACGCCTCAGGGCTCTATAATCTGACCCGCAATCTCGGCGGCGCCGTCGGCCTGGCCCTGATCAACACCTTCCTCAACAGCCGCACAGACCTGCACATCGCCCGGCTGCACGAGGCGGTCGCCGCCGGCCGGCAGGTGGCGGAGGAGAACCTCGCCATGCTGACCCAGCGCTTCGCCGATTATGGCGACGCGGCCGAGTCGATGGCGCTCGCATTGATGAACCAGCGCGCCCACAAGCAGGCGCTGGTCATGGCCTTCGGCGACATCTTCCTGGCCCTGACCTTCGTCTTCGCCACCCTTGTCGTGCTCGCTCTCTTCATGCGCAAGCCGGGTCAGGCCGCGCCGGACGGAGCTGGCCACTGAGGCCCGCCACGGCTCCGGCCTGCACTGCGGACAATCCCCTGATGCGACTTGCCGCAGGGCACAAGGAATTGACACGGAGCGAGAGAGAAGGCAAAAATATCAATAATATCAGTAGTTTAGACTTTTTCTAAACTACAGGACGCGAGAACTGCGAGTCTGGAAGGCGTTTCATGAGCATTGTGTCCCTGAAGAATGGCGCGGCGACGCGCAGTCAGGCCGACCAGATCCCGTGGCCGCAGAAGGTCCCGGCGGCCTGCCCGATCAGCGCCGTGAAATCGCGCCTGCGCAGCGTCGGGCTGCGGCCGACGCGCCAGCGCATGGCGCTTGGCTGGCTGCTCTTCGCCAAGGGCGACCGCCATGTCAGCGCCGAGATGCTCTATGAGGAGGCGCTGCGCGCCCGCGAGCCCTTGTCGCTGGCGACCGTCTACAACACGCTGCGGCAATTCTCCGAGGCCGGGCTGCTGCGCCAGGTTTCGGTCTCCGGGCCGAAGACCTTCTTCGACACCAATGTCTCCGAGCACCACCACTTCTACAATGAGGACGACGAGACGGTCGTCGACATTCCCGGCTCGGAGATCCAGGTCAGCGGCCTGCCGGTGGCGCCGGAGGGCATGGTGGTGTCCTCGGTGGAGGTCATCGTCCGCCTGCGCCGCGCCGACGGCAAGGAGAACGTCGCCAAGCTCGCAGGGGGCGGCCGGGCGTGATCGTCTGCTCCTGTAACGTCCTGTCCTGCCGGCAGATCAAGAGTACCATCGCCTCGGACGGCTCGGGGCCGAAGACGGCAGGTGAGGCCTATGACTGCCTCGGCTGCAGCCCGGATTGCGGCCGCTGCGCCCGCGCGGTGCGCAGCCTGCTGGCCGAGGCGCGTGCCGCCTGCGCCAGCCAGTGCAGCAGCTGCGCCAGCCGCGAGATCGACTGCGCGGTGCACGTCTCCGTCGGCCTGATGCTGGCCGAAATCGAGACCGCCGGCGAGCGTGAAGCTGCCTGAGCCTCGGCTTGGCAGCTGCGTACTATCGAGCCGGATTCTGCGCTTCCCTTTTGAGAATGCCCGACCTACATTAGGATCATTCTAATGTGGGCATTGCGAGGGAAGCTGCCATGAAGGGCGACAAGAAGGTTATCGAGTACCTCAACAAGGGCCTGCGTTCCGAGCTCACGGCCATCAACCAGTACTGGCTGCACTACCGGATCCTCGACAATTGGGGTCTGAAGAACATGGCCAAGACCTGGAAGAAGGAATCGATCGAGGAGATGGTCCATGCCGACCGCTTCGTCGACCGCATCCTTTTCCTCGAAGGCTTCCCCAACATGCAGACGCTCGACCCGCTGCGGATCGGCGAGAACGTCAAGGAAGTCATCGAATGCGATCTCAAAGCCGAGATCGAGGCCCGCGCGCTCTATCAGGAAGCGGCGACCTATTGCCGTGAGGTCCAGGATTATCCGTCCGAAGAGCTGTTCAAGGCGCTGATGAAGGATGAGGAAGGCCATATCGACTTCCTCGAGACCCAGCTCGAGCTGATCGGCCGCATCGGCCTCGAACTCTACACCCAGAAGCATGTCGGCGGCCTCGAGGGCGACGACCACTGAACGCGCGTCATGCCAGCATTGCAAGGACTGGCGATATCAGGAGCCGGCCCCGTTCCGCGGGCCGGCTCTTTCGTTTGACGGACGGGCCTCATAGCAGCCGAAGGAAGGCGCCATGACGGGTATGATCGTCGCAGTCGGCCGGGACGAGCGGCACCGTTTCAGCAAGCCGGCGCTCCCCGCCATCCGCCTGCTCGCCGGGCTCGGTGTCGAAGGCGACGCCCATTGCGGCGTCACGGTGAAGCACCGCTCCCGCGTCGCCGCAGACCCGACCCAGCCCAATCTCAGGCAGGTCCACCTGCTTCACGCCGAACTCTTCGACGAGCTCGGGGTGGCCGGCTTCGCCCTGAAGCCAGGCGACATGGGCGAGAACCTGACGACACGCGGCATCGACCTGCTCGGACTGCCCACCGGGACCCGGCTGCAGCTCGGCGACGATGCGTTGGTCGAGATCACCGGACTGCGCAACCCTTGCGCCCAGATCGAGGCCTTCCGGCCCGGCCTGCTCAAGGCCGTGCTCGGCCGCGACGCGAAGGGAGCCCTGATTCGCAAGGCGGGCATCATGGGGATCGTGCTGAAAGGCGGCGAGGTCAGGCCGGGCGATCCTGTCGCGCTGATGCTCCCCGCCCCGCCCCACCGGGCACTCGAAAGTGTTTGAGGCGGCGCGCCTCTCGGCACGCCGCCCCGAAAACCTCGCCGGAAACGCGGCAGCGCTCAGACGTAGCTGACGTTCGCCGCTTCCGGGCCCTTCTTGCCGGCGCGGATCGAGAAGCGCACGCGCTGCCCGTCCATCGGCGGCTGCAAGCCGCTGCGGCTCAGCGAGCTGACATGCAGGAAGACGTCAGCGCCACCCTGGTCGGGGGCGATGAAGCCGAAGCCGCGATCGGCGTTGAAGAACTTCACGGAACCGTCGAAGGGCCCCTCCATCGGCGCGCTCGCGCCACGGTCATAGCCACCGGCGCCGCCACGGTCGTAACCGCCGCCGCCATAGCCGCCGCGATCATAGCCGACACCGCCGCCACGATCGTAGCCGCCGCCACCACCGCCATAGCCACCGCCGAAATCATCGCGCGGGGGGCGCGGCGAGAACGGGCGGGCACCGCCGCGCGGAGCGGCCGGGGTCGCGGTCGAGGCGTCGATCTCGTGGACCGCGACGACCTGCAGGCCGCGCCGCCCCTCGCCGAGATCGGCGATGATGGTGGCGCCGGGCTGGAGATCCTGCGCGTCGAGCGGACCGATGGCCGAGACGTGGACGAAGACATCGCCCGAGCCGTCCGACGGAGAAGCGAAGCCGAAGCCCTTCTCCGGGTCGAACCACTTGATCTTGGCCTCGATGTTTTCGTGCGTGACGAAGGGAGCGGGGGCAGCGGGCTTGCGTCGATCGAACATGAAACTTCAGGTGAATTGTGACCGGGAGGCGGCAATCTAGCGCATGCCGGCCGTTTCGTCATCGGGTCCGCGCAGCAAAATTATCGAGCCCGCCGACCATTGTCGCCGGCACCTCGTTGCCTGCCCGCCTGCTCTTTCCCCAAGGGCAGAAAGCCGGCTTCTATCGCGAATCTCTAGCCCGGTCCCAAGGGAGAAGGCGCTGCTTCGGCAGGAAACGCTCTTTCGACCGGCCTCGCAAGCCAAGCCGACACAAGGCCGTGCACGAAATCGTAAGCCGGAGCCGCTTTTCCGCGCCGCCCTTCAGTCGCAGCGTATGCTCTGGACCTTCTTCGGCATCTCGCCGAGTGCCGGGATGAACTGCCCGGTCTGCGGGTCGAGCAGCATCAGCGTGCCGGTCGCGACCGCGAAATAGGCGCCATGCAGATGCAGGCGGCCCTTCTCCTCGAGGATCTTGATGCAGGGGAAGGTCCGCAGATTGTCGAGCGATTGCTGGACCGAGGCCAGCGCCAGCCGCTCGACATAGCCTGCGAAATCCTCGTTGCGGCCGCGGCCGCCGGAGCGCCGGGCGGCCGGCTCGATCAAGGTGATCCACTTGCCGATGAAGTCGCCCGGCGAAAGCGGCCCCTGCGCATCGTCGGCAAAGGCGCGGATGCCGCCGCAGCGACCATGACCGAGCACAACGATGTGCTCGACCTTGAGCGCCTGCACCCCATATTCGAGCGCCGCCGAGGTTCCGTGCAGCTGATCGTCGGGCGAGAAGGGCGGCACCAGATTGGCGACGTTGCGGACGACGAACATCTCGCCGGGGCTGGCGTCGAAGATCACCTCCGGCGAGACGCGCGAATCGCAGCAGCCGATCAGCATGATCTTCGGCGTCTGGCCGGTTTCGGCGAGCTGCTCGTATCGGCTCTGCTCGCGCACGAAACGGTCGTCGAGGAAGGCGCGATAGCCTTCGGTCAGGCGCTCGGGGAAGTGCGGCGATGAAGCTGGGTCCATGCCCTAGTTGGGACAGGAGCCGAGCGCCTTCGTCAAGAGCCGATTCGCAGGTTTCTACTGCAACGCAGCATCAAATCTCGCAAAACCGCTTCTGCAATCGTGCCGCCAGCACCGCCCCGTCGCCTTGAACGAGGATACGCTTCAGGCGCGCGCTCGCGCCTGCGGTCAGCGACAGCTGCGAACGGGAGATGGCAAGTTCCTTGGCAAGGAGCGCGACCAGCGCCGTATTAGCCTCGCCTTCGCTCGGTGCCGCCCTGACCCGCGCCTTCAATACTTGCCGGCCATCGGCCAGCGTCTCGACCCCATCGAGACTGTCGCGTCCGCCGCGCGGCGTCAGACGGATCGCGATCGCAAGCCCATCCGGCACGATGGACCAGGCGGCCATGCGGCTAGAAAACGTTGGGATAGATGTAGCGGGTGATCACGCTCTGGATGAAGAAGATGCCGAGCAAGAGGATGATCGGCGAAATGTCGATGCCGCCGAGATTGGGCAGCATGTTGCGGATCGGCCGCAGCGCCGGCTCGGTGATGCGGTAGAGAAAATCCCAGACCGAGGAAACGAACTGGTTGCGCGTGTTGACGACGTTGAAGGCGATGAGCCAGCTGAGCACGGCGGAAGCGATCAGGATCCAGACATAGAGGTTCAGTGCCAGCATCACGACATCGAGAACGGAACGCATCAAAGGACCTCTCTGAAAACCGTCCGGCGCGCGGATCGCCCGCCCGAAGAATGTTCCTGTCGGAAGCGATTGACAGGAGCGCAACGCAGGGCCTAGAAGGCCAGCGCTTCGGGGCTGTAGCTCAGTTGGGAGAGCGCTGCAATCGCACTGCAGAGGTCAGGGGTTCGAATCCCCTCAGCTCCACCAAGCACTCTTAAGTGCTTGGTGCCCCGGAGAAAGCGTTTGATTTCAGCTGCTTGCCGTGCTTTTGGTCCTCATTGGTGGTCCACAACAGCATAGCGAGCCCTGATGGCACGTCGCCCTGAGCATCTTCTTTTGCGGGGAAATATCTGGTGGCTCCGGGTCCGTGTTCCGGACGAGTTGCGGTCGATCATCGGCAAGGTCGAGATCAGACGGTCGCTGAAAACATCTGACGCCACCGAAGCTAAGCGCCGCGTGAGGATCGAGCGGGTCAAGACTGAAGCTGAGTTCGACGATGCTCGCCGTGTTTTAGCCCAATCCCAAGCTAAAGGGCCTGGCAGTGGGAGGCCCGTCGACCTGACTGGCCTGCTGCCGGTTTCGTGGACGCTCAGTTAAGCTAATCCCACCTTCTTTTCGAACTCGACCGGGCTGATGTAGCCGATGGTCGAGTGCCTGCGAACGGCATTGTAGAAGCGCTCGATGTAATCGAACACGTCGGCACGGGCATCG